>NZ_FRBD01000002.1 GCF_900142525.1 Xylanibacter ruminicola | reverse complement strand
CCGTTACCCCGCCAACAACCTAATCAGACGCATCCCCATCCTATACCGATAAATCTTTGATTCAACTTAGATGTCCGCATTGAATAACATAGAGTATTAATCCGACTTTCGCCGGGCTATCCTCTAGTATAGGGAAGGTTGGATACGCGTTACTCACCCGTGCGCCGGTCGCCATCATTAGTAGCAAGCTACCAATATGCTGCCCCTCGACTTGCATGTGTTAAGCCTGTAGCTAGCGTTCATCCTGAGCCAGGATCAAACTCTTCACTGTAAAAAATTTGTTTTGTTTCTAGCATTACTAGCATAGCTAGCACGACTAGTATATCTGTCTCAGAACGACTATCCAAATTCAAGAAATTAAACGGTTTGTTCAATTACCCAAGAGCATTTCTGCTCTCGCTTCTTGTACTACTTCTGTCTATGTAAATCTTTCAAAGAACTCTTTCTTTTTGTTGCTTGTCAGGTGGTGTTCCTGATTTGCGGGTGCAAAGGTACGGCTTTTTTTTGAACTACCAAAACTTTTCCCAAGAAATTTTCATTTTTCATGCATTTTTTATGCTGCTCTTGATAATCATCAATCACAAAAATAGATTCACCTTATTATATATTATATAGAACTAGCATAACTAGCATAACTAGTGTGACTAGTTTTCCATCTCCCTTCCATCTCCCTTGCTACTCCCTTCCATATCCCTTCCAACGTTAATTTGTAATAAAACGATTGCCGTTTGCAAAAAAATGCGTACCTTTGCACTTTATTAATATAGGTTTAAGTTAAAGTATGTCGACGATATTACATATTGAAACCAGTACGGATGTTTGTTCCGTTGCTGTTTCAGAGGATTCACATGTTATCTTCCAACAGGAGGATCACAGCGGACCAAACCACGCAGAGAGCCTGGGCACGATGGTTGACGAGGCTCTATCATTTACCGATAATCATGCCATCCCATTTGATGCTGTAGCAGTAAGCTGCGGTCCTGGTTCATATACTGGGCTGCGCATCGGTGTTTCGATGGCTAAAGGCATCTGCTATGGCAGAAATCTGAAACTGATAGCTGTTCCTACCTTGGAACTGCTCTGCGTACCCGTACTGCTAAGAGAGATCCCTGAGGAGGACGCCCTACTCTGTCCGATGCTCGACGCACGCCGAATGGAGGTATATGCCGGTATCTACGACCGTGCACTGAAGCCAGTCCGCGAGATTGGTGCCGACATCGTGACCGAAGAGACATACAAAGAGTATCTCGACAAGCGCCCCGTATACTTCTTCGGCAACGGCGCCAAGAAATGTATGGAGACCATCAATCACCCCAATGCCCACCTGATTGAGGGCATCGAACCATTGGCTAAATGGATGCAGCCGTTGGCTGAAAAACGATTGCTTAACAATCAGACAGAGGATGTGGCCTACTTCGTGCCATACTATCTGAAGGACTTTGTGGCAAAACTTCCCAAGAAACTATTATGATTATGGATATTAAAGGATTAGATTACAACACTCAGCGAGAGAAGCTTGTGATGTCGGAGTATGGACGTGAGATCCAGAAGATGATAGAGATAGCCTGCGAGCTGCCCACAAAAGAAGAAAGGTTGAACTGCGCACAGACTATCATCAAGCTGATGGAGACTAAGAACCCACAACTGAGAGAAAACGATGACTTTGAGCAGACTCTCTGGAACCATCTGTATCTGATGAGCCACAGAGAACTTGAGATAGACTGGCCTTACAACATCAGCGAGGCCGACAGCATCATGTCGAAGCCCAAACCTATGAATCTGCCAAAGGATGGTGTAAGACTGCGCCACTACGGCAGACTGATAGAAGAACTGTTTGAAAAGCTGAAGGCTATGCCTGACGGAGAGGAGCGTGACACTCTGGTGAGATATACTGCCAACCAGATGAAGCGCGACTTGGCTCAATACGGACATGGATACATGGATGACGAGCGCATAGCCGACGATCTGGCTCGCTTTACCGATGGCGCAATCCAGATTGACTTGAACACATTTAAGTTCGATAAGGTTACCGTTAACGAAGAGAAGAAGGGTAAGAAAAAGAAGTAACCACTATGGCATCATTTATCATAGAAGGCGGCCATCTGCTGCAAGGAACCATCACACCACAGGGCGCAAAGAACGAAGCTCTGCAGGTTATCTGTGCCTCTTTGTTGACAGAGGAAGAGGTCATCATTCGCAATATTCCGAATATCCGCGATGTAAACAACCTCATCCAGCTGCTGCGTGATATAGGTGTGAAAGTAGCAAAGAAGGAGGAACATACCTATTCGTTCCAAGCCGATGAGCTGAATCTCGACTATCTGGAGAGCGATGAGTTTGTACAGAAATGTGCAGCCCTGAGAGGTAGCGTATTGATGATCGGTCCGTTACTGGCCCGAATGGGTAAGGCCATCATCACCAAACCTGGCGGCGACAAGATTGGTCGCAGAAGACTGGACACCCACTTTCTTGGTTTTGAGAAACTAGGTGCGACATTCAACCGCGTAGAAGGTCGCGACGTATACGAGATTTCAGCAAAGAAGTTGAAGGGAACATATATGTTGCTCGACGAAGCATCGGTTACCGGAACTGCCAACATCATCATGGCAGCAGTTTTTGCCAAAGGCACCACAACAATCTATAATGCCGCATGTGAGCCCTATCTACAGCAACTGTGTAAGATGCTGAACAACATGGGTGCACATATCAGTGGTATCGCATCAAACCTGCTGACCATCGAAGGCGTTAACAGCCTGCACGGCACCGATCACCAGATTCTGCCTGACATGATTGAGGTGGGATCGTTTATCGGCATGGCAGCCATGTGCGGCGATGGTATCCGTATCAAGAACGTCAGCATAGAGAATCTGGGTATCATCCCCGATGCTTTCCGCCGACTGGGCGTAAAGATCAAGGTAGAAGGTGACGACCTGTGGGTTCCACGACAGAAACATTATGAGATACAGTCGTTTATCGACGGTACCATCATGACACTGGCCGATGCACCTTGGCCAGGCCTGACACCAGACCTACTGAGTGTGCTGATAGTAGTAGCTACACAGGCTCGCGGCTCAGTGCTATTCCACCAGAAGATGTTCGAGAGTCGCCTGTTCTTCGTAGATAAACTGATAGATATGGGTGCACAGATTATCCTTTGCGATCCACACCGTGCCGTGGTAGTAGGTCACGACCGTAAGATAACGCTGAGAGGCGGACGCATGTCGAGTCCTGACATCCGTGCCGGTATCGCCCTGCTGATAGCAGCCATGAGTGCAAATGGTATCAGTCGTATCGACAATATCGAACAGATAGACCGTGGCTACGAGGATATCGAAGCCCGTCTGAACGCCCTCGGTGCGAAAATAACCAGAAACTAGAGGGGAGAAGCTAGAGATATGATTAGGACTGAAAAAGTATATAAGATAGGTAAGCTGGGCAAAGCGCACGGTGTAAAGGGAGAGATTAGTTTTCTCTTCGACGACGATGTGTTTGATCGTACTGATGCCGACTATCTGATACTCGACATCGATGGCATACTCGTACCGTTCTTTATAGAGGAATACCGCTTCAAGACCGATGACAATGCGTTGATGAAGTTTGAAGGTATCGACACGCAGGAACGTGCCCGAGAACTGACAGGATGCGAGGTATACTTTCCCCGAGATATGGCAGAGAATGATGAGGACCAGTTATCATGGGCAGCTATCGTAGGTTTCGAGCTGATAGATGCGAACTCTGGTAAAAGTGCCGGCCGCATCGCCTCTGTCGATGATTCTACAATCAACATCCTCTTCGAACTGGAAGACGGCAAACTGATTCCTGCATCAGAAGAGTTGATTACTAACGTAGATACAAAAAAACAACAATTATTCATTAATCTGCCGGAAGGCATTTTAGAGTTATGAAGAAACAAATAGCGATTCTCGGCTCTACGGGGTCGATAGGAACTCAGGCACTCGAAGTTATCGAGGAACATTCAGACCTTTACGAGGTCTACTGCCTGACAGCTAATAATAAGGTAGAACTGCTGGCCGAGCAGGCTCATAAGTTTAAGCCCGCCGCCATTGTGATAGCCAACGAGGCTCGTTACGACGAGTTGAAGAGTCTGATGAGCGACATGCCCGATGTGAAGGTGTATGCCGGTGCTCAGGCACTGAACGAGATAGTAGAAGCAGGCCCCATCAACATGGTGCTGACAGCCATGGTTGGATTCGCAGGATTGAACCCCACCATCCACGCTATCAAGGCAGGAAAGACTATTTGTCTGGCCAATAAGGAGACGCTGGTTGTAGCTGGCGAGCTGATTCTACAATTGGCTCAGCAGTATCACACCCCCATCCTGCCTGTTGATAGCGAACACTCAGCCATCTTCCAGAGTCTGGTAGGTGAGGATCAGAATCCAATCGAAAAGATTCTGCTGACAGCCAGCGGCGGTCCATTCCGCTTGAAGTCGATGGAAGAGATTGCCCACGTGACCAAGGCCGACGCCCTGCGCCACCCAACATGGGATATGGGCGCCAAGATTACCATCGACTCAGCTTCGATGATGAACAAGGGCTTCGAGGTGATTGAGGCCAAATGGTTGTTCGGCGTCGACGCCAAGCAGATTCAGGTATTGGTTCACCCACAGAGTATTGTTCACAGTGCCGTTCAATTCCAGGATGGAAGCGTAAAAGCCCAGCTTGGTGTGCCCGATATGCGTCTGCCTATCCAGTATGCATTCACATTCCCACAGCGTCTGCATCTGAGTGGTGAGCGCCTCGACCTGTTCAAGGCACAGCATCTGGACTTCTTCGAGCCCGATCTGAATAAATTCCGCTGCCTGGCCATGGCTTATGAGGCATTAGACAGGGGTGGTAACATGCCATGTATCGTGAATGCAGCCAACGAGATAGTAAACCGTGGATTCCTGGAGGACAAGTGCGGATTCCTGCAGATGGGCGATATCATCGCCGAGACCATGCAGCGCGCCACCTTCGACAAGAATCCAAGCTACGAGACCTACATCGCTACCGATGCCGAGGCTCGCAGAATAGCTACAGAACTTATGTACAAATAATGGAACACGAAGAAAGGAAGAAACAAGGGGTTATACGCGAAAAAAACTTCGTACCTTCGTATCTTCGTGTTCAATAATATATTAAACACAATGGATATATTCCTGATAAGATTATTACAGTTTATGCTGGCCATTGGCCTGCTGGTGCTGCTCCATGAGGGTGGCCACTTCTTCTTTGCCAAGCTCTTTGGCATCCGCGTAGAGAAGTTCTACCTGTTCTTCGACCCAAGCATCTGGAAGTGGGACGGTAGTTTGTTTAAATTCAAGCCCAAGAACAGCGACACACAATACGGTGTGGGTTGGTTGCCACTGGGTGGTTACTGTAAGATTGCCGGAATGATCGACGAGAGTTTCGATACCGAGCAGATGAAACAGCCCGAACAACCTTGGGAGTTCCGTAGCAAACCAGCTTGGCAGCGCCTATTGGTGATGATTGGCGGTGTATTGGTAAACTTTCTGTTGGCCCTGTTCATCTACTCTATGATTCTGTTCTACTGGGGCGACACCTATATCCCCACCAAGAACATGACACTGGGTATGAAGTTCAACACCGAGGCTAAGCAGTACGGATTCAAAGATGGTGATATCCTGGTAGGAACCGAGAAAGGAGAGTTCAAGGACTTCAGTGCCGACATGTATCGCGACCTGAGCGAGGCTACCCGTGCCGACATCATCCGTGATGGCAAGGCGATGAGCATCTCACTGCCAGGCGACATCAACCTGCTGGGGATGCTGAAGGCCGAGCCATCGTTCGTTCGTCCACTCATTCCCGCAGTAGTAGATAGCGTGATGGCAGATTCGCCTGCCGCCAAGATTGGATTGCAGAAGGGTGACAAGATTGTAGGCATCAACGGCAAGCCTATTGACAGCTACAATGAGTTTACCGACCAGCTCGGCGTACTCGAGGATATGATGACCGATGCAAAGAGTCAGGCAGATAGTTTGAAGATTCGTACAGCTACTATCGTAGTTTCGAGGAGTGTGGAGAGTGGAGTGAGAAGTGAGGATACTCTTGCCGTTACTCTTACTCCAGAGCTGAAACTCGGTTTCTTTGTTCAGACCATTGCTGGTCTTTACGAGCCGGTGACCAAGGAATACGGATTCTTTGAGAGCTTCCCCGCAGGTATCGCCTACGGCTTGAACGTGCTGAAGGGTTATGTGGGTGATATGAAGTATGTATTCACTGCCGACGGTGCAAAATCTATCGGTGGTTTCGGAGCTATTGGAAGCCTCTTCCCACCTGTATGGGATTGGTATCTGTTCTGGAAGATGACCGCATTCCTCAGCATTATCCTCGCATTCATGAACATTCTGCCTATCCCAGCTCTTGACGGTGGCCACGTGTTGTTCCTGTTCTACGAGATGATTACTCGTCGCAAACCATCAGAGACATTTATGATACGCGCCGAATACGTTGGTTTCGGCTTGCTGATACTCCTCATGGTATTTGCCAACCTCAACGATATTCTTCGTTGGTTAGGATACATGTAATTTTTTAGGTGCGAAAAGTGACAAAGCATCACTTTTACACCTAACACTCTGATTACGAAAAAGATAGGAGAGTGATGCTTATAGCTTAAGCATCACTCTCCTTTTCTAGCCATCACTCATACCAAAACAACTTGTTTTGCTACATGAGTTGAGTAGTTTTCTTCGATGTATCAACCGATGGATCAAGGAACAAGCTATTGTTTTGGGGCTGAATGTTTTCGTTCTTCATCTTCAACTGCTGCTTTACCATTTTCACCCCAGCATTGCAAAGAATTACAGACAATGTATTGAAACCTTTTGTAGTGTTTGTGAAATTTGTAAGCGTACTCACATATACATTATCATTCTTAACAAATACTGGCAGTGATGCAGTACACTCATTCTCTGACCGCAACAAGCCTGCAGTTTTTAGTTCTTCCGGACGCAGATTCCAGCTCCGCCAATCAGTTCTACAGGCATTCAGTAGTATCTCGCCCTCGTTTACGAAATCGCCCTTCATGGTATACTGTGAAGCATCGGTCTTTTGAACCTCACAAAAATAGAAATCGGCGTTTTGTAATCCCGACATCCATGAATGGTTCGCTGGAAGGAAAGAAGATCGCGTTAACCTATCGAACTGGAGAGATAGAGCATGGCCATCTGGTGAAGACAGAATGTCTTGGAAACAACCAACAGTTTCAGGAGTGATTCCCCAAAGCCATATAGCATTAGCCTGCTTCATCTTCTTCAAGTTACTAATTGACGTTGGTTTACTAGCATCAATAACGACGAGAGCATTTTTAGGATTATGGGCATAAATAACTCCTTGAGCATCCAGTATCTGTTTAAGATAACTATCAGAATCACCAATAAAGTACACTTCCAAAGATGATTTAACTGGGACTGACTTGTGATGTACATAAGCCATTGTATCAACAGTGGCATAGGTAGACCATGCACTCACAGGATCTGCATTGGCGGCACGTATAGCATCATAGAGTGGCCAAGTATCGTAGAGGGGCAGATTGGGATCATAGCCAGGATTAAGAGTTGTACTGTAGGGTCCTATACGTTCAGGCTGAACACCTGGCATCCCTTCAACGTATGGGCCAAAGAAAACGCCATCGGCCAAAGTTGGCGAAGTAGAGACATCCCGTTTACCTAAAGATAAAGGTTTCAAAGCGTACCATACCATATTAAACACAGTACTATAGGAGGCTCCCATCATACGCATATCTTTTATCAGATGATAACATTCGGTAGCCAAGCCCTCCATACGACCTTCAGCACTTTCAAAAGCCTTCTGGCCATTACATTTTGCCACCTGTTCAGGAGTTCCATAATAGCACATGCCCGTTTCTCCGATTCCCCATGGCTTACCAATATTACGCCAATTCTTCATGGCATTATTATCGCCATAATGGCCTACTGTAACAGGTAACATACCATCACCATCGTCTTCTCCATCAGACGATATCCATGGACGAGTGGGATCTATCTCACGAACCATATCGCGCCACACGCCCCATTCTTTTTTCTGCCTCTGCAGCAAATCCGGACGTTTAAACACATAGAGAATAACAGGTTTATTTTCGTTTGAAATACTCCATCCGAATACACTGGGATAGTTTCTATCTCTCTGGATGAAACGTCGCAGATGATCACGAGAATGCTCAAAGAATAACTCCGAGTCCAACTTTGGGCCGCCATCACTGGCCCAATTTGCCGTTTCGTCAAGCACACAGATTCCCATTTCGTCGGCCATCTCCATATACAGACGGGGATAGACCTGTGCATGTAGTCGGACGGCATTGCCATTCATTCCTTTAATAGCTGTATACCAGGCCCACGCATAGCGACGGGTGAGCTGAGGTACGCCCATGAAATGCCAAGAGTCGCTTTTCAAAGAATAAGGCCGGCCATTCAGGCATAACTGCATACCATCAAATGTCCACTCACGCCAACCAAACCGCAGATATTTTATATCAAGCAGCTGTTTTCCTTGTTTCATTGTGAGTAAAAGCGCATATAAATTGGGCTGTTCCGGTGTCCAGGACCGCAGCGTTCCATCATCCACAGGTATCTGGATTGTCTGAGTTGTTTGACTGTTGGCATCGACGACAGCCACTGACGCACATGTCAACGTTTCTTGTCCAAGGCTCCAATTGGGAACAGGGGCATTATCCACATCCGTCCCCGCATGGTTCAGCCATTCACGCACCTGTCCGGACAGTTCTATCTTCGCACGCTTTGAGGTATGATTCTCCAGAGTTACCTCCAACTCCAACAGCCCTTTTGAGAGAAGAGGTTTTGCAAAGATATCTTTCACTAGCACCTTGGGGGTAGCCACCAGATATACATCCTGCCAGATGCCATTGATGACATTGCCCCACATCGAACCTGCAGGAATGATACGTCGTCCGACAGTCGATTCATCCTCAAACAACCACTGACTACGTACCCCAACAAGGATCTCTGCCTGCTGACCAGGTTCAACAATGTCAGTCACATCAAGGTCGAATGGCAAGAACAAATCAAAATTCCTTCCTACCTCCTTACCATTCACCAACACAACCGTTTCTCCAGCAACAGCCTCGAAATGTAGTGTAATCAGTTTGGACTGCCAGTTGGATGGCACCTCTACCACTTTACGCATCCATGCCATCTTTACCTGATTCCACGTTGATGGATAGGAAGGGTAATTACGATGGTCAGGTCCTTCCAAATCGCTATAGGCAAAATCATTGATGTTCCATGGAGAGGGTATCTTGATTCTTGTGGTCTCCCAGGCATTCTGCTGTGGCATGGGCAAAGCCGGTGCTTCGCCTTTACCATGTACGAACCCCGCTGGCAGGTCAACAGGTTGAAAATCCCAGTAGCCATTCAAACAGATGTCGTCCCTATAAGGTTTCTCATACCTGTTCACCCACCCTTCAGTAGGTGCAAAGGTGTGATGATAAACCAGTTTCTGTGATTTTGCCGGCAGCGCAAATAGCAGCACTGCTGATAACAGTTTCAGATATTTCATTTCGAATGATGCCTATTACTTAATTCGTTTTGTTTCTCTTTTTCCTTGAACAACAGTTGCTATTGTACCATCGTCATGATAGAAGAGGCGATCGGCACAAATACTGCGCAGATTACCCTGATGGGACAGTGTGCAACAATGATAGAACGCATACCATTGCCCTTTGAACTCTACCACAGAGCCATGAGAAGTATCACAGTCTGTGGGTTCCAAATACACCCCTTTATACTCCCATGGACCAAGGGGTGAGTGACTCATGCAATAACGTAAACGGTTTCTCTGTACACCATTCTCCACATAGTTATCAGCATAAGTAAGGTAATACCAGCCATTGTATTTATGTACATAAGGTGCTTCATGAAAATCGACTATCCCCTTCATTGGACTCATCTCCCCATCCAGTTCCACCATATTATCCTTTAACTTTCCCCCATAGCAATCCGGTCCCGTTCCACCGCCGTTATAGATATAGGCCTGGCCGTCGTCATCAACGAACACACAAGGATCAATGGCAGAAGGCGCCCCCTTGATATAGCCCACGACCTTAAACCCGCTGGCAGGTTTGTCACTAACAGCCACGCCAATCTTCCAGCTATGAAAGGTCTCGGTTTCGCTGGGGTGTGGAAAATAGAAATAGTATTTCCCATTCTTATAGGCACAGTCGGGTGCCCACATCCATCCTCCCTCCTTACGTCCCCAAGGCACCTGGCTTTGACGCAATATCTCACCATGGTCAATCCAATGTACCATATCATCTGTTGAGAACACATGATAAGCATCCATCAGATCACATCCGCGCGCAGGGTAGATATCATGTGAGGCATAAACATATAAGCGGCCATCAGCCCAGACATGAGCTGACGGGTCAGCCGTATAGATATGCGTGATGAAGGGATTAGCAGCCATCTGACGGCATGCCACTTGTTTTCCCGACATATCAACAGTTGTGCGCCTGCCATCATATGTAACCATCTGACTACCGGTCATGGCACGCCCATCGGCTAAAGGCTGTTCCGGAGTTACCACCACAACACGGAAGGTGCGCTGCTGTATCATACCCGGATACGCCCCGTTACGTTCACCTATCGTGAGCTGTTTTGCCTGGTCGTCCCAATGGAAGCGGATCTCGGAAGACTGACTCTGCTCATAGCCATAGCCGTCGAAGGCATCTTCATAGAGTGTAAAATCACCATCAGCCCCGGGATAGACTCTGATCTCCATATCATCCCACTTCTTCTCGGTGGCATACTGCACATCTGGTCCCCACGGCATGATGGAGCCAGCTTTGACATAAAGCGGGATGACGTGATAAGGCGCCTGTTTATACAGCCATTGTCCGCCTTTCAATGTCTCACCTGTCCAAAAATCCACCCAATCATTCCCTGAAGGGAGATAAACCTGCCGGCCATCTGCCTTATCAGATAGCATGGGCGCAACGAGGAAGCTTTGTCCGAACAGATATTCGTCAATGATCTCTGCTGCCTGGCTATCATGCGGGAAGTAAAGAGGCAAGGCACCCATTAACAACTCGCCTTTCGTGTTTAGCTGATGCACCTGGGAATAAAGCCAAGGCAGAAGGCGATAACGCAACCGGATGTATCGTAGGATATTATCATAGGTACCCTCGGCATCGCCTTCGGTACCATAGTTCCAGATCTCGCGTGGTGTATTCGTGCCATGGAAACGCAGCATCGGAGTAAAGGTGGAAAACTGTGTCCAACGCGCAAAGAGACGACGATAAGCCGGATTCTGACATCCCCCCTCAAAATCACGGACCCAGAATCCGCCCGTATCACTATTCCAGAGTGGGAAGCCACTGATAGATGCATTCAAGGCTGCAGGAATTTGATGAGCCAATGTCTGCCACGAGGCATCAATATCACCACTCCACACGAAGGCGCCTGTACGCTGCATACCTGCAAAAGCAGAACGGGTAAGCATGCTAACCCGCTTATGAGCTAGTGATGGGGTTTGACGATGATGATGATATACCCCCAATACCGTTGCCAAAGGAAAGGCGTTACGTAACGACCGCCATGTACGTCCTGCACCAGTCACAAAGTTCATATCGGCCTCACTGCCCGCATAATCCGGTTCGGTAGAGTCCAACCACAACGCATCAACCCCATGGCGCAACAACCCCTCGTAGATATGATGCCAATAATAACTACGAGCATAGCTATCGAAAGCATCATAGACACGTGACTCCACATCATTAGGGAACGACTTTCCTGGTAACAGCTTTCCTAAGGACTGCAGATGCTGATACTGTTCTGTAGCAGGACCATAGTCGGGCCACACAGAGACCAGCAATTTGGCATGAAGGGCATGTATTGAGTCTATCATCTGCTGATAGTTAGAAAAGGCAGGGTTTAGGAATTGTTGTGCATTCCAATGCTGATTGTCGCCCCAGTACTGCCAATCCTGTACGATGCCATCGACAGGAACACGAAGACTACGTAAGCGTTTCAGAGCATCAAGCAACTCACGGCTGCTGGTATAACGTTCCCTACTCTGCCACACACCGAGATTCCAAAGAGCAGGCATAGACACATGACCCGTCAGGTCGAAAAGTGCACGCTGGGCAGATGCAACATCATTGCCCACAAGCACATAATAGTCGATGGCACGCCCGATTGAGGTGAACGAGGTAGCACGTGTATCATCGTCGAAATCGGTAGGAGAATAGTTTTCCCAATACAGTGCATACCCTTTTGACGACAGAAACATCGGGATACAGATTTTCATATTCTCATTCACTAACCTTATGTGCTGACCACGCTGATTCAGAAGTCCATTTTGTATCTGCCCCAATCCATAAATCCGCTCATTTGGCGACAACGTGAATGATTGTTGGATAGTATAAGAATCAAACGGTCCGTCCTTACGCGGAGTAAAACTAGCCGATTGCTCGGTGATAAGAAGCTGACCATCCAACCGACTTATTCTTATATTACCTGAGCGCTGATGATAATCAACAACAACCTTGTTTGTGGTCATCAACAGATGCTGCTTACGCTCTTCACACTGGAACACAGAAAGTGGAGTGCCTTGCGCTAAAACCACAAGACTATCGGACTTGTATTGCACATCGGGCGATTTTGTGACATGTATAACACTATCGTTCAGGAACGATATATCAACATAATAGCCTCGATGATAAACTTTAATTCCATTTCGGTCATTTTTACACTTGGCTGTTGCAAAGCCTGCTAACAATAACTGTACCAATACAACTATAACAAACCTTCTCATACTTATTCAATAAATTGAGCTGATGGAGGAGCAGCATCTAATGAGGTTCCCCATGACTTATTTGGTTCTGGTCCCATCTGTAGTTCAAGTATTCCACCCTGCATAACCTGCTCGTGACTGATCCAGGGTTTATCCCATGGCTGACCATTGAACATAGCACTCTGAATATATTTATTCTGTACGGAGGCCCTGTGGGCACGAACCTCAAATACTTTGCCATTCGACAAAGAGAGAATGGCAGAAGGGAAGAGAGGAGAACCGATGTTATAAACAGGAAGTCCAGGAGTGACAGGATAGAGTCCTACTGACGAGAATACGACAAAAGCAGTCATACCACCACCATCCTCATCGCCAGGAACACCCATCAAGTCGTTACGATACCAAGTACGCAGACACTGACGGATACGTTTCTGAGTCATCCAAGGCTGTCCTGCGTAATTATACAAATAAGGAATATGGAATGAAGGTTCATTTGCCATCGAGAACATACCAATATTCCCAGTGTGGTCGGGGAACATGGCGTAGAATTCCGGTTTGCTCTTACCAAGAGGTTCTGCAAATGTCTGGTTCAGATTCTTTACAAACTGTTCGCGTCCACCCATCAACCTAACAAGGTCTTCCACATTATGAGGCACATCCCAACGATAAATCCAGCCATTATTCTCATCATAATACTGACGTGCTCCTGGGCCTCCGTCGTAACGATAGTCGAAAGGCGTAATAAACTCGCCCTCCTTATTCTTGGGATGGAAGAAACCCGTCTTGGGGTTATATAGCTTCTGATAATTCAAGCTCTGGGTTGCATACCTTTCTGCAATTTCCATCCATCGTTGCTTTTCCTTCTTTTTCGAATGATCAGCAATATGTTTGGCAATTTTGGAGAGTGCAAATGCATCATAGCTTGTACCTAGGGTGACAGCTACTGGCTGACGTTTCTCCCATCCATTCACATTGGGATCAATTTCGGGTTCATTAGGATTCAAAGCAGGAATATAACCATGTTCCTTATAGAAATGATCAATCCAACCAGCCTTTGCGCCCGACCATGGTGCAAGCGTTTTTTCTTCCAATGCTTTTTGCGAATAACGGAAAACCTTCTGTATATCTACCTTCAACCCCTTAGCCAGTGCATCGGCCATTGATGGTATTCCGTGATTAGAATTCATACGTCGGGAGTCACCATTCAATTCAGGAAAGGTAGGTAACCATTCCGTTCCCATCTGCTCGGCCATCAACAGGAAGGAATTAAGGATATGTTCCTCCTTGGTCTGATCTAACAATGTGCGTAAAGGATGAGCAGCCCTATAGGTATCCCATATCCAATCGTCATTGTAGAATGGTGTGCCGTAATCTTCATGAACTTTTCCATCGAAAGGGCTCCAATAACGGCCATCTTCGCTCATACAAACCGGACGTTCGAATGTACGATAATAAGAGGTATAGAATACAGCAAGGTTATTCTCGTCATCACTATTCACATTGATATGATTCAGTGTTCCATTCCATATCATCCGGCCATCAGCCGCTATACGACTAATATCATAGTCAGTAATCTCACGATAAAGATTTGCTTTGGCCTGTTCCTCACTAATAAAAGATATGCCGTAACGCAAATGTACTTTCTGAGTACCTCTAGGATAAGATAGTGCCACACCACTCGTTTTAGCCTTCGAAGGAAGGATAAAAGATTGCTTGGGATGTTCCTGCGATTCCAGATAAATATATACCCTTGTATTGTTACTTACACGTCCACCTACTCGTTGCCATCCCTTTATGACGTTCCCTACAGCACTAACTTCGCCATCATTAGTTGAGAGGATAATATTGGGAGTATCGGCAGCAGTAAAGTCTAACTCATACAAAGCCGATTGATGACTAACCGCAAAATGGGCTTTTATCTGATCATCGAGAGTAATATAAAATTCGTATGGGCGTATCGTCTCATTATCATAGGTATAATTCTTGGTTAATGACAAATCACTACCAGACTGCGGCAACAGATTAAATGCAGATTGTTCACGATGATTGGTCACAATAATTGGCAAACCTGTGACATATTCTGAAGTATAGTCGGCACGCGAGGGATACACCCTTAGCATACTGTTTGGCAGATGAATCGTTGGAAACGTAGGGACAAGCATGTGACTAATATTACCTATGTAAGGGTTTACATAGTCAACAGGTTCCTTCTGACGAACCATTGTTTCATGTTTCAACTTCTTTGAGGCTTCGCCTGCCAAACGCAGATAATGGTCGTTGTCTATACCCTCCTCCAATGCCACAAACTCAGAGCCTGGACAACCAACAGGTACACGGCTGGCTATTTTATAGATAGCAGTACCTTCATCAATCTCGTCGAACATGGCTACATAAATCATTTCTGCTCCACTCTGAATAGCATTATCTAGCTGTAGCTGGAAGAAGCGTCCTTTATTTCGGGGTATCTCAACAGCAGGCTTCTGTGGATAATGCATGTTATGCCATGAAAAGCCAGGATAACAAAGAGGGGCGTAATCCACCCCATGGGTTTTAGCCCAACTAAGGTCATCAAGTATATGTTGACGGTACCTGAGGTTATAGGCTGTCTCATCGTAACGCCCAACAAACCACGGCATGACAACATCGCACTGTTGAATCAAGTCATGAAGACGGGAATCATTCTCAGTATCTTCACATAGGCGGCGCCAATGAGTAGGCACACCAAGCATGATACTAAATCCAAGTTTCTTCAGTCCATTGATAATCGTCTGAGCCTCATCAATTCCATATTTTCGATGGTCATTAAAACCGACTCCCCATACAGCCACCAAAGGGCGACCATTGTGATAGAGATATGAAGGATTCTTGGAATGTTCCTTCAAAGAATGCTCTTCAGATAGTTCCTTAATGTCGCTGAGCAATAATAGTTCCTCACCAGGATTCATACCACTAAGATCATACATGATACAGATAGCGCGGTCATACTTATTGGCGGCGGTCATAGCCGAGGCTAATACACGATTAAAATGATGCTTCCCACTTTTGTTACGAATCTCAGCCACAAAACGCTGCATGAACACACCATCAAGACCATACTCCTGCATCCATCGGAAATGGGTATCAACAGAAGATGCATCATAAGGAGAATATAGTCGAGCTACAGAACCATCTTCGAATTTGAACGGTGAGGGATAAGTCTTTTCGTATTCCGACACATCAGGCCAGAAATCCACATTGGTGGAACCCGGACGGAAGCCATTCCGTCCTTGATAGTGATGCCACCCCCGGTTAGCGCCGTCATCAGGGGTGTTTTGCCACCCCTGATATCCGGCCATAACTAACCCACGATAAGAGTTATACATCTTACCGCCCCTATACTCCGCTGCTCTCGCAGAAGAGACACAGAAAAACATCAAAAAAACTACTAACTTTACTAACATAATAATATAGCGGGATCTAAATCACATTAATGCTGTTTAACAAGTTTGATTGTACCATTATCGTTATAGTACAAGCGATCTACGCAAATTGAACGCAAGTTGCCATGATTGGAAAGTGCCTGGTTATGATAAAACAAGAACCACTCTCCCTTATATTCTACGATAGAGCCATGGGTAGTGTCACATCCCGTTGGCAGCAACAGTATTCCTTTATAATCCCATGGACCTAATGGCGACTTGCTCATGGCATAATGCATACGGTTTGCACCGCGTCCATTTTCCGTATGATTATCAGCATAGGTTAGATAATACCACTCACCACGTTTATGAACCCATGTGGCTTCATGAAAGTCGGTCAAGCCTTCCATATCTCTCAATGGCTCTGCCAACTCTATCATATCATCCTTCATTTTAGCACCCATACAGCGACCACCGCCACCATAATAGAAATAAGGAGTACCATCAGTATCAACAAACACACAAGGATCGATCATTGCAAAGTGTTCGGTAATCTCCTTGATATAACCTACAGGCTCAAATCCCGAATCCGGTTTATCACTTACTGCTACACCTACCTGCCATGTATCATTCCAGTTACTACCACTAGGATGTGGGAAATAGAAGTAATACTTTCCATTCTTGTAGGCACAATCAGGAGCCCACATAAAACCTCCTTCAGGTCGCCCCCACGATACTTGGGAAGAGTTCAGTATCTCGCCATGGTCTTTCCAGTTGACCATATCATCGGTTGAAAAGACATGATACTGATCCATCAAGTCGCAACCACGTGGCGGATTAACGTCATGCGATGGATAGACATACAATCTACCATCCTTCCATACATGTGCCGAAGGGTCGGCTGTATACATATGAGTAACAAACGGATTAGCTGGCAGTTCACCAATCTTATCCTCCTTTGATTCGCGTGATGTGCTACAAGCAAGCAAACATGTTGTCATACCTGCAACCATAAAGATCTTTGCTGTATTATAAAGTTTCATATATGTAAAATTTATCGTGTTGGAATCTCTTTTGTCATTTTAATCTGTCCATTAAGCATCTTACGGCCTTCACCTGTTAACCACAGATAATAATCTGTTGGTTTGTCGTCATCTATTCCCTGGAAACAGATATTCAAAGAACTAGCCAGTTCACTCCACTGAATAGAAGAGCCTGTGCGCTGACTTGTAGAAACAGAATAACTGCCATTAGAACTATAATTCACATAATAATCTTCAGACGCTATATTACTAGGAACCTTGCTAACATTCAACTGCTTAAATATTGCAGTACCTTCATCCATCTCATCAAACATACCGACGTAGATAGCTTGTGTTCCGTTCTTGATATCATAGTAGAACTGATTCCAGAAGAACTTTCCACCAAATCGGAAGCCTGTGTTTGTATGGTCTGGAGAATCTTTACCATTATTCGGATGCATATTACGATCGCTTCCGCCAGGAAATATATGTTCTGCATAAACCACACGATGACCATCTGATGAATAGGTCTTGGCGGTTGCAATATCCTGTTTAATTCGAGTCTGCCAATCATTGTTTGTAAAGTTATCATGACCATAACGACCAACATACCATGGAATGAAAGCATCGCACTGCTTTATAAGTTTGATAAGCTCTGTATGCTCCGAACCGCCTACGCAATCATTGCCTCCTTGGCGCCAATATCCTGGGCAGCCTAGCATAATACTCCAGCCCTGAGCCTTTAACTCGTCAACATAAGTTTTAAGGAAAGACGGTTTAGGATGATTATCATCATTAAATCCAGCTCCCCAAAGAGCAAGCATCGGTTTACCATTTTCATAAAGGTAGTATTTCTGTTTTGAGCGGTCGTTCAGCTTATATTTATTCATCAGTTCTTGTGCATCATTAATCATGATTCTCATTTTTGCATCAGTTGTTATGCCACTCATATCATACATCACTGCAATGGCACGCTGGTACTCATTTGAAGCATTCATAGCATTATCAAGAACCACATCAAAATGATCCTTATGCCGAGAATCCATAATCTCACCAACAAAGCGCTGCATGAATGCACCATCAATGTTATATTGCTTCATCCATTTGAAATGAGTCATAACAGTCTGTCGATCATATGAACTAAACACCGTGGCATGAGTACCGTCAGGCATTACAAATGGAGAACTGTAACCCGTAAGATCTCCATCCCCAACAACATACTTGTTCTCATATTCAGACATGTCGGGCCAGAAATCAATACTGTTACGTAACACTCCTGGTCGGAATTGCTCATTTTCGCGATAATGATACCATCCTTCGTTAGGATATACAGTGGTTAAAGGCGACTTATCTCCTGGAGTTCCAAACCATCCTTGATAACCACACATAACCAACCCTACATACGTTTCGTAAGGTTCTCCTTCCTGATGAGCTTTAAAACCATCACCTAGGCTATTATATTCAGCGACAGGCTCTGTAGTACCAGGATTTGAGGGGGGGGCTGGTATCACGGCTGGTGGAATATAATCGTCATTGCCACCACCAGAACAAGCCATGATGGAGAGGCCAATAAAGGCCTCTACCACCAACATGCCACATAACTTAACTTTACACTTCATATTTTACTGAGGAATTGTTACTGATTTAATCTCCGAATAGTTCCAATGGTTATACTGATCGTTCATGTTAACACCCATACGAACCCAATAATTATAGCCACGCTTTACCGGCAAACGGAATTCATAGGTCAGATTGCCTTCACCAGTCTCCATATCGCCAATTGCACTCCAGCCTTTTCTGACATTGACACGCCACTGATCATTATAATAATAGCTCATGCACATGGAGGCACCGCAGGTTTCGTTATTACTCACGAAAGGACGTATTTCACGTACTTGTGGCATATCCATACCATTATACCCCTTTGGATATGGAGCATACAAGCGTCCACTTACTACTAATGTATCATAAGCCGATTCTGGACATTTCAAGAGTTCAGTTGCAAAATCCTTGACTTTAACATATGGAGTTACAATAAAATCTTGAGTAGCGTTGTTATTATTTCCAATCTGTACGCCACGGATCGTATCGACAGGGAACCAAGGACCATCTACAGGGCACATATCGTAGGTTCCTGCAAACAGTTTATTATTGACATAAGTACCGTCAGACTTGATATGTAGTCCTTGTTCTGCCGGGTTAGTGCTAAAGCTCTTCTCCCATATTTTAATATGGTTGTCGCCCACACATCCCACATATGGGAGTCCTGTTGTTGAGTCAATGATGTTGCCTCTTATAGATGCAGCAGGCTCATCAAAGTTATCAATCTCCATACAAGACACAAATCCAAACATAGTGATGCTGGCGATCAGGCCTAAATGTAACTTTTTCATATTCATCATTCGATTTATTTAGAATCCATCATTGCGTATAATCAAATCGTTCTTATTGATCTCATCATCGCCTATTTGTTTGTAATATTGCGAAGAATAGAACGTACGGCGATAAGAGTTCATAGTTGGTTCATCTGGTAAGAATATATATTTATCCTCATCGAGAACATAATAACAAGAAAGGCAATGAGCTATTGTGTTCTGGAACAAGTCATGATATACTCTCCATCGGCGAAGATCCCAATAGTGCTGGTTCTCAAAACATAACTCACGCACTCGCTCATCGCGGATGTATTGCAAATTCTCATCAACGTTATAAGAATAGGGATATTGCTCTGCATCTATCTCATTAACATTCTGAGCATCAGTCTTATACACATAAGGACGGGCGCCAGCACGGGCGTGCAACTCATTAATATGTGTAATAGCCTCCTGCTTCAGGCTTTCGTTACCACGCAGAGTTCCAAGTTCATAGGCTGCCTCAGCCCAATTACAGAGTACCTCACCATAACGCAAGACTTTCCAATTGGTAGAACTCTGATGCAACTCTTTACCACGACTAGTAGTTGTACCAACATACTTACGGACACCGATACCCATATAGTTCCAACCTTCGTCACCATGATTTGTTACCATGCCATAACGACCATTGATACGCATTCCGTTCAGCATCTCATTATCGCCACCTATGACACGATTCTCATTGGTAAAATCATTACTTCCTCCATAAGGACAACCATCAGCTTGGGTATGATCGCCATAAGTTTTAAAGATACCTGCCTGGAAATCCATCTTTTCACCTGAAACAGGCTCTGTCATCCCAGAGAAGAAGAAAGTTGCGCGAGCACGACCTTCCATCTCATCAGTATTCCATAACTCAGACGGATTATTAAAACGGATTGGTTTTCCATCCTCATCCACAATTGCAGGCATCTGGAATAACTTAGCAGACTCCCAACACCCTTGCAATGCACATCCAACACTCGACGACAGACCTGTACCAAGTGGCATTGTCATTGCATCCCAACTATGGAACAATCCAGTATTACGGTTTCCGCCTGCTTCGAGCGTTGTTACATTACCAAATCGCTTCATAAAGATATCCTCTTCGGTGTCATTGGTCAGTGCTTCGACAAAAGCAGTCTCAGCATCACCCGCCGTATGCAACTTAAAGCCAGCATCATGCAAGAACTTACAAGCATCGTAGGCATATTGATAAAATTCCTCTGCATATTCCTGTGGAATAATCATCAAACCAGCATTTACCGCAGGACCTGTAGTTCCTACCGTCCAACCATAATTTGCACTTGAGGCAGCATAAAGCATCACACGCGACATCAAGGCTGCTGCAGCATAGGCGGTTCCACGGGTTGTACGTTTTTTATCTGTACTACCATGCTCCATGGCATACTTTAAATCGCGATAAATGAACTTATATGTATCATACTCAGTGCTACGAGGCACCTTCAAACTGTCAGAATCAGCTTTTGGATCTTGAGGAGTACTAATAAGAGGTACACCGCCAAAACGTTTTACCAAACCAAAGTAATAGAAAGCACGGATAAAATAACCTTCGGATAACAAAGCTTCATAATCAGCTTCGGTGTAATTCTCACGATAGTTAGGGAATTCTGACAGGAAAGTATTAACATATCGTATTTCTGAATACGGCCAGTAATAACCCGCATCCATATTCTCACCTCGTCCATTACCCTCTAGACATACAGATGACGGACTATTCTTCTGACCTTCCCATGCGTTTCCCTCTTTTTTATAACCTTCGCCTTGATAATAATTAAAATCTTCTATTGGCAAAGAAACATAAACACGCGCGAAATACTGCTGCACACCTACCTCAGACTTAAACAACAGGTTTTCGGCCAAGATGCCCTTAGGCTCAAGTTCCAAATCATTACAAGCAGTTATCAGCGTGCTTACAAGTGCTATAAATAATAGATATTTAATAGTTTTCATATTCTTTTCTTTATTTAATTAGAACTTAAGCGTTGCACCAAAATTAAACGAGCGGTTTACAGGATAGTTATAGAACAAGATGCTTGTTTCGGTACCATTATTGGCTCCACCCTGATGACCGGGTCGCTCTGGATCCATATTCTTGATTCCGGTAATAGTCAGCAGATTATAGGCATTAGCATATACTCTCAAATCTTTTATGCCTACTTTTCCTAACCATTTCTTTGGGAGAGAATAACCAAGTTCCAAAGTTTTAAGACGAATGTAAGAGGTATTCTGTATTCCAGTTGTACCAATGTTGAAACTATGACCTGTTGCGGGATAATATCCAGACACCCATTCTGTATTAGGGTTCCATGGATCATCCGTCAGGTTCTTTGTATGCCAGCGATCCAGATAGATGTCAAGAGCAGCTCCACCATTAAACGGACATACTTCAGTAAATACCTCATCATACAAATTATAGATACCAGCTGATCCCTGCCAGTTCATCGAGAGGTCAATTCCACGCCAATCGGCTGACAATGAGATACCATAATTGAATACAGGAAGATTATAAGTAGCGACTGGATGATTATCATTTCCATCTACCACACCATCGCCATTCCAATCTTTATACCAATAATCTCCTGGTAGAGTTCCTGTACCATAATTAGTACCAATAGTAGTATGTTTCTGTATTTCTTCATAACTAGAAAAACGTCCGCCTTCTTCTATACTAAACCAAATATCCATATTTCGTCCGCTACGGTTCACATCATACCAGTTACTCATAGAATTACTTCCCTGATTGTTGGCACGCGTATCCCAACGATTCTTTGCTGCAGAAATCTGTCCCATAACCTGATAGCCCAGTTCACCGATACGATGACGATGATAGAGACTGATTTCCCAACCAAAAGTGATATCGCTGTTCATATTCTCCAGAGGCAAATCAGCACCGACTGTACCTGGAATTGTCCGGTTGGAACGGTCAAGAAGGCCACTTCTATTGCGCTTAAACACTTCAAAAGTTCCACCAAGGAGTCCATTCCAAAGCTCGAAATCAATACCTGCATTATATAGTTTTGACTTGTACCACGTCAAATCAGGGTTAGGTATCGCAGTTGGGGTGACACCTGTTGTCAACGTACCTTCTGTATAGTACCAACCATAATCATTATTTAGATTATATCCTACCACAGTTGGAGGATATGTTCCTGCAGCACCATCGTCTCCCATTTCGCCATACGACAAACGGAATTTCAAATTCGAAAGGAACGGAATAAGTTTCTTAACGAAACGTTCCTCGCTAGCACGCCAACCAATAAGTACTGACGGGAAGAATCCCCAACGTTTACCATCAGCCCAACGAGAAGAAGCGTCCTCACGGAAAGCGAACTCTGCAAGATACTTTCCTTGATAGTCATAGTTTAAGCGGCCCACCCATGCTCTACGAGTAATATCACCAATGCCAGAACTTGCTCCGGCCATACCATCAGTATCACCGGCAAACAGATACTCTGTTGCTAACAGCATATTGCGTTGGGCTGAAAAGTTGTCCCATGTATTATATTGCTCTTCATAAAGCAGCAAGGCATTAATTTTGTGATCGCCAAATGCACGATTGTAATTAAGCGACAACTGCAAATCTGTAGAATGACTGGGATCTGTCCAACGACGTACATATGATTTTCCAGAATTCTGCGGCAAAGAAACCAGATTGCCTGGTTCGTCCATACCTTTAGTAGGATCATTGAGTCGATAAAGATTATACTCCTTCTGATAATTATGGTTATCTGTTGTGTAATAATCATAGCTGTAAAACGCCTTGGCGCTCAGACCCTTTATATACTTAAAGTCGTATTGTAGAGTCATTGCTCCATTAAAATTATAGCGGCGCTCACGTCTGAAGCCTGAATAATCAGAATCAATCTCTGTCACAGGATTTGCTTCTTCTGTAAAATCAGGGTCTTTTGAAGGATAATCTGTATTACCATTTAAGTATGGACTAGCTGTTGGTCGATAAGTCCACGCTTTCTTGTATACACTCCAAATATCGGTATATGGCTGATTCTTCTCATCCTGATACCCACTTAGTGACACTATTGCTTTAAGACGGTCAGTAATGCGAGCATCAACATTTGAACGGAAGTTCCAACGATTGTAGTTCATCGAATGACTCTTGTAACTACCCATCTGTTTCATATAGCCTACATTAAAAAAATAGTCTATCTTCTGAGAACTACCATTCAAAGACACATTATACTGTTCCTGTGGTGAGGTGCTATCAAACATCTCTTTGGTCCAGTTTGTTCCAGATATACCATGGGATGTATAGTAGAACATATCTTTGTACGACTTCAAGCCATTGCCCAAACGCTGTGGATATGTATTATTACTTAAATTGTTATTGATTTTCTCGTTATAAAGCATAATATGTTCGGCTGCCGATGCTGTTTCTGGCAGATATAGGAATGACTGCAGGCCGTAGTTGGCAGAGAAAGTGATATCAAACTTACCATTCTTCATGCCTGTTCCATGTTTTGTAGTTACCAAGATGACACCATTCGCAGCACGTACACCATAGATGGCTGCTGAAGCATCCTTTAGTACCGACACATTTTCTATCTCGTTGGCATCCATACGCGAAAAATAAGATTGATCGCGAGGAATTCCATCAACAACGATAAGTGGGGCTCCCATACCACGAATATCTATCTTACTATTAAATTCGCCTGGTTGCGAGCTGGACTGAGTAACACGTATGCCAGGAATCTTACCTGCCAGCATATTAACAGTATTCTCGTTTTTAGTAACAGTCATTTCTTTATTACTTATAGAAGCTACGGCACCAGTCAGAGTAGCCTTTTTTTGAGTTCCATAACCTACTACGACTACATCATCGAGCAAATGACTATCTTCTTTAAGAGTTACCTTCAACTTATTCTGCGAGGCAGTAACTACGGCATCCAGATAACCAACAAAAGAAATATTCAGTTTATCTTTTGTTGAGGCCTGAATAGTAAAATGACCACTCATATCTGTTATAGTCGCCTTATCAGTTCCTCTTACACGTATTGTCGCACCAATAACAGGCTCACCAGCATTATCGGTCACAACACCTTGCACCTCACGTTGCTGTGACAATCCTGGTAATGCTGCAAGCATGCATATTATAATAAGAATATACTTTCTCATAATTATATGTAATTAGTGATTAAAAGGAGCAAGGAGCACCTTGCTCCATTCTCGTTGTTTAGCGTGAAGCAGGATCGATAACACCTTCGGCAGCACCACGACGATTAATAAAGAGGAATGCTATACCACCATCGCCATCACCGATGTATCGCTGACCATAAGCATATTCATAGGCAGCACGGGCATGAATACGAAGTCCCCAGCCTGGATATTGTTGACCTGTTGTCATAACTCCGCTCTCAGTAATATCTATACCAATAAGGTCATGCCAGTCTTCATAAGGAATCCAGTCCCATCCACTAATGATTTCACCATTACAATTACCTCCGAACTTCTCAATAAGAGCAGCTTCATCCTCAGGCTTATCGGCTATATTACGGCGATTTGATGAAGTTACTGCCGCACCACCAAGATACCAATAGACACCCTTTGAATACTTTGCATATTTCTTACCAAGATCACCCAAAGCAAGACGGGTGCCATCATGGAAGATAATATCACCCTCTTCCTTCATTTGAACAGAGTATTTACCCCACTGCTCATGCAAGAATGCCTGCGAGCCACCATGCTGCATCGGAACCTGACTATCGTCACCATCATATACAGCAGAGAAAGCTTTCTGTATATCCCAACTATTAGCGCCAGGTGCCCAATAGCCTGATCCATCTTCCGGACAGATTTCCATATGTTCTGATAGATTATTGAAACCACCCTTGAAGCTAACCTCCTTCAGTGGATCTATGAAAATCCAGTTAACCTTCATCTTCACGACACCATCAACCAAAATATTCACCATAAAGCCCTCTTCAAAGTCGCAACCGGGACGACCGGCCAAAGACCAAGAACCATCAGTAGCCAAACTATTCTTTAAAACTTCATTTGCATTACGGGCATTCTCATTTAATTGTTTCGAAGCGCCTGCCACCTCAAAAGTAGCACCAGCAGGTAGACCCGTGAAGAAATCAGCCATATTAAAGTCATCCACCAGATCAGCAGGAATTGTAGCATTCCAATGCCAAGTATCTGTACCCGCAGCCGATTGTGTAACCTCGCTCTTTTGAGCATCAACTACAGATGAAGCGAAGCCATAATCCTCAAGGGACTCTACCACGAAATTATTACTGTTTACTTTAATACGGAAATAGTTAGATATATATGTCTTACCATTCTGCATAATAACCATATTTACGGCATATGTCTTTCCTTCCTCAGCTCCAGTTGCCTGAACAGGAACCATTAACATTTCACCGGTAATACTGGCTCCATCAACAACCTTAAACAGTTCGCTATTTCCACGAGTTCTTAGTTCATGGGCCTCCTGTATATCAATCTGGGCATTATCAAGATTAGCCAATCTTGGGCTCATCTGGAACTGAACATTGATTGTGCTACCATCATATACTTCAATGCCATCTTCAAACTGAGGACTGTAAATCAGCTGACAAGCAGCTGCTGCCTTAGGAATTACATACTGTGTTCCGTTTACGGTAATAATAAAGTTGTTTTCATTCTCAGTCACCGTAACTTCAGATCCACTCTTTGATGGAGGGGTTGTAATAACCTTGCCATCACTCATAGTTAAAGTCCATGAACCATCAGCAGCTTGGGTTGCACTAATAACTGTAGCACCAACTGCTTCGTTAAAGTAACCTTCAATAGCCGTGATACGGGTCTCGAGGTCATCGTTGTCTTTACTACAGGCTGAAAAACTAACACCTGTTAGTATCATTGCTCCAGCAAGGAGCGCATTAAAAAATACTTTTCTCATAATCGATTTTTTGATTTAGTTAATGATAAATGTCGATTTCGGCGGCAAATTTAGTTATTATGTTCTTATGCAGCTCATTATATGGGTCGTTATAAATACATCACCCGCATCTGCCGAATACGTCAGAAGTACGTCAAAAATCACAACTACCTGATTATCAAGAGAATGAATTAATATACTCTATAAGATTTATTTCACGATCAAGATTAAATTTCTTTCGAATTCTATATCGCATCGTTTCTACTCCTCGTACAGAAATATTAAGGAGTGGCGCCATTTCCTTTGTCGAAAGATTCATTTTCAGATATGCACACATTAATCGTTCGCTACCTGACAGGTCTGGATGTTTTTGTGATAGTCTTTGCATAAAATTATTATTTACAAGATCAAATTGTTCTTCAAAACGCTTTAATAACTCGTCGCCTTCCATACTCGACTCTATACTATTGTTTATCATTAGCAATTCGCGCTTACTTTCTGCAGTATTTGTTTTAGATAGTTTCACAGCAACAGTGCGAATACTCTCTTTCAGTGCAAAAAGAGTCTCATTTTTTCTTGCGACACTGATTATCAGATTTGCAATCTCTTGGTTTTTATGTTTTAGCTCCAGATCTATTTTCTCCTTTTCCAATTGCACAATTTCCGTTTTCATTTCCTTGGTCTTTGCTTCTACAGCAAGACTCTGTTTATGCCAAATATAACGACGAATATATTTATAGGCAAAGAATGCGCAGCAGCATAATACGAACAAATAGATAATGTCAGCAATCCATGTGCGGTACCATGGTGGCAGAATTGTAAATGTAATACTATCAACCTTCGTATCACCAGTTGTTTCACATGCTCTTACTTCAAAAGTATAAGTTCCTTCATAAAGGTTGCTGTATTCCTTTGTTGTTGATGCACTGGGAGCCGACCACTCTCCGCCATTCAATCGATACTGGTATGAAACCGATTCGCTTATTGGCGATGTAATTGCGCTAAAGACAAAACGAACAGAATTCCCATCATATCCGATGATTGGATTTGACTTATGCTGAATAAAATTGGCTCGATAAACGACAGAGTCTTTGGGGGTGGTCAGTAACATCTGCTGGATAAGAGTACGCATAGATGGTTGGGGGATATCGGGCTTATATAATATAAAGCCCTCACTACTAGGAATGAGATTAACATACTTGTTAAGTTTCACGATATTACCAGAGGCATCCCATTTATCATACATATCTGCAGGTATCCCCATAAGGGAATCTGCCCATATCTTTCTTTCTGTATGATGATTAATAACTGTCCTATACGAACTATCAAGATTATAGACCTCAGCCGTATTCATATTTCTATTGTAAACTGTAAGCTGTTGTTTTCCAGTCTGTTTAAAATATCGTCCTGACTCATTTATCCCCTTTATCTGTCCCAGCGAACGCCATTGTCCATTATTATTCTCTAATATACATATTCCACTATATAGACCTACAAACATTCTATTACTAGTCCCAGTCTGAGCAACACATGACCAAGCTCCAATTACGTCTGTTATTTTTGTTGCTTTTTTACCATTAACGATAAATATTCCTTTGTCATGAAGACAAAATAGTTCATCATTATGACTATATAGATACCATGCAGGGCCACTTGGGCTTTCCACCTTTTCCAGGCTTAATACCTGACCATTCAGGACATGTTCAACAGAGGTAAAAAACAGACCGCGATCTGTACCAAGATACAAATTGTTTTGAAAGACTTGTGCACAATAACCAATTCCGTACGATAAACCTTTGCCATATAAGTGAGAATATGGTGCTTGAGTAACGATATAGTCAATTCCATAATCCATACCGGCCCAAAGATTACCTACGGCATCAAAATTAACGGAAAGGACAGTGTTGTTTTGTAAGCCATGAGTCTCATTATAGTTTCTGACTTCGCCCGTAGTCATATTCAGCAAGACAACTCCATTATGTATAGTTCCAAGCGCAACTAATTCATTATTTATTGCTGCACAACAAATCACACCCTCTTTCAATAATCTATCTGCGGCTGTTGGCATCGACGTAACCCTACGACCATCGTAATAGAACATACCATCATTTGATGTCGTCACAATCATGCCCTGTTTATATTTGAACATGGAGTTAATGCGCATATGATCCAAGGGAGCACCTCCTGTTATGGGAATAAGTCGTTCACCTGCAACCATACGTACACCATGATCGGTTGCGACATATATGACGCCATCAACAAGTATTGAGGCAAAGATCTTATCTTTCGATTCAATCATGTATGGTTCTTTATTGTGCATAATAAGAATATAATTGTCGCAACGCAGATATAGAACGCCACTCAACTCATATATTTCCCATACATTACCAATCTCACGAAATCTCTTATCAACAGAATCTGACAAGCAATGATACTGAAGTACTCCATTTTGGCCCACCTCAAAATAACCATATTCATTTTCGCCACCAACATATACTCTGTGCTGCTTCGGGAAAACAGCAACTCCCCTTACTTCAGAACGATTATTAAGCAAGTGCCGTTCCCAACTAATACCATCAAAAGATAACAGAGCACGTTCATTAGCGAAGAAAGTCCAATTATCATAGGTAGCAATACGCCATGTAGAATGTCCACTACCATAGTCATCCAGACCATAGTGCATAATAAATGGTACACCAGCCAATGCCTTTAAGCAAAGGCAAAACATACATACAGATACGGTTAAGAATCGTTGCATTTTAGTCTATAATTTAATTTTTCCGGTGCAAAGATACTAAAATACATTTAAATATGCTATAAGATTACCCATTTTTTTATTTTTTACAGATTTCACAGCAACAATACACTTACCCTTTCCTTCTACACGAATGGTTGCTCTCCCGTTAGCAGCCTGTATGCGACGAGAGCCAGTAGCGGTTCCCTGATTCTGATACATGTTGGCATCGCCGATGACTGAGAATTCAAGCCAATCCTTAGCATCAAGACAAGGTATGCCCTGCTTATCGCAGATCTGAGCTGTTACTAATCCATCGGCATAGCTTAAGTTTATTTGGGCAGGAGCCCCCCATTTTTCAGTTTGGTATTCACAAGTAATCTCATCGGTAAGACAGGCCGATACCGCACGGATATAGTTTGTGCCTTTTTTAAGTTTTACGTTCCAGTGGAACCCTTGGGCAGGATAATCTTTTATGTCTCGTTGTTTCTTACCATACGACTGACCATTGACAATTAACTCAACCTCGGTCTGATTGGAGTAAACAAGAATCTCCTTATCTTCATTCTCATCGCCCCAACGGATAGGCCATGTATGCCCATAGATATGAAGCACGGGCTTATTAGACCAATATGATTGGAATACATAATAACTCTCCTTGAGTGTTCCATCACGCTGACAAACACCCTTTTGATTTACATAAGGTATCGGATTATCCGGGCGCAGAGGCGTGCAAAAATCCTTGAATGTCCAGAAGGCCGAGCCGGTAAGATTGTCCATCTGTGCTTGTTCTTTCAGATGCCAATCGTAAAGGCGCACGATATAACTCTCCGACCAGTCGCCGTTACGGTCGGCCGATTCTATATCAAATCCACCTTCTGCATGACGGCCAGCGTGGCTATCGCCACCCCACTCTGCATGCAGTAAGCGAGGATAGCGCTTGATGTCAGTCTCAATCCTTGAACGGTAGTCAGTGAAGTGATGCGCATACCACCCCTCCCAGATCGACGGCGAATAAACATCAACAATATCTGAGCAGAATTCACATCGGCGGATAGATGTAACACGATAAGGATCGAGTTGGTGTGCCAGCTGGTGAAGTGAACCCATCAGACTTCTAACTCCTGCGGTATCTATCTTTGTAGAGAAATCGCCAGGCCAGTCGTTCTCATTTCCTAAGCCCCAAAGAATAACTGAAGGGTGATGCCGATGCTGGTTGATCATGTTAGTCAGCATTCGATGAGCCTGCTGCAGGTAGCGCTCACCGCCCACACCACCACGACACCAAGGAATCTCCTCCCAAACCAAGAGCCCCAAAGAATCGCAAAGTTGCAACACCAAATCACTCTGCTGATAATGGCCTAAGCGAATGAAGTTTGCCCCCATATCTTTTATCTGCTGCATCTCGCGCCGAATCATACTATCAGTCATTGCAGCCCCAACGCCTGCATGATCTTCATGACGGTGAGTACCATTCAACAACAGTCGTCTGCCATTAAGATAGAAAGGCCCATGTTCCTTGAATTCATATGTACGCAGACCGAAGCGTTTCTCCATACGCTGTTCGCCATAGGTGATACGAGCCGTATAGAGTTGTGGATGCTCAACATCCCAGAGCATCGGCTTCTTGATAGTGATGGGCTGACTATTATTGCCTTTGAAAACACATTTACCATTAGGAGCTATAATTTCTACATTTAATAGATGTGTCGGATCGATTGTTACTTTATTTCCCCAAACATCTATTCGCACATCATCTAGATAATCCTTTGGCATATACAGCAGGTTGACATGGCGATATAATCCACCATAGAGGCAGAAGTCCGATAAATCAGAAGGAATCATCTCTACATCACGACTATTATCGCAACGAACTGCGATGGGCAGTTTTCCATTACCAAAACGAGTGATATCAACCGTCCAACGATCATAGCCACCCACATGCGAACCAACCAGTGTGGTGTCGGCATATACGCGGGTCTTCTGTCCTGCGCCCTCAAACTCCAACAGCGTATGTCCACTGGGATAAGGATTATTGATGGTCAGAGTGGTGCGATACCAGGCTGGCCCCTGATAGTAGTTTACATCAGGATCTACACCGTCCTCGGCATTATAACAATGCGGCAATGACACATTCTGCCACAAAGGAACGCTTTCAGGCTTACCTTGCTGTACTGGTCGCAGCACCTCCCATACGTTAGCCATATCCTGACGAATGAACTGCCAATCATTATCTACACACGTTTTAACCTGTGCGGTGACAGGAATTGTCACAACACAGGTAAACAAAAAGAGCAGAGAAGATTTATTCAAATAACTCATAACTTTCGAATTTTCACGGCCGACAAACAACCTTTAGGAGCAAATGACATCAATAGATAGCCGTCGGTATTATTAACAATGTATCTACGACGAGTGGCAGAAAATGACTGCGAGAACGTCCAACTAGTTTCTATAGGCTTACCATTAACAACTATAGAAAACCCTCCTAATGATGAGGAAGTTTGTTCTTTTCTATCCAACAGATAGGCACTTGAAGTCTGTGGCTTGTGAATTTCTGCAGAAAGCAATTCTATTTCATATCTACCTTTTGGAACATCGAAACGATAGGCCTCCATCTCATCACGCATAGTCTGATATAATGGTCCATCAGCAGTTTGGCTGATTTCGTTCTGAGTCTGAATAGCCTTTCCGTCTATATATCCCCAGCTACCTTCAGTATACGGTTGATCAGGCAGCCATGTTACTCCAGACTTATCAGATTGATAATAGCAACTACTACCTAGATTAACAGCGATTTCACCTTCAGGTTGTTGATAGCTTACTGTTATCACATCTTCACAGGCAGCAGTAACTGCACGCAAAACATTCTTTCCATCAGCTAAGTCCACATCGAAAACTGCCACGCAATTATCTACTTTCTTTTTGCCTAACGGTTTGCCATTATGAATCAGTTCTACAACAGACTGATTAGAGTACACTTTTACATGCATCTTTCTATACATCGATACACGCTCAGCCCAATCACGGACGGCGATATGTACAACTGGCTTCTTAATCCAATTAGCCTGGAAGTAATAATATACATCCTTAGGCTGACGACTATTTGTTACTAGACCTTTATTATTGATGCGTGGCATCGACTCATCGCGATTAGCCGATGCAAAATCGATAAAGTTCCAATAAGCAGCACCGCTAACATAGGGTGTCTGCTCTATCACAGGCAGATAATGCTCCACATAACGCTGCTGGTATTCCATGGAGAAATCAAAGGCCGCATCGTTAGAAGGATTGTGCAGACGAAGATCACTACCCGCACCATACTCGCTGACAATGATAGGATGAGTAGGATGCTCACGATGCTGACGCTCCAGGAAACGCTCAAAATCCTTTAAATCAGAACCATACCAACCTTGATACAAGTTCCAGCCAATGACTTGTGGAATGTCACTCAAGCCACGTTTATTGTAATCGTTACTACCATGAAAAGCCATCACACTCATTCGAGTGGAATCCTCCTCATGCACAATCTTCTCTAACCTGCGAGCCAAATCCAGCGTACGCATAACTGCAGAATCGAGTGCAACATCTTTGTACTTACGCTGAGTCTGAAGCAAAATCTCGTTCATATAGCCCCAAAAAATCACAGAAGTGTGACTTTTATGTTGTCTGATCATCTCACGTAACTGACTCTCACAGTTCTTGGTAAAAACATCACCTGCTGGCACATAATCCACAACAGGAATTTCCTCCCATACCAACATACCCTGCCTATCGCACATTTCCAAAATAGCCTCATCCTGCGGATAATGAGCCAATCGAACAAAGTTCACCCCCATATCCTTCATCAACTTGAAGTCGCGACGGTGCTGATCATCATCAAGGGCAATGCCATATGGTTTCTGATCTTGATGGATACATACTCCATGAAGTTTGTATGGCTTACCATTCAACATGAATCCACGTTCAGCATCAAAAGCATACCAACGAACACCCACGTAGCGCTCTTGTCGGTCGAACTCACAGTTTCCTGTCCTACTCTCTAAGGTTGTTATTACCTTATATAAATAAGGTGATTCTGGCGACCACAACTTGGGGTTCTTGGGCAGTGACAAGACCAATCGGGTATTGTCATCAGCATTCTGCACCTGATGAGCCAATATGTTTCCTTCAGCATCCATCAACAAACTTCTTACCACACAACCTTCAGCATCTGCTACTCTACAGTCGACAGTTACACGGCATGTATCTGCTGTTACAGACACGCCATCAACCACATCAAAATGTTTTGATGCCTTTTCTATAAACCATACATCACGATAGATGCCACCCATAAATGTAAAATCTGCAGAAACGGGAGCAATAGTATCATCCGTATTAGACACCTTTATCTGTAATACGTTATTGCCTTCAAGCAGAAAAGGAGACAGGTCGAAAGCAAAAGCTGTATAACCACCCACATGCCGGCCAACCACCTTCCCATTCAGTAACACCTCGGTCCACTTAAATGCCGCATCTATCTTCAGCCATGTCTTACAGTCTTTCTTTTTCCACTTAAACTGTCGCTCATAAGTAAGACACCCCTTGAGGTAATCTTTCTTTGTATATGCATCGGCATTCCATGTATGCGGCAAATTGACTGGCTGGCCTTCAAACGTCCACCCATCATTGATTGTCATACTATTGTCACCCGTAAAAGGCTGCACAGCATCATCCACCATTTTAGAACGATGCAATGCCTCAAGGTAATAATAGTCAGCATAATTAATGGGAACATCTATCTCATCGTGGGCAGGATAGTTTCCTGTAGAATGGAGCAGAATAAAACCTTGTGCCGTTGTAGAAGGTGCCTGATAATGAGTCGCAAGCGATGATAGTATCTTATCAGCAATGCGTCGATATTCTTTTGACAACTCCACATCAGAGTAAGCAGCCAATTCGTAAAGTCCCGAAGCAAAGACAGCTGCAGCCGAAGCATCACGAGGCGCATTGGGAATAGCTGGATCGCGCATATCCCAATAAGGAATCAAGTCATCAGGCATATCTTTCTGTGAGAAGAAGAATTTTGCAATCTTCTGTGCTCGTTTCAGATAAGCCTCGTCGTGCGTATAGCGATAACACATGGTGAATCCATATAATCCCCAAGCCTGACCACGACTCCAAACCGACTCATCAAACAAGCCCTGATGGGTAATGCGTTTGATGACGGTCCCATCGTCGGGGTTATAATCTACCACATGATAAGAAGAGCCATCCTCACGGAAGTGATTGGCCAGCGTAGTATTGGCATGACTCACAGCCATCTGATAATACCGGTTATCGTTAGTCAGTCTCGATGCCTCAAATAGCAGTTCGAGATTAATCATATTATCAATGATAACAGCATATTTCCAACGGTCGGGTGTGCCCCAACTCCAACTGCGTATACACCCCACCTTTTCATTGAAACGTGTAGCAAGGCTTTGGGCCGACTGGACGATAACATCGCGATACGATTCATCACCTGTCAACTGCCAGCCTTTTCCAAAAGAGGTATACATCATGAAGCCAAGGTCGTGAGTACCAGTATGCCTCTTTACGTTCTCAATCATCCATGTATTTGATGCAGCCTGCTTACTCCAAAAAGGATCGTTAGTATATTGATACATCTGCCAGAGTTCACCAGGGAAGAATCCCGAGCACCAATCGTACATGCCGACTAACCGAAGTGAGCCATCCTTTTCTACACAGCGTGGCATGATTTTCGATTTATCCTTGGCAGCCTTCCTAGCTATCTCAGTGTTCTTTAATAAGCATCTTAACTGTGTATCGGCAGCTGCATAAGCATGATCAATGTTATCGGGATGATAATACAACAGGAAGAAGCGGTCGGAAAAGCGTTTGACCATATTCGTCTGCGCCTGTTTCAGATAATCGACTCGATTTGAATCGAGCAACCAAAGGCGATAAAGATCATACGACAACAGATTCTGCTTGTTTTCCCAATCGCTGATTTGCTGATATGGCCATGTTTCGACTTTCTTTCCAAGATAGTCAGCCAGGAAATCGGCAGCTTTCTCTAACAATGAGAGAGCGTCAGGATGCAATTCATAATGAGCTGAACGAGCAATCTGAAACACATCGATGATATGAGTCAGGTTATACTGGGAATAGCCAAAAGCAAGGGTGCGTCTCAGTTCACGGGGTTGTTTGCCATCGGGTTCTATCTGTGCTATCAAACGTTTATGATAGAACTCACCAAGAAATTGGTTCATAACCTTGGTATTACCTACATATTTGGCATAAGCAATAACCTGCACATCGTGTGCTGTTGAGTGGTTGTTCAATTGCTGTCCCTCTTCTATTCCCTGATCACTGGTAAGTATCCAATTCAGAAACTGCGAGAACCACAGTTTCAGCGCCTTGGAATCTTTGGAAGTAAACGATTTTGAATGCTCTAATAACTGTACAGCATCAAGCATTTCAACAAACGAGTATCCGTCGATAACGCCATAACAGCGACCTTTTCCACCGAACTTACCGGGAATTGTCTGAGCATAGTTCAGATTAGGGTTCATACGAGTGGCCTTATTGATGAACCAAACACGTAACTGTTCTACTGCTTTCTGGGCATAGCGTTCATCATTACTGAAGTACCACGCCAATGAAAGCGTTGTTACGTTATTGGCCATCTGTGCCAAACGAGGGCGATCAAACTCCTCCAACTCAGGATTCGACACACCATCACGTACGATATAAGGCAAGCCATCGGGCTCTGACGGATCAGGCCAATAGTAGCGCGACAGACTCATATAGTCATGCCTGTCGCCACTAACAGCCACTTTCTTTTTCATCATCACCGACACTGGTTCTGCCTGCATCAGCCAATCAGCCTCACGTGTCAGTTGGTGATATGCCGTAGCATAGGCAGGCTGTTCCAGGCAGGTTTTAACGTGAGCAAGGTGCGCGCCGTCCCAAAGGGACTGCGCACCTGCCTTCACTACTAATAATAAAACTAACTGTATGAATACAACTAACCTATATTTCATATATAACCAAAATATTACTTAATAGTAACTTTTACTTTGTAGTTCTGTGTAAAACAATGAACCTCGTACTGACTGTTGATATTGTTTGGCGTATAAATCACGCCGTCAGTCGAACCGTTCGAGATTCTCACCTTTCCATCGGCATCAACATCCTTAGGATCGTAGGTTGATACAGTGACATCACCCTTAGCCCCATTCAAAGCTTTGAAGTAGATGCTCTGTATCCGATGATTATCAGTAACATCACTTCCTGTGAGTTGCCACTTCATTGTAAATGCTCCCTTGGCATCTTGTTGCAGAGCATTGCCGTTGGCATCAACAATCTGGAAATCGGTTCCCAATGTCAGACTAGAATCCACATAATAGAAAGCCTCTGCATCGAAAGAGCGCGAGCCTGCGCACCAAAACTGAACAGGAATATCAAGCGTTTCACCTTGAGTTACAGTATAAGTCACACCATTGTTTAATCGGCCCCAATCCTGGAATCCGAAATAGAATACATTTTCTGTCTCTGGATTGTCATTGCCCCACGCATCATCGCTACATGAAGACATCGACATGACAAAGGTCACAATGCTAAGCATACAAGCTATCTGATAAATTATCTTTTTCATATGACGTTCTTTTTCAGTTGTTATTGTTTACCATCCTGGATTCTGAATTACGTTACCCTCTGAGGTCGCGATCTCATAAGTAGGAATGGGATAGAAATAGTCTCTTGCAGGATTGAATGAGCGAGTATCGGCCTCCTCAATCACATAGATGTCGGCCTGATCGCAAACCTTCTTTCCTTTATACATACCACCTTCTGTGGTCAATCGGCTCTGCAAGTCCTCACGCTGAGCACTGGTATCATCCTCGTTATACTTCAATCCGAGCATGGTAACTGGCAGTACCTTCTCTGCAATCTTCCAACGGATAATATCGTTGTAACGCAATCCCTCGTCTATAAACTCAACCAAGCGTTCACGACGTATCTCATCAAGGATATTCAAGCCATTCTGTTGGGCAAAACTATTTGTAAGTTTAGCAGTGAAACCGCTACGGGCGCGAACAGCATTCACAGTGAGATCCAACTTTTCATCGGTGATGCTTCCATTCAACTCATAAAGAGCCTCAGCGTATGAGAGCAGTACTTCAGCATAACGTATAACCATCTTATCAACAGTCTCGCGGCTATTTGTGGTCCATTCATCAAGCATAAAGCCCTTCTTCAAGCCATAGCCGTTGCCATGCTGATTATTAAATGGAGTATAACCACCCTTATAAGCCTCCTCGTCCTTATGATAGATAGTCATGGCCAGACGTGGGTCACGATTCTCAAACACATCATCATAATGTGTTTCCGGAATCATAGCCAGCGTACTCTTCTCACGAGGCAAGCCATCGGTATAGAGATACTGATCGATAGTTTGGCGCGTAATACTTACACCGTTCTCCATCTGACGTGAGTTACCGTGTGAGATAGTTGCACCTGCGCCATTTGGACCATAAACCTTCACAAATACATTCTCCTTATTCTGACGACCTTCGCCATCAAAATAGAACAACTTCTGATAATCGGGGTAAAGGGCATGCTTGCCACTATTGATGATACGCTCTGCTGCATCAACAGCTATCTTAAGATGAGCTTTGGAATCACTGCCCAAACCGTGATACCTAGAGAATGTGCCCTCATAGAGACCAATACGCATCATCAGAGCACGTGCAGCTGACTTTGACACACGTCCCCAATCGGCATCGCTGCTCACATTATCTATCTCTGGCAACCATTCCTCAGCAAAGCGCAAATCGCTATAACACTGTTGGATAACCTCTTCGCGTGGTGTACGAGCCATCATGATATCAGGATCGCTTGTAGAGTCAAAAGCTTTCAGTATTAAGGGAACATCGCCATATTTCTTCACAAGATCAAAGAAGTGGAAAGCACGGAAAAAGAAAGCCTCTGCCAACCAACGGTTCTTCTGAGCATCGGTAAGTGGTGCGTTTCCACCCTTGGTTATGATATTATTGCATACACCTATTTTATTATAAGGGTTCGACCAATCGCCTGATGTTGAAGGCAGACTCCAGTTACCACTGGATGTGCCATTAGCCGAGGTACCAATAATGTCATCAGCACGGCGATCATGATCGAAACCTGGCAGATCGACATATAGTTTATTGCAAGCACCACGAAGGTCGGTCTCGCTCTGCCAGAATGTATTATCGGCAAGTGTTGTTTCAGGAAGACGATCCAGTTCACATCCTGTAAACAGCATCAAACCACAGAAAGCTCCTGTAACATATATTGATTTTATGATATTCTTTCTCATAACTCTTAATTCTAAATTCTTATTTAATTACAGTGTCACATTCACGCCAAAGGCCCAAGTACGGAAGAAGGGATAGTAGTTACGGCCTACGTTGTTACCCGATTCTGGGTCGAACACCTTCAGTATGTCAGAGTGTTCCCACACATCATTACCACTGACATATACACGCAACTTCTGGATGAAACGGTTAGAGACAGGGACGGTATATCCCAGAGTAATGTTCTTGAGTCGCAGATAAGCAGCATTCTGTACCCACTTGTCTGATGGCTGGAAGTTGAACATATCGCCATTATAGTTGTAGAGACGTGGCCAGTAAGCATCCTGGTTATCCTCTGTCCAATAGTCGCGATGGATGGTCCAAGGCATCTGATAAGTACGTCCAAATGGGGCGATGGCCTCAGTATTAATCAGCAACTTACGTTTGCCAACGCCCTGGAACATCATTGAGAAGTCGAAGCCTTTCCACTGAGCAGAGAGGCTCATACCATAAAGATAGCGTCCATTTGAATTGCCAAGATATACAAGGTCGCCATGATTCTCCTTGGTTCCATCGCCAGCACCAACCTGATGCCCTATGTTACCATCCTTATCAGGCAATGTAAGGTAACGCACATCGCCGCCACCGACTTTACCATCGCTAAATGACTTGTAACCAGGATTAGCTTCCTTATACTGCTGATACTCCTCGCGACTGCTCCAATAACCATCGGTCTTGTAACCCCAAATGGTATTCAAGGCATAACCCTCAAGCAGACCTACTGTTCCCGCAGAGATGACATCGGCACCATCGTACTCCACCAGTTTGTTCTGTGAGTCAGAGATATTGAACGCAACCTGATAGCTGAAGTCACCAATACGGTCGTTCCACTTCACCTCGAACTCCCATCCCCAAGTCTTCAGCTTTCCTACATTCACCGCAGGTACACCAATACCAATGGTGTGAGGCAGTTGGAGGTTTGACAGCATATCGTTGTTATACTTCCAATAGTAGTCGAAAGAGGCATTCAGGCGACTATTGAGGAATCCGAGATCAATACCAACGTTAGTGGTCTCAATTGTTTCCCAAGTCTTATCCTTAGATGCCAACTGACTCTGATAATAAGATTTCTCACCCATATAAACAGTGCTCTGCGAGATGGTTGGGATGTAGTCGTAAAGACCCAAGATTGCACCATTACCAAGCTGTCCCCATGAAGCGCGCAATTTCAGATTGCTGACCCAGTCAAACTTAAACCAGTTTTCCTGACTGATACGCCATGCTGCAGACACAGAAGGGAATGCCTTCCAACGTTTCTCAGGAGCCAGACGTGAAGATCCATCATAACGGATATTGGCCTCAAACAGATAACGATCGGCATAGTTGTAGTTCAAGCGTCCGAAATAAGACATCATTGACCAAGGAGCGATGTTATCACTCAGCGAGGTATTGGTAGCCTCAGCTGCATCGTAATAGTTAAATGAGTAGAAATCGTTTGAGTTCATGTTCTTAGCTGTCGCAGAAAACTCATCCTTACGATAGTTCTCGTATGATGTACCAGCCAATAGTTTGATGTTGTGTTTCTTTATATCGAATTCGTAGTTTGCTGTTGCCTCAAACAGATCATGGTAATCATTATTCTTAATACGATACAGAGAGTTAGGATCGTTGTACGATTGACGTACATTATTGCCTGTCATACCATACCACACCAGATAGTGGCGCTCGGTTCTTCCTGTATAGTAACCTGCTCTGCGACTAGCACTCAGGTTCACACGCAGACCTTTCAACAGGTTCTTGATAGTCAGATCGCCTTTACCAACAAATGTTTCATAAAGAGTCTCTGACACACCGCCCTCCTTCATCACCTGAATAGGATTGAACTGCAGGTCGCCATTATAAGGATTGACATCATAGTTCACATCCTCAGTTGGATTATAAATAAGCTGACGAGCACGTGAACCATAAAGGTTATTCAGGATGTTACCAGCACCAGCAGATGGAGAGTTATTCTTCTTTGACTGATACTGCAAGTTTACGCCTACAGCTACATATTTATTAAGCTCAGCATTAATCTTAGCATGCAAGTTCACACGGGTATTATCATTCTTACCATATTTCAGCATACCATTCTTGTAGAAATAGTTACCAGAGATGAGGTAATTGATACTCTTAGTACCGCCTGAAACAGAGAGACTATGGTTTGTCTGATCAGAGTGATTGCGTGTTCCTTCGTCAACCCAGTTGGTGGCTGAGAACTCATCCCAACGACCATTGGTATTGTTAGGGCGATAATTAAAGTTACGATTGCCTACCCAACTTGATTGCTCTGGATTCCACTCGGGCTTTCCGCCCTGGTTAACACGTCCGATATTAATCCACTCCTGCTCTTCCCATGCGGGCAAGCGTTTTGGCATATTGCCAGGCAGGTTAGTGGCATAATATCCACTATAATTGATTCTTGGTTTACCTTCACCACCATTCTTTGTAGTTACCAGTACTACGCCAGCAGCAGCTCGGGCACCATAGATGGCACAAGCAGAAGCATCCTTCAACACAGAGATACTCTCTATGTCATCGGCATTCAGCAACGACAGATCGCCCTCGACACCATCAATTAATACTAGGGTAGAAGTAGAGTTGACAGATGAGAAACCACGAATACGCATGCCACTAGTTTCACTACCGGGCTCACCACTGCTACGCAGTACAGCTACACCAGGCAATTCACCCTGCATGGCATCCAGCACGTTACTTGATGGTTTTGCAGCCAGTTTCTCGCCATCGACAGCCGACACAGCTCCCGAGAGATTCACCTTCTTCTGTGTGCCATAGCCCACAACCACAATCTCACTCAGTGTCTTGTCGTCTTCGCTCATCAGAATCTCACCATGCGCCTTGGCTACCGGTAACGACTGACTCTTGTAACCGATAAACGAAAACTGGATGGTGGCACTGGCTTTTACACCCGACAGTGTAAAATGGCCATCGAAATCGGTAACGGTACCATTCGATGTTCCTTGCACCAGCACACTTACACCTATCATCGGCTCGTGCGTGCTCTTATCCAGCACGGTGCCTTTGATAGTCTGGGGGCTTTGTGCCCAAGCACCTACTCCCATGAGTAACAACATACAGCTCACCAGTAGCAGCTGTACGCTTCTTGTTGACAATGTTTTTTTTCTCATATAAAAACAGGTATTTAGTTTGATAATAAAAAAATTGATGGCGCAAAATTACGTCTTATCTGCACTCGCCACAAACTTTCGGCCACATCTTGATTACTACAAACCTGCAAAAGCACTACATCATCTGTTTCTCAGCAAAATCCTATTCAACTATGTATCAAGCTGTTACAAAAGTAAATCACTACATCAGCCCCCATCATTATTTTCTCACATATTATTGCACGATTCAATAATTATGCTTATCTTTGCCGAAAAATATGATAGGTATGATGAAATGGTTATTAGCACTCATTGCCTTCGTTGCAATACCAGTGATGGCCCAGACGCCTTGGCAGCGGGCTGTGGTTAACTATTCGCGCCAATCTTACCAGTCGGGCAACCAGAACTGGCAGATAGGTCAGAGTCCTGAAGGATGGATGTACTTTGCCAACAACAACGGTCTGCTGGAATACGATGGCACCAACTGGACCACCTACCCCCTACCGGGCAACACCAAGGTGCGTTCGGTGCTGCCTGTAGGCGACACCATCTATGTGGGTGCCTTAGGACAGTTCGGCCGCTTTGTGCGCAACGACAAGGGCAGGATGGTTTATCAGGAACTCTCAGGCCGACTGGGCGAGAAGGAGCAGATAAACATCTGGCACATACACCGCATAGGCCATGATGTGTATTTCCAGACCGATGGCACCTTCTTCATCAACGACTACAAGACCCGTATGGCCAGCCATCCTGGCATCCGCTATTCTAACGTTGTATATAACAGGCTCTATATCACCACCTCCAAGTCGGTATCTGTACTCGTAGGCAACCAGTTCATACCTCTGCCGGGCATCGACATCAGTCAAACATCTAATATTGTGGCCATCCTGCCCTGGCAGCAGCAACTCTTGTTTGTCACCAGTCATAAAGGACTGTTTCTCTATAGCAACAACAAACTGCAGCCGTTCAGTCTGACTGCCGACATCAGTAACATGCAACTGTCGTGTGCAGCACTGTCTGGCACGACCTTAGCACTGGGCACCCTGCAGGATGGTGTTATCCTGATCGACCTGAAGCAGCACAAGGTGGAGCGCATCTCTACCAACAACGGCCTGCAAAACAAAACCGTGCTCTCGGCCACCTTCGATGCCGACAAGAATCTATGGCTGGCACTCGACAATGGTCTCGACTGCGTTCAGCTATGGTCGCCACTCCGCTTTCTCAACAGTCGCCAGTCGCCTATTGGTAGCGGCAACTGTAGTATCACCTATCAAGGCAAGCTCTATTTCGGCACTAATCAAGGATTGTATGCCATGGATGGTAACCATATTAGTTTTATAGAAGGAACAGGTAGTCAGGTACTATGCCTGGATACCATTGGCGGACAGTTGTTCTGTGGAGGACGCCAATTCTTTATCAACATCAATGGCAATCGCATAACGAGATATAGTCATCGTGGCGTTTGGGGTGTTCGTGCATTAGGCAACCATCCCGACATCCTGATTACCAGTTCTTACTGGGGATTACGACTGATGCGGCCAACAACGCAAGGATGGCAGATGGCGGAAGAAGTGAAAGGTGGTGACATCTCTGCGAAGACATTCTATGTTGAAGACATGACAGATGCGATCTGGGTGGCCAACAAAGAGAAAGGGCTCTACCGCCTGACGTTGACAGACAACCTGATGGGCGTAAAGAGTAAGAAATGCTACAACTCAGTGGCATTACCCAAAGGAGATAACGTGTATATTGCCAAAGTTGACGGTGAGATGGTGATAGCCAGTAGACAGGGACTTTTCCGTTATGATGCAACGCATGACAAACTGGTTAAGCATACTGCATTGGAGAACAGACTGAGCGGTTCTGCAGCATACACCTATATCAATCAGAGTGACGATGGCAGCATCTGGTATGCATCAGAAGGTGCCATACACGTTAGCAAAGGGAACCATCTGCAAAGCTACCTGAATGACTGTCTGATGGAGGATTTCGAAAATGTCAGCTTCACCAATCGCATGCAGGCTATTATCGGCACTGAGGATGGATTTGCCATGCTCGAGAAACACCTGTCGCCCGATTCTATCCGAGTCATACAGCCTTATATCCGCAAGATCATCATTGGTAACAACACCGATACCCTCTATTATAAAGCAGAGAGTCCTGTTATCAGCTGGCGAAATAATTCATTGCATTTCGAGTTTAGTGCCAATAGTTACGATCCTACCCAGACCGTTAGATTCTGCTACTGGCTCGAAGGCTCTGGAGAGAAGGACTGGAGTCCTGCCACAAGACTCCACACGAAGGAATACACCAACATTCCTGAAGGAAGATACATCTTCCACGTAAAAGCCATAACGGCTGACGGCAGTATCGGAGGCGAGACCAGCTTTGCGTTTACCATTCTACCTCCATGGTATCGCACATGGTGGGCCTACACCTTATATATAATAGGTATTATAGCTATCATCTTTGTCATCTATCAGCGCATCAAACAGAGCCGTCAAAGACTTATCCGCCAGAAAGACAAGCAGATTGAGAATCTGGAAGAAGAAAAGCTACAGATAGAGCTGAGAGCACAACAAGACGAACTGGTACGTTCGCGAATGAACGTGGTTCGCAAAAACGAGATGCTACAAGAGATAAAGAAGACTGCGGTAAGCATCAACAACGGACTAAACGAGGAAAATCTGCCAACAATCAAACGACGCGTAGTCAGACTGATAGGGCAGATTGACACCAACATCGAGCACGATGACGATCTTGAAGCCTTCCGCAATTCGTTCGACAGCGTTCACCACAATTTCCTAAAGACCTTAGGCGAGCGTTATCCACAGCTATCACACAAGGAGAAAATGCTTTGTGCCTACATCCGTATGGATCTGATGTCAAAGGAGATTGCCCCACTTTTAAATATCTCCATCCGTGGAGTAGAGATAAGCCGTTATCGTATCCGACAGAAACTGGCCTTGTCACAAAAAGAGAATCTTACAGAGTTTCTACAATCACTTTGAGGCGTACTCATCTTGGCGATACCTCCAAACACCACCATATTCATAATCACCGTCAGAATGGGCTGTATCAGATACCACAGCGGACCAAGGATAGTCTGCTTATACTGCACCACGATATTACGCCTCACGAACAACTCTATCAGGTCGCGATAGCGCCAGATTTCTCCCAGATCGATATGCCACAACCTTTCATGCGGCCTGATCTTCATAGTCCAACATTGTTTTTGCTCTATTTCAGACATAACCAATCTCATTAATATTACAACGCTACATGGCTTCACTCCAAAGTCGGTGTTTCTACCCTTATGGCAACAGAACTGCTATTTTCGCAGTTTTACCAGATATTCTGTACCTTTTGTGGTGCGTTTTCGCTGAAGATTGGGTATATTCGACAGCGTTCTGCCGAAATGATTCAGGCTATTGAGCCTCAAATCGCTACCTGCGAGCTTCTTGATGTGGGCAAAAATGGCCGATGATGTGAGATATTTGCCGTCATTCTCATTAGTTGCAGGCTCAAAACAATCGTTGAAATACTGTTCTGCAGGCGTCAACTGCTGGAACTGACGATTCGACTCCAGTATCTGTTGTGTCTGCTCATCGTCAAAATAGTATGATTCATGATGATCGAGTGCATACAGAGCCTGCGCAAAAATCTGTTTGTAGTTGGGATTTCGCGATATGTCGATAGGCCCCGTCAACTCTATGCCCAAAAAGCGACGGCCTCCTGAAGGATCGGTCAGCACATCAGCCTGATTGGTAGCACCGATAAACGAGGCCATACGCGGGAATGGCTCCACATGTTTGCCGTAGGGGCGCTTCACCTTCACACAGGGCAGTGTGATGACGTTCTTCAGGAACCCCTGCTGTAGCTGCGGCGAAATCTGATTGAACTCATCCAGGTTGATCAACAGAAACTGACTCATGGCCTGCAACGTCTGACGTTTCTCGCTCACATCAAGCTGATTGGTGAAGCCCCACTGCAACTCCGGTGGCAACAGCGACTGGATGAAGGTGGACTTGTTCCAACCCTGTTTCGAAATCAGCAGCGGTGCTATCTGATTACCATAGCGGTCGTAGATGCTCGACTGCCACTGGCGCACCATGCCAAGAAACCAAGTATAAAACCAATCGGGCCAATACGGATTCTTAGTCGGCACTTTGCGGGCCAACTCGCGTATACGGTCCTTGCCATCCCATTTGCCTCGGCACTCGCTCAGGTAATCCCAAACGGGATTGTATTCCGGTATATATGATGAATGGATGTACCTCGAAACGTCCTTATCCCACACGTTAAGACCAGACAGACGACATTCGATAGCTATGCGATTCAACACGCGATCATCTACAGGAATATACGGATGTACCCAGGTGTGATTGGGGCGATACTCGGTGTAACCCATCACCGTGTTAAAACGGAACACATAGCGCGATGACAGATGGTCCATCATCTGTTGCTGTTCTTTGCGTATCTGCAGGGCAGTATCACCCGTTGCCTTTTTCTTTGCAGGTGCTTCTGCATATACCGTTCCTACGATGGTGCGGATATGGTCATCCTCCACTTCGGTCCACAGGTGTGAACGCATGTGGAGCACAGCCTCCTCGGCAGGGAAACCCAGTTGGCGCAGTCTGCGGGTAAGGGCTGTGAGATAAGCTTCATCGCGGTGCTTGTCGCCATCAAACCGGGTCCCCATCTCCTCCTGGATCTGTGCCGAGGCCGATCGATACAGATATTCGTAGTCGTTATACTTGTCGTAGTCGCTCTGTCGCTGTTCGGGCTGCTGAGGTTTTACTGTTGCCAGTTCTTCAAAAGCAGATACCTGTAGGGCTGTCGCTTTCAGGTTCAGCAACGGATTCTTGTCTATCGTCATGCGGAATGTCATCCTGGCCGATGCCTTCTGCTGAATAACCTGACCAGCAAACAGCCCGCCATACACTTTCATTGCGAACTTGTATCCAACTTCGCAAAGCTTATCTGTCTCTGCTTCCGATTCTGGCATTGGCTGGTCTTTTGGCGCTATGCGAACCAAGAGTTTTACTGTTTTGCCGCTACTGCCCGTAAAGGCTGCCAAGGTTGATGGCATACCCATCGCCAGCGCTTTAGCCTGCTCAACCTGTCCGTTATCCTCGAACGTTCCGAGGGTGAGTAGTATCAAACCGTTCCACATCCTGAATTCCAGATCGCCATTGGCATTCTTGGTTAGTTCGGATGTGGCACATACGCGTGGCATCAAGTGCATGTCCTTATATTTCCAGCCCAGTTTGGCTATCATAGGCAGTTGGCGCCTGAAAGTGGCTATCACCTCCTTGCCAATGTCTGTTTTCATACGGTCCATCAGCGTTTCGATGGTTCGGGTTGATACATGCTGAATGTTCTTTTTGTCTGTTCTGATAACTGTCGCTTTCATATTTATATTTTTTCCAAATGGTTTGTAATGGTCGTTCAGATAGTCTGTTGCAGTTGTTCCGAAGTCATCTACGAATCGTTCAGATATCATTTTACTACTATTACAACTTAGTTGTAAAACCGTTACAACGTAATCGTAATGCCGTTACAGTTAGTTTGTAATGGCATTACAAGCAGTTTGTAATAAAGTGTTCAGGTGAAGTCGTATTCCTCTTTAGTATGGCCAAACACCACTTCGTCGGTATACCCTGCCCGGCGGAAAATGCGGCGGATATCCTCCTGCTGCTTGGGTGAGAGCCATTTCTTGCCGTTCCGATACAGGTAGTAGGTGCCGTTACCTCCCAGATAGTCGGTTATACTGCGGCGCTTTTCAATAAACATGTTGGAGGCGCGTGGGTTATCCTTCACAACGAATCCGGTTGCAAGTGTTACCTTCTCGTCCTTACGATAGAATCGGCACTGGCCGTTCCTGAGTGCATTCGGATAGACAGCCGATCCGATCACCTTATCATCGGGCATCTCGAGTGCCGATTGGAATCGCAGACAGCTATCATGCATCGGGCACTGCGCATTGAAGCAATAAAGCCAGCTTGGAGATATCTGGCTTGAGTCATATTTCTTTGCCATATTTATTATTTAAATCTTAATGGTTTAACATTGCAAAGATACAAAATTTTAAACGCTTTTGCAAGCTTTTTACCAAGTTTTTTCGAGTATTTTCAGCTTTTTTTACCCATTTGGGCTTTGTTGCCATAAAACATTTTGTTGTTATCATAACCAACTGCCTGACAATCAAAAAGTAATGGCCGTGATAACAATAAAACAACAAAATCGGACTAAAATTAGTGATTTTGGGATATTATTTGTACCTTTGCACCCATGTTTACAGTCATGATGACATTGTTTGCTATTGTTATATTGGGATATGTAGCTGGCAAAATAGGATATCTGGGGGGTGACTTCGACAGACAATTGTCGAGACTGGTGATCAATATCACTTGCCCGGCACTGATTCTCTCGTCTGCGATGACGGGTGAATTGCCAGACAGGGAGTATATTCTGCCATTATTACTGATAAGCATCGTTACATATGCCGTACTTACAGGTGTGGCTTTCGTGCTTCCCCGCTTTCTCACCAAGGACAAGGCCGATGAGGGAGCAATCGGTTTTGCACTGATGTTTGGCAACGTGGGCTTTATGGGCTATCCCGTTGTAGCATCGATATTTGGACACGAAGCCGTGTTCTATGCTGCTGTATTGAATGTGGTAAATACTTTTGCAGTGTTTACCATAGGAGCAATACTTATTACGGGAAAAGGCGAAGTAGAAGAAAGACGAATTGAGAAAAAGATTCTCTACTCTACCCCAATGCTGTCGGCCTACCTCACGATGCTGATTGTAGCCCTGAGAATAGACGATATTCCCGCATTCATCAGTCAGCCACTCACCATGATTGGTAACATCACCGTACCTGCCGCCTTGCTGATTGTAGGTTCTTCTATGTCGAACCTATCACTGCGCTCGCTACTGGGCAACAGCACAGTATATGCCACAACAGCATTCAGATTAGTCATATTGCCGATCGGCATCTATTATATGTGCACAGCATTGGGATTTTCGAGTTTCGTGGTTAACATCAATACAGTAGTAATAGCCATGCCGGTAGCCACTTACGGCACCATTCTCTGCCTGAAGTACGGCAAGGACACAACGATGATTACTGAGGTCACCTTCATCACCACCCTCATCTCGATGCTCTCCATCCCATTATTGGTTTTATTCTTTCTATAAACAGATAGATACAGAAGATAAGCACATAGATAAGCAACACCTGAAGGACACTTGGGTGGAGGTTATCAATGCTTGCTCCTGGCATAGCTGTGATTCTGAGTAAAACGGCATTCAATAGTTGTACTATATATAATAATATGTACGCAAAGGAGGGAAACAGCAATACGACTATCGACAGCCATAGTATAACCATTGCTGCAGGAATCACAATGAAGTTTGTAAGCAGGAAATAGGTTGAGAATCGGCCGAAGTAGAAAGCTATCAACGGAGCAACGCCCAACTGCGCTGAACAACTTACCACCGCTAATCCCCAGATACGCTTTATCCATCGATGTTCCATAAGATACTCTGCTGGAAACACATCCTCGAACAAAGGAACAAACAATAATATAGCCAATACCGCCATAAACGACATCTGGAATCCAACATCAAAAAGCCACAATGGATTACACATCAGCATGACTATTGCCGTAAAGGCAAGGGCGTTTAACGACATCTTATCTCGATTACCAATAGAAAGGATTCCATAAACAGTTAACATCACTGCTGAACGAACCACACTGACAGACATTCCCACCAGGAAAACAAACGCCCAAACAGACAAGATGATCAGCAACTGCGATAATGCCGGCCAACGTCGAAGAGGCAAGAACAGCGAAAGCAACATATAAATAATGCCAAGGTGCAAACCACTAAGTGCCAACACATGCGAAGCGCCACTAACGGAATAAGTATCCTTAATATGGTGAGTCAAAGCCGACTTATCGCCAAGACACATTGCTGCCACCACAGCATAGGCATCGTCATCGATACCATTATCAGCAAAACGATTGAGCAACTTGCTACGCTGATTCAAGAAAAATGCTTTGGAACGGTCTATATACGATATGTTTTGTGAGTCATCAGGTATAGACATTTGACGCTGCATAAGATACATGCCCATTATAAGGAAACACAACAATATAGCGAACGATTGCAAATACTTATGCTTCCATAACAGCAGAGCAATGATCACAATTCCAGCCAAGACAGGCAACATGGGTATAGATAACGTAACGTATTTGGCAATGACGATACCAATAATCATACACGCCACTAACCTCAGCAAGGGAGCATTATCCAACAATCTGTTACGCATACCGAGATGCAAAAGTACAACTTATTTTCGTATTCTGAGAAAAAAACGTAATTAATTTGGCTTTTTGCACGTTTATTCGTAACTTTGTGGCCGAATAAAATAAAAAGGAGAATAATGGAAATGGTAAACATACCTATTTGGGCGTGGATATTGTTCTACATACTAGTGCTGATCATGTTACTTATCGACCTGAAGTCGTTTGGCAAGAAAGGTCAGCACGAGGTGGGCGTATCCGAGGCTCTGAAAATGACCGCCGTATGGATCGGCGTGTCGTTGGTCTTCTGCGGCGGCATCTATCTGTGGTATCCAGCTGACTCACATGAAAAGGCTATGGAGTTTCTGGCAGGCTACTTGATAGAGAAATCGCTATCTATGGACAATCTATTTGTATTCCTGATGCTATTCTCATTTTTCGGTGTAAAGAACAAATACCAACACGAGGTTCTGTTCTGGGGAATATTCGGAGCACTGGTTCTACGCAGTATATTTATATTCGCAGGAACAGCCATGATAGCCCAATTCGAATGGATACTTGGTTTGTTCGGACTGTTCCTTATTTACACAGGCATCAAGATGTTCAGCCATAAAGACGATGAACAGGTAGACCCATCAAAGAATATCTTTGTAAAGCTGTTTAAGAAGTTCTTCCCTGTGACTGACCAAATGCACGAGGACAAATTCTTTATCATAGAAAACGGGAAGCGCCTTGCAACACCTTTGTTTATCACCCTACTGGTGATAGAGACAACAGATGTGGCGTTTGCAGTAGACTCTATCCCTGCCGTTTTCTCAGTAAGCCGCGATCCGTTTATCGTGCTCACATCAAACATCTTTGCTATCCTCGGATTGCGAGCACTTTACTTTGCTCTTGCCGCTGTAGCTAAATATTTCACTTACCTGAAATATGGGCTAGGTATCATTTTAAGCTTTGTAGGCGTAAAAATGCTTCTAGCAATGAATGAATACGTGAATGCAGCAAGCGAACTCATAGGATTAAATATCAATATGCCACATATCGAAGTTCCCACAACATGGTCGTTGGCTATTATCTTCGGAGTGCTGGTCATGTCGATGTTACTTTCTGTATGGATTTCAAGAACTAAAACCAATTAATTATGGAGACCAGAAACTACACCAACGATGCGGTTGAGTTGCTGAAGGAACTGATTGCGATTCCTTCAGTAAGTAGAAACGAGACAAAGGCAGCCGACAAATTGGCAGAGCGCCTTAAGACATGGAATCTACCTTTCGGACGAGAAGGAAATAACATCTGGATAGGATGTCCTGATTGGGACAACAATCGTCCCACAGTGATGCTTAATGCCCATATTGATACTGTTAAACCCGTTAGTTCATGGACTCGCGATGCCTTTACCCCAACCCAAGAGGGCGACTTACTATACGGGCTTGGAGCAAATGATTGCGGTGGCGGCTTGGTTTCACTACTACAAACCTATCGTATCATGCTTCAACGTCCGCGCAACTATAACCTATTGTGGGTAGCCTCTGCCGAGGAAGAGGTATCAGGCGATAATGGATTGAGTAGAATATTACCACTATTGCCAAAGGTTGATGTAGCCATAGTAGGCGAGCCAACAGGCATGCAACCAGCCATAGCCGAAAAAGGCCTGATGGTTATCGACGGCTATGCCCACGGTAAGTCAGGGCACGCAGCCAGAAACGAGGGCGTGAATGCTATATACGAAGCACTTGATGATTTGGTATGGCTTCGCGACTATAAGTTCCGAAAGGTTAGTCCATTACTTGGTGCTACAAAGATGACTGTGACCGTGGTTGAAGGTGGTACCCAGCACAATGTTATACCAGACACATTACACTTTATTATAGATGTACGCACCAACGAATTCTATCAAAACGAATACCTGTTCAATTTCCTCTGCAAGAAAATGACCAAGTGCGAGCTCCGCGCTCGCTCTTTCCGACTGCATTCTTCGGCCATATCTCCAGAACATCCTCTTATTAAGAGATGTATAGAGAGAGGTATGCTGCCATTTGGCTCGCCCACGCTGAGCGATCAGGCCCTGATGTCATTCCCATCATTCAAACTGGGACCTGGCGAGTCAAGCCGTTCGCACTCAGCCAACGAGTTCATCAAGATCTCAGAGATAGAACAGGCCATCGATACCTATGTAGGATTGTTGGATGGATTGACACTTTAGCGTCTATCTGGCTTTGTTGCCAGAATTGACACTTCGTGTCTATCCTATCTGGCCAACCATCCTTCAGGATTTAGTTTTGCGCTACCATGGCGCAACTGGAACTGCATCATACCTTCGGCACCCACACGACCAAGCGTCTGTCGGGTGCTTACTTTTTGTCCACGACTCACGCTGACTGATGCCAGATCGCAGTATACAGACAGATAACTACCATGGCGAACAATGACAACCGTTGTGCCGGCATAGCTAAATACAGCACTCACCTCGCCATCAAAGATACAACGCACAGCAGCACCAGGCTGTCCCTTGATGTCAATGCCTTTCTTATCAAGCGTAACATGACCTTTTACATCAGTAACATGGTTCACACCAAAGTGATTCACAATACGATATGCGCCAGTGATAGGCATAGGCAGACGTCCACGATTACTCTCGAAGTTACCACTTAACTGGCGATCTTCTGACGAAACAGTATAGACACTCTCAGCCTTTTTTGCCTCAGCCACTTCTTTCTCATGGGCCTTTGCATCAGCTGCAGCTTTTCGTTCTGCAGCTAAACGGGCGTGCTCAGCCTCAGCGGCAGCACGTTCTGCAGCAGCCTTCTCTTCAGCATTCTTCTTGGCCGCAGCACGAGCCTCTGCTTTAGCTTTTTCTTCTTTGGCCTTAGCCTCGGCTATACGACGCTCATTCTCCTTGCGAGCAGCTTCGGCAGCGGCCTTCTTTCTGGCCAGTTCCTCAGCTTTACGCTTTGCTTCGGCTTCAGCCGCTTTACGTTTGGCTTCAGCTTCGGCACGTGCCTTAGCTCGTGCTATCTCTTGAGCAATCAGTCTGTCAATCTGAGCATTCAGCTCTGCATCACGTTTCTTCTGTTGTTCTATGATACTTTGGATTGTCTTCTGCTGTTTCTGCAGCGATGTCACCATCTTCTGCTGCTCTACCTGTTTCCCCTCAAGCGATCTGCGCTCCCGTTCATCCTTAACCAACAGGTCATTCTTCTGTTTCTTAGTGTCGGTAAGCTCATCATAAGCCTCGCCCACCTGAACTTTCATCGACTTTACAGCCTCAGCCTGATTCTGCTGATAAATAGCATACTCGCGCACGAATCTAAGTCGTCGATACATCTGCGACAAGTTCTTGGCACTGAAGATAAACATCAGCTGACTTTGCATATTGCGGTTTCGGTGCATATAACGCATCGACTTGATGAATCTCTGCTTACGCTCCGCAAGCTCACCCTCAAGATATTTCATGTGGACCTCAAGTGTATGGATATCGCCATCAAGACGATTGATATCATTTCGGATTGTATCAATAGACTTACGCTTATCCGCAATTTCGTTATTGATAATCAACAGATTCTGTAATCTTTTCTTAACATCACGCTCGTTAGCCTGAAGCTTACGTTGCTGTTCGGCTATCTGCTTGCGCACTCTTTGCTGCTCATCCTTAAGGCTATTAACAGTAACAGGCTGCTTGGTAGTGGCAGTATTCTTCGTAGTAACCTTTTTGGTGGCAGTTTTCTTTTTGGCAGTGGTAGTGGTACGCTTCTGAACAGACGTTTTTTTCGCCTGCTGTGCCATAGCAGGCGAAGAAAACGAGATGAGTGCAGCAAGCACCATCACGATATAATTACAACGAAATACTCTATTCATCATAGAGCCATGAATCGGCGGAGTATCTCATCCACTGTTACCTCACGATATTTGTTAGATACTTCTGTTCTAGCCTCCCACTCTGTATCAGAACCTAGGTAGTTCAAAGTAATGCCAAGCTTAACTTCCTTTTCTGGTGTGGTAAGTTTAATCATGTGTTTCTTAGGATACATCTTACGGCTGAACACTTCGAAATCAGAGTAGTCCCAATTAAGTTGGGTATTACCATTGAAACGATCCTTATATAGGATGTTGGCCATACGGATGATAGCAGTATTCTTACTAGCCAGCCAGCTGTAATCCATCTTTCCGTCCTCAAGGCTGATAATCATATCATCACCACTCTCGATGGTAGAGAAGTTAGGCGTATTGGTCTTATTCTTATCCAGAACCACTGCCTCACTACCCTGATTAGGCTTGAACAGTTCGTTCCAGAACAAAGCCTGAAGAGCTGCGAAGTTCAGTCCACTATTACGCAAGAAATCTATCTGACGATATGGTGCTTTCAGATACTGCTTATTAATACGGTCCATTATCAGCACATAATCTTTAGTGAACTCCAAACGCCCTGCTTCAACAAATCCGAAAGCCATCAGCTGAAGACGGATCACATCGTTTCGTCTCATCTTCAAGTTACCAGTAAGTGTCAACTTCTGTGGGCCAACCTCTACAGAGAATTTCACCTTCGAAGTAATGAACTTGGCCGTCTGCTGGTTATCACGCACTTGTTGCATGAAGTCAGCATCTTGAGGCTTAGCTGCCATAGACACATTTGTATCAACGACCTTCTTGTGCGATTTACACGACACAAGCATTAATGGCAATGCCAACACGGCAATTCTTACGATACTTTGTAGTTTCATTGTCGATCTATTTTTTGTTTTATTTTATCTGCATGTTCTTTGATAACAGAGTTATCCTGGTTCTCGTCCAGATTCTGTAAAGCCTGTTCTATATATATATGAGCCTCAGAATATCTGCCCAACATATATAGTATCCAGGCATATGTATCAAGATAGGTGGCATTCTTTGGCTCGGCTTTAATGGTCTTAAAACTCATCTGCTCTGCCTTATTAAGCTGCTCGCCTGCCTCACTAAGGAAATAGGCATAGTTATTTAAACAACCCATATTATCGTCTTTCCACTGAAGGCACGAGTCGTAAGCTTCGTACGACTCCTTTACCATACCTTTCTGATGCAAAATATCGCCCATCACCGCATAGAAGTCGGATACAATGGCGGGATCACTGTCCTCCTTGATAACATCGATACCATTCTTAAATGCCGAAAGAGCAGCATCCAGACTATCACGACGATAGAATGCTACGCCTTGATAATAATAGAAAGCCATCTCATCTGGGTTATACTGGCGTGCATCCTGACAGAGAGATATAACACGCTCCATATCATCAGCCTCCCAGGCGTATCCTATAAGCTGCAGGCGGGCCGACGAATTATCGGGAGCAATAGCAAGCGCTTTTTCCAACACCTTTCCAATACTATCCTTAGGCATTTTCTTGATGTTCATATACGACGCACACAGAATAGCCATATTCTCATCAGTCTGAGGTTGTTTTAATATCTTATCAAACAACTGTAACACCCTTGTACTATCGCCACCAGCATTCTCGCTTGCCGATATTTCTTGGCGCAACAGATGTATCTTCTCTTCCATAGTGGCATTCTTATTCAAAAGCACGCGCTCTGTAAGCGAGTCGGCTATTTCGCTATGGTTCAAAGCCTGATGATACGTACGAAGAGACATCAATACACGATTATTATCAGGTTCTTCCTTCAGAATTTTATTGTATACCTTGAGTGCCTTTTTCAACTGACCATTCATCATCAGCGTTTCACCATAGAGCGCCAGATAGTTAAAGTCGTTAGGATACTTCTCCGAAAGGGCCTTGATCTCCGCAATGGCCGCTTTCTTATTTCCCTGGCGGGTATAAATCTCACTCTTAGCCATCGAGAGCCGTTCACTCTTTCCATCAATGGCTTCGATTCTGTCCAACACCTTCACAGCATTATCAAGATCATCAACCTGTTGATACAACTGAAAAAGCATCTCCAACAAGTCTTCACGCTCCTTATCACGAGCATATATTTTTTCTACCACAGGTATGGCGGCTTCAAAATCCTGCTGGCGGATATACGCCTGAGCAAGAGTTTCCATATAGGTCTCGTTATCAGGATCAAGCGACGCTGCCTTCTTTATATATTCAAGACTTTTATCCGTATTCTTAAGTGCATTATAATATTGGCCCAAGAAATACCAAGCCTCAGGTGCATCTGGATTTATCTCTAAGCAATGACGTAAAAGATCAAAGGCCGCATCATTATTGCCTTTCTGTCGCTGGATCATTGCTTCGAGAAAGAACTCGTCATAAGTACGTTGTCCGTAACCAATGGTCACAGATAGCAACAATAACAATGACAGTCCTATTTTCTTCATTCCACTCATTATCATTTTACGCCTGTATGCCCATAGCCACCCTCGCCACGTTCAGTCTCATCGAGTACATCAACTGATATAAACTCGCCCTGCTCATGACGCGCTATCACCATCTGAGCAATGCGTTCACCATCCTCGACAACAAAATCCTCGTTAGAAAGATTGATAAGTACTACGCCAATCTCACCACGATAATCGGCATCGATGGTTCCCGGAGTATTAAGTACAGTGATTCCTTTTTTTAATGCCAATCCACTTCGAGGACGAACCTGTGCCTCGAAACCAACAGGCAAAGCAATATGTAATCCCGTTGGGATCAGCTTACGCTCCAATGGTTTCAGTATAATGGGGGCATCTATATTAGCTCTCAGATCCATACCTGCACTCTGCTCAGTGGCATACTGAGGCAGTGGCTGGTGACCTTTGTTTACAACTTTTATTTTCAGCATAATTTAAAATATATTTTAATCAATGTGCAAAGGTAGTGCTTTTAGCTTAGAAATCAGCCTTTCGAGGCCTAATTTTTTGATTTTTTCGTTAATTTCTGCGAAATGTGCACATACTGCGGGTATTTTTTATACCTTTGCACACAGATTATGATGAATTGGCAACAACTTATATCCAACAAGCGCCTTGGTCAGGAACATCGTCATCCAGAGCGCCACGATGACCGAACAGAGTTCAAACGCGACTATGATCGCCTTATTTTCTCTGCTCCATTCCGTCGTCTCCAAAATAAAACCCAGGTATTCCCGCTCCCAGGTAGCATTTTTGTGCATAACCGCCTGACTCATTCGCTCGAAGTGGCTAGTGTAGGTATGTCTTTGGGTAACGATGTAGCATCGTTGTTAATCAAAAAGCATCCAGAACTCAAAGACAGTCTTTTTCCGGAAATAGGTCAGATAGTAGCTACAGCATGTTTAGCTCACGATTTAGGCAATCCCCCGTTCGGTCATAGTGGCGAAAAAGCCATTCAGTCATTCTTCACTGAGGGGGCCGGAAACGATCTTCAACGACAGGTCAGTCCTATCTTTTGGAACGACATGATTCATTTCGAGGGCAACGCCAATGCCTTTCGCCTTCTCACCCATCAGTTCAAGGGCCGACGCCCAGGTGGTTTTGTAATGACTTATTCAACCCTTGCCAGCATCGTAAAATACCCTTTCTCTTCGAGCGCATCCAGCAAGAAGGGCAAGTTCGGATTCTTTGATTCCGAAAAGGCATATTATCGTCGTATAGCCAATGAATTAGGTATTCCATGCAAATCGGAGGCTGGCGAGCCATTGCGTTATGCGCGTCATCCGCTAGTATATCTTGTTGAGGCAGCCGATGACATCTGTTACGAGATTATGGACATTGAGGATGCGCACAAACTTAAAATTATTTCACACGAAGAAACCATGCAACTTCTACTTGCATTCTTCGACGAAACCACACAGAAAAGCATCCTTAAACGCATAGAAGACGAGGGTGTAAATGACAATAACGAGAAGATTGTTTATCTGCGTGCCTGCGCAATAGGCAAGCTCGAGAACGAATGTGTTCACGTATTTGTAGATTATGAAGACGAGATTCTTAATGGTGAGTTCCAAGGCAGTCTTATTGACCACATTAGCGATTTACCACAGAAGGCATACAAGAATTGTTGTGCACTTTCGGTAGAGCGCATTTACAAGAGCCGCCCCGTACTTGACGTAGAACTATCTGGTTATCAGATTATTCAGACACTCATGGAGAAATTTATCAACGCGGCAACTCACCCAGAACGTTTTTACTCAAAGCACCTTATTAGTCGCGTATCAAGTCAATACGACATTGATGCTCCCGATCTTGAGACTCGTATCATGGCGATTATCGATTATATCAGTGGCATGACCGATGTATACGCTCTTGATGTCTACCAGAAGATCAATGGTATCTCCTTACCAATTGTATAAATTGAAAATAAATATTAATTTATTTTGCATTTCTATTAGTTATTTGTACCTTTGCAGCCGAAATGAAGAAATTATATATTGAAACGTATGGCTGCCAGATGAACGTGGCAGATTCTGAAGTAGTAGCATCGGTAATGCAGATGGCTGGTTACGAGACCACCGAGACTCTTGATGAGGCCGATGCAGTTTTCCTTAATACCTGTTCAGTTCGCGACAATGCCGAACAGAAGATTTTCCACCGTTTAGATGCTTTGGATGCAGAGCGCCGCAAGGGTCATAACATGATACTTGGCGTGCTTGGCTGTATGGCCGAGCGTGCCCAGCAGGACTTGCTCGACAATCACCACTGCGACCTCGTGGCTGGTCCTGATGCCTATCTCTCACTGCCTGACCTAATTGCTCAGGCCGAGTTAGGTCATAAAGCGATGAACACAGAGCTTTCTACCACCGAAACGTATAAAGATGTAGTTCCACAACGTATTGGCATTGGTCATAAGATTGGCGGATTTGTTAGTATCATGCGTGGCTGCAACAACTTCTGCCACTATTGCATCGTACCCTACACCCGTGGTCGTGAGCGCAGCCGCGATGTTGAGAGCATCTTACGTGAAGTGCGCGATTTGCGCGACAAGGGATACAAAGAGGTTACCTTGCTGGGACAGAATGTTAACAGCTATAAGCTAGATGGTCTAGATAATCTAGAAGTTCTAGATTTCCCTGCACTTCTGCGCAGGGTTGCTGAGGAAGTTCCCACCATGCGTGTGCGCTTTACCACCTCGCACCCAAAGGACATGAGCGATGAGACTCTGCGTGTTATTGCCGAGATGCCAAATGTATGTAAGCATATCCACCTGCCCGTTCAGAGCGGTAGCGACAGAATTCTCAAACTGATGAACCGCAAGTACACCCGCGAGTGGTACATGGATCGCGTAAACGCCATCCGCCGCATCATTCCTGATTGCGGACTCTCTACAGATATCTTTGTGGGTTACCATTCAGAGACCGAAGAGGATCACCAGCTGTCGCTCTCACTGATGCGCGAGGTTGGCTACGACTCTGCATTTATGTTCAAATACTCTGAGCGTCCAGGCACTTATGCATCGAAACATCTGCCGGATGATGTGCCTGAGGAGGAGAAGATCCGTCGTCTTAACGAACTCATCGCTCTGCAGACAGAGATGTCGGCCATCCAGAACAAGAAGGATGAGGGCAAGGAATTCGATGTACTCATTGAGGGATTCTCAAAACGCTCTCGCGAACAGCTTTGCGGTCGCACCGAGCAAAATAAGATGGTGGTATTCCCTAAAGCAGGCCACCATATTGGCGAAACTGTGCGTGTAAAGATTACAGGTTCTACCAGCGCAACCTTATTAGGAGAAGCCTTATGAAAGAATTCCTAAACGTGCTGAGGCGATTTGTTCCGCCATATAAGAAATATCTGGTGCTGTCAGTAGTGTTTAACATCCTGTCGGCAGTACTCAATATTTTCTCTTTTGCAGCGCTTATCCCTATTCTTCAGATATTGTTCCAAACCAGCGACGCTGAGACAGCCACCTCACTTATGGCGTGGGATTGGTCCAACATACAGGCAGTACTGATGAATAACATGAACTACTATGTCAACGGACTTATAGCAGATTGGGGACAGACCACAACACTGTTGTTTATCGGTTTATTCCTTGCTGTCACAACTTTCTTGAAGACCGGTGCATATTTTCTTTCTGCGGCCACTATCATACCTATTCGTACAGGTGTGGTGCGCGATATCCGCAATCAGGTATATCATAAGATAACCTCACTTCCTCTGGGTTTCTTCTCTGAAGAGCGCAAGGGTGACATTATTGCTCGCATGAGTGGCGATGTTCAGGAAATTGAGAATTCAATTATGGCATCACTCGAGATGCTGTTTAAGAATCCTATTCTTATCATCTCTTATTTTGCTGCGCTCATCTTTATCTCATGGCAACTCACACTCTTCACACTCATCATCGTACCTGTCATGGGATGGTTTATGGGGTATGTAGGTCGCAAGTTGAAACAGGATTCTATTAAAGCGCAGTCACTATGGAGCGACACCATGAGTCAGGTAGAAGAGACACTTGGAGGACTACGTATTATCAAGGCTTTTTGTGCCGAAAAGAAGATGAACAACAGGTTCGACAACATTAACACGGCATATCGCAACGATATTATGCGTGTTAACATACGCCAATCTTCTGCTCACCCCATGTCTGAGTTCCTTGGCACTATCCTTATTGTTATAGTTCTGTGGTTTGGTGGTGTATTAGTGCTCAATAACCACACACTCTCCGGACCTATCTTTATCTATTACATGGTGATGCTCTATTCGATCATCAATCCACTCAAGGATTTTTCGAAAGCCGGATACAACATTCCAAAGGGACTTGCTTCTATGGAGCGTGTAGACAAAATTCTGATGGCAGAAAACACCATTAAGGAGCCAGAGACACCCAAGCATATTTCAAGTTTCGAACATCAGATAGAGTTCCGCCACGTATCGTTCAAGTATGGCGAGCAGTGGGTTCTTAAGGATATCAACCTCACCATTCCAAAAGGCAAAACTATAGCACTCGTAGGTCAGAGCGGTAGTGGAAAATCTACTATGGTCGACCTTATTCCCCGCTACTACGATGTTCAGGAGGGCGAGGTACTCATCGATGGCATCAACGTCAAGGATCTTGGTATCCATGACCTTCGTCAGCTTATAGGCAATGTAAATCAGGAGGCGATACTGTTTAACGATTCCTTCCGCAACAACATCTCGTTTGGTGTTGACAATGCCACACAACAGCAGATTGAAGAGGCAGCAAAGATAGCCAATGCCTACGAGTTCATCATGGCATCAGAGAGTGGTTTCGACACCAACATCGGCGACCGCGGAGGCCGACTCTCCGGAGGTCAGCGCCAACGTGTATCTATAGCCCGAGCCATTCTTAAGAATCCACCGATATTGATTCTCGACGAGGCCACATCGGCACTCGACACAGAAAGCGAGCGTCTGGTTCAGGATGCATTGGAGCGACTGATGAAGACCCGTACCACCGTGGCTATCGCCCACCGTCTTTCTACCATCAAGAATGCCGATGAGATTTGCGTGCTCCACGATGGAAAGATTGTAGAGCGCGGCACCCACGAGGAGCTTTTGTCATTCGACGGATATTATAAGAAGCTACATGAAATGCAGAGTTAAGTTTCTGGTACAGACATACCTGTGGACCGTCATCGTGTTCGTCATGGCAAAGGTGGCTTTCATGCTCTTCTGCCGCGAGGGACATGAGTTTGCCTTTGGCGACATGTTCCAGGTAGTATGGCACGGCCTATCTCTTGATTTGTCTACGGCCCTCTATTTTTTCATTGTACCATTCTTGCTTAGCATCGTAAGTATCTGGTATTGGGCCAAATGGCTCACACAATTGCTACGCGGTTATTTTCTGTTCATCTCACTGGTGTTCGCCTTGGCCTTCGTGGCCGACACCAGCCTCTATCCCTTCTGGGGCTTCAAGCTCGATGCCTCGTGCCTGCAGTATCTTGAGTCTCCCAACGAGATGGCAGCCAGTGTATCTGCCATCTACATGATTATCCGCTTCCTTGCATTTGCAGTAACCACCATTGTTATCTATGGCGGATATAGAAATATTGCGCCACCCCAGCACCGCACCGCCACACCACCGAAATACGTATCTCTTATTCTTCACCTCATAGCGATTCCTGTCATCATCATCGGTATCCGCGGTGGCCTTGACGAATCGGCTACTAATATTGGACAGGTATATTTCTCGCAGAACCAGTTTCTGAACCATTCTGCCGTTAACCCTGTGTTCAATTTCCTCGACTCGATAGACAGTCTTGACAGCAGCAATATCAGCTACGATTTCATGAGCGATGAAGCATGCGAGAAGATAACGAGCGAACTTTTCAATACAGAGAGTATCGATGTCGACACACTGCTCAACACACCCACACCTAACATCATCGTTATTCTGATGGAGAGTTGTGGCGGACAGTTCACAGAGCTTAGCGGACGTAGTGACATCACTCCTCATCTTAATCGCCTGACCAACGAAGGAATCTACTTCACCAACTGCTACGCCAACTCGTGGCGTACCGACCGCGGCACGCTATGCACCTATAGCGGCTATCCCTCGTTCCCCACAATTTCAGTCATGAAACTCCCCGCCAAGAGTCGTTCCCTGCCCTGTCTGGCACGCTCTCTTCGCGATACCAAAGGCTACGCCACCCACTATCTCTATGGTGGCGACATTAACTTCACCAACATGCGCAGTTACCTTATCGGTGGCGGCTTTGAGCAGCTAACATGGAAAGCCGACTATTCTGCAGCAGACCAGAAAACCGCCGAGTGGGGTGTGCGCGACGATATCACCTTCGGCACCCTATTCGATATGGCCACATCTATGTCTCAGCCATATCTCATAGGTTACTCAACGCTTAGCAGCCACGAGCCGTGGGATGTACCCATCCATCAGTTTGACGATGAGGTTCTCAATGCCTTCTACTATCTGGACCAGTGCATTGGCGATTTCATAGCCAAACTACGTAACAGTAAAGCCTGGCAGAACACCTTGGTTATTATGCTGCCCGATCATGGCATCATCTATAAGGAATACGACGAGTTGCACCCTCTGCGCAATCACATACCTATGATATGGGTGGGCGGTGCCGTCAAGGCGCCTCGCCGCGTGGAAACAATCTGTAATCAGACCGATCTCCCAGCCACATTGTTGGGGCAGTTGGGCATTTCTCATACCGACTACACCTACAGTCGCGATGTGCTTAGCCGCAGCTACACGCATCCGCTGGCCATACATACATACAATAATGGATTCTCGCTGGTAGACAGCACCGGCTTTACGGTATTTGATCTTAACACCATGCAAACCGTTAAGGGCAATGGTGATATCAACTTGGGTAAAGCCATACTCCAGTCAGCATCCAAAGACCTCAATGCACGATGAAACAATTATTAAACAAATCCTTCGCCCCTGCTGTAGCATTAGCATGGAACCTGATACTGGTATATCTGGTATACATGATGGCCCGATTAGAGTATTATGCCGAGAACGCCAGCTATTTTGACTTTACACTCGAGATATTCCAAGGCGGATTGATGTTTGATACGTCAGCAATTCTCTACACCAATGCCCTCTATATCCTGCTGATGCTTATTCCCTGGCACAGAAAGGAGAATACTTCTTATCATCGTTTCTGCAAGTGGCTCTACATCATTGTAAACAGCATCACCCTTACCATCAATCTGGCCGATTCTGTTTACTTTAAATATACCATGCGTCGCACCACCAGTTCGGTGTTCAGCGAATTTTCCAATGAGAACAATCTGGGCAGCATCATAGGCAGAGAATTCCTAACCCATTGGTATCTGGTATTGCTTTTCGCCTTGATAGTATTCGCGCTTTGGAAGCTTTATGCCATGCCAAGCCTCAACTACCGCACAATCTTATACAAATGGAAATACAACGTGATTTGTCTCATATCGCTTCTCATAACAATTCCGTTCTGTGTAGCAGGCATGCGTGGAGGCTTTGCCACGGCAGTACGCCCCATCACAATATCAAATGCCAATCAATACGCCAAGCGCCCCATTGATGCAGCATTGGTACTCAACACCCCCTTTGCACTCCTCAGGACCTATGATACCAATGTATTCGTAGTGCCCGATTACTTCGACAACGAGGCAGAGTTAGAAGCCACCTACTCCCCCATTCACAACGGCTCTCTATCGTCCACGCCATCACCACTTACCACGAAGAAAAACGTAGTTATTCTGATTGTCGAGAGTTTCGGTCGAGAGTATATCGGGGCTCTGAATCGCGACCTTGACGGTGGCAGCTATAAGGGTTACACCCCTTGTGTAGATTCGCTCATTGCCCATAGCACCACATTCCGCTATAGCTATTGCAATGGCCGTAAGAGTATTGATGGTATGCCTTCTATACTCTCCAGCATCCCCATGTTCATCGAGCCGTTCATATTAACACCGGCCTCCATGAACCAGCTCAGCGGTATTGCCTCAATCCTTTCAGACGAAGGTTACGCCACAGCCTTTTTCCATGGCGCCCAACGTGGTTCCATGGGTTTCCAGGCTTTTTCGCGCGCTACAGGTTTCAAAGAATATTATGGTCGCGAAGACTATAATGACGACCCTCGTTTTGGTGGCGACAAGGATTTCGACGGCACATGGGCCATCTGGGACGAGCCTTTCCTGCAGTACTACGCTACTAAGATGTCGGAGATGAAGCAGCCCTTTATGACAGCCCTGTTCACCGCCAGTAGCCATCATCCCTATGTAGTACCAGAAAAGTACAAGGATGTATATCCTGAAGAAGGCATCATTATTCACAAGTGTATACGCTATACCGATATGGCCATAGGCAAGTTCTTCAAGAAAGCCAGCAAGGAGCCTTGGTTCAATAACACGATTTTCGTCCTGACGAGTGATCATACCAATCTATCCGATCACGCATACTACCAGACCGACCTTGGTGGTTTCTGCTCGCCCATCATCATCTACGAGCCGGGAAATCCCGAAAGAAAGCCTGAGATACAGGACAAGATTGCCCAACAGATTGACATACTCCCCACAATCATGGGTATGCTCAACTACCAGAAGCCCTACTTCGGCTTCGGTATCGACCTGCTGAACACACCTGCTGAAGATACTTGGGCTGTAAATTACCTCAACGGCATCTATCAATACGTAAAGCACGGCCATGTGCTGCAGTTCGACGGCACCAGAACTACAGGCATGTATTCCCTTTCCGACTCACTGATGCAGCACAACCTTACAGGCCGCTTGCCTCAGCAGCAGTCTATGGAACGCGAGCTCAAGGCTATCATCCAGCAGTATATGTACCGTATGGTAAACGACAAGCTACAGCCTTAGCTTTCTCAATAAATGTGACGGAACAGATAGTCGAAATGTTTGAAAGAACTGTCGTTCAGTTCTGCTTCAGCATCCTCTATCCAATATAATGGTGTGTCGCGATACATGGCGGCCACCAGCGAGAAGGTGCTGGGCGCCCCAATCAAGTAATCGCAGTGTGAAAGCAGGCAGAGGTCTTCTGCTGGGTTTCCATCAGGAAATTCCACATGACATGCCTTTAGATTATCCCTATAAAAGTCGCGCTGCAGTTTGGGGTCATTACCGCAAATAAATACGTTTACCTTTTCATTGGCATGCATCGCTGCAAAACGTTTTATAACTTCCACATATTGTTCGTCTGAATAAAAGAACCTTCCACCATAGAATCTGGCATAGTCCCCTCTGCGTATGTGTACACCAAGGTTTATCCCCTGTTGGGTACCGATTATACCTTCAACATGCTGTTCTACCTTATTGTCAAAGGCAAACAGATCCAGAATTTCCTCCTTATATTTCAGGAACAGATCATGCCAGTTAGCATACCATCCGCCCACAAACACCATCTTCCTATCCAACATCACTTGTTCCTCGTTACTATAATCAGCCCCCTCCTCATCAAACCGAACGGTTGGTATCAGTTTCCACTTGGCAGCATACTTCGCAAAGAGATATGTCAGGAAGTTATGATAACGAGTATGACATATATGAAACCACGGGTATTTATAGGCAAAGCGCATTGACATGGTCTTACGGCCATGCTCACGCCCCCAGGCATACACATGCCCGTACTGCAGGATATTGTTGGCCATCCGGCCCTTATCGTGAACAAAAATCATCTTTAATCTTCCAATATTTGTATTACTTTGCCATCAACCACCTTGAAACGACGGTTAAACTCCTCGCGGGTACGCTTCCAGCGATTGTGGCTCCAGAGCCATAGTTCAGGCTGACGACGGATATTTGCCTCCAGCATCTGATAATAGATATCAGTAGCCTCAAATTCTTTCAGTTGTTCCGGCTTACGGGTAATCAACTTGAATTCTGCCTCATAATGTCCCCTCTTCTTTTGGGTTAACTCAAGATATAGGATAGCCTGATGATTCTTGATGGCTATACGCTCTGTACCAGTCATCACGGGTGTATCGTGGTTCAGGAACCAGCACCAATGGTGAATGTTGTTCCAATGCGGCACCTGATCGCCAATATAACCTATAATGGTCAACTGGTTCTTCTTTTTGTATTCAATGGTCTTACGCAGAATATCAACAAGTGCAATACACTCCGCCCCCCAACGCTGTCGCTGACGAAGCAGTATCTTATCAATAATCGGATTTTCGAGTGCATGATACAGCTGCCCACAATGCATCTTATCCGAGATCCTGAACGGTAACGAAGTAACCCACTCCCAGTTGAAAGTATGGCCAAGATAAAGAGCTATAGATTGTTCATCAGCAACACATTGTTCAATTATTTCTGTACCCTTGAACACCATTCTCTTGCGTATCTCTTTGTCACTCATCGTCATGCTCTTCAACAACTCAACAAAGTAATCACACAAGCGATGATAGAATTTGCTTTCAATCTCGCGCAGTTCTTTCTCACTCTTTTCCGGGAATGACTCTGTCAGATTCTTGCGCACCACTTTTACGCGATAGCCTAACATCTTATATAGAATCAAATAGATAAAATCGCTGAAAAGATAAAGTACCCAGAACGGCAGCAGCGAGAACAGATACCAAATGGCAAATACTATATAATACATCATATCATGAACGTTTCATTAAAGGTGTTTCACAAAATCATTAGCTTTCTGATACTCCTGCGGATTGCCTATGTCAATCCACGTACCATTAAGCGGATAACGGATAACATTCTTTCCCTCTGCTATCAGTTTTTCTATCAGATCCGTGGCATGGAACACAGTATCGGCAGGAATCTCGTCGAGGGCACGACGTTTAATCATATAAATGCCGGCATTGGCATAATAGTTATACTTGGGTTTCTCTATCAATCCCTTAATATTCCGTCCTTCCAACTTAAAGATACCATAGGGGATAGCCACGTTATAAGGAATGGCAGCTACCGACATTTCTGCATCATGCTGTTGCAGATGGAGGTAAAAGTCCTCATAGTCAATGTTTGTAAACAAATCGCTGTTCATCACCAGCACTGTGTCGTTATAGAACTCCTTGACGTACTGAACACTTCCTATCGTTCCAAGGAACTGTGGTTCCCTGACACAGTTTATTTTCACATCGCCATAAGGTTCAGCAAAATGTTCTTCCAACTGTTCCGCCAGATAATTAACCGTCACAGAAATATGAGAGATACCGTATGATATCAGCCTGTCAACATTATGATCAATGATTGCCTTGTCGCCGACTGGCAGAAGCGGTTTCGGAGTTTTCTCTGTAAGCGGACGCAGACGCTCACCCTTACCGCCCGCCATGATGACCGCATCCACAGGAAGTCGTGTTCTGTATTTCTCCAGATTGATAATATCTACTATATGATGCGCCTCATCAAGAATAGGTACTAACTGCATCTTCAAGTTCCTTTGGCGTCGGATCTCATTGACATTTGTAATATCCTCCTGACGCATATACAGGAATTTCCGATGCATCACTTTCTCAGCCTTATCAGATACCGATGCACCTGCAATGAGGGCTCTGCGCGAGTCGCCGTCGGTGAGTGTACCCACCATACGCTGCTGGTTGTCTACCACAAAAAGTACCAGTGGTTCAGGCACCTTAAACGAATTGATACGCGCCAGTGCTTCAAGTAGAGTTACTTCCTGAGAAATGATATGATTGGATTCCATACTTACAACATCTTAAAAGGAATTACGATTGTACATCAGCAATACGCACACTTGATGGGATATTAACCACACGGTCGGCAAAGAAAATGGTATTTTCCAACTTGTCATGCTGACAATGCTCAAACATAGGGAGTCGCGACATCAATTCCCATATAGGACGAGTCATAACACCATGATCGTTAGTCTCCTGAAGGAAATTCTGCTGGGCCTCGTGATCTTTCAGAATCACCGCGTTCAGCCAATAGTTAGAGAAACAATGTTCGGGCTCGGTAAAGAATTGAACATCTTCAATATGCTTAAAGAACTCAGCATAGGCAGTAGCAGTAGAACGTTTGTCGGCAATGTATTCATCCAAATGCTCCAGCTGTGCACATCCGAGTGCAGCATTAATATTCGGCATACGGTAATTATAGCCGATATGGTCGTGACGGAACTCCCAACGATGAGGTATCTTAGCCTGGGTTGTGAGGTGTTTGGCCAATGCGGCCAACTCCTCATCATTGAACAGTAACATACCGCCGCCACCTGTAGTGATAGTCTTATTACCATTAAAGCTGAGTACACCCACCTTACCAAACAATCCTGTATGCTTTCCTTTATACTTACTGCCGATACTCTCAGCGGCATCTTCTACCAGTTCAAGAGACCACTCCTCGCAAATAGCAGCAAGTTCTTCTATACGCACAGGATGACCGAAGGTATGCATAGGAACACAGGCTTTTACCCTACGACCGGTTTTCTTATTATAGCACTGGCCGTTTCTTACCTCTCCGTATTCTGCCAACCAGGCCTTGACAGCATCAGGCGACAAGCCCATGGTATGTTTGTCTACATCGATAAACACGGGATGCGCCCCGATATAGCTGATGGCATTACACGTAGCAATAAAGGTGAGAGCCTGTGTCAGCACCTCGTCCTCTCTCTCCACACCAGCAAGCATCATGGCCATGTGCAATGCATTCGTACCGCTGACACACACAACGGCACGTTTGGCGCCGGTATAAACAGCCATGTCATTCTCGAAGCGGTCCACAAATTTGCCGACACTACTCACAAATGTGGTGTCAATGCACATATTGAGGTATTTCTTTTCATTACCAATAAACTTAGGCACACTCAGCGGCACATTGTCCTGCCCATAAAGTTCTTTGATAAAGTTTACTATATTCTGATACATATACTTAAACTAATTACATTTTCTGATCAAGATTCTTTCCTTTCTCTTCATGCTCGAAGGTTGGAATAAACTCACGTATAGCATCAACAACCTGCTCCTTGGTAAAGTCGGGATTCATGAAGATAGCCTCTAACTTACTGAAGAAGGAGTCAACCTCCTGCATATCATGACGGGTTGTCTGTTCTATCACCCCAAGAGTCTGGAAACGCTGCATATCTATCTTCTCGCCGGGAACATAAAATTCCTCGTATGCCTTTTCTCCCGTCGTATCCGAATTAAAATAAACGGCAGGATACTTCTGCAATCCCACTTCACCGTCAGAGGAGTTCTGATTCAGATTAGCAGCCTTTGCCTTAGCCTCCTCGTCGGTCAGACACAAATCCTTATCCATGCCATTAACCGAAATGAAATCATCGCAGATGGCAGAGAAGGTAAGCATCTGGTCTTCTCTCAGTTTGGGAAAGAACACTTCCCCCTTCTTTCCCAAAATACAGGCCAACATACATATCTGACCACTCTCCTCAGGCGACACGAAGTAGCGTTTCACATCCGATGGTGCTGCCAGCGGCTGACGCTTCTGCAAGCGATGCAACCAGCCGTCGGGCAATGAGCCGTTGCTGAATGCCACATTCGCAAAGCGGGCTGTTGTCACCTTGAAATATTGGTTATATGCCATCACCAGATCTTCCATGATACGTTTTGAAGCACCCATAATATTGACAGGATTGGCAGCTTTGTCGGTACTAACACAGAAGAAGTGCCTGGGCGGATAAACCTTCAACAGGTCCATCAGGCGTTTAGCCTTGATGTCGTTATTCTCTATCAGTGCCTGCACACTATAGCGGTCTTTCTCAGAACGCACATGCTTGTGTGCAGAGAAATTGGCCACAATATCAAAGCCCTTTTCTTCTTTGAAGATATGCTCGAAAATGGGGTCAGCGAAGTTAAGTGTATAGCAACGGAACTCATCAGGGACATAAAGTCCATATGTACTGCGCACATCACGCACTAGTTCAGCCAGACCATTCTCATTCAGATCGACAACTACTACGCTTTTAGGCTCGAAACGCAAAACAGCCTTAATAAAACTGGACCCAATGGACCCTGCGCCACCTATGACACATATTTTTTTTCCTTTGATCTCTTTAAGAAGAACTTCTTTGTTTGTCTCGATATCACTGACAAACATACTGGCTGGACGTTTCGTTACGTAGTCCGCTATAAATTGATCCAAATTGAACATTTTTTCAATATATTTTGCTCATCCGTTTATAAAAACTCTCATAATTAAGATGGTCGTCAAAGTCATATTTAGCTTGAGCACCTAAAGACTTACGCAATTCCTTATCATCAAGAAGTTTTCTCAGTGCATCAGCCAAAGCATCCGGTTTGCCAGGTGGCACCAGCAGGCCATTCTTTCCATCAACAATATATTCACGCTGGCCTCCATTGTTGGTAGCTACGATAGGATGCCCAAACGACATATGCTCTTGAGCTGCCAGCGAACAACCTTCTGCTACGACAGATGGCAGCACCCCAATATCACCACCAGCCACGTAAGACATTACAGAATCAACAAAGCCTGCCATAATCACAGTATCCTCTAACTGATACTTCTGTATTAGCATTCTCAGGGTGTTGGTATATTCTTCACTACCACCTCCCACTAACACTAATCTAAACTTTTCGTTTTTAAGAAGTGCTGCAGCCTCTATCAGAACATGCTGTCCCTTTTCCGGATCCAGCCTTCCATGACACAGTATAATAGCTTCATCATCAGCTATGCCATATTCGTTTCTGAGGTCTTTAGCTTTCAGATCATCAGGAACAATAATGGCATTAAATATGACTTGCAGCTTGCCACGATTAATAGGAGGACTGGTACTCAAGAACTCATCCATAGCCAATTGAGAGTCAAAAACTATACAGTCCAACTGGCTGTAAAGCCATCTATATATAACTGACGTCTTTCCCTTACGTGTTAGGTTTCGGCACATCACCAAACGAATATCCTTCCTTCTTGCTATCACGCGAGCATAAGCAGCAGTAAATGCCTCTTTAAAATTGTGTACGTGGATAGCACTTATATCACTACTCTTTAAAAGTTTTGCCATAATCCATGCACTCTTCATATCAAGCACTCCACGCAATGGCATTTTGTGTATGGGAACATTCAGACCTTTGAAGTGCTCCACCATCGATTCCAAGGGAATACAGCACAACTCTACATCTATGCCGTCTTTAAGTTGGCGACGGCTCAAATCGAGCACTGTCTGTTCGCCACCACCCCAGGCCTTATTAGAGATTGTATGGATTATCTTCATATAATACCTATTAAATACCTTATTAAAACTGAAATTCTGTTTGCAAAAGTAACAAATTATTGCAAATTCCACAAATAATAGAGCATTTATTTTGCCAATTCGCCTATTTTTGCTACCTTTGACCCGCAAAACAAAGCTAAGTATCATATGGCGAATTACGATATAGAGACACTCCACCAACATATATTGCAGATTCTTCTTACTGTAGACAAAGTGTGTCGTGAGCATAATATCAGGTATTACTGCTGGGCAGGCACCATGCTTGGCGCTATTCGTCACAAGGGTTTTATTCCTTGGGATGACGATATGGACATCTGTATGCCTCGCCCTGACTATGATCGTTTTTTGAAACATTCTCACGAGTGGCTACCAAAGCCCCTTGAGGCTCTTAGTATCGAGACTAGCCCAACTTACCCTGGTAGTTTTGCCAAGATTGTAGATAGCAGTACCACCCTTATAGAACGTGGTCATAGCGACTACGTGGCAGGCATCTATATCGATGTATTTCCCATTGATGGTGCTCCCAAGTCAAAGATCGCACGCCGATTGGCAGTAACACGCTATAAACTTTGCGACAAGTTGCTATATTTCCTTCATCGCGATCCGTACAAGCATGGACATGGTCCAAGCTCTTGGCCAGTGCTCCTCATCCAAAAGCTCTTTACCCACGAGTGGGCGCGCAAGCAGCTACTCGCAGCCAACCTTGCCTATGACTATGAGACATCAGACTATGTTCTTGATTACGATGATGGTATAAGTGGCGTAATGCCCAAGCATATTCTTGGCACTCCACAGCCATTTGATTTCGATGGACATCAGGTTATGGGCGTAGAACATTACGATGAGTATCTGCGCAATAAGTATGGCGATTACATGGTAGTACCACCCCACGACAACCAGCGTCAGCATAATTTCTTCTACTTAGATTATAATCTTCCTTATCGCGATTACAAGGACAAACGCTCATTCGTTAGTCACGATAGCGCTTCTCAATGATTTTTGATATCAGAACGAACTGATACACAGCAGCCATCATAGCTCGTATAAGTCCTCGTGTACCCATACGGTAACTACCGTCCATAAAGTACTTTTTAAAGAATCGCCAGATAGGGCGCCAAATCAGTGCTCCCACTCCGTAATTTCTACCTCTTTTCTTCTCAACTTCGTTGTCTGTATACTGGTTCATCTTGGCCATATACTCATACATGGTCTCGTCCATCAAGTGTAGCATACAGGCATTGTCATAGCCTTTCAACTTTTCTACGCGCCCCTGAATAATGGGGATAGAATGTATGTATGGAGGCCATTCTGCACCATCCTTTATAAAGAATCGCAAAATGTATTCTGGATGAAAATCCCTTATATACATTCCCATAAACATATTCCTGCGTTGGATAAAGAAACCTGCCGGGCAGTTTGGCTCGTTTATTTTCTTGTAGAGAATACTTTTAAGTTCTGGAGTAATGATTTCATCTGCATCAACAACTAATACCCATTTGTTCTGGGCACTTTGCACTGCAAAGTTCCTGGCAGGTTCAACAATGTTATAATTCTTCTTGGCAAATGTAACAATCTTGCAGCCATACTTGCGTGCAATATCAAGTGTGTTGTCTGTGCTCTCCATGTCACACACAACTATCTCGTCAAAATCCCTGACAGCCTCAAGCACTTGCTCCAAGTGTTGTTCAGCATTATAAGTATTGATGACTACAGAAATCTTTTGTTCCATCACATCTCAGTTCTTTTGGCATCAATGCCGTAGCACGTTCAAAATCTTCAGGTGTATCCAATTCGTACGAGAACAAATCGGTAGTGTCTACAACCTTAAATGTATACCCTTGAGGGATCAATCGCTCAAAAGCTCGCTCGTAGAATATGTCTATCAGTCCCTCGTCAAGTATCATCTTGCGTAGTTCCTGATATAGTGCCTCGGTATATTCGGCAGTCATTTTCTCGATACCCACGCTTTCGCCTATGGCATCTGCCACGCGGCATGTCTTGCTGATCTCTGTTATACTACCTTTGCTGTCCACAACAATCTTCATTTCCTCCTCGCCAAGTTCGTGGCGTTGCATGGCTAATGCCGAAACCTCCTGACAGGCTACACGGTTCACAGCCTCAGGATCGCAAAGGATATCGCTATCCATCAGCAGAACTTCCTGCCCGTGCAGTTCCTGCATAGCCATCCATAGAGAGAAGATGTTATTGTTATGCTCGTAATCTGTATTATGCAGATAGTGGACAGTAGACTGTGAATAGTGGCCAGTTATGAAATCCCTTATCATCTCGCCGCGGTAGCCAGTCACTACCAGCAGTTCCTTGGCACCAGCCTTCAGCATCGCATCAACAATGCGCTGCAGCAGTGTTTTGCCAGCCACCTCAAGCAGGCATTTGGGCCTTGTATCTGTAAGCGGTCTCAGCCTTTTGGCCATCCCCGCCGCCAATATCACACCAATCATAACTATCTGTTATCAACTACGTTCAGTATTGTATCAACCACCTTCTGTGTCTGCTCTTTGCGACCCAGTGTAATGCGCACACACTGCTCCAAACCCTTGTCAGTCATGAACTTGATCTTGTAGTTCTCGTCGGCCAGTGCTTTCTGTAGTGGTTCCTTGATCTCGGCAGGGTACTTTATCAGAATAAAGTTGGCCACGCTCTTATACACCTTGAATCCAGGCTTTCCGTCAAGTGCCTTCTTATACAGCAGTCGTCCCCACTCCATGTCATCAGCAACATGGCGGTAGTGTTCATCGCTGTCAAGTGCAGCCAGTGCCACTGCCTCCGAGAAGCGATTGTAACCTAAGTACTTGTTGATGTAGCTCACAAAGTGGTCGTGACCAGCCCCAATGAATCCGAAACCACAGCGCAGTCCTGGCAGTCCGTAGAACTTCGACAGTGTGCGCGAAATAATCAGGTTCTTATATTTGTTCACCAACGGAGCGATATAGTCAGTGTCGCTGGTAATAAAGCTTGCATAGGCCTCGTCTATCAGCACCATTGTGTCGTCAGGAATATTCTCCATGATACGACCAATCTCCTCCGGAGTCAGGCTGTTACCGGTTGGGTTGTTGGGCGATGCCAGCAGCAGCATTCTTGGATGTATACGGTTGGTGTATTCTATCACCTCGTCTACATCGTATGCAAATGTATCCTCCTGCTCATGCAGTGGGTACATCTCGAATGTGCCATAGCACTCACTGGCCACCTTATTATAGTACCACCATGAGTACTCTGGTATCAATATTTTCTTATTGTCACCCTTCATCAGGTAGTAGTGTATGGCGTTCTTCAGTATATCCTCACCGCCATACGCCAACAGCACCTGCTCCTCAGGCACATTATATATCTCGCTCAGTTTAACTGAAATCACGCTTTTTTTACCCTCATCATATATGCGGGTATAGAAACACAACAACTTTGGATCGAAGTTTTTGATGGCATCGATCACTTTCTGACTCGGTTCGAAATTAAACTCGTTCCTGTCTAGGAAATTCATTTTTTTATCCATAATAGTCTTTCTTTGGGGTGCAAAGTTACAAAAAAATAGCGAAATGAATATAGAAAATAAATAAATATTAGTACCTTTGCGGCGTATTTAGATTATTTATGTTAAGAAAAGAGACTTTTGGCGAGGTATGCAGGTTCGGCATTGTAGGTGTTTTGGCTGTGGCTATACACTATGGTGTGTATTGGCTGCTACAACGCTGGATTAACCTGAATGTAGCCTATACCATTGGCTATATTGTCAGTTTCATAGCTAACTATTACCTCTCGGCCCATTTCACTTTTCGCGAGCAGACTTCAGCCCGTAACGGAGCAGGCTTTGCAGGTGCTCACATATTCAATTACTTCCTGCAGTTAGGGTTGTTTAACCTCTTCCTGTGGGTTGGTCTCCATCGTCTGGTGGCCCCGTTTGCTGTACTGGCTATCGCCGTGCCCACCAATTTCGTTATTGTCCGTTTTGTCTTCAAGCATTTCTCCCGCAATCATGAGTAGTCAGCATCCCATCATAGGTTTCGATGCCAAGCGCATCGTTCGCAACGGCACGGGACTCGGTTCCTACGGCCGCACCCTTGTCAACGACCTGGCCTGTTTCCCCATTACCCTCCGTCTCTACGCCCCCGACAAGGGCCGCGACGACCTGAGGAATCAGATTGTGCAGTCAAAGCGTATCTCCCTCCACACGCCACACGCCTCACTCCTCGGCAAATCCTATTGGCGCTCTCACGGAATCGTCAGCCAATTGGTTAACGACGGGGTACAGCTCTACCACGGGCTTTCAGGCGAGCTTCCTTTTGGCATCCGCAAGCGTGGCATCAAGACCGTTGTAACCATCCACGACCTGATTTTCCTGCGCCACCCCGAGTTCTACAACCCGATTGATGTCAAGCTCTACACCTGGAAGTTCCGCCAAACCCTCCGCGAGGCCGACCATATCATCGCCATCAGCGAGTGTACCAAGCGCGATATCCTGGAATACGGAGGACCCGATGTTTCTGAGGATAAAATCACGCTGATTTATCAGTCGTGCTCGCCACGATTCAATATCTCACCTACAACATCCACTTCACGTTATATATTAAGTGTAGGATCAATAGAAGCCCGTAAAAACACCCTATTAGCAGTAAAATCATTACCACATTTGCCATCCGACGTTTCGCTGGTACTCGTAGGCCGACATACAAAATATACTGATGAAATTCTCGCTTATGCCAAGGAGCATCAATTGGAACATCGCGTAAAAATAATGCATGGCGTTCCTGACACCGACCTTCCTGCCCTTTATGCAGGAGCCGAGGTTTTTGTCTATCCCAGTGTTTACGAGGGTTTTGGCATCCCCATCATTGAGGCCATCAGCTGCGGTTTGCCTGTTGTTGCTTGCACAGGTTCTTGCCTTGAAGAGGCTGGTGGACCAGACAGTCTTTATGTTGCCCCTAACGATGCTCTTGGCATGGCCGATGCCATCCGTCGCAGTCTCAAAGGAGCCGATGGCAGAGAAGAGCGCATCAAGCGTAGTATGGAGTACATCCGTCGTTTCAGCGGCAACGATGTTGCAGGGCAGGTAGTCGAAGTCTACAAAAAGCTTTTAGACAAAGATTAAATTTTCCATCTTATTTGTATATCAAGATCAGTTTGACTCGACTGGTCAATCTGTTGATATCCACTACTTATTTGGTTACGATCATTATAAGCTGTAACACCTAGTTTTGCAGTCAGCATAAGGTTTCTGCCTACATTGGCTCTTAACATCAGCCAATAGCGCATACCCTCACCATAAAATTGCTGCATTGAATAGGTATAAAGAGGTCCGTTCTCATACAGATACACCCTACTATTGTAACTATCAGTTTTGAAATAGCCCACTCCGGCATTCAGTCGCAGCCAATGGTAGGTATATGCCACATTCTCGCTTAGCATCACACCAAATTCCTTCCCCTCTACAGCACAATAGCCACCATCAAGTTGCGTTCTGGCACTAAACTTCGGCCATGTATACTCCACACTCAGTCGTGTACGATGCGTCTGTTCTTTCGTTTTCAGTCTGTAGCGCGCCATCAGTTTCCACTTCTCCTTGGTGTGTACACATTGTATCAGATTATCAAACGAGTACGATGCAACCGTTTCTCTATACATGGGCCAAGGATGGTAGGCATAATCGGTATAAGCCGATAGTTGCCATGCGGGCGATGGCTGCCACGATAATCCCAGATAGACTCCGCTTTCGTTCTGGACTCTACCACCATCGCTAAAGCTCTGTGCGTCGAGCGATGCATATTGGTAAGCATAAAAGCGCTGTAGCAAAATAAAATTGATATTACTACCCGTAGTCATACTTAACGTATTAATTGTAGAGATATGTCCTTTGCTGTCGGTAGCAGCTTCGCCATTCAGCACCCAGTGTCTTCCCCTGTAGCCATAGTCAAGACTGGCATTCATAAAGTCAGTTCCTTCAGGCTTGTACATGTTGTAAATTTGTTTCTTGTCCGGGGTCAGTCTGCGGTCCAGATGGTTATAGAGTGCATTCAGTGCCAGATGCATTCTGCCTGCATCATATCGTAGTGTTCCACCCGTTTTCAATACGTGCAAGTTGTGTTTCTTCGCCATCTCCGTTTCAGTACGATGATAACCCGTTGTGATGATGGTGCGGGCACTCCCGTCGTTATTCAGCGTTGCATCCATCGGAGCGTACGACACGAATGCCGTTGTCCGTATGCCTCGTCCTAAATTGACGGTAGCACCCGCCCCCTGTAGATAACCTTCCGATCTTGAAGAATGCGCTCGCAGTCCAATGGTGTTCCGGCCCAAGTTCTGTAGCATTGCAATCTTACCCAATCCAAAGCTATTATTCATCACCATGCCCATACCCATCGATACTCTGAAGTTTCCCAGCACCAGAGTTTCTAACCGTCCCATTTTCTTCAGTTGTAGATATGGAGAATAGTAGTCGTAGCCATACTTATTCTTGTCAGCAAAGAAAGGCTCACCAGCATCTTTCGAGGCCACAATCCCCAATTTCATCTGATCGCTACGTTCCATCTGATATCTGAACCAGTGGCGATATCTGTCGCCCAGATATCCATCCTTATCGCCCTTTCGCTCATAAAATGGCACGCGTCCGTTTGCTATCAATTCATGTTTGATACGCGGCGTCTGCTTCGGTCCTTCGCCCACATAGACAAAGCATTCCAGCAGTTTCCGCATTTGTGGTCCTATCTCAGGAATCATCTGTAGCTCAGCTATCGATTTCATCTCTCCATAACGATACATATATTCCATCAGAGCCTCAACCTGTTGTGTAGATAAAAATGGTAGTTGTTCTAGTTCCTCGCGTGTTGTCTTATTAATGTTTATGGGGTGCTGTTCCAGTTCGCAAAGCAGGTCGTAGTTCAGCTGCCATTCCTCGCTTGCCATATCCTCCGCCGTCATCACCTGGTTCAGATACCGCTCCCAACTATGCGCCTCCTGCCCCTCCTGCGCATGTAACACGAGCACAGCTAAGCACATATAGATGATTAATCTAATTCTTATATTATCCATAGAAACAATTCGTTTTCGACCTGCAAAGATAAGGTATTTATATGAAATAAATGCAAAAAGGCAGATAAAAAAAGATGTATTATGAAAAATAAGCACTACCTTTGCACCCGAAATGAAGAAAGGGCTTGTAATATCTATCGCATTTTCTCTGTGTTCGTTTGCTGCTCAGGCGCAGGAAGAGGAACAGAGGATGACCGCTGAGCAGGTGCTGGCGGAGATGGACTCGCCTACATTTGTGCCTACTGTAAAAGTGGGGAAGGTGCTGCATGAAGGCGATAGCATACAATATATGGAGATGAACAACGTGTATGTTTATCCGCAGCTGACTTTTAAAAATAAACGACAGGCCCAGAGCTACATGCGACTGGTACAAAACGTAAAGAAAGTACTGCCTATAGCCAAAGAGGCAAGGATGATGCTGATAGAGACCACAGAATACCTAGAGACATTGCCGAACGACAAGGAAAAGGCAGAACACATGAAGCGTGTGGAGGCAGATATCTTCAAGACGTACAAGCCAAAAATGAAGAAACTGACATATAGTCAGGGAAAGCTACTGATAAAACTGATAGACCGCGAATGCCACTCAAGCAGCTACGAGATGATTAAGGCCTTTATGGGACCGATAAGAGCTGGATTCTGGCAAGTGTTTGCATGGGGATTCGGCGCATCGCTGAAGAAAGAGTACGATGCGCAAGGTGTAGACCGACTGACAGAACGCGTGGTACTTATGGTAGAGAGTGGACAGATTTAAAATAGTTTAATATTTCAGAATGCAAATTTAGTGATTTATTTTGTAATTTGAATAAATTTGCTTAACTTTGCACTCGAAAAATTGTTATTTGTGTGGAAAAATCTGAGTTTACTCTTTTAAATAAGATAGATACACCTGAAGATTTGAGAAAACTAAAGGTGGAAGATTTGCCAGCGGTTTGCGATGAACTGCGACGCGACATCATAGAAGAAGTAGCAGTGAACCCTGGACACTTGGCCTCAAGCCTTGGCGTTGCCGAAATTACGGTAGCCCTACATTATGTATATAATACCCCGGAAGACCGAATTGTATGGGACGTAGGACATCAGGCCTACGGACACAAGATACTGACAGGCAGAAAAAAACAATTCTGCACGAACAGAAAGCTTGGAGGTATCAAGCCATTCCCATCACCGCAAGAAAGCGAGTATGATACATTTGCCTGCGGACATGCCAGCAACTCTGTTTCGGCAGCACTTGGTATGGCCGTAGCTGCCGAGCTGGAAGGTAAGCATAACCGACACGTGGTGGCAGTGATAGGCGACGGTGCATTGAGCGGCGGACTGGCCTTTGAAGGTCTGAACAACGTATCATCAAGTCCGAACAACCTGCTGATTATATTGAACGACAACGACATGTCGATAGACCGCAGCGTGGGCGGCATGCAGCAGTATCTGCTGAATCTGGCCACCAACGAGCACTACAACGCGTTGAAGTTTAAAGCAGCCCGATGGATGAACCGTCATGGCATGATGAACGATGACCGCAAGAAGGGACTCATCCGACTGAGCAACGCCATGAAGAGCGCCATATCTCACCAGCAGAACATCTTCGATGGCATGAATATCAAATACTTTGGTCCTTTTGATGGTCATAACGTCAAAGAGCTGGTAAGAATACTGAGTCAACTAAAGGAAATGACAGGCCCAAAGCTGTTGCATCTGCACACGCAGAAAGGTCACGGATATGCACCTGCCGAAAAAGACGTAACCACATGGCACGCACCTGGAAAATTCAATCCCGACACAGGTGAGCGCATAGTAGACAATGACCCTACAAAACCACAGAAATATCAGGATGTATTCGGACATACACTACTGGAGCTAGCACAACAAAACCCAAAGATTGTGGGCGTAACACCTGCCATGCCTAGCGGATGCTCTATGAACATCATGATGAAGGAGATGCCCGAAAGGACGTTCGACGTGGGTATTGCCGAGGGACACGCTGTGACATTCTGTGGAGGTATGGCCAAAGACGGACTGATACCATTCTGCAACATATACAGTGCATTCGCACAGAGAGCATTCGATAACATCATACACGATGTAGCACTGCTCAATCTAAACGTAATATTCTGCTTTGACCGCGCTGGATTGGTGGGCGAAGACGGTGCTACACACCACGGAGCATTTGATTTGGCCGCTTTGCGCCCAGTGCCCAACCTCACGATATGTTCGCCTCTTGATGAACATGAATTGCGCCGACTGATGTACACCGCGCAACTGCCCGACAAGGGACCATTCGTGATACGTTATCCACGAGGCGGCGGTGAGTTGCAAGACTGGAGATGTCCGCTAGAAGAGATCAAAGTGGGTACAGGTCGTAAGCTGCACGATGGTAAGGACGTGGCTGTGCTGAGCATCGGACCGATAGGCAACAACGTAACGCGTTGTATCGCAGAAATGGGCGATACAGCCAGCGTAGCCCATTATGATATGCGATTCCTAAAGCCCATCGACGAGGACATTCTTGATGAAGTGGGACGCAACTTCAAACGCGTGATTACTGTCGAGAACGGCGTGATAAAAGGTGGATTGGGCTCGGCCGTACTAGAGTGGATGAACGACCACGGATATACACCAAGAGTGCAGAGACTGGGACTGCCCGACAGCTTTGTGGAGCACGGAACAGTGAAAGAGCTGATGCACATTGTGGGAATAGACGAGGAAGGCATTAAGAAAGCTATACTAGAAGCATGAAGATAATAATAGTAGGTGCAGGCGCCGTTGGTACTCACCTGTCGAAACTCCTGTCGAGAGAGCATCAAGATTGCGTGCTGATAGATGCCGACGATGAACGTCTGGCTAAGATGAGCGAGTATGACGTGATGACGTATTGCGCATCGCCAACAAGTATCAAAGCGCTGAAAGAGGCAGGTGTTCAGAACGCCGACCTGTTTGTGGGTGTAACTCCCGAAGAGAGTACCAACATTAATGCATGCATATTGGCTCACGCATTAGGAGCCAAGAAAACCGTAGCACGAATAGACAACTACGAGTATCTGGCCCCTGGTCTGCAACAGTTCTTCAAGAATCTGGGACTAGACTCGCTGATATATCCCGAGGTGTTGGCAGCCATCGACATTAACAACGGATTGAAAATGTCGTGGGTACGTCAACGCTGGGACGTACACGACGGAGCCCTTATTCTGTTAGGTATCAAGCTGAGAGAACAAGCCGAGATACTGAACCAACCGTTGAAGGACCTATGCGGCCCTGACGACCCATATCACATAGTAGCCATCAAGCGCGGTGGAGATACCATCATCCCTAGCGGTATGGATGAGCTGAGAGTTAACGACCTGGCCTACTTCATGACCACCAAGGAGTATATCCCCTACATACGTAAGATAGTTGGCAAAGAGCACTATACCGACGTAAAGAACGTGATCATGATGGGAGGAGGAAAAACCACAGTCAGAGCAGCACTGACAGCACCCGACTATATGAACGTGAAGATTATTGAGAAGGATGCCAAACGATGTGAGCGACTGAACGAACTGTTGGAGAACAAAGACACCATGGTCATTCATGGTGATGGACGCGACTTGGGACTGCTGGAGGAAGAAGGAATAAGAAATACCCAGGCTTTTGTAGCACTGACGGAAAATGCCGAGACAAACATCCTGGCCTGCCTGACTGCAAAGAAAATGGGAGTACGCAAAACCGTAGCCATGGTAGAGAATCTAGACTATGTAACCATGGCCGAGAGCCTGGACATAGGCACTATCATCAACAAGAAGACCATTGCTGCCAGCCATATTTATCAGATGCTGCTTGAGGCCGATGTCGACAACCTGCGATCGCTGATGATGGTTGACAGCGAAGTTGCAGAATTTACTGCTTCTGAAGGTTCAAAGGTAACAAAGAAACCAGTGAAAGACCTGGGATTACCATTCGGCGTGACCATTGGCGGATTGGTGCGTAACGGTGTAGGAATGCTGGTTAACGGTAACTCGCAAATTGAAGCGGGCGACTCAGTCATGGTATTCTGCCACGAACAGAAGTTAAACAACATAGAGAAATTCTTCAAGAAGAACGCGATATGGTAAACTTCCGTATCATCAGCAAGATTATAGGATCGCTGCTCTTTATAGAAGGGCAGTTCTTGGGATGGTGTGCCCTAATGTCGTTTCTCTATCACGAGGACGACCTGATGGCGTTTCTCATCTCACTACTGATTACATTTGGTAGCGGATTCTTCTTTCTATATCTTGGACGTAACTCAGAAAACAGTCTTAGTCGTAGAGATGCCTATGTAGTTGTGACAGCCGCATGGGTGGTATTCTCGTTCTTTGGAATGCTGCCATTTCTGATACACGGATGCATCACCAATGTTACCGATGCTTTTTTTGAGTCGACGTCAGGCTTTACAACTACGGGAGCATCGATTATAGACAACGTAGAGGTACTGCCACACGCCATATTATTCTGGCGATCGCTGACACAATGGATAGGCGGATTGGGAATCGTATTCTTTACCATAGCCATCTTGCCTTCATTAGTAGGCGGTAGTGTAAAGGTGTTTGCCGCCGAGGCCACAGGCCCCATCAAGGCCAAGATGCACCCACGACTATCTACCACAGCCAAGTGGATTTGGAGTATCTACTTTATGCTGACCATAGCATGCGGACTATCGTATTGGACAGCTGGCATGAACTGGTTTGAGGCATTGAACTATGCTATGACCACTACGGCCACAGGCGGTTTTGCTATCCATAACGAAAGTACTGAGTTCTTCCACTCTCCAGCCATCGACTACATATCGATTACCTTCCAATTCCTGTCGGGCATCAACTTCACCTTATTATATATTAGTATCGTCAAGATGAAGGTGAAAGCACTATTCACCAACTCTGAATTCAAGCTCTATATCAGTGTAGTAGTCGGAGCCACACTCTGGATTATGTACCTGTTGCTGACACGTATGGGCTACGATATAGAACACGCATTCAGAGCAGCATTGTTCCAGGTTGTATCGTTTATGACTACCACGGGTATGTTTAATGAAGACGCAGGAACATGGCCACACATCACCTGGGTGATATTGGGCGTAGTGATGTACTTGGGTGCATGTGCAGGCAGCACCAGCGGTGGATTTAAATGTGTACGTGGAGTGATGCTGCTGAAGGTGATACGAAATAACTTCCGCCAGATTCTTCACCCTAATGCCGTTCTGCCAGTAAAGATCAACGGTATCAACATACCACAGTCTAAACTGGTGGCGCTGTTTGCATTCTTTACACTGACGATGCTGATGACGCTGGTAACAGCCACCATCATGATTGTAGCAGGTATCGACAATACGAACGCTATAACCATAGCACTGAGTTGTGTGAGCAATGTGGGCCCAACACTGGGTACACAGATTGGTCCAGTCATGTCGTGGTCGGTACTACCCGCCTTGATCAAGTGGATACTTTGTCCGCTGATGCTCATGGGACGTCTTGAGATTATGACGGTGCTGGTATTGTTTACACGCAGTTTCTGGAAAGAAAATTAAAAAACTTCAATATAACACTTAACAAAACAATTTTTCAACAACACAATGTACAAATTTGAACCACTTTTAAAACAGATGATCTGGGGCAGCGAAAGCTGGCAGATCTCAGGAGTTGCAGGTAGCGAGACTATCGTAGCCTGTGGCGAAGACAAGGGAAAAACTCTAAACCAGCTTGTAAAAGAGCAGAAAGAGAAACTTATTGGCGAGGAAAACTATCAGCGATTTGGCGACGAGTTCCCACTGCTCATCAAGTTTATCGATGCGAAACAAGACTTGAGTATACAGGTGCATCCCAACGATGAAATAGCTAAGAAGCACGGCAAGAGTCGTGGTAAAACAGAGATGTGGTACGCACTTGAATGCGCCCCAGACGCAGCCCTGTATTGCGGTCTGAAGCAGGAAATAACACCAGCAGAGTACAAGGCAATGGTTGAGAATGACACCATTACCGATGCCTTGGCACGATATGAGGTAAAAGAGGACGACACATTCTTTATACCTGCAGGACGTATACACGCCATCGGTGGCGGATGCATGGTGGCTGAGATACAGCAGACAAGCGATGTGACATACCGCATTTACGACTACAAGCGCAAGGATAAGGACGGTAACTATCGCGAACTGCACACAGAGAAGGCTGCTGAGAGCATCGACTATACTGTGCTGCCTAACTACCGCACAGCTTATCAGCCAATGAAGAACGAAGGTGTACAGATAGCAGAGTGCCCCTACTTTACCACTGCCGTATACAACCTTACGGAGCCGATGACATTGGATTACTCGGAGCTTGACTCGTTTGTTATTCTGATAGCCGTAAAAGGTGAGGGTACCATCGTAGCTGATGGAGAGGAGCTGGAGTTTGCCAAAGGCAATACCATTCTTCTGCCTGCAACTACAGGCGAAGTGAAAGTTAAGGGAGAGATTAAGTTCCTTGAAACTTTTGTTTAAGCTTCCAAATAGCGACGGATATCCTCCTGGAGGCGACGGAATTGCTCGGAGGTGGTGTAGCCCGTATTCTTTTTAAGCATAACCTTGATGTCCTGGAGCGAGTTTTCGTAACAGGACATCTCGTTTCTTTTCTGCGTTTTGTGCGCTACAGCATAGAATATCTCGTTCTGGCGCTCCTGACGCAACAGATTACAAACCTTCGACAGGATGGGCGATACAACTGTATCGAACAGATGGTGACCCTGTATATATAAATAAGTGGTTTGCGGCATAACACCAAGCGCTCTTAAATCATCCTTTGTAGCCAAATACTCATCCTTTGCATCAGGGAACTGACGTTGCAACTCGTTAATCTTGGTGCGCACCTTACGCTTAACGTTAGCAATAGATGCCGCAGGGTTATGCACATTGAAACCACCAGGATCGGCTACACGACAGAAGTCGGTGATAGAGAACTTAGGATAGTTGCCATTGCGATACACCATCACAGACCATACAAAAAGCGGGAACAAAGCCTCGCTGAATTGCTCGAAATACTCACGAAAATCAAAAATGCGATGATCGTTGAGTGTTACCGATACGCAGACATTATGCAGTGAGGGTGCATAGCACTGAAAGTTCTCGATAGCATATACATAAGTATGGAATACATACGGACTCTCCAAAACACGACGCGACTGATGAGTACGGCCCTGTATCAGATAGTCGTAATCGGCATCTACACAAGCTATCATGTCTTTGCCCAGAGGCTCGCCCTCTAGGAAATTCATCAGCACAGACTTCTTGCCTCGTGTGAGGTTCATCTTTGATGGCAGCATGACTTCGAAGTAACGTTTATCGTTCTCGAACTCGCTCAGCACAGTTCGCCAGAAGTAGATATCATCATAGCTCTCGACATAGGCCACAATCCTATGCCGCGCCTTCTTTGAGGTAAGCGCATTGGCTGCCTCAAAATACTTGCTATTTAGATTATCTTTAAGTCTGCTAGGCATAAACTAGATTTACTAGACAAACTAGAATTACTAGATAAACTAGAAATACTAGACGGTGATATCGCTCACCTCGGTTACCGAATCTACCCAGCCATTCATAACGATGGCAGGTGAGTGAGTAGTAAGGATAATCTGTACGTTGGGATTTAGTTCCAGACACAAGTCAACCAGACGCTTCTGCCACTCAAGATGCAGCGAAACCTCTGGTTCGTCCATGAATAATACGTATGGCTGATTATCCTCAACAAGTACGGTGAGCAGGATAATCAAAATCTGCTTCTCGCCACTTGATAGCTGATAAGGCAACAGCACCTCGCCTATCTGTGTGAATCGCAACTCATTCTCTGTGCGAATCATCTTCTTGCCAGTATCACGGAACAGGTCGTCGACGATATCCTGGAAACGGGTTTTCTTCTGCGATAGCTGCTGGGCTGCCTCTGTATCGCCAGTCTGAAGTTTCTCGATGATGCGATTGCCTATGTTTACCTGATAATCAAGGTACTTACGTTGCAGGTTGTAAAGCTGGATATCAAGCAGCGAACCACCCCCAACTCCAGCCAAAGCCGACAAAGCCTGACGCAGAAAACCTTCGCCTTCAGCCAGTGTCTGCTGCAGATTAGAGTCGAGCGAGCGAATCATGTCATAACGAATCCACTTGGCATCCTCGGGTTCTACATCCAGATGCACGCCTTTAAGCATATGCGAAGGGAATTCGCCACCAGCTATCAGACCCTTCACCACCTTGTTAAGAATAGTACTCTTACCCACACCATTCATACCGCTAAGTATATTAACATGGCGGTTCAGCTCCCACACGATATGTTTCTTCCCACTCCAAAGTGAGTCGATTTCTATCCTCTTGATATAATCAGCGTATTTAGGCATAGGCAAGGTTTTTAGTAAGTTTTATGCTGTTATGATCTACCTAGAGACTAGGACGGGTTTCGCCTGGATGCCAGATGTCGTAGACGGCAATCTCGAATATCAGATCACTATATGCGGGTACATTGTCGTAATCAGACGAACCATAACCTAACTTATAAGAGAAATGTACACGCCAGCGATCGCCAACATGCATGTGCTGGAGGGCAGTAGAAAAACCGTCGCGCAGCCCACTCTCACCTGGACAGAACGTACTGGTGCGGGCTTTGCTCCAGTCAAAATCGCCTAGAAAGGTCTGACTGAACACGAAGCCTTCGCTATACGATGGGCTTGGAATCAGACGACCTCTGTAAGCCACGCGCACACTATCGCTGAACAGAGGAGTCTCAGTACCACTACCATTCTCAAGCACTTCAACATACACAAAGTCGGTATTAGCAGCACCCGAGGTTGAAGCATTCTTAGTATAAGTAAGATACTTGGTCATAGAACTGGCGGCCAACTTATCGATGTAATCGTCGTTCTTCTTCTGCCAATTGGCAAACTCGCCTTCTGTATCGCTAGAATCCTCGCTGCAAGAGACAATGAATAGTGAACAGTGAATAGTGAATAGTATCACACCCACATATCCAAGCCATTTCTTACAGCTATTAATTATATTCATACTTTTCATTATTCACTATTCACTAATCACTATTCACTTCATTACTGAAGCTTCTTGAGCAGACTTGCGATGCTAACCTTATCCTCGATGATAGCGTTAAGATCGCTGATGTTTACACGCTCCTGCTCCATGGTGTCGCGGAAACGCAGGGTTACCTTACCATCGGTGAGAGAATCGTGGTCTACTGTTACACAGTAAGGAGTACCGATGGCATCCTGACGGCGATAACGCTTACCGATAGAATCCTTCTCGTCGTACTGACAAGCGAAGTGATACTTCAGCTGGTCGATAATCTCACGAGCCTTCTCGGGCAGACCATCCTTCTTAACCAGAGGCATCACAGCACACTTAACAGGTGCCAAAGCTGCAGGCAGGCGCAGAACGGTACGGGTCTCGCCATTCTCCAGCTTCTCCTCGTCGAATGCGTGACACATGATGCTCAAGAACATACGGTCGACACCAATTGAAGTCTCGATAACGTATGGAGTATAGCTCTCGTTGGTCTGAGGATCGAAGTACTTGATGCTCTTACCAGAGAACTTCTCGTGCTGACTCAGGTCGAAGTTGGTACGAGAGTGGATACCCTCAACCTCCTTGAATCCGAATGGCATCTTGAACTCGATATCGGTAGCGGCGTTAGCATAGTGAGCCAGCTTATCGTGGTCGTGGAAACGATAGTTCTCAGCACCAAAGCCCAGAGCCTGATGCCACTTCATACGAGTCTCCTTCCACTTGGGGAACCACTCGAGCTCAGTACCAGGAGCTACGAAGAACTGCATCTCCATCTGCTCGAACTCACGCATACGGAAGATGAACTGACGGGCTACAATCTCGTTACGGAAAGCCTTACCAATCTGAGCGATACCGAAAGGAATCTTCATACGACCGGTCTTCTGTACGTTCAGGTAGTTCACAAAGATACCCTGAGCAGTCTCAGGACGCAGGTAAACCTTCATCGAAGCATCGGCGCTGGCTCCCATCTCGGTAGCAAACATCAGGTTGAACTGACGAACGTCGGTCCAGTTCTTAGTTCCGCTGATGGGGTCAACAATCTCCTCGTCGAGGATAATCTGCTTCAGAGCCTCGAGGTCTGGACCCTGCATAGCCTCAGCATAACGGGCGTGCAGGTTATCGCGCTTCTCCTTAGTCTCCTTCACGCGCTCGCTGGTCTCCATGTACTTAGCCTCGTCGAAGCTGTCGCCAAAGCGCTTGCGAGCCTTCTCTACTTCCTTCTGAATCTTCTCGTCGTACTTGGCAATCTGATCCTCGATCAGCACGTCGGCACGATAGCGCTTCTTAGAGTCGCGGTTATCAATCAGGGGATCATTGAAGGCATCAACGTGACCAGAAGCCTTCCATATAGTGGGGTGCATAAAGATGGCGCTGTCGATACCTACGATGTTCTCGTGAAGCATTGTCATAGCCTTCCACCAATACTGCTTAATGTTATTCTTCAACTCAACACCATTCTGTCCGTAATCGTAAACGGCTCCCAAACCATCGTAAATCTCACTTGAAGGGAATACAAAGCCATACTCCTTGCAGTGGCTTACGATTTTCTTAAATACATCTTCCTGTGCCATAATAAACGTTTATTTTACAATTTTGGTTGCAAAGGTACACAATTTAATTGATAATTGATAATTGATAGTTGATAATTAACAAAAAATCATAGAAAATCCCCGCCTTGAGGCGAGGATTAACTTGATTTAGTTGAACAGATAGCGTATTGTGAACATAATCTGATAAGTAGACTGCAAACCGAGGAAGTCGGAGAATGTCGTCAGATGGCGTTCGCCATTCACCGTATTATAGGTGTACTTGCCATGATTATACGACAAGAGCGACGTCTCGGTAACCTGCTTGTACAGTCCCCACCTCTTGTTAAGGAAATTGGGCAGATTCAGAATGTCTACCCCCAGTTGGAGGGTGTGCTTGGTCTTGCCGAAGTTCAGGCTCATATCGTGTTCAAACTTAAAGTCTATCTGATGATGCCAAGGCATCTTGGCACCGCCTCGCTCGGCATACTGTCCTGTGCGGTTCTTCAGGTAGTCATCCTGCTGGATGTATGCCCAGAAGTCGTCGCGCTGCATATCGGCAGTGTATACCTGATGGTTGGCGCCATAGGTGCTTTCGGCAAAATTCCAGCTATCCAGTTCCTTACGCGAAGCCGGCACATAAATCAAGTTAGCAGGAGCCAGGGCATCGCTATTCACATTGGCCGAGAAGATATAGCTGAAACGGCTGAAAGCATACTCAGTAAGGAAGCCGTACTGATAACCATCGTAGACAAGCGAGAAGTGCGAACTGGCATTCTTCGACTCCTTGAGCGTGTAGCTGGCCGAGATTAACAGACGGTTAGGGGCTACATAGGTAGCATAACCCAACTCGTTATCGTTTACTGCATTCACCGAGTTGCGATAGTTGTTGTAGGCCGAAGCCACCTGATTGCCGATACCATCAGTGTAGGTCTTGGCCTTTGATAATGTATAGCTGGCCGAGAGGTCGAGGCCGAAGTCGAACTTCTTGCGCAACTGGGCTGTCAAAGACACGTAATAGGCCTTATGCCCTGCATTCTCGAGCACATAGGCCGATGAGTTGGCATCGTAGTACGACATCTTGTGGCGTACATCGCCATGCCCCAGATCAATGGTCGACGAGCCGTCCCAATAGATATCGCGGTTGGCCACCACAACAGGATTAATGTCCTTGTTATAAATTCCTTCAAGGGTGAAATCGATGTCACCAGGCAGTTTGGCATCTACTGCCAGTGAGGTCTTCCACGTTTTTGGCATACGCAGATCATCGCTCAGGATGGTAGCGCTGCTGGGTACACTAATCTTGCTCTGGGCACCAATCTGCTGCAGCATGTCCTGCTGACTGGTAGTAAAGCTTGGGATGATACCCTTGGTTTGCGAGGCGATATACGATGTCTGACCCATACCTGAGTTGCCTACAGCCGAAATCAGCCAAACGAAAGGCAGACGACCTATGAACAAGCCCGAACCTCCACGCAGGATGATGTTTTGTTCGCCGGTGATATCCCAGTTGAATCCCACACGAGGCGAAGCCGAGATGCTGGCCTTGGGCACGTTGTCAGTACGATAGTGGTTGCCACCGAAATCAATCTTATAGTACTCCTCGTTGAAATTATCCTTCAAACTGGGATACGAAGGCAGCTCAAAGCGCACACCAAGCGACAGACGGAAGCGATCGGACAAACTCATATTATCCTGGAAATAGAGCGACCATTGGTTGGTGCTCATCTTTGCCACAAAATGAGAGTGGTCGGGGGTATTACCATAGGTGATACCAAACAGTCGGGTATTCTCGGGCTTGAACACGCTTGCCCAATCGCCAGCAGCCACCTGTTCGGGCGTAGCCTGAAAAGCGTAATAGCCTGCACCAGCCTGGGCATAGCCATTGGCAGCCCAGTCGTGTTCATACTGGAGTCCACCAAACAGGTTGTGCTTACCCAGCATGATGTTTATTTCGTCCGTAATTACCGTTGTCTTAGTCTGTGCCACATTGCCGTATGTAAACAGATCGCCCGTCAATGCCCAATAGGGATAGAGCCCCTGTCCGTTGTCCATCACTATCTCTACCACCGGTACACTCACGCCATACTCGTTGCTACGCGGCTGATCCTGATACGAATAGGTACCGCGCAGGGTATTGTGCAGTTTGCCGAACTTGCTGTTCAACTCAGCTGCTACCGAGGTAAAGCGGAACTCAGTCATATAACGGCTGGAGAGCGACGACATACCATAGTCGGTATTGCCGCCATACGAGTTCTGGTTGCCCCCATATATAATAGAGGTGCGATTGCTACCAATGCTACGCGAGGCCGATGCAGGATTAGCCTCCTTACGGTTCGACTTGGTGAAGCGCACATTAAACTTATGATCCTCGTTGATGTTCCAGTCCAAGCGAGCCAGAACGCGATAAGCCGGTGTCTTGAGATTATAATCCTGCCAAGGCCCTGTGGTTATGCCATAAGTGTTCTGCAGATAGTTCGACAGGCTCTCCAGCTCAGAAAGCCTTGGACGACGATTGGTAGCTGTATAAGGCGTAGAGCCATTTCCAGCCTGAACGGCAGGGCCTGCAGTTACATTATCCTCATACTCGGCATTAACAAAGAAGAAGAGTTTATCCTGCACAATAGGACCGCCAATGCTCAAGCCAAAGGTACTGTTATGTCCTTTAGGCAAATGCAATTCGGTAGAACGAATCTTATTACCTTTCAAGCCCGAACTTGTGAGAAAGGTATAAGCCATACCTTTAAAGGTATTGGTTCCACTCTTGGTAACAGCATTAATGCCACCACCAGTAAAACCGCTCTGACGCACATCGTATGGGGTTACAGAAACCGTCATCTGGTCGAGAGCTTCGAGCGAGATAGGCGTACCGCCACCAGGCAGCGGCGATGGCTCCATACCAAACGAGTCGTTGAACGAAGCACCATCGATGGTAACAAACGACTGGCGATAGTTACCACCACCAATAGCCATTCCGCTGGCAGAACTAGACTGTGGCGTCATCTTCATCAAGTCGGTCATCGAGCGTCCGATAGTAGGCACAGCGGCCATCTGACTGGCATTCAGATTAGTCACAGCACCAGAGCGATCGCTACGCATGGTATTGTTGGCCTTGGCAGTTACCACAATCTCCTGTATCATCTCCGAGCCTTCGCTCAGTGTCGCATCAACAACGGCATTCTGTCCCAATGCCAACTGAATATCTGTGAACCTAGCTGTCTGGAATCCGATATACGATATCTCCACCTCGTAAGGTCCGCCAGCTTTCATACCAGTGATGGTGTAATGGCCGTCGATATTTGTAACAGCACGATATACTGAACCCGAAGGAACATGCTTGGCAGTAACTGTTGCTCCGATAGCTTCCTCGCCACCAGCCATAACTGCGCCAGTGATACCAGAGGTAGTAACCTGAGCCAAAACGTTAAGCGAAATAGTCAAAAAGGCAACCGCTAATGTTAGTAATCTCTTCATTGTCAATCGGTTTTATTAGACTTACGGGGCAAAGATACAAAAAAAAACAAAGGTTTGCAAGCTTTTTGAATAGAAAAATAGAAAAACTTTTTAATTTTTAGCCTCATCTCTCAACAAATCTCTCAAAAGCCCTTTATACAAAGGCGTTTCAAGCAATGAGAGATTACTTTAATCTCTCATCTATCTCTCAAGATGATGGAGAGGTGAATACTTTAATCCCAACTAATGAAAATTTATTCCCAACTTGGGAACAATTCATTCCCAACCTGGGAACAAAACGTTCCCAAGGTGGGAATATTTTAATCACTATAAAGAAAATTCCGCCCCTCGTAGTATCGAGGAGCGGAATTATTATTGAGTATATTCGAAACCTTAGTTGAAGAGGTAACGAAGTGTAAACATAATGCGGTAAGTAGATGCTGTCGACTCATAGTTCTGAGATGTAGTGAGGTGACGTGCACCATTAACAAGGTTATATGAATACTGCTGGGTCTTAGCATCATATGACAACAGGGTGTTACCTGTAATCTGCTTGTAGAGGCCCCAGTCCTTGCAGAGGAAGTTAAGCAGGTTCTCTACGTCCATACCCAGCTGCAAGCTATGCTTGGTCTTACCAATAGTAACATTCATATCACGCAGGTAACGGAAGTCAAGCTGATGATGCCAAGGCATCTTAGCGCCACCACGCTCTGCATACTGTCCTGTTCGATTCTTCAAGTAGTTATCCTGCTGAATGAATGACCAGAAGTCATCACGCTGCATATCAGCAGTATAAACTTCTCCATCAACCTTACCCTCCTTGAAGTCCCAGTTGTTGAGCTCCTGACGAGAAGCTGGTACATAGATAAGGTTGCCAGGTGCTGAAGGATCGTTGTTTACGTTGCTGCTGAAAATATATGAGTAGCGACTGTAAGAATAGCTACCCAGATAACCATACTGATAACCATCGTATACGAGGCTGAATGTTGAAGTAGCATTCTTTGACTCCTTAAGCTTATAGCTAGCTGATACAAGCAGACGGTTAGGAGCTACGTATGTAGCATAACCAGTCTCATTATCGTTAACAGCATGGATAGAGTTACGATAGTTGTTATAAGCAGACGATACCTGGTCGCCAATACCCTCGGTATAGCTCTTTGCCTTAGAGAAAGTGTAGCTAGCATTGAGGTCGAGACCAAAGTCGAAAGCCTTATGGAGCTGGAAGCTCAAAGAAGCATAGTAAGCCTTTGAACCAGCATTCTCGAGCACGTAAGCACTCTGGCTATTGTAGGTAGACATCTTATGACGTACATCGCCGTGACCAAGGTCAATGGTTGAAGTACCATCCCAATAAACGTTAGCATTAGATACTACAACTGGATTCAAATCTCTGTTATAGATACCTTCAACAGTGAAGTCGATATCATATGGCAACTTAGCATCGAATGCCAGTGATGCCTTCCAAGTCTTAGGCATGCGCAGATCCTCGCTCAGGATTGTGGGGTTGCCAGGAATTGAAGTAGAGCTAGTAGCATTTATCTGCTTCAACATATCCTCCTGATTCATAGTAAACGTTGGCATTTTTTTACCATTACTTGCGGTTGCTACATATGAAGTCTGACCCATACCAGAGTTACCTACAGAAGAAACAAGCCATACGAATGGCATACGACCTACGAACAAACCAGTACCTCCACGGAGGATATATTTACGGTCACCAGTGATATCCCAGTTGAAACCAACACGTGGTGAGAAGCTAATGCTATTATTGGGCACATTATCAGTGCGGAAGTGCTTACCACCAAAGTCAAGATTATAGTAACCCTCATTGAAGTTGTCCTTCAGTGAAGGATAAGAAGGAAGCTCAAAGCGAACACCTACCGACATACGGAAACGGTCGCTCAGGCTCATATTATCCTGGAAGTAAAGAGACCACTGGTTGGTATTCATCTTTGATGTAAACATCGAGTGAGCATCATTGTTACCATAGGTAATACCAAACAGGCGAGGAGCACGTGAGAATACAGCACTCCAGTTTCCTACAGCTACTTCATCAGGTGTAGCCTCAAAAGCATAGTAACCTGCAGCTGCCTGAGCATATCCATTAGCTGCGAAGTTGTGCTCAAACTGCAAACCACCAAACAGGTTATGCTTGCCAAGTGTTATATTAATCTCATCAGTAATAACAGTATTCTTGGTCTGTGCCAGGTTTCCATAAGTGAATACATCACCCATCAGAGCCCAAGAAGGATAGTGGTTCTGACCATCGTTCATCAGAATTTCTACAACAGGGGCAGCATCGTTATACTCAGTAGAACGAGGCTGATCCTGGAAAGAATAAGTGCCACGAAGAGTATTGTTCAGCTTTCCGAACTTAGAGTTCAACTCAGCTGCGAACGAAGTGAATCGATACTCTGCATAATAGCGACTTGAGAGAGAACTCATGCCATAGTAGGTTCCGCTACCATAGGTATTCTGGTTTCCACCATAAATGGCATTTGCCTGATTGCTACCAATAGAACGAGATGAAGATGCGCCACTAGAACTTTTACGGTTAGACTTGGTAAAACGAATGTTGAACTTGTGGTTATCAGTGATATTCCAGTCAAGTCGAGCCAAAATACGGTAAGCTGGAGTCTTCACGTTGAAGCCCTGCCAAGGACCTGTAGTAAGGCCATAGGTATTCTGCATATAGGTTGACAGGCTCTCAAGCTCATCAATCTGTGGGCGACGATTAGTGTTGGTATAAGGAACAGAACCATCACCAGCACGAGCTTCAGGACCAGCTGTCAAATTATCCTCATATTCACCATTAACGAAGAAGAACAACTTATCCTTAATGATAGGACCACCAAGTGAAATACCATAGGTATCGTTATGGCCATTATCTACAGCGAATACAGTATTTCCTACACGGTTACCTTTCAGAGATGTACTTGTGATGTAGGTATAGAGGCTACCTTTGAACTCGTTGGTACCACTCTTGGTAACAGCATTGATACCACCACCAGTAAATCCGCTCTGACGTACGTCGTATGGAGTAATAGAGATAGTCATCTGATCCAAAGCATCAAGAGAGATAGGAGTACCTCCACCAGGCAGTGGGCTTGAACCCAAACCAAAGGCGTTGTTGAATGCAGCACCATCGACTGTGATGCTTGATTGACGGTAGTTACCACCACCTATTGCCATACCTCCTGCAGAGCTACTCTGTGGAGTCATCTTCATGATGTCTGTCATTGAACGGCCAATGGTTGGAATTGCTGCCATCTGGGCGCCATTAAGACTTGTAACGGCACCTGAACGATCAGAGCGCATAGTGTTACGAGCTGAAGCTACGATCTCTACCTCTTTAAGCATTTCGCTTCCTTCAGAGAGTTGTACATCGAGAACACTTGTCTGACCCAGAGCCAACTGGATGTCAGTGTACTTTTTTGTTTGGAAGCCGATGTATGAAACCTCGACCTCATAAGGGCCACCAGTACGCATACCAGTCAAGGTATAACGTCCATTTACATTGGTAACTGCGGTGTAACGAGTACCAGAAGGTTTGTGTACAGCCACAACTGTAGCACCAATGACATCCTCACCATTTGCATCGTTGAGGGTCACCTTACCAGCCATACTTGAGGTTGTGACTTGTGCCATCAATGTTAATGAAAAAGTTAACATTAATGAAATCAGAAAGAGCAATCTTTTCTGCATAAACTTTTAACTGTTTTAATTAATTAATTAATCGGAATAAAACCGGATTGTTTAAATTTCGCTGCAAAGATAGGAAAAATATTCGATTTAATGTTATAAATCGACAACTTTTTAAAAAAATCGCAAAAAAACTTGCGTAACGTTAATCTTCGTCACCAAGTTCTTCGAACTCGAAATCGTCCAAATCCTCAATTTCGTCGCCATCAATGTACTCTATGTCCTCATCTTCACCCTCATCGGCAAGTTCCTGAGCAAAAACACTCATATCCTTGTCGCGATGTACCAGAGAGTCCTCGGAGGTAATTACATTGAGCTTATTGCTTTCGGAGTTAAGTTCGCTCCAAAGCACATCTTTGAGTTCGTCGAGTCCAAAACCTGTTACAGTCGAGATAAACACCACGGGAAGATCGCTTGGCAGAGTCTCCTTCAGCATCTCGATCAACTCTTCGTCGAGAAGGTCGCATTTGGTTACTGCCAGAACGCGATGCTTATCAAGCATCTCTGGGTTGAACTGAGCAAGCTCATTGAGCAAAATTTCATATTCTCGCTTAATATCATCGGTATCGCCAGGTACCATAAAGAGCAACAGCGAGTTTCGCTCTATATGGCGCAAAAACCTGAGTCCCAAGCCTTTACCCTCAGAAGCACCCTCGATAATACCAGGGATATCAGCCATCACAAACGACTTATTATCGCGATAGCCCACAATACCAAGTGAGGGTTCCATCGTGGTAAATGGATAATTAGCTATCTTGGGTTTAGCATTAGAAAGCGATGAGACCAAGGTAGATTTTCCTGCATTAGGAAAACCTACCAAGCCCACATCAGCTAAGAGTTTCAATTCAAGAATAATGGTCATCTCCTGCATAGGCTCACCAGGCTGCGCATAGCGTGGAGCCTGATTGGTTGAGGTGCGGAACTGGAAGTTACCCAATCCACCTCGACCACCCTTCAGCAAAAGAACTTCCTGACCATCGTATGTAACATCGCAGACATATTTACCCGTTTCGGCGTTATAGACCACAGTACCGCAAGGCACGTCGATATAAACATCCTTTCCATCAGTACCGTGACACTTGTCGCGACCACCATTACCTCCATGTTCAGCGAAGATATGGCGCTCATATTTCAAATGGAGCAGAGTCCAGTAGTTATGGTTTCCACGCAGAATAATGCTTCCGCCTTTTCCACCATCACCACCATCAGGACCGCCATTAGGATTATACTTTACATGGCGCAAGTGCATACTGCCTTTTCCACCCTTACCAGAGCGGCAGTAAATCTTAACGTAGTCTACGAAATTACTCTCCATTTTTTCTAGATTTACTAGTTTTGCTAGTTCTACTAGATATTATCAATAACTTTACAAATATCTGCAAAGATGCGATCCAGTTCGCCCAGACCGTCGATATGATAGTGAACACCCTCCTTCTTGTACCACTCAATGAGAGGCATAGTCTGAGAGTGGTATACTACAAGGCGCTTCTTGATAGTCTCCTCGTTGTCGTCAGCGCGTCCGCTCTGCTGTCCACGAAGAATGAGGCGCTTCATCAGTTCGTCCTCAGGAACATCAAGCTCAATCATAGCAGCCACCTTGTCGCCACGCTCGTCGAGCATTTTCTTCAAAGCCTCAGCCTGTGGGATAGTGCGGGGGAAGCCATCGAAGATAACGCCCTTGCTATCGCGTCCGAAGCTATCATAAACAGAGGCAAGAATGCTGACCATCAGGTCGTCGGGAATCAGCTGGCCCTTCTCGATGTAGCTGGCAGCGGTCTTACCCAGTTCTGTACCATTCTTGATTTCACCACGAAGCACGTCACCAGTTGAGATGTGGTTCAGTCCGTACTTCTCAATCATCTTATCACTCTGTGTTCCCTTGCCTGAGCCGGGAGCACCAAAAATAACGATATTCTTCATTATCCTGATATTTAGTTTTGATTAAGTTTTATCTATTCTACAATTGTGTAAACATCCTTCAGGCCTCTTCCCTGCTGATCGTAGTCTAGTCCGTAACCCACAATGAAGTCATCGGGAATGCTAAATGCCACATATTCAGGATGTATATCTTCCTTCAGCTTACATGGCTTAAAGAAAAGCGTACAGATATATATCGCTGCAGGATTACGTGTACCCAGCGACTCTATCATCTGTTTCATGGTGAGACCGCTCTCCACAATATCCTCCACGATAACAATGGTACGGTTGGTAAGATCCTCGTTAATGCCAAATACCTCTTTAATCTTGCCTGTCGAAGTGGTTCCCTGATAAGAAGCCAGCTTAACAAACGATATCTCGCATGGGATAGTCATCTCGCGCATCAGATCGGCAGCAAAAATAAACGAACCATTCAGCACGCCAAGCAGCAATGGATTCTTACCCTCCAAGTCCTTGCTCATCTGCTGGGCTACAGCCTTTATACGCTCCTTGATCTCTGCCTCTGTGATAGAGATTTTGAACGATTTATCCTTTAACTTAACGATGCTCATACGCTGAAAGAATTAAAAATTTGTGCAAAATTACAAAAAATCTGCCAAACTCTGTCATTCATTAGCAATTTTTTCGTATTTTTGCACCATTATGAAGATATTTACGAGTGCGCAAGTCCATGAATTGGACAAATTCACCATAGAGAACGAGCCCATTAAGTCGATCGATTTGATGGAGCGAGCCGCCAAAGCCCTGACACAAGCCATTACAGATAACTGGAGGAACAACACGCCAGTTATCATATTTGCTGGCCCAGGGAATAATGGTGGCGATGCATTGGCTGTGGCCAGAATGCTTGTCGAGAAAGACTATGATGTAAAAGCCTACCTTTTTAATATATCCGACCATCTTTCAGAAGACTGTCTGGCAAACAAGAAACGCCTAATTGAGAAACGCTCGAAAGCACTGATTGAAGTTACTCAGGAGTTTGAGCCACCACAGTTGGGAGAAGGTATGTTGGTTGTTGACGGTCTGTTTGGCTCTGGCCTAAACAAGCCTTTGGCAGGCGGATTTGCATCACTAGTGAAATATATCAACGCGTCGCATGCTCAGGTAGTAAGTATCGATGTACCATCGGGACTGATGACCGAGGACAACACATATAATGTGAAAGCCAACATCATCCATGCCAACATGACATTGACACTCCAGCTACCTAAGTTATCGTTCTTGTTCCCAGAGAATCAGCAGTACATCGGACAACTGAAAATACTCGACATTCGCCTGAGCAAACAGGGGATGGAGAAAATAGAGGCTAACTACACACTACTCGAGGAAAACGACGTACGTCCTCGCATTCTGAAACGCGACCCATTTGCCCATAAGGGGAAAATGGGTAATGCACTGATTATTGCGGGTAGTTACGGCATGTGTGGCGCTTCGGTTCTGGCAACCAAGGCCTGTCTTCGCGTTGGAGCAGGAAAGGTTACTACCCACACACCCAAACGTAACAGCACCATACTCCAAATTAGCGTTCCTGAGGCCATCATCCAGTTTGACAGAGAAGAAACCACATTCTCGGAAGCAGTAGATACCGAGGATTTCAACGCTTTAGGGATAGGCCCTGGATTAGGCACTAGCGAGCAGACTGCTATCGCCATCATTGCCCAGTTGCGTCGCACCCAATGCCCAACTGTCATAGATGCTGATGCCATCAACATTCTGGCTAACCATCGCGCATGGCTTCAACAACTGCCAAAGGGAATCATCATGACGCCACATCCCAAGGAGTTCGACAGACTGGAAGGTCACTCAAACGACAGTTTTGAGCGCCTGATGAAGGCTCGCGACTTGGCCGAACGCATCCAGGGATATATTCTGCTAAAGGGACATCACACCTCGCTTTGCCTGCCAGACGGACATATAATCTTTAACTCAACAGGTAACGCCGGAATGGCTACCGCAGGTAGCGGCGATGTACTAACGGGTATCATCACAGGACTTCTGGCTCGAGGATACAATCAGGAGAATGCATGTATAGTAGGTATGTATCTGCACGGATTGGCAGGCGACATTGCTGCCCGCGAATTAGGCGAAGAGAGCGTGATTGCCAGCGATTTGATTCAGAATCTGCCTTACGCATTTAAACGACTAAATGAATGAAAAATATATTTGCTTTATTAATAGCCTTTACATTAGGCACAGCCAGTTCATTGGCTCAAACGGTTATCAGCAACTACAAGCCAGGGGTTACTAGCGAGGGGGCAGTATACTATCTGCCCAAGACAGCTATCCGTATAACACTACAGATAGAGAAAACCACATATACACCAGGAGAATTCTGTAAGTATTCAGAGAAATACCTGCGTATCAAGGATGTTTCTTCTACTCCATCAACAAAGTATCGCCTGATTTCAATACTTCAGGAGCCTTTTGCAGTTGCAGATACATCCAAGTGCTATGCTGTAAAATACGACGCCAGAACCTCTGCATGCAACGTGCGACTTTCTGATGAAGGCATCCTGCTGGCAATCAATCAGGATATCAAGCAGCAGGCTGCAACTAAAAAAGTTAATGAGCGCAGAATTGCGCCCATCACCAAATCGCCGAAATCATATCTAAGCGAGGAGATTCTTTCAGCAGGAAGCACATCGAAGATGGCCGAACTGACTGCCCAGGAGATTTATGAGATTCGCGAGAGTCGCGGTATGCTGGCCAAAGGTCAGGCCGACTTCATGCCCAAGGATGGCGAGCAGCTGAGACTGATGTTACAGGAACTGACTACACAAGATGACGCGCTTACCAGCTTGTTTACTGGTGTAACAGTAAGCGATACGACCACATACACTCTAACCTATGTGGTAAACAAACCTGTAAAGCGCGATGTATTGTTCCGCATCTCATCGGATTACGGACTTGTAGACAACGATGACCTTTCAGGTACACCTTATTATATTAATATAGAGGACTTGAAAACAGTTGCAGCACCTGCACCTGCTGATCCAAAAAAGGCAATAAAGCCTCAGCTTTCAGGTATCTATGTGAATATTCCTGGAAAGATGCGTTCTACCATCTTTGACGCAAAGGCTCAGATAGTAGCAAGCGAGTTTCCCGCCCCACAATTCGGAAATGTAGAGTTGTTAAGCGGTGCCTTGTTTAACAAGCGCTACACCACCCGACTACGCCTACACCCCCTTACAGGAGCAGTAGAGAAATTAGAAGCCGAGCAACCCAAATAAAGATTACTTCTCAGAATAAATAACTTGGATAAGAGTCTGCCCTACAGCTTGTAGGGTATTCTTATCGATGTGCTCCATATCATCGTTGATGGTATGCCAGGTAGGACCAAAGCTACTCTGCTCACAGTTTGGATAATATGGAATGATATCGATAGTTGGGATCTTAGCCTTGGTGTTTACAGGCACATGATCATCGGTAACGCCTGTACCTATCTGAGTTGGGAAGAAGCTACCATAGCCCACAACCTGAGCAGCACGCCACACCTTGTCAACAATATTGCTGGCATACTGAACAGAAAGAGCCTCCTTATAGAACTGGGCACCTAGTCCGCCAACCATATCCAACAGGATTCCAAAACGCGCTTTATATCCTTTCTTATGCAGATTGGCTGACCAATACTGAGAACCAAGCGCCCAAGTATTACCATCGTAATTAGCATCGCTCCACTGAGGCACACCCCAGTCTTCGGCATCGAAACAGATAAAGTCAACACCCATCTGAAGCGTATCTTTGCTTATCAGCCTAGCCACCTCAAGCATCACAGCCACACCTGATGCACCATCGTTAGCAGCCATCACGGGCGTTTTGTGATTGGCCTCGTCAGGATCGTTATCAGCCCAAGGGCGACTGTCCCAATGGGCACAGAGTAAAATACGTTCTTTGAGATCAGGACGATAGCTGGCAATAATATTGGTGCTGTTAAGCGATGTGCCGTCGTAGCCTTTAAGTACAGCCTTCTGAGGGATAACATCCAGTCCGAAACCTTTGAACTTAGAGATAACCCACTGCTCACAACCATCGTGAGCCTTGCTGTTCATGGTACGTGGTCCAAAATCACACTGAGCTTGACAATACTGATAAGCACTGTCTGCACAAAAAGCAGGACCAACGGGTTGCATCGAAGCCGACTCATCGGTTGTTTGCTTTCGTAGATTACCACAAGAGACAGTGTATAGTGAATAGTGAATAGTGAATAGTATCACGCCCACAAAATTCACACATCTCTTTATATTCTTTCTATTTACAATCATCACACTATTCACTATTCGTTATTCACAATTCACTTCCTTTGCACTTCTTCCATCACTCGCAGGAAATTACCGCCCCAGATTTTCTGGATATCCTGCTCGCTGAAACGACGAGCCAGTAATCTTCGTGTGAAATTTATCAATTCCGACGAGTTAGCGAGACCTCTTACACCACCATCGCCATCAAAATCTGTTCCAAGACCTACGTGGTCAATACCCATCACATCGATGGCATGCTCCAGATGAGCTATTACATCGTTGATGGTTGCCTCGCCTTCTTTACGAAGGAAACCGTGATAGATGGTAGTCTGAGCTACACCGCCATTCTTGGCAAGGGCACGCATCTGGTCGTCTGTCAGGTTACGTTGGTGATCACAGAGTGCACGAGCAGAAGAATGGCTACAAACAATTGGCATGCTACTGATTTCCAAAGCCTGATAAAAACTCTCCTCACCAGCATGACTCATGTCTACCAGCACTCCCAGGCGGTTCATCTCCTTAATCACCTGTTCGCCAAACGCACTCACACCATGATGGGTATGCTGTGTTTTCGAAGCAGAATCGCAGATATCGTTATCACCATTATGACAGAGTGTCATATACACAATGCCTCTATCCACAAAATGCTGAAGATTCTCCAGCTTTCCATCGATGGCGATACCATTTTCGATACCCAGCATGATACTCTTCAAGCCCATGTGTTTGTTCATCCACAGGTCGTGAGGCGTGCTGGCGATACGGATATAATCACTATTCTGACTGACGATGACCTCAATCTGATCGAAAATGCTATCAGCAAAATCCCTTGGATTATCTGTGGGCTGAGGCAGATAGGCCACCATGATAGTAGCATCCTGACAACCTTCGGTCATCTTGTGCAAATCAACTAGTATCTTTCTATCGCGATGATCGAAGTGAATGCCTTGTGGAAAGAACATCGGCGTATCACAATGGGTGTCAAGAGTCAACACTCTATTGTGGGTTCTGTGAGCCTCACGATAACTCTTAGCCTCAGCAACAAGCCACTGGAACAAGGGCAGTCCTTCTTCCAAACACTCCGGATGCCACTGAACACCAAGTATGGACTTAAACTCCGCGCTCTCAATGGCCTCGATAATACCATCAGCCGACTTAGCTACAACTCTGAATTTGTCGCCAGCCTCAGCCACAGCCTGATGATGGAACGAGTTAACCATCACTTTTTCTTCCTTATATATATTAAATAAGGTGGAATCCTCGTCGATTGTGACGCTATGTGTAGCCTCTGAACGATCGGCATCCTGTGAATGTTTGATGGTTGCCACATCGCTGATATCCTGACTCACCTTACCTCCAAAGGCTGTTGCCAACGTCTGAATACCCCTGCAGATACCTAGCATCGGAATCTGACGATTGTAAGCCAATCGGGCTATCAGCAACTCTGGCAGATCGCGTTCCTGATTGATACCATGAAGCTTGGGCGATGGCTCCTCGCCAGCCCACAACGGGTTGATATCGCCACCACCGCTCAAAATCAGGGCATCGATATGCTCCAAAGTATTAATAATCACATGCTTATCAGCTACAGGCGGAATCACTACGGGCACACCACCCGCCTCGACTACCGACTGATAATAGCCACGACCTAACTTACAGGTAAGATCTTCATAGTTACCAGTTATACCAATAACAGGACGTTTATCGGCCTCAGGATAGTGGGAATAAACGTCATCCAGATGAGACTGGAGGTCAAATCTGCTCATAGTTTCTTATCTTCTTCGTCGAGCACGATGGGTATCTCACGCTTCAAGCTCTGCTCCAGCGAGATCAGAGTCTCTGTGGCAACAACGCCGGGAGTGCCCTGCAGTTTGCCATTCAGCAACTCCATCAGTTGCTCGTTGTCTCTAGCATAGAGTTTAACCAACATCGTATACGGGCCAGTGGTGAAGTGACATTCCACCACCTCAGGGATATGCTTTAAGCGCTCTACCACCTCTTTATACATAGAACCCCTCTCGAGGTTGATACCTACGTAAGTACAGGTAGAATAACCTAAGCTCTTTGGATTAACATCGAAACCACTACCAGTTATCACATCGGCATCAATCAGATGCTGAACACGCTGGTGGATAGCGGCTCGCGATACGTTACACTCTGCGGCTACATCCTTGAAAGGAATACGCGCATTCTTGGAAAGAATACTAAGAATCTTCTTGTCCAGAAAATCAATTTTCTCCATTAAGTTTCCTTTTGGTTACATTTTGTCAGCAAAAGTAAGTATTTTTACTGAATAATGCAACTTTTTTGGAGAAAAAATTAAAAAAGTGTGCCACTTTCGTGACACACTTGCTTATTTCTTAGCTTTTTTCTGTGTTTTTGTATTCTTTGTAGTTGCAGGTTTATCACCAACGATTCCAACCAACTCGATATCAAAAACCAGAGCACTGTAAGGTTTAATCTGACCAGCCTCACGACTTCCGTAAGCTATGCCATATGGAATATAAACCTGCCACTTAGAACCTACCGGCATCATGGTGAGCGCCTCAGTCCAACCCTTGATAACATCGGTTGGACGGAACTCTGTAGGCTCATCACCATGTTTCTTAGATGCATCGAACACGGTTCCGTCAATCAAACGACCCTCGTAGTGCACCTGTACCTTATCATTCAGACTAGGAACAGCACCAGTTCCCTGCTTCAGCACCTTGTACTGCAGACCGCTAGGAAGCACTATCACACCCTCCTTCTTAGCATTCTCCTTCAGGAACTCCTCGCCAGCTCTGCGGTTAGCACCATAGAGTCTCTCTTCGCGCTCAGCTTTAGCTGCCTCAGACTTGCTTCTAACCAATGCATTGGCATCTGAACTCTTGAAGAATGTTTCGTCCTTGAGCAGACCTGCTACAAAGCCCTTGTAGAAAACATTGGCAGAGATAGAATCGGGAGTATCCTTGAATTCTGCAGCCAATTGGGGCAACATGCGCTCCTTCAGCTGCTGAGCGATTGACGTACCCATCAGATAGGCTTTTACCTTAGGATTGTTAGCATCCTTGACAACGGTCTCTTTGAAACCACACAAGAAGTCAGCCATATAGGCTGTATCAACCTTCTGCTGAAGCAGATATTCTACCAAACCCTGCGTTGCCGACATACCAGCTGCATAGCTCACTGAGTCAGAAGCACTATTCAGGCTGAAAGTCTCAACCACGGGAGCTTGCTCTACCACAACAACCTTCTTTTTCTTGGCTGCATCAACTGTAGACAAAGAAGCACCCGCCACAAGGGCGAGTGCAATTATCAGATTCTTTTTCATTTACTTTCTGCTAGGATTAACCTCAATCAGTTCAATCTTGAAGATCAGAGCTGAGAAAGGATCGATTTTACTCTGGGCACGCTCACCGTAAGCCAGCTCCTGAGGAATGTAAACCTCCCATACAGAACCAGCAGGCATGTGAGTAAGAGCCTCTGTCCAACCCTTAATAACCTGATTAGCACGGAATGTAGCAGGCTCGCCACGCTTGTAAGAGCTATCGAAGACAGTATCGTTGATCAGGCGACCCTCGTAGTGTACCTTTACCAGTGAGGTATCAGCAGGGATAGCACCAGCACCCTCCTTGATGACCTTGTACTGAACACCGCCAGGCAGAGTCTTTACACCATCCTTCTTAGCGTTAGCAGCAAGGAACTTCTCACCAGCCTCCTTGTTAGGACCATAGGTCTTAATCATCTCTTTAGCCTTGATTTCCTGAATTAGGCGCTGAGCTACCATCTGAGCAGAGTCAACAGTCATCAGACCCTTCTTGCCAGTAGTACCGCTGATAAATCCAGCGAGGAAGTTCTTCAGTGAGATAGTCTTGGTAGAGTCGTCGCCAAATACCTCGTGGTTGATGCCCTTAAGCATACGGTTTGCAATCTGCTGACCAATCTGGATACCTGCATAGTAAGCAGCCTTCTTCTTGTTGTCACCAGCGTTTGCACCCTCGTTCAGACCCTTGATGAACTCAGCCATGTAAGCTGTATCAACATCAAGACTACCTACGAGATACTCCTTCAGACCCTGAGTCTGAGCCATACCAATGGCGTAGCTCATGGTGTCTACGTCGGTCTTCAGATTGGCTTTTGGGCCCTGATTGCCACATGCTGTGAAACCAGCAGCAGCGATAGCCAAAACGGCTACAATTGAAATCTTTTTCATTGCTTTCTTATATTTTTAAACTACTTGTATTAACTCTACATCGAAAATAAGAGCTGCAAATGGAGGAATAGAAGCACCTGCACCACCCTCGCCATAAGCCAGACGGTAAGGGATGAAGAAACGATACTTAGCACCCTCCTGCATCAGCTGCAGTCCCTCGGTCCAACCAGCAATCACCTGCTGGAGTGGGAATGTAGCGGGCTCGCCGCGCTGATATGAGCTGTCGAATACGGTACCATCGATAAGTGTACCCTCGTAGTGACACATCACAGTATCCTTAGCACTTGGCTTCTTACCGTTACCCTCTTTCAGCACCTGATACTGCAGACCGCTGGGCAGTGTAACGATACCATCCTTCTTAGCATTCTCGGCCAGATACTTCTCACCAGCCTCCTTATGTGCCTTTCCCTTCTCGGCACGCTCAGCCTGGAGCTTCTGCTCCTGCTTCTGGAAATAATCCTGTACGATAGTCTGAGCCTCACGGTGTGAAACCTTCAGCTCATTACCTTTCAAAACGTCGTTGATGGCCTGTGCAAAATCCTCGGCACTGATGTTGTCAGCACCCATCTGAGCCAACTGCTGACCGATGCCCAGACCTAAAGCGTAACTTAATTTGTCCATTCTCTATTTATTAATAATGTGTAACCTTTAAAAATCGGACGCAAAGGTACAATATTTTTTAGACAAAAGTACATAAGAACATATTTTTTTTTGTTTCTTTTGTTCTTTTGTCTAAAAATACGTATATTTGCACATCATTAACACGTAAATTATAGCTTATGAAAAAGATTGTTGTACTTACAGGTGCAGGAATGTCGGTAGAAAGCGGCTTAAAAACCTTCCGCGATGCCGATGGTCTTTGGGAGAATTATCCCGTTCAGAAAGTAGCTACTCACGAGGGTTGGTTGGCAGATCCAACACTCGTAACAAACTTCTACAATATGCTCCGCAAGAAGTGCTGGGACGTAAAGCCTAACGTGGGGCACAAACTGGTGGCCGAACTCGAGAAGAACTACGACGTGACGGTTGTTACTCAGAATGTTGACAACCTGCACGAGATGGCTGGTTCAAGTAAGGTAATCCACCTGCACGGCGAGCTGATGAAGGTTTGCTCAAGTCGCGATGTCGATGACCCACGCTATCAGATTCAGCTCACTCCCGAGAATTGCGAGATTGAACCTGGCACCAAGGCTGGCGACGGTTCTCTGCTTCGTCCGTTCATTGTATTCTTTGGCGAAGCTGTTCCTAACATCACCCTTGCCGCCGAAGAGGTGCAAGAGGCTGATATCCTGATTATTATCGGTACCTCATTGGTGGTTTATCCAGCTGCAGGACTGATGCATTATGCCCGTCCCGATGCGCCAATCTATCTGATAGACCCGAACCCCATCAACGTTGGCGGACGTGTCACACAGATACAGAAAGGTGCTTCTGAAGGCATGAAAGACCTGATGAATATTCTTGAGAAATAACAATAAACCCCGCCAAAACGGCGGGATTTATTGTTATGCTCTGTCTTTGCGAATCAATTCCAGCAGTTTCTCTACTGCTTCCTCTTCGGGAATGTTTTTCTCAACACATTCCTTAGCCTTGTAGAGAGATATCTTACCTCTGCCAGCGCCCACATATCCGTAGTCGGCATCGGCCATCTCGCCAGGACCGTTTACAATGCAGCCCATAATACCAATCTTAAGTCCTACCAGATCCTTGGTAGCAGCTTTAATCTTGGCGATGGTTTCCTGCAGATTATACAGTGTTCGTCCGCAACCAGGGCATGAGATGTACTCAGTCTTGGTGAACTTGATGCGGGCTGCCTGCAGAATGGCGTCGGCCAGGCTAGTAAGACTAGCCGGACTAGCATAACTAGCAGGACTGGTGATAACCAGTTTAGTAGCCTTGCGGTCGATAAGCAGGGCACCTACAGCCATAGCGGCTTTAAGCTGCAATGTTTCCCAATCGGGTGCATCCACATTCAGGGTGATGGTATCATCCTTGATGCTCGCCTGAGCCTCCTCGCGCAACTTGGTACACTCAGGAATCATATCTACCAGCTTGCGAGCCACGGGAATCTCGCACTCGGGCTCCTCAGAGAGCGATACGCGGATGGTGTCGCCGATGCCCTCAGTCAGCAGGGCACCGATACCAACGGCACTCTTGATACGTCCGTCTTCGCCTTCGCCCGCCTCAGTCACGCCCAGGTGCAGCGGATAGTGCATATCTTCTTTATCCATCGTCTCCACAAGCAGTCGCATGGTGGTTACCATTACAACCGTGTTTGATGCCTTGATAGAGATAACCACGTCATTGAAGTTCTCGCGACGAAATATGCGCAGGAACTCCATACAACTCTCTACGATACCAGCGGGGGTATCGCCGTAGCGGCTCATGATGCGGTCGGACAGCGAACCGTGGTTCACACCGATACGTACAGCCGTGTGGTGTTCCTTACAGATATTCAGGAATGGCACCAGCTTGGCCTCAATCTTCTTCAGCTCTTCTGCATACTCCTCGTCAGTGTACTCCAGATGCTTGAACGTACGACCTGGATCTACGTAGTTACCAGGATTAATACGCACCTTCTCGCAGTACTGTGCAGCCACATCAGCTGTATGAGCCGTAAAATGCACGTCGGCCACCAGTGGTGAGTTATAGCCGTCGGCCTTAAGCTGGGCCGAAATATTCTTCATATTCTCTGCCTCACGAGTACCTTGGGTGGTAAAGCGTACTAGCTCGCCACCAGCATCTATAATGCGCTTGGCCTGAGCCACACACCCCTCGGTATTATTGGTATCTACCGTACCCATCGACTGGATGCGGATGGGGTTCTCACCACCGATACCAATGTTTCCCACGCGGGTTTCAGAAGACAATCTTCTTTTGTACATATTTAGTTAGTTTTGAACTGATACTTAATCTCAGCCAGTTCCTCGTTGGCCTTTTCAATCTTGATACGCAGATTGCCTTTGTAAACAGCCAGGCGCTGTGCCAGGTCCTGATCGCTCAGTGCCATCATCTCAACAGCCAGGATAGCTGCGTTCTGAGCACCGTTCACACCTACTGTAGCCACAGGTATTCCTGGGGGCATCTGGATAATAGAGAGCATGGCATCCAGTCCGTCGAGCATTCCCTTGATGGGCACACCGATAACGGGCAGAGTGGTCGATGCAGCAATCACGCCAGGCAGGGCAGCAGCCATGCCGGCTCCAGCAATAATCACCTTGATACCGCGATCCTTAGCGGTACGGGCAAACTCCTCTACAGCATCGGGAGTACGATGAGCCGAAAGGGCATTTACTTCAAAAGGCACCTGCATCTCGTCGAGCAGTTTGCAGGCTTTTTCCATGATGGGCAGATCACTTGTGCTACCCATGATAATACTTACTAATGGCTTCATATATTTGACTATTTTACGATTTGACAATTTAACGATTTTAGAGATAGATCAACCCAAGGATGGAGCAGATAATTCCCACCAAGAATCCGGCTACTACCTGCGACAACGAGTGCTGACGTAGAATCATTCTGCTGGTGCCGAGCACGCCTGCTAGGATAAAAACCAGGCAAAGCCACCAAACGGGGTTGAATCCAAAAAACTCACCGAACACGAACAACGCACCTGCCACACCGCCAATGGCCGATGTATGGGTTGATATCTTCCACCACACGTTGACTAGTGCGCACACAATCTGAATAGCAAGTGCAGCCGAAACGATGGTGCCCATAAAGTGCGGAATATGCAACATGTCCATGATATACACACAGAAAAAATAGCAGAGAATGGAGATGACGTAAGGCACCATGCGGCGCTCCTTATGCCCCAGTTCTATCAGGTTCCACCCCTGATATTTGCGATACAGATGAATCAGCACCGTAGGCAATAAGATAGTGAAGAAGTACACCATCGTTAGCACCTGCAACTTGTAGGCCGTAGGCATCAGACTGAGATAGCTCAGGAAGAAGAGTGCCATCAAGCCCACAATGGGCAGATAGAATGGTGTGAACACCATGCTGATCACTCTTGCCGTTAAAATTATATTCTTTTCTCTGCTCATTTTCTTAGTCGTGCAATGGGTATACCCAACTGTTCGCGATACTTGGCCACTGTGCGGCGTGCGATGGGGAATCCTTTTTCAGCGAGCTGATCTTTCAGCTGATCGTCGCTCAGCGGCTTACGCTTGTCCTCGGCATCCACCAGGTCGCGCAGGGCAGCCTTAATCTGTCGGGTACTCAGCTCCTCGCCGCTCTCAGTCACGTAGCCGTCACTGAAGAAGTGGCGCAGCGGGAATGTGCCCCAACGTGTCTGCGCGTACTTCGAGTTGCTCACGCGCGAGACGGTCGATATGTCGAGTCCAGCCTTCTCGGCTACGTCTTTCAGAATCATAGGACGCAGCGATGCCTCGTCGCCATCGAGAAAGAACTGGCGTTGCAACTGGATAATGGCCCGCATGGTGATGGTCAGCGTGTGGCGGCGCACCTTCACAGCCTCGATAAATCCCTGTGCGGCATCCACCTTTTTCTTGATATATAGCAGGGCCTCCTTAGTCTGTTTGCTCAAGTTATCCTTGTTCTGCTGATACTCCTTCATCGAGTCGACAAACGATTGTGACACCTTCAGCTCGGGCACTTCACCGTTGTTCAGCGTAAAGGTGATGGTACCGTCGTCCAGCGTGTCAACAATAAAGTCTGGCGTTATCTGTTGCATGCTCCTGCCCACCACCTCACCGAGCGAAGCTCCTGGACGCGGATTCAGTTTGCGCAACTCATGGAACAGCGTCTCTGCCTGCACATCGTTCAAGCCCAGGTCGCTTTGTATCTTGTCCCAGTGCTTACGTGTAAACGCCTCGAAATAGTTGTTCACCACGCGTTCCATCAGGTCGCGCAGCTTCGATGGATCACGGCGCTCTATCTGTAGCAGCAGACACTCCTGCAACGAACGGGCACCGATGCCAGCGGGGTCGAAAGCCTGCAACATCAGCAACACGCGCTCTATCTCTTTCTCGGTAGCGTCGATGTTATGGTAAATGGCCAACTCATCACACACTATCGAAAGATCCTTGCGCAGCAGTCCGTCGTCATCAAGCGAACCTATCAGATATTCTATGATGTCACGCTGCTTGGGCGTCAGGTCCATCTCGCCCACCTGCTCTTTCAGTTGATCGTAGAACGACTCTGTCTCGCCGTAGACTATTTCCTCGCGCTCCTCACTATACGAGCTACCGCTCTGATATACAGGCAGATCCTCATCGTCTCGCCCTATGCCACTTAGCGCCTCGTCGAGTGCCGACTGGCGTTCTTCGCGCTCTGTGACCGTCTCGAAGTCGTCCTGCGCATCTGCGTCGTCGTTATTGTAATCCACATCCTGCGTCGAGTCGTTATCATCGTAAGGCGATTCACTCTCCAGGGCAGGATTGTCGTTCATTTCAGTGTTGATACGGTCAACCAACTGCGCCACTGGAAGTTCTATCAGCGACGATTGCAACAACTGCTGCTGCGAGAACGTCTGTCCTAACTTCTGCTGTTGTAGTTGTTCCTGTATCTGTGTATTTTCGTTTTTCACTTTTTCACCTTCTCACTTTCTCACCTAAAGTACTCTTTCAATTGGTCGGCATACGATGCCAGTTCTTCGGGATTGGCGTTGCCGAACCTACGCCATACCTGCTGACAGGCCAACGCCAAGTCGCCCATCATCATCTCTTTACGATTCTTTGCTGAAGCAAAGCGACCAGAGATCGAGCGCAGGTACGGGTCGCAGTGCTGAAACGCCTCCATCACCTCCACCACCTCTTCAGGCTTTATCTTCATCATCTTGGCCAGCTCTTGCACCTCGGGGGTTTCTGTCACCATGGTAATGGGTGTCAGTCTAAAGTACAGATCCAGTATCAGCGTCAGCATCATCGGCGTCAGCACGGTGCTGTCGGCTATGGGCTTAAAATCCTTTTCAAAACTCTCGTTGGTCTCCACGCCGTCGTAGAACTCCAGCGCATTGTTGAATCCCCACATCTCACGCAGCAGGTTCACGGCACGCTTCAGTTTCTTGGGATTGTTACCATACAACTCCCAGAACCTTTCCACACGCGGTGTTTCAAGGTTGGCAATCTGGCACATCTTATTGAAGAGCATGTTTGGTGCAATGTGCAGTTCGAGGCTCAAATCCACCATCCCCTTACTGTACATCGGCTTGATACCAACAGGCTTCTGAAGGTACAACTGCAGTAGCAGCAACCAATATTCATCCTGCCATTTTGAATTTTTTGCCATAATATTCCGTTATTTTGTTGCAAAAATAATGCTTTTTTTGTATATTTGCAACCGAAAAAGGAGAAATTTATGCGAAAAGTGGTATTATTTGCCCTTTGGGCACTGTCATTAACCTGTATTGACGCTCAAAACGTTCGTGAACAGCTGAAACGCGACTTTCTCAAAGCCGGAAGTAACTATTATGCCTACCAGGGTCCCACCCGGGCATTAACCCCTGCGCCTGCCGGTTTAAAACCATTCTATATCAGCAGTTATGCCCGTCACGGCTCACGTTTTCTCATCAATCAGAAAGATTACGATGTGCCTTATCAGGTCATGCTCAAAGCCCACAAGTTGGGCAAACTGACGGATATTGGCGAGCAGACTTTCAACGAGTTGCAATTACTTTACGACGAGGCTAAAGGGCGCTACGGCGACCTTACGCCACTGGGTGCAGCCCAGCATCGCCAGATAGCCCAACGCATGTACGACCGCTTTCCTAATGTGTTTAAGGGCAACGCCATGGTCGAGGCCAAGAGCACAGTAGTCATCCGCTGCATTCTCTCCATGCAGAATGAATTGCTCCAGCTGGCCAGAAACAACCCCCGACTCATCTTTAACGCCGATGCCTCGCAGCACGACATGTACTACATGAACCTGCAAGATTCGGCACTCTACAAGAAGCGCTACTCCAAGAAGACACAAGAGGTTTACCGCGAGTTCTGCAGCAAATACGAGGTGCATACCCCTGCCATGGCCAAGCTGTTTAACGATACTGCCTACTTCAACCACGAGATTGACGCCTTCGAGCTCAACCGTGCCATCTTCAAGATAGCATCGAGCGTTCAAGGCACCGAGATGCGCTACCACTTTAATCTGTTCGATGTGTACACACCCGATGAACTTTATAACAACTGGCTACAGGCCAACTGCTTCTGGTTCCTCAGCTTTGGCTGCAATCCCTACAACGGTGCACAGCAGCCTTACACCCAGCGTAACCTGCTTCGCCGCATCATCGAGGATGCCGATAGCTGCATCTATCGCCCGCATCCTGGCGCCACACTGCGCTTCGGCCACGAAACCATCATCCTGCCGCTGGCCTGTCTGCTAGATCTGAACGGCTACGGCCGCGAAATCACCGATATGGAACGCCTCGACCTAGATGGCTGGATCAATTTCGAGGTATTCCCCATGGCGGCCAACATCCAATTTGTGTTCTACCGCAAAAACAAGAAAGATCACGACATTATCTTCAAGGTGCTACTCAATGAGAACGAGGCTACCCTGCCCCTGCCTACTGACATGGCACCATATTATCACTGGAAGGATTTCCGCGATTTCTATCTCAAAAAGTTAGATGCTTATGTTCTCGCGCCATAGCACTACCTTTCCTTGGTAGAGCGAAGCTTGAACGTCGATGATCCGTTGGTTCGATGAACCACAGAACAACAAGTCAGGGTCTTTTAGTCTTTCGATAAAGGGGCCATCTACTAGCACATCTAGCTGCTCTAGCAGCTCTAGCTGATCGCTCTGGATAAGGCTTTCGAACTGAAAGCCTGTATAGCACCAAATATCCTTATTCGTATGCTCATGTATGGCGCGTGCCAGTTCGGCAAATCCGGCCGCCTGATACATGGGGTCGCCTCCCGAGAAAGTAACGTTGGCAAAAGGGTCGTCCATGATAATCTTCAGGATTTGCTGGGTGGTCATCTCGTGCCCGCCATCGAATGCCCACGACTGTGGGTTATGGCAGCCGGGGCACTTGTGATTGCACCCTGCACAATAAATGGAGGTCCGGAATCCCGGACCATCCACCATTGTATCTTCAAGAATATCGAGTACTCGAATCATTTGTATCTATTTGCCGGAATCAAAACAACTCTTGCTCTTGTGCGCTGTGATCGATGTGTGTCACACGGTCGTTCAACTCGGCCAGCTTACCACTGTTCCAGCGGTCGGTAGTACCTACCAGATAGCCGGTGATGCGCTGCAGCTTGTCGATGTTGGTCGAACCGCACTTTGGACATTTCTCCAGATGGTCGTCGGCATTCTCGTAACCGCAGTCCATACAGCGGTTGCGGTTGTGGTTCACGCTGCCGTAGCCCATGTTCAGCTGGTCCATCATGTCAACCACACTCATAATCACCTGTGGGTTGTGGGTAGCGTCGCCGTCAATCTCTACGTAGAAGATGTGTCCACCGCGTGTCATATCGTGGTAGGGCGCCTCAACCTCTGCCTTGTGGCGGGCACTGCATTTATAGTATACAGGCACGTGGTTCGAGTTGGTGTAGTAGTCGCGATCGGTCACGCCTGGTATCACGCCAAACTGCTTGCGGTCTTTCTTGGTGAACTTTCCGCTCAATCCCTCGGCAGGCGTTGCCAGCACCGAGTAGTTGTGGTGGTAGCGCTCGCAGAAGTCGTTGGCGCGCTCACGCATGTATCCTACTATCTTCAAGCCCAGCTCCTGCGCCTCCTGGCTCTCGCCGTGGTGCTTGCCGATGAGTGCTACCAGGCACTCGGCCAGTCCGATGAATCCGATACCCAGCGTACCCTGATTAATCACGCTCTCGATGGTGTCCATGGGTTTCAGTTTGTCGGCACCTATCCACAGGTTCTGCATCAGCAGTGGGAACTGCTTGGCAAAGGCGGTCTTCTGGAACTGAAAGCGGTCTTCAAGCTGCTTGGCTGTAATCTCCAGCATATTGTCGAGTTTTGCCATAAAGAGGCCAATGCGCTTCTGCTTAATCTCGTCGGTCAGTTCTTCGCCGCTCACTTCCTGTCGGCACTCCAGCGCCAGCTTCACGATGTTGATGGTCGAGAACGAGAGGTTACCACGACCGATGCTGGTCTTTGGTCCGAATCGGTTCTCGAACACACGTGTGCGGCATCCCATGGTAGCCACTTCGTGTACGAAGCGCTTGGGGTCGTCGGCCTTCCAGTCCTCGTCCTTATTGAAAGTAGCATCCAGATTCAGGAAGTTGGGGAAGAATCGGCGTGCCGTTACCTTGCATGCCAGCTGATACAGGTCGAAGTTGCGATCCTCGGGCAGATAGTTCACACCGCGCTTCTTCTTCCATATCTGAATGGGGAAGATGGCCGTCTCGCCGTTACCCACGCCCTCGTAGGTCGAGAGCAGTATCTCGCGCATCACGCAACGGCCCTCGGCACTGGTGTCGGTACCGTAGTTGATACTTGAGAACACCACCTGGTTACCACCACGCGAGTGAATGGTGTTCATATTGTGGATAAACGCCTCCATGGCCTGATGCACGCGGCCCACGGTCTTGTTGATGGCGTGCTGACGGGCACGATCCTTACCCTGCAGCCCGTCGAGCGGTGCCCTCAGATAGTCTATCAGGGGCTCGTCGTACAGTTCCTTGTAATCCTCGCCGTTCAGCTCCTCGAGTGCTTTCAGTTCCTCAACGTAGCTCATGCGTACGTAAGGTGCCAGATAGAAGTCGAAGGCCGGAATAGCCTGTCCGCCGTGCATCTCGTTCTGTGCGCACTCCATCGAGATACAAGCCAGCACGCTGGCTGTCTCAATGCGCTTGGCAGCGCGCGATGCACCGTGGCCGGCTGTAAATCCGTTCTCCAGTATGTTGTCCAGCGGGTGCTGCACACAGGTCAGCGACTTGGTAGGATAGTAATCTTTGTCGTGAATGTGCAGGTAGTTGTGCTCTACGGCATTGCGACTGTCCTCCGAGAGCAGGTAGTCGTCAACAAACGGTTTGGTGGTCTCGCTGGCAAATTTCATCATCATGCCGGCAGGTGTGTCGGCATTCATGTTGGCGTTCTCGCGAGTCACGTCATTGTTCTTGATGTTCACAATGTCGAGGAACACCTCGCGGGTCTTGGCCTTACGGGCTATGGAGCGCTGGTTGCGATAAGCGATGTACTTCTGAGCCACGTCTTTACGGCTCGATTTCATCAGCTCCATCTCCACCAGGTCTTGTATCTCCTCTACCGTTAGCTGACCGTCGCCCTTCTGGGTAATGCGGTCGGTAATCTGGTAGAGCAGGCGCTCGTCCTCTCCCTTATCAGTATGCAACATGGCCTTACGGATGGCGGCCATCACCTTCTGTTCGTTAAATCCAACAATGCGCCCGTCGCGCTTTACTACTGTCTGTATCATAGGTCGTTATTCATTTTTCTTATTTCTTGCTGAATGCAAGCGCGTACATCTTAATTTGTTTTACCATGGCCAGGAGTCCGTTGCTGCGTGTAGGCGACAAGTGCTCCTTCAAGCCGATCTCCTCGATAAAATAGAGGTCGGCATCCAGAATCTCCTGTGGCGTGTGGTCGCTCAGTACGCGTATCAGCAGGGCCACAATACCCTTCACTATCAGGGCATCGCTCTCGGCACTGAAGTGGATGTTGCCATCCACCAGGTCGGCCTGCAACCATACACGACTCTGACAGCCGTCTATCAGATTCTGCTCAGTCTTGTACTTATCGTCGAGCGGTTCCTGCTCGTTACCTAAGTCAATGAGCAGCTGATACTTATCCATCCAGTCGTCGAACCCGCTGAACTCCTCGATAATCTCGTCTTGTATCTCGTTTATTGTCATAGCACTGAATAATTTGCCTGCAAAATTAATAAAAATCCCCTATCCCACCAAACATATTCCATATTAAAATGCGTTAATTATTCAGGGCATTTTTGTTACGCGTTGATATACAACACTTTGTGTCGATTCCCTCGAAAACGCACCGCAAAATGCAGCCAAATGGCTCCAAATCTGTTTCTTTTCACCAGCAATTCGTCGAAGTCCTGATATGTTTCATCGGCAAATTCCAGCAAAATCGCTGCGTAGCGTATCAGTTGCTCCATACCTATCACTCGGATGTCGACTGCGCACCCTGTGAGGTGATTCGAGGTAGCCGCCCCGCCGATGACGCGGTTGAGTTGTGGCGAGCGGTAACCCGAGTTGATGATGATGGGGGCATGATACCGCGAGCGCAGCGCCTCCAGCCATGTGCACACGTTTTTGAGGTTGGCTATTGCCTCGTGCGTAGGTACATTATATATCTCAGGGTGACTGCTGCTCTTGGGCAGCTCGCCAAGTGTGAAGTGAGGCGAAAGCTTCGCCCCACTATTCAATTGAACAATCTGTTTCATTTTTTCATTTTTAAATAAGATGTTTTATTAGTTCTGAACACTAGACTAGTTCAGCTGCATTTATAATGCCGAGGGGATTACAAATCCCCATATTATCGAGGGTGTGTCAACATGACAAGACTCGTTGATACTTTTGCAGTTTAACAGTTTAACAGTTAGTTTTGGGGAATTTATGGATTTTTTCAGAAATAGAATTCATAATTATATTATATATAAATGTATAATATAATTATGGCTATTAATTTGAATATTTCTCGAATCGCAAATATCAAACTGTTAATCTGTTAATCTTGAAAAACTCTATTTTTATTGAAAATAATTTCCAAAACGCTTAGTGGCTTCAGGTGCTTTAGAACCTTTGCATGACAGTTAAAGCTATACAAATTTGCGGCTACGTTAAAGAAATTTTTCTAGTAGGCCTACTAGAAAAATTTCTAAGACAAGCCTGTAAATCAAGGAGCAAGGAAGATATTTCAATAAGCACGAATAAATTTTACAACCCCTTTAATCAAGACTTGAATCACAGATGGTCACTCGATAGCACTGCCTGATTTGGCTGCTACAACTACAATATTATTTTATGACCTTCTTAGATACTTTACCTGTCTTACCTGCCGCACCAGCCTTACCTCCACCTGCAACGCAGTCAAGCAGCTCTTCGTCGAGTTCCTCTTGCTCAATAATCACTTCTTTTTTCATCATTGTAATATTTAAACAGTTATTTTTGCTGCAAAGATAGAAAATAAGTTTGAATTAGAACCAAGAAAAGCGTTAAAAAAAAGAAATGTGACAGTTGGCAGAATAAATCGGGCGGTTCGTTGAACGGATTTGTAGGGTTGCGGAGATTGTGTTACCTTTGCACTCGGAAAAAGGATAGATAGTTAGATTCGCATATTTGATTGGTTAGTTAATTAGTTTTTTCATACATTTATAGGTTTTTGTTAGTAAAGTAATGATTAGTAATTGGTTGGTGAAAACACAAGAATCAGGGGGCGCAGTGATGCGCCCCCTGATTTATTCTACCGGTTCTAAGCGAAAGAGTTTATCGCTTGGACGGATTTTATCGGTTACGGCTATCGACACGCGAGTGCCTTTCTCAGCCACTTCTACTGGACCGTTATCGCCGTGTATCTCATCGGCCGTTACATACATGACGCCTGTTGTGGGACCTGTAATCAGCATCTTATCGCCCACCTTGAAAGTGTTAGCCTCAACAGTAAACTCGGCCACGCCAAGCTTTGAGAAGTACTTAACACCCTTGCCGATGTAGACCTTGCGCTCTGTTGCATTGCTGCCGTAATGCTTATTCCACTCGCCCATAAGCTGGCCTTGATAGTAGCCATCCCAGAAACCGCGGTTGAACACCGTTGCCAGACGGGCATCCCACTCGTCCTTTTTCTCCTCGGTAAACGTGCCGTCGAGCACTGCCTGAATAGCCTCCTTGTAGCAGCGGATAACGGTGTAGACGTATTCGGGACCACGGGCACGACCTTCGATTTTGAATACACGCACGCCCGACTTCATCATGCGATCGATGAAGCGCACAGTCTTCAAGTCCTTCGGACTCATAATGTACTTATTATCGATATCGAGCTGATAGCCCGTCTCATTGTCGGTAGCGGTATACGAGCGGCGGCACACCTGTATACACTCGCCACGATTGGCCGAGCGGTTGGCTGCGTGCAGACTAAGGTAGCACTTGCCGCTGATGGCCATGCAGAGGGCACCGTGACAGAACATCTCTATGCGTATCTGATGGCCGCTGGGGCCGCAGATGTGCTGCTCCTCAACCTGGCGGAAAATCTCGGCCACCTGGTCCATATTCAACTCACGCGCCAGCACCACCACATCGGCAAACTGAGCATAGAACTTCAGCGCCTCGATATTCGAAATGTTAAGCTGGGTACTGAGATGAACCTCCTGCCCCACCTGGTTACAATAGGTCATCACAGCCACATCGCTGGCAATGACGGCCGAGATGCCGGCCTGCTTGGCGGCATCGATAATCTCGTGCATCAGGGGGATGTCCTCGCCATAGATGATGGTGTTGACGGTAAGATAGCTCTTGATGCCGTGCTCGTCGCAGGTGGCGGCTATCTCGCGCAGGTCATCGATAGTGAAGGTAGATGCCGAATGCGCACGCATGTTTAACTTCTCAATGCCGAAGTAGATGCTATCGGCACCAGCCTGAATGGCCGCAGCGAGCGATTCGCGCGAGCCAACAGGAGCCATTATTTCGTAATCTTGTATCATACTTTTTTTAATTGGGAGTTAAAGGGAAGTTATCGTGGTCTACGACCACTCGGAAGTTAAAGGGACATATGTTCTGCGATTTCATCAAAGGGCATGAGTATTGTCCTTTTCACTTCCCTTTCATTTCTCTTCCATTCCTTTCCATTCCATAAATTTACTCCATGGGGAAGAGACCATAGAGCTTCTGGTCAATGAGGTCGGTAACCATCTTGAAGTCCTCGGGGCGATCGCCGAACTTGCAGTTGTCGCCATCGACGATAATCAGCGGACCGCGATAGGTGGCAATCCAGTCCTCGTAACGCTTCTCCAATCCCTGAAGATAGTCCAGGCGCATGGTCTGCTCGTACTCGCGACCGCGCTTCTGGATCTGGGCCACCAGCGTAGGAATGCTGGAGCGGATGTAAATCATGAGATCTGGCAGTTTAACCAGCGACATCATGAGGTCGAACAGGTCGGTATAGTTGTCGAAATCGCGATCGCTCATCATGCCCTGATCGTGCAGATTGGGCGCAAAGATGCGCGCATCCTCAAAGATGGTGCGATCCTGGATGATGGTATCCTTTGACTGCGAAATCTCGACCACCTCCTTGAATCGCTTGTTCAGGAAATACACCTGAAGATTAAACGACCAACGGGGCATATCTGCGTAGAAATCAGCCAGATAGGGGTTATTATCTACGGGTTCGAAACGTGGTATCCAACCATAACGGTGGGCCAACAATTTGGTGAGTGTGGTCTTGCCACTACCTATGTTTCCTGCTATTGCGATATGCATAATTTTACGGGAGTTAAAGGGAGTTAAAGGGAAGATAAAGGGAAGAGGCCGAAGAGTTCGGCATCGATCTTGTCGATGATGCCGGCCAAGTCATGAGGGATGTTCAGGAAGTCGAGACCATCTTTCTCGATGGTGATAACGCGACCCTGGTACTTGTTGAAGACAAAGTCGTCGTAGCGGCGGTTCAGGTTCTGCAGGTACTCCAGCTGCATGCTCTGCTCGTAATCGCGCCCACGCTTCTGGATGTTGCTTACCAGATGGGGCACCGATGCGCGCAGATAGATCATGAGGTCGGGCACACGTACCATCGACATCATCTGCTCGAACAGCTCCATGTAGGTCTCGTAATCGCGCTCAGAAAGATTGCCCATGTCGCGGTTGTTCTCCATAAACACGTGAACACCCTCGTAGATGGTACGATCCTGAATGATGGTATGGTCGGCCTGGGCGATGGCGATGAGATCGCGGAATCGCTCCTTGAGAAAATACACCTCCATATTGAACGACCAACGGTGAATATCGCGGTAGTAATCCTCAAGATACGGGTTATGGTCAACCGACTCGAACCTCGGCTCCCAGCCGTAATGTTTGGCCAAAAGACGGGTGAGCGTTGACTTGCCACTACCTATGTTTCCTGCTACTGCGATATGCATAATTTCTGAATGAGGTTGCAAAGTTACAAAAAAATAGGCACCTATCGCGCGAATTAACACAATTTTTGATTAACTTTGGCTTCGCCGAAATTACTCACGTTCGAAAAAGCTCAAATAAATTTGGCTTTTTACTCACTTATTCGTAACTTTGCCGCCATGAAACTGAAAATGATGATAGCTTGCGGAGCCGCAATGGCAGTGCTGATGGGCAGTTGTGCGCTCCAGCCCAGCCAGTATACGCCTGAGGGCAAGCACTTTACCACCGACGTGCTGAACGGCATGACGCCCGTGAAAGACCAAGGCGAGAGCCAGACATGCTGGATTTACGCCATGCTGGCCGCCATCGAGACCGAGCACCTGAGCTGGGGCGACTCGGTAAACCTTTCACCTTATTATATAGAGAAGATGATAGAACAGGAGCCCGACTGCCCCAAATCGAAGCGCGGCGAACCCACCACACTCATCACCATGATTGAGAAATACGGCATCTGCGGCTACGACGCCATGCGCAAGCTGAGCACACCCGCACCGCGATGGGTGTTCATGCTGGGCGCACAATACACCCCGCAGGAGTTTGCCCGCAGCGTGTGCAAGCCTGGCGAATACATCGCACTGACCAGCGACGACAGCAAGCCCTACTACGAGACATCGGAGCTGAAAGTGCCCGACAACTGGACCCACGAACAATATCTGAACATACCCATCGACACGCTGACAGCCCGGACGGAGCGTGCGGTGAGGCATCACCACGGCGTGTGCTGGGAAGACCAGGGACATGCCATGGCGATAGTAGGTCTGGCCCACGATGACGAGGGCAAGCGCTACTTCGTGATGAAAAACTCGTGGGGAGAAACAGGACCGCACAACGGCCTGGAGTACGTGAGCTACGAGATGTTCCGCCGCCAGACGGTGGCCGTAGAGATGACGCGCGAGGCCTATGTCGAGTAATGCTTTTCGCGATACTGCTGCGGCGTGATGCCCGCATTCTTCTTAAACAAACGGTTAAAATACGAGTAATCGTCGTACCCCACTAACTGGGCCACACCCCTAATCGACAAATCGGTTGTTACCAAGGCCAGCTCGGCCTTCTCCAGTTTACGCTTAGTGATATACACATTAGGCGTCTCGCCCGTTTCGCGCTTGAAAATCCGGATGAAATGATCCTTCGACATACAGGCTTTATCGGCCAAAAGGTCTATATCGAGCCGGCTGTCAAGATGCTTGCGGATATAGGCCAGCGTCTGATGAATGCGGTCATCGCGCACCTCGACCTTGGGCGAAGCATACTTCAGGAATCGCGACATCAGGATGTAGAGTATGCCGCGCGACTCGACCTTATCGAAAAACGGCCGGCGCAGGTTCAGCTGGATATTGCTTACCAACGTAGGATGATTATCGTAAGCCTGAGGGTTGGAGTCGGACAGCTTCATAAACGGGTTGACGTCGCACAGGCGCTTCACAAGTTCCTGATCAATCGGGTTCGCATCGACTTCGGTGGGAAACGCCAGGCTATCGAGGATGCCTGCACCCTGCTGCTGATCCTCGTAGATATGAATATAGTAGTGCGAGAACGGTGCATCGCACACGCAACTGTGCTCGGCAAACGCCGGGATGAAATACAGATGGTGAGGCGTAAGCTGATAAACCTCGGAGCCAATAACCACTTTGGCCGCCCCCTCGGTGACATAATACAAACGGGCGAACGGACTACGGACATTCTTCCAGTTCCAATCGCCATTATGCTGAGCAAAACCCACATTGAGCACCAACAGATGAAGCTGATCTACAGATAAGTTCATACGATACGATTACTTTTGTTACTGCAAAGATAAAAATAAAAAATAAAAAAAACGATATGAAATAAGAAAATATCGACCAATTAGCAGATAATTGAGGTACATGCCTGTTTTTTATGAAATTTTATCGATATTGCTTAGGCAATTATGGTTTCTTTTTTGTAAATTTGCAGCACATTAATCAATGTAAAACGGATGATGAGTACAGAAAACAGTAAGGCCACGGGGTATGCCCGCAAGGAGTATGGAGTAGGCGTAAAAAGATACTGCCAGACTCTTGATTTGAAAAACGACCCCGAACTGATAGCAAAGTATATCGAGGCCCACGACCAGTATCACTCGTGGCCCGAAATCAGAGCAGGCATACGCGAGGTAGGCATACTCGAAATGGAGATATACATAGAGGGCAACCACCTGTTTATGATCGTTGAGACACCCGTCGACTTCGACTGGGACACAGCCATGGCCAAGCTGGCCACACTGCCGCGACAGGCCGAGTGGGAAGCATACACGGCCATATTCCAGGACTGCAAGCCAGGCTGCACATCCGACCAGAAATGGACACTGATGGAGCGCATATTCCACTTGTATGAATAATAAAGCAATCTAAATATGGTTTACAATGAAATCGGAAAAACAGGGATGAAGGTTTCGAATCTGGGATTCGGCGCATCATCGCTAGGCGGAGTGTTCCACAGCATCCGCGAAGAAGAGGGCATAGAGGCTGTACACACAGCTGTTGACAACGGTATCAACTTTATCGACGTGTCGCCCTACTACGGCCACCTCAAGGCTGAAATCGTGCTAGGCAAGGCACTGAAAGAGATTCCCCATGAAAAGTACTATCTGAGCACCAAGGTGGGCCGATACGGACACAACGGCATCAACACATGGGACTACAGCGCCAAGCGCGTTACCGACAGTGTTTACGAGAGCATGGAGCGACTGAACGTGGACTATATCGACCTGATTAACGTGCACGACATCGAGTTCCAAGGCGACATGGAGGGTGGACTGCAACTCATTGTCGACGAGACACTGCCCGCACTGGTAGAGCTGCGCAACAAAGGCGTGGTGAAGCACGTGGGCATTACCGATCTGCAGCCCGAGAACCTGAAGTGGGTGGTAGAGCATGCACCAGAGGGAACAGTTGAGAGTATCCTGAACTTCTGCCACTATTCGCTGAACGACACCCTGCTGGCCGACTACCTTGGATTCTTCGAGCAGCACAACGTAGGCGTTATCAACGCATCGCCATTCTCAATGGGACTGCTGTCGCAGCGCGGTGCACCCGACTGGCACCCGGCTTCGGCAAAATTGAAAGCAGCCTGCGCCAAGGCTACGGCTTACTGCGAGGAGCAGGGCTACCCCATCGACAAGCTGGCCATCCAGTTCTCAACAAGTATGAACCCACGCATTGCCACCACCCTGTTCAGCAGTGCCAACCCCAAGAACGTGCTCAAGAACATACAGTACGTCAACGAGCCACTTGACATGGAACTGGTGGCAAAAGTACAGGAAATCATAGGCGACCAAATGTTCTCAAGATGGAAAAACTCATAATCGACGCGCACAGTCATCTGTGGCTGACGCAAGACACGGTGGTCGATAACCAGCGTATCTGCCAACTGGAGCCCAACCGCAGCCGCTCGCTGTTCTTCGGCGAAGAGCGCCAGATGCTACCACCCTACATGATTGACGGTCAGAACACCGCCGAGCGGTTCCTAAGCAACATGGACTATGCCCAGGTGGCAGCTGCCGTGGTGACACAGGAGTTTATCGATGGCATACAGAACAGCTACCTGATTCAGGTGGCCAACCGCTACCCTGACCGATTCTTCACCTTCGGCATGCTGGACTACCGCCACGCAGGATTCATCGAGGTAGCCCCATCAGTGGTCGATGCATTCAAGGGCATCAAGATTCCCGCCGCCCGACTGCCCAAGCAATTCCTGACCGACGAGATGATGCAGCTGATGCACCTGCTGGAGCAGAACGGAAAAATACTGGGCATAGAACTACAGGACGGCGACGCACAGGTAGGCCAGATGGAGGAGATTATACAGGAGTGCCCCAAACTGAAGATTGCCATCGGCCACTTCGGCATGGTGACGCGCCCAGGCTGGATAGAGCAAATCAGACTGGCTCGCCACGAGAACGTGTACATCGAGAGCGGCGGCATCACCTGGCTCTTCAACGACGAGTTCTACCCTTTCCCATCGGCCATCCGCGCCATCAAGGAGGCTGCCCACGAGGTGGGTATGGAGAAGCTGATGTGGGGCAGCGACTATCCGCGCACCATCACCGCCATCACCTACAAGATGAGCTACGACTTCGTGGAGAGATCGCCCGAGCTGACCGCCGACGAGAAGGCGATGTTCCTAGGCAGAAACGCCAAGCAGTTCTTCGGCTTCGGCGACCTGCCCAATCTGCCGTACATCAAGAACATGAGTGAATAAGATATGGAATGGAAAGGAATGGAAGAGAAGTGAAAGGGAAGTGAAAAGGACAATACTCATGCCCTTTGATGAAATCGTAGAACATATGTCCCTTTAACTTCCGAGTGGTCGAAGACCACGATAACTTCCCTTTAACTTCCCTTCAATTCCCTTCAATTCCCTTCAAGTCCCTTTAACTTCAAGAATAAATAAAAATAAATCAATGAAAGCAATACAGATTTCTGGCGAGCGCCAGATGGAAATAGTAAACGTAGCCGAGCAGGAGCTCAAGGCCGGCGAGGTGCTGCTGCGCCTCAAGTATGTTGGATTCTGTGGTTCCGACCTGAACACCTGGTTGGGCAGAAACCCAATGGTTAAGATGCCCGTGATACCCGGACACGAGGTTGGCGCCGTGATTGAGAAAGTGGGTGCCGACGTGCCCGACATGCTAAAGCCAGGCATGGTAGTGACCTGCAACCCCTACACCAACTGCGGTAAGTGTGCATCGTGCCGCAACCAGCGCGTAAATGCCTGCGAGCACAACGAGACTCTGGGTGTGCAGCGTAACGGTGCCATGCGCGAGTTCATCGCTCTGCCTTGGGAGAAGATTATACCTGCCGGCAACCTTGATCCACGCACCTGTGCACTCATAGAGCCTATGAGCGTAGGTTTCCACGCTGTGAACCGCGCTCAGGTAACCGACATCGACACCGTGATGGTTATCGGTTGCGGTATGGTGGGCCTCGGCGCCATCGTCCGCTCGGCCCTGCGCGGCGCCACCGTCATCGCAGCCGATATCGACGACGAGAAGCTGGCTCTGGCCAAGGAGCTGGGTGCCACCTACACCGTTAACACCAAGACCGAGGATGTGCACGCCAAGCTGCAGGAGCTGACCGCAGGTTTCGGCCCCGACGTGATTATCGAGGCTGTGGGCAGCGCCCCAACCTATCAGATGGCAGTGAACGAGGTGGCCTTTACCGGTCGCGTGGTCTGCATCGGCTATGCCAAGACCGAGGTATCGTTCCAGACCAAGTACTTTGTTCAGAAGGAGCTCGACATCCGCGGTTCGCGCAATGCCCAGCCTGCCGACTTCCGCGCCGTGATTCACTATCTGGAGCGTGGCACATGTCCTGTCGACCGTCTGATTTCGGGCGACGTAGCCCCAGAGGATGCACCCGAGGCCATGCGCCAGTGGAGCGAGGCACCAGGTAAGGTGTTCCGTATCTTAGTACACTTCTAATAACAACATAACTAATAACAATAATGAGTAACTATCCTAAAATTGGTATTCGTCCTACCATCGACGGCCGTCAGGGCGGAGTCCGCGAGAGTTTGGAAGAAAAGACCATGAATCTGGCAAAGGCCGTAGCCAGTCTGATAACAAAGAATCTACGCAATGGCGACGGTAGCCCCGTAGAATGTGTCATCGCCGATACCACTATCGGACGTGTAGCCGAAAGTGCTGCCTGCGCAGAGAAGTTCGAGCGCGAGGGCGTTGGCTCTACCATCACCGTTACTTCGTGCTGGTGCTACGGATCGGAAACCATGGACATGAATCCGCACTACCCGAAAGCTGTTTGGGGATTCAACGGTACCGAGCGCCCGGGCGCAGTATATCTGGCAGCCGTTCTGGCTGCCCACGCACAGAAAGGTCTGCCCGCATTCGGCATCTACGGTCACGACGTGCAGGACCTCGACGACAACACCATTCCTGCCGATGTTGCCGAGAAGATTTTGCGATTTGCCAAGGCTGCCCAGGCCGTGGCCACGATGAGAGGCAAGTCTTATCTGTCGCTGGGCAACACCTGCATGGGCATAGCCGGTTCTATTGTGAATGCCGATTTCCTACAGCAATACCTCGGCATGCGCACAGAATATGTATCGCTGGTAGAGATTCTGCGCCGCGTTGACTTCGAGATATACGACCACGAGGAATTCAAGAAGGCCATGGAGTGGGTGGAGAAATACTGCAAGCCACAAGAGGGTCACGACTACAACGAGGACCGCCCACTCTTCGCCGGCACACCTATGACCACCTTCAACGGTAAGGGCAAGGGTAAGAACCGCGAGGAGAAAGACCAGGACTGGGAGTTCACCGTAAAGACCATGATGATTATACGCGACCTGATGGAGGGCAACCCCCGATTGCTGGAAATGGGATACAAGGAAGAGGCGCTGGGACACAACGCCATCGCAGGCGGTGTGCAGGGCCAGCGCCAGTGGACCGACTACAAGCCCAACTTCGACTTCCCCGAGTCGATGCTCTGCACCAGCTTTGACTGGAACGGCAAGCGCGAGGCTAAGATTCTGGCTACGGAGAACGACTTCCTGAACGGCATGACCATGCTCTTCGGCCATCTGCTCACTAATCGCGGTGTGATGTTCTCTGACATCCGCACTTACTGGAGTCCAGAGGCAGTAGAGCGCGTGACAGGTAAGAAGCCCGAGGGCGGAGCCGCAGGCGGATTCATCCACCTGATTAACAGCGGTGCTACCACGCTCGATGCCACTGGTGCCGAAACCGACAAGGACGGCAAGCCTACCATCAAGCCCCACTGGGAGCTGACCGATCAGGATGTAGAAGCCTGCATGAAAGCCACCAACTGGATGCCTGCCGATCGCGACTACTTCCGTGGCGGCGGCTACAGCTCGCACTTCGTAACCAAGGGCGGCATGCCCATGACCATGATGCGCCTGAACATGGTACAGGGACTAGGACCTGTATTACAGTTGGCCGAAGGATGGACGGTAGAACTTGACCCTGAAGTGCACGACATACTCGACAAGCGCACCGACCCCACATGGCCCACCACATGGTTTGTGCCACGACTGGATGCCACCAAGGACTGCTTCAAGGATGTGTACTCGGTTATGAACTGCTGGGGCGCCAACCACGGTGCTATCGCCTACGGCCACATCGGCGCCGACATGCTGACGCTCTGCTCTATCCTGCGCATACCCGTTTGCATGCATAACGTAGCCGACAAGGACATCTTCCGCCCAGCTGCATGGAATGCATTCGGCATGGACAAGGAGGGAGCCGACTATCGTGCTTGTCAGAACTTCGGACCTATATATAAATAAATAATGTATGGAAGCAACTAAGAAACCTTTGGTACCACGCAAGTACCTGTTTACGTTTATTCTCATCACATCGATATTTGCACTGTGGGGATTTGCCAACGACATCACTAACCCCATGGTAGCAGCCTTCCAGACAGTGATGGAACTCTCGGCAGCTAAAGCCTCGATGGTGCAGTTTGCCTTCTACGGCGGCTATGCCACAATGGCCGTACCGGCAGCGCTGTTTATCAGGAAATTCTCGTACAAGAGCGGCATCATGCTCGGACTGACACTCTATGCCGGCGGTGCATTCCTTTTCATTCCCGCTGCGGCCTATCAGGAGTTTACGTTCTTCTGTCTGTCGCTCTATATCCTCACCTTCGGACTGGCATTCCTGGAGACTACGGCCAACCCCTTTATTCTGTCGCTGGGCGACAAGGAGACGGCCACACGCCGACTGAACATGGCGCAGGCCTTCAACCCCATGGGATCGCTTTGCGGTATGAGCGTGGCATCGCTGATAGTACTGCCACAGCTGATTTCCGACCGTCGCGATGAAGCCGGACAGATTCTCTTCTTCGGTCTTTCGGAGGCAGAGAAAGCACAAATCCGTCTGCACGACCTCGCAGTGATCAGAGATCCATACGTGGGTATCGGCATCGTGGTGCTATTCATGCTCTCTATCATTGCCATCACCCGCATGCCAAAGACGCAGAGCGAGGAGCAGAAGGCACTAGGCCACACCCATACTGCCAAGCAAACCCTGATAAACCTGTGGCATAACACCATTTATCGTGAAGGTGTGCTGGCACAGATGTTCTATGTGGCTGCACAGATCATGACATGGACCTTCATCATCCAGTATGCCGACAATCTCGGCATCAACAAGGCCACAGCCCAGATGTACAACATCGTAGCTATGTCAATGTTCCTCTGTAGCCGATTCATATCCACTTTCCTGATGAAGTACGTAAACGGCCGCAAGCTGTTGGCCATCTTTGGTTGCGGCGCTGCACTCTGTGCAATAGGCACTATCTTGATTGTAGGCATGGTGGGTCTATATTGTCTGATTGGTATCAGCTTCTTCATGTCGCTGATGTTCCCCACCATCTATGGCATTGCCCTGGAAGATGTTGACAGTCAGGATGCCACGCTTGGCGCTGCCTTCCTGGTAATGGCTATTGTGGGAGGTGCCCTCATGCCTCCTTTGCAGGGACTGATTATTGACCAGCAGAGCATCTTCGGCCATCCCGCAGTTAATGTTTCATTCGTATTGCCGCTTATCTGTTTCATCATGATTATCGGCTATGGGTATCGTTCATATCAAAAAGGATTAGCGAAATAATGAAGAAAAGACTATTATCAATTATTCTGTGTCTAAGTGCCGTCAGCATGTCGGCTCAGCAGCCCGTATCGCCCAACGGCAAGATTGCTGTTAAGAACAATGGCCAGGGCATCAGCATCTGCTATCTGCAGAAGCAGGCGCTCGATATACCCGTACTGGGTTATGAGGGCATGAAGAACGGCAAACTGAAATGGAAGTTTACCGGCATGGTTCAGGCCGACTACCAGATGATAGCCGGCAAGAAGACACACTGCACCAACGAGGCCAACGAATATAAAACCTCGCTGGGTAGCGGTGTGCAGATGGTGCTGCGCCTGTACAACGACGGCGTGGCCTTCCGCTACGAACTAAGCAGTGTGAAAGGCAAGCTGCCCAAGGAAAAGACTGCCTACCAGATTCCAGAGGGCACCAAGCGCTGGATGATGCAGTGGACCGACAGCTACGAGGGATTCTTCCCCTTGAGCACTACCGGCAAGATTAAGCCCATCGGTCGTATGGCAGGTGTGGTTAAATCGCCCGAGGGTTACAACCTGCGCTGGGGATTCCCCACTCTTGTGGAGCCTCAGGAGGGCGTGTTCATGCTGCTATCGGAGGCAAACATCGAGCGCAACCAGAGTGCATCGTGCCTGTATACCGACGGCGATTTGCTGCGCGTAACACCCGATGTAAACGAGGTAAAACTGAAAGGCAAGTGGCACAGTCCCTGGCGTGTGGCCATCATCGGCGACATGCACGACCTGATTCAGAGCACACTGGTAACCGACGTAAGTGAGGCTTGCAAGCTGAAGGACATCAGTTGGATTAAGCCTGGTGTGGTTTCATGGATATACTGGGCATACAACCACGGTTCGAACGACTACAACATCATCAAGAAGTACGTAGACATGGCGGCAACACTGAAGTTGCCTTACGTGCTGATTGATGCCGAGTGGGACGAGATGAAGGACGGCCGCACCATCGAAGAGGCTGTGGCATACGCCAACTCGAAGGGTGTTAAACCCATGATCTGGTACAACTCATCGGTGGGTTGGATTGACGGCGCCCCCACACCTAAGTTCCGACTGAACAAGCCCGAAGACCGCGAAAAGGAGTTTGCCTGGTGCGAGAAGATTGGCGTGGCAGGTGTGAAAATCGACTTTTTCTCGGGCGACTGTCAGCGTGATATGACTTACTGCATCGATCTGCTGGAGAGTGCCGCCAAGCATCATCTACTGGTGAACTTCCACGGCGTCACAGTGCCCCGCGGATGGCAGCGCACCTACCCCAACCTCATGTCGACCGAGGGCGTTTACGGTGCTGAGTGGTACAACAACGTACCCACCTTCACCAGTCAGGCAGCCAGTCACAACACGACCCTGCCTTTCACCCGCAACATCATCGGTCCGATGGACTATACTCCATGTGCCTTCAGCGACTCACAGCATCCACACATTACCAGCGATGCCCACGAGTTGGCACTCACCGTGCTCTACGAGAGTGCGCTGCAGCACTTGGCCGACAAGCCCGAGAGCTATCTCATCCAGCCTCAGCAGGTACAGGATTTCTTCGGACAACTGCCCACCGTTTGGGACGAGACACGCTACGTGAGCGGCTATCCAGGCGAGAGCGTGGTGCTGGCACGCCGTAGCGGCACAACCTGGTACATTGCCGGCATCAACGGTACCAACAACAAGAAGACACTGGATGTAGACCTGAGCTTTATCGATGGAGGCGATCACAGCGTACAGCTGTTTGCCGATGCCGATCCTGCCTGCTATCAGCTAGCTGCCGAGAAGGACTGGCTCATCACCAACGGCAATCAGATTCCTCGTCAGATAGCCACTCAGCCACGAGGCGGATTTGTACTCATTATCAAATAAAACTTATACAAAATGAAGACTGTTATACTAGACGGATTTACAGCTAATCCAGGCGATTTATCTTGGAGCGAGCTGGAGAAACTGGGCGAACTGGTGGTTTATGACCGCACCAAGCCCGAGGAGACGGTGGCAAGAGCTGCCGATGCAGACATCGTGCTGACAAACAAGGTAATCATCAGCCGAGAGGTGATGGCGCAGCTGCCCAACCTGAAATACATTGGCGTGCTGGCTACGGGCTATAACGTGGTGGATATCGAGGAGGCTCACAAGCGTGGTATCATCGTGACCAACGTGCCGGCCTACAGCACCGAGAGTGTAGCACAGATGGTATTTGCCCACCTGCTGACCGTGACCAACCGCGTGGAGCACTATGCCACACAGAACCGCGCTGGTCGATGGAGTAACAATCCCGACTTCAGTTACTGCGACACGTTGCTGAGCGAGTTGGCTGGCAAGACCTTCGGTATCGTAGGTCTCGGCAATATCGGCATGCGTGTGGCTCAGATAGCACAGGCCTTCGGCATGAAGGTCAAGGCGCTTACCAGCAAGACCACCCTGCCCGCAGGCATCGAGAAGGTGGAGCTGGACGAACTGTTGTCAACAGTCGATGTGCTCTCGCTGCACTGTCCGCTGACTGACGGCACCCGTCATCTCATCAATCGCGACTCGCTGAAGAAGATGAAGTCATCGTCCATCCTCATCAACACTGGTCGCGGTCCGCTGATTGACGATCAGGCTGTGGCCGATGCCTTGGCCGAAGGAAAACTCTACGCCTTCTGTGCCGACGTATTGACAGAAGAGCCACCTAAGGCCGACAATCCGCTGCTCGGTCAGCCCAATGCCTACATCACGCCACACATAGCATGGGCCAGCTACGAAGCCCGCATCCGTCTGATTCAGATAGCCACTGATAACGTAGCCGCGTTTATCAACGGCCATCCTATCAACAAGGTATAAAAAAGAATCCTCGCCCAAACCAGAGCGAGGATTTCTTTTTATTCAGAACTTACCACAGTTGCTTAACTCTTCGAACAGCAAAGGTGCAAACGTGGCGTTATTGCTACCCTGCCCCACTCGCACCATAATCAGCTGCTTATAGGGATTAACATAGAGCACCTGATGACCAATGCCAAGGGCGTAATAGCCGGGATATTCGTCTTTATCAGCACCCACACTGCTCAGGTTATACCAGTTGAAATGATAGCCCTCGTTACTGGTATCGTATTCGGCAGTCTGGCGTACCCACTCCTCACTCACAATACGCTTGCCATCCCAAACACCGCCATTCAGATAAAGGCGACCTATCTTGGCAAGATCCTTCATGGTGAGCGCCACGCCTCCGAAAGTATGGGCCACATCGCGCTTATGGCTATCAATATTAATGATTCCCACCGACTCCATTTGCAACGGTTTCCACACCCTCTCGCTCAGGTAGTCGGCAAAGTGCTTGCCCGAGGCACGCTCGATGACCACACCCAGAATCTGTGATGTCATACTTTCGTAGCGATGTTCAGCGCCGGGTTCTGTACGGAATTTCAAACCACGAATCTGCTTCATCACGTTATGACCGTAGTTCAGTCGCGCCATGGCGTGCAGGCGTTTATAGTCTTTCAGTTTAAGAGAGTAGGTGTCGTCAAAGTCCAATCCACTCTGCATGTCAAGCAGATGTCGGATGGTGAGTTTCTGCCACATCGGATCTTTCTTCTTGAGCTCAGGCAGATACTGTGTCACGTCATCATCAATACTGCGGATATAACCATCATCGACAGCAATGCCACACATCAGCGATGTGATGGATTTTGACACCGAGAACACCGTAGCCAAGCGGTCGGATGTCATCTCGCCCCAATATTTTTCGTAGATAATGCTATCGTTATGGATAATCATCACGCCCTGAGTCGAGCTTTTCTTGCTGATTGCCTCGGGCAGAGTGGCATTCTTGTAATACTTGCCTTGATTAAAGAAGTGCAGTGTATCTATCCAACTGGCCTGATGATGGGCAACAGGAAAACTGAACACGTTATCGCCATTGGCAATCGTATCATGCGGATGCTTGGTGAAACTGAATATGCCGGGGCCTCCCTTACCATCCATTCTAAGACCTCGTATGATGGAACACGAAGTCAGCGACACACACAGTAAACCTAATAGAGCTTGGTTAATTAATCTTTGTTTCATAAGTTTATTTTTTATCTGATAATATCATTCCTGAAATAATGAGCAGCGAACCCAGCATAAACCATACGGTTATCTGCTCGTTGAGCAACCACCACGCAAAGATAATGGTGGTGATAGGATTAAAGTAAACCCAGTTAGTTGCCGCAACCGTGCCCAGTTTAGCTATCACCCAGTTCCACAAAACAAAACAGAGCATAGATGCCACGATACCTAAGAACAGCAGGTTGACAACCACCTCGGTACGAAGCAGAACTTCCATCGGAGGGAAACCTGGCTCTATTATATAATAAGGTATAATGGTAACAAGGCCGTAGAAAAACACCTTGCGTGTAATAAAGAGCGTGCTATAACGTTGACTTGCCGGTTTCATGAGCAGCGAATAGACTGCCCAACACAGACAAGCGCCCAATGCCAGCATATCGCCTATGGGCGAGAGATGCAATACAAAATGGCCGTTAAGCACAACAACCGCCATACCTAAGCAAGCAATGATGGAGCCCAGGGCCTGTATCTTGGATATATGCTCGGAATGCCGATACACCACGGCTACAAGCAGGATGGCAAACAGTGGGCAGGTGCAGACGATGAGCGAGGTGTTAGTGGCTGTGGTATAGAGCATCGAGGCATTCTCGGTCAGGAAATAAAGCGAACCACCTGTAATGCCGAGCATCAACATGATAAACTCATCGCGCAAGGAATCGGAGAACAGCACGAACTTCTTTCCCGATGCCAGAGAACCAATCACCATCAGCAGATAGGCAATGATAAATCTCAGGGTGAATATCTGTGCTGGTGACAATCCGTTCTGGAGCAATATCTTTGTAAACACAAAGGTACTACCCCAAATAGCGACTATCAGGAAAGCCACAAAATGATAACCTAACGTGGCCGACGCATTGTTTCGTATTTTGCTTGCAACATTCATTGATTAAAGTCTATTCCATTATTATCCGGCTGCAAAAATACTAAAAAAACTTCAAGCCACAGACGAATCGGCTTAAAAAAGAGCCCATTAATAAAAAAAATAGCGTAATTAATGTAATTCGTGCGTAAAAAATCGTACCTTTGCAGCCAAAATTGGATAGCATATGGAATCAAAGCTTGTCATTTACAATACCCTGACGCGACAGAAAGAGCGTTTCGAGCCGCTTCACGCCCCCAACGTGGGCATGTATGTGTGTGGACCTACAGTATATGGCGATCCCCATCTGGGACACGCCCGTCCAGCTATTACTTTCGACCTGGTGTTCCGTTACCTAAAGCACCTGGGCTATAAAGTAAGATACGTGCGTAACATTACTGATGTGGGCCATCTGGAGCACGATGCCGACGAGGGCGAAGACAAGATTGCCAAGAAAGCCCGTCTGGAGCAGTTGGAGCCCATGGAGATAGCACAGTACTACACCAACCGCTACCATAAGTATATGGATGCGCTGAATGTACTGCGCCCATCAATCGAGCCCCATGCTACTGGTCATATCATCGAGCAGCAGCAGCTGGTTCAGCAGATTATCGACAATGGCTTTGCCTACGAGAGTAATGGTTCTATCTACTTCGATATCGAAGCTTACAACAAGAAGTTCAAATATGGAATTCTCTCTGGTCGCTCGCTTGAGAACATCAAGGACGCAAGCCGTGAGCTTGAAGGTGTAGGCGAAAAGCACAATCAGGCCGACTTTGCCCTGTGGAAGAAAGCTCAGCCCGAGCATATCATGCGCTGGCCATCTCCTTGGAGCGACGGTTTCCCTGGTTGGCACTGTGAGTGTACAGCTATGGGCCGCAAGTATCTGGGCGAGGAGTTCGACATCCACGGAGGTGGCATGGACCTGGTGTTCCCCCACCACGAGTGTGAGATTGCACAGGCACAGGCATCAATGGGGCACCCCGCCGTAAAGTACTGGATGCACAATAATATGCTGACCATCAACGGCCAGAAGATGGGTAAGTCGTATAACAACTTCATTACCCTCGAGCAGTTCTTCACTGGCAATCACCCACTGCTGAAGAAGGCCTACTCGCCAATGACTATCCGATTCTTTGTGCTGAGCGCCCACTATCGAGGCACCGTCGACTTCTCGAACGAAGCCTTGGAGGCTGCCGAGAAGGGATTGGAGAAGATGATGAACGCCATTGCCGACTTGGAGCGTGTACAGGTATCAGACAAGTGCGACGCCGAGACCGAGAAGGTGGTAAAGGCATTGCGCCAGAAGTGCTACGATGCTATGAACGACGACCTGGCTACACCTCAGGTTATCAGCAACCTGTTCGAGGCCTGCACCGTAGTCAACAAACTGACCGACCACAAGGCCACCATCTGCGCTGAGTGCCTTAACGAGCTGAAGGAGACCATGCACCTCTTTGCTGAGGACATTCTCGGACTGAAGGCTGAGAAGAGTGGCACAAACGATGAGCGCGAGGCCGCCTTTGGTAAGGTGATGGACATGGTGCTTGAGTTGCGTGCCAAGGCCAAGGCCGATAAGGACTGGGCCACCAGCGATAAGATTCGCGACGAACTTGCAGCAGCAGGTTTCGAGGTAAAGGACACCAAGGACGGTGTGACCTGGAAACTCAACAAATAAATCACAAAAAGAAATCCTCGCCCAGAAATGAGCGAGGATTCTTTTTTTATTTATATCCTAATCCGATATAGCTATGAGCAGGTAGTTTCACATCAAACACCGTTGCGCCATCAGGATAACCTGTGAAACGACTTCTGAAGAACATCATCGGACCCTTGGGCTGGTCAGCAGGCTTTAACTGTTCGCCGGTAAGCAGATTGCGCATGCTAGAGACCTTGGCGCAAACCACCACTTTGATGCTAACAGGTGTGTCGTTGAAATTCTCTACCACCATAGTCTTGTTGTCGTAGGGGAAGAACGAAACCTTCGATGGTCCCTCGATATATGCACCAACATCCTTGCTCATGGCTCTACGAATAATGTTCAGTGCACCTGCAGGGAAATCGTACAGATTGCCATAGTCGTCAGGAATGGTGAGTACAAACAGCGTACCCTTAGAATAAGTATCGCGCAACAGTATCGGATAGCCCGAAACACCACCGTTCAGCGGGCGACCGGCACTGACTACCTCCCAGGCATCGTTAGTAAAATACTTCACCTGCGGGATGATGAACTCACGCTCTGATTTTCCATTCCAACCAAAGTCGTTAACGATGGCCTTCAGATCGCCACAATACAACTCGCACACATCTGCAATCTCACTGCGTATAGCTTTCAGCAGACCAGTGGTTATAATCACGTCGCCGCCCTTCTTTAGCTGCTGCTTGATTTTCTCTACAATCTGTTTGTCCTTGGCAGCCTGCTCTGTCAACAGTATCTGCTGACGATCGGTCAGAAATTGAGGATGCATATCCATTGGCAGTCCTATCATGCCCAGGTAGTTCTGCAGGAATTCCTCGCCATTTGAGTGATAAGGCTTGTAAGAAACCAGTCCGATGGGGTTACCCAGCTGACCTACCAGCTTGTCTGTCTGATGCAATGTCACATCGGCATATCGTGCCAGCGATGTTGGTGTGATGGTCTTGCCGTTTCGGGTGTATGGTGCCACCATCTGATCGTAGTTAAAGCTGCTGGCAGCCTCCTGCCACTTAGCACGCTGCTGTGGGGTTATCTTCACCTCGTACAGCTGCATGTAGTTCCACAGGATGATTTCCGGAGTCTTGCTCAGCATCGTCAGATGTAGCTGCTCGGCATAACGGTCCATGCTCATGTGTATACCACCTGCATCCACCCATCCGCCTCCGTTCTTGCCAGGAGCGATGTTGTCGAAATAGCGCACCACGTTGTAGCTCAAATAGTTCTGCAGGTGCTGGGCCGAGCCTGGATCGCGTGTCTCAGTACCCGTCCAGATGCCATCAAAGTATGCAGGTTCTTCCTCCAAGTTAAAACCTAAACCGTGGAAGTGATCGTACCAGTTGGGGTACTTCACGATGACCTTCACCTTAGGATTAACAGCCTTGGCAGGGTTCACCACCAATTCCCTACCGGCATCGGCCATCAAGCGTAGGCGGTATTCCGTCCAACTCTTGCTACCCTTGGCTGCTATCTCGTCATCGTTCTTCAGATCGATGAAGAAGAAATCGTCCAATATAAAATCGTTAAACAGCTTTGCAGTATACTCTGCAACCTCCTTTACTATCTTACGCTCATTGGGGCGTGCGTAGCTGTAGGTTTCAAAGTCAGTAGGTTCCGAACGGGTATAGGTGATACCTCCGCCCACCTCAAGACCTTTGCTCTCGAAGAATTTCTTCACTTTCAGCATCGTCTTCTCGGGCACGGTGAATGCATCGCGGTGCGTCTCCAGATAAATCTTGTCCAAATCCACCTGTTGGCTCACCACCTCCCACGTCGATTTCAAGAACTTCTCATCATCCATCCTTGCCACATCTTGTGCCCGGATGTAGGTCGAAACTTTAAAATTCTCAAACTTTGGCTTAGCTGCCATCATAGGCAATGCCAAACAAACGGCCACGGCCGTAACTAGAAATCTGTTTAAATACATCATACAAATGGTTTATATTTGTGATTGATAATCGTGCAAATATAGGCATTTTATCCTTTCATTGGTACTTTTGTTAACAATTATTGCAGAAATACCATATCTATGGTATGCGATATAACATGCAGAGTTATGATAACCCAAAACCGGAGGATCTCATTTGAGATTCCTCCGGTTCTATTTACAATGGGCATTTCTGCCAGAGGTTAGGGCCGATTTTCTTAATCTTTTCTTCCTTTCCCCAACGACAGATGATGGTTTTTACCACCGCCGACTCGTTATTGGCAAGGCGCAGATTAACCAAATCTTCCTTGGTAAACTCCTTGGGCAGGGCATCCAGATAGCGGATGTTGCCCTTTGAGGCCTGAGGGCATATCGCACCATTATGCAGAGCATCAATCTTATCACCATAAATCAGCAACTGGTAGTGCAGACAACGCTCAGCATACCAAAGGGCAAACTTGATGGCTCGCTCCGTCTCTTTTCGGCCTTCAAGCAGATAGGCGATGATGCCGGCACGGAACCCATTAAGGGCTGCTCGACGACGAAGTACATCAAGCGAGTAGCGCAACGTCTGCAGATACTCCTGACGTTTTGACTCGTCCCACTCCTCGATGGCCTTATTGATAAGAGGCAGATCAACTTCACCCTCCTCGTCCATCAGGCAGAGGCACTGGCGCTTCACTTTCTCTTCTTCATCCTTGGTCCACTCTTTAAAGTGGGGCATCTTGGCGCCAGTCATATCAGGCAGAACCACAGGAGTTACTCGGCTCACCAATCCACTCTCGGCATCAGCAAAGAAGGCTCGGCACTTGTTAGGAGTACCACACATCACCATATTATAATAGAGGGTGACTTTGCCCGAGAACGAATCCTTCGAGATACGATGCTGCCCCCAAGGCTTGTTATCGTAGGCCAATCGGAACAAGTCGTTCTTCTCAGTCCAAGCTCCACCTTTATTATTCTTCAGCACCGTCTCAATCTCAGGAGCATAAGTAAACAGATGCTTGCCTTTGGCATAGAGGGCACGCTCGAGGAAGGCCGACACACCGATATTGGGCTCGATGATTCGAATCTGAGAACAAGGATTCTCAACCTCCTGACCGTCTTTCTTGGCCAGCGAATACTCAATCTCCTTCTGCCATTCCACCTCGTCCTGCTTGATGATAGGATCCATCAGCAACTCAAACTCATTGTCGACAAACGACTTACCTGTGGCCTGAGGCGCCTCGATATCGACGATGAAACTGGGTGAATTCAGTTTACCATCACGATACTTGGCTCGGATACTGGTGGCCAATGTGCCCAGCATAGGCATGGCAGCCATCAGCGTGGCCTCCTTGAACTCCTCGGGCGAATGGTCGGCAAGGTCCTGAAGAATACCTGGTAGCTCTTTTTCTACAGGAGCACAGAGTGACTCGTCAGAATCCTCATCGCCACTTTCCATCGATGCTCCGAGGAACGAAAGCACCTCTTTCATCTGCGAGGGAATGTCGGAAGGACGGGTACTGCCAACAGCACTTTTGATGGTCGACATCACCTCATGATCAGCCAATCCCCAATGAGGCAGAATCGCAAACAGTTTCTGCTCATTGAAATCACAGATGAATCGCATATAGCGAGTCATGGTGTAGAGAGCGGTGTTTCGCTCACCCTCGGCTGGAGCATCGCCATAGCCCAGTTTCCAGAGCAAAGCCTGGACGATTTTCTCGTAGGCAATGCCTTTGTAAGATTCCCCTCCTGAGCAGGAGATTTCCTCACTGGATTCCCCTCCTGAGCAGGAGGGGCGGCTCCCCCTACTTAGGGGGAGAAAGCCTTTTTTCTGTTCCTCGGTAAGTGGCTCGAAGATGGCAGGGTCAATCAACTTGACATACTGCTCTGAAACCATAAAGCAACAACGGGCCAAATCGGTAACATGCGAGTCGTAGCTAACACCCAGTCGACTCGCCAACTTCTGGATGTCTTCCTCGATAGATGCCCCAGGAGTACGCCAAGCCCAAATATGGGTGCCGCCTCCAGCACTCTCAGCAAAGTACACGATACGGAACTCCTCGATGAGGTTCTGCTCCCAGACTTTACCCCAGAGCTCCTCAGTAAGTCCTTTCTCGTCGATGTCGAGAAAGAAAAGTCCTGAAGGCTGGGCATCGTCGGCCTTACGTGTACCATTGGTAAACGACTCTGCAAGAGGCAGCCAAACGGGCAGCTCCTTCTTGCGATCCAAATTCTTGTTCTGCTTCACATCCTGGAGAATATCCTCCACGTGATTCTCCGCCAGCAGTTGACGGTAAGCAGCCATGCTCGCCTTGCGAGGCTTGCCGCTAAATTTCTTTGAAATCATAATTCCCATAGCGCTTTGCTTTGAAATTCGCAGCAAAGGAACTATGGGAGATTGCACCTTCAAAATGGGATTATTTCAGCTTAAGTGCAATTAGCTCTTAGGATGTGCTAATCGTTTGTATTTCAGGAATATATCGTGGAATAAAATTTTTAATTCTCCTTCATCATCGCTTAATCCTTCCTGAATATTCTTGCGGAAAGTGCCTGCAGAGCGCTTGTCGGTAAGCTTTTCGGCCAGATCATAGTCAGAATGGGCTCCGAAGACTGCACTTTTTTTCATTTCTCCCACCAAATGGCAGAAGAAGCGTGCAGTAAACAAGTTGTTGTGCGGACTTTTACGCGTCACTTTAAGATGAGCAAAGATATTTTCGTTCTCAATCAACTCCTTCCACATAGTTTCATAATGAGGCATCCAAGAATCATCAACCAAATTAATCAGTCTGCGTGCTGCTGCCATCACAGCATCGCCCACCTGTTGCACTTCGGTATTAACAATGTCTTCATCGCCAAACTTGGTCATTGGGTCAAGTTCTCTGGCTATCTCATATAAATAAGTAAGGTGGAAAATAAAATGGCGTAGTGCATCGTCGTCGAGATGAACATCAAAGAAATCAGCCTCGAATGCCTCACGATCAGTGCTCCATTTGGCAAACAAAGCCCCAGGCACCTTGCCCAGTTCAGCTAGTACCTTGGCGCGTTCAGCAGTCATAATGTCGTTCCACGAATAACTGTCACTAACCACGCGGAGTGTATCTCGGCGGTTTTTCCAATAATCATACCAACTATTGCTCTTGCGCACGCGTACAAGTACCTTATTAAAAAGAGCAGCCATCGACTTGTTGTTGCTTCTACTCTTATTCATCAGATTTATGATCAAATCAGGCAACAACATGAGCACTATCAGCCATACTACCATCATCGATAAATTCTCATCCATTTTCGCACGCAGGTCGTCCGTCATTTTGCGTATAGTCTGCATATAGCCAGTAGTCTCTTCTTGATCGCTGTCGTCGGCAGCATTCATATTCTGAAACGCCTGTAGAATCATTATCAGGTCGTCAGGATTCATATACTGGGCACAATTAGCTATGATGTGCTGCATTGGCGACACCTTCTGCTCGATGGCTTTCTGTTCTTCCTGTGGCAATGCGAAATGCTGTGTCAGCGATTGGGTTACAAAGTCGATGAAGTCGCCCTGTTTCTTTGTCAGTTGTTCATTCTGCAATTGATTGAATAGCATCATTACAGAACGACGTATACTGCTGTTTGCAATAGTTTGGCCGATGCGATCTGTGTACTCAGATAGTAAGTAGGCGCAAGGCAGGTTGTTTAGTTCTACCAATGCCATAACTGCACTCTGCATGCGCATAATGATGGCATAGATTTCGGCCTCTATGCATGTTTCTACCTTGGCATCAAGCTCCTTTGTAAGTTCATCGAGTCGCTGTGTGGCAACATTCCAATGATGGCAGGTCTGGGCTGTTAACTGCTCAACGCGCTCATCGTCAATAATCTTTTTTATTTCTTCGTTATTCATATCTGGTTCCGATTTACTGGAAATGGTTACATGGTTACAGCTGTAACCATGTAACCTTTTTGCTCCGAAATTTATGTTTTATACCATATAAGTAATTAATATTCAATATGTTATACTATTATACAATCTGTTTATTGACTTCTGCGGTCACATGGTTACAGTTGTAACCGTAACCGCTATTAATGCTTTTGGGGTACGATAGCTATAGCTGGCAGGGGTAATAGCTAGGGATAAAAAGGGCAATACAGTAACTTTGTGATTGTTTGCCTATACCCAAACGATTGTGCGCCTATACCCGAACAACCGAGCGCCTTTACTCAATCTGAAACGTACTCCAGCCCAAGCATCATCTATTTATATCTCGGTATAGATGTGCTCTTTGCCTCTTGGCGTCATCAGCAGCTTAGGATTTTCGCCCTTGGTCCACTCGGTTAGCTGTTTGCGGGCAGAATAGAGGGTGAGGCCTGTATAGCGGGCAAACATACCAGCGGTGATATAGCCGTTGTTACGCTTTATGCACTCTCTCATCTCCCGCTCCAGTTTCTCCTTATCAGCAAGAAGTTCCTTGGTGTCAGGATTCTGAAAACGGCGGAAACCATCGAGCCACTTCTTGATTTCCTTATCCCATAGCTTGCCTGGATTATACTCCACACCTTCCAATCGCACATCGCGGTCCTTCACCTCGTCGGCATCGGTAATCTGCTTGGCAAGCGACAGTTTAGGCGCAAACGAGCCTATGGGCGTGTCGATACGGTAGCCCTCGGCAAGGAATCTGCCAGCCACACGCACAAACACATCGAAAGCACGACTCAGCTCACCGTATCGCAAGCTATAGTTACGTTCGCAATAGTCCTCGAGCTGCTTCATCGAGAGCTTCATTCCGCTCTTAGGACGCACATAAACAAGGTTCTTTCCGTCCGCACCTTTCACTGGTGTGGGATGAACCTCATACCACATTCCACTACTTTTTCTTGGCATATTGTTCTTATTGATTAATCTGCCTGCAAAGTTACAGAAAAAACTCCTTTTGCCCAAAAGAAAACTGAGATATTTAGTATTTATGTATAATAGTCTCTATTTTTACAGAATTAGTTGATCTTCATTGGCTATTCCGAAAAAAAATATTACCTTTGCACGCAGATTCAAAACATAAATTAGATATGGCAAAGATTGTTTTTGTAACAGGTGCCAACAAAGGCATCGGATTTGGAATAGCCAAGCACCTCGGAAAGAGTGGTTGGCAGGTAGTAATCGGCGCACGCGATGAAGAGCGCGCCCAGAAAGCTATCAACGAGCTGAAGTCGGCTGGCGTTGATGTATTAGGCTGGGTGAATCTCGAGCTGCGCAACCTGGCTAGCATTGAGCAGGCCGTCAAGGAAGTCAATGAGAAATATCCCGAACTGACTCTGCTGGTTAACAACGCTGGCATTCCTGGCGACATGAGCGTTGACAGCGAGCACACAGAGCTCAGCGATATCAAGGAGACGCTCGACGTTAACTTCATCGGCACCTTTGCCCTGACCAAGGCATTGATTCCTCTGCTCACCAAGAATCAGGGCCGTATCGCCAATGTCACCGTTCCCTCAGAGATCAGCCCTTACTGGCACCCACTGGCATACGTAGCCAGCAAGGCAGCCCAGAATGCCATGATGGGTGTGATGGCCATCGAGTTCCAGCAGAGCAACACCCCAGTTGAGGTATTCTCTGTTCACCCAGGCCCCACCACCACCGATTTGAACGGCAACATGGCTCTGCCTGGTTTCCACGACATTGAGACCGTCGGTGAGAAGTTTGCCGAACTCATCAACGATGGTAAGAACCATCAGGGCGAGTTCATCGAACTCTACCCCATCGTAAAAGAAGACTAAAAAAACTGCGATATGAAACAAGTTATCAGTACCCCCAAGGCACCCGCTGCCATCGGCCCTTATAGTCAGGCCATCAGCGTTGGAAACCTCGTTTACACCTCTGGTCAGATACCCATTGATCCTGCCACAGGTTTGTTCGTAGAGGGTGGCGTCAAGGAACAGACACGCCAGTCGCTCACCAACGTCAAGGCTATTCTCGAAGAGGCCGGTACTTGCATGGCAAATGTTGTTAAGACAACAGTTTTTATGGCTGATATGGGTGACTTTGCAGACATGAACTCTGTTTATGCAGAGTTTTTCGCTGAGCCTTTCCCTGCTCGCTCTGCTGTAGCGGTGAAGACGCTGCCAAAAGGTGCTTTGGTAGAAATAGAGGTGATAGCAGAAGTTTAAATGAGAACAAAAAAATGCATGAGGTTTTGCCCCATGCATTTTTTTATTTAAGATATTTATCGATTGTCTCGACTAAGGAACTGAATTCGTCTTCCTTATAAAGTCGGGTTCGCTTGATTATTGTTCCGTCTTTGTCAATCAAGATATTACGTGTGATGCCTGACTTTCGGAGGGCGTATTTTGCATAGATGTTGGCGCCAGGGTCGAGTCCAAGTGGATAGGTAACGCCTGTTTGTTTGGCAAAGTTTACTACCTTTTCAAGTGGTTCGTCGCGGTCTCTCTTTTAATGTGATTTCTACAGGTTCCTCGAAATCATATACATCTACATCGAGTGGACGATATCCTATAAACTCTACGCGGAGAGTTAGGGGAGCCTCTACGTTTGTCTGGAGTTTGAAGTTACCATCGATGTCGGTAACCACACCTTTAAGACTCCTGCATACGCATTCGCATCTACATTCGGTTTTGCATTCGCATTCGCATCTGATTCATTGTTTTCATAATTCTAAAATACTTACTTTATAAACTCTTTCAACTAATTATTATTTCTGGGTGCAAAGGTACGGCGATTTGACGGCTCCCACAATCCCCTCTGCATGTCATTTGGCATACCAAAGACATGGTATTTCGTCAAAAACACACAAAAAAACACCTCGCTCTGGGTTGAGCGAGGTATATTATCTGGGTATTTATTCAGTTTATCTATTTTATGGCATCTTGCACTACCAAGCCTGCCAGCATAAAGCCAAAAATGGCAGTGATATGGGCAAGAGTGCCGTTGATCTGTGCTTTAGATGAGCACCACTCATGATTAAGCAGACTAGGGTCGCCTGGACCATTCTTAGCCTTAGGACACATACAATGCTCGGTACCACAAGTGGCGTTGTGGCCCTTATTCTCAAGCAACTCATCAGAATAGACACATTGGAACTTACGCTTGGGATACTGACCGTCGCGTTTGAAACGTTTGCGCAGAGCACGGGCCAAAGGATCGCCCTGCACTTTCCAAAACTCAGCAGTTTTAATTCGAGTAGGGTCTAACTTTAATGCAGCTCCCATAGACGAAAAGAATTTGGCCTGAGTCTTACAAGCCATTAGAATAAGTAAGGTTTTATCCTTGAGCGAGTCGATGGCATCAATAATATAGTCGTAACTGTCGATATTAAAGCTATCGGCAGTCTTGGCTGTAAAAATCTGCTGCAAGGCAGTTATTTCAGCTGATGGATTAATACTGAGCAGTCGGTCCTTAAGTGCATCGACCTTTACCTGTCCAACAGTCTTAGACGTTGCCATGAGCTGGCGGTTGATATTTGTGATGCATACACGATCGGAATCGACAATCGTAAGATGTTTGATTCCTGAACGCACCAAACTCTCGGCACACCAAGATCCAACACCGCCTACACCAAAGATTATCACACGTTTCTGAGCAATGTTGCTCATAGCCTCATCGCCTAAAAGGAGTTCAGATCTGCGGAATATTGCTTGTTCTAACGCCATATTTGTAATTTTGGCTGCAAAGGTACTGCTTTTTTCTGAATGAATTGGTTGTTATCGGATAATTTTAGCAAAATACCGCATAATTGCTTTTGGGGGGTTCTGTTTTTTCTTTGTGTAGTGGGCTAGAGAGGGTGTAGGCAATCATTGGTCGTAGCCTATGGGACGTAAAGTGATGCTTAATTGTTTGAGCGCCTGTTGGAGTAAGGCCCTTGGTGTGCCTACGTTCAATCGCATAAAGCCATGTCCTTCGGGGCATGACTTTTCGTAAAACATCTCGCCATCGTTTAATGCCAAGTGTGCCTTGTTAACAAACAGATCTACAAGCTGTTCGTGGTTCAGGCCCAGCCCTCTGCAGTCTAGCCATACCAGGAACGATGCCTGTGGACGTATTGGCTTGATGGCAGGCAGATACTTGCGGCAGTACTCCTCCAGAAACTCAATATTACTTTCTATGTAGCTCAGCATCTGCTGGCGCCATTCTTCACCATGTCGGTAGGCCGCTATGGTAGCAATAGGCGCGAAGAGCGGCGGGTCGTTCAGCTCGTTGGCCTCCAGCCATGTGTAGAATCTGCGGCGCAGCGTTGGATTGGGCACTACGGCATACGAACTTACGATGCCTGCAATATTAAACGTTTTAGATGGCGCACCAAAGGTGATACTGATCTGTGCAGCCTCGTCGCTGACGGTGGCAAATGGTATATGGCGATTGCCGAACAGCGCCATGTCGCTATGTATCTCGTCGGATATCACGATGATGCCCCGCTCGTAACAAAAACGTGCCAGCTTGCGCAGCGTGGCAGCATCCCAGCATATGCCAGCGGGATTATGCGGATTGCTCAGTATCAGCAGTTTGCATTTCTCGTCGGCCACCGCCGCCAGTTGCTCAAAGTCCATCTCGTAGCTGCCATCGGCTTTCTCTCTCAGCGGATTGTACACCACCTTGCGACCGTTGCCTTGTGGTGTCAGTCGGAAAGGGTGGTAGACAGGTGGTTGGATAATGACTTTCTCATCTTCCTTTACAAACACGTTGATAGCCATACCTATGCCTTTAACGATGCCAGGAATGTAGGTGAGCCACTCGCGCTGAACCTGCCATTGGTGGTGGTCGGCAATCCACTTGATGGTGGTAGTCCACAGATCCTCGGGAACTACGGTATAACCAAACAGCGAGTGTTCCAGTCGCTGGCGCAGTGCCTGGGTAATAAACTCTGGTGTTTCAAAGTCCATATCGGCCACCCATAGTGGCAACAGGTCATCGCGCCCGTAGCGCTCCTTCAGTACGTTATGTTTCAAGTCGCCGCTACCAGTGCGATCTATTATCTTGTCAAAATTATAAGTCATCTTTCAGTGCTTGTTTTATATCGTTCAGTATATCCTCCTTATACTCCAGTCCTATTGACAGGCGTATGGTAGTTTGGCGCACATCCATCTGTTCCAGTTGCTCGTCCTTAAAATTACCAAAGATAGTTGATGCCGGATGTATGGCCAGCGTTCGACTATCGAAGAGGTTGGTGGCGCGGTGTACCAGCTTCAGACGGTTTAGGAATCTGAAACACGCCTCCTTTGATGCCAGGTCGATGGTTAGCATGGCACCAGCGGTAGGTCCGAATTGGCGTACTGCCAACTTGTGGAAAGGATTATCCGCCAGTCCGATATAGTTCACACGCTTAATGTTTGGTATCTCCAATAACTCCTGAGCCAGCCAGAGTGCATTTCCAGCCTGTCGCTGGTAGCGCACGTCGAGTGTCTCCAGTCCTAAGGTCTGCATATAAGCTGCCTGTGGAGTCATATAGGCACCAAGGTTAAACAGCAGTTCGTACTTTACGCGCTTGTTAATCTCAGGAAAGCTACCGTAGTCTACTATCAATCCGCCTAATGATGTGCCGCCTCCCGACAGGTATTTGGTACTCGACAGTACTTCAACGTCGACACCAAGTTCCTTCAGATTTGTCTCAGTAAAAGGTATTGCCGTTGAGTCGGCTATCACAGGCACGCCTTTTTTATGGGCTATTGTTGATATGGCTTTCAGATCAGCCACTTCCATCTGAGGGTTGGTAAGCACCTCCAGAAATACACATGCAGTTTGCTCGTCTATAGCCGACTCTACTGCTTCCAAATTTGTCAAGTCTGTAAGTCGTGGTTCTACACCGAATCTTGTCAGCGTGGTAGTGATAAGTGCCAGTGTGTTACCAAACAGGTGGTGCGATGTAACGATGTTCTTACCTTGTTCTGTTGCAGCCAACAGTGCATTGCCGATGGCGGCCATGCCTGAGTTGAATGCCGTTACATGCTCTGCACCAGTCAAAGCTTTAACTCTCTGCTCTAAGTTAGTAACCGTAGGATTCTCAACTCTGGCATAGTCGGGTGCTTTGATGCGATTACAGAAGGCATCGGCCATCTCCTGGGCATCGTCAAACTCAAATGCCACATTATTATATATAGGCACAGCAAGTGCCCCGTACACGTCCTTTCGGGTATAGGGCGTGTTAATTGCAATGGTTTGTTTCTTCATCTGTCTTTGTATGATTATATGTAGAATTCCGATGGGTCAATAAGTCCTGCACGAATGGCATATTTCACCACCTCGTGGGCTGTGTTTACACCCAGTTTCCTGAAAATATTCTTTCTATGCGTTGTTATGGTGTGTACGCTCGAGAATCGCTCTTCGGCTATCTCCTTGGTCGTCTTGCCTTGGGCTATCGCCTTCACGATCTCAGCCTCGGTGGCAGTCAGTATTCCTGGTTTCTCCTCCTCGTATTGCTGATTGATAATCACCTCAAGTGCTTTCTGACTGATAAAACGCTCGTGTTTTGCTATGGCGTTCAAGGCATCGCGCAGATCCTTCATCGGACCGTCTTTAAATACGATACTGAACTGGTGCGATGAATATATCACACGGCGCAGAAACTGGGGTGTCAGCTCATCGCTTATCAGCAGCCACTGCGATAGGGCAAATCTCTCGCTCACTATCAGCAGCTGGTCTTCGTCGGCGAAGTCAAACAGCGTGTAGTCCAGTATCACGGTAGCATTCTCATGCTCCTTGAGCTTCGCCACCAAACTAGTCTTGTCCGATGCACGATACACAGTATTCTCCTCGTTCTGCCGTATCAGGCTCTCGAGTGCATACCTTGTTATCTCCTGATTATCTGCTATAATATACTTTCCCATAATAACTATATTGATTCTGGGTGCAAAGGTACAACAAATAGATATATTCTCCAAATTTTCAGCAACATTCAGAGAATATACCTATAAATGGTTAATTACTTGATGGTATTTTCTAAATTTAATATAGTTTTTAGCTCTCTATAGAATATTATTCTTTTTCAGCCAGATCATGGTTCACCATAGTGGCCACACACGAGTCGGACCATACGTTCTCGGCCGTCTCTACCATATCTATGATAGTGTATATAGGCAATATGATACCTAAAATAGCTACTGGGGCGCCTATGCCCGACATCAGCGAAAGTGTGAGGAAGTAGCATCCCATAGGTACGCCGGCATTGCCGATGGCCGACACTACCGATATGATTATCCACAGCGCTATGGTGCCCAACGTGAGCGGTGTACCGCCATTCTGCATCACAAAAAGCGATGTTACCAAGATGAATGCTGCACAACCATTCATGTTGATGGTGGTACAGATGGGCAATACAAATCGGGCTATGTTCTTGCGAATGCCCAGTCGGTTCTCAGCTGTATCCATGGTAACGGGCAGGGTGGCGGCACTACTCTTGGTGAACAGAGCCATCAGCACCGCAGGCATCATCTTGCCAAGCACGTGTATGGGGTTCAGTCCACGAGCCAGCAGGAACAACGGTAACACCACAAAGAACTGAATCACGTTACCACCCAACACCACCAGTACATATTTGCCGATAGAGTCGGCCACCACCCCTGCCGATACCTGAGCCGACAACTGAGCCGAGAAGGCAACGATGCCCAATGGCAGAGTCCATATCAGCCAGCGTATCAGCAGGAATAGCAGCTCCTGCAAGCCTAGCAGTCCCTTAGTTATTATGGATTTGTTTTCTGATTCCGGTAGTTTCGACAAGCCTATACCCACAGCAAAAGCCAACAGCAGCAGCGACAACACATTGCCCTCCAAGAATGGCTTTACTATATTATTAGGTATAATACTGATAATGTGGTCGTAATATGAGAGGTTCGAGGTAATGGGGGATGAATCTGTGGTTAGCTGGGTGACAGCAACGTTGCCCGGTGCGATAACCACGTATAGCACTGCACCTAAGGCCGCTGCTGCAATAGTTGTAAGTAAAGTATAAGTAAGAGTATGTCCGAATATACGTCCCGAACCCTTCGAACCGAAGGTGGCCAAAGTGGTAATCACTGCCAGTACTATCGTTGGTACTGCCAGCAGTTGGAACAATCGTGTATATACCGTTGCTACGAAGTCGGCTGTAGCGTTCAGCCAGTCTAATCCCAGCACACCTAATATCGCACCCACCACGAGTGCTGCAATCCATAATAACGTCTTCTTCATCTTTTTATCTATTCTATGTTTCCGGCGGCAAAGATACAAAGTTTTTCCCTATCCCGAAATACCAATCTTGAGGTATTTTGCTAAAATTTGTCTGATTTCAGCCCTTTCATTCAGAAAAAAACACTACCTTTGTCCGCAGATATTACAATTTCCAAAGGCAATGAGTAGTTTCACCATACGTCCAGCCCACCCTGCCGAAGCAGCAAGCATAGCCACACTCATCATGGAGGCTATGAATCACGACTGCTGTCAGTGGTGGGCTGGTCCCAATCATACACTTGGTGATTTCCACCAGCTGATGACCAGTCTGGTTCAGCGTACCGATAGTCAGTATTCGTACCTCAACACGCTGGTTGCCGTTGTTGACCATGAGGTTGTTGGCATATGCACGGCCTACGATGGAGCCCGCCTGCATCAGCTGCGCCAGGCCTTTATCGATGGCGCCCGCCAGAGTTTTGGTATGGACCACAGCCATATTGACGATGAGACCAGCGCCGGCGAGTTCTATCTCGACAGTCTCTGCGTGGTAGCCCCATATCGCAAGCTTGGCATTGCCACTGCCCTACTCAAAGCTTCTATCGAGAAAGCCCGCACCTTAGGCATGCCCTCAGTAGGTTTGCTGGTTGACTGCGGCAACCCCAAGGCCGAGCATCTATACACCCAGATAGGCTTCCGCCACCAAGATGATACATCGTGGGGCGGCCACCCTATGCATCATTTAATTTACCAATTATAATAAAATTATTACTTAAAATGAAAAGATTAATCACCTCTCTCTCACTGCTCCTTGTAGCAGTTGTTGCTATGGCTCAACAGGAAGCCAAAGTAGCCGAATTATCCATGAAGTCCCAGTTCTACGACTTCGAGCGCGACATTTTGGTCTATACCCCCATAGGGTTCGACAAATACACCGCCACCGATTACGACGTCTTCTACGTGTTCGATGCGCAGGAGCGTGGCAAATTCGACCTCGTGCACTGTCTGATGGAACTCGGCGATACCTATCTGACCAACGATCGTGGCAAGGAATTCATCATTGTCGGCGTCATCTCGCCCTTCATGCCCGAAATCCCCTTCGGGCGTAATACCGATTTCCTGCCGATGCCTATCCACGAAATCGGTAAGGGACACTTTGCTCATGAAGGAGCCTACGGCCGTTCTGGCGACCTGAAGAAGTTCCTGAAACAAGAGCTCATGCCCTACATCGAAAAGACCTTCAACGCCACAGGCCGCAAGATCGGCGTCGGCCACTCGCTCGGCGCCTCGTTCGTGCTCGACTGTATGATTACCGACGATCTGTTCGACGACTATATCGCCCTGTCGCCCAACTGCAGCTACGATGAGTTCCGCGTGGCCAGCGATCTCGAGCAATACCCCTTCAAGAGCCACAACGAGCCTCGTTTCATCTTTGCCGCTATGGGTAGCGAACGAGCTAGATTCGGCGAAAAATGGCATCAGGGGTGGGTCAGAGCCAGCGCTTTCCTCAGCAACAAATCTAACTTCCCCCAAAACACCATCGTATCTGTCAAAAACTATCCCGAATACGACCACCAAGCAGTTTATCTGCCCAGTCTTCAAGACGCCCTGAATCAGTATCTCGAATACTCTGTATCGTTTCTGCCACAGTTTGTCAGCAAGGAAACCTACCCTATCCATATAGAGCTGCGAGGCGAGGCGCTGAAGGGCGATGTGTATATCACTGGCAATCAGGCTGAACTGGGCAACTGGGATGCCAAGGGCATCAAGATGAAACATGTTAACGATAGCACCTGCGCTGTCGACCTTCAGCTCCATCTGCCTGCCTACTTCAAGTTTACTCGCGGCGATTGGGATCACGAGGCCTTCCTCAGCAACAGCTGGCCCGGCCGCAATATTATCATTCAAAAGCCCGAGCCCAAATCGCGCATCTACCGCCTCGAACCCGAGGAGCCCTGGTCAGGAGAGAACAAATAATTACTTATTCTTTTCGCGGATATGTTCCTCGTATTCGGCTAGCTCGCGTTCACCAATGTGAGCTAGTCCGTAATGCTCGTCGTGCTGCGAGAAGTCGAGACCAACCTTTTCGCTGTAAGCCGATACACGCATTGGTATTAGGCCGTCGATGAGCTTATAACCTGCCCAGCTCATGGCAAAGGTATAAACAAATACGATGACGATGGCCAGCAGGTGATAAAGGAAGATCACAAAACCATCCCATGTGCCGGCGATGAGTCCCTCCTGGATAAAGATACCTGTGAGCACGGTACCGAAGATACCGCCGGTGCCGTGTGTGGGGAACACATCCAGTGCATCGTCGATACTGGTGTGCGAGCGCCAGTAAACAGCAATGTTACATATCAGCGTGATGATAAAAGCAATAAAGATGCTCTGACCTACAGTGACATATCCTGCCGATGGTGTGATGGCCACCAGACCAACCACGCAACCCACAGCAGCACCCATGGCCGATGGTTTGCGTCCGCGCAGACAGTCGAAGAATATCCACGTCATCATGGCCGTGGCCGATGCAGTATTGGTGTTCAGGAATGCCTTGATAGCCTGTCCGTCGGCATGCAGCGAAGAACCTGCGTTGAAGCCAAACCATCCCAGCCACAACATGGCAGCGCCCAGCAGCACAAATGGAATATTGGCTGGCTCGCTCTTGCGTGTCTCAGCCTTGCGTCGGCCCAGATAGATAGCTCCGGCCAGTGCTGCCACACCGCTCGATGCATGCACCACGATACCACCGGCAAAGTCGATGACACCCCAGCGCATAAACAAGCCCTCAGGATGCCAAGTCATGTGGGCCAGCGGACAATAAATCAGAAAGAAGAAGAAAATCATGAAGAACATGTAGGCCGAGAATCGCACACGCTCGGCAAACGAACCTGTAATCAGCGATGGCGTAATAATGGCAAATTTCATCTGGAACAGAGCAAACAGGGCCAGCGGAATGGTGGCTCCGCCAAGTATATTGCCTGCCGGAGTGGTATAGACCTCGGCACCTACATTCTGGAACATCAGAAACGTCAGGGGATTGCCGATGATGCCGCCTATGTCATCGCCAAAACACAGCGAGAAGCCGATGACCACCCACAGCACCGATATCAGTCCCATGGCGATAAACGACTGGAGCATCGTAGATATCACGTTCTTTGCTCCCACCATACCGCCGTAGAAGAACGACAGTCCTGGAGTCATCATCAACACAAAGATGGTGGCCGTAATCAGCCAAGCCACATCGGCTGCCGAGATTACCGACCAGTCACATTCGAATGTAGGTTCGCCTACAAACACACCTGCAAAGGCAATCAGAGTCATTGCCGTCATCAGGATTACCCAACGTTTCTTTACCTTCATACCTATCTTTTTTGATTATTTGAAAACTTTCGGCCGCAAAATTAAACAAAATGACGGCATAATCATTAATTAACCGCCACTTTGAATCTTCAAAACTACACAAACTTACAATTTGTAATTTATAACACCATATTTTTAATCAATTTGAAAGCAAAGACATCGTGCATCCTAACAGTTATACATAAAAAAGTTCTAAATATCTGTGTTTTCTTTTGGGCAAATGGAGGATATTTCATATCTTTGCCAGCAAATAAACTAAACATTACATAAGTATGAAGAAATTACTGGCTTTTGGTGCTTTCGTAGCGCTGTTGGCCGTTACTGGCTGTCAAGAGAAGAAAGAAGTGTCGAAGGATGTTGTGTCGTTCGACGAAGTATTGACCACACGACGAAGCGTTCGTAGCTATGATGCCTCGAAAAAGATTTCAGAGGCTGAGGTCCGTGAGCTCCTGACGGCTACACAAGAGGCGCCTTCATGGGCCAATCAGCAGCCTACCAAGTATTACGTGGCTATCAGTCCCGATAAGGTGGCAGCCGTTCAGGATATGGTGGGAGGCAATAAAGACCGCATCAAAGAGGCGCCTGTTCTCATTGTCTCTACCTTCGAGCGTGGCAAGTCGGGCTTCTTCCAGGGCAATCAGACTAATGAGGTTGGCGACGGATGGGGAGCTTACGACAATGGTCTAAGCAATTGCTACCTGATTCTGAAGGCTCGCGCCATGGGCTTCGACACACTCATCATGGGCATGCGCGATACCGACGCACTCCGCAAGCTTTTCAATATTCCTGATAACGAGACTGTTATGGCGGCCATCGCACTAGGCTACAGGGCTGGCGAGCCAACCCGTCCTGAGCGCCGTCCACTCGATGATATCGCTAAATTCTACTAGATTTCTGCGATGACCTCAATCTCAACTAAGGCGCCCTTGGGTAGAGTTTTTACTGCTACGGCAGAGCGGGCTGGGAATGGCTCGGTGAAAAATTCGGCATAAATGGCATTCATGTCGGCAAAGTCGGCCATATCTGCCATAAACACTGTGGTCTTAATCACATTAGCCATGCTGGTGCCTGCCTCCTCGAGAACAGCCTTGACATTAGCGAGCGACTGGCGCGTCTGCTCCTTGATACCGCCCTCAACAAACGAGCCTGTGGAAGGATCGATGGGTATTTGACCAGAGGTGTAAACGAGGTTTCCAACACGGATGGCCTGACTGTAAGGGCCGATGGCAGCAGGTGCCTTGGGGGTACTAATAACCTTTTTCATAACATTATTTATTTTATTTGAATAATTACGCGACGGTAGGATACCAAGTGGTAGGGACCGGCATCGTGAACTTCGCAGATGATGTGAATCTCGTTGTTGCCAGCATCCTCGGGGATGTGAATGGCGACAGCGGGGCGATCAGAGTTGCCAATCTGGGCTTTTGACGTGCCAATCTCAGGCTGTTGCCACCATTTATAAGTAAGGTGGTCGCCATCTGGGTCAGTCGTCTTTGAGGCATCGAGACGGATGTCATCGCCAGCCTTAGCACTGATGTGGATAGGTTTATAACCCTTTACATTATTAATAATGATTTGCGGATTACGATTGCCTACACCCTCGCTGGCCCACTGCATACGAGCCAGAAAATCGTTCAGCTCATCGGGATAGAAGCGCTGTTTATAGCCCACACTGATACTGCGTACTGGCTCCTGCCAACTAGTCCACGCTGTAGTGAGCGAATCGGCACAGAGCGCACGCTCGTGGTAGCCAGCCCAGCCAGCCTGGCGCGGGTCGTCAGGATCGTTAAGTCCGTTGGGCAAACAGTACAGCATGCTTGGTGTGTCGCCCTCAACACCCCATTTGTAGGTGGGATATTCCTTGCCTAAGTAGCCCTTGCCCTGTATGCCGTCCTTGTGCTGCTGCCAGTGGCGCTTGCCCAGTTCGCACTGCTCCTGCCAAGCACCTTCGTCCCACACAAACTGCAGGTCGTCGCAGAACTCCTTGCGCAGCCACATGTGCGAGCTGCGGGCACGATCCATGCGGTGGGCATAGTCCATATCCTGATCGGTGATGGTATAGATGCGGAACTTCTGCACAAAGCGTTTCAGCTCGTCAGCGCTGCGCGTTTGTTTGACGTGCCAGATGGCCTGCGCCAACGTGTTGGCGCCTCCCCAAGCACCCACGTAAATGGGACGCTCGTCAGCCTCATCGGCCAACTGAATCAGCAGATTGCTGCCTGGCGAGTCGTTCCCTTCGCCGATAGCCTTGATTCCACCACGCTGACTTCCCATCACGGCTCGACTCCTGATATATTCTACACTCGGCCAATAACCAATGTGCTGCTTGTTCTCCTGCTTGAGCGACATAAACTTCTTCTGCCCCGACCGCTTCATCAGCTTCGACACATCCTTGCCATAAGCCTCTACCACGCGATGCAGATATTGTGCCCACTCGGCGGGATATGGATCGCAGTTCCATCCCACAGTGGTAATAACAGCCTCGATTTCAAACTGGTCGGCGTATGCCATCAGCCTCACCATCGACTCCATATCATCAGGCTCCACATCGCCTGGTGCAATATCAGTACACACCACGAGTCGTGGCTTCAACTCGTCGCTGGCAGCCCAACCCCAAGTCGGCATGGCCATCATCAACCATAATGCTATAGTTTTCATATTTGATTAATTTATCTGGCGGCAAAGATAATGATTTTTTTCGATTATGACCTCCTGTTGACTGAATAAAAAACGGCATTCATTGAAAAAATTAGTATGGTAAGCCAAATCATACTACCTTTGCAGCATGAATGAATTGCTAAAGTCATACGAGCCCATCACGCTTGATGAGATGAAAAGCGTAAAACTGATGAATCGCACGGACACGAAGTTCGTGACGAACACCAGTAAACTGTGCCAACTGCTAAAGATGGCGCAGCAGGATTATTATGTACAGGACATAGACGGTCAGCGAAACCCCGACTACGACACCACATATCTGGACACCAAGGCATTCGATATGTACAGTCAGCACCAGTACGGGCACGCCAACCGACAGAAGATTCGTTTCCGCACGTACTGCATCAGCGGTCTGCAGTTTATGGAAGTGAAGACCAAGAACAATCACGGACGCACCAAAAAGAACCGCATTGAGGTGTGGGATATGAACTTGAACGAAGTAACAAAGCGCCTGTTTCTGCAAAAGAACCTGCAATACGAGGTTGACTCGCTGCAACCCGTGCTGAACAACCACTTCAACCGCATCACACTGGTGAACAAAGGGATGACTGAGCGACTGACTATCGACACGGCCCTGAAGTTCAGCAACCTGACGAACGGACACCACAAGGACATGGGACCGTTGGTGGTGATAGAGCTGAAGCGCGACGGACTGGTATATTCTCCCATACTGCACATGCTGCGCCAACTGCGCATACAACCTCACGGTTTTTCAAAATACTGCATGGGATCGGCCCTGACTGCCGACGAGCAGCTGCCCGTGAACCGTTTTAAATGCAAACTGATAGAAATAAACAAATTAATAAAACAATAGAATATGGAAGCATTATTTTCGAACGATTTCGTCGAAACTCTCATCAGGTTCATGCTCTGCCTGATAGTAAACTGGGGCATCGTGAACTTCCTGTATTTCAAGAAAAGTCGTCGTCGCGACTTTTACTTCACCTTCATGATCATCTCGGTGGTTATCTATTTCCTGGTTTACCTGATGATGGGCATGGAACGAGGTAAGGCCACCATGGGTGTGGGGCTTGGACTATTTGGAATCTTCTCGATTATGCGTTATCGCACCGACTCGATGCCGGTTCGCGAGATGACATATCTGTTTGTAGTGGTTTGCCTGTCGGTGGTTCACGCCATGTCGTCGGTACTAGATGTAACTGCAAATGGCATCATCACAGGCACACCGCTGGTTGAACTATTGGTGATTGACATGATAACCGTAGCGGCCATCATGACATTCGAGAAAACCCTGAAGGTGAGCGCAACCCGACTGGTACAGTACGACCGCATTGAGCTAATAAAGCCAGAGCGACACGAAGAGCTGAAAGCCGACCTGGCAAAGCGTCTGGGCGTAACGGTGCTGAAGGTAGAAGTGGGCGGCGTAGACTTTCTGCGCGACATGGCAGTGCTACGTGTAAGCTATGTAGGCGAGAATATGACGGACATTAATAACAAACTAAAACTAAAAGAAGCAGATTATGCACATGTTTAAGCGACTGGCCGCGATGGCCACCATCCTGGCATCGGTGCTGCCCGTAACAGCACAGAGCGAAGGCGGAATGGTACTGAGTGCCGAGGCCGAGAAGAAGATTGACAAGAACCTGAGTGTGAACCTGGAAGCCGGCATGCGAACACGCAACGACTTCAAGACGATGGACCGCTGGAGCCTAGGCGTGGGCGCCGAGTATAAACTCACCAGCTGGCTGAAAGCCGACGCAGGCTACGTGCTACTGGACGACAATAACCGCGAAAAAACCACCTACAAGGCATCGGGTGCCGAAAACAAATGGCGCCCCAGCTACTGGAGCATCAAGCACCGCGTGTATGCATCGCTCACAGGGGCGTACAAGTTCAGCAACAACATCAAGCTATCGCTACGCGAACGCTGGCAGTACACCTATCGCCCTGAAACAACAACCCAGCGATGGGACTACGACGAGGACGAGTGGGAAGAAAAAGTGATGAACGGCAAGGCAAAAAGCGTGCTGCGCTCACGTCTGGGCATATCATACGACAACAAACACAGCCTGTTGGCTCCCTATGCCAACGTTGAACTCTTTAATGCATGGGGCATAGAGAAAGTACGCTACACCGTTGGTACCGACATCCGACTGGGCAAGCAGCACACGCTGACAGCCTTCTACCGCTTTCAGGATATGAAAAATGTAAGTGCCGACGACTACGAACCCAACATGCACTACTTAGGAATAGGATATAAATTTAAATTTTAAGCATAAAAATCATGAAGAAGACTACAATCAGAATGATGCTGATGGCATCGGTAATCTTACTAACAAGCTGCATGGCCGACGATCCATACAGCGAATTCAACAACAATTGGGGTAATTGGGAAAATAATAACAGTAACTCTAACGAGACCAATAGCGGCAGTTCGACTACTACAGGCGAACTGACAACCTTTTCTGTTAGCATAGACAAGGACACGGCTGAGCCTACGAATGTGGCCACCGAATACCTTCCTGATGAAGAAGACGCACTCGAGAACAATAGCTTTACCACCGAGATAAGCATTGACATGAGTAGCCCAGCCGCCAAGACCGAGAACGGCGTGGAGATAACCGTTAATGGCGGACACATCACCGCCAATCATGGTTCGGCCAAGAACATTTGTTATGTGGTAAGCGGAACAACCACTAACGGATCATTTACCGTGATAGGCGAAAAGAAGTACGAAATCATACTGAATGGCGCCAACATCACCAATCCCGATTCGGCAGCTCTGAACCTGCTCAGCGGAAAGCGCGCTTACATCGTACTGGCCGATGGCACCAGCAACAGTCTGAGTGATGGCACTGGTGGCAGTCAGAAAGGAGCGCTTTATTGCAAAGGCAAACTACTGTTCAACGGTAACGGAAAACTCAGCGTAACAGGTAACTCCAACAACGCCATCCACTCGGCCGATTACATCGTGTTTCGCAAAGGCAACAACATCTATGCAAACTCAACAGCCAACCACAGCATCAAAGCCAACGATGGCATCTTCATTAATGGAGGCATTATTAATGTTGAGGTGTCGGCCGCAGCTGCTAAAGGCATAAACTGCGAGAGTAACATCATTGTGAATGGCGGCAGAACCACAGTGATCACCACCGGAAATGGCACCTACGACAGCGACGACAAGGAGGCAAAAGGCGCAGCCGGCATCAAGGCCGACTCTACCTTTACCATCAACGCCGGCGAATTGTGGCTCAAGAGCACAGGCTCTGGCGGCAAGGGCATCAATGTGGATATGGAAGCAAACTTCTGTGGCGGCAGTGTATATGTAGTGACCGAGGGCGGACAGTATAAGAGCAACAACGATACTTCATCGCCTAAGGGTATCAAAGCCGACGGTAACATCAATATAAGCGGTGGCACTATCTGGGTACGTACCAGCGGCTATAACGGCGAGGGTATTGAAACCAAGAGCATGATGAACATCAGCGGTGGACAAGTGGCCTGTTATGCCTACGACGATGCTATCAACTCGAAAAGTGATATGACTATCACTGGCGGATACGTATATGCACAAGGTCAGCACAACGACGGACTGGATGCAAACGGCAACATGTATATCAAGGGCGGCCTGATATACGCCATCTGTTCCGGCACTCCAGAAGTAGCTATCGACGCCAACACCGAAGGAGGCAAAAAGCTATATCTCACTGGCGGCACCGTGGTGGCTGTAGGTGGACTGGAGAGTGGCAGCAGCCTGTCACAATCGTGTTACTATACATCTTCGTGGAGTAAAAACACCTGGTACACCCTAACATACGATGGCAACACCTTCTCGTTTAAGACTCCATCGAGCGGCGGCAGCAGTCTGGTAGTATCAGCAGCTGCTACACCATCTCTCGCATCAGGCACAACCGTTAGCGGTGGCTCAAGCGTCTTCGGCGGCATTGGCATCATGAGTGGCACTGTCAGCGGCGGATCAAGTGTATCACTATCAAGCTACACTAGTGGTAGCAGCATGGGGGGCAATTTTGGCCCCGGTGGTTGGCACTGACACAATAATTCACTATTATCAACGTTATACATAATAGTAATAGGAATGATCTGGATGAAAAATCAGTCGAGACAGGAGAATCTGACATACTTGGTAGTGTGGAGTTTGCTTTTTGCAACCCCACTGCTAAGCCTTTATCTGCGCACAACCAACGACCCTTATCTGGAGTTTAACTGGGGTGAGGTATTCTTTGTGTGGGGTAAGTTCAGCATATTCCTGCTATTGTTCCTGATTCATAATTTCCTGCTAGCGCCATTGCTGATTCACGGGCATAAGCGCATATTATACCTATCTATTATGACAGCGGTCATGGCGGGATTTATCGTGTTTCAGTGCACTACGCGCCCCAACTTTGGGAAACGTGATGGTATCCGTCCGCCACGAATGGAGCAGCGCGAGAATCTGCCGCCAGACCTCGAAGATTTCGAGAAAATGGAGAAGTTGCGCGAACACGGTCCACGTCATGAAGACATGCGCAACGGCAATCCACGAATGGAGCGCCGCCACACTCCTCCTCTCTTCGTTGGCGAGCACGACATACTGAGCATTGTAGTCTTAGTGCTGATGTTTGGTGCTAATCTTGGCACCAAGTACTACTTCCGCTCGCGTAGCGACCAGCGCAAGTTGGAAGATCTGGAGAAGCAGAACCTGGAGCAACAACTGGAGTATCTGAAGTATCAGATAAACCCACACTTCTTTATGAACACGCTGAATAATATCCATGCCCTGGTAGATATCGACCCCTCTAAGGCACAGGAAACGATTCGTGAACTATCGAAGATGATGCGGTTTGTGCTCTACGAAGGCGACAAGAGCGGCGTGCCACTGACCAAGGAGTTTGAGTTTATTCGCACTTACACCACACTGATGCAGCTGCGTTATAGTGACAAGGTGAAGATAACTGTAGACGTGCCAAGCGAAGCTCCCGACTTGACCATCCCGCCATTGATGCTGATATCGTTTATCGAAAATGCTTTCAAGCATGGCATCAGTTATCAGCACGACTCGTTTGTAGATATCAAATTGGCAATAAATGGCAACAACCTCTACTTTACCTGTCGCAACTCTAAAGCCGAGATGCCTAATCAGGAGAAAGGTGGAGTGGGATTAGCTAACGTCAAGAAACGTCTTGATCTGTTATATGATAATAGCTATACCCTGCAGATTAAAGACGAACCAGACATATATATTGTTGAACTAAAATTACCACTACGATGATTCGCTGTATAGCTATCGACGATGAGCCATTGGCTCTGCAGCAGATTGCTGCATACATCAACAAGGTGCCGTTTCTAGAACTGGCAGCCGAGTGCCAGAGTGCTTTAGAAGCCCGTCAATTTCTAGCCGAAGAAAGGGTTGACGCCATCTTCTGCGACATCAACATGCCCGATCTGAACGGTATGGACTTCGTAAAATCGCTGGCAGCGCCACCACTCGTAGTTTTCACTACTGCATACTCGGAATATGCCATTGAAGGATTCAAGGTGAATGCAGTAGACTACCTACTTAAACCCTTTGGTCTGCAAGACTTCCAGCGTGCCGCCAACAGACTGAAAGAACGATTATCTGTTTCCACCGCACCTGCGGTAGAAACAGATAACACACTATTCCTCAAAACCGACTACCGTATTGTAAAAGTCTGTATCCAAGACATACGTTATGTAGAGGCCATGAGCGAATACCTGAAGGTGTGGATTGAGGGCGAGCCCAAACCTATTATCACCCTGCTATCGATGAAGAAAATGGAAGAGCGACTACCACAGAACTTTATGCGCATCCATCGCTCTTACATCATCAACCTCGACAAGATTCAGGAGGTTAACAAGAATCGCGTGATTATGGACGCCGACACCTATCTGCCCATAGGCGACCTATATAAAGACAACTTCCAGGCTTATCTAGACACGAAATTCTTGGGCAAGTAAGTTTTACTTATTACCAAAAGCCTTGAGCAAGCGGTCCTTCTCAGCTTGTGTAATAGGAATGATTGTGCCATGACGAGGGGTGAATTTGCCCTTGGTCTCGGTATTCTGCACAAACTGGAAAGTCTTGAGATCCTCTGAGCGACAGAACTGGTAATGATGATTCACGTAGCAGTCGTACATGATGATCCAGCTCTTACCGTCAATAGCTTTGCATACGCCAACACCCTCAACCTTCTCCTGTGTCTGCTCTACATTGCCTTCCAGCATCTGCCATTTATCGGTGAGCTGTTTAGCCACAGCCTGGTAGATGCCACGCCCAGCCTCTTGCTTATAGAAGAGGTGATACATCTTGTCGGCCTGGTTCCATACGATGTCGCCATCGATGGTGGCATTGCCGGCATCGAAAAGCCATTGGGGTTCACCCTCAAGGTCAGTAAAATCCTTGTTGGCATATTGATAGTAAATCTTGTCGTATGAGTCGGGATCGCTGGTGCGCAGTGAGTAGAATACCATATATTTACCTGCCTTGCGGTCGTAGATAGTCTCGGGCGCCCACACACGAATCACATTCTTCCAGGTCTTGGTATAACGTGTGGGGAAGTTCACAGTAGAGTGCTGCCAGTGTATCAGGTCGGTCGACTTGAGCAGTACGATACCGCGGTTGCTGGCCCATCCTAACGACGAGCGCATATCGGTAACTACCATGTAGAATGTCTTACCGTCCTCGCAGCGCAGAATGTGCGGATCGCGCACGCACTGTGTCAGGGCAATGGTGTCGCTCTCAATGACAGGGGCACCACCGTTAAGCGGTGTGTAGTTATAGCCATCGTCGCTCAGGGCAAAGCAAATCTGCTCGTCCTGAGGTGCATTACTATTAAAGTAAGTAAACAGATAGGCCACCATCTTATCGCGACCAGCATGGGCCGATACTGTACATAGAATCGTAAATAACGTAATTAGTAGAAATCCTTTCTTATTCATAAAGCATAAAATTAATAATTCGCAGTTCAATAAACTTGACCGCAAAGATAATAAAAAAAAGGTAATATAAAAGGAATTGCATAAATATTTAGGAAAGTTTATTAAACCAATTGTCAGTTCAGGTGTCTAAATAATATAATTATTTACCTAACCAATTATACAATTGTTATTTAAACAACTTATGAAAAAACTATTTTTACCTCTTCTGCTGTTGGTAGCAGTGTCTGCACATGCTGCAGAAAACCCAGTGTTAACAATCGAGGGTGGAAAGGTTCAGGGCGTATTAGCCGATGACCATCCAGAAGTGTTTGTTTATCGCGGCATACCTTATGCTGCACCTCCCATCAAGGAGAACCGATGGAAAGAGCCACAGCCCATTGTGCCTTGGAAGGGCATTAAGATATGCGACACATTCGGACATCCCAGCTATCAGGCAGTTCAGTATCCCGGCGGATACTACACTGAGTGGGGCTATGGTAAAGAGGCACCCAGCAGCGAAGACTGCCTGTATCTTAACGTATGGACCAAAGCTCCCGGACAGGTAAACAAGAAACTTCCCGTAGCACTATGGATTCATGGTGGCGGCTATCGTGAAGGTTTTGGCTCTGAGCCAGAGTTCGACGGACAGGAATGGGGAGCTAAGGATGTGGTGCTGGTAAGCATCAACTATCGTCTTGGTGTATTCGGATTCCTGGTACATCCGGCTCTTTCAGCAGAAAGCCCACATAAGGTATCGGGCAACTATGGTATTCTTGACCAGATTGAGGCTTTGAAATGGATCAAGAAGAACATTGCTCAGTTTGGTGGTGACCCCAACAACGTCACCATATTTGGTCAGAGCGCAGGTGGTGGTAGCGTTCGCACATTATGCGATAGTCCTCTTGCTCGTGGTTTGTTCAACAAGGCTGTTATCATGAGTGCTCAGGGATTAACCATCCCCGATGACAAAGGAAACATGATTGGTGGCCGATACAGTGGCGGTACCTTTGCCGATGCAGAAGCAAAAGCAAAGAAGGTGTTCGACTGGGCAGGATTAACCGATCTGAAGAAGATGCGTGCGGCCTCAACCGAGACCATCTTTGCGCTCAACACCCTTTATTACCAGATTCATAGCGACGGTCAGCAAGATAATAGCCCAATGGCAGCCATGTTCAGAGGCCTACCCTTTATGCCTATGATTGATGGATATGTATGCGTAAATAGCTTTGACGACGCAACACGCGGCGGCACACTGGCCGATGTTCCTTATATGATAGGATTCACATTGAACGACATGGGTAATATGGGACCCAACATCGCCGAGTTCTGTAAGGTTCGCGAGCAGAAGGGTGGTAAGGCCTGGGCCTATCAGTTTGCACGTCCATTGCCCGATGACGGCAGTCATCCTGAGGTAACAGTACGTCTGAAGGGTGCTTTCCACTCATCTGACCTCTGGTTTGTATTTAAGAGTCTGAAGCACTGCTGGCGCCCATGGACCAAGGGCGACTGGGATCTGAGTGAAAAGATGCTGACTGCATGGACTAACTTTGTAAAGTATGCCGATCCTAACGGACCTAAAGGTGGTACATGGAAGCCCTGCACACAGAAGAACACCAAGTTCATGGTATTCAAACTGAATGACAAGGATGCCGAAGCATCGTACTTTGGAAATCCCGAGTAATAAAAAAGACAATGACCTTAAGATTTTCTTAAGGTCATTATTTTTGTAGGACATGCAAGAACACACTTACCACATTTGATACAGTCGGGATGCAGATAGCCATCCGCTTCACCACGGCTGTCGTAAGGTGTCAGCTGCATTGGACATACCCTTGAGCAGCTTTTGCACTTCATCTGACAGGCACTCGACACGTGAACATTAGTAAACGATGCGGGTACAGGAGCCTTCTTAGGTGCTACCCAACGCGAGATGGTTCCCATGGGACAAAATGAACACCAGGTGCGCGGCGCATAGATGTAACTAAGAACCACACCAACCACAGTGGTCATGACGATGATTCGCCAGAATACCCTACCTACATCGGCCCAACTCTCAGCAAAGCCAAGCTGGATGCCAAACATGGTGAAAATGAACAGCACCATAAACAGACGGAATCCGAAGGTGCGTACAAATTTAGGGATTGGGCGGTGGGGCGAATACTTCGACAACAGTCTGTCGTACATATTTCCACGCGGGCATACATTGCCGCACCACCAACGTCCCTTCTTGACACTTACTACCACCGGACCTATCATGCATATCAGCGCCAACAGTCCTATGATAGGATAGAACCAGCCAACAATGATGTATGCAATGATAATCCAGTAAAGGGGTAACCCCGGAGTAGCAAAATGTCTATGAAAACGTTTTTGTGCCATTTGTTTAATTATTATTTTTTGTTTAATGTGTTGATGATCGTATCTAACTCGCCAGCAAACTTCACATAGTCGTCAAGTTTGAACGGACAAGTCTTAAGTTCCTCTCCCATACCAGCAGGGATAATGGCATATGCCTCTTCTTCCATAGCCTTACCCTTTTCGGTAAGAGATACTATCTGCTGACGCTTGTCCTCCTTACCACGCTGACGCACCACAATGCCTTGCTTTTCCATTCGCTGCAACAAAGGAGTCACAGTGTTGGTCTCAAGCACCAGTCGGTGAGCTATATCGTTTACAGGCTGAGCATCCTGCTCCCAAAGCACCATCATCACCAAATACTGCGGATAGGTGATACCTAGTTGGTTAAGCATTGGGGTATAAGCCTGCTGTATCAATCGCGCCGCTGTGTATAAGCGGAAACACACCTGATTATCTAGACGTAATTCTTCGTGCATAATTGTTTCGTTTATATCGTTTGCGATGCAAAGGTACGAAGAATACTTTATATCGCAAGCGATTTACATCATTTATTATACTTGTTTAACAATTACCATCATACCCAAGCTGAAAAAAAGTTGTATATTTGCACCCAAACAATTTCAAACCGTATGAAAAAATTAATGATGACTTTAGCCATGTGTTGTGGATTTACAGCAGTAATGGCGCAGACTTATGAAGTTCCTGTTTCTGAGCAACACGAGAAGATGCAGACAGGAAAGTACCAACCCAACTGGAAATCGCTGGAGACTCACCAGACGCCAGAGTGGTTCCGTAATGCCAAGTTCGGCATCTGGGCTCACTGGGGACCTCAGTGCGTAGAGGGCTCAGGCGACTGGATGGCACGCGGTATGTATATAGAACGCAGCGACCAGTACAAGTACCATGTAAAACACTACGGACACCCATCAGAGTTCGGTTTCAAAGATATCCTGCCGCTGTTCAAGGCCGAGAAATGGGATCCAGAGGCATTGGTGGAGCGCTACAAACGTTGCGGCGCACAGTACTTCTTTGTACTGGGCAACCACCACGACAACTACGACCTATGGGATTCGCAGTACCAGGAGTGGAACTCCAAGAACATCGGTCCAAAGAAGGACATACTGGAAGGTTGGGCTCGCGCAGCCAAGAAAGCCGGACTGCCACTAGGCATATCGTTCCATGCCGACCATGCATGGACTTGGTACGAGACAGCCCAGCGCTACGATGTGGACGGGCCTAAGGCTGGCGTGTACTACGACGGTAAGTTGACCAAGGAAGACGGTAAAGGTAAATGGTGGGAAGGACTAGACCCACAGAAGCTATACCAGCAGAACCACCCTATGAGCGACCGCTCGTGGGATAACGGACGTATTCACCGCCAGTGGGGATGGGAGAACGGCGCTTGTCCACCATCACAGGAGTTCGTCACTAACTTCTACGACCGCACGCTCGACGCCATCAATCGTTACAATCCCGACCTCATCTACTTCGACGTAACAGTACTGCCGTTCTACCCCATCAGCGATTGTGGTCTGAAGATAGCTACACATCTTTATAATAAGAACCCACGCGCGATAGTGTTCGGCAAGATTCTGAGTGAAGACCAGAAAAAAGCCCTGACATGGGACGTAGAGCGCGGTGCGCCTAACGCCATCATAGCAGAGCCCTGGCAGACCTGTAACTGCATAGGCGACTGGCACTACAACACCAACACCTACAAGCACGGCTACCGCACCGCACAGAACATGGTGAAACAGCTGGTTGACATTGTATCGAAGAATGGTAACCTGCTGCTAAACATACCTCTACGTGCCGACGGTACCTACGACGAGAAGGCAGCGCAGTTCTTGGATGAGCTGGAGGCATGGATGACACCTAACGGCGAGAGCATCTTCGGTACACGTCCTTGGGTGAAGTTCGGCGAGGGTCCCGTAGCCGAGAAAAAAATTGCAATCAACGCACAGGGCTTTAACGAGGGTCAGTATAACGGTATGGATTATCGCGACATCCGTTTCAACCAGACCAAGAAATATCTGTATGCTACAGCTATGGGCTGGCCTGCCGACGGTAAGCTGGTTATCAAGTCGCTAGCCAAGGGTAACCCAGATTTTCGCAAGGCCATCAGCAGCGTTTATCTGCTGGGTTACGGCAAACTCAAGGCTAAGCAAACTGCCGAGGGACTGATAGTTACTCTCCCCAAGCCATGTAACACAATAGCCCCTGTACTACGCATACGGAAATAAATATGTCGCAAGCGATTTATTGTTAAACAAGTTTAAAGTTTTGTCTAAATCGCTTGCGATATAAAATAATCTTCTTACCTTTGCATCGCAAACGACATAATTAACAGTTGATATGGAAAAGATTTATGATTTCAAAGCTTTCACAAGCAGAGGTAAGGAGATAGATTTCTCTGAGTTCAAGGGTAAGGTGCTGCTGATTGTAAACACAGCCAGCAAGTGCGGATTTACGCCCCAGTTCGCAGGTTTGGAGGAACTGAACCAGAAGTACAAGGACAAGGGACTGGTTATCATCGGATTCCCCTGCAACCAGTTCAAGGAGCAGGATCCAGGTAACGATAGTCAGATAGAGGAGTTCTGCCAACTCAATTACGGCGTAACCTTCCAGATTATGCGTAAGACCGACGTTAACGGTCCTGCAGCAGAGCCCATCTTCGAGTACCTGAAGACTCAGGCACCTACTGAGGAGTACAACGGACTGAAGGCCAAGGCTGCCAAGGCTCTGTTCAAGACTATCAGCAAAAGCGTGGAGAAGGACAGCGATATCAAGTGGAACTTCACCAAGTTCCTGATTTCGAAAGATGGCGACTGCATCAAGCGTTACGCCCCCACCACTGAGCCAAAAGACTTTGAGAAGGATATTGAGGCCTTCCTGGCATAATGATGGATTTAATTTTAGCATATATAGTACGTGTGATGGTATGGCTCTCAGGATTAGCCAGGCCCTTGGCTAAGCTAGGTATAGGCCGATACGAGTCATACACACCGGGACAACCACTTAAGATACTACTAGTTGGCTACAACGGCGCCAGGAACACTGGCGCCGATGCCCGTGTTGTAGCACTAACACAACAACTGGAACAGACAATGGGAGCAGACAAAGCCGAACTAACGGTGATGACGCTCGACTTGGAAAACGTGAAAGGCTATTTCACCGGCGCAGTGCACCTGCTGCACTTCTCGTCGGTATTCATATTTTCATTAGTACGCGCTTGCTCGCGCCACCATGCAGCCATTCTTTGCGAGGGTTCTACACTCACTCCCACCTTTGCCGAAGCACTGTGTGTGTTCTTCTGCGAGGCAGCAGGCATCATGCACCGACAGGGCAAACCCTGTATTGCCTATGGATCGGAAGTAGGCAAGCTGAGCGGTTGGCTGGCCAAACTGAGCCGCGACCTGTGTTGTGACACCTATTTCATGGTACGTACCGAGGAATCGCTACGCAACCTACAACAACTGGGGCTGAAAGGACATGTAGGCACAGACACCGCATGGACATTCCAAAGTCCAGAGGGCGAGAGTTGGGCACTACAGCAACTGAAGGAAGCCGGCTGGGATGGTCGACAACCATTAATGGGTGTAGCACCGCTCAATCCCTTCTGCTGGCCGGTACGTCCATCGGTATGGCGATGGCTGAAAGCGCTTATCACCCGCGACTTCTCGCAGCAGTACGACAAGATATATTTTTTCAGCGACAACGCTACCCGTCGCCAACTGTTTGAGCGCTACCTGACGGCCATGGCAGATGCCACCAACCGCTACAGCCGCGAACATAATGCCTTTGTGGTGATTTTTGGCATGGAGAAGTTGGACGCCCGCGTATGCGACCAGCTTGAACAGCGAATAGCAAGTAAACACGCGGTATTCACATCGAAGACCAGCGACGTCTTCAAGATGACTGGATTGCTGCGCCAACTGAACATACTGCTCACATCACGCTATCACGCATCGGTATTGAGCATGGAGCGAGCCATCCCCATCGTAGCCGTATCCATCGATGCCAGACTCAACGGCATCATGAATGAAGTGGGATTAGCCCAACAATATTTGCACCACGCTACCGACGAGCATCTGGAAGAGGGCATCATGACATCGCTGCAGATGGCAGGCGAACACGAACAAGAGATAGGCAACAACATCAGGCAACACCTGACGATTTATAAGAACAAGACAGAGGCAATGAGCCAATATTATGCGAAATGGCTGAAAGAACAGTTTTAGTAACAGGAGCCACTGGACTAGTAGGAACAGAGGTTGTGGCGCAACTGTTGACAACTACCAACAGCAAGATCTATGTGCTGGTAAGGGCCAATTCGGAAGAGGAGGCTGCAGGGCGACTGCGTGCTCTGTGGTGGGGCGATGAGACGCTGGTAAACTCCGTTGGTAAGCGTGTACAGCCAATCACAGGCGACATCATAAAACCCTTGGATACACCACACATGGATATTACCCATGTGATACACTGCGCTGCTGAAACGGGCGTACAGAAATCACGACGTGAGTTAAGGAACATCAATATCGACGGCACCCGCCATGTGGTAAGGATGGCAGAACTGTTGCCACACCTACAACGTTTTATCCATGTATCGACAGCTTATGTTGCCGGTACACAGAGTGGTGTGATAACAGAAGATGGACCATTGGCCACACAATTCTACAGCCAGTACGAGCAGAGCAAGGCCGAAGCCGAACAGATAGTAAGAGCAGCAACGGTACCATATATCATCTGCCGTTCTGGCATGATTGTAGGCAATAGTCAGACAGGACGTACACGCAATTTCAACACCATCTACTATGTGTTGAAACTGATACTGCAAGGCAAGATGCGCGTGCTGCCGATAAGCAGCAAACAAACGGTGAACCTGATACCTGTTGACCATGTGGCACAACAGGTAGTAAACCTAGCATTTGCACCAGGAGCCGAGGGTCACACTTTCCACCTCACACCTTCTGCCGACAGTCTGCCGCAGGCTGGTGAACTGGTCGAGGCCGTCAGAGCCTGGGCCAAAGCCAACCTCAGCATTGACATCCCCAAGCCCATTTATCTGCCACTACCCATGTTGCGCACCATCGGCAAGCGTTACAATGCTGGTCAAGAAGCCAAGAAGAGGTCGCTATTGTCTAATCTCACAGCGCTGATGCCTTATTTCTTCGATGACCATGTGTTCGACCGCACCAACACCGACCAATTTGCCGGCAAATACCAGCTTAACTGGCGCAGCTATCTGCCCACGCTGCTTGAATTTGCGTGCCGACATAATTTCATGCGAGTCAACGATAACACCATCTTTCAGCAGGCCGTACAGCGCCGCGAGAGTCGCCACTACCCTATTACCTATTATAATATAACAGCTCATGGCACGGAGCACGTTACCGGCCATGAGATGAACATGATGGTTAACGGCTACGTCAACCTACTACACGAGTATGGTGTAAAACCTGGCGATAAGGTGGCCTTGTCGGGCATTAACTGTGCCGAGCATGCGGCCATTGACAACGCCATCGGACTGGCAGGAGCCGTCAGCGTTCCCATCTACTACACAACACCTGCCGACGAGATTGCATTACTGATGGCTAAGAGCGGTGTACGATTGTTCTTTGTTGGCGATGAGCGCGTGATGACAAACGTAGAGGGACTTTCTGAGAACATACAGATCATTCCCTTCGGCCCCATGAAAAAGGAAGGCTCACCTTCCTGGACAAACTACACCGGTCAGTCGGCCTCACACCTCACACTGAGTTCCGAGCTTGCCACCATCCGCTACACATCGGGCACCACAGGCGAGCCCAAGGGCGTGATGTTCAGCTACAGCCAACTGAAGTGGATGGGCGAGGTGCTTACCAACCTGCTATCATGGCACGATCGCAATAGCGAGATGCGTTACCTGTCGTTCCTGCCCATGAGTCATGTAGTCGAGGGCATCCTGGCAGCCTACGCCCCTTACTGTATGCTCTGCAAGGCCAAGATATACTATCTTACCAATTTCCAGATGCTCACCCAGGCACTGCCTAAGGTGCGCCCCACGGTGTTCTTCTCAGTACCACGTTTCTACGAAAAGCTATGGGAACAGATAGAGCAGAACCCACTGGGACAGCGTTACCTCATGATGAGCAACGGTCCGCTCAAACGTCTGACAGCCACCTTGCTGCGACGTGCCGTGCTGCGTAAGGCCGGTCTCGACAAGTGCTCGCAGTTGCTGGTAGGCTCGGCCCCCATCAGCGAGGAGTTGCTGTTGCACTTCCGTCAGTTGGGTATTGAGATATATAACGCCTACGGACAGACCGAGGCACCTCTGATAACACTGAGCCGACTGGACGATAACGTTATTCCCAGCATAGGCACGCCCCTACCCGACACCACCGTCGACATAGCCCCCGATGGCGAGCTCGTAGTAAGCGGTCCGCAGGTTGCTCTGGGCTATTACAATCTAGACACCACCACCTTTAAGGATGGTAAGCTGTATACTGGCGACCTAGGGCACAAGGATACCGACGGACACGTGTACATCAGCGGACGAAAGAAGGACATGTTGATTACCTCATACGGCAAGAACATCAACTGCACCAAGATTGAGCAGCGCCTGATGGACATATCCTGCGTGGAGCATGCCGTACTGGTGGGCGAACAGCGTCCTTACTGCACGGCCCTGCTATGGACAACCGGCAATAACGACACACTTGCGACCGATGTGGAACGCATGAACCAACAGCTATCGCACCCAGAGCAGGTCAAGCGATATCTCATTATCAGCACTCCACTAAGTATTGCTCGTGGCGAGTTGACACCCAACCTGAAGGTAAAACGCAACGTGGTGATAGAGCACTACGCACAACAAATAGAAACCCTGTATGCCAATGGTTAACAGCTCACTCTTCAGGCGCATAGAACTGCAGCTGCTGATGAACCTCACAGCCCATGCCCTGGGAAAGAAGTCCCAGCGCATCTGGACGCTGAAAAATGCAGAAGCCCTGAAAGCCTATGCCAAATACACCAGCAGCAACCTGCAGGCAGGTGCCAATCAGGCCCTGCTCAAGCGCATGAACAGTGAGGCATACAAGATGGGCCGACTGCTGCGCTGCCTTTTTCTGATACGCCATGAGGCCCGTGCACAACGACTCATCGTGGCCCTCTATCGCAACATCGGCATCAAGCTGTCGTTCGAAAACAGTAGGCAGCTGTGTTTTCATAGCTGCTATTTCAGCAGATTCTATACGCCGCAGGCCTGCAAAGCGGCATCGGCACTCGACGATGGCATCATCCGCGGCATTCTGGGTCTGGAGTCTGAGCACCTTCACTTCAGCCAGCGTATCACCGAAGGGTGCAAGCAGTGCAAGGCACAGTTGATAATTGACAATTGATAATTGATAATTATGAAGAAAGTCATCGTGATAGGTAGTGGTGCAGGCGGAGCAATGGCCGCACACATGCTTGCTAAGAAATTCGAAGTAACAGTTCTGGAGGCAGGAAAGGAATTCAAACCCCTTTCGCTGCCACTCGACAAGTTAGCTATGTTTAGAAAGACGGGCCTATACTTTGACGAACGAATGATACAACTGCTACTGCCATCTATGCGCATCGACAAGCAGCAGGAGATGGTGATGGTATACGGTCGTGGTGTGGGCGGCACCACCACGCTGGCCACTGGTAATGCTGTGAGAGCCGACGAGGGACTGAAAAAGATTGGCATCAATCTCGACGAAGAGTTTGACGAGCTTTACCGCGAGTTACCAATCACTACCGACCACCAGCGCTACTGGTCGCCCATCACCAAACGCACTTTCCAGGTTATGCAGCAGTTGGGGATGGACCCTCAACCCATGCCCAAGCTACTCCGCCCGGGCAGTTGCCGCTTGTGCGGCCACTGTTCTATCGGCTGTCCTATGCTGGCAAAATGGGACACACGCGAACTGCTGAAAGACATCAAGGTGCTGACCGGCTGCAAGGTGACGCATATTGATATTACCAACCGTACGGCTCAGAAAGTACACGTAACCCGTGGACTCCAGCACCTGACGCTCGAGGCCGACGTCATCATCGTGGCAGCAGGCGGCTATGGCACCCCCGACATACTGCGTGCATCGGGCATCGACTGCCAGCCTACGCTGTTTGTCGACCCTGTGCTGTGCGTGGCTGCTCCCATGGAGAAAGCCCGACAGGACCGCCAGCTGTTGATGCCCTTTGTGAGTCACCGCGAAAAGTACATCATCTCTCCATATATGGACTGGCTCAGTTTCTTCTTCAACCGTCAGTGGCACAAGCCTATGGACGGCATGGTGAGCCTGATGATCAAGCTGGCCGATGTAGAGCAAGGCGATGTGCACCACAACAAGATGAGCAAGGTGCTCACGCCTCTGGATCACCAACGACTGCAACAAGGCGTTGACGACTGCCGACAGATACTGCTGCAGCTGGGCGCCAAGGACGAAGACATATTCCTGGGCACGCTGAATGCAGGACATCCGGGCGGCATGTTGCCACTCACACAGACCGAGGCAGAGACCCTCCACTCGCCTCTGCTCCCCGACAACCTCTACGTTTGCGATGCCACGTTACTCCCGCAAGCACTTGGTCTGCCTCCCATGTTAACCATCATGGCCCTGGCCAAACGCATAGCAAGAATCATATCTAACGATAGGTAGCTATCCTTCTGACGTCATCTTCAAAAGTTTCCTTGTTGATGGCTTTAGCTTTCAACTTGGAACGGTAAGTATAGATAGTAGTGATGCTCGAACGCAGAATATCGGCTATCTTTTGGTTATCAGTAATATCCAGACGGATAAGCGCCAATACACGCAATTCGGTAGACAGATGTTTGACTGGCGTGCCATCTACCTCGACAGCGAACTGACTCTCAGAGTTTAGCAGACGATTAACCTCACAGATAAAGTTAGGATAGATATTCAGGAAAGCTGTATCGAAATGGCTATGGAACTTGCGAATACCTTTATTCACAGGTTCCATCGTTTTTAATTCGGCATATAACTCTTCCAACTTACGCTCGCGCGCCAGACGGTTCAGTTGTTTCAGGCGTTGTTCACCATCAGAGATTAGCAAACTACTAAGTTCCAGGAATCGGCCTATATACTCCTCTTTGATACGGTTAGCCTCCTTCATCTGCGTGTTAACATTTTCTATCTCAGCAGAGTGACTAGCCAACATCTTATTCATCTCTATAATCTGCAGTCCTGCTGCATGTTTTTTGCGGTACAATATCAGTGTATAAATAATGATACCTGCCAATACTAGAGATATAAATGATATGACGAACAGCAACAGATTGGTACGCTGTTGTGTTTGTGTACGTTCGGCATCGTAAAGTTGCAGAATCTGCGGGGCCATACGCCCTACCTGCATCATACGGATTCGACTACCATAAAACTTTGCCTCGCTAATGGCCTGTAGCAGATAACGATAGGCATCGTCGTTATTGCCACGAGCCATCAGGACTTCAGATAGTGACCTCAACGAGTTGTTCTCACGTATCGCACTACGCTCATCGTTGATAGCACTGAGCAACAAATAATATTCTTGTTGCTGGGGGATACCTTTCTTCTGATAGAAAAAAGCAAGGGTACTTGTTATGATGCTATAGGTTCGTGTACCCAGATCAGTTTTCCTCAGATAATCCTCAAGTATCCGTATACCTTGATCGGTATCACCTGCCTCACAGATATACGTGGCCTGATTGAATATATAGTCGTAGCTGTCCTTAGGAGCTATCTGCATGACCAATTGACGGTAATACTGCGCCCGTTTAATATAGTCATAAAAATACTTAGTAGCCAGTGCCATCTCCGAACGGTAAAGATTCAACTCACTTTGTTGGGTATAGTAGGCTATCTTCTGCTGATCGCTGATAGAATCGGGATTAACCTTATCTAGCAGTCGGCGGGCGCGATCGAAGAGACCTGTAACAGCCAGAATATGCGCCATGCGTACTGCACTGGCAGCAAAGCGGTCATGATCGCTCGAACCGCTAAGGGCCTTCACGTTCTTGTCAATATAGTAGAAGGCCGAATCAAACTTATAGGCCACATACTCATCATACAGCCGCTGATTGAGGTCGTACTGCTGTTCTGGTGTCAGCTTCAGGCCCTTTACACCATCTTTAATAATAGCCACACGCCTTTCCTTATCAGCAGTCAACTGATTGTATTGCTCAATCAGGCTGTCGAGCGTTTGATAGAGTTGCTGGTTACTAAGTTGGCGAGCAGAGCAGACTGTCGTCAGAACCAGAACAATGAAAAGCATCAAGAGTCGTACCATAAGCCAGTATCGTTTTCCTTGTTAAAATGATGGGACAAAGATACGATTTCTTTCTGAAACCACCAAATCAAAAAGGACAATTTATGGCAAATGCCGGTTGAAAATCTTTTGATTTATTGGAGCCTTAAAAATTGTAACCATTTCATTACCTGACAGTTACATTTTTAACTATCTAGATTTTTGTTTGTTGTGTTTGGAATCAGTTTATAATGTATCTATCTTTGCCGCCAAAATCAAAAAACGTATGAAAATGTTAGTTGTTAGAATTGTAATATTAGTTGGTTTTGTTATGTGCGGCGTCATTACAGGTAGCGCCGCAGACGTAAAAGTATCTTCGCCCGACGGAACCGTGACGGTATCCGCCGGTGTGAAGAACCACAAAGCTTACTACATGGTTAGTTATCAAGGGCGCATGCTTGTCGCTCCATCACATCTGGGCTTTATGCTGGGTCATGGAGAACTAGGTGGCAACACCAAGATGGGTAAGGTTACACGTTCATCTAAAGATGAGACCTGGATACAACCATGGGGCGAAAACGACATCACACGCAATCAATACAACGAAATGGTTGTAAACTTCAAGGAACGCTCTGGACAGAAGATGCAGGTGGTGTTCCGCGTGTACAACGATGGTTTTGGTTTCAGATATATTCTGCAAGACAATAATAAAGGAAAAGAGTTTAGTATTCAGGACGAATTGACCGAGATCACATTGGCTCACGATGCCAAGGCCTGGTCGATTCCAACAAACCATACCGAATACTTTGAAGGTATCTATACAGCCGACCTGCTGAGCAAGAAGGACACCGTATGTACACCTCTGACGATAGAATATGAGAAGAATGTGTATCTAGCCATACACGAGGCAGCTCTAGAGGATTATGCCAGTATCAACCTGACACCCAGAATAGGCAACGATGGAACTGTGAGACTGCTCACAGCGCTAACACCATGGCGCAACGGGGTAAAAGTATATGCCAAAGGCGAGATGAAGAGTCCTTGGCGCACCATGATCATCAGTAGCACCGCAGGTGGTCTGCTCACATCGAACCTGATGCTAAATCTGAACGAGCCATCACGTATAGAGGATACATCATGGATAGAACCTGGACGCTATATTGGCATCTGGTGGAGCATACACAAGAAACAAAACACCTGGGAGATGGGTCCCACACACGGAGCTACCACCCAGAATGTGAAGAGATATATGGATTTTGCCGCACGCCATGGTTTCAGCGGCGTACTAGCCGAGGGATGGAATCCCGGCTGGGGACAGAGCGAGAAGATTAGTTACCTGGAGTCGTATCCCGACTTTGATATGGAAGAGGTATGCCGTTACGGACAGGAGAAGGGTGTGCGCTTTATCGGCCACACCGAGACCTGGGGTAATGCCTCGCTACTTGAGAGTCAGATGGAACAGGCATTCAGCTGGTTTGAGAAACTAGGCATCCGCGCTGTTAAGACCGGTTACGTAGGTCATTACTTCGATGGCAAAGAACTAGCCAAGTCGCAATATGGCATCCGCCACTACCGTCGTGTGATAGAGTGTGCCGCTAAACATCACATTATGATCGACAACCACGAGCCAGCCATGCCAACTGGATTGCAGCGCACACTGCCCAACCTGATGACACAGGAGGGTGTTCGCGGTCAGGAGTATAATGCATGGGATCGCCGTGGAGGCAACCCACCATCGCACACCGTCACATTGCCGTTTACCCGCGGATTGGCTGGTCCAACCGACTTCACGCCTGCCATCTTCAACTTCTCGGAGATTGTGAAGGGTACTCATCCACACTCCACACTGGCCAAGCAACTGGGTGAATTTGTGGTGATATACAGTCCATTGCAAATGGCTGCCGACGCCATAGAGAACTACGAGGGACAGCCTGCACTCTCCTTTATTGAGAGTTGTCCAACAACCTGGAGCCGCACGTTGGTACCCAATGGCGAAATTGGCAAATACATAACCACAGTACGAAAAGAACGCCATGGCGATCGCTGGTTTATAGGTAGCATTACTAATGAAGAAGCACGCCATCTGGACGTCGAACTTGACTTTTTGGACGATCATGCATTATACAGTGCCATCATCTACGAGGATGGTCCTAATGCCGACTACGAGCGCAACCCTTACGAGATGACTATCCGACAAATTGATGTGAAGAAGGGTGACACACTGCACCTGAACCTGGCTCGAAGCGGTGGTGCAGCCATCAGAATCGAAAAGAAATAGGAAAAAACCTATCATTTTAAAATAACTCTAATTTTAACAAAACCCAATGAAGATGAAAAGAACAAAAAATCTTTGTTATCGCCTGCTAATGATGCTGGCGGTCATGTTTTTTGCCTTGGATGTTTCGGCACAGGCTACTATCAACGGCCATGTGAAGGACGAAGCGGGCGATGGCGTTATCGGTGCCTCGGTCGTTGTGAAAGGAACATCTAACGGCACAGTAACAGACTTCGACGGAAACTTCAGTCTGAAATGTCAGCCTGGAGCTACGTTGGTGTTCACCTACATCGGTTTTAACCCTCAGGAGGTTCCTGCCAAGAATGGCATGGAGGTCACACTGAAAGAGGATGTGGCCCAGCTGAACGAAGTCGTAGTAGTAGGTTATGGCTCGATGGCTAAGAAAGAGATCTCGAGCTCTGTGGTACAAATTAGCAAGGATCAGTTTAACCAGGGAGCCGCTAGCGACCCTATGGCACTGATTGCCGGTAAGGTGGCTGGACTTAACGTAGCCTCAACTGCCGATGCTAACCCTAACGCCATGACCGATATTCAGGTGCGTGGTGCTGGCTCACTAACCGCCAGCAATGGTCCGTTGGTTGTGATTGACGGTATTGCCGGTGGCGATTTGCGTAACATCGCTACTCAGGATGTAGAGTCAATTACCGTTCTGAAGGATGCCGGTTCAGCTGCTATCTATGGTACTCGTGGTGCCAATGGTGTCATTCTGGTAACCACCAAGAAAGGTTCTGGCACAGCTGGTGTAACCAATGTTACTTACGACAGTTACATTGCTCTGAATGTGCAGAAACCTCGTGTTGATATTCTGAGTACCGAAGAGTTCCGCCGCTCACGCCGCGGACAGGATTATGGTGCCGATACCGACTGGTGGGACGAGATTACACGTCCGGTAAGCTACAACCTGAACCAGTATATCTCTATCGACTCATCAACCAAGAACGGATATTTCGGGCTGTCGCTCAATTATAAGAAAGGTAATGGTCTCGACATTGTATCGGGCCGCGAAGAATACGGTGCACGCTTTGTTGGCGAGCAGCGTGTACTTAACAACCGTGTGCAGTTCAACTCATCGCTCTCTGCCCGCAAGGTACACGAGAAATGGGGTAACGACGGACTGTTTGACACTGCCCTTACCATGAACCCTACAATACCTGTCAAGAATCCTGACGGAAGCTATTACCAGCCCAACTCGCCTACTGACATCCACAACCCCGTGAATGACTTGAAAGAGAACGTTAGTCAGGGCGACCGTATCTATATTCTGGGTAATGCCGATGTAAAACTGAACATCCTGCAGATGGAGCAGCACAACCTGAGCACATCGCTGAGTTATGCACTGCAGTATAACGATCTGAAGGATAATTTCTATACACCTTCTACATCAAGCGAATCATTCTGGAACGGCTACGACGGTCGTGCACGCATCAACTACCAGAAGTGGTGGACCAACCGCCTGGAGTATCTCATCAACTATACCATGACTCTCCATCAGCACCAGCTGAAAGCTGTGCTTGGCTATTCATGGGAGCGCAGCAAATGGGAACAGAGCGGCAACGAGAACATGGGTTTTGTCTACGATGCCCTTTCTTATCACGGTATCGGTAGTGGTAGCTACCTGCGCGATGGCAAGGCCAACCTCTGGGCAGGCTCTTCCGAATCAACACTGATAGGTTTCTTCGGACGTGTGAATTATAACTTCAATGATATCATCTACGCTTCGGCCTCTATGCGCCGTGAGGGTAGCACTAAATTCGGCGCCAACACCAAGTGGGGTAGCTTCCCCTCTGCGTCTCTGGCATGGGAAATCATTAACACCCCATTTGCTCAGAGTCTGGCTCAGACTTTCCAGAGCTTAAAGCCACGTGTCAGCTATGGTGTTACTGGTCGTTCCGACTTTAATGCTTATCAGAGCATTGCTACTTATAGCACCCGTGGTGCTTACCTCATCGACAATCAATGGATTAACGGCTATGCACCATCGCTGAATGCGAACCCCGACCTTGCATGGGAGAAATCAACCGCCTTCAACGTTGGTATCGACTTTGTAGCACTTAATAGCCGTCTGCGCGGTAGCATTGAGTACTTCGACCGCCGTTCGCAGGATCTGCTCTATAACTACACTGCCCCACAGCCACCATTCATCTATAATACTATTCTGGTTAACGTAGGTACAACCAAGAATACTGGTGTAGAGGTGGCTCTCGACTACGATGTTCTGTCAAAGAAAGCCTTCAAGTGGACCACTGGTGTTAACTGGAGTATGGGCCAGACCAAGCTTACCAAGCTGTCCAGCGATGCTTATCAGATGGCTTATCTGGATCTGTATCAGAAGCCAGGTCCAGGCACAAGCGAGTACTTCTTCCGTGTTGAGGAAGGTGGTAAGATTGGTCAGTTCTATGGATACGAGCATGCCGGCATCGATGAAAATGGTCTGCTGCTCATCTACGACAACAATGGTAACAAGGTTCCAGCAGCTCAGGCCGATCCTTCGTACAAGCGCACTATCGGCAACGGTGCTCCCAAGCATTTCCTGTCATGGAGCAATTCGTTCACCTATAAGAAGTGGGATCTCAGTATGCTGTTCCGCAGTGCTCTGGGTTATCAGATATTCAACATGCGCAAATATGGCATGGGATTGAAGGGCTCTGGTACCGACAATGTACTGCGTAAGGCTTATACCGACTATGCAGATGTTAACTCAAGTGGCGGTATCATCTCAAGTTATTTCCTCGAGAATGGTGACTACGTCAAGCTCGACAACATTACACTGGGTTATACTTATACGCCAAAGAATCGTCAGTTGGTTGAAAGCCTGCGTGTATACCTCACAGCTAAAAACGTATTTACTCTTACAGGCTACGATGGCAACGATCCATCAATCGTTACCTCTACTGGCATCACTCCAGGTATCGACTCTAACAGTGCCTATCCACAGGCCACTCAAGTTAGCTTAGGCGTAACGCTGCGCTTTCATTAATTGAGAATTGATAATTGAAAATTGATAATTATTATGAAAACAATCAAATATAGCATCATAGCGATGGCACTGGGACTGGGTGTTTCGGCTTGTACAGACCTCGATGAGAAGGTGTACGACCGTATCGACGCCGGTGTCTATTACCAGAATGAAGCCAGTGTAAAAGGAGCTGTAGCTGCCATCTACGGACAGACATCGCAGACTCTGGCTGGTGAGAACTTCTTCCACCTCTCTGAATATCCTGCCGACCAGATTACATGGCGTGTATGGAATGGAGGTCTGTGGGGATGGGACGAGGCCATGAAGACCGTACTATCTTGGCACAACTGGACTTCAGAATCTACTATTATCAATAATGCATGGAATGGCGCTTGGACAGCTATCGGACTGTCGAACCTATTGCTAAGCGACCTTCAGGGGCTGAGTGCTTCAAGTCTGGGTATGACCGATGCACAGCTGGCCCAGTATGTAGCCGAGGTACGCACCATCCGCGCTTGGAACTATTACTGCATCTTCGAACTGTGGGGCGGTGCTCTGCCACTTAACACCTCTGCCAGCAGCGAGGTTCCAGGTACAGCCGATCCTGATTGGAACACATCGTGCAAGAAGATTTACGACTTCATTGCTACCGAACTCGACGAAACTGTTTCTGCACTGGCTAAGGACGATGCAAACCACTCTATGGTTAACCGTGCCAACCAGGCAATGAACCGCCTGCTCAAGGCCCGTCTGCTTCTCAATGCTGAGGTCTTTATCGGCGAAAAACATTTCGACGAGTGCGAGACTCTGTCAAAGGAGATTATCAACGGAAACTATGGCAACTATGCCATCGACGATAACTACCGCAACCTCTACTCGATGGATAACGTGAAGAGTCCTGAGGTTATCTTTGCACTTGCTGCCGAAGACGGACAGGGCGCAGCTAACGCCATCTCTAACGTGCGTACTATGGTAGGCATGTGGTATGGTTATGCCGACTATTTCGGACAGAGCTACGACGGCATCGGCGCTTGGAACTGCGTATGTCTGGTTCCCTCGTTCGACAACGCTGGTACTGTTCAGCCTACTGGTGGTTCTATCGGCGCCAAGTGTTTCTTGGATTATGGCGATAAGCTGGGAGCACCTTATGAGCGCTTTGACGATCGCGACATCCGCAAGCAGAACTATACTTACGACGCAAAGACCAAAACACACGGTCCTGGCATGTTCCTGAAGGGACTGGTGCGCGCCGACTTTGGTAAGGGCGATGTACTGAAGGCCGATGCCGACCGCGATGGTCAGGACCTAGTGTTTGTAGATCAGCTGGGTACCTTCCTGAATCAGGGCCGCGACCTTGAAACCGTTATGAGTCCACGTTGGGGTGAAACTAACTCGGGTGTACGTTTGGTAAAATACCCCCTCTATCCTAACGATGAGCAGGGTGGTTTCAAGAGCATTGACGATGTTCAGTTCCGCCTGGCCGAAGCATACTACAATGTAGCTGAGTGCGAGATGCGTAAAGGCAACAGCGACGAGGCCAAGAAGTATGTTGATGCCGTACGCCAGCGTTACTACAAGACTTCTGATCGCAGTGCAGCACTCAGTATTCCTGGTCCTGGTTTCACACAGTTCGATATGGACTGGATGCTTTCTGAGTGGGGAAAGGAATACTTGGGCGAAGGCAATCGTCGTCGTACCGACCTACGTCGTTTCGACAAGTTTACACAAGGCCAGTGGTGGTTCTGGGGACGTGCAACCGAGGATGGCATTGATCTGCCAGCCAAGCGCGACCGTAAGTACGAGTGGTATCCATTGCCACAAACTGCTATCTCTGTAAACCCAGGACTGATTCAGAATCCAAGTTATCAGTAAGATTAAACATTAAACAATAGAAGATTATGAACAAGAAAATATATAATCTGTTACTTGCGCTGCTTGCCTTTACAGGTTTTATGAGCAGTTGTTCAAGCAAGGAGGATCTTGTATTCGACCATGAGCGTCAGCAGTTTGAGACCCGCGCTGACCGTATCCTGCTTGAGTTCATCGCCCCCTTCGGCACCACTGCCGATGAAGAAATCTATATCACCGGAGCTTTCAATGGCGACAACGAAGCTATTGGCAATCCCCAGTATCTGCTTACAAAAGCACCTAACAGCAACGTAAAATGGGCTATTTACCTCGACCCCAGCACCTTTGCTGCCGGTAAGTCGTTAGCCGATGGTTTCCGTTTCTATTCTAAGAACCAAGGCGTGGAATTCACCACTACTGGCGAAGAGGCTCTGCACGTTGATAACCCTGCTCTTGGCAGCTTTACCAATATCTGGGGACAGCGTTGGGAGAGCTACTACTGGAGTGGCGGCGAGGCTCCAGAGCCCAGTCACGATGGATTCTGCGTGTATGTTGACGACCAGACAGGCTGGGATGATCTCACCCTCTATATGTGGGGCGATGTTAACAGCCTGAATGGCGAGTGGCCTGGTATGAGTGTTACCGGCACATGGAACCACGACGGCGTCACCTGGAAGTACTTCGACCTTGGCGCAGCTAACTCCGGACTTGTTGAGAACCTGATCTTTAACAATGGAGGTAACGGACAGCAGTTGGCCGACTTCAACTTCGCCATCGATCGCAATATCTATCTGCGCATAACAGCCGATGGTGTTGAGGAGGTTGGTGCCGAGCCAAAGGTAGAACACGATGGCTATGCGTTGTTTGTTCTGAATGAGTCGAGTCAGACCGATTTCGCCCTCTATGCATGGGGCGATGCAGAAGCCTTTGGCGGTTGGCCTGGCATTCCTGTCACCGGAACTCAGACTATTGGAGGCGTAGAGTATCTGTATTTCGATATGAGTGCAGCCAATACCGGCCTGAACCTGAATCTCATCCCCAACAATAACAACGGAGGTGTGCAGTGGGAAGGTGGCGACTTGAACTTCACCATCGATCACGACATCTATATCCGCATATTTGATGGTGGTTATGAAGTATTGGAGTAATATGATCCTCGCCGCAGTGCTGATGTTGTCAGCCTGCGGTGGGGCTTCCAAAAGTCTCGTTGTAGATAGCACCCAACCTGTAAGCGACGGCAATCGCGTTATCTATCAGATGAACGTGGGAGCCTTCACTGCCGAGGGCACGTTCCAAGCAGCCACAAAGCAATTGGCTCGTTTAGACTCGCTGGGCGTAGACATCATCTGGCTCATGCCTATCTATCCGCGTGGTGCAACCATGAACAGCCCCTATGCCGCCATGGACTACAAAGCCGTAAATCCACGATATGGAACCATCGACGATGTAAAGGCTTTCGTGGCACATGCCCACCAACTGGGCATTAAAGTGTGGTTAGACTGGGTGCCCAACCATGTGGCTCAGGAGAATCCTTGGGTACAGACCCATCCAGACTACTTTACCCGCAACGACAAGGGGAATATGATTCACCCTCACGGCTGGGGCGATGTACTGGAACTGAACTATCAGAATCCCGAACTAGTGAAAGAGGTTAACTCGGCGCTGAAGTTCTGGATCGAGACATGCGACATCGACGGCTACCGCTGCGACTACGTGTCGAGCCCTACCATCCCTGTGGCATACTGGCAGGACATTATTGCCCAGCTCAAGACCTTGGTTCCTGGAAAGAAGATTGAGATGATGAGCGAGACAGATATTACCGATCGCCACAACCAGCGTATTGACTCATGTGGTTTCGACTACGACTACGCATGGAGTTTTCAAGGATCTATGGCACGTTTGTGCCGTCGTGGATTCAATGCCGACACTCTGAAAAGCATCTGTCAGCGATTCCTCGACAAATCGGCAAAGGTTAAAAACCGCCGAATGGTATATCTTACCAATCACGACCAGAACTACAACGATGGCGGCAACACGCTTCGTAAGTTCTATGGCGAGAACCGCTACGGTCTCACCGTATTGGAGTTTACATTCTATGGCATGCCGCTTATTTATAACGGACAGGAAATCGGCGATCCTGACACGCTGAACTACTTTACCGATGCAAAAGTAAAATGGCAGCGTGTGGATCACAAGATGCTTAACACCGTACGTACGCTGATTGCCCTGCATCATCAGCAGCCTGCTTTGGCCGAGAGTGCACCTGTTAAGTTTCTCAACACCAGCTGCAGCGACGTGCTGGCATGGCAACGCGACAATGTGGTAGTAGTAGTCAGCTTTGCCGATTACGACACTGAGGTAACTATTGATGGCATCGAAGCTGGCAACTACCAGCAGTGGCTCAATAGCCAGACCATCTACAACGGTCCCAGTCTCACAAAGAATTCTCTCCCTGCATCACCCACCCTCTCACTCGAGGCAAAGGGCTATGCAGTTTACGTTAAACAGTAGAAACCTGCTTCATCATTTAAGGTTTTACTGATATTTGAGTACTCACAGGGGCTTGCTGCTCTGCGAAGAACGGCGGCCCCGTTTTTAATTTATAATTATGATTACCAAGATGTTTAGAAGACTTTTGATGTTTTTTTTATGCACTGTTTGTTATGTTACAAACAGTTTTGCAGCGGATTACGTAGATGAGATTAATCTCTCAACCGAGAAACATGGCGAGGGGCAACGCGTTATCTACGAGATGAATGTGGGCTCGTTTACTACCGAGGGCACCTTTGCCGCAGCCCAGGCACGTCTTGAAGAACTCAAGGCGTTAGGTATCGACATTGTGTGGCTCATGCCCATCTATCCACGTGGCGGAGGCATCAACAGCCCTTATGCTGCCACCAACTTCCAGGAAACCAACCCTAAGTATGGTACTATCGCCGATTTGAAAGCATTCGTTAGTCGTGCCCACGAGCTGCAGATGGAGGTATGGCTCGACTGGGTGCCCAATCACACGGCTACCAATGCCGAATGGGTAACAACCCATCCAGAATATTACGCCACCAGTGGCGGCAGCATGATTCATCCCAACAACTATGGTGATGTATGGCAGCTTGACTACAACAACCCCGATCTGATTGATGCGATGAACGCATGCTTGAAGTTCTGGATTGACGAAGCCGACATCGATGGCTATCGGTGCGACTACATCAGCAGCCCAAAAATACCTGCCAGCTATTGGCAGTCAACTATTCCTATGATCAAATCCCACAAAGCAATCACGTTTCTTGGCGAGGCCGATATCGCATCAGATGCCACCCGGCTGAAGAATGTGGGATTCGACTACGACTACGCCTGGCAATTCCAATCGTCACTGGCCAACTATGGCACCAGTAATACAGCAGCACGCCTCAAGGCATTTATCAACACGCTATTAGATAAGTCTGCCTCGCTATCGTTTGGTCGTATGCTCTATGTCACTAATCACGACCAGAACTACAACGAGTCAAAGAAAACACTTACGCAGAAGTATGGCGACAACCGCTATCCACTCACCGTTCTGGCCTACACCGTCTATGGCATGCCGCTGATATACAACGGTCAGGAAACAGGTGGAAACCAGGCACTCGATTATTTTAACGACACAAAGATTAACTGGAACACCAAAGACGAAAAGATGCGGAATACACTGCGCACGCTCTTTGCGCTGAAGCATGCCGTGCCAGCACTGAGCGATGCACGCCAGTCGGCCGATAACCCTACCACCACCCTACTCAACGTCTCCGATAACACCAGCGTATTGGCCTACGCCCGCACTTTAGGCGATAGTCAGGTGCTTGTTGTACTGAACATGGGTACCACTGCAACTTCAGCCACTGTCGAGGGTATCACAGCAGGCGATTGGAGCCTGTGGCTCGATAGCGAAACGATAGCCCAAGGCACCAGCCGCAAGCAGACGACGCTTAACGCCACTCATACTTTCAGTCTCGATGCCAAGGGCTATCGTGTTTATATATTGGGTACTTATCCTGAACAGGATATTAACCAGCAAACTGCCATCCAGTCTATCCCATCATCCACACAGGTCGACGACAGATGGTTCACCTTGAGCGGACAACTCATATCCAAGCCTTCCAAACACGGCCTCTACATCCACGCAGGCCAGAAGGTTGTTATCCGCTAGCAATTATTCATAGGTAATCTTCTGGATAATCTGTCCAGGATCAACTATCTTTAGAGTCATGGTGTGGTTCTGACGGGATGCATCTAAGGGCAGGGAGAATACAAACTCCTTGCGATTCTCCAATACCTGTATCTTCCACTCACGACTCCACTCCTTGAATTTGTTTTCGCACATCTCAGCCTTGCCGCCATCAACGCTTACCTCGAAACGGTTGCTGCGGTCGGCAGCTACTGGCCACATGGGAACTACCGAGATGCACACCTGCAGGCTGTTAGTGCGAGGTGAGATTCCAGAAGACAGAGGGATGTTGATAGTACTACCGGCTGACTCGAAATCAAGTGGCTGTCCTAATTGCAAGGCTTTCCAATCGGTACCGATGCCCTCAAGCAGTCGGAATGGGCCGGAAACATTTAGCGATGCGAGGTCAATCTGATGTTGCAGTTCAGGATGACGCTGACTGTCGGGCAGACGGTAGGCATCAGTGGGCTTGTCGGTATATTCAGGCATCTTCTGATAGAGAGCAACGATACCCGGTGGTACCTCCGATATCATCTGGTTCCATTTGCCATCCAGCTGAGTGTTGTATCGCTCTAACAATGCATCAATCTTTCGGCAAGCATCCTTCGACTGCTCAGCGTATATCATGTTTCCCGTTTCGTGGTTAGCTTGTGCATAGAGATACTTGCGGTTCATCTGGTAGGCCGAGTGCACAGCATAGCCCAGCATCTCGAACAGGGCTGGACGCTGTTCGGGGGTAAGTTTGCTTTCTATAGCATCGTAGGCAAAGCAGATATCCTGATAGGCAGTCAGTCGCTTCTGGGCAGTACCTGTCTGGAACGAGAAGTCAGTATCATATCGTCTTGAATACTCGGGGCTGTCCCACTCCATCTCGTAGCCCATAAACTCTGGTTTGCGGTTCCAAGCCAACTGGTAGTAGTTATCCAGGATGTACTGGAAATCATGATGGCCGAAAAGGCGGGTCAGGAACTCGGCCTGATAGTTATTCACATTGTCATAGCTGAACTTGCTGAAGTCATAGGCCATGTCGAAAAACTGCTGCATCTCTATTTCCATAGGCTTGATATCGCCCACGTTCAACAGCCAGTAGCGATCGCCGCCGGCATTATATGCTTTCAGCAGTTCCTCGTACATCAGCATGGGAGCTGTGGTGGCAATCCACAGGTTGTCGTGAGGCGTACCTAAATAAGATATGTGGTAGTACACACCGCTATGCCCACTGCGCTGCTGTTCAGCTTTGTTGCTGATACGCTTCATGTAACCATAGTTGTCGTCAGGCCACACCAGAGTGATGTCATCAGGCACACGCAGACCGGCATCATAGATGTCGAGCGCTTCCTTATAGGGCACAAATATCTGCGGTAGTTTCTCAGCCTTCTTTCCTTTATATTTCTCCAGAATCCCGCGCTGCTTAGCCATCACATTCTCCAGAGTGCGGGCACGAACCTTAGGGTCTTTACTTCCTTTCATTGCCTCGTCATGCAGTCCACGCAGCCCCATGGTGTAGATATTGTCGTACTGAGCAGTCTCGCGAATGCGGTCGTCCAGTTTCTTCAGGATGGTGGCGCTGTTAGTCTCGTAGTTCCACTCGCCGTCACGTTCTTTGTCCCACTCTGATTTGGCGGCATTGTTAAACAGTAGTGGTTCGCAGTGACTGGTAGTAATCATGATGCCCCACTTGTCGGCCATCTTCTGACTCTCGGGATGACTGTAGAAAGCCCCCGTACAGCTGTGCATGGCGGGTGCCAGCATGTTTGCCTTCAGTCGCAACAGCAGCTCGCACACGCGATCGTAGGTCTTCGGACCTATGTCGCCCAGTTCTTTCTCAAAGGTCTTCGATGCCCATGTCTTCAATCCCCAGTCTTCATCGTTGATGAATATGCCGCGATACTTCACGGAGGGCGACTGACTTACATAGTTCTCGGCGTAGTCGTACACGCGCTTGTTGTTCTTATCCACAGGCACATCGGCAAACCAGTACCAGGGACTTACGCCTATGGCCTCGCTGATGTGCAACACACCGTAGGCCAGTCCACGAGCATCAGAACCTGTCACGTAGATATTGCCGTTCTTAGTGTCGATAGCGTAGCGCTCCCACGTGCCTTTCAGCTCGCGATGGCGTCCTGTCTGCTTGGTGGTGCCAAGGAATACGGTCGGCTGCTTGCCACTGCGGATGCTCACCTGCGGTCGCACATCGGCCACACGTTCAATGTCATCGGCCAATACTTGTGCCATCTGCTTCACCAGCGGCGCATCGGCCTCGTTATACACAATCGTTGCTTTTGTAAGATTCACGGCGGCCTTCATCTGCTGGCCATTCGCAACGCCTATCATCAGTAGCCATGCGAAAAGAAAAGTTGTTAGTTGCTTCATTTATATTAAACATTGTTGATTATTCAGCTGCAAAATTAATGATTCCGATATTAATATCGGCCATTATCTCTTTTTTTTTGCAAAGAATAAACAATATTACATACATTATGGACATTATTACCCCTCGGCCGGCTAATGATGGATGATTCCTAAATAATCACAAATAATCGCACCTTCTTATAATATTATTGAGAATAATAACTATATTTGCAAAAATATCGTTTAAATATAGTGACATATAACAAACAATTGATACATTTATGAACTTATTAGAATTAGTTAAAGCAAGGTATAGTTGTAGGAATTACCAGCCTACGAGTGTTGAACAGGAAAAACTGGACTATATCATGGAGTGTGTCCGTCTGGCACCATCGGCTGTAAATAAACAACCATGGTTATTCCATATCGTTACCAAAGAGGAGGACAAGGCTAAACTGACACAGTGCTATCGCCGCGACTGGCTCAAGACGGCCCCGATGTATATCGTTGCCTCAATCCTACACGATGAAGAGTGGGTAAGATTCGACGGCAAACATCATGGAGATATTGACATTGCCATTGCCGTGGAGCACCTTTGCCTGGCTGCTACTGAGCAAGGTCTGGCCACCTGTTGGGTATGTAACTTTGATGCCAACCTGTGCAAGGAACTGTTTGCCCTACCTGAGAATGAGGAGCCTGCCGTTATCATTCCCTTGGGCTACGCTGCCGACGAGTTGAAGCCCAAGAGCCGCAAAGCCATTGATGAAATCGTTTTATAGATAGCATAAGAGACCTCCACACAATATCAATTTCCTCGCAGATAAACCCTCCCCCTTTTGACGTCGCGACTATTGGGACCAATCATAATATCAAAGTCACCAGGCTCTAACACGTAGTCCAGATTGTAGTCATAGAACTTCAGAAGGTCGGGGGTAATCGTAAAGGTGACAACCTGCGATTCACCTGCCTTCAGATGGATGCGCTTGAATCCTTTGAGTTCTTTAACGGGACGGCTGATGGAGCCTACCTTATCACAGATATAGAGTTGCACCACTTCATCAGCATCGTAGCTACCGGTATTCTTAACAGTCACCGAGGCAGTAATCGAGCCATCGGCCGACACCTGATTGCTGCTTAGGGTCATATCGCTATACTCGAACGTGGTGAATGAGAGGCCATAGCCAAAGGGATAGAGTGGTTCGTTGCGTACATCCAGATAATTACTCTGGAACTTGACGAACTTCTGAGTGCCCTCAGCTACAGGACGACCAGTGTTCAGATGATTATAATACACAGGTATCTGCCCCATGTTCTTGGGCATCGACATGGTGAGCTTACCCGATGGCGACTTATCTCCAAACAGCACGTCACAGATGGCATCACCTGTTTCAGAGCCGGCAAACCATACATTCAGGATGGCTGGAACATGCTGTTGTTCCCAAGAAAGAACAGTGGGGCGCCCTGCAAAGTTGAGCAGCACCACGGGCTTGTCGAGTTTCAGCAGTTCCTCCAGTAGTTCGCGCTGCACATCAAATAGCTCCAGATCACTACGGCTGGCACACTCGCCACTCATCTCCTGTAGTTCGCCCATGGCACAAACAATGACATCAGCCTTTCGGGCAATATCCAAAGCCTCCTGCCTCATTCTGGCATCGTCGCCACGAGGAATGGAACGATAGAAAGAACCATCGGCCTGCAGCACAGAGTCGCGACAGATATTACTTCCCTGAGCATAAAGCAGCGTGGCCTTGCCCTGAAGTGCCTTCTGCATACCTTCGCGAAGCGTAGGATACTGGTAAGTAGCCGTGGGTGCCCAAGAGCCAGGTACATTATTCTTTGTATCAGCCAGAGGTCCAATCAGGGCGATGGTGCCCTGTTTCTTCAAGGGGAGCACATGGTCGTTTTTCAGCAGCACAAACGTCTCAGCAGCGAGATTGCGGGCTGCCTGGCGATGCTCGGCAGTATAGATATCACTGGCACGGCGCTTCTTATCGCAGTACCTGTATGGATCATGGAAGAGCCCCAGTTTATACTTAGCCTCCAGAACCCGACGACATGCCTGATTGATTTCATCGATGGTGACCTTACCCTCCTGAAGCGATTTCTCGAGGGTTGCTGTAAAGGCCTCCGAACACATATCCATATCGGTGCCAGCCTTCAGTGCTAGCGCTGCCACCTGCTGCTGATTGCCCATGCCGTGATTCATCATTTCGTTGATGGCGCCATAGTCGGTCACCACAAAACCATCGAACTTCCACTGCCGGCGCAGCACATCAGTCAGCAACCATTTGTTGCCTGTGGCAGGCACGTAGTCAACGGTATTAAACGACGACATAACGCTACCTACTCCAGCCTCTACAGCAGCCTTATAAGGTGGTAAGTACTGGTTGTACATACGGATACGACTCATGTCAACCGTGTTATAGTCGCGTCCCGCCTCAGAGCCACCATATAGGGCATAATGCTTCAAGCAGGCCATCATCTTGTCTGTGCTATATATAGAGCCATCACCCTGATAGCCTCGCACCATTGCCTCGGCTATGCGAGAACCCAGGAACGGGTCTTCGCCAGCACCCTCGGCCACACGCCCCCAACGCGGATCAATGCTGATATCCACCATCGGACTATAGGTCCAGAAGAGTCCATCGGCAGTGGCTTCTTTCGCAGCAATACGCGCGCTCTGCTCGATGGCAGGGATATCCCATGAGCAAGCTAATGCCAATGGTATGGGGAATATCGTTTCATAACCATGAATCACGTCCATACCAAAGATAATAGGTATACCCAAACGCGATTCTTCGACAGCCATCTGCTGAACTTTCCGGATATTCTCAACTCCCTTCAGGTTAAGAATAGCCCCTAACCTACCGTTACGAATAGCCTCGCTGACCGAACTATTCTCTGAGATGCCCGTCTGGATATCTCCTGACGGCAAGAGGTTCAGCTGCCCGATCTTCTCCTGGACGGTCATCTTGCCCATCAACTCACTTACAAACTCATTCATCGGCTTAAGCGGCTGCTGAGCTTTCTTTTTGTTTTTTGCTGCAAAGCTCATAATAACACTAAGCGCTACAGCAATCAATAATGCAAGTCTCTTCATTATATAAATATGGTTAGTTATCATCAGTTAAGCAATATCTGCGTGCAAATATACGAAAAACATTCGGATAACTAGTTGTTATTTCCTAAATAATCTCAAAAACTGCAGCAAAGTTTCGTATTTCTCTGCAGATTACGCTAACTTTGCATCATAAATTAAAGTTAATTGAACAAAATGATGGAAAAAGAGATATATCTAGCAGGAGGTTGCTTTTGGGGAACAGAGCATTATTTCAAACAGATAGAGGGTGTAGTAGAAACGGAAGTGGGCTTTGCCAACGGACATACAGCCAGTCCGACGTACAAGGAGGTCTATACAGACACAACGGGATACGTTGAGACAGTATATGTGAAGTATGATTCTAATGTGGTTAGCCTTGAGTTCCTATTACAGATGTTCTTCAAGGCTATCGACCCTACAAGTCTGAATAAGCAGGGACATGACGAGGGAACCCGCTATCGTACTGGTGTCTATTATACCAGCGCTGATGACTTGCCCACTATCGAAAAGGTTTTTTCTGAGGAGCAGAAGAAGTATCAGCAGCCTCTGGCCGTCGAGAAGCTCCCTTTGGAGAACTTCTATACTGCTGAGGAATATCATCAGGACTATCTCGATAAGAATCCTGACGGGTACTGTCATCTGCCAGAGGCACTGTTTGAGTTTGCAAGACAGGCGAAAGAAAAAAGATAATAAGCGACACACGATGGCACCCTCTTTCTTCAGTTCGGCAAAAGCCTTGTCCAATAGCCTGTAATACTTTCTCTTTCATCGTTATCGTATATTTAGCGGTAGCAAATTCTTCACTCTTCACATATGAGCAAATGTTGCGATGAGAATCGAAATAATTTGTTGAATAATTTGCTTTTTTAAGAAATATTACATATATTTGCCCCAAAATATCCGTCCAGACCGGACGATACGTCTGGTCTGGTCATTAGTTCATAACACAAAAACGGATTGAGCTTATGCAAACAAAGAAAGTTTTTAAGAAAGTGTGCCTGACGGTGATGGCACGTTTATCCCCTCTGGCCCTGTCCTGAAGGAAAGGCCGCCCGCAAGGAGATTGCAGAAATCATCAATAGGTCGACTACTCGTTGATGTAGTTTTTCGTTGACATATCGTAATATAGGGCTTCCAGTTCCTGAAGTGTCAAGTTCTCTACGGAGTGCTCAATCACCCGTATCAGTTCATCACGACGGAAATCGTCTACCTGTCCAAAACGTCCTGTGTATGCCATCTTATTATAGTTTTGACATGAACTTCTCACGATCTACAATGAATCTCAGGTGTGTGCCTTCTCCCAGCAACGTCTCGCCAGAGTAGGCATACACCTTGAATTCAATCTTCTTCCCGTCTACTTTGGTTACCTCGGCCTCTGCCCTTACCACATCTCCTATCTTTGAGGGTTTCAGGTGTGAAGACGTAATATGGCCGCCAACGGTTGTACAACCTTCCGGCAGTTCGTTCTTAACAGCAAGCATGGCCGCATTCTCCATCAGCGCCATCATCATCGGAGTAGCCAGTACAGGCATATCGCCCGAACCGACAGCAATTGCAGTCACAGCATCTGTAACCGTCAATTCGCTCGTATATTTCAGTCCTATTTCTATCATTTCTTACTAAACTATCATTATATATAATTTTGTCTCACTTTCTTCGGGAGTTTCGATGCTACAAGATGATATGACTCTTTGATCCACTCCATGACTTGCGAGTCGTCCAGTTGCTCGTAGTACACGTCGCTCCAGTGCTTCTTGTTCCAATGATAAGCTGGTGTCACTGCAGAGAATTGGGCTCTCAATTCCTCATTTCTTTCTGCTATTCTTTGTCATACCGGGGGACTATCCCATTACTACGTCGAGTACCATCATCAACACAAAGCCGATGGCAAAACCGACGGTGCTGAGGTTAGAGTGTTCGCCCTCGTTGGCTTCAGGGATGAGTTCCTCAACAACAACGTAGAACATGGCTCCTGCAGCAAAAGCGAGCATGTAGGGCAGAATGGGTGTCATGAGCGAGGCCAGCAGCACCACTGCCAAACCACCGAGGGGTTCTACTGCTCCACTCAATGATCCGATGACGAACGACTTCCACTTGGAATTTCCTGCTGCACGCATGGGCATGGAGATGATGGCTCCTTCGGGCACGTTCTGGATGGCAATACCTATGCTAACAGCCAATGCGCTGGCCAGCGACAATCCCGCCGCACCGTTTTCAGAGCCTGCAAATACCACACCCACGGCCATACCTTCAGGCAGATTGTGAATGGTGACGGCCAATGCCAGCATAGTAGTCTTGGAAAGATGCGACCGCACACCCTCTGGTTTGTCTGTACCGATATGCAGGTGTGGAGTCAGCTCATCAATCATCAGCAGGAATCCCATACCCAATAAGAACCCCACGGCAGCAGGCACTACCGAAAGAAAAGCCTCCCCTCGGGGAGGTTGGGAGGGGTTCACCATCTCCATCGACGGAATCAGCAGCGACCATACCGATGCCGCCACCATCACGCCCGATGCAAAGCCAAGCAGCGTCTTTTGCAGACGAAGCGGCATCTCGTCCTTCATCAGAAAGACGAATGCCGCTCCGAGCATAGTTCCCAAAAGGGGAATGACTAAGCCAATGAGTAGTGTCATATATTACAGTTGTAGCATCAGCCAGTTCTGTGTGCCGATCTTATCGATGAGCTCCAGTGCGCCCTGGCTCCAATACAGGTCTTCCTCCTCGTCCTTCAGGTAGCCCTTCAGCAGGTCGTAGGTAGTAGGATCGTCCTTCACACCCTCCATGCACTTCATCAGCATCTCAACACCAGGCCCCTGGATGGCGCAGTCGGCCTTGACATACTCAACGGGGTCGCAGATAAGGTCGCGACTCTTCATGCCTTCAAACTTGATGTCTCCTCCCAAGTCAAGGATGCGCTCTGTAAACTTCTCTACCCAGCCCATCTCCTCACCGAAATGATCGATGTACTTCTGTCCGAGCTTGGTGATGCCCTGTGCCTTGAAGATCATGCCCTGCTGCTTGTGAACCATTGCACCCTCAGCCAGATGAGTTACGAAAAACTGTAATGTATCAATAGATTTCTTTGTTTCCATAATGCTTTTGTTTTTAAATGAGTTATTCAATATTTTTAATCACGCTGCAAAGATACAACAATTATTCTATATCGCATGCGATTTAATTAACAATTTAAGAAGGTTTAACAAAACATCGCATGCGATATAGTTTGTAGTTTTTATCTAACCGTTATACCGCATAGTAACACCGTATTCGTATGTAAATGTAGACGATCCTGCTCCCATTCAGCCATCAGAGGAACTGACGTTGTTGCGACAAGGAGTAATTGGGTTGCGAGGTTGACCTCATAACCGATGGCGGCTTGATGTCATTTGCTCGCGAGAGTGCAGACCGTGATAAGATTCTTATTTATGAGAAAGCAGCGTAACTTCCTGATTCACGGCTATCCGAGATATAAATAGATGATGCTTGTGCTGGAGTACGTTTCAGATTGAGTATAGTCGCCGGGTTGTTCGGGTATAGGCGCACAATCGTTTGGGTATAGGCAATCGGTTCAGAAGTTACTGTTTTGCCCTTTTTATCCCTAGCTATTACCCCTGCCAGCTATAGCTATCGTACCCCAAAAGCATTAATAGCGGTTACGGTTACAACTGTAACCATGTGACCGCAGGAGTCAATAAACAGATTGTATAATAGTATAACATGCTGAATATTAATTACTTATAAAGTATAAAACATAAATTTTGGAACAAAAAGGTTACATGGTTACAGCTGTAACCATGTAACCATTCCAGTAAATCGGAACCAGAAATGTCCATCGTAAATGGACATCCTAGTGGTGTAAAATTCAAGCTAAACAAAGGCGCTACTCGCGATGAGCAGCGCCCATGTTTTACTTATTATTTGCCGAAAACCTAAACTCTGTCCAGTCGAAGTCGGCATGGCTGATGACGCTTGAAAGTGTGTGGGCGAAGATACCGAGATGCACTCCACAGAAGCCACCAATGGTCTCGGTGCTCAGATAGCGGTAATCCATGCGGGCAAGATGGGTGAACTGCGCGCCGTCCGTTGAATAGTACAGATGATAGAACTGCGGATCGGCTGTGATGCGCAGATAGACAACACTCTCGTTTAGCGGAATCTCTTTCTCGATATGCTCCATCTCGCCGATGCGGATTTTGGCCTGCAGGTAGCGCTTGCCATCTCGAACAGCCACTTGCACGTCGTAATGATTATGATGGGCTGCATAGGCAGTGATACCAGCCACACCGCCGTTCTTCAATCCTGATACATCGACCTTAGTGGTAGCCATGAAGTTAGGCTCCGACTGGCGATGACCGATGAACGTAGGATTTCCTACCTCATCGAGCGTGATAGTAGAAGTCTTAAGTCTGAGCCATCCCTTGCGGGCTGTCAGCGAATAGTTATCTTTTTGCGGCATGTTAAGATGACTCCAGTAGAGTGATAGTTTATCGCCCACAAATTCATCTTTTGAGAGTTCCAAAGGCATTGGCACTTGTGGCAGCGTCTGGCATTGCATGTCGAGCTGCAAGGTGCCGTCGTTATTAACCACAGGCCAACCTCCTTCTTCCCACACGACGGGCGCCAGGAAGGTCTCGCGTCCCATCACATGCTGCAGATAGCCATGGGTGCGATAGCCCAGGCAAATCATCCACCACGAGCCATCGGTGCCTTGCACCAGGTCGGCATGCCCCAATCCCTGAATCGGACTGTTCTGCATCTTCATGTTGAAATGCGAGAGAATCGGGTTGGCTGGATTCGACTCGTAAGGACCAAACAGGCTTTTGCTGCGCAGAATATTCACATGATGCCCGTGCTCGGTGCCTCCCTCTGCCAGCAACAGATAGTAATAGCCATCTTTCTTATAGATATGCGGTCCTTCGGGGTATCGTCCGCCCAGACCAGTGCCCAGATGATGTATCTCACCGAGCTGCCTGCCGGTATTCACATCAATCTCGCATATCTTGATGTCGCCCTCTTTCCAGAGGAAGTAGCAGCGGCCATCCTCGAAGTACAAGGTAGGGTCGCAACTGCCCACACAGAAGTCGATGTAGATGGGGTCGCTCCATTCGCCATTGGGATTGTCGGTATATACATAGAAATGCTTCCGCGATGGGAACACCGTGGTAACCATATAGAAGCGACCCTCATGATAGCGGATGGTGGGGGCATAGATACCCGTCTGCTCGTTCATTCCCTCGATTCTGACTTGCGACTCGCGAGTGAGACAGGCGCCCACCTGTTCCCAATGAATCAGGTCTTTACTATGGAAAACAGGCACGCCAGGATAATACTGGAATGTGCTATTAACCAGATAGAAATCATCGCCAGCACGGCACACCGACGGATCGGCATGAAAACCAGGCAGTACAGGATTGCGGAACCCCTGCGAATAGCCAGCCAGGGCCAACAGCAGGAACGAAATGGCCAAACACAGTTTCTTCATCGTCTTATCAATTTTTCTATGCAAATATACAAACAATCTCCCGTATTAGGGCGAATACAGGAGAAATTTTGTGTTTTTTTATTGCTTGCCCTGTTGTCGGAATTCTGACGGGGTGATGCCGTACTCTGCCTTAAAGTTCATGGTGAAACTCTTGACGGTGGTGAATCCAACGGCATAGGCAATCTCGGTTATCTGCATCTGCGATGTTTCGAGTAGTGCACGGCCACGCTTGATGCGGATGGTTCGGATGAACTCTGCCGGACCAAGACCGGTGATAGCCATGAATTTCTTATAGAGAGTGGAGCGTGCCATGGCTAACTCAGAGGCTAGAGCCTCAACAGAGAAGTCAGAGTCGCTGATATTCTCCTCTACAAGGTCGATGGCTTTCTTGATAAATTGTTCATCAAGTGGAGTGATGGTAATCTCGCTAGGTTCAATATTCATCTTCTGGCGGAACTGCTGATGGTTGTTCTGCTCCCAATCGATAAACTTTTTTACACGTAGACGCAACACCCCTACCTGTCGCAACGTCTCACAGCCCAACAGGTAGTCGACGCTGTGCAGTGTGGACTGAAGATCTATCGCAAATCTGAGGGCGAAAACCAACGTCTGTTGCCCATCAAGAGCGATTGGCGTATGTTTGCCATCGGCTATTCGCAAGGCGGAGCTGTAACCATGGCCGTGCAGCGGTATATCGAGGAGAACGATTTGGCAGCACCCTTGCACTTTCAAGGGTCTATCTGTGGCGACGGCCCCTACGACCTCATTACCACTATACGCTACTATATCGAAGACGACGGCACCAGCTACGGCACTGAGACCAAACATCGCAAGGGTATAGTAACCATGCCCATCGTTATGCCACTCATCATCAAGGGTATGTGCTATGCCAACCCCCTACTTGCATCATACGGCGTAGAAAACTACTTGTCGCAGCAGTTAATAGACACGGGCGTGCTCGACTGGATAGACAGTAAGGAATACACCACCGATGATATTTCTCAAATGTGGTATAGTCAGTTAAAGAACGGTTTGGAGAAAGACGGGCGCCACTACACCCCCGAGCAGATGGCTGAAATGTTTGTAACACCGGAGGGAGACATATGGGGATGTCTGGAAAAGATGCTCACCAAGGAATGTTATGATTATCTGTCGAATCCCGACAACTTTGTCGAGGTGCCCACCAGAGCCGACAACGCCATGACAGCCATGCACATGGCAATGGCAGAGGACTCGATTACCACGGGATGGACGCCCAAGCACCGCATCTATTTCATGCATTCCAAGAGCGATACGGTAGTGCCCTACGGCAACTGGCTGTCCTTCCGCGATGCCCATGCCGACAAGGAAGGAACGCTGTTCTGCGTCGACGATACTTTCAGCACTGGAGACCATGTGGGTGCAGGAACAACGTTCTACACGTCATTCGGTTTCCGAAACACAGCTCCCGCTTTCAACTGGCTCTGCGAGGGTACGGCAAAGTAAAATGGGTTTCGTCCACATATCTCGACTCTTTTTCAGATGCCTACGATTTAATGGGGCGACAAGTATCCTCTAGCAAAAAGGGGTTACTTATTGTTGGAGGGAAAAAACAGATAAACAAATAAAAAGGAGAGCATGGCTCTCTTTTTTCATCAATTGGATTTTTTCGACATCGCGGTAGAAAATATAGGCAATAATTCTTATTATATAGAAAAAACATTGAAGAAGTTTGGAATGAAACAATATTTTTATTTACTTTGCAGCAAAAACCTAATCATTATGAAGGGATATTACGCTAAGATTGCAGTGGTATTGCTTATTGCGATGCTTACGATGCAGGCTAATGGACAAGTTAGAAAGCCTACACCCTGCGGACCTGTGCCAACGGAGAACCAACTGCGTTGGCAGGATATGGAGATGTATGCGTTTATCCATTACTCGCTGAATACATATACCGATCAGGAATGGGGATTCGGCAATGAAGACCCGAAGCTGTTCAACCCAAGCCATCTTGACTGCAAACAGTGGGCTAGCGTGTGCAAGCAGGCTGGCATGAAGGGCATTATCTTCACCGCCAAGCACCATTGCGGATTCTGCATGTGGCCATCGAAATATACAGAGTATTCGGTTAAGAACTCGCCATGGAAGGATGGTAAGGGCGACGTGGTTCGCGAACTGGCTGATGCCTGCAGGGCAGAGGGACTGAAGTTTGCTGTGTATCTGTCGCCATGGGACAGAAACCATCCCGAATACGGACGTCCAGAATACGTGACGTACTTCCGCAACCAGCTGCGCGAACTGCTTACGCAATACGGTGACATATTTGAGGTGTGGTTTGACGGTGCCAACGGTGGCGACGGCTGGTATGGCGGTGCCAACGAGACGCGCAAGATTGACCGCACCACCTACTACCAATGGCCAGAGACCTACAAGATGATTCGCGAACTGCAGCCCAACTGCCTGATTTGGAACGACGGCAGCGACCGCGGCGATCTGCGCTGGGTGGGCACCGAGGCAGGCAACGTGGGCGAGACCAACTGGAGCCTGTTGAACCACGACGGCGAAGTGACGTGGCCTATGCTGCACTACGGGCTGGAGACTGGCGACTCGTGGGTGCCTGGCGAGACCAATACGAGCATCCGTCCAGGCTGGTTCTACCACGACACTGAGAATGAACATGTGAAGAGTCTGTCGAAACTGATGGACACCTATTATAAAAGTGTAGGGCGCAACTCTACCCTACTGCTGAACTTCCCGATAGCACCTAATGGACGTATACACCCCACCGACAGTCTGCGCGGCATCGCCTTCAACAAGATGATACACGAGGTGTTTAAGACCGACCTCGCCAAGAAAGCAAAGATAAACACACAGGGGAATACTACCATTATCAACTTCAAGAAGCCTACGGCCATCAACCGCTTTGTAGTAGAAGAGAACATCCGATACGGGCAACGCGTAAAAAAGTTTGCACTGGAGGCGCTGGTAGACGGACAATGGCAGCCACTGAAGGATGAGCTGGTGGAGAATGGCGACGGACTGACCACCATCGGCCATCGTCGCATCATCTGCTTTCCCACCATCAAAGCCACTCAACTGCGCTTCACCGTTCTCGAAAGTAGATGCGAGCCCATGATAACCCGCACCTCAGTCTATCTGGCTCCAGAACTGACGGCCGACATTCCCGACTCGGGCGAGAAACGCAGCAGCGGGCTCCATTATTACTTCAGTAATCCCAAGGAAATGATGATTGACTGGGATACTGAGCAGACCATCACCTCCTTCCGCTACCTGCCGCCAAAGAATACCCGCGAAGGATTGGTGACTCACTACACGCTTTGGGCATCGACCGACTGGGCCAACTGGACGAAACTGGCTCAGGGCGAGTTCTCGAACATTGTGAACAACCCCATCTGGCAGACAATTAAGTTTGCTCCCACAAAGGCAAGGGTTTTACGACTTGATGCCGACCGCCTGGCTGAGGGCGACCGCATGACCTTTGGCGATATCGACGTGATAAATCAATGATAAACGACTTAATATGAAACGACTATTCATTATCTCAACGGCCCTGTGTGCCTGGATGAGCATTGTGGCTCAATCAACATCAACTTTATTCGACAACGGCTGGCAGTTTACGCGCAATGGTAAAACCATCAACGTAAACCTACCCCACGACTGGGATATCTACGAGGCCCCCGACCCTGCGACGGGTGCTACCAAGGAAGGTGGCGGTTGGTATCCTGGTGGCAATGGCGAATATAGAAAGGCATTTAAAACGCCAAATGCAGAAATAGTTAGACTTCATTTTGAAGGAGTATATCAGAAGGCAGAAGTATTTGTCAATGGGCAGAAAGCCGGTCAGCATGCATACGGTTATACGCCGTTTACAGTAGACATCACACCATATTTATATCGCGACAAACGATTGAACATGGTGGTTGTCAAGGTGAATAACAGCGAGCAGCCCAACTGCCGCTGGTACTCAGGCTCAGGCATCTACCGCCATGTGTGGCTACAGACAAAAGGACAACAGTATATTGATGAACAGAGTCTGAGTGTAACAACCCCCGACATCCACACGGTAAACATCAAAGCCGAGGTGGTGATGAAAGACGGTGGGCGCAAGCCTATCACGAAGACACTGCACGTGGAGAACCCGCACTTGTGGACACCCGACGACCCTTACCTGTACCATACTACCATCGAGGCCGAGGGCGATATACTGCCCGTTACCTATGGTATCCGCACCATTGAGTATACAGCCGAAAAGGGATTTTTGCTCAACGGCAAGCCGCTGCTCATCAATGGCGCCTGCCTGCATCACGACGACGGCGTGCTGGGAGCAATGGCCTTCGATGCAGCCGAAATCCGCAAGGTGAAGCTGATGAAAGAGGCAGGCTTTAACCTCATCCGCACGGCTCATAACCCCACAACCCGTGCTTTCCTCGATGCCTGCGACTCATTGGGTATGCTGGTAATAGGTGAGGCCTTCGACGGCTGGCGCACAGCCAAGAATCCATACGACTACTCTACGCTGATTGACTCGTGCTATCGCGAAGACATCCATGCTATGGTGCAGCGCGACCGCAATCATCCCAGCATCATCTGCTGGAGCATAGGCAACGAGGTGATAGAGCGCAAGGACATCCGCGTAGTTACCACGGCCCGCAAGTTGAAGCAGGCCATTATGGAGATGGACAATACCCGCCCCGTGACAGAGGCCCTATGTGCTTGGGACGACGATTGGGAGATATACGACCCGCACTTCGAGGTACTGGGCATAGGGGGCTACAACTATATGATCCATAAGCATGCCAGCGACCACCAGCGCGACCCCAAACGCGTGATGTGGCAGACGGAGAGCTATCCACGCGATGCCTTCAAAAACTGGCAATTGGTACGAGATTATCCTTATATCATCGGCGACATTGTTTGGACAGGTCTCGACTATCTGGGCGAATCGGGTATCGGCCGCAACTACTATGAAGGCGAGCGCCCAGGTGAGCACTGGATAGAAGGCGGACAGCCCGACTGGCATGGTGCCTACTGCGGTGACGTAGACATCACAGGATGGCGCAAACCCATCAGCCATTACCGCGAAATGCTGTGGAAGAACTCAAAGGACTTGTATATGGCTGTGAAAGAGCCCGATGGCTATCATGGGAAGATTTACCAGACAGCGTGGAGCGTATGGCCTACATGGGAGAGTTGGAACTGGTCGGGATGGGAAGGTAAGCCTATCGAGGTGGAGGTCTATACAAAAGCACCTGAGGTAAAATTATATCTTAATGACAAGCTAATTGACACCAAAGTCGTTGGACTTAATACAGAATACAAAGCTGTCTTTACCCTACCCTACGAGGCAGGCACGCTACGTGCCGAAGCTGGCGGAAGGAGTGTAACGCTCTATTCCGCAGGAGAGCCTACCGCTCTGCGACTGACCTCAGATCGTAGCGTTTTGAAAGCTAACGGACAAGATATGGCTTTCATTACTGTTGAGGTAGTTGATGGTAAGGGCAACGTATGTCCTGATGCAACTATTCCATGCGAGGCCATCGTAAAGGGGCAAGGTAGTTTGCTATCGTTTGCCTCGGCCGACCTGAAAGATCGCGAGCCATACACCTCGCCACGCGCAAAGACTTGGAAGGGTCGTGCCCTATTGGTTGTACGAGGCACCCAAAAGAAAGGACGCATCCAGATAAGCATTAAAAGCGCCCTACCTACTGCAGGACTCACCATAGAATCGGTAGCAGCAACGAAATAATAAGCCATCATGAAAAGAATACTGACCTTATCGGCCATAGCGCTAAGTTTATCAGTGCAGGCGCAAGTAAACGACTGGGAGAATCCTACAGTGCTCGGAATCAACAAACTGCCGTATCACGCCACGCTGCAACTGCCTTCGAAACAGAAGGAGTGCCAGGAAATAGTATCGCTCGATGGCGAGTGGCTGTTCCACTGGAGCCGCAATCCTGAGGAACGTCCTGCTGACTTCTACCAAGAGGATTTCGACGTGAGCGGTTGGGGCAAGATAAACGTGCCCGGCAACTGGCAGATGCAGGGATTTGGCACACCCATCTATATCAACATCAACTACCCCTTTGTAAGGAATCGCCCCAGCGTTACCACCGAGCCTCCTAAGGACTGGACGGCCTACGAGAATCGCAACCCCGTGGGATCGTATGTGACGTTTATCGATGTAACGAAAGATATGCTCAAGAAAAACCTGATTCTGCATTTTGGTGGTGTGCATTCGGCCTTCTACGTGTGGATAAACGGACAGAAAGTGGGCTACAGCCAAAACTCGATGTCGCCGGCAGAGTTTGACGTAACCCGATATCTGCGAAAGGGCAGAAACAAGTTGGCTGTAGAAGTGTATCGTTGGAGCGACGGCAGCTATCTGGAGGATCAGGACATGTGGCGACTCAGCGGCATCTTCCGCAGCGTGCAGTTGTGGGTGCGCCCGCAGGCTCACATCAGCGACTATCAGGTAACAGCCCAGCCAACTGCCGACTACAGCCAAGCCCAGGTAAAGGCTGCTATCAGCCTATGTAATACAGGCAAGAAGGCGGCTAAGAATTTACAAGCTGTGCTACTATTTAATGGCAGCGAGGTAAAAACGGATATCAAGCAGATAGCAATAAACGACACGACAACAGTAACCCTTGGGTACACCATCAACCAGCCCAAACTCTGGTCGGCCGAGAAGCCCAACCTATACCCATTCAGTGTAGAACTGCGCGATACCAAGGGTAAGGTGATAGAACACTTTGACTACCACTTAGGCGTAAAGAAGGTAGAAGTGATAGGCGAGGTGTTTAAGATTAACGGCAAGAACGTGAAGCTGCGCGGTGTGAACCGCCACGACCACCACCCCAGGACGGGGCGCTACGTGGACGACGCCACCTACGAGCAGGACCTGCGGCTGATGAAGCAGGCCAACATCAACTTTCTGCGCACCAGTCATTATCCTGACCGCGAATACCTGTACGAGCTGTGCGACAGATGGGGCATCTACGTGATGGACGAGGCCAACCACGAGACCCACGGTTACGGCTATGCCAACAGTGAGATGGGCGAAGACTTGGCATGGCAGAAGGCACACGTGGACAGGGCCGAATCGCTGGTAAAGCGCGACTTTAATCACCCCAGCATCATACTATGGAGCCTGGGTAACGAAGGCGCCGTGGGCCCCAACATCGAGGCGATGTATAACAAGGTGCGACAACTGGACAACACCCGTCCACCATTCTACGACAGCGACCGCCGATATAGTTGCATCTGGGACGACAGCTACCTATACCCCGACGACCTGAAGAAGAACGCCAAGGACGTGAAAGACAAACCCTTTATGATGCGTGAGTATGCCCATGCCATGGGTAACTCAATGGGCAACCTGCAGGAGTATTGGGATGTGATATATGCCGACAGCAGCATCTGCGGCGCAGCCATCTGGGACTGGGTAGACCAAGGGATAGAGAAGGACGGCAGATTTTTATACGGTGGTGACTTTGGCGATAAGCCTAACGACGGGCCGTTCTGCATCAACGGTATTGTAGCGCCCGACCGCAAGCCTCATCCGCACTATTATGAAGTTCAGCACGTGTACCAGCCCATTTCCTTCGAACAGTATAAAGACACTATTTATTCGCATGCCCCTTTAGATGCCTTCCGTATCATCAACCACGATCAATTTACACCTCTAAGCGACTACAACATCACTCATAGCGAGATATCGTATGGTTCTGAAGTTCTGTTGAATATTGAAGCCCAGCTAAAGGAAGACAAGCCTTGGGCCAACAAGGGATTTGCCGTAGCCCGCGAGCAGTTCGTACTGCAGTCGTGGAATTTCGCAACAGAACTGAAAGGCAAACCAGCCAAGGTTCAGAAAACAGCCAATGGGCTAAGGGCTCACACCAAGCGCGGAGCAGTAACCATCGACAAGACTGGCGCACTATGCAGCTGGATTGTGGATGGACAGGAGATGCTGAAAGCACCGCTAGAACCTTACTTCTGGAAACCAGAGAACGACAACCAAAGCGCCGCCCACTTTGCCGAGCGTGTAGCCGTTTGGCGAGATGCTGCCAAGAATCGCAAGGTGAAATCGCTACGAACTGAGACCGGCAAGACATGCGTAAAAGTAATAGCCGAACTACAGTTGCCAGTAGGTGCCGACCTGACACTCACCTACTCTATCAACGACGATGGCAAAATCATGGTAGATATGAACTACAACCCCACAGCCACAAATATACCTCTGATACCAAAGTTCGGCATGAGAATGCGATTACCGGCCGATTATGATTCAATAGCCTACTATGGTCGTGGTCCGTGGGAGAACTATCCCGACCGCAAGCGCTCGGCTTTCATCGGCTATTACAAGATGCCGCTAAGCGAATTCGAGACGGAGTATGTGCATCCGCAAGATAACGGTAACCGCTGCGATGTACGCTTCTTGCATATTGCCAGCAAACAGAACATGCTCAATATAGAAGGCTGCCAGCCACTATGCATCCGTGCATGGGACTACGGCGAGGAAGACCTGGAAGCGGCCAAGCATCCAAACGAAATAAACCGTGGACGCTTTGTCAATCTGAACATTGACGGAAACATCCACGGTGTAGGTGGTGCTGACACATGGGGCAAGCGCACGTTGCCACCATATACCATTGATGGCAACCAGCCGCACCACTACAGCTTTATCATGTCGATCAGCAACTGATGCAGGCGCAGGTCATCGTCGAGTTCCGGATGGAAGGCGGTGGCCAGCTGATGGCCCTGGCGGGCGGCTACGATGTGACCGTCGACAGTGGCTATCGCGCTGCAGTCATCGGATAATACCTCTTCAATATATGGGGCACGAATAAACGTCATGGGTACATCGGTACCGATGCCATCGACGGTGCCCGTGGTGTGGAAACTGCCCAACTGGCGACCGTAGGCATTGCGGCGCACACGGATGTGCATGGTGCCCAGATAACCATCGGACAGCAGGATCATACCGGCACAGGTGCCCAGCACAGGCAATCCATCGGCTATGGCCTGACGGATGGGCTCCAGCAATCCGAGCTCGCGTAGCAGGCGCATCTGCACGGTGCTCTCGCCACCAGGCAGGATGAGGGCATCCTTGGATTGCTGCCAGTCGCTCAGCTGGCGCACCTCGAACGCCTCGACGTCCAACTTCTGCAGCACCCGCTCGTGCTCAATGAATGCCCCTTGAAGGGCTAAAACAGCTACTCTCTTCATACTTACTTTCCACGCTCTGCCATGAGCAGTTCAATCTCGTGTTCGTTGATACCCACCATGGCCTCGCCAAGATCCTCAGAGAGTTCGGCCAGCAGTTTGGCATCCTTGTAATTGGTAACAGCCTGAACGATGGCGGCAGCACGCTTGGCAGGATTACCGCTCTTGAAGATACCACTACCCACAAAAACGCCCTCGGCCCCCAGCTGCATCATGAGCGCAGCATCGGCAGGTGTAGCCACACCACCCGCAGCGAAGTTAACCACAGGCAGTTTGCCGTTCTCATGCACAAACTTCACCAGCTCGTAAGGTGCCTGAAGCTGCTTGGCTGCCTCGAAAAGTTCATCCTCGCTCATGCTGACCAGTCGACGTATCTCACTCTGCATCAGGCGCATGTGACTCACGGCCTGTACCACATCGCCTGTTCCTGGTTCGCCCTTGGTACGGATCATGGTAGCACCCTCGGCAATACGGCGCAGGGCCTCGCCCAGGTTCTTGGCGCCACACACGAAGGGGACATCGAACTTGGTTTTGTCGATATGGTAGATGTTATCGGCAGGGCTCAGCACCTCGCTCTCGTCGATGTAATCGATCTCGATGGCCTGCAGAATCTGTGCCTCGGCGATATGGCCGATACGACATTTTGCCATGACAGGAATGCTGACGGCCTCCTGGATGCCACGTATCATCTTAGGGTCGCTCATGCGACTCACACCACCTGCTGCACGGATGTCGGCAGGTATGCGTTCGAGTGCCATTACAGCACAGGCACCGGCCTCTTCGGCTATGCGGGCCTGTTCGGGAGTAGTCACGTCCATTATAACACCACCCTTCAGCATCTGAGCCAACTGGCGGTTGAGCAATGTTCTTTCGTTTGTCATTTTTACTTATTTTTGTTTATGTTGAAATTCGGTAGGCGGCACGCCCCTTCGTTTCTTGAAGAAGCGCGACAGGTGGGCCTGCGACGAGAATCCTAGTAGTTGGGCCACGTCTTTCAGGGGTTTATTAGTGGTGGTAATCAGTGTTTCAATCTCGTTGGTAATACGTTCGTCGATGATAGCCTTGGGCGAGCGGCCTGTTATCTGGCGCGTTACCTGCCCCAGGTAGCGCGGACTAACGTTGAGCTGCTCGGCATAGAAAGCCACATCGGCATATCGGTGGTAATAGTGCTCGACGGCATCAAGGAACTGATTGTAAAGCTCCTCGCTACGGCTGTTGCCATCGGCATAGTCGGCGGGCAACTGCTTCAGGTAAGTCTGTGCATGCAGCATGGCATCGCTCACCTTCTCGTCGTGACTCAGATAGTAAGCCAGGGCCGATGCCAGTTGGTTGGCACGTCCGTGGCGTAGCGGTGTCTCGGCCAGATCGCTGGGTGCCAATACCACTGTGCACATGGGTATGAGCAACTTCTCAATGGTCTGATACACCCGATGCTCCACCAACTGTTCGCCTTTGGCTGATGTGAGCACGGGTACATAGATGATGTGACGTGGCTTGTAGCGCTGCAGCACCTCGGCCAACATCTCAACCACATCAATGCGGCGTAACAATCCAATCTTGACAATCTGCGGCTGGAGGTCGTTGATGATGGCCTCAACCTGCTGGCGTACCACCGTTGCCGGCAGGTCGTGGAACTCCTGGATACCCAGCGTGTTCTGAACCGTGATGGATGTGATGACCGATGCCGCCGTGCCACCCAGCTTACTGATAAGCTGGATGTCGGCCTGCACGCCCGATCCGCCAGTTCCGTCGCTACCCGTTATCGTCAATATTGCTTTGTTCATGGGTGCAAAGGAACTAAAAAACGGCGAAACGGCCAAACATTATTCCTTTTATGATAAAAAAAACTGCAATTTGGAATAATCTGTCTTTTAAATCAACCACGCCAGTTGCCGCGACCTCCACCGCGATTATCGCGACCGCCCCACTTCTTATCGTAACGGTTCTCGGTATCAACCTTTCCGCCGAACATGTTCAAGCGGTAGCGCACGTGGAGCATGGCATACGAGTTAACACTGTTATAGCGGGTATCACTGCGACCTGATGCGTTTACCCAACGCTCGTAGTTGCTCTGCTGACTAAGCAGGTCGTAGAAGTTAAGTGCCACGATGAGCGACTTTGATTTGAGGAAAGCCTTAGACACCTGACCGTTCCAGATGAGCTCGTTGGTATTCATTGACGAATCGTTATAGCCTCGGCGACTGCGCTCGTGAATCTCGCTGCTGATCTCGAAACCCGATGGAAGTTTTACCAGGAACTGACCTCCGTAGTTGAACTGCCAGGTGTCGAGGTCGGCACTGGGCTGCAACTCATTGCGCGAGTGCTGGTAGTTAAGACGGCCATCGAGCGTCACCTCAAGCCAGTCATTTCGATAGCCCAGCGACAGGCGCTCGTTGAAATTGGTGGTACGTGTGGTATTCTTCTCGGCATCGGCCTGTTCCTGAGCCACATAGCTCACAAAGTTGTTGTAGCGGATGCGAGTATCAGTACCCACGTTCCAATGGGCTGTGGAATCAAGAGCGGTGTTAAACGTAAAACCGGCATTTATGTTCCAATTGCCATTAATATTCTCTGGCTGGGTGATGCTACCACCGGTTTCAGGGTTATAGCGCACCAGATTAGAGATAGAATTTCGAATGTGGCGGTAGTTGGCATAAATCACGATGCTACGCTTGTAGCGCACTATGTAGTTATTGTAATAACCATTAAGCGAGCTGGTGAACTGGGGTTTCAGGCCAGGGTTACCCTTGGTGATGTAGAGCGGGTTTGAATCGTCGGTGATGTCGAGCAACTGTGTCATCTCAGGCTGACGGGTATCGCCGCGATAGTGCAGCCACAGATTGCTCTGGTCGCTGAACTTATAGTGGAAGTCGAGTGTTGGCGTGAGGTTAGTCACATTGCGCACGGTATCCACATACACGCCACGGTAGTCCTGAATAAAGTTAGAATGCTGCGGCTGAACCAGGAAACCAAGGTTGTAATCGTACTTCTCCTCGCGATGACGCAGGTTGACGCGCATGTTGTGGGTATAGTTCTTATACTCGGAATAGCGGCTGAGGTCGCGGTCGAGATAGTCGTCGAGTGTTGACCATACCGACGAGAGCCATGGATCCCACATACGATATTCAGGAGTGATGCCAGCAAAGATATTTTCTGGCAAATGACTAAAATCGTAGGTAAGGCGGTCGCTCTTGTTCTTATTGTATCGCAGCTCGTAACTAAGTTGCAGGTGGGCGCCCGTCCACAACGGCTCGCTATAAGACGTTCGTACCACATAACCGCTGTTATCAGATGGTGTGGTGTTGTAACGGGCAGTAAAGTAGGTTGAGTCCTGACCTGACTGATCCTTTACACGGTACAGGTGTACCTCATCGTCGCTTACACTCAGATTCTTGCTATCGCCGGCACTACCCTCGAAACGCAGAATAACATTACGACCACGCGGGTTTAAACGGCGGTAAAGCTGGAGCATGCCCCATGCATTCTTATTCTCGCCATAAGTCAGGTTAGCATTGATATTGGTATTGACCAGATACTGACCTAATGACGACAGTTGCGACAGCGGATCATCGACATAGAGATATGGGTCGGCATCGAAGGTTGCAGCACTCGACTGCGTGGTGGCATCGTTAGTACCATAGCTGCCATTAGCACGAAAAAGGATATTGGTCAGAGTGTCGGGTTTCCACTCCAAACGCATATTGCCCCACCAGTTATTGCTACGGGTGTAGTTAGCCTGCAACTTATTAGTGAAAGTACGCGAGGTTTCGCTATAGAAATTCTCTGTTGCGTTCTCTGTCTGATTATCGCCACCACGATGATTCCAGCGCACACTGAAATCAATTTTCAGTTTATCGTTATCATCATAGTTGAAGTTGGTGCCCAACATCTTACGCGAGTTCAGTCCACGACGGTTCCACCAGCCGGCATTCTCCTCCTTGTTATTAAAGTTGCCCAGCAACACAAAGCGAGTCTTATCGGTAAAGCTACTGGCCATGCCACGCGAGGCGTAGCGGTGATTGGTACCACCTGCAAGATCAAGATTGGTCATATAACCGCGGTTCATACCTTTCTTAATAGAAAAGTCGAGCACGGTTTCCTTCTCGCCATCGTCGATACCAGTGATACGCGACTGATCGCTCTGCTGGTCGTAGAACTTCATGTTCTGGATGATATTCACTGGAATGTTCTTAAGCGCAGTTTCAACATCGCCCAACATAAATTCCTTACCATCAATCAGAATCTTCTTAACCTCCTTGCCGTTGATGGTGATGTTACCTTCCTCATCGACCTCGGCTCCAGGAATACGCTTGATAAGCTCCTCAATTGGTGAGCCCTCGGGGGTGCGATAGGCCTCGGGGTTATAAACCAAGGTATCTTTCTTGACGATGACTTGAGCGGCGCGACCTGTGATGACGGCCTCCTGCAGCATGATACTCTCAGACTCCATGAGCAAGTTTCCGAGATCCTGACTGGCATTTCGACGTAACGACACCTCACGCTCAATGGTCTGATAACCTACCGACGATATACGAAGCCTATATACACCACTGCGGGGAGCCTCGACATAGAAGTTTCCACGCTCATTAGTAACCGTTCCACCAACAAAGGTACTATCGGATGCGGTAAATAACTGGATTGTGGCCTGAACCATAGGCTCTTTGAACTCAGAATCAAGCAGCTGACCACGAATAGTAAGTTTACGATCCTCGGGTTCAGGCTGCGCCTGAGTGATTAATGAAGTAAAGCACATCAATAATAAAAGAAGTAGTTTTTTGTATTGCATATTATTTTAGATATTATTTAATTAACTTATTAACGGGCAGTGAAACAACGAAACGCGAACCTGGACCATAACTCTCGTCGTAACCAAGTTTGATGAACCCTTCACGGGTGAAACGACATGAGTTAGTAAGCAACTCCGTCTCTTCCATAACACCCGAGATTTTTACTACGGTATTATCGAGCAACTGGTTAGCACGATCGATGGCAACCTGGCGCACATACTCCTTAGAATAATAGAACAGGACATTGAACACCAACGAGAACATGACCGTAACCACAATGAGGATCAGGAGTCCAAGGCGCAATGATAGTCGCCGCTGAATATAGTCCAGAAGTTTTATCATAGCGCTGTGTGTTTTTTATTTGGAACATCGAGTAACTGCTCAAGCAAGTGCGTAACCTGATCGGTGCTGGCAATCATCTTTGTCTGAATATTCTCCATCTCGGTCTGATCCATCTTCTCATATTGGTCGCACACCTTATCGGTAAGTTCACAGATAGTATCGATAGGGGTAACCATCTGGTCGGTCATATTACTCAAGAAGCGATTCTTCAGATTATCGTAATCCTGAGCCTGACTATAAGCATTCTCGAGTTCGGTATTCTGCCTGCCCAGCATCACCTGTTTCTGACGCATCTCGTCCATATAAACAGCTAACGACATTTGCATTTTGGCAAAACTGTTCTGCAAGCGACCAATCTCATTTTTCATGCCACTATCAGGAATCCTTACATCCAAATTACCATCGGCAATTAGCTCGGCCGAATCAGCCAAGATATGCAACGGCCACAGATGACGAGCAATGACCTTCCAACAGAAGAATATGATAAGTAAAAGACCTGTAAGTCCGGTAACGAACAAGAAAACATTCACTGTCTCGTACTTTCCATAGATATCATCGTTAGGACACATTACGACCAGATGGAAACGATTGTTATAAATGGGTTCAACGAACACGAAACTGCCGGGTTTCTGCTCTGGCGTGCCATTATCAGAAACATAGAATTGAGCATTGGGTAAAAACTGGTTGAGACTAACAAAGTAGCTATTATCTCTTATCAACCGCTCAACGAATGCCTTATCAACAGTAAACGTCTGATGTTCAAGGAAGGCTGTCATATCAGCCTGACGCAGAATATTATCAATGCGCAAGGCTGTATTCTCAAGAGCCTGTTGGGTTGTCTCGATAGACTCTTCGAAAACAACCTGTTCAGAAAATCGGGCCAATAACGCTATAACGATTACATAGATAGCAGTAACAAATCCAGCCACCCAGAGTGTAAGCTGGGTGGTGAATGAACTACGTATCTTATGGATAATCGACATAAAGCGTTTACTTGGTTACAATATTCTTGAATGATGAGCCAAAGATGACATACTGCGTGTTACCGGCGATGGTGCCTTCGTTCTGTCCCCAGAGGAAAGGCCAGTCATCGAAGTTCTCGAAGTGGTCGGGCTGGCGGAACAGCAAGCCAGGAGCCACGTTACCTGGAATGGCAGAGAAATCGGCACGGTTGTTACCGTAGAACACCTGCTTAGGACGGGCGGCACCAACAACGGCAACGAAAGAGTAGTTATGATATGGGTGACAGCCATAGAGCCAGTTAGCCACACGATATATCTCATCCTTGCTCACAATGTCGGGGAAATAGATATGGGCATAGTTTATGGTAATACCGAAGTTAAGCACCATGTTAACACCAGCCCAGTTGCCCAGACCGATGGGAACACCATAGGGATTCTGCTGGTCGAAGCTCTTGACATAGTCGTTAAACTTCTCTACATAAAGACGCAGCTTCGTCTTATAAGCAGTGTCCATATATGGGATAGCATCAAGTGCTGTCTGCATATTGAATGAAAGATTTAGCTCCAGAGCATCCCAAATCTGCAAAGCAAAGTTATTGAGATATTGTTTCTCCTGAGTTGCACCGTAGAGTTGCAAATTGGTTGCCATATCACCAAGCTGTTCACGATTCTTACGACTACGTTCCATCAGCTTCTGACGTTTCTTATCGGGCTTAGCTGTTGGATCATTAAACTCAAAGCCATCAAGCCAAGTGAAGGCAGCCTCCATCATCAAATTACGTGCTGAGCTACCTTGCTTGACGAGTTCAGAAGCCTCGGCCATGAGTCGTTTTGACTGGGTGAGGGCACGAGCAGCAAGATCATCATTATATCCCTTAAGTGCATGACTGGCAGCAGCAAACATATTGGCGGCTCGCAGGTCAAGCTGAGGATTGCGGGTTGTAAATGCCCACATGTCGTCAGGCGTTCCACTACGCTTGCCATCGGCTGAAACCTCGTAAGGTTTCAAACTAGGATCATAATGCAATCCATCGGTAATGGAGGCGGCATCGCCCAAGTGATGGTAATTATCAAGAACAGAATTAGATAACGTGGTTGCCATATGACCTATCTGTTCGGCCTGAGCTACAAGGTTGAGCGTGCCGTGCTCAATGAACTGCAGGATATCGGGCACACCATCAGGACGGTGAAGATCAACATAACGTTGTTTCTCACTGACGAACGTCTCATCGCGCATGGGCTTGAAAAGATCCCAGGTACGGATAAAGTTCTGGACTACACTGATATTTGAGCCGGTTTCGATGTCAAAGTCACCTGCATCAAAGAATCCGCCTACGTTCAGACCGGGAATAAGTTCATAGGGTTTATATTTGGTATCTGTGGTTGGTCCTTGATAGTGCATATCGAAGTGATCGGTTGGCGGCGCCTGCAGGTAGCCCTCCTTAAACGGCTCACCATGCCATGTACGATAGCCTTCGTTAACATACATATGGTTCATGTGGATAGGCACCCAGACATCGGTTGTAGCATCGGTGATCTTATCGTAGACATGCTCGTCTATAAGAAAATCGTTGCTACGGGTGCTACCATACTGGATGTAATAGACACCAGGCTGACGTACCGACGAGAAATCAAATTTCACATAATTATATTTAAAGTAAGGCCCCCAGTTTCTGATTTCACCTTGGAAAGCCTGCTCTGCAGAGCCATCTGGCTTTATACGCATTAGTGAAGCAGTGGCCCTGGGCTGGTCGTTCTTATCAAGTTCGATGACGGCTACCTTAGGTTGGTCAGGCGTATAACCAACCTGTGAGAAGCCGATATTTGGTTCGCGAATCCACCCTGGGATAGCATTTGGTTCTACAGTCCAACTTAGCACCTTGCCGGTTTTATCCTTAGGTAGCACGCTACGTAATACATACCAACCATTCTGGGCCAGAATACGCCCATCGTAGAGTTTCAATTCGGCATCGCTACTGATGGTTACCATACGCTCGGGCTGGTCGGTGGCAAGTGTTATCCTATGACCAGTTTCTAGTGGCAACGGATCTATAAACTGATTGGTACCACGATCATCGTAAGTCTTAAAGCCTTTGAACTGACGAGGTTTCTCGCTATTAGGACGAGCAATAGTTGGGCTGGTGGCATAGCGCGGTAAACGACCTAAGCGACCATCAACGTCATAGGTCTTCAGCCAATACTGCGACGGCAGGAATTCGATATTGAAACCAGCCTCACCAGCCAGTTTATCAGGAACCGGTTTATCTAACCACACAGCAATCTCAACAGCCTTTCCTTTGGCTGTTACTACCACACGACTATCAAAATCGTAATCATCGTAACGCATCACAACCTCGATACTGCCATTTTCACGATCTACAGTACGAGAAACTGTCTTAGGCACCAAATCCCACTGCTCCGGGGTGTTATTCAGGCGGACAGCTCCTCCCTGGATAGTTCGCACACCATGATGGATAATCTCAATACCAGAGTTCTTCTCATCATTGAAGCCTCCGTTGAAATTATTGCTGAATACCAGCACATTAACACCCTGTCGCTCAAAATAATCGCGATCATTTAATTTTAAATCCTGCGCCTGAGAAAACATTGGCACAGTCATAAGTAATAGTGATAATAAGTTTTTCATTAGTCCAATATCTATTATCCTTCAATTATCTCTCGAGTACTATTTCTTATCTCCAGCCTGGCTTTGACAATGACATGCTGCACACAAGTATCTCCATTAAGTTGATCATACAGCAACCTAAAGGCCTTAGCCCCCATCTCGCGCTGATTTTGCTTTATAAACGACATGCGGGGCGACATAACATCCGATACCCAATCACTCATATAGCCAATGAGTGACACATCCTCCGGGATACGTAATCCACGACTTTCAATGGCTCTTATAGCTGAGCCAACCAACAATCCATGAGTAGCAATAATGGCATCAGGTGGTTCAGGCAAGTCTAATAAATCTAGTGTATCGGTAAGTCCTGTATTGTAATTAACGTAACTACACTTAACCAATTCTTTAATAATTGGAAGATTCTTCTCACGCAAAGCTTCAATATAGCCATGCTTGCGTTCAGTCGTCTGCTTCATTCTGTTAGGGCCACCCAAGAATGCAATACGTTTCGCCCCACCGTCAATAAGGGTTCGGGTTGCCTGACGAGCAGAATCCGCATCGTTGATTACTACCGACGAGATATCGATATTAGCATCTCTATCGAATAAAACTACTGGGATATGAATCTTTCTTAGACGTTGCAGGTGTGTAAAATCAACCGTTTCCTGTGAAGGGCAGATAATAATACCTTCTACGTGCATATTTATAAGCAACTCCAAACAGTTCTTTTCGGTTTCGTATTTATCATCAGAATCTGTGATAATACACATATAACCTTCTTTTCTGGCCTCTGCTTCAATGCGCTTTACAATATGTGCAAAGTGATTAAACGAGATGTCAGGTACTATAATACCAATAGTACGCGTGGTGTCGTAACGAAGACTAACAGCAAACGGGTTAGGGCGATAACCCTTTTCCTTGGCCAAAGTCAGAATCTGCTGTCGTAGTTCTGAACTGACTCCCTCTAAACCTCGTAACGCACGTGATACAGTTGATACATTTACTCCCAATAGGTTCGCAATCTCGCGCTGTGAAATTCTTTTCATCTCCCCTAAACAAATCTAGTTATCATTAATGCTACAAAATTAATAAATTCTACACATATATTAAACGCAACATTAACAAAATTGTTGCGCAACGCGTTGCGTTTTTACTATTAGATACTACCACCGACTTTCACAAGCCGGCGGTCATATCTAACTAATTAATTTAATGAAGTGAAACAAGAGATTCTTATTATACAATCATTAAACGGTCACTATATGAATTTTTTGTGTTGTTTTGGTGCTACAAATTAAACGAATTTTTCTTTATGTTCATACACGTATATACAAAAAATATACCGCAACGCGTTGCGGTATATTTTATCATTATGTACGAAAAATTACTTTTAGCCCACCTTCAGACACATCATTGTGAGGTCATCGTTAGGATCAGCGCCATTACGATGCTCCTCCACCTGACGCTTAAGCATCTCAACCACTTGCATGGCATTTGCAAAATGAGTCTGGCGCAATACGTCGAGCATATGTTCATCGCCAAATCGCTCCAACTGAGGATTCTCAGCCTCATTCAAACCATCAGTATAGATGAAGAGCGGCTTGCCCTTGATGCTTTCAATGAACTCACCCTCAAACTCAAGTCCTGCCCACAATCCGATAGGAGCATTCGGTATCATCTGAAGGAAGTTACCACCATCGGCATCACCACCAAGTACAGGGGGATTATGACCTGCATTACAGAAGTCAAGACGACCGGTATTGATATCAACCAAGCCAATGAACATTGTAATGAACATACCATTCTCGTTGTTCTCAGTCAGTTCGTCATTAATACGAGTACATATTTCTGCTGGAGAATAGTGATGCTTAGCCATTGCACGGAACAGACGGATGACCTGAGCCATGAACAGTGAAGCAGGAACCCCCTTACCCGATACGTCGCCGATAGCAAAGTATAGATGATCTTTCTCCATAAAGTAATCGTAGAGGTCGCCACCAACCTCCTTAGCAGGAGTCATCGATGCAAAGAGGTCAAGTCCCTCACTCTCAAGATTACCAGCAGGTATCATCGACATCTGAATATCACGGGCAATACGAAGTTCACTTTCAATACGCTCACGAGCAGTAGTAGCTTCTTCAAGTTGTCCATAGGCTGCCTGCAGAAGTTTCAAGGCTTTGCGGTTGTGAACAACGTAGAAACCGAAGAATCCAACTAATAGCAGGATACCAACACCAAGGCTAATCAGGCGCTGACGGAAAATCTCATGTCCACGCTTCTCAACCTCCCACTGGCTGCGAACCAGCTCTTCTTCCTTTTTGTTGGTTTCGTAGATAGTTGCCATCTCGGCTGTATCATCACGCTTTGACCATACCAGAGCCGAATCGTAGGCGTTACATATCTGATTTGCAACATATAGAGCAGAGTCCCTATGTCCTGCGCCATAGTTGGCACGGAACTTCGGTACAAGATAAAGCGCAATGTTATCAAGCGTCATCTTAAAACCGCGGAAAGCAATCCAGTGGTCGAGCATACGGAAGTTCTTCGAAGCCTCGTCATAGCGGTGAGCTATCATCAGATAGTCGTTTGAATCAAGTTGTCCCTGCTCTGTCTGAGCATATTCAGTCTTCTGGAATCCAGCAAAAGCCTCCGCTGCTGCTGCATGATTACCTGCAGCATATGAGGTAAGCGCATTAAATAAAAGTATACGCGCACGATAGTGGTCGCAGAACTCACTATCGGCATCAGGACGAAGACGATAGACATAGAGCACAGAGTCTGTACGATCGTTCCACTTCTTACCTTCCTTATAATGCTGGGTATTAAGACATGCTACGGTAATGTTGTTAATACCAGTAATGGCTGAGCGAATACGCGAACCATTAGTATCCTTCTTCGAAATAGAGTTCTTATAATGCCAATAAGCATTCTCATAACTCTTCGAAGCCTCTTTCTCATTACCCAAATACATCTCGGCCGAACCGATAGTGTAATAGAGGACAGCCAAGTCACGCGACTGAGCCTTTGCATTGCCCTCCAGTTTCTCAACAGCAGGAGTAGCCACACGCAGGGTAGCCTCGTAGTCGTTCTTTACAGAATACATCTGGGCCAACGTACGGGCCGAACGACTGTAATAAAATACATCCTTGTCGTCTAGTTCCTCAACATCTAGCGCCTTCTTGTAATACACCTCAGCAGCAGCTTTCTGCTTTTGGCTATTTAACGCAGAACCGCGCAAGTAGTTGGCTCTGACCATACTAATGTCTCCTGTCTTTTCCAAACTATCAGCCAGGAAAAACTTACGGTCGTGGTCTTTTGCGTTGTCAGCAGCAACAATCATGCTATCGATAAGACTCGCCTTAATCGAGTCCTTAGCAGATTTCTTGCTTTCGCCTTTCCAGGAGCGTTCATCCTTTCCTCCACAAGAGGCAATGATGACGGCTGCCAGGATTATGGCTGCACCAACAGTCCATTGTTTCAGTCTTTTCATTTTATCTTATATTTCCTTTTTTTATTTGATGTATTCAGAGAAGTCGGTCAGCTTCATATCGCCCTTACGAGCCAATGTGTCATGCATGGCAAAAGCAGCAGTCAGGTTATGACGGGTCTGTCCCATCTTAGCAATCTTAAGGTAATCCCAAAGCAACTGCTTATAATCAGGATGTGCGCACTTCTCGATAATGAGTTCGGCGCGCTGAGCGGGACTCTTGCCGCGAAGATCGGCTACACCCTGCTCGGTAACGATGATATTTACATCGTGCTCAGAAGAATCCTGATGACTTACAAAAGGTACAATAGAACTGATTACACCACCCTTAGCAACCGAAGGACAAGTGAAGATACTGAGGTAGGCATTGCGGATAAAGTCGCCGCTACCACCAATACCGTTCATCATCTTGGTTCCACTAATGTGGGTTGAATTTACATTTCCATAGAGGTCAGCCTCGATGGCTGTATTGATAGCGATAACACCCAGTCGGCGGATAACCTCAGGCGAGTTACTAATCTCGCTCTGGCGCAGAGTAAGGTGTTGCTTCATATAATCCATATTGTCGTATACCTGCATCAAGCAGTCGTTTGACACTGTCAGCGAGCAAGCCGAAGCATCTTTTACACGGCCGTTCAGCATCATCTCGATAACAGAGTTCTGGATAACCTCTGTATAGATATTGAAATTGGGTACGTGCTTATCCTCACCAAGAGCGCCAAGGATTGCATTGGCAGTAGAACCTACTCCACTCTGCAATGGCAGGAACTCCTTAGGGATACGGCCCTTATGCATTTCCTCTACAAGGAACTCGGCAGTAAGGAATCCGATTTTATCAGTAACCGGGTCGCTATCCTTAAAGGCACGAGCCTCATCAGGAATATTACATTCTACCACGCCAACTACCTTTTCCTTTGGAATGCTTACGTATGGCTTACCGATACGATCGCTTACATGTTCAATGGGGATTGCCTTACGGTAAGGGGGGTCCAATGGCTCATAAACGTCGTGAATGAATTTTGCATTAGGATTATGAAATGAGTTAAGCTCTAGAATAACCTTTTTGGCCAAGCGGGCTGCTGTAGGCGAAATACCACCAGCGGCAGTCAGGTAAACATGATAGTCGTTACCAACCTCTTCGATGTCGCATACTTCAAGAATAGCCCAGTCAACATCGCCATAGAATCCATAACGCAACTCCTGAGCCATGTGACTCAAGTGCAAGTCGTTATATGGAATCTCACCCTGGTTTACATGTTTACGGAAGTCGGGGTTGGTAGTATAAGGGGCACGATATTTGATAGCCTGAGCATTAGCCAAGTCACCATCAGTACTCTGTCCTGTTGAAGCACCTGTAAAAATACCCACTTTAAATTCGCGACCTGCCTCGTGTTCAGCTACAGCAATCTTTGCCAATTCCTTAGTAGTTGCCTTAGCAACACCAGCAGGTGTAAAACCACTCATAGCGATGTTATCGCCATTCTTAATCAACGCTGCAGCCTCGGCAGCAGTCATACGTGTAAAAGCCATAATAGATCTAAATTTGCAAATTCGGGTGCAAAATTACAAATTATTATCGAAACAACCAAGAAAACGCCCTAACTTTTAACCATTATAAGTACTCCATTAGAACATCCCATACGGCAATGATATGACAAACACTACCAGCAAGGACAAAGAAATGAAATACCGAATGCATATATTTAGTCTTATTCATAGAATAAAAAACGGCTCCAGTGATATAGCTTACCCCCTCGGCAATAATCCATACAACAGCTGCCGTCGAAACCGAATCGACAAGCGGTTTAAAAGCTACCAGCACACTCAAGCCCATTCCGATGAAACAGAAAGTCTCAACATTAGAATGTTCTTTTAATTTTACAAAACTAATAATTGTACCTGCTATTGCACAAGCCCATACAAAGCAGAACAAACTCCACCCCCAATAGCCTTGTTCGCGGAGAGCCACCAATGTTAACGGTGAATATGAGCCCGCAATATGCCAATAGATAGCTGCGTGATCCCACTTGCGCAGTCGCTCTTTCCACTTGGAGTGATGCTTCATCGAATGATAAAGCGTAGAGGCCAGATAAGAGCCTAACATTCCGAACAGATATAAGATGACACCTATCCTTGCCCAACTGTTATCCGCCTGAAAGCACCATATAAGAAAAATAATACCAAAAACCACTCCCATCAGGATTCCTCCTCCATGGGATGCCGCATTCCATATTTCTTCCTTTTTGGTATATCTAATCATACACTTACCGTTTATGGCGATGCAAAGGTAACAACTTTAGTTGAAAACACGTCCTATTTCTCAACATTTTTTAACTTTAAGTAGAAAAAAAAAGGCAAATAATTTGGAAGTTTCGATTATTTTATCTATTTTTGCCAACGTAATATGCCCTAAATTATAAATTTACGAGACGAGATAATTCATTTATTAACATTTTAATCAATTTTAAATTATGAAAGCAATTAAGTTTTTCGCAGCGTTATTTATGCTGTTTGCTGTATCAGCAAGTGTAAGTGCTCAAAATCTTGACAAAGCTTCACAGAAGGCTCTGAAAAAGCAATTAAAAGAATTCAAGGCAGAAGGGTGGAAGGTTAACCCAGGACAACTGCCTTTGGAAACTCAGGTCACCAAGGCTTTCACAGCCCAGACAGAAGTTGATGCGATGGGATACGAGGTTTGGATTATCGGTGAGGGTAAAAGCACTGGCAGTATTTACGACGCTGCCAGAACTCAGGCCTTAACCGTAGCCAAGGGTGAAATCGCCATGAAGCTAAGAACCGATATGACTTCAACTATTGAGCAGGACCTTGCCAACGAGCAGTATCCAGCAGGCGAGGCAGAGTCTATTGCCAAAACCATTGTAGCACAGCAGGGACGTAGTATCGACCAGCAACTGAACCGTCCTAAGACCCTCATGGAGTGCTACCGCAAGTTACCTAATGGCAATACAGAGGTGTTGATTCGCTGCGCTATTTCTTCCGACACTGTTAGCAAACTTGCTAAGGCTGCCATCCAACAGGCTCGTAGAGACAACTTACTGAAGGATGTAGAAAAAGTAAAAAGTCAGAGATAATGAAGCAGTTTCTCATACTGATTACCATATTTTCCTGGGCATTGTGCATCAATGCCCAGGAAAAGGGTAAGGTAAAGACAGTAGAAGCTGATTATCTCTATGAAATCCCTTCTAACATGTCCTATGCCCAAGCTTGTCAGGTTGCTCTTGTCAAGGCCCAGAATGCTGCTATCGAGGAAGCATTTGGCTCTGTGAACTACAACAATAACACCGTTATTATTGCCAATGACAATGGGCAATCTAACACTTCACTCTTGTCCGAAACAAGCAACCAAGTTAGAGGGGTGTGGCTAGGCGACGTCAACGAGCCGAAGTATGAGCGAGTACTCCTTGAAGGCCGCGACCTACTTAAGGTTACCGTAAAAGGCAAGGCTAGAGAACTCGTTGCTGCAGGTGTGGAGTTTGAAGCGCTTCCACTTCGACGCCATCCAGAAAAAGGGGATGCATCTGACACATTCAAGAGCGGCGATGATTTCTATCTGTATTTTAAATCGCCAACAGACGGGTTTCTTACAGTATTTATGTATTGTATCCTTGATAACGAGGTATTGTATCTGTTACCTTATCAGAGTTCTGGCAAAGGTTCATTTCCAATTACTCACGACAAGGAGTATTTCCTGTTTTCTGAGGCAAAAGCCACTCCGGAAGGAGGTACAGTGGATGAACTCACCATTACCTGTTCAGATGGGCGTCAAGAGGAATATAATGACCTATATGTTATCTTTTCACCTAATAACTATTCAAAAACAAGCGCCAAGGTTGAACAGAAACAAATATCTGACGAACTAATCATTCCGAGTTCACTTGGCTACAAAGAATTCAACGCTTGGCTGACTAAATATCAGCAAAAGGACGAGCAAATGCAAGTTAAACGCATCCCTATCAAAATTGAAAAAAATTAAATCATTGAATATATGAAAAAACTTTCGCTAACATTACTTTGCCTTGTTCTGTTTATCGGTATTTCCTATGCTCAGGGACAAAGACCTCAAAGACAAAGAGGAAGCCTGAAGCAGCAGGTTCAAAACAAGCAGAAAATGAATTACGACGAATTCGTAAAAGATGCGAATAAGAAATACGAGGAATTCCGTGATAGCGTCAACAAGAAATATGCCGAATTCATGGAGAAGGCTTGGAAAGACTATCCAATAGAAGATGCAGTAGACCGCCCTAAAGAGGACCAAATCAAGCCTATTGAATACGACAAGATGACCGATGAGGACTATCTTGAAGAAATGAAGCGAGAGGAGGCAGAAAAGAAGCTTGCTGAAGAACAGAAAAAACGTGAGGAGGAACAGGCCCGACTAGCTGTAGAGCAGAAGAAGCAGGAAGAAGAGCAGGCTCGACTTGCCGCAGAAAAAAAGGCTCAGGAGGAAGAGTTTGCACGACTAGCTGCTGAGAAGAAGGCCCAGGAGGAAGAGCTGGCTCGTATCGCTGCAGAGAAGAAAAAACAAGAAGAGAATCTGGCTCGTATCGCTGCAGAGAAGAAAAAGCAGGAAGAAGAAATAGCCCGCATCGTTGCAGAGAAGAAGCAGCAGGAAGAAAAGCAAGCAAAGCTAGCCGAAAAGAAAAAGAAGCAAGAAGAGGAACAAGCTCGTCTAGCAGCCGAGAAAAAAGCCCGTGAGGAAGAGCAGGCTCGACTTGCCGCAGAAAAAAAGGCTCAGCAGGAAGAGAAAGCACGTATGCTAGCCGAAAAGAAAAAACAAGAAGAAGAGAAAGCTCGCATTCTAGCTGAGCAAAAGAAAATACGAGAAGAGCAAAAGCGCATAGCTGACGAGAAGAAAAAGCAGGAAGAAAAGCAGAAGCAACTTGAAAAGGAGCAGAAGGAAGCTGAACTGAAGAAGTTGTTGGCAGAAAAGAAAAAAAAGGAAGAAGAAGAGCGACAGCTCGCTCTAAAGCAGAAAGAACAAGAGCGTAAGCAGCAGCTGATGGAAGAGGAGCTACGCAAGCAGGAAGAAAAACAGCGCAAAATGGAAGAGAAGCAGCGCCAACAGGAAGAAAAACAGCGTCAACTCGAAGAAAAGCGCAAACAACAGGAAGAAAAGGCTCGTCTATTAGCTGAACAGAAAAAACAGCAGGAAGAAGAGCAGGCACGTTTGGCTGCAGAAAAGAAAAAACAAGAAGAAGAGCAGGCTCGTATTGCTGCTGAGAAGAAAAAGCAGGAAGAAGAGCAGGCACGTATAGCTGCTGAACAGAAAAAACAGGAAGAGCAACAGCGACAACTAGCCGAGAAACAGCGTAAACAAGAAGAAAAGGCACGCCAGTTAGCTGAGAAGAAAAAACAGCAAGAGGAGCAAGCACGCCTGATGGCTGAAAAGAAAAAGAAACAAGAGGAGCAGGCACGTCTGTTGGCCGAAAAGAAGAAACAACAAGAGGAGCAACAACGTCTTCTGGCCGAGCAGAAGAAAAAACAACAGGAGAAGCAGAGCAAACCTATTGAAGCTGTTGTCGTTCCCGTTGTACTCGAGGTTAAGCCTCAGCCCAAACCACAACAGCCTATTATAGAGAACAAGGAGTCTATGGAAACAAGTGACTTCATGTTCTACGGCACTAATATGAAGGTTAGATGGGGAAATGCCAAACAGTTCAAACTGAAGGGCACAGACAAGAAGAGTCTCTCCGAGGCCTTCATGGAACTTACCTCCAAAGGCTATACAAACCTGGTTCACGACTGTCTGGAACTTCGCAAGGAGTATAAACTTTGCGACTGGGCTTATTATAAAATGTTACAGACCATCTCTGAGCTGACTTGTGGCAAGGGTACTAACGAAGCTATCTTCATGCAGGGCGTTCTGCTTAACCAGTCTGGTTACCAGATACGTTTCGCACTTGAAGAGAATACCAAACTGCACATTATGTCGCGCATGGATGGGTTCCCATACGACCGTGGATATCTTACCGCTGATGGTAAGCTATTCTTCCTGATGGACAACTGCAAGGCTAAAAACATGTCGGTTTGCGACGCTGCCTATCCTGGCGAGCAGATGATGAGCCTTGGCATAGCTGAACAGCCGGAACTGAAGAAGAATCTGTCAGACAATCGTACTGTCATCTCGCGCTTTGTTAATGTAAAAGCCGACATGCAGATGAACAAGAACCTGATGGACTTCTATAATGATTATCCCACATCATACGATGGCAAGGATATGATGACCCGCTGGGCTTATTACGCTAACACCCCAGTATCACAGGAAGTTAAAGACAAAGTTTATCCACAGCTCAAACAGCAAATTGGTAATGCTCCAAAGCTGATGGCAGCAAACATGCTACTGAATTGGGTTCAGATGGGACTTACCTATGGCTACGACGAAAAGGTATGGGGACACGACCGCGCTTTCTTTGCAGAAGAGAGTCTGTTCTACCCATTCTGCGACTGCGAGGACCGTTCTATCCTGTTCTCACACCTGATTCGCGATTTACTGGACCTTGATGTTGTGCTAGTCTACTACCCTGGCCACCTCTATACTGCAGTTTGTTTCAACGAGGATGTTACAGGCGATTACATCATGGTTAACGGCAGAAAGTTTACTGTTGCCGACCCTACCTATTATAATGCTAACGTAGGTAAGACCATGAGTAAGATGGACAACTCTAAGGCCAAGGTTATTCTACTGAAGCGATAAGCCTATGAAGGCTCTTTGGACTATTATAAAAACGTGGATTCGTCAGCGGCGGAGGTTAGTAACACTCTCCGTGCTGACGAGTACGGTTATCATCATATTCACCTATGTGATGGGAAACTCGGGCTATCCACTCCCGGGTGAAACCGGTGCACTCAAACAGATTACCGACTACAAGAAGTTTTTGGGCATGCAGATTGGTAACGTGCCTGACAGTATCCTGTTTATCAATGTTTGCTATGACAAGATGCTTATTCCTTATGAGGAGAACGAGGTTCCTGTAGGCAATATGGTTATTACCGACCGCGAGAAACTATTGCAATTTCTCACCATTGCCAAAAAGGCCAACAACTATCGCTACATCTTCATGGATGTGTTCTTTGAGGAGGGAATGGAGACGGAGTATGACTCAGCACTCTTCCACACCATCACCTCGATGGACCGCATAGTCATACCTAAACACAAGGGATCGAACATGTGCGACAGCATGCTCTATCAGAAAGCATCCAATGCCGACTATGCAACAACTTGGCAGGCCCTCACCTTCTCTCGCTATCAATATATACACGACGAGGATCCATCTGTGGCACTCAAGATTTATCAGGACCGCTTTGGCTCTGATATTGTTAAGCATATGGGCGGACTATGGTATACCGACCAAGGACGACTATGCCAAAACAGCGCTACTCTGCTGCTGCCCATCCGTATAACTGGCAGTCTGCTTGACGAGGAGGGGCAGGCACGCGAGCGCAACTACATCTATCTGTCAGCCGACTTATTAGACCTTGACGAGGTGATGCCTGTTAGCGAACAGATAGAAGACAAACTGATTGTGATTGGTGATTTCAATAGCGATGTTCACTCTACGTTCCTTGGCTCTCAACCAGGATCATCGATACTGTTTAATGGCTATATTGCCCTTTCACAAGGAGCGCATCTGGTTAATTGGCCCTATATGGCCATATTGTTTGTTATCTATATAATCATCGGCCTATTCTACCTATCAGGACATTCATTCTCATCGATGGTAATGAATCCATGGCTCAGTATTGTGCTGTCTTTCCTCAGCACAGCTACTGTATTCTTAGTGATTGCTCTTGTGGCCAGTTGGTACGATTTGGCATTCAATATGTGGGTACCAACCACCGTCTACTCTCTTTACGATACGTTTATGCAGAAATATAACATCTATAAAAATAAATCAAAATGAAACGACTTCTCTTACTTACTTGCCTAGGCATGTGGCTCAGCTACGCCAGCGCAGACAATTACAAGGTGCTGTTCGTTAACGACGCCAGCCTCACATATAATAACGGCAAAGCAGTCAAAGTGGGCGACACCTTCACAAATGTGGATGCCATCAAATGGCAAAAGGAGAAACAGGCTATTAAGGTTTTTAACCTTACAACCAAGAAACAGATGCTAATGCTGGGTAAACAGTACATGCGCAAAACGGGCATGGAAGCACTTATCAGCAGCAAGCGCCTGTCTACTAACGACTTTATGGACACAAGCGATGCGCCAAAGACTATCTATGAAAAACTGGGCAGCGTGTTTGAGAGCCAATACGATCTACTTGATCCTATTGAACTCCCAGCCGATGTGGAGCTTAATGACAAGTGCTATTTCCAAGCTACTTATAAGTATGGAGACACCATGCTCACTAAGAAGCTTAAGAGCAAAAATGGCAACACCGTCATTCTCGACAAGTCGATCTTTGAGGTTGATGGCAGGCAGTTAGGTCCTCGCGACATAACCCTCTCTATTGAGTATGTAAACAAAGATGCCGGTTTGCCTATTTTCGTCAAGGACGGCATAGAGGTAACCTACATTCCTACTAATCTCAACGAGTAAACATATCATATATGGCTCGTTCTCTACTATTAATAATAAGTATCATTCTGTGTTTAGGCTCTATCATGGCACAGAATGATACCATACAGGAAGAAAATTTTGTATCTTATCTTAAACGCCACTCAAAAGACAATCCACGTATTTCCACGTCTCATTACAATTACCAAGATATTGGCAATACTATAACCGAAGGTTGCAATACCGACTACCAGAAAATCAAGGCTATTTATAAATGGATATGCGACAGCATATCCTACGACACGACATTTAAAATCAATACGGCGGATGTTTGCTATCAGTATCGAAGAGGCATTTGTCAGGCGATAAACGAGCTGTACTATAAGATTGCAACTGCAGTAGGCCTAAAAGTAGAATTTATCGACGGCATCGCTAAAGATAAAACCGGCTACATCGAGAAGAAGGGGCATTCATGGCTTTTTGCCTATACCAGCGAAGATCGTGGAATATTCATGGATCCCACTTGGGGGTTAGGCTATGTCGAAGGTAAGACTTTCATAAGAAAGAAAAACTGCTGGACATGGTTCAACGTCAATCCAGAATGGCTTATCTTCAGCCATTATCCCAGAGATATTACCTTCCAACTAATTGACCGCCCCATGTATAAGCAGGAATTTCTTGCCATGCCACCCGTTTCAGAACTGTGTATAGAATATGGAATCAATGCTCATAGCATCTATGAGAGTCTCAGGAAAGAAGGAAATACCCTTCCCCAACTATATTCCAAAGGACAAGAATTGATTGAACTCATAGAGATTCCTTTATGTAAAAACCTTAAAGTAGGCAATAAATACACTTTCCGCGTCAGAATAAAATCTGGATGCGGTCTCGCACTAAACAGCAATACATCATCTATTAGGGAACAAGACTGGAAAGATCTTGGAGATGGTAAATATTTCCTTGAATATCAAGTTCAAAATTCGACTAATATTTCTATCTGTGTAAAAGATGACTCGAACGACTACTGGAATGTAGTTGTAAACTATGGTATTGAAGAGAATTAAAAAGTTCCCCACTTTATGGGTGCTTTAGAGACTTGTACTCTTTTTATCTTGGCAGTGTCAAGATGAATCTTGCGCCAGGACTATAGCTGGTATCAAGAGTCACATCGCCTCCCATTCGGCGGGCCAAGCTTCTGGCTATCGTTAGTCCGATACCTGTTCCCTCATAAAAATCGTCAAGCTGAACAAACTCTTCGAAAATATGTTCTGCCTCATTGGGCGGAACTCCTATTCCATTATCTTCAACGGCCAGTTCTATTGTGTTTGGTTTTGCCATAACGGTCAGACGAACATACTTATCAGTTGCACCTCCTGAAAACTTACGGGCATTATCTAAAATCAGAGATAGTGCACGAACAGCCGAATTCAGATTTGTTACGACATTCACTTTTTCGGCTTCAGGTTCTATTGACAGTTCAAACTTTATTCCGTTTGCATCAGCTATGCTAGTTGCTGTTACCGCATCGCCAGCTATCTGGGCTGCGGTAGTATTTTCATTACGTTCAATAACATTACGGCTACCAGCATCGCTGAGTTCTAACATCTTGTTTACCAGATTAGTTATGCGATTGGTATTCAGTACTATATCCTGACCTATCTTTATTTTCTCATCATCTTGCAGTTCTAATCCTGGAGTTGTAATAACCTGTACAAATCCACTTAGTATGTTTAGTGGTGTACGTATTTCGTGCGATATCTGTTTGATGAAGTTACTCTTCATCTTCGATGACTCTTCAGCTTTCTCTGTTGCTGCAATCAACTGACGATTGGTTTCTTCAAGCTCCATGTGGCTCATCTCAAGAATCTTGTAATTGGTCTCGAGCATAGCATTGGCTATCTTTAACTTTTTGCGCGATCTATAAGAAAGGAAGATATAGGCCCCTACAAACAGTACGCCAACGGCCCCAAACAGATACCAAACCCAAACGGGGATCTTGCTTTTGGCAGTCTCCACGATGTCGTTTCCATAAATCTCGTCAACAATGCCTTCGGCCTCCATCATAGCTATCTCGCGGCTGATGTCGTCTATCAGATCCTGATTATGGCTTACATAGCAATACTCACGAGGCTGCATTGATATATCTTCTGCCTGCAATTGGTCAAGATGGTAATGATTAATAAGATATTTGGCCTGATAGCGATAGCATATTACAGCATCATACTTACCTTTGGCCAAGTCACGAATCGCCTCATCCAGATCATACACACGCACGCTGATGGCGCCTTCGCGGTCCATCAATTCGCCGATAGGTCGTGAATTCAGAAATGCAAATGTCTTACCCTTAATATTACGGAAATCAAAAGATTTATAGTCCGACTTACGATAGACAACCTGATAATACAGTCGGAAGATGGGGCGTGAATAGCATACACTATCTTTGCGATAGGATGAATACACCATCATAGCCAGATCGATATCACCTTTAATCAGAGACTCTTCGACCTTTTTCCATGTGCTAGGCACATAATAGAACTTAACACCCATTCTACTCATCAAAGCGCGAGTAAAAGTAACGTCGTATCCATGCGGTATTCCATTCTTATCTACATACTGAAGCGGAGCGTAGTTTGCATCAAGTCCTATGGTTATCGTCGGATTTGGTACACTTTTCTGCGCGCTGACTCCAACGGTAGTCAGGAAACTGAGCAATACAGCTACCAGCAGCATCCATCTGCGATTATCTAGCTTCATTTTCGCAACGCGTATTATTATTATCATTCCTTTTCGGTTGCAAAGATACGAAAAAACATACAATATGCAAAGAATAATGAATTTTTATTTTCAATAATACTTTTTGCTTGATTAATCAAAGATAACTCGAGGGTTCATAGTTCCTGGTGAACGCCATTGAATGCCGTATTCCGCTAAGATATCGCGTTTGGCGGCCCAATATCGGAAGCAGAAACCCATGAATCGAGGCTCATCTTTAAGTTGCTCATAGAGCTTTTGCTCTACCTCGTCTATCACCTCGAGATATTCTTTACTATCCTCAACGGGGTCGTATTTCAGCATAGGATTCTCTATCTTATCCAAAAAGTAATGGCAATCGTCTGCATCTATTCCCGCTGAAGCAGCAATAGCTAAGGCCTGTTGGAAAGCCTGCTTGGCTTGCTGGCGGCGCTGGTTGTTGTAATAACACTGCCCCATCTGTAGCCAGGTATCATATCGCCATTGTTGATATGCCTCTATATCAGGTTGTTCGTTCAACAGTTGCTGAGTTTTCTCTAACAACGGTTTTGCTTTCCACCCTTGATCGTCTGCTATCAGATACTCGGCTAATTTGGTGATGGCGACAGTATAATCGCCTAAAGCCTCGAGCGAGGGCGACTGCTGATACAGTCGATAAGAGATATCCACCAATGGTGTGAGCAAGAGAACGAACTCCTTTGGCGAGAGTTTGTCTAAATGCTCGCCAATATATTGACCCAGATATTCTAACTTTTCCTGATCGGATGTTAGTTTTTCGGCTTTCTTCAATATGTTGATAATATCCATACGCGTGATTATTAGAAGATAACTTCATCGTCTGCCTGACCGCCTTTCACCTCTTCAACCACGTCTTCAGGGGTAGCTGCCTTTTGGGGTTTAACCGCTGGCTGTTCTTGGTTTTTAGGTGTATCACCAGTGTTCTTGGCTGCAGATGATTTCGATGATTTTTTAGTTTTACTACTCTTCGTATTCTTCTTAGATATATCAGTACACAAGCTCTGCTTGATGTAGGCTATGCGATTGTCTGAAATGCGCACCTGATACCAGCCGTCTTCTTCAGCTAAGACATCCAGCACATCGCCTCCGCTCAGTAGTAGTTTGTCGTCTGTATTACCACTTACGGTAACAAAACCGTAACTGGTACCAGGACCAGTGCGAAGATTGGCGGTTTTAACGGCTACTTTTACTTGTTTCAATACACCGTCATTCTGGCTGCTATTGCCGCTACATTTATAATACACCCAGCAACCTGCCAGCACAACAATTAGGAATTTGATAAAACTTTTCATATCTTTTTACTCTTTTTTCTTGTTTTTCTTAACACTCATGTCATAAAGCACATACTGTCCAGAACGCACATCGCCACACTCCAGCCAGAACATCAACTGTGTACTCCTATTTACCGGTACGGTATAGGTGGTGGGCTGCATATCGTCGGTCAGCATAAACTCGCCCACTTTTACTTGGTCGGCAAAGACATCGAGACGTACGGGTGGCGCCTTCGCTTTTTCACCCATAAAGCCACCTAACACCTCCTCATAAGGATCGACGAAAACTGACTTGTTGGCCACCGTAAAGGTACAAGTGTCATACTCGCCAAAGATGTTGAATGCTGCCGCTGATGACTGATAGCCTCCAGGGCCGAAGAGCGACAACACGCCCAGGTTCAGGTTGTTTGCCTTGGCTCTGTCTTGTACTCTTTCGCCTTTCTCGCGGGCTTCTTTCGATAAGTTGAGCATGGTGATGGGCAAAGCTGATGCACCTGCAGTAACACCTGTAGCAGCACTCACGTTACTGCTGGAGATCTCGCCGCCAGCACCAGTCAGGAACATAAAGGCAAGGTCCATAAATGTTACGTTCTCGAAGGCAAATGGAATATTTGTCTCTAGCATAACACCTTTGTATATCTTTGTTCCGTCTTTCATGTTGAAGTATCGGCGCAACGAACCACCATTCTGGAAGCAGTCATTAAAGTCAAAGTTTGTCATCCTGCTTAGGTAGCGACCAACAAAGTGGAAATATGGTCGTTTACAAAGATCAATCAGGTCGGCCGAATCGGGGCATTCTGGTTTTGGATGTTCATAGAGGTTGTTGGCCACTACCTCTCCACGATAAAGGGTAATGTCGCCAAAGCCGAAGTATGGCTGGGTATCGCTGCCTGTACCAGGTTTGGCAAACATCACGGTTCGGCATTTGTTTAGCGGAATAGTGAAGTGCTGATTGGGCCAGGTGCAATGGATGACTGTATCAAGCACCACCTTGTCATCGACGTAGATGCGGATGTTATCGTCGGACATCACCCGTCGGTTAGTCAAAGCACCAACGGTGAAGGTCATGTAGTCGAATTCTCCAGCCAAATCAAATTTATAGTAAGAACTGATATCTTCGCCAAGAAGTGTCGCTCCGCTGGTCAGCACAAAACCTTCGTTGAATGATTCGCCTCCCATCGAGAAAGTGATATAATCAGACTCGCCTTTGAACACGCTATTCTTGTAATTCACAATACCCTGAACAGAATAGGGCTCGATGTTGGATACCAGTCTGCACACATCAGGTAATTGTGACAGTTTGCTTTTCGATCCGTTTACTTCGCCTGCTTTAGGTAGCAATGCCATATCATAATTGGTAGGATAGGCAAATATATTAACTACTCCAAAGACGATGCCGCCCATAAGACGGTGAAGTTCGTCTATGCTATGAAACGAAATTTGATTGATACCTTCTACATCCAACACAACCTGTTCGGCTAAGTCGCGCTCTCCTAATCGCTTTTCATACAGGATTTTGCCATCGCCCTTAACAGTTAGCCATCCTGTGGCCATTGTCGATTGGTTGTCGCGAGGGCCGACAATAAACGAAATCTTACTATACTTTTTCTGCAGCCAGAAGTAGGCCCACGCCTCATTATTGCCCGTAAAGGCCTGATTAGCAGTAAATTGAAGCCCGGTTTTGTATTCTACCTGGTTCATCCGGATGTTGGCAACACTTTCAAATCCCTCAACCTTTTTCGATGTAATAGGGTGCACCCAACCTGTTTGGCGCATAAAATGAGGAAAGAGCTGACCAACCAATTGCACGCGATCGTTTGTGGGAATGGCGCGCAGCGGATCGGCAGTGGGCTTGTATTCCTGACCTGCTTTCCATAGTTTCACGGCTCCAAATGCTACATCGGTAGAGCCTTTTGGCAAATCAAAGCGTAACTGACGGGCCCCGTTCAACTCTATGACGCACTCTTGTGGAGCGTCGTGGTTCCAAACTACTTTATCAAGCACTTTCTTGCCGTCGGCTTTCATAGTCAGGATTACGTATTCGCCTTCTCCGGCTCCTTTCGGGTCATATGGGCCAAGTACAAAACTGATTTTATCGTAGTTGTCTTTAAGATCGAAAACGGCATATCCGGAATTCTTCTCTGCTATCAGTCCGTGCTTTCCTGATTCAATAACAAAACCTCCTTTATATTTGTAGGAGGCTATTTTCATGACGTCGCTACCTTTGGTGGGATATGCATGATATAGAAAAGAACTGGAGGGCTTGTAGATATCAGAAAGATATGTTTGAGCTTTGCTGGCTATCACTACGTTTAATAGCAATAACAGCACTATAGCCTTCTTACAAATTGGTTGATATATTTCCTTCATTATCGTAAGTTATTGGTCGTATCTGTTTGCAAAGATACAAAAAAATGTGTAATCTCATGCTTTTTGCGAAAAAAAAGATTATCTTTGCACAAATATCACTTGTTATGGCTATTGCGTGTCAGATCATCATTTATAAAAGCTACAGCGACCGAGGCGCTTTCATGTTTAAAGAAACATGGAAGACGTCCGATGTAGACGAAGCCGAACTTAAGGAGGGCGAAACCATCCCAAATTGGCCTTACACCGGTGCGCCTGTGGTTGACTATTATGATGGCTATCGTCTTGACTTGACATACGAAGGAAAGTCGTTCAGCATCAATGCTGGCGACGAAGTTATGCTAGCCCTAGGGTCTGGCCCTGAGGACTATGGCGTTATCTGTACTATACAAGAATGCATAAAACTCCTCGAACCAACTGACGAAGAAGATTATATAGATGATGATGGACGATATGACGCATGGACATAAGGGCATAATCAGTATACAGACAAAACCTGCAAACAACCCTCTGTTTGGCCAAAGCAAATGGTGGGGTGAGCCTGATATGCCAGAAGAATTGGACTGGCCCGAAGTGAAGGCCATTGACGAGAGCGGGAATGAATTTCTTGACCCGCTGACTTTCGTCTGCCAGATACGTTGTGAGGATATAGCCTCATTTGACCCAGAGGGGTGGCTTCCGCACAAAGGTATGCTTTACTTCTTTGCTGCTCTCGACTATTTCCTTGGCGACATAGACACCCCCACCTATCCTGGTATCGGGCAATGGCGGCAAAACTATTTCCGTGTGCTTTTTTCTCCTAACTGCGAACAATTGCATACACATCACCTTAACTATCCTGATGGCACGTCGGCTACACTTCCTGCCGAGGCGATTACTTTCTTGCCAAGTAGCGAGGCTGATGACGGCAATCGCCTTTTGGGATATCCCTATATAGAAGATGTACGCGAGAATATGCCAGATATGATATCGCTTTTGCAAATTGAAGAAAACGACCATTGGAATCTTACTTTCCACGACTGTGGCATGCTTTATTTTCTCATCCATCCAAAGCAATTACTTGCCCGCAAATGGAATCAAACATGCTGCTATCTCTATTCTTTATAAATGAAAACAGTTTGACCACTATGTAACGGCTTGGGATTTTGAGTGAAACGTTTTCGATTGAAAAACAAAAAGTGCTGCAAGCGAAGAACTTGCAGCACTTTTTTGTTCATAGCGTTGTCTTTATTGCACTACCACTTTCTTGGTTGTGCCATCATCCATCCGGATGATGTTAATACCCTTCTGTAATCTGCTTAATGGCTTACCATCAATCGAGAATATCTTTGCCTTGCCACCATTCTCAATCAACACGCCATTGATGCCAGAAGCTTCGTCAAATCCCATAATAGTGCCGAAACTGCTCCATGGTGCTGTTGTCTTATATGCAGTTACTAAGTTGTCGTTAACAAGCAGAGTTGCACTACTAATTGGTGTATTTTCGAAAGCATCAGCAGCGGTGTTAGGTACGCTCTCAGCATAACAGCTAATCTTCAGCCCGTTATTGCCTCTGGTCTGTGAAGTAGGTGTTATATTACCAAATGCCCTAGTACCGATGTGGGTTACTGATTTACCTATTATAATAATAGTAAGATTGCTACATCCTTCGAATGCATAGTCACCTATGCTGGTAACACTCTCTGGCAGAGTAACGCTGGTAATCTTCGTGTTATTCTTAAACGCTCCATCGCCAATCGATGTAACAGCCAATATCTTACCATTTATTTCTATGTTCTCAGGAATCACCACTTCACCGCTAAAATCATCGCCCTTAACAATCGAAGCCGCATCGCCAGATGCATCATAAGCAGGATCGCTACCAGCATAGTCCTTCCAATCGTAGCTATCCATTCTATATTTCGGAATCCAGCCCTTAGCCTTAGCAGCTGCTACCTGAGTGGTTGTCATCACATTACCTTCGTTTTTGTAGATAATATACATTTCACCATTTTCTACTAATGGCAGACTCTCAATAAGGGCATCCATTCCCTTGCCCTTTATTTGGTTAGAAAAACAAGATAACAATTTCAGTGCAGTATTCTTTGAGACATCGAGCGAGGTTAATAGGTTACTATCGCAATAAAACCATTTCAACCCATGATTATGTGAAACATCAAGAGAGGCAATCTGGTTATTATCGCAATGCAATTCTTTCAACTTAGTATTCTTTGATACATCAAGGGAAGTTAACTGATTTTCACTGCACCACAACTTAGTCAACGCAGTATTCTTTGACACATCAAGTATAGTTAACTGGTTAGAACCACAGCCCAACGATGTCAACGCAGTATTCTTTGACACATCAAGTGAAGTTAACTGGTTAGAACCACAGCCCAACGATGTCAACGCAGTAAAGAACTCTATGCCTTTTAAGTCTGAGATATTTTTACTACTTACATTTATTTGAGATATAGCAGCAATTTCATCTGCAGTAATCACACCATCCTCACCATACGACTGCTTCATTAGCCAATTACGGAAATTGGCATCTGGGAAATTCGTCTCGTTGATTGTAATACCTGTAGCTGGTTCGCTGCCTGCATATTTTGCATAGAAATTATCGATACACCATATTGGAGTCCACCCCTTTGCTTTAGCAGCTGCTACTTGAGTGGTAGTCATCACATTGCCCTCGTTTTCGTTATTGCCGTTGATAACATACATATCACCTGTTTTTACTGTTGGCAGACTCTCAACAAGTGCATCCATTGCCTCACCCTTTATCTGGTTAGACCAGCAATACAATTCTTTCAACTTAGTATTCTTTGATACATCAAGCGTGGTTAACTTGTTAGAATTGCAATTCAACGATGTCAACGCAGTATTCTTTGATACATCAAGCGTGGTTAACTTGTTAGAATTGCAATACAACGATGTCAACGCAGTATTCTTTGATACATCAAGGAATGTTAACTGGTTATCACCGCAAATCAACGATGTCAACGCAGTATTCTTTGATACATCAAGAGAGGTTAACTGGTTAGAAACACAGGCCAAAAATGTCAATGCTGTATTCTTTGATAGATCAAGGGTGGGTAACGGGTTTGCATCACAGCTCAGAGATGTCAACGCTGTATTCTTTGACACATCAAGGGATGTTAACTGATTAGAACCGCAAGCCAGGCTTGTCAACGCTGTATTCTTTGACACATCAAGGGATGTTAACTGATTAGAACCGCAAGCCAGGCTTGTCAACGCTGTATTCTTTGACACATCAAGGGATGTTAACTGATTAGAACCGCAAGCCAGGCTTGTCAACGCAGTATTCTTTGATACATCAAGGGAGGTTAACTGGTTAGAACCGCAAGCCAGGCTTGTCAACGCAGTATTCTTTGATACATCAAGGGAGGTTAACTGGTTAGAATCGCAAGCCAATTTTTTCAACGCAGTAAATACCTCTATGCCTTTTAAATCTGTGATGTTTTTACCCCTTACATCCATTACAGATATAGCAGTAATTCCATCTTCAGTAATCACACCATCCTTGCCATAGGTCTGAGACTTTAAATAATCACGGAATTTTTTATCTGGGAAATTGATTTCGTTAATAACAATATAGTAATTAAATGCCATCCATTGTTGATTGGTATAGATCTGCGGAATCCACCCTTTGGATTTTGTAGCCTTGACTTGAGCAGGGGCCATATCGTTGCCATCTGATCCCTCATAGATAATATTTAGTTTGCCATTCTCAACTATTGGTAGACTTTCAATAAACGCATCCATTGCTTCGCCCTTTATCTGGTTAGAATAGCATTCCAACTCTTTCAATGCAGTGTTCTTTGATACATCAAGGGAGATTAACTGGTTTTTTGCGCAATCCAACTTGATCAGCGCATTAAAATACTCTATGCCTTTTAAGTTTGAGATTTTTTTACTAGATACATTCATTTCAGTTGTAGCTGCAATTTCTGCGTCAGCAATTTTATCACCCTTACCATACGACTGGGATTTTAAGAATGCACGGAAATTCTCATCTGGGAAATTGGTTTCGTTGATATCAACAAAGTAATTAAATGCCATCCATTGTTGATTGGTATAGATCTGCGGAATCCATCCTTTGACTTTAGCAGCCTCAACCTGACCAAGAGTCATTTCGTTGTTATCTGTTTTTCCAGAGATAACATAAAGTTTGCTATTCTCTACTTTTGGTAGGTTTTCAATAAGTGCATCCATTCCCTTGCCCTTTATTTGGTTAGAACTGCATTTCAACTCTTTCAATGCAATGTTCTTTGATAGATCAAGAGAGGTTAACTGGTTATCATAGCATTCTAACGTTGTCAACGCAGTATTCTTTGATAGATCAAGGGAGGTTAACTTGTTAGAAGTGCAATCTAACTTGACTAGTGCAGTGTTCTTTGACACATCAAGGGAAGTTATCTTGTTTCCAGAGCAGGTTAAAGTTGTCAACGAAGTAAAAAATTCTATTCCTTTCAAATTAGTTATATAATAAGCGTTTCCATCTTGAGGATATAGTATATAAGTCTGAAATATAATGGATGTAATAGAAGCAATTTCCGCATCAGTAAGCACACCATCCTTGCCATAGGATTGATCCATTATCCAATGTCGGAAAGCATAATCTGGGAAATTGGTTTCGTTGATTTCCACATCGGCCCGGGCTTGCACAAAGCAGAATAAGGCCAGGATTGCTAAAAGTAATTTTCTGGTTTTCATTGTTACAATATTTGAGTTTTCTAATTTTAGCATATTTATAAGATTCTTGTACATACACAAAAAAAAGGCGCACACTATCGCCATACGCCTCACGGTTCACCACAAACCATACCTATATACGGGAGAATCTGCGCCCAATACGGGGCAGCTCCAATAATAGGTATTGCTCTTTTCTCGCGGTGGTGATTGTGAGGCTTTAGAGCAAATATGTCTTGTGAATCTTTCGAAACACGATGCAAAAATATGGAAAATTGATTTATCTACCAAATGTTTTGGCGGAAAACTTCAATTTTGTGTGATATTCCCAGTAGGGGAATGGAACGTTCCCTAACTGGGAATAAAATGTTCCCAAGTTGGGAATCAAATGTTCCCTAACTGGGAACATTTTTACCACCTTTTATATATATGGTGTGGAACCTTAGAATGAGTGTTTTTTTATAGTTATAACAAAAAATCCCTTCATCTCTCACAAAATCTCTCGAAACGCCCGTGCACAAAGGGATTAAGAGGGGTGAGAGATTTCTAAAATCCCTCCCTAATCTCTCATGAATCTCTCATGTAATCCCTCCATAAAAAACACCCTCAGCCAATTCGTTAACATTTGAAGAAAAAATGCAATATAATGGCCGAAAAATTTGGATTTGCCTTTTTTTGTATCTTTGCACCATGAAAAGGACGCTGTGAAAAGCTCACCAACTGTAGACTATAAAATATGAGAAAAAACGAAACTATGCGTGGGGCATGCTGTGCCTCACAAGAGGTAACGCTCGCAATCGAGCAGTTCCTCATGGAGAACTACCATTTTCGTCGAAACACCCTGAACGGAAAGGTAGAATTCGTATTACGATGTGGTTCCAGTAAAAGTTGCATGAGGGGAAAGCATGAGGGATTCATGAGAGATTAGGGAGGAATTTTAGAAATCTCTCACACCCCTCAAAGCCTTTGTACACGGGCGTTTCGAGAGATTTCATGAGAGATTGAGAGATTTTTACGAATTATACAAAAAAAATGCTGCAAGTGAAAAACTTGCAGCACTTTGTTGCTTCTTGGAGGTTTGGTACCCAGACCCGGGATCGAACCGGGATGGATTGCTCCACTGGTGTTTGAGACCAGCGCGTCTACCGATTCCGCCATCTGGGCTTGACAGTTCAAGCTATTTCATCTCCTAAAGCGGGTGCAAAGATACGACTTTTATTTGAATTAGCAAAAGAAAATGAAAAAAAACTTAGAATTTCTTGCCAGTATCACATTTTATTCATATCTTTGTGGGTAGAATTAATGCTAAAACCCTATTGAATGGAAAAAACTGATCAGAAGAACTACTGTGTGATTCTCGCCGGGGGTCGCGGTCAGCGATTGTGGCCCGTAAGCAGAGAGCAGCACCCTAAACAGTTTCTTGACCTTTTTGGCACAGGACGCACATTGTTGCAGTCAACGCTCGACCGTTTTAAGAAACTGCTACCCATAGAGAATATATTAGTATGTACATGCGCGGGATATCATCAGTTGGTAAAGGAACAACTGCCCGAAGTGTCCGAACAGAACATCATAGTTGAACCCATACATCGCAACACGGCTCCCAGCGTGGCGTGGGCATCGATGCGCATTCTGCATAGAAATCCCAATGCCAACATCATCGTATCGCCATCAGACCAGCTGGTGCTGAACGAAACTTCGTTTGCCCACAGCATGGATGTGGGTATAGGCTATGTATCAGAGAACCATGTACTGCTGGCAATGGGCGTAAAGCCCACCCGACCAGAACCTGGCTACGGATATATACAGCTGGGCGACCTGAGCTGCAAGCCCGATGTGTATAAGGTAAAATCGTTTACTGAGAAACCTGAGCGCGACTTTGCACGCATGTTTATGGAGAGCGGCGAGTTCTATTGGAATACAGGTATCTTCATTTCGAGTGCCTACCATTTGCTTGATACCTTTGAGCACGTGTTCCCATCGGTACTCAGAAACCTGCGCTACGACAATCCGAACTACACTCACGAAGAGGAAATGAAGTTTGTAGCCGAAAACTATCCTCGCTACCCGAACCTATCGCTCGATTACGCCATCCTGGAGCAGAGCGATAACAACGTGTTTGTGATGAAGTGCGACTTTGGCTGGGCCGACCTTGGAACATGGCACGCCATATACGAGGTGATGCACAAGGTAACAGACGATAACGTGGTGATGGACTCGGAGGTGATACTTGAGGACTGCAAAAACAACATCATCAAGTTGCCAAAGGGCAAGTTGGGTGTGTTTAACGGTTTGGAGGGCTACATAGTTGCCGAGGAGGACGGGGTGCTACTCATCTGCAAGAAGAGCGACAACTCGTCGATGGTAAAGAAATATGTAAACGAAGTAAGGATTAAATATGGTGATGAGTTTGTGTAATCACACAAACTCACCACGTATTTTCTCTGCGACAGCCTTAAACTCTTCCTCAGTAAGCTTAAGCTTCTCGCGACGGAAGTCAACATCAGCCTCACTCTGCATTGGGATGAGGTGGATATGAGCGTGGGGAACTTCAAGGCCCAGCACTACCTGAGCAACCTTCTTACATGGGAAGGCCTTCTTGATGGCCAAAGCCACACGCTTAGCAAACACCTGATAACGAGCCAACTCGTCGTCGTCCATATCGAAGATGTAATCAACCTCACGACGTGGAATCACCAGAGTGTGCCCCTTTACCAGCGGATTGATATCAAGAAATGCGTAGAACTCCTCGTTCTCGGCGCATTTATAGCTGGGAATTTCGCCAGCAGCGATTTTGCTAAAAATATCCATAATTATCCTACAGTAATCTTGTCGATACGAAGCTTGATGGTGCCACGTGGAATCTTCACTTCCACCTCGTCGCCCACCTTATGATTAAGCAGTCCCTGAGCAATAGGGGTCTGAATAGAGATCTTACCCTCGCGCAGATTAGCCTCACTCTCACTAACGATAGTATAGGTCATCTTAGCCTTGTTGGTAAGATTAGTCATCTCAACCTTAGAAAGAATCTGAACAGAGTCAGTGCTCAAACGGCTGGTATCTACCACCTTAGCTTCAGAAATAGTCATCTTGAGCTGATTGATCTTATCCTCAAGATGAGCCTGAGCCTCCTTAGCAGCATCGTACTCTGAGTTCTCACTCAAATCACCCTTCTCACGAGCCTCGGCGATAGCTGCAGATGCCTTTGGGCGCTCAACAGCCTCTAAACGATGAAGTTCGGCTATCAGTTTGTCGTAGCCTTCTTGTGACATGTATGCCATAACATTTCAATATTTAATGATTTTACTTTTTACTATAAAGTTGGACGGACAAAAAAGAAAAGAATCCCGACTCACACAGTGTCGGAATCCTCGGATTTAATATGTCGTATCCTTACTTATTCGGTTGCAAAGATAAGCAATATTTTCGAATCAAACAAATTTTTTCGATAAAAAAAACAAAACCGCATATATTACCACAGCCGAAATCCAACCTCCTATTACATCGACAGCATAGTGCGCCTGAATGTAGACGGTGGCAAAGCACATCAGCACGTAGAAGGGCAGAAGCGTATAGAGTAGTTTACGATTGCGTGCATGCCAAGCCAGGAATAACAATATGGTGGTAACACCGACGTGACTACTTGGGAAAGCAGCTGTGGGACGTTCGCCAGCGGCATGGGCACTGGCCACACACTGATAGAAGAATCCATCCTTCCATCCAGGTATTGGCAACGCTTCGTCATGGCTAGCAAAGTAATCGCCCACGTTAGGAAAATGCCCTTGAGCAATCTGATCGACACCAGCCGCCAGATAGTAATACTGCGGACCTGTAACTGGCAACAGTATAAAAATAACGTAATAGACAAAGAACGATGCCAATATTATAAATGTGACACGGGTGAACTCCTGATACCGATACAGAAAATAATATAGCGTTACCAAGGCAATGAGCGGATAATACGAGGCATAGCCTAAGTGCATCAGCTCGCTGAACACAGGATTAGAGAGTTTCTGTGAGAACAACAGAGCTGGCTGCATGTGGAACAATTGCTGTTCATAGCCCGCAAACACGTGGTCTAGGTTATGAAACATGCGGTTGAACTCGTAAGTATCAGGATACCACCAAGATAGTAGTGCCATCTGGGCTCCCACCCTACACATCATCGTGAATCGGCAGGGAACCATCCTGTATACTCCCCAAAGAGCCAGCGTCATCACCAGGAATCGCGTCCGGCCCCAAAGCATTGACTCAGGATTCTGCAGTTTAGTGTATGTTACGAGCATCAGCACCAGAGTGAACAGCATATAAGCCAATATCACCCACTCTACCGCCAATAGTCCCTTACGAGGTTTACGCTCAAGCTCAAATATCTTCTTTATAACCATTGGTTGTCTTTATACCATTTTATAGTTTCCTTTACGCCTCGTTGCAAGTCGTACTCTGGCTTATAACCCAGTTCGTTAATAGCTGGCTGTATGTCGCATCGCCAATTGCGCTGACGCAGGATGTTATACTTATCGTTATTAAGAGCGGTTACCTTTCCTGTAATTCGTCCGATATATTCACCAAAGAAGGTTACCACACGCAGCACCCAGATAGGAGCCTTGATACGAATCCACCATGGGCGGCCCAATTCCTCATGAATCAGATTACTGAAAGTCTCACTCTGATACACGTTACCATCGCTCAAGAAGTACTTGCGTCCGTTTTCGCCCTTATCCAATGCCAGGAACACAGCTTTCACCACATCCTTTACATAAACAAAGGTGATGTCCTGACGCTTATAACCCACAGCAAAATCAGAATGCTGTTTGATACTTTTGGCCATAATAAAGTAGTCTTTCTCACGAGGACCATATACGCCTGTCGGTCTTAATATAATATAAGGTACGCGCGAGGCCATCTGCTCAAGATACGCCTCGGCAGCCAGTTTGCTCTTTCCGTAGGCGGTATTCGGCCTTGGAGTATCACTCTCCTTAATCTCCTCGTAAGGTTGTTGCTCTTTGATGGCTCCAAAGATACTTAGACTGCTGATGAAGACAAATCGCTTAAGAGGCATACCAACCTCCAAAAGCGCATCAACCAGCTTCTTGGTGCCTTCGGTATTGATACGCGCAAAGTCCTGCTTGTTCAAGCACTTGGTTACTCCTGCAGCATGAACCACATAGTCGAACTGATGACCACGCAATTGTTCAACGAGCTGACTCTTTGATGAGAGGTTCAGCTCGATGAAGTTGATACGCTCATCCTGCAGATATGCCTTAGAACTGCTCTTGCGCACCACGGCCCAAGTATCGAAACCCTGTCGAAGAGCTTCTTCAACAATAAAAGAGCCGATAAAACCGCTTGCACCTGTTATTAATATCTTCATACAGTTAACGAATTTGCCTGCAAAGGTACTAAAAAAAGCCTACGGATTATACGGATTATACGGATTTTTAATTAAAATGACATAATTTCCGTATAATCCGTATAATCCGTAGGGAAAAATTACTATCTTTGCAGTCAGAAAGGAAAATAAAAACAACATATCTATGGGAAAGAAGAAAGGTGGAAAGAGACTGGGCAAGAAGCAGGTAAGCGAACTGCTGCAGAACCTGTTCCAGCATAATCCGAACGAGACATTTACATTCAAGCAGATATTCAAGGTACTGAAACTAGATACCCATCCGCTCAAGATGCTGGCCATCGATGTGATGGAAGAGATGGCGTGGGATGACTTCCTGTCGAAGGTTAGCGACAACTCATACCGCCTGAACCTGAAGACGCAGGTACAAGAGGGAACGTTCCATCGTAAGGCTACCGGACGAAACTCGTTTACGCCTGAGGATGGAGGTACTCCGGTATTTGTGGCCGAGCGCAACTCTATGTCGGCAATGGACGGCGATAAGGTGAAGGTATCGTATATGGCCCGCAGAGACAAGCACATTAAGGAGGCGATGGTGATTGAAATCGTTAAGCGCGCCCACGACACGATTGTAGGTAAGCTGAGAGTAGAAAAGGATATGGCCTTCTTGGTAACGCCCGACTCTACCTTTGTACACGACATCATCATACCTAAGCGCAAGCTGAAAGGCGGAAAGACTGATGATAAGGCGGTAGTAAAGGTTATCCAGTGGCCCGATCAGGATCATAAGAACATCATTGGATCGGTAGTAGACATTCTTGGAAAGACTGGCGAGAACAATGCCGAGATGCATGCCATCCTGGCTCAGTACAACCTGCCCTACAAGTATCCTAAGAACGTGGAGGAGGCTGCTGAGAAGATTGATGCAGCCATCACCCCAGAGGAGATAGCCCGCAGAGAGGACTTCCGTGGGGTATTCACCTGCACCATCGACCCAAAAGATGCCAAGGACTTCGACGACGCCCTGTCTATCCGCAAAATGGACAACGGACTTTGGGAGGTTGGTGTACACATCGCCGACGTATCACATTATGTTCGCGAAGGCTCGACTATCGACAAGGAGGCTTACGCCCGAGCTACCAGTATCTATCTGGTTGACCGCACCATCCCCATGCTGCCTGAGCGGCTCTGTAATTTTATCTGCTCGCTGCGCCCTGATGAGGAGAAGCTTTGCTATAGCGTTATCTTCCAGATGGACGACGAGGCCAACATCAAGAATTGGCATCTGGCACATACCGTTATCAAAAGTGATCGCCGCTATGCCTACGAGGAGGTTCAGCAGATACTGGAAGACAACGGCGTGAAAGACGGCACAGGCGAACCTGCACCAGCAGCCACCAAGAATAATCCTTATAAGGGTGAAAATGCCGAACAACTGATAACCCTCGATGCACTGGCCAAGAAACTGCGTGCTGCTCGCTTCAAGAACGGAAGCGTGAAGTTTGACCGCGAGGAGCTGCACTTCGACATTGATGAGACTGGAAAACCCACAAAGGCTTACTTCAAGGTTTCGAAAGATGCCAACAAGCTGATTGAGGAATTTATGCTCCTGGCCAACAAGACCGTTGCTGAGAGTATAGGCAAAGTCAAGAAAGGCGTGAAGGCAAAGACACTGCCCTATCGTATACACGACCAACCAGATCCACAGAAACTGGAGAATCTGCGCGAGTTTGTTGCCAAGTTCGGTTACAAGGTAAAGACAGCAGGCACCAAGGGAGCTATCACCAAATCGCTTAATGCCCTGATGTCGCAGGCAGAGGGAACACGCGAGCAGAATGCCATCGAGACGGTTGCACTGAGAGCAATGATGAAGGCCAAGTACAGTGTTCATAACATTGGTCACTATGGTCTGGCATTCGATTATTACACGCACTTCACCTCACCTATCCGTCGTTATCCCGACATGATGGTACACCGCTTGCTAACCAAGTATCAAGATGGAGCACGTTCGGCAAACAAAGATAAGTATGAGGAGTTCTGCGAGCACTGCAGCGACATGGAGCAGATATCGCAGAATGCCGAGCGCGATTCAATCAAGTATAAGATGGTAGAGTTTATGGCCGACAAGATTGGTAACACCTACGATGCGCACATCAGCGGCATACAATCATACGGCATCTACGCACAGATAGACGAGACCCACTGCGAGGGAATGATTCCCATCCGTGACCTGGGTAACGACTATTACGACTTTGACGAAAAGAACTATATGATTATCGGACGTCGACACCATACTAAATACCAATTAGGTGACCCCATCCGCATACAAGTAGCACGTGCTAACCTGGAGCGTAAACAGCTGGACTTCACGTTAGCCGAAGATTAATTAGAACAAGGTCGTCTCAATGCAATCGTTTGCATCGAGAAACAATCAAATACAGACCCGTTTGGAAACACCGAACGGGTTATTTTCGTACTTTTGCCAAAAATAACTAAAGACAATTGGTATGAAGATCAATTTCAACCTAGAGTACCAGACAACCTTCGGAGAAGAACTGGCACTGAACATCCTAAAGGATGGTAAAACGGAACAGCACAAAATGTGCACCATCGACGGATTGCACTGGACGTGCGAAATGAATAAGGCGGTGAAAGACAGCGCCCACATTGACTATTTCTATACCGTGATGCGCGGTGACGCCGAGACTCGCCACGAATGGCTTGTTATTCCGCACCGATTGGAGTTTGCAGCCACCAGAGGCGCCAAGTACACTGTTTACGACCATTGGATTGACATTCCAGAAGATTCGTATATGTACTCTACTGCATTCACTGAGTGTGTAGCAGCCCGCAAGCAGAATATGAGCGCACAAACTCCATATGGAAAAACCGTGCGACTGAAGGTACGCGCACCACAGCTGCGTAACAACGAACGTCTGGCTCTGATAGGCGAAGGCGATACGCTTGGTAATTGGGAGGCTAAGCGAGCTATAGAAATGGTTGAACACGAGAACAACGAGTGGGTAATCACTCTGAATGCCGACCAGTTGGGACGCACATTCGAGTTTAAGTTCGTTGCTCTTGACGAAGCTGTTGATGTAACACCTTTGTGGGAGAACGGTATGAACCGTACCATCGAACTGCCTCAATTAGAAGCAGGCGATGTCGTAGTTTACGAACTTGCACAGGCATACTTCCCTGTATATCCATGGAAGGGGGCTGGTACAGTTATCCCCATCTTCTCGCTGCGTAGCGAAGGAAGCTTCGGTGTAGGCGACTTTGGCGACCTGAAGATGATGATTGACTGGTGCGACAAGACCAAACAGCGTGTGCTGCAGGTATTACCTATCAACGATACCAACATCACCCATACTTGGCAGGATTCATATCCATATAACTCCATCAGTATCTATGCTCTGCACCCACAGTACACAGACCTGCGACAGCTGCCGCAGCTAAAGGACGAGAAACTGCGCAAGGAGTATGAGGTTCTGCAGAAAACCCTGAACGCCCTGCCACAGATAGACTATGAACGCGTGAACAATGCCAAAATGGACTATCTGCGAGCCATCTATGCTCAGGAAGGTGCAAAGGTCATGAAGACTGCAGCATTCAAGCAGTTCTTTGAGCAGAATAAGGATTGGCTGGTGCCATACGCAGCATTCTGCCATTATCGTGATCTATACGGTACAGCCACATTCCAGGATTGGCCCGACCATCATACACTGCCAGAAAAGGAGCGCGAGGATATGACAAAAACTACCACTAAGCTATATAAAGAGGTAGCATTCTGGTACTTTGTTCAGTTCAACCTCGACCAGCAGATGCGTGCTGCACACGCTTATGCCAGAGAGAAGCGCGTAGTACTGAAGGGCGATATCCCTATTGGTATCAGTCGCGACGGTGTTGAAGCCTGGGTAGAACCAAAGTACTTCAACCTGAACGGACAAGCCGGTGCTCCGCCCGATGCTTTCTCGGCTAACGGACAGAACTGGGGATTCCCAACATACAACTGGGATGCCATGCTGGAAGACGGTTGCTCGTGGTGGGTTCGCAGATTCCGCAAGATGTCGGAGTACTTTGACGCATACCGTATCGACCACGTACTGGGTTTCTTCCGCATTTGGGAGATTCCTATCGATGCTGTTCACGGATTGCTTGGTCAGTTCTCACCATCGCTCGGCATGACCCGCGAGGAGATTGAGGCTTATGGACTTCATTTCCAAGAGGAACTGTTCACAAAGCCATTCATTGCCGATTGGACACTAGACCGCATGTTCGGCGAGCATGCGCAATATGTAAAGGAGAACTTCCTGAATCACGCTCACGACGACATCTGGCAGATGAAGCCGGAATTCGATACTCAGCGTAAAGTAGAGGCAGCCTTTAAGGGCAAGACCGATGAGGCAGATATCAACCTGCGCGATGGATTATATGCTCTGATCAGCGATGTACTCTTTGTTCGCGACCGCAAGAACAATGACAAGTTCCATCCAAGAATCGGTGTACAGAATGACTTTATCTACCAGGCACTTTGGGACAATGACAAGCAAGTGTTCAATCGATTGTACAACGACTACTTCTACCGTCGCAACAACCAGTTCTGGTATACTGAGGCCATGAAGAAATTGCCACGTCTTACTCAGGCCACCCGCATGTTGGTATGTGCCGAAGACTTAGGAATGGTGCCCGACTGTGTACCTTGGGTCATGAATGAATTGCGTATTCTAAGTCTTGAGATTCAGTCGATGCCAAAGGATCCCACTGTTCGATTCGGTAAGCTATCGCATAATCCATATCGTTCTGTATGTACAATATCTACCCACGATATGTCGACACTGCGCCAATGGTGGGATGAAGACGAGGAGCGTACTCAGGCATACTATAATGCTTCATTGCGCCGTGGCGGAGCAGCTCCTCACCCACTGCCAGGATGGCTGGCAAAGGATATTGTGAGCCGTCATCTCACTTCGCCATCTATGCTCTGTCTGTTGTCATATCAGGACTGGATGAGCATTGACGAGAACCTGCGCCTGCCCGATCAGAACGCTGAGCGCATCAATATTCCGGCCAACCCACGCCATTATTGGCGTTACCGTATGCACATGACAATAGAGCAGTTGCTACAGGCCGATAGTCTCAATGAAGAAATCAGCACATTAATTATTCAAAGCGGAAGAAAATAAAAATGAAAAAATTACTCTTATCGCTGGCTATGCTACCCCTTATGGCTATTGCCGGCAATGTAAAATCGCCTAACGGCAATATTGAATTGAAATTCTCAGTGAATAAGGAGGGGCGTCCCGTCTACGAAATGACTTATAAAGGACGTGAAGTCATTAAACCTTCGTTTCTGGGATTGGAGCTGGCAAAAGACAAACACGCTTCAGCCGGACTGAAAGAGACCGACCTGATGGACGGATTCAGTATTAAGGATGAAAAAACGAGTGAGTTCGACGAGACCTGGCAACCTGTTTGGGGCGAGACGAAGAACATTCGTAACCACTACAACGAGCTTACCGTAACATTACAGCAACAGCAACGCCGCGAGATGACTATCCGTTTCCGCGTGTATGATGATGGAATCGGATTTCGTTATGAGTTTCCACAGCAGGCCAATCTCAACTACTTCCTGATAAAGGAGGAGCATACAGAGTTTGCTATGGCTGGCGACCACACTGCATGGTGGTTGCCAGGCGACTACGACACTCAGGAACAGGAGACTCAGGAATGTAAACTCTCTGAGATTCGCGAGAAGATGAAGACTGCCGTTAACTGGAGTAACTCGTCTGTAGCCGTATTCTCACCAACAGGTGTTCAGACTTCGCTCCAGATGAAGAGCAATGATGGTCTTTACATCAATATTCACGAGGCTGCATGTCTGGATTACGCAACCATGCACCTGGAGTTGGTTGACGCAGAGACAAAAGCGCTGACCACACAGCTTGGTGGAGGCAGTAATGCATACACACCTAATCCAACACCATCTGCATATCCATTGCCAAAGCCTATGACATTCGTCAGTCATCTTACTCCTGATGCTACAGGATTGAAGGGCTGCATGCAGACACCTTGCTCAACTCCTTGGCGCACGGTGATGGTATCAGACGATGCCCGCGACATGCTATCGAACAATCTGATTCTGAATCTGAACGAGCCTTGTAAGATTGAGGATACATCATGGATTCATCCTACAAAATACTGCGGTGTTTGGTGGGAGATGATTGTTGGACGAGGCAATTGGCACTATACCAATGAATTCCCCAGCATCCAATTAGATAAGATTGATTGGACAAAGGTTAAGCCCAACGGAACTCATTGTGCAAACAACGAGACAGTTAAGCGCTACATTGATTTTGCTGCCAAGAACGGTCTAGATGAAGTGCTGGTTGAAGGTTGGAACGTAGGTTGGGAAGACTGGGCCAATATGTGGAAGCGCGATGTTTTCGACTTCGTAACACCCTACCCCGACTTCGACATTAAGATGCTGAACGATTATGCCCACTCTAAAGGTGTAAAGATACTGATGCACCACGAGACATCAAGCTCTACCCAGAACTACGAGCGCCACATAAAGGAGGCCTATGAGTTGATGAACAAATACGGATACGACGCTGTCAAGACTGGTTATGTCGGTGATATCATCCCCCGTGGCGACCACCACTATTCACAGTCTATGAACAATCACTACCTCTATGTAATCAAAGAGGCCGCCAAGCACCATATCATGGTAAACTCGCACGAGGCTACACGTCCTACCGGACTCTGCCGCACCTATCCTAATTTGGTTGGTGGCGAGTCAGCACGAGGAACTGAGTACGAGGCCTTTGGCGGTAGCCGTCCTGACCACACTTGTATTCTGCCATTCACCCGTCTGCAGGGTGGTCCGATGGACTACACCCCTGGTATCTTTGAGACACAACTCTCTACCTGGAGCAAGAACACATCATGGGTTCGCACCACTCTCTGCGGTCAGTTAGCACTCTACCTCACCATGTATTCACCACTGCAGATGGCAGCCGACCTGCCCGAGAACTACGAACGCCCCGACTTGGCTCCAGCCTTCCAGTTTATCCGCGATGTAGCATGCGACTGGGATGATTCAAAGTATCTGGAGGCAGAGCCAGCAGACTACATTACTGTAGCCCGCAAAGCAAAGGGAACCGATAATTGGTTCGTAGGCGGAAAGTGCGATGAGAACGGACATAAGACGACAATCAAACTCGACTTCCTCAACAAGGGTAAGAAATATGAGTGCACTATCTATGCCGATGCAAAAGATGCACACTACGAAAAGAATCCTAAAGCCTTTACAATCACCAAACGTGTGGTTAAGCAGGGCGATGTTCTGAAGATTAACGAAGCCCCTGGAGGCGGATTTGCTGTATCACTGATGGCTAAATAACAAAACGAATGAAGAAGTTGATATTCGCAGGATTATTGTCTATGCTACTGCCCAAACAGGCAGTAGCACAGGCTTTTAAGGAGGTTGACTATACTCCTGACCAGACAAAGTTTGTGCTCTTTGCACCCAACAATGCAAAGCAGGTAACCGTACGCATCTATAAGGATGGTTTGGGAGGCAAAGCCATAAAAACCGTCAAGATGCAGAAAACCAGCAACGAGCAGTGGTCTACCACTATCAAAGGCGACCTGATGGGAAAGTTCTACACCTTCGACATCGGTAAAGGCGAGTGCCCTGGTGTATTTGCCAAGGCAGTAGGTGTCAATGGTAAGCGTGGAGCTATCATTGACATGAAAAAGACCGACCCCGAACATTGGTGTTGCGACCAGCATCCCGTATTGAAATCGCCTGCCGATCTGGTTATCTATGAGATGCATCATCGCGACTTCTCCATCAATCGTAAGGATGCCAAATACCCAGGTAAGTTCTTAGCGCTTACTGAGCCTTGGGCCATCGAGCACCTGAAATCACTGGGTGTAAATGCCATTCACATTCTGCCCAGCTATGATTACGGATCAGTTGACGAGACACGTCTGAATGAACCACAGTACAATTGGGGATACGACCCTGTAAACTACAATATCCCCGAGGGAGGTTATTCTACGAACCCCTATAAGCCCGAAGTCCGCATTAAGGAATTCAAGCAAATGGTAAAAGCCATGCACGATGCTGGCATCAGAGTGATTCTCGATGTGGTTTATAACCACACATACGACATCGAGCATTCGAACTTCCAGCGCACTTATCCCGACTATTTCTATCGCAAAACCGCCGATGGTAAATACAGCAACGGAAGTGGTTGCGGCAATGAAACAGCCTCAGAGAAGCCGATGATGCGCCAATTTATGATTGAAAGCGTAAAGTACTGGATTAACGAATACCACATCGACGGATTCCGCTTCGATCTGATGGGTGTTCACGACATCGAGACGATGAACGCTATCCGTCAGGCTGTCGATGACATCGATCCCACCATCTTTATTTATGGCGAGGGTTGGAGTGCAGGCAGCTGTGCTTATCCACAGGAGAAGCTCGGCATGAAGGCCAACATCCCACAGATGCCATGCATCGCTGCCTTCAGCGATGAGATTCGTGATGCACTGCGCGGTCCGTTCAGCGACGACACGAAACCTGCCTTCTTAGCTGGAGAACCAGGCCACAAGGAGAGCATCAAATTCGGCATTGCTGGTGCCATCTGTCATCCACAGGTGGATATGACCAAGGTCAACTACAGTGTCGAGCCATGGGCCACAGAACCTACACAGATGATTAGCTATGTAAGCTGTCACGACGACATGTGCCTGGTAGACCGTCTGAGGTCAAGCATTCCCGGCATCACAACTGAGGAGCTCATCAAGCTCGACATGCTGGCTCAGACAGCAGTATTCACATCGCAAGGAGTACCCTTTATGCTGAGTGGCGAGGAACTGCTTCGTAATAAAAAAGGAGTACACAACAGTTTCGAATCGCCCGATAGTATCAACGAGTTGCCTTGGGAGAACCTGAAAAAGTATCCTCAGGTATTCTGCTATTACAAGGACCTGATTCAGCTCCGCAAAAATCATCCTGCCTTCCGATTGGGCAACGCTGACTTAGTGCGTAAACATCTGGAGTTTATCGACACTCCAGAAGGTGCAGTGGCCTTCCGACTGAAGAACTATGCAGGTCGCGATGACTGGCGCAACATCATTGTAGTGCTGAACGCCAACAAGGAACCTATTGAAATAACAATCCCAGATAGCAGATATACCATTGTCTGCTGCGATGGCAACATCAACGAAAACGGCCTCGGCACCGTTACAGGCACCAAGACCGTAGTTGATTCACAGTCGGCTCTAATCATTCACGATTAGAGCCTCGGCTATTTTTTAGCTACAACAATATTTCTATCATACCTACCTTCTATATCTCGCGTAACAATCATCCTATGGTATAATTTCCTATTACGGATTTCATCCCAAGAATATTGCTTAGCATCTTTCCACGCAATTAAGAAGAAAAAGCAGGTGTCGGTATTATTAACAAGATAATTTGCATCTATTATGCAGGTTGAATCAGGGTATATATAGCAGTCCTTGAAAACACAGACACTTTGGTCTCCATAAAATATGTCTTCAGATTTTATAACCCTCTCTTGCCATAAAGAGATCTCAGCCGTATCAAGATTGCTATCGATTGGCATCTCGTAACAAGGGATTAATTGTGTTATTATTGTCTTACCCTGAAAAACGTTGAATCAAAAAAACTTTTTAAAATGGAGAAAAACGAAGATTCAGATTTATTGGAGTTGCAAGAACTTGCATTGAGACACAAAGAATCCAAAAAGCAAAAAACTTTGGAGGAAAAACTAATGATTGTGAAAGCTCATTTGTTAAATCATGTTCCAATTTCACAATTGAGTGCAGATTTTCATGTAAATAGACTAACTATTCGCAGATGGATTAGTACCTTTGCAGACGGAAAGGTACCTGACAGAAGAAGTAAAGGAACCCCAGATGTTAAACTAAATCCGTCTAGTATGCCGAAGAAGAGTCAGAAAC
>NZ_FRBD01000061.1 GCF_900142525.1 Xylanibacter ruminicola | reverse complement strand
TCAGGCCGCCCGCAAATTCGGTTGGAAAGAACCGTTGGAGTTCAATGGCTACGTAGAAGATTACTTGTGGTAAGTATCCCGCCAAGCTGATCTGTCAGGCAATCACAGGGTTCTTCTGATCATTCTGAACAGACACCATAGCATTATTGCCATGGGCATTAAGCATCGTCTCTGCCTTGACATAGTTCTGATCTGTGCTTTGAGCAAACACAGATAATGAAACCAAGGCTGACGCGAATGATATCATCGCTTTATCTCTTATAGTTATACTCATATGATTTTACATATATCATAAAACGTTACTTCTATGATCTGATTTCTGCGGAATAATGATCGAAAGCCCCCCTTGATTCTTGTTTGTTTAGAGGTTAGTACAGAATCTGTGATTGTTTGATCATCCGTTTCTTTGCCACTCTTTATATTCCTCTTCAGTGCAAAGAAAAGCTTCCTTAAAATATATATTTGTAACTTTGTTTTTTACTAATGCATTTTTTATGTCTTCAGTAACAACAAAGAGACGAGTATTGGTAATACCAAAAAAAGATGTTTCTATTTTTTCCCCACAATAGAAATGTGGTTCTTCGTTAAACAAGGCTTTGTCCTTATTCAAATAAGGATATTCATCTAAATTGCATATTACATAATACTGTTCTTCAATGCCTTCAATCTTGATTGGATAGCATTTGTTGCTCATGTCAACAAATTGAGCCAAAACATCAATAAATTTTTTGGAAAAAAAAATTTCTCCACTTTGAAAAAGTCGAATAAGGTCATATCCTTTTTTCCCTGCTGCGACCTTAAATGTTACACTCTCAGGAATTTTTTCTTTTCTATATGGAATTAAGTATTCTGCCAATATGGTAGAAGGAACATTTGAAGTTATCTCCAAGATACTTCTTTTACACGCACTGAACAAATTGAAAACAGGATTCATATTGATATTTTTTTTATAAATTATGTACCACTTAAATTGTATGTTATTGTTAGATGCAAATTTACATATTTTCTCTGAAAATAGATAGTTTTTTAGAGAAAAGACAAAAATGCAGAAGAATATTTTAAGCAATCACAGGGTCGGTTCTTCTGATCATCTTTATTGAATCACAACTTTTGTATAACACCAAACGAAACTCCCGTAAGTCTAGATAACTGACGG
>NZ_FRBD01000003.1 GCF_900142525.1 Xylanibacter ruminicola | reverse complement strand
GGTGGACTATGAGGTGGAGAAGAGTCCTTTCAAGGGCTCTGTCGACTATATCCTCGACGAAGCCCGGCGTTCGTCACTGCTGTCACTGGCCAGTGCGCCGACAACAGACCTGCAGCAGTACATAGACAAGAAGACAGTTGAACGCTATGATCCAGGCTTGCTGGAGAAAGGCGTTGGAAAGGCCCTTGGCTCCCTGACAGACCTGGCCTTGACGGCTCCTATGATGGGTGCCAGCTCGTGGACTGGTCTGGGAAAGTTCGTGACGATGGATCTGGGCATCGGCTTTGCTGGAGATGCCATCATGTCCAAGGCAGGAAAGCAGCAGGATGTCAGCAGGATGGTGAGCGCCGCACTGTTTGCGTCGGACGGTGACGTATTGGCCACTCTCCGTCAGGATGAAGGAAGTGTGAATCCTTATTCCAGTGAGCTTGTGAAGGGAGTGAACAGTCAGTTAGGGCATAAGATCGTGACGCATTCCCGCTCCTTGTCGGATGGGGCTGCCTTCAAGCCGAAGATAGGGCTTAAGACGGTCAAACTGCCCGAAGTCCCTGACTATGCAGAGCAGCTGCGTCAGGCTGGCGAGCTGCATTTTGCCATACAGGAACACTTCCCTCAAAATGAATCAGCAGCGGAACAGAATCATGCACCTCTGCAGGCTGTTCAGACACAACCAGTTACAGTCGCCGAAGCGGCGAAGGCTACGGTTCCTGCTGTCCAGTCCGTCAGTGGTTGGGGAGGTCTGATAGACACTCTTGGTCTGAATGGCTTCAGTGATGTGGGCAAGAATCTCGGCTATGTGCTGGCTATGCTGCCCGATATGCTGGTAGGGATGTTCACAGGAAAGTCGCGCAACCTGAAGTTTGGCGATAACATGATGCCCCTGGCAGCCATCTTCGCAGGGATGTTCGTCCGTAACCCATTGTTGAAGATGCTTCTTGTCGGTCTTGGCGGTGCCAACCTCCTGAATAAGGCTGGCCATGAGGCCTTGGAAAACAGGGACGGTATCAGGCTACAGGCAGTCCGTCATTATCGTAAGTACGATGATGAGCCGCTCGACCTGCGTGTGTCACAGCCGGTGATGAAGGGTAACACCCTTGTGGTCACCATCGACCATGTCCCTTCTGTCATTACCATCAATGATGAAGCCGTCGATGCCTATTATAAGGGTGCTCTTCCGCTGAATACGCTCACGAATGCTGTCCTGCGGAAGTATGATGAACAGCAGCAGGCAGTCCGTGAAAACTATGACCGCCAGGTGAAAGCCGATGAAAGTCTGGAGCTTTCACGTGGAGGAATCAAATAAGATTTGTTTCCATTATAATCTCGGCAGTTTGTCCTCCAGCTCTTCGAGGAGGGCAATCTGCTTTTTCAGGTCATCAGCCATGGACTGAAGGGTAGGGGACTCGGCGTATTTCTCAGCCTTGCTCTCCATTGCGTATTTGGCATAGCGGAGTGCCGAATAGATGGAAGCATCGGATGCGTTAGTCTCTTTGAGCCAGTCAAGGAACTGCTTGACGGATTCCTTCTGGAAGGCAGGAACACGTATGGAAGACATCTTTTCCTTGATCTTCCCAGGCTTTTCTTCCGCTTTCCTTCTTGCCGTTTTGGGGTAGACAATCTCCTTCAGTTCCTTCTCGTCGTAATAAGGCAGATGTTCGAAGAAAATCCAGCGTCCGCAGGTGCAGACCTCCTCGGGCTTATAGTGGTTGTAGGAACTCATGTCATCCTTCATCGCGTCTTTCTTCGACACGGCATTCAGGGCTTTCACCACCCGCTCGTACTCCTTGTCGCTTGGTGAGAGGACATCATAGCCATGCTCCTCGAGCTGACGGTAGAAATCTTTCAGGGCCCGGATAGGCAGACGGTTCTGAGGGAGCGTTTCCACGTATTGGAAACATTCCCGGCCACCCTCTCTGCAGACGTTGTAGAGCGTTACATATTTGTCAAGTCTTCGATGCTTCATAATCCAATAGTTTTACGAAAAGTCGCTTTACATATCCTCCATGCACAGGCCGGTCAGTGTCACATGGTAGTTGTCGTACTCACCCGTGACCTCTTTGAACCGCTGTACCTTGTCTTTCAGAACTTTCATGTCGAGTTCTTTGCGCTGTCTCTTCACTTCATAGAACGTCACTACTTTCTCCAGGTCGTCTGCCGCGATGATGTCAATCTCATTCTCGCCCTTACGGTCCCACCAACTGTCGATGCGCGTGAACTGTTCACTCTCTCTCATCACGGCCTTGAAATACTTTTCAAGAGTCTTGCCGCTATACGTCTCATAGTCGCGCTGGACAATGTCAGCCAGTTTTTTGTAGCCGTTCGCCTCTATGATATAGTTATACTTGTAGATATAGCGAAACCAGAATTGCAGGAAAAGGTCGCTCACCGCATAGACGATGTTCTTATTGGCAGATTTCTGGAACATGGGCTTGTTTTTGGCAATCAGTCCGTAGTCGTTCTCGAGTCTGGTCATATAGCCGGACACTTCCGCATGGAGGATGCCCTCTATGTCACCCCTTGTGTTATGCCCGGTGGCTATCAGCTTCAGGATGTCGAAATAGCGTCCGTAATCGCGCCCGAATTCCTCTATGAGCATGTTCTTTCCCTCGTAGATGAAGTACGAGTTCTTGGCGATGATGCGTCCCAGCATTTTCTCCGCCGTGATAGCTTCTGTATCTATCAGCAGTTCTACATATTTTGCCACGCCACCGGTATAGGTGTACAGTGCCAGAAGATCTTCCTTGCTGTATTCAGGATTGTAATCTGCCAGGATTTCCTTAAGTACGGCAGGTGTGAAAGGCTCGATTTTCAGGAACTCCGTCTGACGGCCGTACAGGGGTTCCTTTTTGTCTCGGAACAGTTTGGTCATCATCGAGTAGACCGATCCGCATACAATCAGGTTCATCTTAGACTCTCCTTTCTTCAGGTCCCATGATTTCTGTATCTGTGAGAAGATAGCGCTGTTCACGCGGTTGAAGTCCTGGAACTCGTCAATCATCAGGGTTATGGGCCGTGTCTTCGACAGTTCCATCAGGAAGTCGAAGATGTCGGCAAACCGTTCCGGCTTTCCCAGCAGGGGAATCTGCAGCTTTTCCGTGATTTCCCTCCCGAACTCTTCGCAGAGCACACTTTCTGTGCTTCTGGTCACGAAGAAATATAGTATTGTCTCGTCCTCGTAAGCCTTCATCACAAGTGATGTCTTGCCGATGCGCCTGCGTCCAGTCAGTACAGTGAACTGTGCCGCCTTGTGCGAGAGGTTCCTGATCTCCCGTAACTTCTCGATTTCTTCTTTCCTATCGTAAAACTTCATATTTTATTTTGTATTTTATCGAACTCGTCAGTTCCGAACTATTCGTTTCGGTTGCAAAAATACAACATTTTTTTGAAACAAAAAAGAAAAACAAGAGTTTTTTGTTGCTCTCATAAAAAAGATGTGTGTTTTTATATGCCTCTTCAGTTTGAAAGTTGTGTCAACGTTAAAAACCGCACGAAAATTTCGCGAGCCCCCTTCTTTGGCCCCTTTATCGTACTTTTGCGCCGTGAAGAGGTGAGCCTCTTTTCGAACCAACACAAAAACTAAATTGATTTTTTACAATGGCAAAAAAGAAAGTTGAAGACGGACAGCAGAAGGCTGTCGCAGAAGCTGGTTCTCAGGAAGAGAATCAGAAGAGCCAGGAGCAGCAGGCTCCCAAGGCGAAGGTAACCACCACGGAAGGTAACACCATTGACAAGATCCGTGTCTTCCAGAAGGACGGCAACACGATGGTACAGGCCGACTATGGCAAGTTGAATCCCGAGGGTAAGACTTCGGAGGAGCGTCGTAGCGGGATGCGCACCCAGCTGTCGCGTCCGTTGTCGCCGGATCAGGCCAAGGAGTATCAGAAGATCTTTGCCGAAGACCCTGTCAAGTCCAAGGAGTTTGCCGTCAAGGCTGCCTATCCCATGCATGTGGATGATGCCGCCTTCCATCAGAAGACGGCGAATATCAACGGTCGTGACGTGAACTACATCACTCTGGAGAAGATCACTGAGGACACCCTCCTGCTGAATGCGCTCCGTAAGGAGGGTATGGACGTTGACCACATGAACAAGGATCAGCGAGCAAAGCTTGTTGACTCGATGTCTCCTGAAGCAAAGGAGACGGCACTTTCCGGCAAGGAAGGTCTTGTGGGCAAGTGGCAGCTGGCCTTTGGTGAGAAGGGTAACAAGGATTCCCGTTTCTATGGCATCCTGAACAAGGAGGAGCTGGCCTCTATCCGTCACCGTGCCGAGGTAACCCTCGACGATCACGGACAGGTAAAGTCAGTAGGTGCTCCTTTGACGATGGCCGACATCGCCGGACGTATGGAGCAGCGCGTACAGGCACAGCGCCAGACCAATGGCGAGAAGCTCGAGGCAGCCCAGAAGGTAGACTGGTCAAAGTTCAAGCTGCCCAGTGCCGCCAACATCACTGGCCTGCGTTATTCTGCCGTGAAGGATAACCCTGACCGCGTCATGTTGCATGGTCAGGTGAACGGCATCGAGGTGTCTGGCCTGTTGTCCAAGAACGAGACCACTGCTGTTAAGAACAGGGTGGCCACGCTGGAGCAGGCTGCCGCTGCCAATGAACAGTTCCGCAACAAGGTGCTCGACATTGTCGGTCCAGGTGAGAAGAAGGGTGTCTCTGAGGATGCAGCAGTCAAGGCCATTATCGACCGTGCCTCTGATTCCTCTGCCCGTGCCTTCACCCCTGAGCAGGTGAAGACGCTCAACGCATTCGCCAAGGATGCCGAGACCCCGGAGCAGCGCGAGCAGGTGTTCGCCGGTCTGTGGGAGAAAGCCCAGCCGAAATTGGCTGCCGACGGTGTGAATGAGCACTGGCAGCAGGATGCCCGTGAGGAGCTCAGTGACCTGGCTCAGGGTGCCGTTCGTTCTGAACAGCAGGGAATGAAGCGTTAGTTTCTGGGGGCTTGTCCGGGATAGTCGGAGGGAAGGAGGTGTTGAATCATTGAATCCTGACATCCCAAGGGCAGGCCCCTTTTCTATGATCATTATCTGAAGAAATAATATGGCTGCAAAGAAAGAGATGTCGTATTATCGCCGCTATCTCCTGCACTTGCTGGGAGAGTGGGGCGAGGAGCACAAGTATGGCGATGACTTCCTCGATGAAAGGGCTGATGCTGCCGAGGAGGAGTATGAGAATGCACGTCGTGAGGGTCTTACCGTAGACCAGGCTCAGGAGCGTGCCATGAGTGTATTACTTGATGGTTTTGGCGATGGTGAGGAGTGATGAAACCGATATCCTGACAGGCAAGGAGGCCCAGCGGGTATTGGGTGAGATCCTCGAAAGCGAGCGCAGGTCACGTAGTCTTACCTATCCTGCCCATACGGGTGCAAGAGGCTTTTTCTATGAGAAACCCAAGTTTGTGGCCTTCGACAACAGCTCGAATGACTGTTGGGTGGAGGAGTTCAAGACGGAGATTGGTGCCAGGAAATGGTGCCGTGGACTGTTGAGCACAGACGAGGTGAATGAGCTGGAGAAAGGCATTATGCGTGACCGTCAGCGTTCCCGTGAGTTCCGTAAGGAGTGCAGGGATATTGCCAGACAGTTGAACGGACGTGCCAGCGGTGGTGACTCCGACGGTGTGGCCTACTTTGTAGACAAACCGATTATCGTCAGTTTCACGGAGGATGAGCTCAGCGACTGGACGAACCGCTTTTCTGATGAAGAGAAGGTGCTGGGTGCATATTTCAGCGACAACCGAATCGTGCCTGCAGACTTTGTGATACTCCAGCGAGACAATCGTATCGATGCCGAGCAGATGCCTCTTAACTGTTTGAGCTTTTATTCCCAGCTCGCCTCTGTCATGAAGACGCTTGCGGATGACCCGATACGTGCGAAAAGCCATTCCGTGCGGGTGATGGATAACGACAGCAGCACCAATTTTACCCTGGCAGAGGTTGGCAGTCCCCACTTTGAGAACTTCCTTCATGCCTTGGAATACAGCCGTCGGCAGTTGCTGTCAAAGGCAGGGGTCAGTTTTTCGGAACTGGACTGTCCGAAGGGATATGTGTCGAACATACTCCTGAACAAGGGAAGTTTCCCTGTACTCAGTGGCAAGGGGCTTTCGGAAGTGGACTCCCTTCCCCCATACGTCAAGTTCGACGAAAACGGTGAGTTTTCGATTGAGATGGAGTTTCACGATGGCTTTGCCTACGATACCAATCCGCATGGGCTTGGCTTCTACGACCGTGTGGCTCTGTATTATCCGACGATAGAGGAATGTGACCGCTATATGCAGAAATGCATCAGGGATTATACAGGTCGTGATGAGATTACGCCTTTCGATGTGGCGTTGAAATACGGACAGGCATCGAGGATGCGTTGTCCGGACTATCGTTATGAGGAAGCCAAGAAAGCCTTGGTAGAGCGAACAACCGACCCGTCGGCAAGAGCTTTCTCCCCGGAACAGATCAAGACTTTGGAACTGGCTGCCAATAGCGGTGGGTACTATGACTCGCCCAATGGGAAGGATTTCTTCTATGACGTGCTTTACTGCAATTCCGAATCCGAGTTGAAAAATATTCCCGATGCCTGGAAGGCCGATACCAAGGCAGAGCTCCGCGAGCTGGCACGAGGTGAGGTGCGTGACATGTCAGTGGGATTGCACCGATAAACAGATAGATTTATGGCTTATAATAAGAGACAGAAGTTACAGGATAACATCGCGGCTATCCGTACCGTGTTCCAGCTGGAAAAGGAGGGCAGGACAGCGACGGATGCGGAGCGCGAGGTTCTGAAGAGATATAGCGGTTTCGGCGGCTTGAAGTTCGTGCTCAAGCCGACTGAGACAACAGATGACAAGCAGTATTGGAACCAGTCGGAGCTGACCTATTTCGACCAGACGAAGGAACTGTTCGATGTCATCCGTGATGGTGCCAGGGATGATAGAGAGGCCAAGGAGCTCACGGACAGCATCAAGCGGAGCGTGAATACCGCTTTCTACACACCCCAGCCCGTCATCGGTGCCATCGCCAAGGTGATGAAGGATGCCGGGGTGGAGGTGCAGTCGATGCTCGACCCATCTGCAGGTATCGGCAAGTTCGGTGATGCCTTCAAGGGCGAGTATCCTAACGTGAAGGTCAGTTCCTTTGAGAAAGACCTGCTGACAGGTCGTATCCTGAAGGCTCTGAACCCACAGGACAGTATTACCATTGACGGCTTTGAGACCATCAGTCTGGAGCTGAAGGGTACATTTGATGTTGCGACATCTAATATCCCCTTCGGTGACATCAAGGTGATGGATGACGAATATCGCAAGAGTGGCAACGATGCGAAACGCTATGCCGTCTCGACCATTCACAACTACTTCTTCCTGAAGGCCCTCGACCAGGTGCGTGAGGGCGGCTTTGTGGCGTTCATCACCTCCAGGGGATTCATGGACTCCCCGTCGAACAACCCCATCCGTGAGGAACTGGCTAAGAATGCACGACTGGTGGGAGCCTTCCGTCTGCCCGACGGCATGTTCCGTGACGAAGCAGGAACGGATGTCGGCTCTGACTTGGTGGTTCTGCAGAAATACACGGGTTACGATATGTCACTCGACCCTGATACGCAGGCCTTCTGCGATGTAAACAAGGGCTTCAAGGCCATGAGCGGTGAGGACTGGACGGATATCTCGATGAACTGCCATTGGTGGAAGTCGATGATGGCTCCTGACTCGGAGGCTATCGTGGCCACGAAGATGGAGAAAGGCACCGACCCCTACGGCAGGCCGACCCTGATATGCACCCATGACGGTGGCATGGAGGGTATTGCCAAGCTGCTCACCGAGTATTTCAAGCGAGACCTTTATAAGGATTTTGTGGACTACTACAAGGCCAATGCAAACCGAGAGCAGAGTCAAGTTATCTTGAACTCTGCCGAGGTGCAGCTTGGTCTCGCTGAAAGCAAGGCCAGTACCCCGAAGCCAGTACAGGAAGTACAGGTCAAGGCAGAGCCCCAGGTACGTCAGGCGCAGCAGAGCCAGCCCGTCCAGCTGGATCTCTTCTCCATGTGGGATGCCGTGGAACCCGTGCAGGAGACCCGTCAGGCGGAACAGCCAGAGGAGAAACCACAGGAACTCACTCCCGATGAGCAGCGCATGCAGCTGTATTATCAGATACGCGATGCCTACGAGGAACTCTACGATACCGAGGCGCAGTCGCGTGAGGAGCAGCCCGAGCTCCGTCAGAGGCTGAACCAGGTCTATGACGAGTTCGTTGGGAAGTTCGGCAGGCTGAACGAGCGCAAGAACGCCCGTGTCATCATGAACGATGCCAAGGGCCGAGACGTGCTGACGCTGGAGAATGCCGTTGACAAGTCGTTTGTCAAGGCTGACATCTTCGAGCGTCCCGTCTCGTTTGTGGCCTATGAAATCAGCCATGTCGATACCCCCGAGGAAGCCCTCTTTGCCTCGCTCAACCGCTACGGTAACGTGGACCTGGAGTATATGTCAGGTCTCACGGGTCATACTCAAGACGATTTGGTCAGTGAGTTGAAAGGGCGTATCTATTATATGCCCGATGGCCGCTACGAGATCAGCAGTAAGGTGCTCTCTGGCAATGTCTATGACAAGCTGGCTTACGTGAACGATGCCCTTGAGCTGGCTCAGGAGCATGCCGATGACCCCAAGATTGTCCCTGCCTTGCAGGAGACCAAGGCTGCACTGGAGCAGTCATTGCCCCAGCAGATAGCCTTTGACGACATCGGTCTGCAGTTCGGTGAGCGATGGATTCCCACCGAGTATTACGAGGAATATGTCGGCAAGCTCTTCGACACGAAGATGGAGATTAACTATGCCGAGCATATCGACGAGTATTCCCTGAAGGCCGAGAACCGCTATAACCTGAAGATCCGCGAGGAATACTGTGTGCGTGGCGAGTATAAGGACTACGACGGTATGGCACTGTTGCAGCATGCTTTCCATGACACGACTCCGGACATCCAGAAGTGTGTAGGATCTGATGATAGCGGCAACGACATCAAGGCTCCGGATATGGAGAAGATACAGTTGGCCAATTCGAAGATTCAGGAGATCCGCGAGGGCTTCCAGGACTACCTCACCAACCTGCCCAAGGAGAAGCGTGACGAGCTGCAGGAGATGTACAACCGCAAGTTCAACTGCTTCGTCAAGGCGAAGTATGACGGCAGTCACCAGACCTTCCCTGGCATCGACATGAAGACGCTGGGCAGCAGCCGTTTCAACGTGAAGGACATCTATAAGTCACAGAAGGACTGTGTGTGGATGCTCCTCCAGAACGGCGGTGGTATCTGTGACCATGAGGTGGGTACCGGAAAAACGCTTATCATGTGTATGGCTGCTCATGAGATGCACCGTCTGGGACTGGCCAACAAGCCGATGATTATTGCGCTGAAGGCCAATGTCGCAGAGATAGCCAACACCTATCAGGCCGCATTCCCTGATGATAAGATTCTCTATGCCAGTGAGAAGGATTTTTCACCGGCCAACCGTGTCGACTTCTTCAACCGCATCAAGAACAACGACTATGCCTGTGTCATCATGTCCCACGACCAGTTCGGCAAGATACCGCAGTCTCCTGACATCCAGCGTCAGATACTCTCTGATGAGGTGCGCGACATCGACGAAGCCCTTGACGTGCTGCGCAAGCAGGGTGGGAACATCTCCGGGCGTATGCTCACGGGACTGGAGAAGCGCAAGGAGAACCTGCAGGTGAAGCTCCTGGAACTCCAAAGCGATATGGCATCGCGGAAGGATGACTTTGTGGACTTCGGCCTGATGGGCATCGACCATATCTTCATTGATGAGAGCCATCAGTTCAAGAACCTCACCTTTACGACCCGCCATCAGCGTGTGTCGGGACTGGGTAATCCCGCAGGCAGCCAGAAGGCGCTCAACCTGCTCTATGCCATCCGTACCATCCAGAACCGCACAGGAAAGGATCTGGGTGCGACGTTCCTGAGTGGTACGACCATCAGCAACTCCCTGACGGAGCTGTACCTGTTGTTTAAGTACCTCCGTCCGAAGGCGATGGAGCAGCAGGGCATCCATAGCTTCGATGCCTGGGCGGCTGTCTATGCCAAGAAGACCTCAGACTATGAGTTCTCCGTGACCAATGCCGTCGTTCAGAAGGAACGCTTCCGCTACTTCGTCAAGGTGCCTGAGCTGGCCACCTTCTATAACGAGATTACCGACTACCGCACAGGTGAGGATGTCGGTCTCGACCGTCCTGACATGAATGTCGTGCTGCATAACATCAAGCCGACACCTGACCAGCAGGACTTCAACGAGCGTCTGGTGCAGTTCGCCCAGACGGGTGACGGCGAGTTGATCTTCCGTGGCCCGCTGAACGACCGCGAGCAGAAGGGAAAGATGCTTATCGCTACCGATGCCAGCCGGAAGGCTTCGCTCGATATGCGACTGGTGGACCCTGAACTCTTCGGTGATGACCCTGAGAACAAGGCCAGCCACTGTGCAAGGCTCGTTTCGGAGTACTATCAGAAGTACAACGACCAGAAGGGAACGCAGTTCATCTTCAGTGATCTCTCGACCTATAAGCCCGGTGAGTGGAACATCTTCCAGGAAATCAAGGATAAGCTTGTCAACGACTACGGCATCCCTGCCGAGGAGATCCGTTTCATTCAGGAGGCAAAGAACGAGAAGCAGCGTAAGGAGCTCATAAAAGCCATGAACGAGGGCACTATCCGTGTCCTGTTCGGCTCCACCTCGACTCTTGGTACGGGTGTGAATGCCCAGAAACGGGCCGTGGCCGTCCATCATATCGACATTCCCTGGCGACCTTCTGACCTGGAGCAGCGTAATGGCCGTGCCCGTCGTTCAGGAAACGAGATTGCCAAACTCTACGCGAACAACAACGTGGATATCATCATCTACGCTGTGGAGCGTACCCTTGACAGCTATAAGTTCAACCTCCTTCAGAACAAGCAGCTCTTCATTACGCAGCTGAAGACCAACAGCCTTGGCTCGCGTGTCATCGACGAAGGCGCGATGGACGAGGAGAACGGCATGAACTTCGCAGAGTATGTGGCCATCCTCTCCGGCAATGACGACCTGCTTCAGAAGGCTAAGCTGGAAAAGAAAATCATGGCCTTGGAGTCGGAGCGTAAGACCTACATGCAAGCCCGAAGGGAGACTGAGTGGCGACTGGAGGTGGCTCAGGAGAAGGTGCAGAAGAACGATGTCATCATCCGCGACATGACGGAGGACTATGACAAGTTCCAGTCACAAGTCAGGAAGGGTGAGGACGGCACTGCCCTGCCAGGACTGACGATGCCGAAGATCAAGGAGTTTACGGCAGACGGAGCCTATAACGTGGAAGGGATGGGTGCCGCCTTGCAGGATGCAGGGCGTACCATCGGCAATAAGGACCGCCAGATGGGTGAGGTCTATGGTTTCCCGCTGATGGTGGACTCCATCTACATGTACGATGAGAAGATGAGGAAGGAGGTCTATGCCGGCAACCGCTTCTATGTGAAGGGCCACTACCTCTATGAGCATAACAACGGCCATCTGGCCATGAGCAAGGACAATCGCCTGGGTGCCGTGCGCTATGGCGTACAGGCCTTGGAGCGCATACCAAGTATCGTGGCACAGTATCAGGAGCGTAACCATAAGCTCCAGCAGGATATTGCCGAATATCAGCGTATCGCTGGAAAGCCTTGGGGAAAGGAGGATGACCTGAAGGGACTGAAGGCTGAGCTGGAGGTGCTGGAGAAGAAGATCCAGGAGAGTCTCGATGAGACGACCCGCAACGTCCCCAAGCCCGAGGAGCTGCCTTATAAGTTCTCCAAGGAAGGACGTTATCATAAGGTGACGTTCCAGCGTGAGGCCTATCCTTTTGTCAGCATCAGTGAGATGCGTGAGATGGCCGACACGGGCAGCTGGCGTCAGCGTGGCTACGTGCGCTGTGGCCATTGGGACGGTGACGTGATGGTCAGCGACCCGGAGGTGGAAGCGGAGTTCACCCTGCGCCAGAAGTGTGAGGAGTTCATGCAGAAGGTGGTGGACACCAACCAGCAGCGAGTGGATGATAAGGAATGGCTGGTCAATATGGCCAATAATGATACCGATGGTAAGACGGTGACGCAGGATAACGAAGTCATCTTCGCCACCCGGAAGTTCCTTGAAGAGCATCACATCAACTGGCAGACAGGTGAGGACGTGACCGCTGAGCAAGAGGTAGAACTCCGGGAGAGCACTTCTGCAAGAGTAAAGCCCCTGCAGGTCTATTCTTTGGGCCAGTATGGAGTAGGGGAGCGTGGTGAGCAACTGCGCAGCCTTGCCCATCAGGTGAAGGAAAACGGATCTCAGGAGGCGATAGACAATGCTGTTGATGAGCTTGAAACCATTTTCTCAACCATCCCTGAGTCGGAACGTGAGAGGATGGTGCTTGTTCCAGTACCCGGCAAGTCTGGAGTTCCCGGTTATACGGATGATATCGCCTATGACCTGGGTCAGCGGCTGGATATAGACAGTAACAGCAACCTGATCTGTTCGCCCCATGCCTCGCTCTATGACATCAAGAAAGAGCAGGGCAACGACAACCTGCCAGATATAGACTTCACCTACAATGACGAGCTGGATGAAGATACCATTGTAGTTCTGGTGGATAATGTGCTTGATACAGGCCACACCCTTTCACAGGCTGCCCAGGCAGATTTCGGAAAGGGTGTCGAGGTACGTGCCCTTGTGCTGGCCCATACGGACAACTATCTGCAGTATCATCCGGAAATGGAGGTTAAGATGCCGCAGGCCCAGGAAGTCCAGATGAAGCCGGTGGCCGTCGCTCCCGTACGCATTGCTGCCCAGGTGGCCAGACAGGAGCAGAAGGAAGACCGTCCGTCTGTTGAGCTGCGTGATGCGCTGATTGGACTGATGCGTGGTGCAGGCATCGCGGTGAATACCGATGCCGCAGAAGGTGCGCGTGTCCTTGAAAAGTATAAGGATCAGGCCAACGAAAGCAGGAAGCCTATCCTGTTCCGTGACAAGGACGGTCAGGTCTATGGTTTTGTCCATGAGGGGAAGGTCTATCTTGACCCTGATGTGGCTACCGTAGAGACCCCCATCCATGAATACACCCATTTGTGGGCAGAGGTTCTGCGTCAGCAGAATCCGGGTGAGTGGGCAAAGGTCGTTCAGATGATGAAGGATACCCCGGAGGTGTGGAACGACGTGAAGAGCCAGTATCCTAATCTCCATACGGATGACGAGATAACCTCCGAGGCACTGGCCCAGTATAGCGGTCAGCGTGGTACCAAGCGTCTGCAGGAGTTTGTGGAAGAAAAGGGTGAAACAGGCATCTTTGAGAAGGTCTCTGCCGCTCTGAGTAAGTTCTGGAACGCCGTTGCCGACTTCCTTCATATCGAATATAACAGTAAGGAAGAGGTGGCGGACCGTGTGCTCTATGACCTCTTGAACGGTGTGAATCCACTGAAGCTGGCACCCAAGGTCCAGGGACTGGAGGACTATACTCAGTATGAGGTGAAGCAGATGGTTGAAGACTATGTGAACGAGAAGCTCAGCGAGGACTTCCCTGACGAGGACATCAGCGTGAAGCAGGTGACCATCATCGGCAGCCGCTCCAGAGGCGAGGCCCGCGAGGGTAGTGACCTTGATATCCTGCTGGAATATGACGGTGAAGGCATCAAGGAGGACACCCTTTTCAATGTCCTCAATGAAAACCGTCTGGAGATCAATGGTATCCCAGTGGATATCAACCCCATCAACCCGCATTATTCCATGAATACGGCTGAATGGCTGGAGCGTGATGTGAAGTGGCGGGAAGAGGATCGTCAGAAGCAGCAGCTTGCCAAGCAGCATGATGAAGTGGTGCAGAAGTACCAGGATGCCGGATTGTCGGGCACTCCTCAGTTCTTGCTGAAGGAGGCAGAACTGGTGCGTCAGGACACTGGGGAGGTGGAGCATTACAATGCCCTCTCGGTTGATCCGCCGTATATCATGCTCTATGAGGGTATGGAGGATGCTAAGAACAGCATGAGTCCCATGATGCTGACGGACTTCTCACCCGAGGTGCAGAAGCAGGTACTGGAAGAGCTGACCGACAGCCTGAAATGTTTTCAGGAGAAGTCCGCTATAGAGAAAGTATGCGGTTTGGCCGAGGAGGTGAAGCTGGATTACGTCCCGCTGACCCTGCGCCTGCCTGTTGTCGTTCGTGATTATGATGACGGAATGGAGAAAGGGGATAAGGTATTTGCCCACGCCGTGGCCGTTGGCGGTGACATCGAGGTGTTTGAGAATCGTCAGGATGCTTACGACCATCAGAACCAGGTTTATCTGAAAGAGCTCCCGGAGGAAGCCCGTCAGCAGGTGTTGAGTCAGATGGAGGAATTGCTGACTTCGGAGGACCGGCAGATATCCGTGTATGTTGACACCGTCCAGGTGCCAGACTATGCCCTCCCTGCTATCATCAATGGTGATTTCAGTAACCTCGATGCAGAGGAGACGGCGAATGTTCAGCAGTTCATGGACGAATATCCTGGTCATATCTTCAGTCCACGTGACGAACATCCCAGTTTTAACAACAGTCCAGCCTTTGGGTTAGCTGCAGACTGTGTGGCTATGGACATCGTGCGTTTGGCCACTATTAAGCAGCTAAGGGAAGAGCAGACGATGGTAAAGCAAGAGGAACCTGACACCATCGAGTCGCGAAAGCCGCGGGATGTTCAGGAGATTATCAAGGACTTGAAGAATCGTGATGACGGTTTCCGCTATCGCCTGCTCAGTCGTATGCAGACGGATGTGAAATACTATTTAGGCAATGGTAACCGTCATGAGAAAGATCTGTGGGCCGGCAATGCCAAGGACCATATCATCATTATGGATGCACTGATGAGTTCGCTTCCGGAGAAGCCGGAGTGGCTTTCGACGGAGATGCTCATAGACTATGCCGACAAGATGGGCGTGAATGTCTATAATGATGCTCCGGATTCAGCCTTGATGGTTGAAGCCTTGGATGCAGCCCTTGCCAATAAGGGCGTATGGCTGAACAAGTGCGGAGCCATCTCTGCAGATGACATGAAGCTGCGTCAGGTTAAGCCCTACGAAGCCTTGGTAATGGCTTTGCAGTCTGATACACGTGGTGAATGTCCCAAGGAGATTGCCATCAATCAGGAATCGGCACAGATCAAGCAGGTTAATGACCTGAAGCAGAAACATCCTGATGCGATGATTCTCATGCGTACGGGCGACTGTTATAAGATGTATGGTGAGGATGCGGAGAAAGGGGCCAGGATTCTTGGAATCACCCTATGCGACCGTGAGTCGAAGGGTGACAGATATCTCTTTGCTGTCTTTCCCCATCACTCCCTCGATGTCTATCTGCCTAAGCTCGTGAGGGCCGGACTGCGTGTTGCTATCTGTGACCCGCTGGATAATCCCAATCAGGAAAAGAATGAGGCCAAGGTCATCTATGACAAGGCCGATGAGCTGGTGAAAGCCCTTCAGAAGGGTGATCCGCGTGTGCAGGTCAATCAACTCCTTGATACGGAATATGACTATCAGAATGACGGTCTCTGCATCAACAACGGCAGGAAGTCCGCCCATGGGCAGGAGAAAGCTGTAGCCATCCAGCGCGTGACGGATATCTATCGTGCAGCGATGGCCTATACAGGCGGTAAGGAACGCCTGAACCGTGTGGGATTGTCCACTCTGCTACCTGCTGATGCCCAGAAGTATGAGCGTCTGGTTCAGGAGCTGGCTACGGGAGTCATCATGGTGCGCCAGGGACTTTCTGCCACCTTCTCGAAGGAGAATCAGGAGATCATACCCTACTGGAAACAGGAGCTGACCAAGCATCCTGAGATGATGAAACATGTGGAGCAAGATGTGAACAAGGCCATTCAGGTGTTGGGCAAGATTATGCGTGGTGAGGATATTGACTATGCTGCCATGCGTGGCAATACTCCCTCGGAGGTGGTGACACCCTATCATTACTCCATAGCCAGCGAACTGGCTACCATTCCCGATGCTGAGACACAGACCATGGTACTCGTCAAGGATGACCAGCAGAAGTCCGTGGAGGTCATAGCCTCTGATGAAGATTCCGTTCAGGGAGTCGTTGCGGAGGATCTGCACCAGGAAGGTTACAAGGATGTGCAGTTCTACCATGCCGGTGGTGCCTCCAGCCTGATACAGCCCAATACGTTCTTTGACGGCAAGACCGTCGAGGTTGCCCGCCTGAAGCAGGACAAGCTGACCGTTACTGAGCAGCTCGACCTGACGAAGGAGATAGAGCGTTGCAAGGGTGTTGCCCTCGACCAGGTGACGATGACCCGGGATGACAAAGGCTGCTATGTGCTGTATGTGAAGCCCAAGGACAAGCCTTCGATTACCGTCTATCCCCATTCCGATGATGTCAGGCTTTTCTTCGGAGCCCTGAAGACCCCGGAGTTTGACAGCGTGCGTGAACAGCTGGGGCAGAAATACTATGCCACGGCACAGCGCCATCCTGACGTGAAGGTTGATGTGCTCATGCCGAAGGTCGGTGACGTGGACCTCTCACGTATCTCGAAGGTGAGTATCGCCAAAGACAGATACAAGGAGGGGGCAACCATCCTCTTTGCAACCATCGACGGGGAGCGGCAGAAGCCTGTTGAGCTGAGCAAGATTCAGGCACAGCGCTTCTGGCTGGTCGATGACCGTGAAGCGTATAAGGTGGCTCTGGCTGCCCAGCTGTTTCATGCCAGACTCAGTCAGGCAGTAGAGGAAGACACGAAGTGCGGTATTCACCGATGAAAGATCAAACGTAAAAAGGAAAGATTATGGCAAATCCACAAAAAGCAGCATTCTTTGAGCAGTATGCACCGTTGGCGATGGAGCAGCAACAGAAATATGGCATTCCTGCCTCAGTGACCTTGGCCCAGATGTATCTGGAGTCCGCCGGTGGCAAGTCAAACCTTGCACAGACGGGTAACAACTACTTCGGCATCAAGTGCAGCAGCCAGTGGCTCGCTGAGGGCAAACCCTACAGCCTGCACCATGATGACAAGCCGAATGAGAAGTTCTGTAACTATGCCAGTGTTCAGGAGAGCATCGAGCATCATTCGCAGTTCCTGATGGGCAGCCGCTATGCGGGTTGTCGTCGCTGTGCCGCTGATGACTATCGCGGTTGGGCTAATGGCCTGCAGGCAGCAGGCTATGCCACCAACCGTAACTATGCCACGATGCTGATAGCCGATATCGAGGCCTATGGGCTGAGCAAGTATGACCAGCAGGCCATGAGTATGCCGAAGGTGGCAGACCAGCAGGCCAAGACGCAGACGCCCGCCAGTCAGGGCTATTCCTTCCCTGTTTCAGGTGACATCCTTGTGATGTCTGACGGATATGGGATATCTCCTACCAGCTACAGGAACCATGCACATAACGGTATTGACCTGAAGGCGAGGTATCAGGATGTGATGGCTACCGAGAACCAGGGACGTGTAGTCAAGGTGGGCAGTGACAAGACCAGTGGCAATTTTGCCGTCGTCGAATATGACCGTGCCGACGGTGCCAAGTGGCGGGTGTCATACTGCCATCTGGATAGTGTGGCCGTTCGCCAGGGCGATACAGTGAATGCCGGTCAGAAGCTTGGTGTTTCGGGGAATACGGGCAACAGCACCGGTCCTCACCTGCATCTGACCGTAAGGCATCAGGCCGCTGGCTCTGCGGAGTTTAAGACCGTTGACCCGCTGAACTACCTCGCGGAGATTGCCGTTCGTGGCAACCTGACAGCAACAGTCGTGAAGAAGGGAACGAATGCAGACCTGCTGTCCAGCCGGAAGGGTGGGGTAGATACAACCCCTACTCAGGCAGAAAGGCTGATGGCACAATCACAGCTGACAACCCAACAGCAGCAGAATGCCCAGGCGGGTGCTCAGCTCACCCAGCGGACAGGCAGCAACGACCCTAATACGCTGCTGGCCTATCTGATGGGACAGAATGGTGATGAACAGGCTCAGTATAGTCAGCATGGCGACATCTTCTCCAGTCTGATCTCCGGTCTGTTCACCTCTGCCATCGGCATGGCCATCATGCTCGACCAGGCAGACCAGGGCGAGGAAAGGACTACCTCGCAGGTGCAGAATGAGCCTGTGCAGGAAACAGAACAACAGAAGGCGGCTACCCTGATTCAGCGCAAGCGTGACTCCGTTGATCCCGTTCAAGCCCGCGAGGTGGCCATGATGAACTTCGATGCGGAATATCCGGAGCAACAGCAGAATACAGGCCAGCGCCTGGCATAAATAGAAGTTTTTAATTTTTCAAGTTTATAAGTTTTTTGCATTATGATTAAGAGTAATTTGAAAGTCTGCGCAACCATCAATCGCGCAGCAAGTGTGAAGAAGGACAAGAAGGGTGCCAGTTACCTTTCTTATGGTGTTCAACTGCCTATCAGCGGCAAGCATGGCGAGACCCAGAATCTCGTTATCAATGTCATGATGGCTCCAAGCAAGGGCAATGCGTCTGATCTGACCGTTGGTCGTCGTGTGAAGCTCGAAGGAGAGATGACCATCCACAAGCATGGCGGTAAGCTGTGCTGCTATCTCCGTCCTGAGAGTCTCGAGTTGGCTGATGGCGCATCGGATAGCATCGAGGGAACCCTCGAGTTCCGTGGCAAGCTTGGCAAGAAGGATGTCGAGCTGAAGGAGGACAAGAACGGCAACATCTACATGGTGTTTGGCGCGTTCTCCACCGACAAGACCAAGGACAAACCTGAGTTTACCTGGGTCAGCTTCCTCTATTTCGACCCCAAAGATGGTGAGGATTTCCTGAAGCCAGGCAATTATATCGATGCCAAGGGCACCCTGCAGTTGGGAGTCTTTAATGATGCCATTACGCTGGATTGCGTGGTGAGCGAGGTGAAACCGTGGATCCTTAACAAGCAGTGACCTATGGGAAGATGGAGAAAGAGCGTAGTCCCCCCGGAGGAAGCGAGGGTGTCAGCCAAGGAGATGGAAGACAAGGCCTTCAATCTCTATGCGGAAATGCTGATTGACAAGATTGAGAAGACCGCCAAGTCCGAATGGAAGCAGCCGTGGTTCGCCGAGGGGCAGCTGGCATGGCCGAAGTCCCTGTATGGCAAGCCCTATCATGGCATGAATGCGATGATGCTCACGATGCTCTGTGAGCAGAAGGGCTGGCGCATCCCGATATTTGCTACCCATGACCGTATCTTCAACCTGAACAAGCAGGTTGACGAGAATGGCCAGAAGACCGATGCCGTCGATAAAGACGGGAATAAGCTCCCCTTTGTGCATGTCATGAAGGGAGAGCATTCCTTCCCGGTCTTTCTGACGCAGCTGAACATCGTCCATAAGGAGACGAAGGAAAAGATCAAGTGGCCCGACTATCAGCGACTCACTCCTGAAGAGCAGCAGGAATATAACCTGTACCACAATCGCTTTGTGCATTTCGTCTTTAATGTTGACCAGACCAATTTGCAGGAGGCCCGTCCGGAGCTGTATGCCAAGTTGGAGCAGGAGAATGTCCCTCAGAAGCTGACAGATGTCGAGGGCGAGGAGTTCAAGTTCGAGCCGCTCGATGTGATGATAGAGAAGAACCTCTGGATCTGTCCTGTCAAGGTGAAGGAGCTGAAGGCTGGCGAGTCACCCCATTATTCCATCAATGCCAATGAGGTGGTGATAGGTACCAAGGCCCAGTATCAGGCCACAGGCCATCCCGAATCATGGGCTGGTGACCTGACCCACGAGCTGGCCCATGCCACAGGCCATAAGGATTATCTCAACCGCTTTGAAGGAGAGAAAAGCCGGGACTCCTATGCCAAGGAGGAGATTGTGGCGGAGATGAGCTCCGCTATCGTCTGCCAGCATAACGGCATCAAGAAGTATCTGTCGGAAGACACCATACCTTATGTCCAGGGCTGGCTGAAGGCCTTGCATGAGCAGCCGGACTTTATCCGTACCATCATGAAGGAGATCAAGGCTGCCACCAATATCATCGAGTCGAAGATTGACGAGGTGCGCCGTCTCTATCTCGGTGAGGATGACCGCCAGATGCGTGATGGCGACAAGCTTGATGTGCGTGAGGAGGATGAAGCGACCCTCGAATACGATGAGACGGGTGATGCCCACCTTGCACCGGGCGAATCCCTTGGTGCTGACAAGAAGCAGGGCGAGTCAGAAAGTCCTGTCCTTGGTATTGCTGCAGAACCTGAGCCAGGGGAGCGGCGTGGCATGCACAGATAACCTCTAAAAGAAAAGCCGTCCGACTCTCACGAGCCAGACGGTTTTCTCTTTCCAAGAATCAAGAAAAATGAATGCTTGAGAAAAAATGCACTATATACAAATCATGAGCAAAACGATAACAAAGAAAATATGTATAATCAAATCTTCAGCTGGCGTAGCTGTGCTTCAGCAGCATGCATCGACTGTGCACGCTTCTGCTCAGACAGCAGTTTTTCGTCATAGTCTTCTTCAGCCACATAGCTGAGAGTGTTATCCTCGTCGGCAATCCAACAGCCGAAGAGTCCGAAGTTATATCGTGGAAGGCTGTCGGCCTTGGCATCCTGTCGCCATGCGATGACATCACCATTGGCCATGCGTATGCCTGTCTCATCATTCAGGTCGATACCTGCACTGATAATCTGGTGGTTGATTTCCATCTCGATGATACCTCCATCCTCCAGGATGGCCTTGTCAGCATCAGAGAGGTTGAAGTTACGCTTCAGAATGGAGATGTTCTGGCAGATGATGCTCTCAGGTACGGCCATCACCTGGTTGATGGCTTCGTCGAACTGTACGAAGCAGCGGCCCTTGCCGTTCATATCCGCTACGGTGACATTACCGGCCTTCAACAGTTCCTGCTGGGCGATGCTGAACTCTTCCAGGTCTTCATCGACCCACTTTGGAGCGAAGCACACATCGATGGTATCATCGGCGAGACGGACCAGGGAGATACGGGCAAAGCTCTGTATCAGCTGTCCTTCGGCATTCTCGGTGATAATAGGTAATACTGGTGTGGCGCGCGACGAAAGCAGGCGCAGCATCACGTTCTGGGGGAGGTCGTCAATCATCTCGTGAGTGAGACCAAACTTTGCAAGGATCTCATAAGGAATCTCCTCTGCTGTGAAATGTTCGATTTTTGCCATTTTCTACTTGAGTTTTTGAATCTGGCCGCAAAGGTAGATATTCTGTACGACATGAATGGCGGCTGAAAATTCTATCCCGGTTTTTAACGTTTTCGTAACTTTTCTGGTTGTGTAAAGGTTAATAACCGCAATACTTTTTCATTTTGAGCCTGGCTCGATGGGGAACCGTTACTTTTGCATCGGTTATGAAAATGAAATCACTGATAATAGGATTAGCACTGCTCTGTCTGCCTTTGTGGTTACAGGCCCAGACAGAGGACAGGGAGTATTGGGTGGAGCGCTATCTCAGCGTGTCCTACCCGTTGAAGAACATCAAGGTGAACTCGCCTTACGGTGCGAGGAAGGACCCCTTTACCGGCCAGAAGTCCACCCATAGCGGGCTGGACCTGCAGGCATATTACGAGGAGGTATATGCCATGTTCGATGGCGAGGTGGTGAAGACGGGTTCCGACAACCGCTCAGGAGTTTTTGTCACGATACGTCATGGTGACTATACCGTCAGCTACTGCCATCTCTCGAAGGTGGCCGTGAGTGAGGGAGACCAGTTGTTGGCTGGCGAAGTGGTGGGGGTGACGGGTAATAGCGGAAGATCAACGGGTGCCCATCTGCATATCACCTGCCGTTATAAAGGTCAGATGACAGACCCCTATACATTATTATTATATATAAGGCAGGTGAGGGGAGAGGCCTTTGCAGCCTTGTTGGGTGACGTGGACAGCTTAAGCCGGAGTAGCCGATCGGAGTTCCTTGCCCAATATGCCCCTGCTGCCATGGAGCAACAGCAGCGTTACGGCATCCCTGCCTCGGTGACACTGGCGCAGATGGCTTTCGAGAGTGACTGGGGACGGTCGGCTTTAGCACGTAAGGGCAATAACTATTTCGGTATCAAGTGTAGTCCGCAGTGGCTGGCCGAGGGCAGACCGTATAGCCTTCATGACGATGACAAGCCGAAAGAGAAGTTCTGTAACTATGCCACCGTCGAGGAGAGCATCGACCATCACTCGCGACTGTTGATGACAGACCGTTATAAACGCTGCAGAAGTTATTCATCGACCGACTATCACCACTGGCTTGTGGCCTTGAAGGCTGCTGGCTATGCCACCGCCAAGGACTACGTCCAGCTATGTGAGCAACTCATCCGTAAATACCAGCTCTTCCGTTATGACAGGATGGCCATACAACAAAAACAGGAGGTCAATAGCCTCCTGTTGTCACAATCTTGTCGTAGAGCGTCCGGTTGTTCGCACCAGCCGCCATGATGGGAAGAACGGAACGGACAGCTTGCATGAAGGCCATCATACCTTCGGCTGACACCTGCTTGCGCTTGTCACCCGTTTTCGGGTCGAGTCCTCGCTGGTTGCAATAGCTGAGCCATGCCTCGCTGGCATCGAACTTCTTCCAGTAAGCAGAGGAGTTGTAGGTCACTCGGTTGATGTACTGCCGACGGGGTTTGTACCAGGTCCATTCCGTTTGGTTCATGGGATGCTGGATGCCCGTAGCCTTCAGGAACTCCCTTATCCATTGCTTGCGTTCGGCCTTTTTAGGCAGGTACTCGTCGGTGCAGGTGAACATTAGGATGCTGTCGGCCACCTCATAGCTGATAGGGAGGAAGCAGAACTCGCCGTTCTTTGCCCCAAGCGGTACGAGTTTGAGGTAGAAGACATCACACTTGTCGAACCGCTGCACCTCAATGGCAGTGTACTCCATAGGTGTCACCCATGTGGAGAGTTTATAGCCCTTTGCCGGCCATGGGCTACCCGACACATACTTCTTGGCACTTGCTGACAGCGTGATAGCCATTATCAGAATCACAAAAATCTTTCTCATAGTTCATTCGTTTTTAATTAGCAAAATCGCAAAGTTAGACATAATATCAGTTGCATTACTCGGTTTTAACACAAAAATGAGGGAGTTTAACAGTTGGCCACCTCGTGAGCAGCCAACTGTCGGGCCTCCTATAGCTTGCCGTTCTCACGATACGAGTAATATTCTTGGGAACATACAATCACATGGTCGCAGAAGTGGATGCGCATCACTTTGCAGGCGTTATTGATGGACTTGGTTATCTCGTCATCCACACGGCTGGGACGCGGATTGTCCGAGGGGTGGTTATGAACGACGGTGAGGATGGTGGCATTGTTGGTAACAGCGTACTTCATGATAAGGCGTATGTCCATCAGCGTCTCCGTGATACCTCCCTGCGATAGCTTGATATGCTTGATAAGACGATAGTTCTGATTCATGAGGAGCAGGTGGGCTTCCTCGCTTTTGAGGTCTTGGCAAAAGGGCTGCATGAACTGATGTACCCTACAGGCCGTTGACAGGTCGGGGTGTTCCCCTAATTGTGCTGCTTGTCTGCGCTTACCTAACTCGATGGCTGCCATGATGCGGCAGGCGGTACTGGTGCCGATACCCTCCGTCTCGCGAATCTCGTTGAACTCAGCCTTAGCCAGTTCATGGAGATTGTTCTGATGGTCTGCCAATAGGTGCTTGGCGATGTCCACCGCTGAAGCCTTGTGCGTTCCCGAGCCAATAATAATGCTCAGAAGTTCTGCGTCCGTGAGTGCGCTTGTCCCTAACTCAATCATCTTGTCTGAAGGTCTGTCCTCCATGCTCCACGAACTGATCGGGAGACTTTTTACTGCTGCTGTCTGCATAATCTTGAATATTTTAGTGTTTATAATGTTTCGTGTGTCCGAGTGCGATACCACCGATAACCTTAGCTCCCGTCTCTTCCACCAGCTTGGCAAACTCCCTCATGCTCTTGCCGCTGCTGACAATATCGTCGAAGAGTAGGACCTTGGCCGAAGCATTGAACATGTCGGGGTCGAGGTGAATCTCCTCGTTGGCTGCATCACATACCATATGCGTCTTGCTACGATGTAGTTTCGAGCGTTTGCCATTGATGATGATATGTCCGTAGGCGTTGGTTGCTCCTGTGCGTTCACACACCATTTGGGCGAAGTTGCGATAACGAAGAGTGTTGGTGCGGTTACAGCTGGCGGGAACACATGCGAAGACCACGTTCTTCATATCGGTCATACTCAGAGCCAGACACACCTCCCTTACTGCCCTTTTCTGTGCTGCCGACCTGCCACTCTTGAAATTGATTATGTAGTCGTGGGTCATCAGAGCCTCGAAGCTTGCGTGTCCGAGGTAGCGGTTGGGGGTGTATGTATTTAAGCAAATCGTCATATCGCTTGTCTTGATTTTATTGCCTACGTAGGAGCGGGAAACCTTTTATTTTGTTCAGGTTCATCTTGCCTGGCACGTAGTTTTTTTTAGCATTGTCTGCGTTATCGCGGTTTAACCTTTACCGGTGCTGAAAGTGCTGAATGACCGTGCAATCCAAACCAAGAAATTCGGTGCAATTTTCCGTAGAATACCCAAATACGCGCATTTGGGAAGCCTGCTACGGAAAATTCCTCTGAATAAGGAGCCAGCGACTGGTTATTGGTGGATTGCGCATTCGGCTAACTTTGCACCCGTAAAGGTGTTAAGAACCGAATAACCCTGACAAGGAAAACTGCGAGATGTCAGGCGATAAAGATGCAAAACAACGATAACCATGATTCAAATCCATGAAAATGCGCGAAAAAGCCTCCATTTCATCGTCAATTCAAAAATAAAATCGTAATTTTGCAGACCAAATGCGAGGTTATGCTTAAGCAGGTAGTAGTAGATAAGGTAATGGCGAGACAGCTGTGGAAGTTGGGTTTCAGGGAACCCACCTTATCATACTATAATCTCGATGGAGAGCTACAGTCAGCCGATGGTGAGGAACTCCTACTGAAGGACTATAATGCGCCCAAACAGACACGAGGACGCGGAGCCAGATACTATTCCGCTCCCACATTATCTGCCGTACAAGATTGGCTACGCCGAAAAAAGCATCTCGAATTACTAATCTGCCGAGATACTTTTTTCCAGAATACAGGTGATTATTATTGCCGACTCATCCGTCTTTCCGATGGCTTAAGCCGTGACACCCATCCCCGCAAGTCATACGATCAGGCTTTGATGGATGGTATTAAACAGGCTCTGACAATACTTTCATAGCAGAGGGGAAAGCAAACAAGTAACGATTATCGGTATTTGTTACAAAGTATCGAATTTTAAGCAATTTGATTAAACAATAAAACCGACGAGTGATGTTCTTGAACATTACCCGTCGGTTGTTAGAAGGATGACTGTGAAGTATATTTGTCTTTTAGAAATGGGGATCTAAAACAAAAATTCAAAGATGTCATTAGGATCTAGCTCCTTAACATACTTTCATTGGTCTGTTTTAAGGTTTAATGCTTCTAAATTATTCATAAATGCTTGATATTTGGGGTGAATGAATAAAAAAAGGGATGCTCAATAAGGCATCCCGTATTAAAGTGATAAAGATAGAGAGCACTTGGTATTACTCTGGGTAGTTTCCCTCGATGTAGGCTTTGATTAGCGAAGCATGCGAGAGAGGCTTCTTAGGATTGTTGACATCAGGGTTAGTGTTGTAGTCAAGCAATACAACGGGTTTGTTCTTCGAGATGATACGTACTGCAGCCACCAACTTTTGGAGTTTATTCTCCAGCACCCACTTGTAGCATGGGAGGTAAATCAACTTACGTGCCTCGATATATCCCAGGAGTTCCTCACCATGAACGCCCTTTCGATGTCCGAGACAGGGACCAAACTTCCTTACGGTACGTTTTAGGTTCTTCATGTCGCGCTTCGAGAAAAAGGTTGGGTCTACGTCGGCATCCTCGAAAACCTTCAGTCCTTGCCAAATACCTTCAACAGAAACAGCAATGTCATCCGTAAACGGAACTGGAATACCACCATTGGGATAGAAGGGACTGAACTTGACGAATTCATCCTGGGCATGACTCGTCACGTCGATGATCATCGCATCAGGGTACTGAGCCTTTAGCGATTCCAATGTCTTTTTCTTTGACTCAATGATAATCATGGGCTTCATTTTCGAATTAGAAGCAAAATTACCATTTTTTTCCGAATACACATTAATTTTCATCATAAAACACCATTTTAAATCACATTTTACCCAAAAGCGGGCATAATATATTGCCAAAAAGAAGAAAAAAGTAATCAATTGCGTAAAAAATACGCATTTTTCTTGCAAGAATAAAATATTCTTTGTACTTTTGCAGCGTAAATATTACGCAATAATTAAAAATGAAGGGTATGGTAGTAAGAATTAAGGTAAGTGGTTTTGAGAATGAGAATGTTGAGAAGTTGACTCTGAAGGAAGAAAAGAGTGGACTTCTTAGTGTGAGTACTTATTTATTTAATAAGGTGGTGGATGGTGAAAGAGAGAATGTGTTGATGAGGTTGATGGGAAGGTTTAAGAGTTTAAGGTATGAAGATTTGGAGGAGGTTTATAATGATGGATGTTTGGTGTTGTGGGGAAAGATGATGGATAAGGAGTTTAAGTTGAAGGAAAAGAGTATGGTTGGTTATCTGGTTAGGGTTTGTAGGAATATTGGGATGCATTATTTGAGAAAGGTTAATGAGGATATAGAGAGTTTGGATAGGATAATGAAAAGAGGTTATGAAGTGAGAGAGGATGATGAAAGGGGAATTGAGGAGATCTTTGATGTGATGGATGAAAGAGGAAATGAGGATGAAAGATATGAGAAGTTGGATAGAATCTGGAGTAAGTTGAAGGAAGTGGATAGGATGATATTGGAGAGTTATTATGTGGATGGTTGTAAAATGGAGGAAATTGCGAAGAAAATTGGTTATAGGAATGGAAATAGTGTAAAGAGTAAAAAGAATAAAGTGTTAAGGAGGATGATAGAAATGATGAAAGAAAATGAGGCGGATTTTAAGAATCTGCCTCTGGCTGCATAAACGACTAAATACGACAATATATGGAAGAACTGAAGTATCATTACAAATATCCGCATCCGTGTGTCACAACGGATTGCGTGATTTTCGGATTTGACGGGACAAAGCTCAATGTCTTACTGATAGAACGAGGCATTGAGCCTTTCAAAGGACGTTGGGCTTTCCCTGGCGGATTCCTGAAAATGGACGAGACGGCCCTTCAAGGTGCCAAACGCGAACTTAAAGAAGAAACAGGACTGGAGGATGCCTACATCCATCAGTTTCATGCCTTCTCTGGTGTGGACCGTGACCCTCGTGAGCGAGTCATCACCATTGCCTACTTTGCCTTGGTGCGTATCAGCGAGGTAAAGGCAGGCGATGATGCCGCAAAGGCACAGTGGTTCCCACTCGACAAAGTGCCTTCACTGGCATTCGACCACGACTTGATATTACGAGAGGCTACTAATGAGCTTCGTCGTCAGATTCACTTCGAGCCGATTGGCTTTGAGTTGTTGCCGGAGAAATTCACCATGACCCAACTGCAACATCTGTATGAGGCCATCCTCAGTGTCAAGTTCGACAGACGTAACTTTTGCAATAAAATGCTGAAGCTTGGCATTCTGACCCAGCTCGATGAGACACTGCCAATGCCCAACAAGAAGATTGCTTTCCTCTATAAGTTCAACCCAGAGAGTTACAACGAAATGAAAGAAAAAGGCTTCCGCCTGGAATTCTAACATTTCAGTTGTTTACCTTTTCTGAGTTTTTGGTAATATATAATGCGAGGTTTAACTTAATAAACAATTAATGGACTATTCAATTACTGATTTGATGAAAGCAGCTTCGATGATGTCGAAGAAGTATTTTGGTCGTCAAGACGAGTACACCATCTCTTTTACCAAAGAAGACGATGGATGTTGGTATGTGGACTACCCTGACTGGCCTTTCGATCACCACAATCTGATGATGGTGGAAGGAGCCGATGATCTCTGCGAGATACTTTCTTACGATGGAACTCACACCAAAATCAAGGTTTGCGTAAACATCGTTTCTGACAGGATGCCCAAAGGATGGTTCCGAATAGAGAAGCAAGATTCCAGCATTACCGGAGGCGCCCACTATCAGGTTGACCTTGTAGCTGCCAATTCCTTCGGAGGCTTCATCTGGTTGTGTCCCGTTACTCTCTTCGTGCTGGGTCAATATCCCGACTACATGTGGATAAAGCCCATGAACCTGGCTGATGACAAAATGAAGGAACTTGGATTGAAAGACTGAGAACGTATGGGAGATCTACAAAGATTCTTAACCGCACAAGACGGTAAAAGAGGTGAAAACACTTTGTATGAACTGGCTTTGAAAGAAATCCAGGAAGGCAACCTTGGATTCGAATGCTGGATAAGATATGTATATCCTCAGCTAAAAAGAAAAGGGACTAGTCAGTTGACTGATTTCTATGGACTTGATGGACGTGAAGAGGCGAAAGCATACTTCGAACATCCGATATTGAGAGAAAGACTAATTGAGGCAGCACAGGTTCTTTTGAAAATAGACAAGCCGATATTTGAAATCTTCAGCAATTTGGGCGTGATGAAACTGCGCACATGCATGCTCTTGTTTGCCTCTATCTCTGATGAACCTGTTTTCAAACAGGTATTAAGGAAGTATGGCTGGAAATGATCTTATTAGGAATATATGAATAAGATAGACAAGGACTTTGTATATAACAGATTTCCAAAAACGGAACATGACATCAAGCTATATGAAGACTATAAAGCCTTTATATCCTTGAAGCGTAAAACAGAAACAAAAAATGATTTGGCGGAGCTGTTGTCTCTATTCCCTGTGTATGAAGGGACACAAAATGCAAATGATGTTTTCGTCTTAACTCGATTCGGGTTTATGGCTTTGAGTATTGACGACGATTTCATGAACAATTGCTATAAGCCTTGGTGCTTGTCATTGCTCCAACAAGACATCGCTTCAAAGATACATGATAGCAATAAAATCAGAATTCTTAGGGCAAGTCTGATAGAGTTCGCCCTATTAGGCTGTCTTGAAGCGCATCAATTGATGAATTGGCTTGATAGTCAGATAGGTCAAGATAATCTTTTCATAGAGTCAATTGTTAATGAAAGATGCCCTAATCTAAGGAGGTTTCTGAATGCTCACGATGGTGCAGGCCGAGGTGTTAACGAGGGTGACGAAGTCAGCTCCTATGCCCAAGCACTCCAAGAAGTCAAGTCTGGATGTAAGAGAACTCATTGGATCTGGTATATCTTCCCACAAATGGCAGGTATTAAAGGAACTCATAGTCGCCCAGCGTTATTTTATGGCATCAATGGACGATTAGAAGCCTACCAGTACATTAACCACCCCGTATTAAGACACCATCTTGTTGAAATCTCTGAGGAGGTACTTAACAACAAGTATTCTGCTTACGAGATATTCGGTGATGACATTATCAAGTTCAGATCAAGCATCCTATTATTTGACTCAGTTTCAGACATTCCTGTTTTTAGACAGATCAAGAACAAATACAGGTGGCAATGATTTGTAATTGGTTACTTTTTTGCGAGATTTGGTATTATAGTATAGACGATACGAACAATAGAAACTTAAAATAAATGAATATGGAACAAAAACAATTTACATCGCTACGTTCTTCCACCCAAGAGGAATATGGTCAAGTGCAAACTCTCTGCGATATTATTAAGGTGCTCAACGAGGAAAAACATTTCAAATCTGCTAAAGAAGTGTTTGAAGGAATGGCCCCTATCATGGACAGATATATGAAACGGGGAACGATCGGGGAGTTGACGCGGCAGCGTATTAAGGCTGGATTGTTGAATGATGAGAGCCTTTTCCGTGATGGTCAACTTGATTGTGATGCACTAAGAGAAAAGCTTCTTGAAAGCATCACAACCGATAAGGATGACAAGTTTGAAAGAGTAATGGCTCAACGCGACGTTTTCAAATTTGTTGGATTGCTGATGTATTTCAACTGTTTTCGCAAATATACCTCTGTAGAACAAATCCGTGAAGACTTTTGCCAACACATATTTAATGAAGAGACACCTGATGGAGACCATAGTAAAAGCTATCTCAATGATAGAATGTTCTACGGTTTTCCTATGGGTGGACATGCGTATCCCTATTTTGCCTTTTTCTGGGCTCTTGAATCCCTGTGGGAATATGTATCGGATGGAAATGGCGTTCTCGATAACGAGAAACTTCAGAAAAAGATGATTGACGAGTATCAGACGTGCAGAAAGGAAATGGGATTTGAAGCGTTAGTGGATGCTCACTATTCTGACGACGGGCCTTGCCATCCTGAGGTCTTTTTCCCAAATACAGAAGATTTTTACGGGCCAGTTCTGGTAGCGGTAGAGAACGAGAGGAAGTACATAGAATCTTGTGGCGAAGGTAAAGGCCCCAATCGTTATCCGTATAGGTACGAGCAGGCATTACTTCAGAGAATTATTGATAAAAGGACAGAGGATTAAACTTCATCAATGATTGAGTATAAACTGTTTGGTCGTAACATCCTGATTAAACGCATGGGATGCAGGAACGGGGACTCCATGGGAGTTCCCATTCCTCCAAGCCTTAATCTTTTCGTCAAGGTGACGAATGCATGTAATGCGAACTGTTCTTTCTGCTCAAATGCCGTTCACACACAGGAGCGACATCTGTTTGATGTGGATAAACTATTTGAATGTATTGATGAAATATTCAATCAGCGCATTATCTTAAACAGATTGAACATCACTGGAGGTGAACCTTCCGTCGTGCCGGAAACAGTGAACCGAATCATAGAGAAACTCAATGCATCACCCAAATATAAGCCCATCCACTTACATTTGAACACGAATGGCTTGCTGCCAAAGTCACAGGAAATGATGCGCATAGCACGTTTCGATTCCATCTCTATTTCCATGCACCATTATGACATGAGTGTTCTCTCTGACATATACAACTGCCACATACCTTCAAAGGCAATAGAATTTGAAGGTATAGACATCGACAAACTGAATCTGAGTTGTAACCTCATCAAGGGGTATATAGATTCACCCGAGGAAGCCAGGAAGATGCTCGACAAGACAATTGATATTGGTATTCCCAGAATCGGATTTGTCGGCCTTATGCCTGTCAACCAATACTGCAAGGAACATTTCGTTGATCTTGAAGAGATACGGATTGACAGCATTCCTCACGTCTATTTTACCAAATCCAAGAACAGAGGAAAGAATTGCAAATGCAGCAACTATCTCTATAACAGAGATGGCAAAATGGTGGAAATCTATATGCGTAATTATATGAACCCGAACTATTGTAAATCGTCGGTTGTCTTCGACGGCCAGTATCTTAGGCAAGGGTTTCACGATAACAATATAATATACTAAGAATGACAGAGACGGAGAAACTATTTGAGACCAGAAAAGAAATAAGCGATTATAACACTTCCTATCCATTGCATCCTTCAGACTGGAGTACATGGAAGGTATCAGATACGTTGTCGTTTGATGATGTCGATGACTTGTCGTTTTACATACACATACCTTTCTGCCAAAGTTTGTGCAGATATTGCGAATACGTCAAGTATAAAAAGACATCAGATTCGGTAGAACGTGAATATCTGGATATCGTTGACAGCGATGTGCGTGAGTTCATGGGGCAATCTGTCACAGGGGAAACCATTTTGAGAGGATTTGATATCGGAGGTGGCACTCCGACAGCCTTAAGCACTGAAAACTTTGCGATGCTTATTAATATGGCTGCCAGATATGTGAGACGTATCAAAATGGCAGAAGACTTTAAGGGCAGTATAGAAGCGACGTTTAATACAATTGACGAGAACAAGATAGCAATCCTTAGCGAACATTCTGATATCTTCAGCCGAATCTCCTTCGGATTGCAGAGCACGAATTGCACCTTTCTGCGAGATAACAACAGGGATAATGGACAAACACAAAGGATGGCTGATATCTTCCACATCTGTAGAGAGCAGGGCATCAGCACCATCAACCTGGATCTTATGTATGGGTTTGTCCATCAGACGAAAGAAGAAATGAAAGCAACAATGAAGGTCGTGGAAAGATTAATGCCCGAACACCTTACTGTTTATGAACTGCGAACAAATATGTTAAACAGGTATCCTATTGCGACTGCTGAGCAACGTTTTGAGCAGTATTCGTACCTCTATGATTTGATAATAGGACTGGGATATAAAGGTCGCTTTGGTATGAATACATTCTCGTTGATTGGTGACAATGGCTTGTCATCATACCTCCAGCATCGCATGATGAAGAATGGCTCCTATAAGGGATTCGGTATTGCAGCACAGAGTAAAAACGATACCGGACTTTCGTATAACATCGGGAAAAATGGTGAGTCGCTGAAATCATGCCTTTCTAAGAAGACATTTGAGAAAGATGGTGACTCTTATAAACTTCCGCCAAGAGAGCTTCTTTCAAAATATGTAGCCATCAGTGGCTACTGCGGAATGTTCGACTTGTCTGTGATGGAGAATATTCTTCATTTAGATCCTGATATAGTATTTGAAAAGGAGTTGGGCTTCTTGCTAAACAACCATTACATTGAAAAGAACGGTACGATGTTATACCTGACGCCCGAAGGTGTTCTCCATTATGGCGCAGTCCTTTCTTTGTTTTACAATAATAGATCTTAAGCATATGGAAATTCAGATTACAGCAATCAAGTTTGAAACAGTTAACGGGAAAAAGACCGGAAAGTCTTTCTCTTTTAAGGCTGACCCTAAGAAACTGGCGGTTTTCAAGACTGAGGCTACCCTCAAAAAGAAAATCAGGGAATATGTGGCTAAGAGTGGTATCTTCAAAAAAGAAGAGCTGGATGACGTGAAGTTCAACATGAAGGATTTTCTGGTGGAATGGAAAAAGCAGGTTGAGATAGTGCAAGCCGAGGAATTGAAGAAACTCGAAGCTTCTCCTAATAATCCAGATACTCGCATCACACCAGATGTGATTACTCGCTTAGCACCAAACGAAGTGTTCGTGTTTGGCTCAAACGAACAGGGCCTACACTATGGTGGAGCCGCCAAAGCTGCACATGAGAACTTTGGTGCCATTATGGGACAAGGCAATGGCCTACAGGGGAAAAGCTATGCCATCCCATCGATGAGTGGACTTGGAGTCATGGGCGAATATGTCAAGGAATTCTGCGATTTTGCAAATGCTAACCCAGAAAAGCGCTTTTTGGTTACGGAGATCGGTTGCGGCATAGCAGGTTATTCTATAGGTGAGGTAGCACCACTCTTTGAATGCTGCCGCGATGTGGAGAATGTTACTCTTCCCGCCACTTTCTGGGATATTATCGGAGAGCCATCAGCAAAGGAATATGACTTGGATCGATTCCTGACAGCACAGGCTGCTGACTACGCTGATGCCCTTGACGATATCCGGAATGGACGCAAGCGCGGACATTGGATCTGGTATATCTTTCCTCAGCAAAAAGGGCTTGGCCACAGCTATAATTCAGAGTATTATGGTCTTGATGGCATTGACGAAGCTCGTGCATATCTTGCCCATCCCGTCCTTGGCAAACGACTTCGGGAAATCTCCGAGGCTTTGCTCGCCCATGAAGGTCAACGGGATATAGATGCCATTATGGGTAGCAGCATCGATGTGCTGAAACTCCAGACATGCATGAATCTCTTTAACCGGGTCTCACCCAATGACATCTTCGAAAAAGTGCTTGATGCATTCTTCTGATATAGGTAGACTAATGCTAAGAATATGGGAATTTTCAACAGTAAAAAATACTTTATGAGAGAAAAAGAAGGTATCAATGAACAAGTAGAGGCTTTACAGTCTCTGGCTAAAACCGTAATGAGTGATTCTGCAGTTCCTGTTGATGAACGAATTCATAGAGCTGCTGATATTTATAAACAAGCAAACAACATAGCTGCAGAAGGTGGCTTGGAGGACAAGGGTTACGAGTCATTATTGGCCGATTCTGCAAAGTTCTTCTTAGATTACGGCCTATATAAAGATGCGTTGTCCAAATATTCAGACTTGATAACTCTACGTGAATCTTTATACGGACAGGAGCATTCTGCTACAGCTTCGGCCTATCATGAAATCGGAGAAACGCTCAGAAACCTATGTGACTATCCGAAAGCTTTAGAATATAACATGAAGGCATTGGAAATTCGTAAGAAAATCCATGGCGAAAAACATGTTGATACTGCAGAATCTTACAATGACACTGGGCTTGTTTACATTTTCCGAGGCCATTATGACAAAGCATCAGAGCTGTTTCAAAAGGCAAAGGCTATCTGCGAAGAGGTTGTTGGTACAAACCATCCCAGTATGGCAGAGTCATATTCGAACATCGGAATGCTCTTGACGAAACAAGAAGACTATTCTAATGCCTTGGAAAACTATTTAGAGGCGTTAAAGATCTATGAAAGCACCTTGGGTATTGAAAATCGTAAAACAGCGATTGCATATCATGGCGTTGGATTGTCTTATTATTATATGGGCAACAATTCTAATGCATTAGAATATTGCTCTAAAGCAGTAAGAATCTATGAAAATGTATTGGGTCTGAATCATCCGGAAACCGCAATCATATATACAGGCATAGGATTCGTGCACTATAATATTGGAGGCCTTTCGCAAGCATCAGACTATTTTACAAAGTCATTGGAGATAAGTGAGAAAATGTTAGGGCCTGAGCATGTTAATACCGCTGCATCATATATGGCATTGGCATGGTTGAAGTTTAAAATGGATGATCATCAAGGAGCCATCGATTATTGTGAACGGAGTTTGAATGTCACAGAGAAAATATTTGGCTTAGAACATCCTGACACTGCAGAGGCGTACAATAATATGGGATATATGTACTACCTGACAGATGATAATATCAAGGCCTATGAATACTATCTTAATGCTCATCAATTCTATGAGAAGTGTGCCAGATCAGAATATATTGAGAGTAAAATAAAAGAGGTCGAATCAAGTTTGAAATTAATTGAGGATAAACCTGAAGAAGAAAGTAAAGGCACCAAAGATCTGTTTTTAGAAACACTTACCAAGATGGGATGCCAGTATGAGATTGATCCAGACGAAGGATATATTTCCTTCGGATATCAAGGTGAGAACTTTGTGGCCAGTGCTACAAATGAGGGTTTTTATGTGCGCATTTGGGATACTTATTGGGGACATGTAGAATTGTATAACGTTGACGAGTTCTCCAGATTAAGAAAGGCGGTTAATCATGCCAATCTCAATTGTGCGACTATGACAGTCTATACTATCAATGAAGAAGGAAATACTGTCGATGTTCATTGCAAGTCAATTTTCCCGTTCATACCTCAGATGCCAAATTTGGAAGGTTATCTGAGGAATGAGTTAGGCGACTTTTTTACCGCCCATCACATGGTTAGCAGCGAAATGGCCAAGCTCAGAGAACAAGAAGAAAATGCCCAAGTAAACTGATTTTTACGCCAAAGTCCGAAAACAGCAAAAACTGTGCCAAACAGTCAATTGATTGATAGTCAGACGATTGATATGATTTGGAGATTTCGAAAAATAGTTGTAACTTTGCAGCCGCATTTGGGAGACTCCCAGAAGCGATTCACAAAATCTTGTTCATATGTTTAATCGTACAATCATGTATGCTAAACTCGCATGGGTTTATGCAAAAGGAATCTGCGGCTTTCGTCGTAAAGTGTATGACCTCACATTTGTCTATGTGCCAGAGGATAAACTTTGGTACATCGACATGCCTTGGCCAGGTGATCGCTACAATTTAGCAATGGTAGCGGGATCCAACCATCTCCTGTCCTTTCTTGATACAAAGAAAGAAAATCGCGTAAGCGTACTTGTTCGTCCGTCAAAGAAGAAGCTAACAAGTATGATGGGCTATTTCGAATGTGTAAAGCAGTTTTCTGGTCTGTTTGCAGGAGCTACGTACAAGGTTAATGGACTTGAAGGATTCACCCGGGAAATATGGATTTGTCCGGTCACTCTCACTGTTTTGGGGCATTATCCCCAGTACATATATATAAAGCAAATCACAGTTAATCATTAAATAATGAGTTTGATGATAAGAAAATTCAGATGGATTGACTTGGCATTGTTGCCATTCGGATTGTGCGTATTATTCCTGCTCTTGTTAGGTAAGCTCTTCGGACTTACCTACAAGCAGATCTCTGTAGTGTTCAACCTCTGGGTACAGGGTGCTGTTTTAGCATTGTCAGGACTGGCTCCCTTTGGAATAGCTATCTACAAGTTGTTAGAGTCATTCTCGGTAGGTTGGCTCTTCCTTGCCATCATTTTGGCAATATATGGAATAGCTTATGTGTATGCATTCATCAAGATGCTACAACACTATCACTTGCCATTCAACGATGCGTTTGACCTTTGTGTAATGGATTTGCAGCTATTAGCCAAGAAGTGGCATACAACTTATCAAATGGTAAACCTACTCATATTTATACTCTTCTATCTCATCCTCATAGGAGTAAATGTCATAATCTGCTATTTTCTATTCTAAAAACTGCAAATAATGGAAATCTACCAAATCATTTTGATGGGTATTGGTGCAATCACTCTTATATGGCTAGTCGTTAAGACCATCAAAGGAGTATTTTGGTTGTTGGGGAAAGGGCTGGAAAGCTGTTTTAGAGAAAAGTACCCTTATGATTTTGAAATAAACTTAGGATGGGTTATACAAGAGATGAAATCTCATGGTTACAGACAAGCGGCTATGATGGATGCCGGCAGTGACAATCCTGGAGTAATCATGATAAATTCAGAATCGAGTATAGAAATGGAGGTACGCCTCCATGCTCCTTTGCTTACGGACAAAGGCTATAGCATCATAGTTGCCAATCATAATAACAACACAGCTGTAGTTATGCAAGATTCTGCTTCTGACGAAAATAAGAGATTACTGAGTAAATATTTGGAATAGTAAAGATTCAGCCGTATAACTTATACATTAATCCCGCCAGTTCATACAACGTGGTGGGATTTTCTTTCTTGTTTGTCATAATATGGCTATTTTTGCATCAAAATAATAAAAATGAAGATGAAGAAGATTCTTAAATGGACATTTGTGGGAACACTCCTGGCAATAATGGTTGTTGGTGGATTTGCCATATGGATTCTCTATGGCAGTAAAACAAGCAATCCCAACAACTATCAGACCATTGGTGACATTCCAGAGCCATGGGGATATGAGCGTATTAGTGGCGACGATGTGACTTATACGAACTTCCTGCGGAGCCTTCCGCTGAAAGGAAGAGGTTCAAGAGTTCAGCTCTATACTGGTGGTGAAGCACGGTTCCAATCGTTGAATTATGCCGTGATAGATTTGCCGCTGCTGTCGAATGCAGAGCAGTGTGCAGACGTATGTATGCGGTTGAGAGCCGAATACCTCTTTAACACAAGACAATATGGCCGTATCAGATTTCAGAATGTAAATGGGAAGACGATGAGCTATGGAGGTGGTAGCTCTCGCAGGTCTTTTGAGCGTTATCTGAGGAATCTCTATGGAGTTGCCAGCACCTTCTCTTTGAGTCGGGAGATGACTACGAGACGCTTGGCCGATATGCAGCCTGGCGATGTGTTTGTCTATCCTGCCCGTTACGGTCAGCAATACGGTCATGCAGTAATGGTAGTTGATGTAGCAACCAACAAAAAGGGCAAGAAAGCATATCTTCTGGCAGAAGGGAACACCCCAGCGCGTGAAATCCATGTAATGCGGAATTTTGAGAATCCCTTCCGTTCTCCATGGTTTATGTTGGATGAGGACGCTGACAATCTGATACTCTCCGTATTCCATTATAAAGCCACAGATTTGAAACACTTCTAATAGGATAATCACGAATTGAAATATGACTATGAGATTGAAAATAGATATACTTTTGTTATGTGCCGTAATATGTACGGCAAGTTGTTCCAAGAATCGTGGTGAAGGCAACGGGCTTTATGGTGAGATCGAAGCCAAGTGCTTATGTCCTCCAACGATACACCTCCAACCATATGGTAACTTCAGCCAACGAGAGGCTGACAAGTTGGGGAAAGAACTAACAAAAAAAATCGAAGAGATATTTGGTGTGGAATTGGACTATGAAGTACACCCTTCGTTGCCACTGTCTGATACACTAATGAACGATGCTAAGACAAGGTATAGAGCAGAGAAAATGATACATTCAATGGCGGCAGATGCCAACAAGCATAACATATATATAGGATTGACTCATAAGGACATTTCTTGCAGCATACATGGCAAGAAGGATTGGGGCGTACAAGGACTGAGCCTTATTCCAGGCAACGCCTGTGTGGCTTCAACATTCAGGGTAAAAGACAGAAAAGATTTTTGGAAGGTAGTATGCCATGAGTTCATTCACACTTACTTCACATATAACCATTGCCCCAAGGACAATCCTTCATGCTTAATGCAAGCGGCCAAAGGGCATCCTCGATACAAAGGTAAGAATGCGTTATGCTCATACTGTAGCAGTGTGCTCAAAATATAATGACTCATACAATAATCCCATAGGTTCATACAGACCTGCGTTTTTTTCTTCTCCAGATTGAACAAACATATTAATTTTGCATTGTCAAACGAGATAAGAAGTATCTATGAAGCAGTTATTATTTTCCTTGATGATTGTGCTCATGAGCATGATGGCATCAACGCCGGTTAGTGCGAAATCTAACAAAAAGAGCGTAACGGCACAAGTCCCAGCAAACATTGTGGTAAAACAGACAACGCAGTTTAATGATGGACGTACACTGACCATCTACTACAAGAAGAGTGGGATACAGTGCGAGGTTTATTCTCCTTGCAATGCTAGTGACTACAACATGAGCGATGCCTCGAAAATCAAGTCTACAAACTTTGAAGTGGTGGACAAAGTTGAAGGGAAACTCTACAAGAAAGCGTCTATTGGCGAAGTGACAAGGCTTATCAAAAGGTTAGTCAACCAATATCTATGATGGTCTATGTGGAAATCATACTGCTGTGTGTATCCATTGCGGTACTCACAGCAGTATCAAAAGAAAATGAGGAATGAGAAGAAAAAAGAAATGGGGCTGCGCCACGATTGTTTTGATGCTCTTTTTGGCCATCAGTATCTTTGGCTTACACTGGGCATGGAAATATTATGGACTGCCTGAATGGCCTGATCGCAGAGAATACAAAACGATTGAGGAACGTGCGGAGAAGGCTTTAGCTTTTGCAAAGCGTCATAATATGAATGAGCACTATGCCCTATTTGTGGACTATGGCATCCCATCTGGCACACCACGCCTGTTCGTCTGGGATTTCCATCAGAAAAAGATTGTTGCCAGTACTTATGTGATGCACGGCCCTGGAGGTGGAAGTACTGACGAACGACCTGTTTTTAGTAATAAGCCCGGAAGCGAATGCTCTTCCTTGGGACGATTTTGGATCACTAAAGAACATGGCAATAGCCTTAAACGCAGCTTTCGACTAAAGGGAATGGATTTGGATAATCAGTCTTCTTACGCAAGAGGGTTGATGATTCATAGTTCTTATTGGGTAGACAAGTGGTGTTGGAAAAAGTATATTCCTCTTCATCGTGCCAGCTGTAAAGGATGCGTTACTGTTTCTTCAAGGGGAATGAATTATCTGTGGTCACTTGTCAACAAAGAGAAGAAGCCCTTGCTGCTTTGGAATTTTGTCAGTAAATCATAGGGTATTGAAACAACATGGGACTTTTTGGATGTTTTTTGATAATTTGGATCGGCATCATAGTATTAACGATTCGTCGAGTTGTGCAAGGGAAGTGGAACGAAAAGGCAAAGTTTTTCTTGTATTGGAGCTTATTCCCTTTCCCGTTGATTCTTCACCCCAAGAGATTTGGTCCTATTAAGAGCTGGCTTTTGTTTATAATCTCTCCATGCATGATGTTAATCTATTGTATTGCCTTATGCATATTGATAATGTACTCAATGTTTCAGACAGAAAAAGGAATTCCCCAATCGATTCCTTATCGTACAAATGTAGATCTTAAGAGAATAACAGGAGTCGAATTCCCTGAAGTTACACCCGTAGACTCATCCTGGCATGATGATTTCAGCTCTTGTGAGACAGCCATTAAGTTTGTACCGAACAAGCCTTTGGAAAAGGATTTCTTTCTTGAACTTAGGACAGTATGCAAAAAAGACTCCTGCTGTTGGAGCAAAGATTCATTTGGCTATCACTACTTTATTTATCCCGATAGACCTATTGACAGGACCAAAGGCACACATATCCGTCAAGTAGAATTAGATGGGGAAATGGTTAATGACTGGGATGGTGATTATATACAAGTCTTTATTCCTCTTAAAGGAGATACCATTTACGTAAGTGATGGGTGGTGTCGGTAAACTAAGTTAAAAATGATGTATATTTCTCATTACTTTCAATAATTATGTGTATATTTGCAAAATTAAACCAGTTAGTGTATGGAATGGCTCAGAATATCTACCAGCACCGAATTGGTGCGAGTCGCCACGGATGAGATTGTATATGTCCGTGCCGATGGCAACTATTCTGACCTTGTACTGACCAATGGCAAAAGTCGTAAGATGACATTCCAACTTCATTTTTTTGACGAGGTGTTCCAACAGTTGCAAAACAATATGTTTGCCCGTGTTGGGAGAAGTCTCATCGTCAACAAGCGCTATATTCATGTCATTAATCTCACAGAACAGATACTTATATTCTCTGGCCAGCAGATAAAGAGCGACATCAAACCCATTGGCGTGTCTCGCGAGGCACTAAAGCAGCTGAAGGAATTACTAGAAAACGAGAAAGGGGTAGACAATGGATGATATAAATATGCAGAAACCAGAAGTGCCCATCATCATTATCGAACGAGATGAGCAGCCGCAGGCAAAAGAGTCTGTGACGAAGGTTATTGTCCCTTCCCAAAAACAGAAGTGGCTGAAGCGATTCCTTGCATTGATAGCTGTTGGTTGTTTGATGATTGCTGTCCTCGCTGGCTATTATTTCTGGAATTACTATTATAACATCGGTATAACAGTTTCTGTCACACCAGAGCAAAATATCGAGAAGCTTCAGCGGCCAGCCACGCAGGGAAAACCTGAGGTTGTGATGACTAGCGATAGCATACTTGGAGTTGCGATGGACTTTTATGCTATTCATGGATTGAAAGCCTCCATCGAGTTCGAGGAGCCAGACACTGCTGACACCTCCGTCTATCTCTACTGCCGTTCGGCAGACCATAAAGCTGATAGCACTTACATTGGTTCTCTTGTCGCTGATGGTAAAGAATACCAAAGTGACACACATCGCCTTGGCTATATGGCTATGTTGGGCAACAATAGCGTCATTGGCATATCGCGTAGCGAGAAAGTTAAGGACTTCGTTCTAGAACAAGGTGGCTCTTTCTTTCGCCAGTTCATCCTTGTCAGTAACGGTACGATTCCCAGTCGTTTTTTTCTACATGGTAAGGTAGAGCGTCGAGCTATTGGTCGCATCGGCGATCAGCTTTACTTCATTGCAACGCGCCACAAGGAAACCCTATGGGACTTCGCAGATGCTCTCCGTGAATATGGTTTTATTGACGCTATTTATATCACAGGTGGAGCCGATTGCTACTCTTATTATAGAAATCGTGATGGTATTCGTTTTGATATTGGCGTCCCGGCCCTTTACCCTCATAAGAAATGGACCAGCATTATACCTTGGTTGGTGTTTCGTAAAACTATCCGTTAAACCAGCCTATGATATCGTCGGGCCAACTGATGAACGAATGAGTGAATCAACTGGGTGGAGGATAAGTGTAGAGAATATGTTTAATTATATTAATACTATTCAATATGGAAACAGAAAAGAAGAATCCTTTTGAACAAGATTGGGAAAAGGAAATAGCAAACAAGAGTATTGAAGAGTTGGCAAAAATCCTTGCTAATAAGGTGGATTATGCACCTGGTTTTGTAGAATTAGTACAGCAGAAACTGAAATCTCATATTGATTATGATGAAGAGATGGTAAATACCATCATAGCCCAAGAAGAAGAGAAGAAAAAACATCAGGAGAAAGGCAAAGGTGTGTCTATTTGGTTGTTGCTCTTTCTGTGTGGTGTCGCCATAAGTGGTATATATACATTTTTCCAAACATGGATAGCAGTATCTCAGAATTGGGATAGCTACAACTTTCCATTATTGGCATATGTAATTTCCTATGCTATAAGCATGTGTAGCCTTTGCGGTTATACATTTTGGGCAATAGTTAAAAAGAAACCCAATGCCATTGGTTTAGCAAATGTGTATTTGTGGATTTCTATAGTGATTAATCTTATCAAAATATTGCAAGATTTTAATTATAATGAGATGCCCTCGATTAGAGTTCTATGGGGCTTGATAGTCGGAGTATTATGGCTGTTATATTTCAAGTATTCAAAATATATCAATGAATTTTTCCCTGTAGAGAAAAGGGCCTTATGTAAAAATGACCAATTAATTATTGGGACTTTATTATTTGTACCTATAAGTATGTTTATTTTGAGTACTATTGTCCCTCCATCTTATTCACGGGATTCTGTCGTTGACGATATAGATCTCTCAGATGTCGATTCTACATCGTATGTAATTGACGAAAACAAATTGAATGAGAACGAAATAACAGACGGATTGTATATTCTAAAATTACCCCAAGGCACTAAACACGAGTTTATTGATGTTGAAGATGGTGGAAAAGTGCTTGTTATAACTGATAAAAAGGAAAAATCATCTTATGAAATTCGTATAATTAGTGGATTAGCAGCTACTTTTAGGAACACTGATTTTGAAGAAATGTGGTTTCAAAGTAAAGATAGCGCAATGACAAATTATCCTCATGAATTAAAAACTGATGAAGTCATTGATATAAATGCAGGGAAATGTTATAGAAAAATAGAAAAATTCCAATCTGAACCTCAGTTTTTTTGGGATTTTTCTGTCGTTTATAACTATAAGATGCATAAATACTGTGTTCTCAGTGCATGGTATAATGTAAAAGAAGAAGTTCCTATTGACGAAATAATTAATAGTATCCAATTTGAACAATGATAGTGTTTTTCTTTCAGTAAAAAAATAGATAGGTATGAGTGTTCGTATGAATTCTTTATTTAAATCATTATGGAAATGGTTGTTCAATTTGCCAAAAGATTATTGGAGGTTGAACTGGGAAGCAAAACTTGGTATTATTTTTCTAATTCCACCCGTTATTGGAGTCTTTATATTTATATTTAACTTATTTGGCGCAGAGATTGGCTTTGAATCTTTCCCTGAAAGTTGGAATTGTATTTCTGGCTCTGATTATGGCAGTGATACAGATAGTGGCGCGTGGGGAGGTAATTGTGCATATGGATATGCTTATGGCTGGGCATATGGATATGCTGCTACTCCGGCAATACCCTTATATTTAGGCCTTATGGCAATCGCCGGAGCTTACTTATTAAAAGGAAATCTCAATAGAAAGAAGATTGACTTGGAAAAATGAGGATTAGCATAAGAAGCCTATTATTAATTTTTGTACTACTATTCATTACATCTTGTGATAATAGTGCGAAAATTGTAGTTAAGGACATCGAGATTGGTCTTTTCTGTGATACTACTATGTTCAGAGGAATCAAACCTGATATGTACTATAATGATTTATGTGCAATAGTTGGAGAGCCCAATGAATACATATATATGAAAAGTTCAGATGAAGATAATCATAATCCATTGTATTATTTTAAAGAAGGTAAAGTAATGTGCTTCTGGTCAGGAAACAAAAGAGACAAGATGGGGACAATAGTGTATACACCATATCTTAACACTCACCTGCAAGTTGATGATGTTATCAAATTGCCTCTTAAAGATTATGATATTAATACTAATACAGAAAGAGTTAGTATTTACAAAGAAGACACTTTGTTTTTTATTATACATGTGAAGAATTTGGAGGTAAAAGATATTTCATATTTAATGATAAAAAAATGATATCGAGATTTGTCATGTTAAAAATCAATCTACATCACAACATAAACAGAAACATATATTTACTAGAGTTATGGGGTATAAAAAGAAATCGCCAAAAGGGATTCAATATGGTGACACGAAATTTTATCGGATAGCTAAAATCTGTCTATTAATATGGGTTTTGGTGTTCTTGATTTTGCCAGATTCCAGTAATAATGTAATTGTGAATGTATCATGTATAATTTGGCGAGCTATACCTTTTATTGCGATAGGTCTGTTTGTTTTATTGGTTATTACTGGTATATTATTGTATCAAACGAAGAATCATTTCCCGGATAGTTTTGGAAAATTGCCAAAATGGATAAAACAAATTGTGGATTAAACATAATTATGAGAAAAGTAGTTAAGTTTCTATTTATAATAACCTGTGCCTTGATCGTTTTATGTATCGGTATTATGTTGATTTGCAATAGAATTGTTGTTGGTAATGCAGACGGCAAAGCTTTTTCTGAGATAGACAGCATAAGACCTGCAAAAGTAGGATTATTGTTAGGAACAACTCCACAGGCTCGGTTGACTAAGGTTACAAACTATTTTTTCATTTATCGACTTGATGCAGCAGAACAGTTGTATAAAGCAAGGAAAATTGAGAAGATTCTAATTAGTGGCGATGAGGATAGTTTGGATGGCATCAATGAGCCTGAATGTATGATGGATTCGCTAGTAGCACGTGGTGTACCAGCTAGTGCAATTATTATGGATGGCAAAGGCTTTAGGACTATATGCTCTGTGATCAATGCAAACAAGGTGTATGGATTGAAGAGTTTTACAATTATATCCCAAAAGTTTCATAACGAGCGAGCAATATATCAAGCAGAACACCTTGGCCTTGATGTGAAGAACATACAAGCATACAACGCTAAGATGCCAACATCAAGAAGAGCCTATCTTACCAGTATTCGAGAATACTTCGCGAGAGTAAAGATGTTCTGGGATATTTTGAATTACGCGCCAGAAAAAAATCAGCCATTTAAAGCACAGTCAGAACCATGTGCCCCAAGAGATAGCATTGTCACTGTATATCTTGCGGTAATTGATGAGCCTATGGATGTCACAGGCCAGGATGTAGATGCTAAAGCCAAATGATGACACACTGTCGAACTTGCCACATCTGACATTTGACCACTATGACATTTTGCAAGACGCAATATGTGACTATAATATGATAGAAAAATCAACAAAAACCTTTTCACAAGCCTTGTGAAATATAGATTTTTGTAAAAAAGTAGTTAAAATCCCACAAAAATTCGTATCTTTGCATCGATTCTTGAAGTTTAAAATTGTCTAACCGGTATGAAACAGATAGAACGAGCCAGTATAATGAGAATTGTATCGGATATGGTTATAGCCGATGCAATTATTGACGTAAGAGAAATTGAGTTTATTAATAGTATCAAGAACAAATATTCCATCAAAAAAGAAGATGAAATACTTGGTGCGTCATATACTCTATCCGATGCTCTTTCTATATTAATCGATTCCACCGATAGTTTAAAGCAAGAACTAGTTGAGGGTTTGATCAATGTTTCTTTGTCAGATAACTATTGCTCTAGAGAAGAAGCTATACTATTGATTGCGATAAAAATTTGTCTATCCTCAACAGAACTATCAGCTAAAATCATTTCTATGAATACGTCAAACATATTCATAGAGCCTACTCAAATTTTATACGTGGAAAGTGAATTTGATAATGACATAAACTGGGAAATTAATGAAGCCTATCGAGAATTAAAAACAGAAATGCGATTGGCCGGCTTCGACTTTGTATATATACCCAAGATTGCTAATCATTATCGTTCGATAACAGCTTCAGAACTACTTCGGATAATAGAATTCCTTTATCCCAAAGCAAGCCTAGAGAGATTACAAACCGTAACAAAACAGTTACAGAACTTATCTACTTCAGAGTTTTGCAAAGACCAATTGTCAGGGAAATTGGGAGTTAAGGAATTTTCAAATGTAGCACCTTCTTTGATGATTAAAATCGGCGATTCTTTTGTTAACGACAAAAGAATTGCAAACTTTCTTATATTAGAGATAGATAAGAATGTATTAAATACCGTAAGGAATAGCGTAGACTATTTTTCTCATTATTATCAAACATCAAACATAAGTCGCTTAAAACAAGAAAAAGGCCGCTTCATATATACAGGATTCTATAAACAAATTTTTGACCTTTATATGCTCCAAAAAGGCGTTAAAAGTTCCGTTGTAATAGATATATATAGAAATGTCATAAGATTCCCTGAAGCTGATGTGCAAATGGAGAAATTGCATCGAAGAGAGAAAGCATTATACGCTCTGTTCCTTTTGGAATCAGCTAGTGGTGGTATCAACTTTGTTAAGCCAGAAACACCTCGACAATTCGCCAAATATAAGAAGAGAATGAGCGCTATCCAAACAAAATATAGGCTTATTTATCAAAAATTTGGAGGAGAAGCAGAAAATGCTCCTGATATCAGCATTCCAGAGATAAGACTGCCAATGATTGCATTAATAAAGAAACAACTAAAAGCACATGAAGAGGTTTTGTTCCATGTGGATGATTACATGATTCAACGCAATATGTTCGGCAATTATTGTGTAAACATACATCCTTCTCTTTGCTGTTGTTGTGGTTTAGACAATAAGGATGTCACAGCCTTGTCTGATTCAATTGAATGGCAAAAAATATCTGCCTTGTAACCTTGCAACTTTTTGACATAGAGTCTACTTTATATTAATTGTAACGTTAGCGTTTTAGCCAACATTACATTATTATATATTACCTTTGCATTTGAAATTTGAAACTATTGTATAATTTTTAATTTGTAGTTATTATGATTAATCTTGAAAAAGGACAGCGAATAAGCATGGACAAGGGGCTTTCTTTAGTTGGAGTTGGCCTCGGTTGGGATCCAAACGAAGGAACGGGTTTTGATTTTGACCTCGACGCAGCAGCTTTTATGCTTGGCTCAAATGGTCAGATCCCTTCTCAGGAATACTTTGTATTCTACAACAACATGAAATCTCCAGATGGTTCTGTAGAAACTACAGGCGATGATTTAACAGGCGGAAACTCAGACGGAGGCGATGACGAAACCCTCAACGTTGACCTCACAAAGGTAAGCTCTCAAATTCAAGAAATTGTGTTTACGGCTACAATTCACAAAGCAGAAGAGAGAAGACAGAACTTTGGACAGGTTCGTAATTCTTACATCCGCATTTATGATGCAAAGAAAAATGAAGAAATTGCTCGTTATGACCTAGATGAGGACTTCTCTATTGAAACAGCTGTTGAATTTGGCCGTCTCTATCGTCGTGGTGAAGAATGGAAATTTGAAGCTATTGGAAATGGAAGTAAAGGTGGACTCGAAACACTATGTAACAAATATGCAAAACAATTTATCTAAATCATGGCTATCAATCTAGTAAAAGGTCAGAGAGTAGGCCTGGATGCAGGTTTAACTCGGCTGAAGGTGGAAATGGGATGGAAGGTGAATCCCAACGCTATGCCTCCATATGATCTTGACGCTTCAACGTTCTTGTTAGGTGAGAATGGGCAAATATCAAACGAATTCGATTTTGTGTTTTATGGCTCACCCAATAAAACGACTGTCAATGGGGAGGAAAGGCCTTGTTCCGTTGATAAAAGTGTTCTTGGCTCTGTTGATGATTTAGGTGATGATGATGATGACACTGGAGAAGGTAATGAAGAAATAGAAGTGGACTTAACCAAAACATCACCATCAGTTAAGGAAATTCTCTTTACCGTCAGTATTTATTGGACTCCCTCTGATGAATATACTTTCTACGAGGAAGAGACATATGGCAAAAAATATCCAAACAAGCCTCGTATGAATTATAATTTCGGCCAGGTTCGTGATGCCTACATTCAAATAATTAATGCTGTTAATGGTGAAGTTATCTGCCGTTATGACCTTGATGAAGACTTTTCTACTGATAAAGGGGTGGAATTTGGTCGTCTCTATAGACGAGGTGCAGAATGGAAATTTCAGGCTGTTGGAGAAGCTCACAAAGATGGTTTAGAGCCGATTTGTAGGAAATACGCATCTAAATTCATGTAATTATGGCTATTGTACTTGAAAAATCAGGCGACAAGCATCGTATTAATTTAGAAAAAGGCAGTTTAACCAATGGAGAAATTATAATAAATCTCGATTGGAATCAGAAAGGAGACCATCCGATGGATTTAGATCTAGGGTGTTTCTATGAGCTACGAAGTGGAACAAAACGACTTATCGACGGCTTACAATTCTCGCATGGTCGCGGTGGTAGCAGAGACCAAAAAACAAACCAAGGCTCATATGATCACCATCCATACATATGGCATACTGGAGATGACCGCACAGGAGGATCAGGAGAAACAATCCTGGTCAATCCCAAAGGTATTAACGTCATTAAACGAATGACAATCTACACATTCATTTTTGACGGTGCGACAAAATGGTCAGAGACAAATGCCGTTGTCAAAGTCAAAGTTCCTGGACAGGAAGAAGTCGTCGTTGAAATGGGAACTCAATCAGAAAACAAAAGGTTTTGTGCAATAGCAGAACTTGTATTTGGCGGTGATAATTCCATTACGGTGAAGAAACTTGTAACGTTCCATGACAACCATAGTAACTGCGATGCAATGTACAATTGGGGATTCAAGTATAATGTTGGAAGTAAAGATTAACTTATAATGATTAACAATTATGGCTATTGTTCTAGAAAAAAAACTCGAAAAAGGTCAGAAGATCAACCTTGAAAAGGATGATGGTTCAAAAATGACAAAGTTTTGTGTGGGATGCAACTGGGGAATGATTGAAACCGGACGCACCGTTGAAGTCGTTGACAGCGAAGGATTCCTTGGCTTTGGCAGAAAGACGCATAGAGAAAAGGAAAAAATCGAAGTCGATCTTGATCTCAGTTGTATTATGGTAGATGAAAATGGAAACATATGTGACCATATTTATTCACCATTGTATCGTAAAGATTTCTTATCCCATTATGGTATGCCTATTGGAAAACTTGACTCTTCAGATCGTGCATTGCATCATACAGGAGATGACCGCCAGGGTGATGCAGATGGCGATGACGGATTAGACAACGAAATTATCACGGTTGATCTAGGCCGTGTTAATAGCAAAGTCCATCAAATTTTCTTTTTCCTCAACAATTGTGGAAAAGAAGATTTTTCACAGATTCCTTATGCAGCTATTAGAATGTTTGAAGGTACTCCTGACCGACCCCCAAAACAGGTTTTCGCATCGTATGATGTTGCTGCGGAGTCACAATACAAAGGAAAACTCGCTCTTATCATGGGCAAGTTGTATCGCAGAGGAAATGATTGGAAATTTGCAGCCATTGGAGATGCCTTTGAAGATCAGAATCTCTGTTTGACAATTAGACGTATTCTTACCTCATACGCAAAATGAGAAGATTACCAGTCTATCTCAACTTAGTTAAATAACATTTTAATAACATTAAATATTTTTTTAATATGCGAAGATTACCAGTTTATCTTTTGCTTGACACTTCGGGTTCAATGTTTGGCGAGCCCATCGAAGCTGTAAAAAATGGTGTTCAGACTCTCATCTCCACATTGCGCAGCGATCCTTATGCATTGGAGACTGCATTTATCAGTATCATTACGTTTAACTCTTCAGCCCAGCAAGTAACTCCTCTTACAGAATTGGCTTCCTTTCAGCAGCCAAACATTGACGCAAGTGGATGCACAGCTCTTGGCGGTGCCCTTAGTCTTCTGGCTCAGAAAATTGATACAGAAATAACCAAAACCACAAACGACGTAAAGGGCGACTGGCGTCCTTTGGTATTCATCATGACAGATGGTGAGCCTACAGACAGCCTCACACAAGGTCTTGCAGAATTTAAGAAACGTAAATGCGGTATGGTTGTTGCATGTGCAGCTGGACAAGGTGCTAATACCAATACGCTGAAACAAATAACCGAGAATGTTGTGCAACTTGATACGGCTGATAGTGCAACTATTAAAGCCTTCTTCAAGTGGGTTTCTGCTTCTATCAGTACCAGCAGTAAATCAATTGAAGATACTGCATGCGAAACGACTACAATGAGCGAGTTACCGCCACCACCTCCAGAAGTCAACATTGTAGTTTAATTTAATATATATAATCACCTCTCCGAATGGCATTTAATGCCATTCGGAGATAAAATATTTTAATATGTCAGAATATGATATTGACAAACTTAACAGTCCCATTCAAGAAGACACCATAACGAATGTCCCGAATGAAGTTGAAAAAAAGCCAAATTATTTAATGGCATTTCTCGCAGGATTCGGTGCAAGCGTAATTGTTGGAATTGTTATAGCATTAATAGGAATGTGGACAGAATCCGAATACATGATAGTTCTGTGTATAGGCGCTGTCATTGTCGCTTCTGTTATTAAACATTTCGTACCTCGCAAATCAATTGGTGGAGCCATTATTGGAGCGATTTTAACGCCCGCTACATATTTTATATATCAAACCATGATGGCATTTAATGGTTATTACTATGAGAAGGATGGCGACACATGGTTCTGGTTCCTCTTAATTGGAAGCGTAATTTTAGGAGGGTTTATGGGATACAATAATGATGATGAATAAATTATGGCGAGAAGATTACCAGTTTATATATTAATAGATACATCAGGTTCTATGAAAGGTGAACCTATAGAGTCAGTAAAGGTCGGTTTGGCTGATATGATTGCTACGCTCAGGCTTGATCCATACGCATTGGAAACTGCGTGTATAAGTATCATAACTTATAATAGTAAGGTTGAACAAATAGTGCCGCTTACTCCTCTTGAAGACCTGCAATTACCTGACATTGTTGTACCTGAGTCTGGTGCGACTTTTATGGGAGCAGCACTAAACTTGCTTTGTGAACGTTATGATGCTGAAGTAAACATTGGCTCTAAAGAACAAAAGGGTGATTGGATGCCTTTGCTGTTTGTTCTAACTGACGGAAAGCCTGCAGACTTACAAGCTTACAATGAAGCTATTGTAAAAATTAAAAAACATCAGTTTACAAACATTGTCGCATGTGCTGCTGGGCCAAAAGCAAAGATAGATCCATTAAAAAAACTTACCGATAATGTATTTACGTTAGACACGATGGACAGTAATACCTTCAAGAAGTTCTTCCAATGGGTTTCTATTAATGTGATAGGAGGCGGAAAGACAATGGGCATCGTCGATCCTGTAGATTTACCTGCCCCACCGCCTGAAGTGAATCTGGTTATTTAATAGCATTTAATTAGATATTATGAAGATAGAGTATTTAGAAGACTGGACTATTGAAGAGTTAGAGGCAGACATTGCCAAAGGCGGAAAATTCGTGATATTTACATACGCGATATCAATTATATTGGCAACCTTTAGAAGACCTAGTGACATCTTCTATATCAAGTCTAATGAGTACACTATTGCTAATGGGTGGCCATATTTTCTCATTAGCCTCTTTCTCGGATGGTGGGGATTCCCCTGGGGACCGGTTTATACTATTCAAGCCCTATGGTATTCATTTACTGGTAAAAATGTTACGGAAGACATAAAAGACGAAGTAATGCTCCATATGAGGTCTGGTAATCCTGTTGGTTATGATACTGAAAAATTAATGAATCAATGAATTGCAAGATTGTAGGATATGAGTATAAGATTTTGGAGGTTCAACTATCTCCAGGTGAATCCTTTTATGCAGAACGAGGCAGTATTGTGTATGTAGAAGAGGGATTACAACGAGAAGTGGAATTCAATGGAAGCAACTCGGGTGGTGGGCTCGGCAACATTATTGGAGGTGTATTGAAATCCGCATTGTCAGGTGAATCCATACTTGTCATACGTTTCACCAATCCTACAACTCTTACAAAAAAAATGGTTTTATCAGGAAGCTGTTGCGCACTATTGCCAATTAAGCTTGAAGGAGAGAATCTTATCTGTAGAAGAGGTCATTATGTAGCTTCTACAAATAAGGTAAATCTAAATTTAAACATTAACCTACAAGGAATACTCGGAGGAGTCGGATTCTTCCAAAAAATCGATGGGAAAGCTACAGTTTTTCTTGACTCGTTAGGGTCACCCCTCGAAAGAACGTTGAATAATGGTGAGACTATTGAGGTAGATGAAAACCACATCATTGCCCTTCAAGGATTCCATACTTCTCAAATTCAAGCAGGATGGTCTGTTGGCAATGTCCTCAGAGGAGAAGGATTAAGTCTTATGAACATCACTGGTCCTGGAAAGGTCTATTTGAGTCCATTACCAATTATTATTCGTACACAATGACAAAAAATAAAGTATTCATATTAGTTGACTGCTCCGGTTCAATGAGTGGAGAACCAATTCAACAAGCAACGTTACTTGTAAACGAATTGGTAAAATCACTATGTAACAATTCTAACTCACGTAAAGCAAAAGCATCAATTATAACATATAATATGGAAGTTAAGGAAGGCGTTGCCATGAGTCCCGTTACTTCCGTAAAAGCCGCTTCTATCAATGAAGAATGTAGCGGCCCCAAGAATTTGGGGAAGGCAATTAAATACGTTAATGATTCCTCCCCCGAAAGCAAACTTATATTTATTATTACAAAGGGTAAGCCTTCTGATGTTCAACTCTACAATGAGCAGATCAAGCTATGTAAAAACAATAATGATGACATCATCGTTTTACACGGCAATATTGACAAATATGGTGACACATTTAATGAAACAGCCAAAATTGTTTCACCTTGGGATAGTGTAAATTTTCCAGAAATCATCAAGGTTTTATTCGGAGGGAAGGAAAAGACATCATCAGATGGTCGTGATCTTCTTCAAGAACCGCCCAAAGTAATAGAGATCCAAATTGAATAACAAAATGTATTAAGCAAATGATTAGACCAATAATCATATTATTAGACAACACTATTGAAATGGCAAGGTATTCATCGTGCCTTAGAGATTCAATTGTTGAAATTGTGAATTATTGTCGCACTAATCCATATATGCTTGATAACGAGATTTCATTCATATCTTTTGATGGCAAGACCTTATATAATACCTCAATCGAAAAATTTGAAGAAGGCCATATTTATCTAAGGACTTCTTCAAGTGTTACCTTAGATGGTGGTTTTTGTTCAATACTAAATCAATCTACGAATGAACAGAGAAAAGAGTTTTTGATAATTATAACCTGTGGTAATAGTACCCAAATCCAACCTTCAACAATAAGTAAGTTTAAAGATTCTTATATTCCTTTTGTTGTCGTGTGCTTAGAACAAAAAAGTGGTTGTAACTGGGTTGAAATGCTCACGAACAACCCTAGAATTTTTTACACTCCTCTTTCAAAGGATAATCTCAACAACATGTTTGTTGTTCCCACCTTTTATATTAATGACAATAGAGATCCCAATTATATAGCAACTGTTTAAAAACCCTCATATGAGAAAGCAATTGGTTTATTTAATAGCAGATACTTCAGGTTCGATGAGAGGTGAGCCTATTAAAGAAGTTTGGAATCTATATGGTGGTATTATAGATGTTTTAAAGCATGATCCATTCGCATTGGAAACAGCATATGTCAGCATCATAAATTATGCTTGCGATGTTGAAATGACTCCTTTTCGTGAAATTTCATCTTTTGAAATGCCTGAACTTCCACATATTACATCAGGACCGAAAAACTGTGGACAAGCATTGGAAAAACTTTTGGAAAGCTACAAAAACGATTATGTGGAAGAAAGCCCATACCAAAAGGGAGATTGGACTCCTATAGTCTTTCTGGCAACTTATGGGACTCCCTCAGACATTGCAGTGTTTAATCATGCAGTCAAAAAAATAAAAAAAAGTGGGTCTAAACTTATTATTTATTTGTTGCATGGAGATGAAAAGAAGACAGAACCTTATCATTCTCTCACTGAAAATATTTATTCTTTAAAAGAATTTGATGCTTCTTTCGTAAAAAAAATATTATTGTGGTCATTAGATATAGAATGCGAATACATTCATGATGATTCTATAGAATTTTCACCAGAAGGGGTTAATAATGATTCTACAGAAATTCCCCCTCCACCACCAGAAGTTAATATCGTTTTATAAATATAACAATTATAATTAAAAGTTAAAATATTATGCGTAGACTTCCCATTTATTTCCTCATTGATGTATCAGAATCAATGGCCGGAGAACCCATCCAACAAGTACAGGATGGTATGAGATCCATAGTACAAGAACTGCGTACCGACCCTTATGCACTTGAAACTGCATTCATTTCGGTCATCGTCTTTGCCGGTAAAGCAAAGTCCCTCTCCCCTCTAACGGAACTATACAAGTTCTATCCACCAACATTTCCAATAGGTGGAGGAACATCGCTTGGCGCTGCCCTGAATTATCTAATGGATGACATGGATAAAACGTTGGTAAAAACGACTCTTGACAAAAAAGGAGACTGGAAACCCATTATCTTCCTATTTACGGATGGAACACCTACAGATGACCCAACTTCAGCGTTTGCTAGATGGAATCAGAATTATAAACGTTCTGCCAACATCGTTGCTATATCCATAGGTGATAATGTTAATACTCAACTGTTAGGGCAGGTCTCTGATAATGTTCTCAGGTTGAACACTACCGATGAAGCTTCTTTTAAAGCTTTCTTCAAATGGGTAACTGCATCCATCAAAGCAACAAGCGTATCTGTTACAGACATGGGAGATGACAGTGTACAACTCGCACCGACAACAGGTATAAACCTAGAAAAAGTTGATACAAGTAAGCCTTGTTTAGTTGATGAAAACTTCGCTGTCTTACTTGGAAAATGTTCCAATACGAAGAAAACATACCTTGTTAAGTATGCAAAAAGGATTGCGGGCATTGAAGGGTTGGAAGAATTAGGGATTAAAGGCATTGATTACAAACTTGTAGGTGCATACCCTGTTGATGAAGAAACATACAACAGTTTAAGTGAAGGAAAATCAAATCGCAATATAAACACGATGTCCTTACGCGGCGTTCCAACATGCCCATGTTGTGGAAACCAACTTGGAGTCGTTGTTTGTGAATGTGGAAACATCATGTGCTCTGACGGCAACACATCGTCTTGCCCTTGGTGTGGTATGGAAGGCTCACTTGGTGAGATAGCAGAAGGTGGCATGAACATCACTAGAGGTCGAGGATAAGTTATGGACATAGAAAAAATAATCAATCTCCTCATTAACGAAAAGGACGAGAACAAGGCTGAAGGCTTTATAAAGTTCCTGTCTGAGAAGTTATGGGGGTATTATAAGGAATATCTCATGAACAAAGAGACCATAGGAAAAGAAGAAGTTAGTCGTTGGCATTTTGACTTGCCTAATGCGAAAGAAAATTCGTATTATGAGACAACAGGAAAAGTCCAACCATTACAAGATTCACATCTTGAAGGAGTTGAAGTGCAGATTTTGCAAGTTAACGGTCTTAGCAAAGAAATACATGGACTTGATGTTGAAATTGCAGAAGATGGTAAGAGTTTCCGAATATCAGGAACACCAACACTTGATTCTTTCAGAAAAGATGGGGCTACTGCGGAATCAACATTCGAGCTTACTATTATATACAAATTTATTGGCATTGACCTTCCTGATGCTGATAGACCAAAACTTGAACTTAAAGTTCCGTTTGTGATAAACCAGGATCCACGAAAACTGTGGAAGAATCTGGATGTTGATTGGGAAAACATGCCCGACCCCAAATATATTAACGAAGATACTCAGGCTGAATATATTAAAGTCAAATCTCTTGAAGACGGAACTCCGCAGAAAGATATTGTAGCTGCAAGCAAACGTGGCCGCTCTCATGCGCAAGAGGCAAAGCCTCGTGATGATCATTTCAAGATGTACCACGATGACAATACAAACTGGTATGTCATGGCAGTTGCTGATGGAGCTGGCTCTGCAAAGTTCTCTCGACAAGGTTCGAAAATTGCCTGTGATACAGTTATAGAACATTGTAAGAACGAACTATCTAATAGTGAGAGATTTGAAGAAGATATCAATCTGTGGCATCTTGACCAGCGTTCTGAAGAAGCTGGAAAAATGATTAGCGCAGACATCTATCGTATTGTAGGTAATGCGGCCTATAAAGCTCATAAGGCAATTGTAGAAGAAGCGAAGGCTACAGGAAACCCAACAAAAACCTATGCGACTACACTTCTACTTGCCATTTGCAAAAAATTCGAGTTCGGATGGTTTGTTGCATCATTCTGGGTAGGTGATGGAGCTATGTGTTTATATGATAAAGAGAATCATACATCTACGTTATTAGGAGTTCCTGACGAAGGGGAATATGCAGGGCAAACCAGATTCTTGACTATGCCTGAAATATTCAACGACACAAACGAATTCTACAAAAGGCTGAAATGTAAAATCGTTCCTGATTTTACTGCGCTATTCTTGATGTCTGATGGAGTTAGCGATCCTAAATTTGAGACTGATGCCAATCTCAACAACCCGGACAAATGGGATGAACTTTGGGATGATTTGCAAAACAACCCAGAACATCCAGTCCATCTGTCAGATGATAATGAAGAATCTAAAAACGAGCTTTTAGACTGGCTTGATTTCTGGTCACCAGGTAATCATGATGACAGGACAATAGCAATACTATATTAAAGATAAAGGTACTATGGCAAATAAAGTAACCCTCACGGTGAAAGCAATATCACCTAATGCGCCTTTTCCTGGTAATACAGTTGAGTTTTATGACGAAATTAAAGCTCAAGGAGGTGTAAAAGATGTATATTTTAGTTGCGATAAAAAATATGTAGTTGCATTTTATCGTAAGAAGTTAGATGCTAACGATAAGGAACGTCTCAATAGAATAGTTAGCCAGTATTATGCCCATATTTTTGACGGGACAAGTGTTGGCGATTATTGGAAAGAGAAACTTTACCTACCTTATGGAATTGTGGAATGGAATGGCCGAATAGGCGTACTAATACCATTCTATAGTAGTGACTTCTTTTTTCATAAAAATGGATTTAATCTTGACGGGAAAGAAAAGAACGGGAAATGGTTTGCATCAGCAAAGTTAAGGAAAATGGCACTGCCAGATGACCAAAAAGGCGATTGGCTGAAGCATCTTAATATGTGTATTAAAATTGCTAGGGCAACACGCCGTCTGCATGCTGCGGGTTTGGCACATTCTGACTTATCGTTTAATAATGTATTAGTTGACCCTATAACGGGAAATTCATGTTTAATTGACTTAGACGAAATTGTAGTCAGAGGGCTTTTCCCACCAAGTGTGATAGGAACACCAGGATTTATTGCTCCTGAAGTAATGGCAACAAAAAGATTGCCAGTCGGTGATCCAAATAAAAAGTTTCCCTGTATAGAAACCGACCGTCATGCTTTGGCTGTTTTAATCTACATGTATCTTCTATATAGACATCCTCTTACCGGACGTAAAGTTTGGGATTTAGATCCTGAAAAAGATGAAGAACTATCAATGGGAGAAAAAGCAGTCTTCATAGAGCATCCCACAAATAACATAAACAGGGTAAGAGCCTCTGATTTGCGTCCTAGTGAATTGCCATTTGGAGATCCAAGCAAGATGCCTTATACTATTTGTGGCCCTTATTTAAAGGAATTATTTGACAAGGCATTTATTGATGGACTCCATAACCCATCAGCTCGACCAACAGCGCAAATGTGGGAAGATGCATTAGTAAAGACAACAGATTTGGTACAACCCTGTCAGAATCCGTCATGTCATGCCCATTGGTATGTGTTTGACAATACAACCAAGCCTAAATGTCCTTTTTGTGGGACAGAATACAAAGGGCAGTTGCCAATTTTGAATTTTTATTTTTCACCTAGACCTGGAAAGTTTATGGATGAAAAATATCGTTTAATGGTGTATGACAATCAAACACTATACATGTGGCATGTGAATCGATTCGTCTCTGCAAATGAAAAGATAACGCCAGAAAACAGGAAACCTGCAGGTGACTTTCATTTTCACAACAACCAGTGGATTCTTATCAACCGCCGTCTGAACAGCATGTATGAGATACTTCCTGATGGTAATAAGCAACAGATTCCCGTTGGTGGTTTTGTTGCCTTAACAAACGGAAAGAACATACTCCTTTCGACAGAAGATGGTGGCAGACTTGTAAATGTACAACTTGTGAACAATTAAATATGATAAAAGATCAATGCAACAAATGTGCCAATAGTAGTCATTGCTCAGAAATAAGGGTTTATGACAGCAATAGTTGTCCCCTTTATCGACGTGGCATAGATTTGGAAAAGCATCCATCTGCTCCTGCCAATGACAGCTCTGTTCAGCCGACAAATATACAAGCACCAGATAATAGCATTTCTAATCCTACCAGTAGTGATTCGTTCATACATTATACGTCCATGTTTTCAAGGCCGTTTTCATTCAAAGGTCGAATACGCAGAACTGAATTTGGAATTAGTTTGCTTATTTTCTGGACATGGGCTCTTTTCGTAAATATTTGGGCTAATAGTCCTAATGTGGACGGAGGCAGTGCAATTATTGTACTACTAAGTTACATCCCTGCATTTTGGTTTTATTGGGCACAATTCTGTAAAAGATTCCATGACAGGGGTAAATCTGGCTGGGAGTTCTTCTTCCTATTGATTCCCTTTTATAATCTATATGTTCTAATCATGTTAATATTCGCTGACGGGGATATAGGTGACAATGAATATGGAACAGATCCCAAGGGAAGAACTTGCTAAAATAAATTATGAATATATATATAATAAGGAATAATCAACGGTATGGGCCATATGATGAGCAAACCTTGCTTTCATATGTCAATGATGGGCAAATATTAAAACAAGACCGTGCAATAGACACCAATAGCAATCAAGAATATACTGTAGGTTTCTATTTGAAGAAATTAGGTCTAAAGCCACATGTTAAAAATAAGGGGAATATTTTTACTCAGTTATCTGCCATTGGCTCGGAATTAATATTTCCTAAGACTGCATTGTTTTCAAAGCAATTCATGTCTGACCAAAGATTTCTCATATTAGCCTTAGTTGGATTGCTTCCAATGGTCATTATGAATATTCCTTTAGGCGGATTATTTCTATTCTATGAGGTTTCATTATATTTCTCCATCATCTGGGGACTATTCTTTTATGCAAGTTTTAAGACTCCACAAGTTAAATTGAAAACGACCTTAGCTGTGTTTTTCATAACTCAGATATGCGTCTTTATCGTATGGGATATATTCGGGTTGCCTGCACTCAATCCCTTTTATGCTTTATGCAATGCCTCCTTCCCTATTAGTTTGGGGGGATTCACTTTGGGAGTTGGTATAACCGAAGAACTTGCCAAGATGGTACCGTTACTAATTATACTGAAAAAAGCTGATGAACCTCTGATACCGCAGACAATGGTTTTTTACGGTCTGATGTCTGGCATTGCATTTGGTGTTTATGAAGGTGTCCAATATCAAGTAACTGTCAATGCAGAACAACAATACGACATTTCTTTCTTCCTAAATATTGCGAGACTTACAAGTTTACCATTCTTACACGCATGTTGGTGTGGTATAGCAGGATACTTTCTTTCCTTCTCTGAACTATACCCAAAATATAGATGGGGATTACGTGTTCTAGCTCTTTTCATTCCGGCGTTGATACATGGACTATATGATTCTATAGCAAACTACCCAATTATTCCACTGATTCTTGTGTTCTTTGGGCTGATGCTTTTAACTATATATTTAAAGCAAGGAATTAACTATCAATCAAAATTGAGAAAATAATGATAATACAGTCGTTTGTATTTAATAGAAATCAAGTAAATACATACATAGTTTCCGATGAAATAACAAAGGAAACTATGATAATAGACTGTGGTTGCACTTCTCAGGAAGAATTTAATAAAATCGTAAGTTATGTAAATGAGAATAAATTGAGTTTAAAATACAGTTTTTGTACTCACTTGCATTTTGACCATATGTTCGGTATCAATTACATATACGACAAATATCATATCATGACTAAGGCTTGTATTCTTGACTATGATCTTTTAGAATGGAATAAGCTTTGTTGTGTATTAATGGGATTAAGCAACGAGGAAAAAGAACTGCTATCAACAGAACACATTCAATGGATAGAGGAACCATATGAGAAATTGATGATTGGAGATAATGTATTCTCTGTCATTCCAACCCCTGGACACTCGCCTGGAAGTATTTCATTTCACTGTGAGTCAAAGAAAGTCATCTTTTGTGGTGATGTACTCTTTAAAAACGGACAAGGTAGAACTGATTTTGACGGAGGAGATTCTTCTACCTTAAAATATAGCATAGAATACATATTAAACCTAGACAAGGATACATTGGTATTACCTGGTCATTATCAACCATTTAGGGTTAAGAACAGATTACCATGTAACCTTGCAACAAAAAAATAGATATGGGATATGAAAGTATTGCAATATTAGAGAAAATATACAAAGACGATAAAGAATGCGTATCTTTGCACCATCAAAAGTAATAATTTAAAATTCAAAAGATGAAAAAGGTTTTATTTATTTTCGCACTTGTGATTGGTTTCGTTCTGAACATGAATGGACAAAGTTGGTATTCTAACTCTGGCAATAGTTCCAGAAGCACCTACCAAACCTCGGCTACTGCTTCTCTTACTATTATGAATCGCTCTAGTTACACTCTAACTGTCAAAATCATGAAGACAGGTGGACGTGGGTTGTATCAGACAGTTTCAATTTCTCCCAAATCTTCAAGTACAGTATCATTCTACAGTTCTGATACATTCTTTACAAAGACCAAGGCATCCAAGGGATTGGAAACTTTATACAAAAAGTCTGGTATGTTTTCGATACAATGTGATGAAGAAGGTTATTCTCAGGCTACGCTAGAGTTTTTTGTTAGTTCTGGTGGCGGTGGAACAGGCCAAGGTATCTCTAAGGCCGAATTTGAAAGTAATAAATAATTATTGGCATGAACAAGAGCCTTCCAATAATATTTGTAATTCTGTTTTGGGGCCTTTTTTATATTGGTCTTACATATGATGGAACTGGAGAAATCATAGCAATTGTTATAACCCTATTAGTTGTAGTATACTTATTATTCAGCCTTAAAGGATGGATTAAGAAAGAAGTTAATAGAATCAATTAAGATATAATGAAGACAACAGATAAATTTTTGTTTGCCACAGCTTTTATCTTGCTAGTTGGGCTATTATTATACATAAATGCGATTGCAATATTAAAGATTGCTATTTCTCTAATTACGATAGGAATTATTCTATATTGGAAAATATTCCCTTACAAGAACCAATTATATCCTAAGTATGCCAAAATCATGGATTCAGTAAGTATCTTTCTTACCCCAATATTGCAATTCTTTAATAAGATACCCAATGTTAGACTGGGTGATAAGTTATTTGTTGATACTAAGTATTTGGTTCTTTGCTCGATATTGCTTTTTATATTGGTTTTACTCTAAAATATAAATAATATGAAGAAAATTAGGATTACACTTATAGTTTTTATTGTTATAGTTCTTTCGATAGCGTTCTTCCATTGGTTTATGGCTGTAGAACGAATTGATGCCGGATGTGTTGGAATCAAGGTTAATCTGGTTGGTAACGAAAGAGGTGTTGCCGACATTACAGAGTGTTCCGGATGGGTTGTATATATGCCCTTATTTACTGAAATACACGAGTTCCCTGTTTACACTCAGGTCAAAGATTATGATCCATTTGCAATTAATGCAAAAGATGGTTCTGAGTTTACCGTTGATCCAACCTTTTCATATAAGGTAAATGCAATAAAAGTACCAGACATATTTCGGAATTTCAGGAGAGGTCTACCTGAACTTGAAAACACTTATTTGCGTAATGTTATTATGGATTGTTATAGAAATGTGGCGAACTTATATCTATCTGATTCGCTGATTAGTCACCGCCCACAATTTGAAGCTGCCGTTCAAACGATGATAGTAGAGCAATTAAAAAAAGAAGGGTTTGAGTTTCAGCAACTCACTTCTAATTTAAATGCCCCCCAATCACTTAAAGATGCTATTGATGCCAAGAATAAAACTACACAGGAGGCGATACAATCAGAGAACAAGTTACGTAAAGCAGAGGCAGAAGCTAAAGCAAAGATAATAGCAGCCGAAGCTGAGAAAAAAGCAAATGATCTTAAGGCATCCGCTTTAACACCTTTAATTATACAGCAAATGTATATTGAAAAATGGGATGGAAAGCTTCCCACTTATGGCCAGGTTCCTCAATTGTTTCAGAATATAACAAAATAGGGACACATACAATTATTGATAGACACGTTTATATATATGTCTAAATGCATAATCGTATTCCAAATTCTTTTGAAGTAACATTAATTTTTTAAATATGAAACAGAATCATTACACAGGCTTGACCGATGCACAGGTGCTCGAAAGCCGCAAAAAGTATGGTGAAAACCGATTGACACCGCCAGAGAAAGAATCTCTTTGGAAATTGTATTTTGAGAAATTTGAAGATCCATTGATCGTAATATTGATGGTTATCGGTTTCTTCGCTATTGGAGTATCTTGTTACGAATATTGGGGATTAGGAGAAAAATTTGCTGTTTTCTTTGAGCCGATTGGAATCTTTGTTGCGATTCTATTGGCAACTGGTCTCGGATTCTATTTCGAGTTGAAGGCACAAAAAGAGTTTACCCTTCTGAATCAAGTGAACGATGAAGAGATTGTCCTAGCCATTCGAAATGGAAATGTCGTAGAAGTTCCCAAATGCGATATTGTTGTTGGTGACATCTTGGTACTTCAGACTGGTCAAGAGATTCCTGCTGATGCAAAACTATTGGAAGCCGTTAGTTTGAATGTTGATGAGTCATCCCTTACAGGTGAACCTGTTCATGCCAAGACTACCAATGAGGCAGAGTTTGATGCTGAAGCTACGTATCCTTGCAATCAGATATATCGTGGTACCCAGATTATGGAAGGTCATGGTTATGCCGAAGTAATAGCTGTCGGAGACAACACTGAAAACGGAAAAATCATGCAATCTCTTGTTGGTGCAGACTTTGATGACGAAGAAGAGGATGATGACGCATTGGAAGAGCTGGATGAGAAGCAGAAAAGGGCTGTCAAGCTACAAAGAAAGAATAAGGTGTCTAAGAAAGTTAAGACTCCGCTTAATGAGCAGCTGGACGGGCTCAGTGATCTCATCACGAATATCAGTTACGTATTTGCTGGCTTGATTATTGTTGGTAAACTGCTTGTCTATTTTGACTGGGCATTACCTGTATGGGCTTTGATCATTCCTACTGCTATTTTCTTCTGGCTTGTTATTAAGAAGTTTGAAGATTTCAGCAAATGGCAATGTATGACGACAATCGTTGTGTTCTTCGCCATATTTATAGGAGCAGTCATCGGACTACATAACTTGCTTTTACCAGAAGCAGAAATGTCTCATCTGATGGCATATTCTTTGGAAACAATTATGATTGCCGTAACATTGGTTGTTGTCGCTGTTCCTGAAGGATTACCTATGGCTGTGTCTCTTTCTCTTGCAAATTCTATGAGAAAGATGCTTAAGACGAATAATCTTGTTCGTAAGATGCATGCTTGTGAGACCATGGGTGCAACTACTGTTATTTGCACGGATAAGACAGGTACTCTTACTCAGAACCTGATGCAGGTAAAAGAAAGTGTTATTGATGAGGATGCTTTTGTTTTTGAAGCAATGGCTGTCAATTCTACTGCTTCTCTTGATTTCTCTGAGGGAAAGCCCCATGCCATCGGTAATCCAACGGAGGGAGCTCTTCTTCTTTGGCTCTATAACAAGAAACAGAGTTACCAAGAATTACGCGAAGCTACTAGCCGTATAGCTGAAGTCCCATTCTCAACAGAAAGGAAGTATATGGCAACAATGGTACAGTCTGGCGTAAAAGAAGGAAAGAAAGTACTTTATGTTAAAGGTGCTCCTGAAATAGTCATTGGATTGTGCAAGCACATGCCAGCGAACCATAGCAAGGAAGAATATGAGAAAACGCTTCTTGACTATCAGAAAAAAGCTATGAGAACCCTTGGCTTTGCATATCAGATCATTGAAGATGGTAAGACAGGCATTGAAAACGGAAAACTTGTTGCTGATGATTTAACCTTTATGGGTATCGTTGGCATTGAAGATCCAATTCGTGAGGACGTAAAGGATGCTGTCGAGAAATGTCTGCATGCGGGTATTGACGTTAAGATTGTAACTGGTGATACAATTGCAACGGCTCGTGAGATTGGTCGTCAAATCGGAATTTGGAAGGATTCATATACAGATCGCAACATAATTGACGGACGTACTTTTGCTTCATTATCAGAGAAGGAACTGTTAGAACGAGTTAATGACCTTAAGATTATTGCTCGTGCTCGTCCTATGGACAAGAAGAGGCTTGTTGAAGCATTGCAAGCAAAAGACCAAGTTGTTGCTGTAACAGGTGACGGAACTAATGATGCTCCGGCACTTAATGCTGCCCATGTTGGTCTGTCAATGGGTGCTGGTACTAGTGTAGCAAAGGAGGCCAGTGACATTACTATTATTGATAACTCATTTGCTAGTATTGCCCGTGCTGTAAAATGGGGACGCTCGCTCTTCCAGAACATACAGCGTTTCTTGCTGTTCCAGCTTACTGTCAATGTGGCGGCTTGCTTCTTGGTTCTTTGTGGCGCTTTTATGGGAACAGAATCACCATTAACAGTTACACAGATGTTGTGGGTGAATCTTATCATGGACACTTTCGCTGCATTTGCATTGTCTGCTCTGCCTCCAACCGATAGAGTAATGAATGACAAGCCAAGAGACAGAAAAGCCTTTATTCTGGATAAGTCAATGCTTGCAAATATCATTGGCGTTGGTGGCTTCTTCTTTGTATTATTACTTGGATTCCTCTATATTTTCCAGCACAGTGATATTCAGCAGCTCACAGATCTTGCATCACTGTCACTTTCTGCAGAGAAGAATGCAGTGACACCATATGAGTTAACACTGCTCTTTACCATTTTTGTGATGACTCATTTCTGGTATATGTTCAATGCAAGAGCATATAAGAGTGGAGGAAGTGGCCTTAATCTTAAAGGATGTGATGGCTTTATAACAATCACCATTATAATTCTTGTGGGTCAGATTCTTATTGTTCAAGCTCCGTTCCTTAACAGTTTCTTCAACGTGGTTCCTCTTAAGTTGGTAGATTGGGGAATTATAATTGTTGGCTCTGCTCTTGTTATGATTATCCGTGAATTGTTCGCTTTATTAAAGAAAATCTAAAATGTAGAGTTATGAAGACATTAGAAGAATTGAAAAAAGACTTATTGGCAGATGGTATTATCGATGCTAATGAAGTAAAAGAACTTGAAGATGTCCTGTATGAGGATGGTGTTATTGACAAAGATGAAGCAGACTTTCTCTTCGATCTCAATGATGCTGTAACAGGTAAAGCAAATGATCCTTCATGGGAAGATTTCTTTATCAAAGCTATAACATCATTTGTACTTGATGACGAAACAAGTCCTGGAGAAATTGATGACGATGAAGCTCAGTATCTTTATGACAAGATTAAAGGTGACGGTCAAGTTGATGGTACGGAAAAGGCTCTCCTGCTGAACATTAAGAGCAAATCTAAGAACTTCCCGAAGATTCTGGAAGAACTTCTCTGATATATCGAAGGATTAGAGGCACTTTTTGAGTGCCCTCTAATCCTTGATAAATAGTTCGAAATTACAAACTAAATCTATTAATATATACTATTATGTTTAAGGCTCCTTTTTACTCAAACGGAAGAATAGGAAGAATTGAATATATACTATCCATCTTGATCTTTTTGGGAGGTGATTTGATCTGTAATGTTACATTGGGGTCACCTAGTAAAAATGGTGCCTATGCAGTTATATTGATAGTCCTTTGGGTTTTCATGTTAATGCAAGGAGCTAAGAGGTGCCATGATATTGGTAATTCTGGTTGGTGGCAACTTATTCCTTTTTATTTTATATGGCTTATGATTGCCAAAGGTGATGAAGGAGAAAACGAGTATGGTGATCCACAGTGATGAGCCTATAATATATATACCATTCAAGTTATTAGTTAGAAAGAATAAACAAATATGATTATGAAATCAAAGTTATTATTCATTATATGCTTCTTGTGTTGTATAGATGCAGCAATGTCTCAAAACGTAAAACGCCCAGATTCGTATAACTACCAACGCGGTGTGGAAGCTATACAAAATGATAACCCACAAGAAGCATTAGAGTATCTTAATAAAGATATTTCAGAAAATCCCAAGAATGGCTATTCTTTCTCATGGATAGCTATGATAAGACTTCAAAATGAAGAATATGGAAAGGCTCTAACGGCTGCAGATCTGGCAATCAAATATTTGCCTAAAAAGGATACTGAGTATGTGATCTTTGCTTATTCGACCAGAGCTAATGTGTATCTTTGTTTAGAGGATACAATAAAGGCAATGAGCGACTATACTACGGCAATCCGTATTAAGCCCGACCAAAGCAGTCTTTACGATAAACGTGCCCAAATATATTTTGAGCAAGAGAAATACGAATTGTCTGATGCTGATTACCGAAAAATGACAGAATTAAATCCTGGTGATGTGATGGGGTACATGGGATTGGGACGTAATGCGCTTCGACAGCATCATCTAGATGATGCCATTTCCCAATTTAATCATGTCGTCAAATTGGAAGATAGATATTCATCTGGATACTCTTTTAGGGCAGAAGCAGAATTAGAGAAAGAAATGTGGAATGAGGCTACCAATGACTTAATAGCAGCAATGCAATGTGAATGGGATAAAAAGGCTGTTTATCACATGACGGGATTAAAAGAGCCTGCGTTTACTATGATGGTGTCAAAGTTAAAGATACAAGCCGCAAAAGCACCAAATGAAAATACTTGGTCTTATCTTGCGGGATTGATGTACGAACAAGATAAGAAATATAATAAAGCAATAGAATTATACAAGGACGCAAACAAAAAAGACGCTTCACCTTCCATTTATCGGAGAATTTCTGACTGTTACTACGAGTTAGGGGCATACGATGATGCCTTAAGGAATATTAATCAGTCTCTTAACATAGATAGTACGGACTTGTCTAATATGGCAAAGAAGGCAAATATTTATTATGAAATGGGTGATGCGAAGTCCGCTATTGCAGAATGGGATAAGGTTCTGACTCTTCAACCAGAATATGGTTTCGGTTATTACAGGCGAGGGTGGTTTAAAGAATTGGATGGCGATATGGATGGTGCTATCGAAGATCTGTCTATGGCTATAGTTCTTGACCCAGAGGAATCATATGCTTATGTAAGCAGAGGTGACGTTTACCAAAAACAAGGTAAAACCCAACTTGCTGAAGCTGATTTCAAGAAGGTGATTGAGTTAGAAGATTCACCTGAGAAATATAGTTGTGTACATTATGCATATCAGGGACTAGGGATGTATGATAAGGCAGTTGAAGCTATAGACAGTATCATAGCGAGAGACGAAGATCGTTCTGGCAGCTATTATGATGCTGCATGCCTATATTCACGAATGAAGGACAAAGACAACGCATTAAAGTGCTTGGAAAAATCACTAGAATTGGGATATATGCGATTTGCCCATATCGAACGAGATTTTGACATGGACTTCATCAGAAGCACAGAGGAATATAAGGCGCTTATTCATAAATACAAGACAGCTCACGAGCAAAGCATTAACTCAGACTCAGGTTCTGCATCAAATAAAGAAATGGTTACTACGGAAGTCCCATTCACAAAGGAGAGTGGCATCTGTAAGGTGAAATGTAATGTAAATGGACTCCCATTGCACTTTGTTTTTGATACAGGTGCTAGTGATGTGACTATCTCAATGGTAGAGGCAACTTTTATGATGAAGAATGGATATTTGAACGGCAATGATGTTGTAGGCAGTCAGAGATATATGGATGCTAATGGAGATGTAAGTGTTGGCACCATTGTCAATATAAAAACTGTCAATTTTGGCGGTCTGGAATTGAATAACGTTAGAGCTTCAGTTGTGCGTAATCAAAAAGCGCCACTTCTTTTAGGCCAAAGTGTCCTTGGCAGACTTGGTAAAATTGAGATTGACAATAGCAAGAACGTTTTAAAAATTACGCACAGTAAATAATTATTAGTTATGGATAATCAATTAATAACCATTTGGCAGCCTATTGCCGATGGAACTGAAAGAATAGAGGATTGGTGGCAGAGAAATGGCAATTATATCCAGTCCATCACCCATGTTGATACAGATGAAGAGGTGATGGTTTTGAGTGCAAGTTTTTATAGATATGGAATGTTCCTATACAATGATGGCTATGCTCAACAGTCGTTAGAGTATATCGACAAAGCTCTTGATATCGTTGATAAAAACAAAGGTAAGCTATATGAAAATGAGTATAAGAATTCCATTGAAACAATCATGGAGAGTAAGTGTTCTGTTCTATATAAGCTAGAAAGGTATTGGGAGGCATATAAGATAATGAAAAAGTTGCACTCTATGAAGCCCCAAAAGGATGATTATAGAATCGGAATGAAGAATTTATTATCAGCAAGTATTTCCAAAATTGCTAATCCAGCTTACATCGTCCTAGCATGTATATGGGGAGCAATGTTGTTAGAACAATATGTGTTTGATACCAACTTTATTCCTTCTATTGTGTGGACAATAACTTGGGCTTGTTGGATTGTTTTGCTTATTATACAATTTGTAGTTCCTCCAGTTATATCTAAAATACAAAAATAAATGAAAATAGGAAATATCCTCTCGCTATTCCAGTCTGCAGAAGAAAAGAAAAATCTGAAATTACAGGAATACATGCAAAGCTACCATTATCAGCGCGGGGTAGAATTGCATAATCAGGGGCGTGATAGTGATGCTTTTGAAGAACTGAAGTTGGAATTAGATGAGCACCCTGAAAATGGCATGGCTCATCTTCAAATAGCAGATATACATCTTCAGCATAATGTTATTGGAACTGCTCTTAAGGCATCCAATAACGCACTTGAACATTTGAAGCCAACAGGTAATCCAGAGTATCTTTCACAAATTTATTATATACGTGGCCGGGTGTATCGTGCTCTTGAAGAAAAGGATAATTGGTATAATGATATTAAGAATTCTTTATATTATAAGTCCGATTTTGTTGATGCGCTTGGAGAATTAGGGGACTATTATTTCTATTCTGAGGATTATGATGCGTCTGATATTCAATATAACAAGATAATAGATCTTCAGCCCCATAATCCATTTGGATATATGGGACGTGGACGCAATGACCAAGGGAGAAATGAGCACAAAGCAGCTATTGCACATTTTGAAAGGGCTGCACAACTTGATTCTGATTATAGTGCAGCCTATTCTTTTAAAGCAGAAAGCTTATTAGCTCTTGGCAAGAAGTCAGAAGCAATCGATTCCATTATTGCAGCCTTTAGTATATACGAGCAAGACCCGAAGATAGGTAATATAATGGTGAATATTGCAAATACTGATTTTCAAGGGCTTAGTCTGAAAATTAAGGCAAAAGCAATTCAAAATCAAGACAATGATAGCTGGTACAGATTATTGGGATGGTTGTGCTCTGGGAATGGTGATTTTAAACAGGCCATTCTTGCTTATCGGAATGCTTATAAGATCAGTGCATCTCCTGAACTATATGATTATATAGCTTTCTGTTGGAGCAGAATTGGCGCATATGATAAAGCTATAGAAGAAGAAACTATGGCTTTGAGTAAAGCTCCACAGAATCTTGAATTTAAGGAAAAACTTTCGTCCTTTAAGGCAGAAATAGGCCAACTAAATGATGCTATCATAGAAACAACGGAAATAATAGAGCAACAACCAGATAACCAGCGCCTTTATTTTAATAGAGGCCGTTATTATTTTGAGCTTGGAGATTATGAGAATGCTATAAAGGATTTTGATTCTGCACTCTCGCTACAAGACAATAAGGCTTTGTCTCTTTTATATAAGGGTTGGGCTTTGTCTGAGAGTCACAACGAAGAGGAAGCTACTAAGATCTGGCAGACTATTGTTGAAAAGGAAGACATTTTGGAAGACACCCAATATGCTCTACCTTTAGCATTGTATTTTCTTGATTACAATGATGAAGCTGTAGCTAAATGTCATTCGTTAGTATATCAAGCAGATCAAGAAGCTAATCGTCAAATCAATGGTGATTTCTACTTGTATGCTGCGGCACTTTATTGCCGTACACAAATCATGGAGAAAGCTATGGAGTGCCTTAAAAAGAGCATTGAAGCCTGTAGCTGCCGTTTATGGTATATGGCAAATGGAAAATTATTGTCTCCATTGTCTGATTCCGAAGAGTTCATGGAGTTTATGAACGAATTGAAAGAACGGAAGGACAAGGAAAAGGAGGATATTGTGAATAGTATTGATAAACTATCAAACAATCAACGTAATATTATTAAGGCAGAGATTCCATTTGTTCGTGATGGCAAGATGTGCAAAGTTAAATGTGAAATAAATGGCTTGCCACTACACTTTATTTTTGACACAGGAGCATCTGATGTGACTATGTCATCTGTAGAAGCAACCTTTATGTTGAAGAATGGGTATCTGAATGAGTCCGATTTATCAGGGAAGCATTATTATCGGACTGCTGATGGAAGTATTGCTGAAGGCGTGAAGGTATGTTTGCGTAATGTTATGTTTGCAGGATTAACTCTGACAAATGTTAAGGCGGGTATTGTTACCAACCAGAGTGCCCCCCTTCTACTTGGTCAATCGGTATTGGAGCGCTTAGGTCGTATTGAAATCGATAATGACAATATGCTTATTAGAATTAATGGGTAACTATTGAACAATAATGAACAAGTGGTTAGTATTTCTGTTATTTCAGATTATATTTGTATGGGGTGCATATGGTGCACCTCGTATAGATATTGATACTACAAGACTAATACCCATAGATAATCGAACAATAATTGGGAAACTGGGAAACGGACTTACCTATTATATAAGACACAACAACTGGCCAGAGAATAGAGCATGTTTTTATCTAGTGCAAAAAGTTGGTAGTCTCCAAGAAGAGGAAAACCAACGTGGATTGGCTCATTTTTTGGAACACATGTGTTTTAATGGCACTCAACACTTTAAAGGGAACGACGTTGACAGATTTAGTAGAAGTTTAGGATTAAGTAAAGGCGAAATGAATGCCTATACTGGCTTTGAAGAGACTGTCTATAATATTGATGATGTGCCAACTAGTGTAGGTAAAGAAAAACTTGATAGTTGCTTAATAGTACTATATGATTGGGCTAATGCCCTTACTTTGGATTCTATCGAGATAGAAAAAGAGCGTGGCGTAGTCCATGAAGAATGGCGTAATGGACGTGATGCAATATCAAGAATTTATGAACGGCAGCTCCCAATATTATTCCCTGATTCACGGTACGGTAGCCGTTTACCGATTGGTTTGATGGATGTCGTAGATAATTTCAACCACCAAGAATTAAGAGACTACTATGAAAAATGGTATACTCCATCGTCTCAGTGTGTTGTAGTCGTCGGTGATGTTGATGTTAATTATATCGAAGAAAAAATAAAGGATTTATTTGGGACTATTGTTTCGAAGACATCTACAGGAGTCATTAATAAGGAAAAGGTAGAAGATCATCATGGCATAATTTATTCTATTGATAAAGATAAAGAGCTCCAAGACAATTCCGTTTTTATAATGTTTAAGCATCGAGCATATACTCCTGATGATAGAAAATATGTAGGCTACTTGCGCGATAATTTCAAAACCAATGCTGCAATTAGTATGCTAAACGAACGATATGAAGACCTCGCATTAGAAGACACTTGCAGTTATCTTTCGGCATCGGCTAGTGACGATGACTATTTTATGGCATCAACAAAAGCTGCTTTTGGATTATCTGCATCAACAAAAGATGGGATGCAGATGAAAGCCCTGACCGATATGCTTGTCGAATGTCGCAGAGCAGCGTTTTTTGGTTTCAACCAAGATGAGTATGATAGATTTCAGAAAGAAGAAATATCAAGCTATGACAATCTTCTAATGAAAGCTGATAAGAGAACGAATGTATCTCTTACCTCAGAATTATATGAAAATTATCTTCATGGCTATGAAATGTCTTCTATCGAAGATTATGTTAGCATTATGAAGGAAATTGTTCTGACAACCTCACTCCTGGAAATAAATCAGAGGATGAAAGAATTGTTGCCGGATAAAAATGATAATATGGTAATTGGTTGTTGGACGATAGATAAGGATAGTACTTGTTATCCAACACAAGAAGAACTATATCTGTCCTTGATGACAGGACGTAATGCCGTTATTACACCATATACTAATGATATGGCAGATGCAAAGCTATTGTCATCTGTGCCACCGAAAGGGAATATTATAAAGGAAGAATACTGCAATGCTCTTGATTATACTAAATTGACGTTAAGCAACGGAGCAAAGGTTCTGATAAAACATACAAATATTGAAAACAGCCAAGTTTTGTTTAAAGCATATGGTGATGGGGGATGGACAATGTATGGTCCTGAAGATGACACCAATATTATGATGGTTGGTCGTGTTACATTTGGGAATAATGGGCTTTCTGTTTCTCAATGTAACAAACTGTTAGCAGGGAAACGTGTAAATCTTAGTCATGATATTACCCAAAGGATGTTTACTTTTACAGGTAGTGCAAATCCCAATGATCTGGCCACATTGATGGAAATGATACACGCAGATTTCACAAATATAAGTGATGATCCAAAAGAGTACCAAAAAACAATAGAGGAATTACGCTTGTCAATTGTTAATAGCAAGTCTGATCCTGAAAGTGCTTTTTCTGATTCTGTATATGTAACTACAAAGGGACATCATCCAAGATACAAATTATTAACTGAAGATGCTTTACGGGCTGCTAATCTCGATCGTATTCACAAAATAATTGAAGAGCAAACTTCTTGCCCATCTAATTATACCTTCATATTTGTAGGGAATTATGACGAAAAGAGTATCCGGCCACTTGTAGAGCAATATCTTGCGTCTCTACCATTGAGGAAAACAGTTGAAAGAGGAAATTACATAAAGACCTGGTTACAAAAGGATACTTATTGCCACTTCAAGCGTAAAATGGATACACCCAAGTCTATGGTGTCTATGGAATGGTTTACTGAAGAACTACCATTTACACTTGAAAACAGGATGAAATCATGTATAATTAGCGAACTCCTAAATAGGTTATATGAGAAAACTATAAGGGAAGAGAATAGTTCTACTTATGATTGTAGTGCTGACTATTATCTAATTCGTGGTGAAAAAGATGATTGCCAGATAGGTTTTTCTGCAGATTGTTCAATGGAATCAGAAAAATGTGATTCAGTTTTGTTAATGATGAAGCAGGGATTTGCAGATCTTCCAGACAATATCACTCAGGAGATGTTTATTAGTGCCAAAGAAAGTATGTTAAAATCATGTGACGAACTGATAAGAATGAAAAATGGTTTTTGGCTCGATGCCATATGGCAAAAAGAACATAGAAATATCGATTTATATACAAATAGGCGAAAGACAATTGAGGCCATGACTTTAGATGAAGTTGTCTCTTACTTAAAAAAGATACAAGCAAATAGTCATTTCTGTGAAACTATAATGATAGGTGAACAGTATTAAAAAAGACATTAATAAGCGTAATAAAATCATTTTTTTACCTTTTTATTTGTTTTTTTGATTATAATGCGGTTATTTCGCATCATTTTTGGATTTTTTTTCGTATTTTTGCATCAAAACAAATAGATATAATTATGGCAAAGAATTCGACCCCTATCCCAGGACTAAGTTTCTCATGGAAGAGAGCTTTGGGTATATCACAAGCAAAACAAAAACTCGCACGCGAAACTGGAGTGCCAACATCTAAGGCAGGTCTTGAACGCAAGATAGGAAATATCATTTTAAAAGGACTATTTGGAAAAAAATGACAACTATTCTATATGTAATACTTAATATTTGAAGATTATGAAGCGCGTTTTTCCAGAATCAGAATTAATTATCAACGGAGATGGTTCATGTTTCCATCTTCACGTTCGTCCTGAACAATTAGCAGATCGTATAGTACTTGTTAGTGATCCCGCTTCCGTTGAATTGGTCGCAGGACACTTTGATTCAAAAGATTGTGAAGTAGAAAGTCGTGAGTTCCGCACTATCACTGGCACTTATAAGGGAAAGAGGATTACATGCTTGTCTTATGGTTTTGGCTCTGAAAACATGGACATAGTAATCAACGAACTCGATACGCTTGCTAATGTTGATTATCAAACTCGTGAAGAGAAAGACGAACATCGAGCACTGACAATGGTAAACATTGGAATTAGCGAAGGCGTACAATCACAAATTGCCCCAGGGACAATAGTAGCTTCGAAGAAGAACATTGGTCTTGATGGACTTCTTAACTTTTATGCTGGAAGAAATGAGGTTTGTGACTTACAACTTGAAAAATGCTTTATGGACTATATGAATTGGAATCCTATCAAGGGTACACCTTATGTTGTTACAACTGAGGAAGATCTTTTGAAACAGATTGCTCAAACTGACATTATGTGTGGTTATACTATATCCTGCATTGGTTTCTATGCTCCCCAGGGCCGCGGATTAAGACTAACTTCAGAGGATGAAAATTTCAAAGAGAAACTTGCTGCATTTGAGTACGGGGGGTACCATATTTGTAATATTGACATGGAATCGGCTTCGATAACCGGTCTCGCTTCATTGTTGGGACATAAAGCCATCTCGTGTTGCATTGTTGATGATGCAAAGCGTATTTCCAATTTAAGCGAAAACAGAGCTTTTAATTCCCTAATAAAATTGGTTTTGGATAGAATCTAATTTCTTTATCAACAGTGAAACAGGTCTATCTCATTCTTGCAGCCTTGATGCTGCTTTGCCTCGCTCCAATGCCATATGGCTATTACATGTTGGTACGATTTGTGGCGATGGTAGCATTTGGCTTGATGGCATATCAGTACTATACGAGACAGAAGGCTATAGCATCTGTCACGTTTGGAGTGCTAGCACTGCTGTTTCAGCCCATATACAAGATTGCATTAGGACGAGTGACATGGAATGTGATAGATGTTTTAGTGGCAGTACTGTTGATAGGATTGTTTATTCTAGAGAGACGACATTTGAAAAAGGTTACAGTTAGCTATCAGCAGTTTTCACCGCAAGAACAAGTACCATTTGAAGACAATGAGATAGTCTTTAAACTCAATGGTAAGTTGTCGCCCAAGGAACTTGTTTATGTGGCAAGTGAGGAAGACAAGGCTCTGACAGAACTCTTTGAGACACATCCTGAGGTGCTTGAAGGTTGGGGGCAGATGATAGGGTTCCAAATTATCTATCTACCGCTGCTCTTGAAAAAATTGAAGGACAAGCGTGTTCTGCGATATAGGGCTCCATATTTGAGTGACGCAGAATTGTCGGATGTGGCTGTTGGCAACGACTTTATGCTTCAGTATTTGGAGAATCCTTCTGATAGGAAGAAAATAAAGCAAGGATTTATCCGTACTGAGAACATTCACCGAGGGAGAGACGGCAAGGATAAGGCGACAAATCGTTTTTATCCCTTGTCGTCGACGAGTGGTGAACCATTGGCAGACCAACTTCACAGAATAGGGAAACAAATATCTGTCGAAAAAGGGAAGTACGACAGATATTTGGAAAACAAATCATCGGAAGCTAGTAGCTGGGATGATATTATTGAGCCACCTACAGATTTGGACTTTGACTCTGGGAGAGAGGATGAGACAACTGACGAACTGATTGAAGGGGTACGAGAGAGAATATCAAAGTTACGGCAAAGAGGTATAGCAGAGTATATATTAGAGCAGCTAATTCACCCTGACAACCGTTTAAGTCGGATGGTAATTACAAAGGACTTCCGCATCATTTTGCCTGACTATAATAATATGGAGATTAAAATGGAACCGCTGGTAAAGGCTGTATATCTGTTGTTCCTCAGGCATTCGGAAGGAATCGCATTCAAACAATTGCCTGACTATCGGGAGGAATTGACCATAATCTACAATAAATTAAAACCGTCGGGGCTAACCGATAGAGCCATACAAAGTATTGAGGACGTGACGAATCCCATGCTGAACTCTATTAATGAGAAATGCGCTCGAATACGTGCAGCCTTTTTGGGCGAGTTTGATGACTACATGGCAAGGAGCTACTATGTTGATGGACAGCGTGGAGAAACGAAAAAAATTTCTCTGCCAAGGAAACTGGTTGTGTGGGAGTGATTTTTGTTTCCACAAGGCTTGTGATAGTATTTCATTCTTTTTATTCAGAGGTTTTTCGTATTTTTGCATCAAAATAGTCGGATATGAATAAAACAAAGATGTTAGGTGCACTGGCGGGTGATATAATTGGTTCGGTGTATGAATTTTACAATACAAAATCAACAGATTTTGAGTTGTTCTGTAGAGCAAGTAACTTCACGGATGACTCAGTGATGACATTGGCTGTAGCAAAATGGTTATTGGAAGACGAAGCGCATACCATTCATTACTTGATATATTGTATGCAGGAACTTGGTGATCATCATCCCAATGCTGGTTACGGTGGGCGATTTGCAGGATGGCTATGTGAAGATAATCCACAACCTTATAATAGCTGGGGGAACGGGGCAGGAATGCGTGTAAGTCCTGTGGGACTATATGCAAAGACGCTTGATGAAGCTTTGGCCCTTGCCGCTCTAACCGCTTCCGTTAGCCACAACCATCCTGAGGGAGTAAAAGGAGCTCAGGCAATCGCTACGTGTGTGTTTCTTTGTAAGCAAGGAAAATCGAAGCAAGAAATTAAGGATTATGTGGAGAGGACTTTTGGTTACAACCTACATCGTACTATTGCTGAGATTCGTCCAGGATATGATTTTGACGTTTCCTGTCAGGGGAGTGCGCCAGAAGCAATCATTGCTTTCTTAGAAGGTAATTCGTTTGAGGAAGTGATTCGCTTAGCCATCTCTCTTGGTGGTGACTCTGATACTATTGGAGCTATGGCTGGAGCCATTGCTGCTTGCATGTATCCAATACCTGAAGTAATTGCGGAACGCTGCAATAATATATTGACAGAAGATCTGAGGGAAATACAAGACAGGTTCCTTAATTTAGTCAAAAGTAGACAGTGAAAAGAATAGCGCACTTGCTGATTTTCGTTTTGTCAGCTATTGTATTTACAATGTGTAAATCTGACAAAGACCGCGTTGAGATTAACACTCTATCGCCATGTGACCTTTCCTTCTTTGGTGACAGCACAGCAGTGTTTGTTGTCAAAGATCTCCAGAATGGATATCGAATATCCCTTATTCATAACAAGCAATTAGATTTAGTCCATTTTGAAAGAGGGGATTCGATTAGTCGGTATTGCGCAATTCATGAACTTCCTTTTGAACTTAGACAATATGAAGAAGATTCTATAGGTGTATTCTATGTGGACATAGATTTTCCTATTCTCCAATTAGACACGTTGGGAGGCTCTAAAGATGCTCCTGAAATGTTCTTCATGGATGTTAACTTTGATAGTGAAGAGGAATTCATTGTCATGCATGAAGGGTACAATCGTTATTATTATGCCTGTTTCGACTTGGTAAACGGCAATTTTAATGGAGCATGTCCAGGTATTCTTGAAGCCAACAACGAACCGCCTTATAACAATATCGTATCAGGTCTTGGCAAAGTCCAACCAGCATATACTGTGTTCGACCGCAAGAAGAAAGAGGTTTATATTTATGAAACGATGGGATGCTGTTCATACTATAAAACCTGGGCGAAGTATTTTGAAGGTGACAATTTCGGTAACGAAGCCAAAATAAAGGTCGTCAAGCAGGAAGAGCATGAATGGTGGGCTGATGGAAAAGAACATATTGCCACATATAAGTTGGTCAATGACTCATTAAAGCTTGTTGAGAATAGAATTGTAGAATGAAAAAGGAGAAGTGCTATGGTGTCATTCCCTGACATTCAATTAGAGATATGTGGAATTGATATTTGGTAAACTCTTGTTAAGGTGATAAGTCTATGATGAAAGTGATATTCCTTGATTTTGACGGTGTAATGGACACAGCATATTATGACCACGTGCTTGCCAAAGAAGGGAAACCAGGAAACGATGAATATGGCTGTGTGTTTGACCCTAATTGTATCAAGAATCTCAAGCACATAATTGATGAGACAGGCGCAGATATTGTAGTGTCATCATCATGGAAATACCTAATGAGTTATCAGGATTTCCTGAATATGTGGAAAGACAGAGGCTTACCAGGCTTTGTGACAGATGTTACTCCAGAACCTCCTAACAGACGTAATCGCGGCGATGAAATTGATGCTTGGATTGAAGAATGTCGCACAGAATGCCTGTATATCATTATCGATGACTTAGAGGCTAACAACTTTAATGAGCATCAGATCCCAAGACTGCTAATCGTAAATCCATTTGTAGGTCTTGATGAAGATATTGCAGAAAAGGCCATCGCCTTGCTTAATAGTCCAGAAAATCAGAGACTTTCCATGCAAAAGGAGAATTGCTTTGGTTGGCGAAGTGATAATTCTTGCCATGAGGACTTCTGCTTCTCAAACTCGAATGTGTAACAAACAAATGAGGAAGAATGAATAAAAGGATTGTATTGATAACTATAGCAGGAATGCTCATGACCAATCTGTCTTGCACAAATAAAACTAGTACCAAACAAGGTCAACAGCCAATAGAGACTGATAGCGTGGCTACTGATTCTGTTGTGGAATTAGAGCCGATGAGTCCGTATTGGTATGACAAAGACCAGACAGAGGTGTCTTTCTCGGAGAAGAAAGATACATTATACAGATTCCCAAGAATAAAGATGGGAGGAACATATTCTATCCCATATACAGTCAGGTATATACAAGAAAGAGCTTTCTTGGGTTGCAAAGAACTCGAAGAAGTGTATGTACCCAGATCCATTAATCATATAGAAATGGCAGCTTTCGAGAGTTGCCATAAGCTGGAATATGTATATCTGTATGCTTCCATTGACACCATTCCTTTTAGATGCTTTAATCATTATGACCATCTAAGGGAATTGCATTTGGGAAATCTAAAGCCTCCCTATATTGAGGAATTCAGCATGGATGGTGTTAATAAGGATTCATGTGTCCTTTATGTTCCCAAGGGTACCAAAGGGTTATATAGGAAGAGTGAAGGTTGGAAAAACTTCAAGGCAATAGAAGAGGAAAACGGTTACATGTCTGTCTATAAGAAATCGCTGGGCAGTGGACTGTATCGTGATTTCTTCATTACTCGTGGAGAAAGCTGTTATCGGTTTATGGTATATGATTCTTCCAAGGACAAGTACTATGACATCGACTTTAATGCAGATGTTTATCTGAATGACGGGGCAGCTGGACTATCTGGATTTGCAAGCCCTGATGGAAGATTTGTCTATGTGGTTGGTGATATTCTAGCCAATAGTACCGGATGGATAAGTACGCTTATCATCTATCAAGTAGATACAAAGACGCTTAAAGCCAAACTTGTGAACGGGGTTGCTGCATGGAGATTAGAAAAAGATGGCTTCACGGTTGCTTCAGAAACAAGATGCACTACTCCTGAGGCAGAATGTTCGGCAGAAATGGACTTTGCTTTTGAAGACATCACTTATGGCTTCGACGGGAAAGTTAAGCATAAAAGCAAGGAATATCCATCGAAGGAAATAGAACTCCGATATGGCAAGAATACTAATGTCGTTAAAGGCCTGGGGGTGATTAGACATTCATTTTACGATTAAAATAATGGGTATGAAAAGTATATTTTTGATAGGTGCGATTTGTTTTGTAATCACTTCATGTGGAGCTCGTAAGGCATCAAGCGATAATGCTGAAAGAGATAGCATTGTTGTACAAGAACAGAAATACAGCAATGTGCAATCAGAGACTCTATTTGATGGAGATCCAAATGTATCGGGAAGCACCGAACATATTGGAGCCATTATGAAGAGCATTGCAAGTGGCGATACCAAGACACTGGCCGCATTAGCCATTTATCCTATTGAAAGAAGGTATCCTCTGCATAATATAGTCAGTCCCTCCGACATGGTTAAGAGATTTGACCTAATTTTCGATCAAAAGTTCAGAGACAGGATGAAATCATCAAGGGCCTCAGACTGGCATAGCTATGGATGGAGAGGCTACAGCTATGGAGAGGACAATGCCTTGTGGGTCTATGATTCACTGACTATCATCAATTATTATTCTGCACAAGAAAAAGCACTATATGACCAACTGGTTAAGAAAGAGATGGCAAGTCTACATGAATCATTAAGAGGAAACGGTTGGTATCCATTCTGTTGCTATAAGAACTTAACAGATGGCTCAATCGTGCGTGTAGATATTAGAGCGAGGGGAACTATGGAGGAGAATAACTTCCATAAAGATGGGGTCGCCTTGGCTTATCCGCAACTTCAGGCATTCAAGATAAGAGGTGACGAAGAGTTTAGACTGTCAGTTTACCCTAAAGGATATAAGCTAAACGAAAAGCCCCAAATATCATCAACAGGATATGTTGATATAGGTGGTTCTGCAAATATGATGGATTATGTTTTCAAGAATGGAAACATAGAAATAGAGTTTGGGGATTCGTTTTATGAGGATGGAAAGCAATTAATGATGATAAAGAAGGAGGGGAAAGAGACCCAGTATGAAATAGAATCGTGCTATTGGTTGGATTTGATCAATAGATAGGGAAGCCATTTCGACGATTGTAAATAGCTTATAACGGGACGAGGCCTAACAAAAGGTTCGTCCCGCGAGGGTCTCAGAAGTAGGTATCCCTAATAAACAGAACTATTTCACCTCATTCACCAATTCCTTGCCCTCGCTGAAGTCGAGGATGTTCTGGAGGGTAGTGAGGGCGATGTTATGCACGGCCTCGCGGGTGAAGAATGCCTGGTGGGAGGTGACGATGACGTTGGGCATCATCAGGAGTAGGGCCAGCTTGTCGTCGTCAATCATCTTGTCGGAGCGGTCCTCGTAGAAGTAGTTGGCTTCCTCTTCGTACACGTCGAGGGCGGCAGAGCCTACCTGATGGGAGCGCAGGCCGTCGATAAGGTCGGCAGTCTTGATGAGCTTGCCACGACCGGTATTGATAATCATCACACCGTACTTCATCTTCGTAATGGAGTCGCTGTTTATGATGAACTGCGTCTCCTTGGTCAGCGGACAGTGCAGCGAGATGATGTCCGACTGCTCATAGAGTTCATCGAGCGACACGATCTTTACCTGATGCTCCTTGGCAAAGGCTTCATCTGGATAGAGGTCGTAGGCCAGCACGTTCATGCCGAAGCCACGCAGGATCTTCACCAGTTCCTTGGCAATCTTTCCCATGCCGATGAGTCCTACGGTCTTGCCGTACATATCGAAACCCAACAATCCACCCAAGCGGAAGTTGCCTTCACGGGTGCGATAGACAGAGCGATACACCTTGCGGTTCAGGGCCAGCATCAGCGTGACGGCATACTCGGCCACAGCATGAGGCGAATAGGCTGGTACACGGACTACGCGGATGCCGAACTGCTTGGCAGCTTGTACGTCCACATTGTTGAAACCGGCACAGCGCAGGGCTATCAGCTTCACGCCATAGCCTGCCATGCGTTCAATGACACGAGCGTCACACTCTGCATTGACGAAGATGCACACGGCGTCAGCCCCCTGAGTCAGCGAAACGGTGTTCAGGCTGAGACGCTCTTTGTAGTACTGAATGTCGAAACCGAAGTTCTCATTCACCTTGGCGAAGTTCTCGCGATCGTAGCTCTTCGCATCGAAAAACGCTATTCTTATTGCCATAATCTTAAATGATGTTGTATTAACTGAGCAAATTTACGCATTTTGGGCGAGATTTATTAATTTTGCACCTGTTATTTATGATAGTTTATGAACTTATGAACTTTTTGGAACTTGTTAAGAACAGATACAGTTGCAGGGCCTATCAGTCCCTCGACGTGGAGAAAGAGAAGTTGGACTACATCCTGGAGTGTGTTCGTTTTGCACCTTCAGCAGTCAATAAACAGCCTTGGCGATTCCACATTGTCAATGGTGAGGACGATAAGGCGAAGCTGCAGCAATGCTATAACCGTGACTGGTTCAAGACGGCTCCAATGTATATCGTTGCCTCCATTCTGCATGATGAAGAGTGGGTGAGGGCAGACGGTAAGCATCATGGCGATATCGATATTGCCATTGCGGTTGAACACCTCTGTCTGGCAGCTACTGAGCAGGGATTGGCTACCTGTTGGGTATGTAATTTCGATTCTGTTATGTGTAAGGAACTGTTCGCGCTGCCCGAAAACGAGGAACCAGCAGTGATTATTCCCTTGGGTTATGCTGCTGACGAAGTGAAGCCAAAGAATCGCAAGGGCATCGATGATATTGTGAAGTGAAAGTATGAGACCATTATCGACACGAACAGCAGGCTTCACTGATTCCGTCATACGACGGATGACCCGCATATCCAATAAGTATGGTGCCATCAATCTCTCGCAGGGATTCCCCGACTTTGACCCGCCAAAGGAAATAACTAACCGGTTGGTAGAGATAGCCAATGTCGGCCCGCATCAGTATGCGATTACCTGGGGAGCACAGAACTTCCGTGAGGCATTGGCTAAGAAACAGAGCCATTGGACCGGACTGCCGATTGATGCGGATAAGAATATCGTCGTGACCTGCGGTTCTACCGAAGCGATGATGGCAGCGATGATGACTGTGGTGAATCCTGGCGATAAGGTGGCCATCTTCTCACCGTTCTATGAGAACTATACCGCTGATACCATCCTGACGGGAGCGGAACCAGTCTATATCCCGCTTGTACCGCCAACTTTTTCCTTTGATGCCAACCTGCTGGAGGATGCATTCAGGAATGGGGCAAAGGCTCTTGTTCTATGCAATCCATCGAATCCCTGTGGCAAGGTGTTTACCCGTGAGGAACTCCAGACGATAGCAGATATTGTCATCAAGTATGACGGCTATGTCATCACCGATGAGGTGTATGAGCACATCGTCTATGCACCCCATCAGCATGTCTATATCTCCACCTTGCCTGGCATGTGGGAGCGTACCATTTCCTGTAGTTCGCTGTCCAAGACCTACAGCATCACAGGCTGGCGGCTGGGCTATGTCATAGCCCCAGAACTCATCATCGAACGGGTGAAGAAAGTACATGACTTCCTGACTGTCGGCGCTGCTGCTCCTTTAATGGAAGCTGCCACTGTTGGACTCTGTTTTCCAGATAGTTATTATGATGAGTTAAAGCAACACTATAGACACATGAAACGGCTTTTTTGCGACAGGCTGCATCAGTTTGGTCTGACATTCACAGACCCGCAGGGAGCCTACTACGTGTTACTCGATGTGTCGAAATATGGGGTAAAGGATGACCTGCATTTCTGCGAGTGGTTGGCTGAGCATGTCGGAGTAGGTGCTGTCCCGGGCAGTTGTTTCTTCCGCGAGGATGTGCATCACCTAATCCGTTTCCATTTTGCCAAGCGCGACGAAACGCTGAATGCCGCCCTTGACCGATTGTCGGAACTTGACAGTAAGGCGAAACGCTATCAGCCATAATTAGGCACCATTCTGAAGCTCACATTACTTCTTAAACTCCTGCTGCACTTCGATGATGAGCTGGTCTACATCGGCCTTGACGCGGTTGTAGTTCATGTATAGGATGCGCTCGCGGGCATCGACGGATTTGAAATCGTAGGCAATGGGGAGAGGGTAGTTCTTGTAATCCTCTTCCTCTGCCTTGATTTCTGCCATATTGAAGTTGGTCTTGCAATAGAACTTCGAGGTCTGGAACTCCTCTGACTTCTGAATGTTCATCGAGCCATGACGGCCGGTCTTGGTGGGGGTGAAGTCGCGGGCTACCTGTCCGCAAATCCAGCCAGAGGGCATATCCGAGATTTTAGAGGCAGGCACCATCGAGTCCATGTTCTCGTTGAGATTGATGCTGGTGCGGTCGCGATCAATGGTGACACCTTTCTTCAGCTGAACTGTCTTGCCGAAGATGTCGTTGGAGAGCCACTCCAGCGTCTCTTTGGAACGGGCAGAGCCGGACACGACATTACCGATGGTGGTGATAATCTTCTGCATACCCACCTTGCCGTAGTCGGCTTCCAGCTGTGGCAGTTCCTGGAATCCGAGGATGACTGCCACCTTGTTGCTTCGTGCCGTACCAATCAGACGGTCAATCTTGTGGAAATAGAGCGTTGGCACCTCGTCCACACAGATGTCAACGGGGATGTTCTTGCCCTGTCCACTGTTCACTCGCGTCACCAGACGGTTCAGAATCATAGCATTCAGGGCACCCACAATCTGTTCCTTCTCCGGGTCGTTGGCAATCAGCAGGTACGACGGACTCTTGGGGTCGCTCACCTTCAGGTCGAAGTCATCACCATCCTTGTGGAATATCCAGTAAGCCTCCTTGGTGGCCAGCTTCGAGGTCTGCACTCGGAGCGTACCAATCATACCTTCCAACTGTTCCATAGCTTTTCCGTCGAGGGCCGACTTGAAAGGCGCAATTAACGGGAATATCTCAGGGTCGGTCTGCAGAATCTCGAACATGGTCTTATAGTCGATGTTCAGGAACGAGAGCACATGCGGCATATCGCTGTACTTGCCCAGCCAATAGGCAGGCGTCACCACCTTGCCGTTATGGTCGAACACACGGCCAGTCAGTTTCTTGTGGTGCGTCTCTTTGTCCTCCGTGTATTCCGGCACCAACTCGTGGCCGTCCTTGTCGTAGGGCAGACGCTTGTAGTTTACAAAGAAATAGATACAGGCCGCGAGGAAGTTCACGGCAGAAGTCTTGAAGAACTGATCAGAGCCACCGCCACCCTCGTTCTTACCTTTGTTCAGAGAGTCAACCAGCGTCTCAGCCGTCTCCTGAGCAGCCGCCAGCGAGTCGATATACTTGTGCTGAATAGGGTTCACCCGTCGCGAATACTCCACATTCACGAAGTTGATGATGTTGAACTGACAGCCTGCAGGCGTCCTGCCTTTCGCCTTGTTGATGCGGTAGTGATAGTAGAGCTTCTGGGCGAGGGTAGGGAACTTGTAGTCGTAAACCACCATTGAGAAACCCTTGGCCGAGTGCTGACGGATGAACGGCTCGATGACCGAGAAGGTCTTACCAGATCCAGGCGTACCCACGACGAAAGTGCCACGGAAGGGGTTGTTGATGTTAATCCACCCGTGACGGAACTTGCCGTGATAGTAATATCGCATGGGAATATTCACCCCATATTTCGTGTCGATCCGCTTCTCATTTTGCTCGAAGCTTTCGTTCTCGAAATTGAATCGGTCCTTCATCAGACCCTCCTTCAGATACTTCGAAACGTTGTCGAGAGCCACATGGATGCACACCGTGCCTACGATGGAAGCAATCATGTAAAGCCATATATTTACAGGAAACCATAATAACCTATAATCCAGTATATTAGTATAATAAAGCCAAACCGATACTATAACCAAAATAAGCCCGATAGAGATAGGCCAAAACACCATCTTGCGGGCATCAAACTCTATCTGTTTTTTGTTGCGTGTACCGATGCAAGTGATGATGACCAGCAACAATGTGGCCACCTTGCTGTAGGCCAGATGTCCCGGCTGATAAATCGTCCATCGTCCCATTCGCTCATGGATGTCTGTCAGGACTCCGGCGAACGAATCGAGCAAGTCGGGGTTGCATGCATACTCGAAAAACTCAATGACCAGCGAGACGTAAATAACGACTCGGAATATGCTGTATATACTCTGTATTTCTTTCGACTCTTCCATTATCTTACGGATTTGGCGTTGTTCCACCACTGGCGGCGACAACGGGTAATGATATCATGTTTGGTGGCCGGATTCAGGTAATAGGCCCGGTCCATCAGCTCGTTCCATACGTCCAGAAACGACGTGTAACGGAGCGTGAGGGTAAGCTGGCGCAGCTGTTTGTTGATGGTGCGCAGCTTGGGACGGATGCTTGAAATCACCTTGTTTTTCTCTTCTTCCGTCATCTTACTCTTCTCGAAACACACCTTGCGAATATCCATGATGACATCGAGCGTGGTGCGCACAATGTTGCGATAAACCACATTCCTGCGGGTCGAGAACGCCACGGCCAAGGCATTCGACGGACTGTCCGACAATACTTCGCCCAAGGCCTTTACATTCTTTGAGGTTTGCGTCACCTCATAGTAAATGCCATAGATCTCAGCAGCGATAGACAGCACGTCATGGAACTTATCCAGGTAGTCGTTGAACTCCCGCTGAAAGTCCGTCGTTGCTTCCACCTCCTCCTTGATCCAGGCATGGCCGGTCGTCATCAGCAGCTGTGCCTTCTCTTGCGACTTAAGCGCCTTTTTGGCCTGGTCAGAGGCCAACTCTATGGCCGCCACACGCCCAGGGTCTATCCCTGCAAAAGCGGGTTTTGTGGATAAAAGTAATACTATAATAAAAAGAATGAAATATCTGAAAACCATATATATAACTATTCACTTAATATTCTACTCACGTTGCTTGCCCTTCGCCAGCGTTCGTAGGCATCAGCGGCTATCTCGCCATGGCTCTTGTCAACCATTCCTGCCGTATATTGGTTCCATACATCGGTGAAGTTATGGTAGGCAATACTGATGGCGAGGGTACGCAGTTTGGCGTTCAGTCGGGCCAGCTCGTCGGCCAGTTGCCAGAGCATTTCCGTCCGTTCTGCACCCGTCAGCATGTTGTCTGTACCACCCTTGGCCACCGACACCTTTAACAGGCGGTAGGTCTTGATAAATTCACTTGCTGTCTCCAGATAGAGGTCGTTCATGGCCAGTGTGGCACCGATACCCGCCGGATTGGCATTGACAGCCCGTTGTATCTCATACAGGTGCTGTAGGGTCTGAACGCCATCGGCATAGAGTGTCGTACCAGCTTTCAGGGCTTCCGCATAACCGCGAGCCGTCTTCAGATAGGCGTTATATTTACCTTCCCACTGCTTCATCTTCGTGAACTCAGCTGCAATAGTTCCCTGAAATGCTGCCGTTTTCTGCATCCCTTTCGTCTGACTGTTGATGGCACTGTTCAGCATGTACGTACCCTCGGCAATAGCGGCATATTGCAACGGATTAGCCTCTCCAACCTGTGCCAAACTACTGGCAGGCATGCCCATCAGGACAGCCATAGCCAGTAGTCTGCATTGCTTCTTAATTATTAAAGAATAATTCATCGTATTTATTAAAGATAAATTATCTACATGCCCCGTCTGATACCTTCATCAGGCCCGGGAATACCCAGATTAGCTTCCTCTGAGCGGAAGTTAGCAGCGGCCACATCTGCCGGACTGACCACACCAGCCTTGTGATAGACAGGTCCTGTACGGGTCTCATAGATCTCTGGTCTTGGCTCATGGGGAGTGACCAATCCGTCACGCATCACTTCACCACCAACGACCAAAGCCGCCAACAGCGCAGCACCGATATTATGACCCTCTCCAGGACGTGTCTTGATATCCACCTCATTGAATATCTTCGAGAAGAGCTGCATACGGTGGTAGTCATCCACAGCGAGGAACTTGTCGTACTGTTTCTGGGTAATCTCATGCGAGATGGTCTGTCCATTGATAACAGCCGTCATCTTATACTTCCCGTTTGCTGTCGGGTCAACCTGGATATTTCCCACCTCCACCTCACGGCCATGTGCTCTCTCGCGGTAGAAGCCCTTGCGCTCATTCAACTCCAAAAGGGCTGCACCGTCCACCCTGTTGGAAGTGGCATTCTGGATGTCCACGACCTCTTGGTGGACGATGCTTTGCCCGTCATGCGCAAGGTATAAGTCGTCTTGATACAGGCTCTCACCGTGTGCCGACTTAATTTCTACTTCAGAGAATACCTTATCGAACATCTTCAGGCGATGGGCATCGTCGAGGTCGAGGAACTTCCGATAGTCCTTGGCAGAGATAGAGTGGGCGAGGAGTCGGCCATTGACCTCTGCCTCCATCACATAATTACCATTAAGTGTCTTATCCACACGAATCTCGCCAACGACCATCTCACGGCCATTGGCCACTGGCTGGAACCAACCCTTGTTACCCAGAATAGCCTGAATCTCCCGGCCATTGATGGCATTCGGGTCTCGCTCGATGCGCTCTGCCTCCCTTTGCTGTTCAGCTCTGGCTTCGGCGAGACGCTGCTGTTCGGCAATCCGTCGCTCCTGTTCGATGAAAGGTGCTTCCACTTCCTGACGAACCTCTGGCTTCAGGTCGAGCGATACCAGTTCCTTGGTCTCGAGCATGTCCTTGGTGAGCTTTGTGTCGAAGTCCTTACCGATAATGTCGTTGATGATGGCCAGTCGGGCATCGACTGAAACGCCCCCCTTGCCACTGACCTTATTAGCCATCAGTTTTTGGATTTCCTCTGGCTTCAGGTCATACTGGAGATCCACCTTCGAGAGGTTCGACTGGATAGTAAGCGTCTTCTTGTCCGCATCGATGACGATGCCGTGCGACTTCAACACCTCCTGAAACTTGTCATTACTGAAATAGACATCCGATGTGATGACAGAAGAGTAGGGGATTCCCTGCCCTTGTGGACGGGGTGCCGCCTCCAGTGGCTTGATCTTCGGTTCAATGGCTATCTTGTCGAGCACTTCGACGGGGTTGTCCTTTTGCTGACCTTTGTAGTTGAACCCATACCCACCGGAAAGCATTTCTCCTGGTTTCACTCGGTTGTCGGGTCGTTCCGTGACCATCGGGCCACCTCCCATCGGGCGATAGGCATGGTCACCTATACGGCGCAGGTGGAAACCTTCACCACGAGGTGCGAAGCCTACGAAGTCACCAGCCCATCCTCGTCCCTGACGGCTGAAAGGCGCAAACCAAGGCATCCGTCTGGCAGGTCTGGCATCATAGCCATACTCGCCATGTCCGATGCGATAGCCGTGCAATCCCATGGCCACACGACCGAAGGCATTGCTGGCAGAAACGAAGTTCTGCGGCATATAGAAGTCGTTCTTCACAATCGAGGCGAAGGTGTTGTAGGCTTTCTTGTTCTCGTAGGTGCTGCCCCAACCCATCAGGTCCTCTACCTGTTTCTCATTCAGCTTATAGGTCAAAACAGGAGAGTCGTGACCCAATACAATGAGTTCACGACCACCGTCCTTCGCCAAACTGATATGCGCCTGCATACCGTTCTTGCGCAAGACCTCCTGAAGCCCCGTCGAGAGATCCAGCTCTCGCGGATTACTGTATTTCCTGATTGCCATAGCCTACTTGAAGTAAAGAACGACACAGGTGTTTCGGTTACCATTCAGCGGCTCGTAGCTGTCGATACCGCCTCGGTGCTTCTTTTGGATATGACTCTCGTCCACGCCATGAGCCTTCAGCAGTCCAGCGATATAGTCGGCTCGCTCTGCACTCAGGCGCTCATTAATCTCCGGCGTACCCGTTTCACTGTCGGCAGCACCGATGATTCGTGCCTGAAGGCCGTACTTCTTGATAACCTCTGCCACCTCCTTGATATTGATGAACTGAGCGTTCTCAGTCAGCTCATGGGTGCCAATCTTAAAGAAGAAATAGATAGGCGCACCGATATACTTCTTACCCGTCTTGATGACGTGGAGGTATTTGTTGGCAGCTGTGGCGGTTGAATCAGCCAGACTGTCCACCGTCGTGGTGTCGCTGATGCCGTCCCAGTCCTTATTGGCGAGACGTTTGCGCAGCGAGTTGAGTCCGCTGTAGTTGTTACGCTCGTAGCTCTTTGTGGTTTTCTCCGAAGCAACAAGAACCTTATCGCGGCTTTGCCAGGTGTCACAAACCAGTTCGGTATCATGCACGCGACCTTTCTTCCATCCCACCTTGCCGATGGTGACGCTCAGACCGATGCTGGCCTGTAGCAGATGGTCACCGAGTTTGTTCGATACGCCCTGTACGTCGAAGTTCTGCCAGGTCGTCGTGGCTCCGAGTTCTCCCGACAGGTGCAAACGGTCATTCAGTCTGTAGCGACCTATCAGACCATACGAGATGGCGAATGGCTTCTGCCCGTTATGACTGTTGTGTATCAATCCGCAACCGGCATAGGGGATGATGTCCCACTTCTGCATACCGTCACTATGCCCCGTCAGGTTGTAGAGGAAGTCCACGTGCAGGTTCTGGTAGTTGCACGCCACCATGTTGGCATCCTTCAGTTGCAGACCCTGAAAAGCCAGTCGGCCACCGACGTAAGGAGTGAACCACTTACCCGCTGACACATTCAGCAATGGTTTCTCCCTGTCAAACAAGTCACCATGCCCCACAGGTTTCCCCACAAAGGCCGACACGCCTCCCTTCACCGAGAGGAACCAGTTTGAACCCCAGTCTTCAGCCGGGGTCTGTGCAGCAGCCGTTCCCACTGTGAGACAGACTGCGAATAAAATAGCTGTTTTCTTCATTTGCGATTTCGTTTTTGTGTTAAGATGGCGCGAAGGTACAACATCTTCCAGAGACGTATACCCCCGCGAAATTCCATTTCTGCTTTTAACTCTTTTGTAAGAGAGCCGCAAAGTCGCTGCTTGGTGCCTCGATGCTGATTTGGAGCATGGCCTTGTCCTTGGGTGCGACGTTCACCTGGAAGTTCTGACCCAGTTCCTTGCGGAGGTTGGTCAGTTCGTCGAGTGTGGTACTCTTCTTGTTGAACACCATTTTCCAGTGGTCTTGTCCCACCTCTTGGATGTTCACATCTGCAGAGGGTGAGAAACTTGCCTTTTCAGCCGTAGCCAACACGGTGGCCATGATGCGATGCACTTCGCTCGCTTTCATCTGTTTCAACTTGTTCTGTTCCATTGTGCTTATCTGTTTTTATGATCGTTTAAGTTTCCGTCCAGCAGGTCGCATCATCATGCGGCCCATGATGCAACAGCGGCGCTTGTAGGCTTCTTCGTCCTCGTCCTCCTTGCGTCCCCATCCAGTACCAGGACTGGCACCGCCACCGCCGTTGCTCTCGGCAAAGTCCGTGGCCTTGTCAACATATCCCAGGAAGAGGGCTGCCGCAGTCGCTGCAATGTCGTTTCCATGCTCTGCCATCTCAACGAGAACCGAATCTTCCAACAAACTGTCGAACTTCACCCTGAGGTTGGGCGGCAACTCACGGGAAAACTGCTCGAAGTCTGCTTTATCCTTCTTGAAATTCTGAACCGTTTCTTCCCACAGGCTCACACTCATGTCATGTGTGGCCTTGTCGAAGATTGTAGGCAGTTCTTTGTTGACCTTACGCTGTAGTTCGTCATAGTTCTCCTTTAACTTCGCTTTACGCTGAGCCAACTCCTGCAGTTCCGAAGTAGCCGCATTAAGCTTCTCATTCTTATCAGCAATGTTGGCTTCGATTTTCTCACGCTCGGCATTCAGTTTCTGCTTGAGTGCCTCCAGCTCTTCGCGGTTAGAAGCCTTGCCATTCTCCAACTCTTTATCGAGAGTCCTAATCTGGTCGTCAATCTGTTGCTTTTTGTTCTCCAGATTCTTGACCATCGTGGTCAGGCCTTTCAACTTTGTCTCTGCCCTTTTGATTGCGGCATTAATCAAGTAAAGCTGATCTTTGTTTTCCTGTATAGTTTGGACTTGAACTTTGATGGTTTCTTTGTTGGTAGCCACCTGTTCTTTGAGCCATTGCAGATACGACTTATGCTGGGCGCCAGTTTCCAAGATACTATCCCCGCGTTTTAGTCCCCACTTGTCATTGACTTCAGCAAGTTCATCATGGAGTTGTCTCAGCCGTTGTCCGAATTCATATTTGTCTTTACCGGAGAAGACCTCTACCCATGAAAGTTTGTTGGTCTTGGTGATGGGTAACAGTGTGCAATGGCAGTGTGGGTTTGACTCGTCCAAATGCACCACAAATGCAGCAATGTTTTCCTCACCATACTTTTTCGCTATGAAGTTGTACATATCCACTGCCCATGTTTCGATGTCCTTGCATCGAGTGACATGTGAATTATCTGCATCTTTTTCATACTTCACATCCTGATTGCCGAAAGCAAGTTTCCTCATGGTCTCAGTCGAGCCATTCAGGATAATGTTTGCATGGGTTCGTACCCCGACTCTTGGCTTCTCCAGCGCTTCGTCTGATAAACCTGCATTGGGGTCTTTGATGCCTCGTTCAGCAAAGATCGACTTGATGCGCTGTGGAATGGATGTCTTCTTATCCACCTCCAGTATAACGCCTCCTTTACCTACTTCAAAGTTCAAATGTGACCTCGTGAGGTCAAGATTACCTGCTCTTTTGGCATTCCATGCCGATGATTCGCCTACGCGCAGATGCTCGTTGCTCTGTGCGACAGTCATTCTTTTGCCTGATTTCAGGTCACAGACCTGTTTTTGTTCTTTTGCCATATTCGATTATTGTGTTAATGGGGTTCTTAGGGTGAAACCCTGAGCCTAATTCCGGCCACTGAGCTTGCTCATTTTTAAAGTGTGGCCTCTCACCTGCGGCATTCCGATGCAAAGGTGGGATTAGGCTACCACTATTGCGGCATTGGGGCCGCAATACGCGCAAGCGCTATGGTGTTCACCCTTCCCCCGTTGGGGTTTCAGATGATGTAGTTCAACTTGATGGCCTTTCGGTTACCAGCCATGCTGATGGTTACGATGTCCAGTTCCTGAAGGCGTTCGAGGAAACGGTTGACAGTCTCTCTGTCCCAGCCCCAGGCTTTGGAGAACTCCAGCACGTTGCCTTTCATGTATTCGTCATAACTTGTCAGCAGCGCGATGCGCTGACGTTCTATCAGGTCGTTGAAAGCTTCCACCTTGGTCAGCTTCTCCGACTTCTTCATGCCCTGCAGCAGGAGATTCCAGAGACGGGTGTCCGTCACAATCTTCAGCTGCGTCTTGTCACTGTTGTTTTGTTCTATTGTGTTCATACGCTCGGATTGGTTGATGTTCGTTTATTCCCCAACAGATTCCGCAATGGCCATTGCAGCCTGAGTCGAGGAGTCTGTCTGCCGTTCTTGTCTGGGTACAGATAAGCGGCAATGAGGATGATATACATAATTTCCGTTACAATCAGGTAGCGGACCGAGACCATCGGGATGGCCATCGATACCGCAGCCACCGCGAGAAAGAGTTTCGGATAATCGTGCAAGAAAGTCAGCACGTAGTCGGCCCATCTATAAGAGAAGAACGACAGGCTGACGGCTGCTGCCAACAGTGTGGCATACGGTCTTGTCATCAGGGGCGCATAGATGGCAATCATCTTGGCGGCCTCAGTGCTGGTCACACTGCTGTCCTGAATCATCCTTGCTATCTCCGTCGATGCGTGGAAATCCACGAACTGGATGAGAATCATCCCCATCAGGATCATCAGTGTGAAGAACTTGCGGAAATTGTCACTACGCTTCATCCCTTCATAGAACCGGCGCAGTCTCTTGGAGCGCCAGGATGAAGCAATCAGAAAGGGTATTGCTGAAAGCAGAAAAACAATGATCAGTTTTGCGTCTATCATAATCGTGTGATTGGTTTAAATAAAGTTCTTGTAAAATGCCGTTTCATGTTGCTGTTCGAGCACTTCAACCTGCTTACCTTTCAGTTGGTGGAGCTGTTTCTCCAACATCTCCAGCATGGCATCCATCGACTCGAAGAACACGACGCTGATTTCATCCATCAGCCCGTGCTGGTTCGACTCCATTACGATGACATACATCTCTTCCTGATAGGGCTTGCTGTAGGCGATGGCCTTATAGTCCTGCCCCTCGTTCTGACAGTAGGCGCAGAGCACCTCCACTGCCAGATACTTGGTCAGCTCGTCGATGAAGTCCTCCATCATCACCTGCTTTTTCAGGTGGAAGGTCGCCATACCGCTCTTCTCACTGCGCTGCAGGGTCACTTCTTCATTCGTGAACAGGGCAGTATTGCCTATCTCCTCGCTGAACCTGTCGAAGTTCTCAGCTATCATGTCACCAGCCATGCGGATGGTCTTATCCATAGCGTCCATGTCAGAGGATGGATTTGAGGTACGACTTCAGGAAATACTCGCTCAACACAGTGGAGAGTTTTTCCGTCTCTTCCTTGGGCGAACGGTCATAGTCCTTGCCGTCAACGTAGGCGAGGAGTTTGGGCAGTTCTTCGGCCAGCTGGTTGAGTGTCTCAATCTGCTGGTCTGTCAGTGCTGCCGTGGCGTAGTTGTCCAATGCCAGGAACGGCTGGATAAGCAACCATCGGTAGTTGGCTCCCTGCTTTGCCGTCAACGGCTTCTTGGCGTTGATGTCGTTTCTGCAGCTTTCAGCACTCTGGATAATCCTTCGGTTGAAGTCCATATAGTATTGTCTCACCGACTTGAATTCCTCCGATGCCAGAGCCGCCTTTCGGTTGCTCGACGTGGCCACCTTCAGTTTCATCACGTCGGCCATCGAGCGCTTCTGGGTCAGTGCCAGGTCGGTAATCTCCATCCTGAAGCTGTCGGCCACGGCAAAGAACTCGCTGGCGAGGTCGTTGTGGACGGTCATTGTCGAATCCCGCATCATCAGGCTCATCGTGGAGTCCTGCAGCTCTGCCCAGGTGTTAATCACTTGTGCCAGTTCGTCAATGGTGGCACTGTTCATCTGTTTCACCTTCGCCAACTCCTCGTGGCAGGCCACGACGGCCTCCTGCGGTGTGTGGAACACGAAGGGGTGTTTGTTGTGGCTGCAACCCATGAAGGCTGCTGCCATGACGACTGAACTTATAATAATAAGGTGTCGTGTGTTGTGTAGAATACGCTGTTTCATACCTGTTTCGATTTCGTTGTTGTTTTCGGGCTGCAAAACTACGACAAACCCCACACAACCCGTTCCCGCTTAACACTTCATTCTGGTTATTAACTATTTCACGATTTTCGGGCTAAAAACCCGCACTTCTCTCCCCATCTGTGTCAGCGTTAAAAACCGGAAAAGAATTTCCTGAAGCCTGCTCCTTCTGCGTTTTTCCGTTCCTTTGCAGCCAAAATTTTCAGAATTATGATAGTTTGTATAGCAGAAAAACCGAGTGTAGCCCAGTCAATTGCGAATATTCTGGGCGCGAGAGTGAAGAAGGATGGCTATTACGAAGGTAATGGCTATCAGGTAACGTGGACCTTTGGCCACTTGTGTGAACTGTTGCCTCCCGACGGCTATTATCCTCAGTGGAAGCGCTGGGATCTGTCGGTTCTCCCGATGATTCCCCCGACGTATCGCGTCGAGGTGATTGCCAATCCGGGTGTGAAGAAACAGTTCAAAATCGTTAAGGACCTGTATAAGCATGCCTCCGAGATTATCAACTGCGGCGATGCGGGTCAGGAGGGTGAACTCATCCAGCGTTGGGTCATGGAACTGGCGGGCGTCAAATGCCCCGTCAAACGCCTGTGGATTTCGTCCCTGACCGACGAAGCCATCCGACAGGGGTTCCAGCACTTGAAACCACAATCCGACTACGATTCACTATATCAGGCCGGACTGGCCCGTGCCGAGGGTGACTGGCTCTTGGGAATGAACGCCACCCGACTGTTCACATTGAAGTATGGCGGTTTCAAACAGGTGCTCAGTATCGGTCGTGTGCAGACACCCACCTTGGCCATGATTGTGGCTCGTGACAAGGAGATTGAGAACTTCAAGTCAAAGCCCTATTGGTTGCTGACCACCCTCTACCGTGGCATCCCGTTCACCTGCAGCAGCCATGTGCGCTTCGATACCGATCAGGTAGGCAGTCTCGTTCTGGCACAGTCCAAGCAGTACCCGTTGACCATTCAGGATGTACAGCAGAAGCGTGGCAGCGAACAACCGCCACAGCTTTACGACCTCACCTCGTTGCAGGTGGACTGTAACCGTAAGTTCGGCTACTCTGCCGAGACGACGCTGCGCAATATCCAATCGCTGTATGAGAAGCGTCTGACCACCTATCCGCGTGTCGATACCAAGTTCCTGACCGAGGATATCTACGCCAAGTGTCCTAGCATCATCCAGAACCTCTCCAAGGTCTATGATGCAGCCCGTCCGCTTGTGGGGCAGCAGTTGCAGAAAAGCAAGCGCGTCTTCGACAACTCGAAGGTCACCGACCATCATGCTATCATTCCTACAGGTGATACCCGTGCGCTGAACAGCATCAACGACTTTGAGCGCAAGGTCTATGACCTCATTGTGCGTCGCTTCTGTGCCGTGTTCTATCCCAACTGTGAGTATGCCCAGACATCTGTGTTGGCCACAACCGGTCCTATAGAGTATAAGGCCACAGGCCGTACCATCCTGAACCAGGGCTGGCGAGGGGTCTATGCCAACGTTCAGCGTGACGAGGAAGATGACTCTCCAGAAGAGGCATCATTACCAGCATTCAGGGTAGGGGAGTCGGGTGCCCATCAGCCCACGCTCCAACAGAAGACCACCACACCGCCAAAGCGCTATACGGAGGCCTCACTATTGCAGGCGATGGAAACTGCGGGAAGGCTGGTCAACGACGAAGCCCTGCGCGAGGCGATGAAGGAAAACGGCATTGGCCGTCCGTCCAGTCGTGCGGGCATCATCGAGACGCTGCTCAAACGAGGTTATATCCGACGTGATAAAAAAGCGCTCATTTCCTGTGCGGCAGGTCGTGAACTGATTGATGTCATCAATGCCCAGATGCTGAAAAGTCCAGAATTGACTGGGGTTTGGGAGAAGAAGCTCCGTGAGATTGAGCGAGGCCATTACAGCCTTGATAAGTTCATGCAGGAACTTCAGTCGCAGCTTATCGACATCATCAAAGAGGTGCAAGCCGACTCTTCGGGCAAAAAAATTCTAAAAAAGTGAGCAGAAGTTTTGTTTAAATGAAAATTTCGCAGTATCTTTGCAACCGCATAGGCGAAAAATTCACGAAAGTGGAATAATTTAACCTTGCAAAGCGCATTCTGGATTCTAAACGGAAATTCGGCAAAATTCCCCAAAAGATCATCAGATGAAGGAAGACGCGCCAATGGGATAATTGTGTCCTTATGGAATCACATATCCTCAGGCGTGTGTGTCATTCTTGAGAAGATGATCGGCTTGCCGAAGCCTCCGTTTTTTCGAAGGTCTGGCACCACGCTTTCTAACTAAAGACCAGCTTTGCCTTGGTGCGGCGAGCTAACGATATAAAGTCAACGTTTATGAAGGAAGGTCATATAACAGTAGCAGAACTCGGGCCACGGCTGAAACTCATCCGTCAGGAGTTAGGTATTACACAGAAAGACTTAGCTCAGGCCCTGGACTTGAATCAGGCCATTCTGTCGAAGTTTGAAAATGGTGGCATGGTCTACGCCTCTGTCTTGCTCGATGTTCTCTGTTTCTTCCGTGGAAAGCTCAATCTCAATTTCCTCCTGCAGCCAGGCGATACGTATGATATCACCGATGAGCGCAGCTTGTGTACCGACAACAAGCAACATGATGTTATCATCCGTGGTAAGTGCAAAATGGTTCGTCAGGATATGAACAATGCGATTGACGAAGCCAGAACCAAACTTCAGCAAGCCCTCGACGATCTCGAAAATTTCTGCGTTTCAGAATGACCTCTGGAGCGCAGATATATGATGGTTCTGTAGGCTCTACTTATCATAATCGCGATTCTCATATTTTAACCGCCTGAGTGTCAGACTTTTATGAATATAATCCATGTTATGATAAATAGACGCAAGAAGATGGTTTAACAGAACCCCTATTGGAGCCTGTTAATTATTTACCAGCCCTTGGTTCTGTCGATTTCCTTCAGTTGCTCTAATTCTGCTTTGTTCTGTTTGAGAAGTTCAGGATCAAAATCACCTTCGGATTCCTGGTGACTGATTAATTCCTCTCTGACCTTAATCACATCGTACCCGAATCCACCGATGGTGACCATAATATCCTCGATAGACATATCTTGGTCTTTTGCCACCTGAAGTGCAAAACGGTTGAACGACCATTCAGCACCACGATTAAACTCAAACGAATCCTTCTCTGCAGCAATCATATCTGGGAAGGTCTTCTCTAATCCTAAAACAATCTGCAATAGTTCGTAAGGCGTATTTGACTTGTCAGCAAATGTAACTTCAGTGACCTTCTTATATGCCCATACTGAGCCACGAACAAAATCCTCTGTAGCGTTCTTGTGCTCGTTTCTTGTAATATATTCCGCTTCAATCATGGGTGCAAAGGTACTAAATAATCGTGAAACGGCATTCAAAATACGGTAAAAACGGACAGTTCTATCAATATTTTACTGTTAAATAGGTTAATTGCAGATAGATTTCAGCCTTAAATTCGAATCTTTTTAGTATCTTTGTGATCTGATTCAAAATTAAGGTAGTATATGAGTATTAACATACAGGGTAAGCCACTTAAAGAGTGGGTAGATAAACAAAAGAAGAAAGACGGCGTAATGATTGTGCATCGTGGTACTCAGCGCACCCAGTTTGGTACAAGTACTTATGAGGGTGCAATCGTGACCCTCATGGACGATAAGGATGTCCGCTATGAGAATGCCGACATCAGTCTGCGACTCAATGGTAAGGACTATCGGATGACAGGCAATCTGGTTGAGCGCAAAGGCGGTATTTGGTACGTTGACGGAAGCATTGTCGATTTGCCTGAGCAAGAGCAAGCTCCACACATGGCCGAAGACATCACGGAGATGGAAGAAAAGGTAGATGAAAAGGTAGACGATGCTGTTAACAGCTTTCTTAACACATTCGGAATCACCAATATCAATTGCAACCAAACAGGCAGTAAGCATAAGTCATCAACTCGTAGTTTCAATATCAAGAACGATTTTTCAGGCGGTGAAACCATCATCCACGGTACTGGCACAACCACCATTAAGACAGGAAGACGTACTGTCATCAAGGGCGGCTCTGTCAACATCAGACGTGGTGACAAGAAATATACCATCAAGGGTGACACGATTGAGAAGATTGATGGACGCTGGTATGCCGACGGAAAGGCCGTCGATTGGGACTCCATTGGAGGTGAGTATGCGGAAAGCAGTGTCGTGAGCATTGAGATCAATGGTGACGTGCAGAACCTGGCCACTTCAAGCGGTGATGTCACAGTGAATGGCAACGTCCAGAATATCCGTACAGGCAGTGGTGACGTAGAATGCAATGATGCCGTGAACGTCAATACCGGCAGTGGCGACGTTCATTGCAAGAATATCACCGGTATGGTTTCAACAGGTAGTGGTGACATCTATAATCGATGAAGACTTCAGATGAGCATGATATACGTTATCAAGGAGAATGGCTATGGTTATAGGGAGATAATCGTCTGTGCTGTGAGCGACGAGAAAACTGCCAAGAGATACTGTCGTGATATGCGTACAGGAAGGGAACTGTTCTACGAAGCTGTTGATTTGGATGCCGTTACGATGGATGAAATATCTGCAGAGAAGATCTATGTTGTAGAACGAAGGGTTCCATGGAAGGCAAATAAAGATGTTCCTGTTACGGAAATGTACCAGGAATTAATGAATATAGAACCTGTTGCGCTCGTAGAAGTGGACCATTTCATGACGGTTTCATACGCCAGTCTGCGGACACTCAGGCTGGAGAGCGATTTAGATGGTACGGCATTGTCTTTTTGGTGCTTTGCCAAGAGTGCTCCTGCAGCACTTGGCATTATGGAGCGTGCTCTTAAAGACTTTGATCCGTCTGTCCTCGAATGGGGAGTCTACCATCCTCTGAAGGGAGACAATAAGGAATTGAAAAGAAGAATAGACCAATTTAAGAAGAAAAAGAAGTAGTATGCTGAAAGACTATAAAAATAAAGAGGTACTGGCTGAGATGAAGCGTCAGGTGAATGTTGCCGCTAAGATAAGCGACCGCGAGGCAAGGATAACATTTGTGCTGGTCCACATGATTAGTGAACATCATGAATTGGCAGAATCGGCTGGCAAACCCGAGGGTGAAGGCAACCTCTTCAACTTCACCTCATGGTGCCTGAGCCGTTTTACCGATGAACTCGAAGCACCATCCACAGAGGATTTCAAGAACCCCATCGAACTTTTCAAGAAGGAACACGATGTCACCCTACTCGACCTCGTTCGTTTCCGCACTCCTGCAAAGAATGCCGTAGAAAAGGGACTGGACGAAAGTTTTGAGTGGCCTGACAATGTTCCCTATGAGGAATGGGAGGAGGACATGCTTCAGACTGCATACGCTACCCTATTCGGCCTTTACTTCTTCAACACACCCGCCAAAGATCTGATGCGCTGGCTGGGTAAGGATGAACCGAAGAACTACCGCTTTGTCAATGCGATGAACCGCCACGAGACAGCCCTGAACGTCACCGAAGAGCGTACCAGACTGCGCGAGGCAGACGGTCCGCTTCCTTGGAAGAAGAAACCCAAGCGCATGTATGTGAACGACGAGGAGATGGCACAAGGCAAAGAGCATGTGAACCAGTTGCAACAGGGATTCCGCAAGTTGGTTGATATGCTGGCTTCAGGTGATGTTCTGCGCTTTTGTCAGGAAAAAGAAGATACGGCTTTCGGCATCTTTATGACAGGAACCTTCGCTATGATGATGCCTGGCAAGAACATCAACCGTAAGGGTATTGTAAGTTCGAGGGACAATGCGAAACTGGTGTACCAGGCCGCGAAGAAGTCGCTGATGGGCGACAAGCTGTCAAAGCAAATTGTTACTGCCGCTGACGACAAGGCTGCTGCAGAGGTCTTCTACTGGGGCTTGATATATGGTGAGCAAGGTGTTGCCGATGGCAGTATGCCCACCGGCATGGCCGACATGGACATCCGTCGCAAGCCCAAACCCAAGTTGAAGAACTGAAGAAATACCAAATTAGAACAAGGACAATATGGGAAGAAGAATATTGATGACTGGCAAGGATGCCAAATACGTCCACGTCCATGGCAAGGATGCTCCACAGAGTGAAAGAGACATCCTGTTGACTGGTGATAATGCTGAGTTTGTAGAATTCACCATTGACGATAAGACATACGAAAAGGCAACCGACAAATAGGGAAGATATCATAAAGCATGTTAACTACGTAACAAGATGATGGAATTACAGAAAAAACTAGAGAATTTCTCCACTAATGAAACGGAAATAGACAGCAAGTTTAAAGAATTGGCTAATGATTTCCTTTACAACGGCTATATTAACGTAAGAGACCGTTTTTTCATATATCTACGTGCTGTTGAGTTCTATTATCATGAAGAGAAAGGTCCAATAAAAGATCCTATTGTATACCATAGGAATAATAAGGATGTTGATGGTCAAGTCCCATATTATCCTGCCATGACACTTCATTCACATAGTTCCGGCTTTGATATTGCATTTGAAAATAAGAAGAAAGAAATACGCTCCTCGGTGCTAATCAGAGCTTATGAAGTGTATGATGTGAAAGAGCATTGTTTATGGTGTTGGGAAGTCACTAATGGGAAAGGGAAATTTGTTAGAAGAGAGTTGGGAAAAGTGTCTGGGCGCAAGACCTATAATACTCAAAGTACTTACTTGAAAACTTTTCTTAATGGCTTTCCAATGGGCGGAAATACCGAAATAACTTGGGTGAATGAATGCCGTAAACAGGAAAAAGAGATAACTGTAAAACCATATAGACAAGGAGTCTTTCGGTCAGAATTGGAAACGGAATACATCCCAACTACAGAAAGAGACAACCGTAAGTGGGCATTCTGGAGGGAAGAAGATATCGTTTTATAATCAAGATAAATTATCATGAAGCTATTTCTGCAAAAGGAATAGCTTTTTTTGAGTATTCCCATACCCGCTCTTGAAAACACATCATACAGATTTGCATCTCTTAAAAAGTGTAAATCGTGCTTTTTAGGTTATATATTATTATTGTTTTAACAGGGGTTTACCCCTGTAAATCTGTATATAAAATATATTATAAATAACTGATATACAGCGTGTTAAATGTTCTTTTCTAGGTGCCATTTTCCTCGCGCAAAATTTGGATTGTAAGGTTATTCCTTCTAACTTTGCATCGAACTAAAGCGTAAGATTATGAACAAAAAGAAGATTAATTCAAGAACAATTATTAATGATGCATGTACCAATTTCGTGTATATCTCAGACAAGCTGAAGGAATTTTATCCTGGTACCTATACACGTCTTACTCGTCTTTTCGACGAGATGGATATTGAGTGGGACGTGATTAAAGGTACAAAGGATATTTGGATTCGTGATTACATGCCTATCCAAATCTCTCATGACCACTTCCTGGTTTATAAATACGATCCAGATTACCTGAAGGAAACTGGCACGAAGTTCCTGACAGACTCCAAAACCATATTCAAAATCGTACTCCATCACTCCCATTGTAGAGATATAAGAATTAAAATGGATGGTGGCAACTTTGTTGTGTGTGGCGACTATGTAGTCCTTACAGACAAGGTCTTTAGGGAGAATGGCCAGTTCCTATATGATTCCGACTTCTGTAACTATTTGAAAGCAGTTCTATCTCCAAATCTCATTTTGCTGCCTTGGCGCTGCCTTTACCCCCATGACCCATATGCAGATGTCTATGGCCATGCAGATGGTTTTGTGCAATGGACTGGAGGAAACAAAGTCCTGATGTCAAACCATCGTGAATCCCAGCCAGAGGAGGCAGATGAAATAAGGTCCCGATTGGAAGATGCCGGATTCGAGGTAACTGAGATGCTGTTTGATGTGCCCAATCCCAGCAAAGATTTCAATTGGGCATATATCAACTACCTTAGAGTTGGCAACAAGATAATTGTCCCCACATTCGGCATACCTGAAGACAAACAGGCCCTAAAGTATATTCGTGCGGCCAACCCAGAATGCATAGTTCGAGGTTTCCGTATGAGAAATATTGCCAGAAATGGCGGTGCTATCCACTGTATTACCTGGAATATAAATAAGTAGCTTGATGCAATAGGACAGCAATGAGCTTCACAGATACATTCATACAAAGGTTATTAGAGGTGTCTGGCCTGGAAAGTCTGGCTGAGATTCGACCATATCTGGATGGATATGCCCATCTGAAGCCAGAACAGTTCTCCCTACCCTATCGCGCGTTTGGCGAATATCTCGATAACCTTTCCGACGATGACGTGAAAAGAGTTGTCGATAACCTTTGTGTCAGGCTGCAATCAGTCGAACAGCAGAAGAAGGAACTTTACTATCTTATTTACCAAAGTGACTGTCTGATTGATCAGGCAGAAATGGAAATCCTGAGCAATTATTTATTTGGCAACAACTATTATGTCTCCATTCGCATGCTCATGGATGAGATACATAAAATTGTGCATCTGCAAACAGACAGCAAAGCGACAGATGAATATATATTAGACGATGATGAAGACGATGTCACAAGAATAATAGCATTATCACACATACCATCAACGGGAAAGGCAGAGGAAACATTATCTGAAAGGGAAGTCGCATCGTCTATACAACTTATATCACCGTTTCAAGTCAATGCGTTTACCTCATATACTCTTCACATGGTCGTGAATCAGCAAATCGGCTTCTATCTGCCTGACCACGTTTGGGAAGTTGTTGATGGCGGTTTTGAGAATTACTGGGATAATGAGGTCGGCTATGGCGGCCATTTTGATAATGACAGCATGTTCTCCTCGATGAAGAATAGTCTGACAGATGGCAATTATATGCTTCCAAACGGGCTTCTATACAAAATAGTGAAATCCATTACCGCTTTTATTGATCTTATTCCTGGAGTAGTCATTCATGATGATTAAATCTTTCAAAAGCACAAATCTCGAGCATATTTCAATTTTTTAGCACTTCTTTTTCTTTAATCTGAATTATTTTTTATATTTTTGCAAAAATCAGTTTTTAAAGTGGGGACACCTTTTGAAGTGAACCCCAAAGTTTGGACGGATTAAACACTATTGCTCATTTGGAATTGAGTCCGGTATTGTACTGGGCTCATTCCTTTTAATCTGAGCTTTATTCTCTCATTATTATAATAGTCAATGTACTCTTTCAGGTCTTTTATGAAGACTTCCATAGATGTGTACTTGCCTGGATACAGCAGTTCTGACTTCATGATACCAAAGAAGTTCTCCATCATGGCGTTGTCCAGACAGTTTCCCTTACGAGACATGCTCTGGATAATACCATGCTTCTTCAGGCTGTTCTGATAGGCTGCATGCTGGTAGTGCCAACCCTGATCAGAGTGCAATACGACGCCTTCAGGGAGATCTACACTCTCATACATCCGATTGAGCATAGTGATTACCATTTCAAGGTTCGGAGTGTCTGTTATGACATAAGAGAGCACTTCTCCGCCGCACATGTCGAGTATCGGTGAGAGGTAGGCCTTACGCCCTTCTATCGTCACCTGAGTCACGTCCGTCGCAAGTTTCTGGTAAGGCCTCTCTGCCGTAAAATTCCTGTTGATGATGTTGGGAGCAGTCTTACCTACATCTCCTTTATAGGAACGGTATTTCACCTTCCTTACCTCGCTTTTCAGCCCAAGTTCATCCATAAGTTTCTTGACCGTCTTATGATTGATAAGACGCCCCTCATTACGGAGTTCTAGCGTTATACGCCTGTAGCCGTAACGACCTTTGTGCTTATGGAATATGGTGTATATCATATCTTTTACTTCCTTGTACTTGTCTTTCTTCTTGCCATGCTTGAGGTGATAATAGAACGTGCTACGTGCCATCTTCTTGAGCTCCAGCAGAACATCCAAGTCCGCATGCTCATTACGCCTTAGTTCTTCGATGGCTTGCGCCCAATCGCTCTGTTTCGGGCTTCTCTTTCCTCGACTAAGGCTCTCACTTTTTTTAGCAGGAGATTCTCCAGCCTTAAGCGTTCGTTCTCTTTGCGAAGGCGCTCATTCTCCTTCTCGTACTCTTCTTTTGGAAGTCGTTTTGTTCTTACCATACCAGTCTTTGGCCCACGTTTTTGGGGAAGCAGTGCTTCGAATCCACCTTCTTCTACCAATCTAACCCAGTTACTTAATAGTGAACTCGATATGTCATATCTCACGGAAAGCCGGAACAAAGTTAAATCACTTTCCTGATATTCACGAACAATTCTGCATTTTTCTTCATAACGAAGCCTATTTCTGCCTTTTCTCTTGGGTTTAAGACCTAATGTACCCTTACTCTTATATGCCTCCAACCACTCATAAAGCAAATGATGACCTAGATGAAGCCTGTCTGAGACAGAACGGGCAGACTCTCCTTGGAACACTAAAGAAATCGCTTCCAACTTCTCTTCTAAACTAAATTCCTTTTTCATTTGAACCTTTAAGTTGTGTCCAACTTTCTGGGTTCACTTCACTTTGGGGACACATGCAGGGACAACCACGGGGACATATATGGGGACAACATTAAAGAATAATGTATGAGAATAGGTCATCAGTTATATTGCTATCTGCAAGACTGGACGGATGCTGGGCATTACGATGTCCAGCAAGTCTTTTTCTTTAGGGATGGCTCTCAGAGGCAACTTTGCTTCAAAAGTTTGTTCATTAACGAGGACGAAAACCAAGTATATCTCGTCCTCGAAGATGAGTATGGAGATTTATTTCAGACGAATGTCCACCATTTTCTGTGCATGATGGGAGGGGCCGTTTCTGAAAACTATAAGCCGCTCTACCAATTACGCGACGAACTAAGAAAGCACAGAATAGAAGTTGTGAAGAGTTGGAAAAAAGCAAAAAAGATGGCCACAAAGAATTTTGAAGAGAATACGAATCATCTAATAAAATACATTTATGAAGGGTAAAAGTGTCTTCAGCAAAAGAGAAGTTGAATTGATAGAATCATTAATTCAGCAAAGATGTAATGCTGACAAGTCTCAGCAGAAGAACATACGCAGTAAGATGCGTAGTTTGGGTTTTTATGGGAGTGACTACGGCATTAATGACATGACAATAGAAAAATTCCGTGGATTGATAGAGACAGGCCAAATTAAATTATCAGATGCCAAGCAAGTCATTAGCGCACCAACAAGCATAGTCGAGAAAAGCAAGAATCACAAAATGGATAGCCCAATGAAAGCAGGCCTTGATGCATGGTCTGGAGATAACCCTATCGTACTTATTCTTGGTACTTTCCCTGGCGAAAAATCATTGTCAGCCCAGGCTTATTATCAAGACAGGGCACATAACTCTTTTTACAAGATAATGGAAACGCTATTTAGCCGTCCTGTTGGCATATCTGATAAAGATTTCATCACCCAGAATCACATTTCACTTTGGGATTGCATGAAGGAGGCAGATAGGAAAGGAAGTCTCGATTCCAACATTAAGAGCTATGTGCCTAATGAGATAGAAAGTTTTCTGGCTCTTCATCCGACGATAACAACCATCGTTTTGAATGGAACAGGAGAAACAACAAAAATCTTTGAGCAGAATTTTGCAGTAGCAAGACTTGGGCAAAAATACAGAGTCATTTCTTTGCCTTCTACATCGAATTCCTTAGCTAAGGCATTTGATGAAAAATTGGAAGCATGGCGTATTGTGAAAGAAATCATCGATGAACAGATCAAAGTTTAAAAGAACCGATGTTATCATCATTGTCATCATCTTTGCACTCTATATGATTGGCTACGCCTGGATGATTGAGCCGAAGAAAAAGAACAGTAAGAAAGATGATGTGGTGGTGCATCAGGCTACAACTCCTCGCCCAAGCGCTACGCCAAAGAAGCTTAAGTCATTGCCTCCTGAGTGGCCCGTTGATTCGGAAGGCTGCGGGGTTAAACACGAGTTTGACGAAGCATCGTACTTTCAAGACCATTATGATGACTATCTCGATGATCCAGAGGATGAAATCCGTTTCCCTCCTGAGATTTTCGATGCTAACGAAGACTGATTCCTCAACACCTCCCCTACCCTTGCCGTCTGCTCTTGGCAAAGGTGGTGCTATTTTACTAAAAAGCGAGAAGTATGATTATTCAGCTAAAAGTCGTTGGAAAAATAACGACGGCTTAACAAAAAGTCGTTGGAAAAATGACGGTGATTCCACAAAAAGCCGTTGGAAAAAGTGCGAAGGTTGCATGGGAAGTAGAAAGGGACAAGGAAGGGGCTGCAGTGTGGATACTATAGTTTACGATAGTAGCCTACAACCTTGTAAACCTCCACGATAATGTTCTTAGGAATTTTCGATTCTACAGCTTCTCCATCTTCCATTTGGATGATGGATATGTTTTGTTCATCATCTTGTCTGGCAGATACCTTACGGAGTATTTTATAAGAATCAGTAACAAATACGCAGATATAATCCCCAGGTATATACTCCTGCCAAGCATCTAATTTCTTCAGTGCAATGGTATCTCCCGGCATAATAACTGGCATAAGTGAGTTATCATAATTGATACACCAAAAATCCGTGTCGCCAGCCTTCGGGAATAAGATTGAGACTTCGTTGCCTGTAGCTACCAACTGACCTTTGTTGTCAAGGCAAGAGTCGAATCCTGTGTTGTATAATAACATTACGTCACCCACATTCTTGCATTTTTCAGATTGATCATTCTTGTTAGGGTATGGTTTCCCCTCGCCTGAATACATCCAACCTAAACTAACATCATATTTCTTACAAAACAGATTGATTGACTTTTCTGATGGTTTCTGCCATCCATGCTTTATTTTGCTCAAAACTTGCTCATTAGCTACAACACCATCACGGAACAACTGCGCTCCTGTGAGGCGTAACTCTTCTGCAGTTTGAACAAATCTCTGTGAAATACCATCGTTTATCTTACGTATGTTACAAGAATTCATTTTGTTTGTATTCATTCCTAATTTCAATTTTTGAGTGCAAAAGTACACATTGATTTAGAAACAAACAAGGAAAAAAACAGTTTCATTCACTTTTCATTCCCTCACTTGGAATTACCAAATAGGACCACGATTCCTACATTACCACCATTTGGGATGCAGTCAAAACCTGTTTCGGTCTTGAATATACCTTATTTTTCTTCTTCAGTATTATAGAGTGCCAAAGCCTCTTTAAGTTTGTCTCGCATATACATTGAGGCATTGCGGGGATAGATGATCTTAATGCCGGAGCCATACGACATGAAGACTGAATACATTTCGAAGTTGATGACCACCTCAATCTGAAATATGCAACTGCCATCTTCATGGTTCTCACTTATTACTTGCTGAGACCGATGTATTGGTTTTGTCTTGATGTAATGGCTCTGCTCTCTATTGGCCCAAAACTTAATCGTTCGAGGTTTGTTGCCGACGTTCTTGCTGACACCGATGACATCATCGAAGAAATGCTCCGGATCAAAGTCTGGGTTCTCTTTGAACGGAATCTTAGTTGGCTCTACACTCTTGATGCGGTCAAGGGGTAAATTATAAAGCTTCAAGTCATCCTGCTTAGAGCCAAAAAGGAACCAGCGGTTACGGAATTCCTTCAAGAGATACGGACAAAGTATAAACTCCGTAGGTTTCCTCGCATTGAATGACTGATACATGATGCGCAGCGTCTGCTTGTGAGCGATATAGTTGTAGAGAGGGTTAAGCAAACGGATACCTGCCAGATTCGGAACACTGTCGAAATGGATGATGGGTTTGCGATTATTACGGCTAATGGCCAGCTTGTCCTGCAAGCGGCTGACCACGTCCGACATTTCCGAGAATTGTTCAAAGTCCTCCAGTTGGCGAAGCATGTCAACGGCCTCCTGCATCACATCGTAGTCATTTTGTGACATCGGCATATTCATGATGGAATAGCCTTTATCCGCATACCGATAATACTTATGGTCGTACACCTCAATGGGCGCATTGTAACCGAGTTTGTCAGAACGCATCATCTGTATGTCACCCTGAACGGTTCTGACAGAAACACCCTTGCGGATTCCCTCCATGTCATAGAGGGCATCACAGCAGGCATCCACGAGGTCTTCAAGTGTCCACCGACGATAGTAGTTGCGAAGACAGTTATCGATAGTCTTGTACCGAATCAAAGCATTCTTGTTTGCAGGCATAATTATCACGTTTTTGATTAAGACGTCACAAAGATAAGCAATTTCTACGCAACCTATTTGCGCAGAACTCAAAATTTGTACTTTTTTCACTGATTTTTGAAAGTTTTTTCCGACTACGCAGAAAGATTGCGTAGTATATAGTTAACTTTGCATCGCGTTCCTGAAAAACGGATACGTTTAGAAATGAGCTACGAGGCACCACTTATTATTAAAGATGTGTAACAATTAAAAAGAAAACGACAATGGAAGTTAAGATGATCAACAACTGTCCTGTTAAGATTTGGACGGACAATGTAGAAGAGTCGGCCATGCGTCAGATTGAAAATCTGACTACCCTACCCTTCCTCTTCCATCACCTGGCCATCATGCCTGACGTGCATGCTGGTATGGGAATGCCTATCGGTGGTGTGCTTGCATGCAAGGATGTAGTTATCCCGAATGCCGTAGGTGTGGATATCGGTTGTGGCATGTGTGCCGTCAAGACGAACTGGAAGGTAAGTGAGATTCCTATAGAGGTTCTCCGAAAGGGAATCATGAAGGGAATCCGTGAGCGTATTCCTCTGGGAATGGATCACCACAACGAGCCACAGGATGAGAAATACCTGCCTGAAGGTCATGACATAGATAAGTTGGAGGTGGCTAATCGCCGTCAGCACTCTATTCGTCACGAAGTAGGTACTCTGGGTGGTGGAAACCATTTCATTGAGCTTCAGAAGGACGAAGAAGGTACTCTTTGGATCATGATTCACTCCGGTTCACGTAACCTCGGTAAGCAGGTGGGTGATTACTACAACAAGATAGCAGCTACTCTCAATGCACAATGGTACTCTAATGTATCTCCAGACATCCATCTGCCTTTCCTCGCCAGAGGTAGCAGGGAATTTGAGATGTACTGGAAGGAGATGAGGTACTGCATAGACTTCGCCCTTTGCAACAGGAAGCTCATGATGGAGCGCATTGAGGAGGTGCTGGCAGATTCTCTTAAGGGCATAGAGTTTGAGCCGATGATTAACATCGCCCATAACTATGCAGCTTTTGAGCATCACTTCGGGCAGGATGTCATTGTACATCGCAAGGGTGCAACACTTGCCCGTGAAGGAGTCATCGGCATCATTCCTGGTTCACAGGGTACTGCATCGTACATTGTAGAAGGTCTGGGTAATCCCGATTCGTTTTGTTCATGCTCTCACGGAGCCGGTCGCGTCCTTTCAAGAAAGATGGCCATTAAGACGCTGGACCTGCAGCAAGAGGTGGCACAGCTTGAGGCAAAAGGCATCGTCCATGCCATTCGTTCTCAGGAGGACATGCAGGAGGCTTCAGGAGCATACAAGGACATTGAGGAGGTCATTGCCAATGAAAGAGACCTTGTAAAAGTGAAGACCAGACTGCTTCCTGTGGCAGTGATTAAGGGATAAAGAAAAGAAAAATTGAATCAAAACGAAATTTCTTTCATCCTGTCCCACAAATTGACACAACGTGCAAGTAATTTTGCACACAGAAATTAAATAGACGGACCAAGCGAGTTCTTACTCCTTGCCAGTTAGAGCCCTAACTGTGGGGCGTGTTTAGAGTCGCACTTTCCGTCTTTTCCAAATGCGGCGGTTAAGCTTCGTAATTGCCAAAGAGATGGCCAAAACGCTTGCTTACTCCTAAATGGTTACTGCTGGTTCGATTCCAGCCCGCCGCTCAAACATATTGGTGCGGTAGCTCAGACGGTAGAGCATTGATAATTTGTGCTGAAATTTCCTTCCAGACGGCAAGGCCAATTAGTACATACTCCGTCAAGTGTCGGCAGTTCGACTCTGCCCCGCACCTCAAAAAGAGAAGGTCAAGAACGGCTTACTTCTATGACTTTACGCTAAAGAGGCTCCAATTAGCCGTTTCAATTACCTCTCTTTATGCTGCGATAGCTCAGTTGGTAGAGCAATAGGTCTTGTGATGACATTTCCTGAGAAGGACCAATCGCCACATACTTCTAAAGTGGTACTATGGGTCGCAGGTTCGAGCCCTGCTCGCAGCTCAGAGACAAGACAACGAGGTCTAAGTGGGACTTACTTCAATTCGGATAGGGCTACGGCTCTAACTTTTCAAGCTCAGTTTCTCAATTACCTCTTAGTATTAACAAGGTCAAGGCTGGCATACTCCTGTGCTCTACATTGAGACAGACATGCAACCTGTCGCTGCCAGCCAATTACCTTTTAAATTATTAACGATATGAATAACGAGATTTTGACAAGAGTAGCTTTGCGCTACAGGGCTGTGTTCCTCGACATTAACCGTGAGGACATCAACATGAGATCAGAGGCTTCTGTGCCAGTATTGGCATTCACAAAGCGTTTAAAGGAAAACGGTTTCTGCGTTAGTGAGGAACTGCTTCATGCTCTGAATGCTGTTCCTGCTGATCGTCTTGCCGAGATAACTGAGTGCATCAATGACGTTATGGGTGTTAAGCTCAACTGGGCATCGCTCGTAAAGGGTTGGAATGTTCCTACAGATGAAACACTTGCAGACCATCTTATCACTTTCATTGCCAATTTCTTTGGCAAGGAGGCTGGCTTCAAGGGAACGACACTTCCTTGCGGACACCTTATTCCTGAAGGAACCTTCCCCATCGAGCGCTATAATGGTTGCCCGTTCTGCGGTACACCATTCGAGACTGCCGATTTTGTCTATAAGGGACAGGGAAGTAAGCTGAAGGAACTGCGACTGTTCACTATCAGCGACATGAAACATGTATTCACGTCGCTCTTGGCTTCTTCTACTCCTCTGGATGCAACCCAGAAGGATTCGCTGGAACAACTGCTACGCGAGTTCCCGATACCCGAGGATGCCAATATCACGATGAAGGAAACGGCCACGCTCGTCATCAAGCTGTTGGTAGAGCAAGATAAGGCAGGCGAGGCAGCAAAGCTGCTGAAGACTCCTACCGATATACTGCGTTACCTCTGGTATGAGAAGACCGGCTACGTTCAGATTATCGAGCCAAAGACACTTGTTGCCCATGCCCGTAAGCTGTACTACCACATGTGGGGGCCGCTTGATCGTGGTGTAGATGCCGCAAAGGACATGAAGAAGAAGCTGATGCTGAAGTACGACCACAGGGCATGTCTACGTGTGGCACTATGGCTGAACGCGATTCCTTTGACTGCAAAGCAGGCTGCTGAGAATATGAACCCGAAGCGCGGCATGTGGGTACGCATGATTCGTGCGCTCCGTCTGGGAGAATACTCACGCAAGAATGGTTTCGACCATCTTGCAGAGATTCTCGATGTGTTCTACAAGCAGGAGTATTCTACATGGCAGGGGCGTGTGGATAGGGCTCGTTCAGAGAACGATGCTGACATGACTCTGGCATTGCTGAAGGAACGTCCAGGTCTCTTCGCTCGTTGCCTGTTCGCGTCCATGCTCCGCTTTGGCAGTGATAAGGTAATTGTAGCTTTTGAGGAGATTGCCGACAAGTTGCCAGCTCGTCTGCTCCTGTCACTGGGCAATGCTGCAGAGACATACTTCGATCCCAAGGAAGTACGTCTGGCTCGTCCAATCACAGGTGTCACTCACAAGATAGAGCCCAACAAGCTACTGGCGCTTTACGATGATGATGCTCGTAAGGCAATGGTAGATGCTGTCGATGGCCTGTACAAGGCTTCTATGGCGAGACGCTTTGCTGCTCAGGGAACTGAGGCGAAGACAATCTTTATTGATTCTTCGCTTTACAACATTCCTGTCAGCGTTGGTGACCGTTCAACTACCATTCAGGATACATCCTGTGCTCTGATGGGAACGCGCTTCCCTGTAGAAGATGACGCAGTCCGCTTGTTCCTTCAGTGGGGTAAGGGCTTGCATGCGCAGCACCTCGACATGGACTTGAGTGCCCGTATTGCTTTGGCCAATGGAAAGGTATCTGAATGTGCTTACTATAGTCTAAGGTGCGTTGGTGCTAAGCACTCAGGAGACATCCGTTCCATCCCGGAGATGGTAGGAACTGCCGAGTATATCGAATTGTCGCTGCCGGAACTGGAAAATGCTGGTGCCAAGTATGTCACCTTCACCTGCAATGCCTACTCTGTAGGTGCTCTCTCCCCAAATTTGGTGGTTGGATGGATGGACTCAGCCAATCCGATGAAGATTTCCGAGAAGAAGGGTGTGGCCTACGATCCTTCCTGCGTACAGCACATGGTCCGTATCAGTGAGGGTAATCTCTCCAAGGGTCTGGTATTCGGTGTACTCGACGTAGCAAAGCATGAGATCATCTGGCTTGAAATGCCATTCACCTCACAGACACTGAGAGGAGCCAACAGTGAGGCCATCGAGGCATTGCTACATAAGTTGGAGGCCAAGCTTTCCATTGGTCAGTTGCTCGACATGAAGGCAAAGGCCCAGAACCTTATCGTAGTGGAGAATGTGGAGGATGCAGATGAAGCATACACCTACGAGTGGGCGCTTAATCCGGCTGATGTGACAAAGCTTTTGAACGGATAGAATCTTTACAGCTTTCAATAATGAGAAGGGTGACAGGGTATAAAAGCCTTGCCATCCTTTTCTGTCTGGGGGGGTTACTTGACAGATGGATGCATGAGGAGCTGTAGTTTTGAACCAAGGGAAAGTCCATGCTCTGCCAGGAGTTTCTCAATGTCTTCGACAGTTTTTTTGCCACACAACTTTGCGTTCATCAGATCAGCCTTTTTCAGACAGGCTACATCAGCCATGGTAACACAACCCAGACCTCTTAAAACATTGGTAGCTCTTACGCTGAAAGCGAACTCTTCAAAATTGCTTCCGAGCAATTTGATTTTTGCTTCATTCTCAGGGATTGAGGGTGTAGCCGTTTGGGCAGCCATGTTCGCTTTGTATTCATTAAGCTGTTGTATCAGTGAGGCATTCTGTAGTTTCAATCGCTTGTTCTCCTGTTCCATTTCATCCCATTTTTCCTGAGTTTTCGCCAAGTCAATCACTTTAGCGATTTTTCGAAGGCAATTGAAAAAAGTATCTACGACTCTACTACGACTAAGCCCTAATTCCTTGCCAATATAGTCTGCACTTCCATTATCCATCATCCGATGAAATATTTTCTGCTGTTGTTCTGTGAACATACCATCTGCAGACCTTGTAGCATAATCGGCAATCCAGCGATAAACGCCATACAGACGTTCATCTTTCAGCCTATCACGGGCTTCAAGGAGATCATTTATCTCAAACTCAAGGTTAAAGTCCTCTTTACGCAAATATTCTGTCTTTTCCTTTACTGTTTTCTCCAGATGTGCCAAGTCTTGAAGGCTATCAAAGTGTTGCTCGATGGTTTCCCTGTCAACTAACAAGTGATTATCCAACATGTGGGCTTTGATATAGCCTTTCTCAATCCAATTGCTCACCGTCTGGGTTGACACATTGAGCAATCTTGCCGCTTCTTGTCGTGTAACCAGTCTTGCCATGTTATCCTGAAATTCTCTTCATTTATTGGCGACTTTCGCTCTATTTATTATGATAGTCTCCTCAATAGGAGCACCCATCGTCCAATATTTAGAATCGTCAATATAGAGGTATGGATGGAAATACTTACCCCAATGTTCCTTAACGCCATGCTCTCTTTGCATATTGACGAAATATACGAAACCCTCGTCTGCCAGCGGACATTTGCCTCGCACAATATACTCATGCGGTGCCCAGGGCATCGTCTTAGCAAATGTCCATTGACAGCGGGCAATCATCTCACGTAGTTTGTCGTAATCTGGCTCTGCCATGACAATAATTATTCCTTCTCGTTTTTGACAATGCGAATCGTCAGACGTATCTGGTTCTCGTAGTGAGCTTCAGGATTAATTTTGCTGATACGGCACTCAAAGATGTCTTCCCAACCCATTTCCAAGAGTTGAGCGATGGTCTCATTTTCACCACTGGGTATATAACCAAGCAGGTATTCCTCGACGATTCCCGTGTCCACGTCAACGGTGCGATAAACCACTGCCACAGCGTTTTTGTCATGCCTGTTGTCCAAATCACGCTGAAGTTCCAGCTGGGTACCAACATGAAGTTCGTTCCATACTTCATCTACGTCATGATACTGACGACCTGCCAGATGACATTCCTTAAAAAATAACTTCTTAGCCTTCATAACCATTCATTATTAGTGTTCAACTTCAATTTTCACTGCAAAATTATCATCAAGTTGCTTCAAATCGTGGTACAACCTTCCAAAATAATAATTTTAAGCTTTAATTTTACCTTGCATCCATAAGAATCCTCTTACCAACGTGCCTTTCTTGGCATTGGGCAGATACTCCTTTTTGAAATAGAGATGCACATAAGTCTCTTCCGGCTCATGGCAGATGGAGATGACTGCCTTGATGAAGTCGATGCCAAAGAGCGAAACCTGTTCAACTGACTTGATGGGTGAAGCAAACTCTGCATCATCAGGATATTCCTCGTTGTGGGACAAGTATGCTACCAGTTCATTATGATATAGCTCCATCGGAAGGACATTGCCCTCATCATCATATTCAGGTTCAATACCCATGTCGTTGCGCATTTTGGCCGAAGTCTCAGCATCGAGCACCGTTTTTTCTTCGCCTTCAACCACCTTGTAGCCACTAGCAGCGAGTTCAATGTCGAGTTCTGCGCCAGGCACATACTTGGCTTTGTTGGTATAGTAGTCTGTGGCATAGAAAGCAATATTCATCTCCTCTGTCTCGGCATAGACGACAGCTTCCACTTGGCTATCCCACTCAGCGACCTTCTTTATTTTCAGCTTATGAGGGATACCCTTGTGAAAAGGGTAAGTACATACAAAGTCAAGACGTCCGACCTTCTCGTTGTTCAGGAGTAATGCCACCATACCCATTTCCCCACCAGTCTTTACGACAAGCAAATCTCCTTTTTCATTATCGTATTCATTGTGAGTTATCTCCGTATGGGCCGTATCATAAAAAGTCCATTTGCCAACGTCAGGAAGATGATGGGTCAGGAATTCCTCCGGCTCCATGATGGTGTCAATGTGGTCGCCATGACCCTGATAACATTCGGGCTTCTTCCATCCCTTCTCTTTGTAGAACTCGTTGAAGTCGCCTTCCATCACTTCTTCAGAAGAAATAGCATGTGTACGCTCGATATAGTCCTTCCAGACCTCCTCCAGTTTGTCAGCCTGACTGTCGCTAAGGATTTCTCCAGAGTGGCCTTCCTTCCAGTTGAAGTCAGGGATTGCCTCGGTCAACTCATCCGTTGTCAGCAGCAGCGGAGTTTTCTCAGGATGAATCATATTTGTGAGGTTCATACGGATATAGTATACCTTACGACCCTTGCCACTCCAGTCTTCATCAGGATAAGGAGTACCAATAATAGTTCCTCGCATGACAACGCCATTAGCGCCCTCACCAGTGCGAATCATATAGAACTTGTCGCCAATATGGGCTTTCTGATAATCCCAGATGCTCCAGTCGTAGTAGAAACCTTCATCGAAGAAGTCCTCCATAGCATCCTCAAACTCAGACAGTGTGTAGTTGCTGATGTCCGTATTCCAGCGCATGATGAATGTCTTGCGGAAGTTTTCACGAACGATCCCCCCTGCCCTATCGAACAGCTCGTTCCACTGCTCAACGTCCATCTTGTTAAGCAAGGCCTGTGCTTCATCAAGGAGTTGGAATTCATCCTGTTTCTCCATCAAGTGGCAGAAATCCTCGAATTTCACCATCTTGCAGGTATTACCCTTCATCATGCCTACATACTGACAAGCACCAATAAACACATCCTCCTGATTATCTACGATACGTATGCTGCTTAGCTCTTCCTCCTCAGAGACGTGACGCTTTTCCTCTCTAACGTTAATGGCATCCAAATTGGCCCATTGGATGGTGACAAGATCGTCAAAGGCTTCCCCAATTCTATTAGTGGCTTCATCCCGTCCGATGTATTTCGAGGGGTTCAGATGGAAGTCTCTGACCGCACCAGCCACCACGAGTTTCTCACCCTTGTTAATGATTTCATCCATATTCTGCCACCGCTGCTGCCATTGCTCTTTGGCATCTGCTTCGGTCAGTTTTACACCTTTATCCTCCTCGTCCATGATTCTGGCGCCCCGATGAGCCTTTTTCACAGCATTGAGATAGGCATAGCACAAACGGACATCCATCTGGGATGCCAACCAAGGTAGTTCAACAATGATGTTTCCACCAATCAGGTGCTTGATGTTAACACCTTGTGTAGACACATTCACCGTCATCACAGTATATGATTCCTTTTCTTCTCCAGAAGGTTCATGGTACATAACCTTGACTTCGGGGTCGTTAGCAATTCCCCTAAACGACAAAAGAGCTTTTTCAACGACCTTTTCTTCGTTGAACTTCCGGATTCCTTTAATTGTGAATTTGTATGCCATAACCTTACTTTTTTAGTTTACGATGGCGAAATTACATCTAGGTTATCTCAAATCGTGGGACAACCTCAGAAATTATTCGGAAAGATGGTAAAAATGTTGTTTTTCCCGGTTATCTTTTGCCTATTTCAAATAAAAATCGTACCTTTGTGCAACAAAAGGTAAAAAGGATTACAATGGGAAAAATATATAGGGACATGACTGCAGATGAGCAGTGGTTTTATGACCAAGACAGCAAAAAGTTTCCTTGGCTCAAAACCGTCACAATGAGCGATGACGAATTTGTGGCCAATATTGAACGTGATAGAGGCAAGGGAAGAGCTGCGCTATGGTTTGACGACCTATGGAATAGGCATTATAGCTGGGTATTTCTGGCAGTTATAAAGCATTTCTATGAAACAGGGGAGTTCGTTCATTACGACTGGGATTATATTGATACCCAGTCAGAGTGCTTGATTCAGGAGATTATGGAAGCATGGGGTGCAGATGATAAAACAAGCGACGACGTACTTGATTGTAAGGCTAAGTTTGACTTCAGCAAGCATACCGTCCCCACCAATATACCTCCAGTAGACAGAGAACAATATATCAGTTTGGGGCTTGACCATATTTTTAAAGACTTTTACGAGCCTCGTGGGTTTGAGTATCCATTCGAATCTTAGCAAATAGAAAAAGTCTCACTCCGTATAAACATAAGTAGGCTGCCTAAATGACAACCTACTTATAATTTACCTTATAGCTCATAATTGAGATCTCGATTTAGTGAACTGATAATACCTTCATTCTACTAAAAATGTATTATTCCACAAATCATTCAACTTATCTGCCGTCTCTTCGGAGAGAAGTTCTCCAGAGTGGCCTTTGCGCCAGTCTATTTCCGGGATTTCCTTTTCCAACAGCTCAATGTCAATGGGTGACTGATTATCAGCGGGAATAAAATCGTAGCAGCCAATATCGATGTACTGACGCTTTTTGCCTTTCTGGCCAGCCCAGTCGTCACCCTCGTATGGATCAGAGAGGAACTCACCGCGATATACGATACCAGCTTTGTCATCACCTGTTCTCAGCATAAAGAAACGGTCACCCTTATGAGCTTCTTCCCATTCATAGATGCTCCAGTTTGAACGGAATCCATCGGGATATTCCTCCATATCATTACGATAGTCATTCAATGTATAGCTGCTGATAGTCGGGTTCCAGCGCAACAGATAGGTCTTGGGATGACGTAATGGTTCTGCTTCAAAAGAGTCATAGAACCTCTCCCACTCATCATCTGGCATTTCGTCAATCACAAACTGGGCATAGTCCAGTCGCTTGACGTACTTGTTGTCCTTTGTCGCCTCGAAGAAGTCATCGATGGGTACAATCTTCGTCTCTTTATCCTTATAGAGTATTACTTTCTGGCATACTCCGGCAAAACCCTTGTTGTTGCCGAGTATTCGCCCGATAAACTCTTCACCGTCTGGAGCACCTATCTCTGCACGGCTGAAATTGTCATAGTCCCCGTAGTTCCACTGAATGTCAATGAAGTCCTCAAATGCCTTGTACGTCCATTCTTGCGGCTCAACATCAGGCATTTGTGCCTTGATGTACTCTGGGAAGATATGGAACTCATGCATCAAACCATTCACTCCGATATGGTTGTCCTGCTTCTCGATGATGTTTGACATATTGTCGAGACGATAATAATAGGTCTCAACCTCGTTATCCTCTGACAAGTCAGCGAAAGTCTCTTCATCGCCATCATAGATGACCAAATCAGGACGGAGCTTCTTGGCTTCCCTCATGAGAGTAAATGCCAAAGCAACGTCTGTCCGAGATGCCAGATAAGGCAAGTTGATGGTAAACAAGCCCGACTTCAACAGGATTGTCTCAATACCTTGGGAAGAACCACCCTTGATATACATGGTTGTCCTTGCAATCTCTTCCTCGTCAGGGTCGTGCTCGGCACACATAATGGCAGCATCAAGTACCTTGGCAGCACCCTCAATCATCTTGTTAATATCAAAGCCATTGCTGGCATCGAAACAATAAATATTGGCGTTCATCACGATCTTGGGAGCCTTGAAAGCCCTGCTAATCTCACACAGCATACCGCTGACGGGATAGTAGATGTAACGTTTGATAACCTTCTCGCCAGCTGCTTCCAAAGCATCGGTGTAGGCATCCAACTGTCCGGCATACCACCCTGCATAGTGGTCGGATTCCTCATTGAGAATATGCTTATGGCCCAACGGACAGGTCTTGAAGTCGATGAGAATATCACCTTCTTCTGTCTGCCATACAAGGTCGATACTACCCGTAAACACCTGACCATCCTTCAGATGGGAGAAGGGACGCTCATGATAGATGTGCGTAGCCGGACCATATTCCTCAGTCAACCATGCCACCAGTTCTTCCCAAGCAGTTCTGATGCCCTCATAGTCAATCAGGTAAGTTGAAAGACCATAGCTGGCAATCAGGTCCTTATAGTAGGCCTCATTATCGATTTTCTGCTCAATACCACAGTAAATCTGGTGGATGCAATTACCCACATCAGCCATTGTTCTGCCAACCAGAGTACCACGTTTAAGGCTATCACAGATCTTATAGTCCTTCTCCACATGACCTTTCTCCCACTGTGAGCTTGGTGACAGATACTTTCTGTCAGCCTCACAGAGTTCCTGCTGATAAGGAATACGACGAGTCTTCATCTTCTCGTTATCAGCCATATAGTGATATGAGTTGATTTGCTCGCCCTCTTCTGGGGTAAGTGTCTCATCAATGAAATGCATGCCTACGCCCAGCAGGTCGCTGTTATCTTGTGGCTGTACACAATCCAGCCCCACATCCTGTAACCACTGAAGCTCATGGTTATTCTTTGCAGGCTTCTCCAAGGCCAGAATCATCACATCCTGCGGTCTGGTCATACCGACATACAACAGGCGATTGCACTCAGACAGCGAATCACTCTTCACCTTCTTATAAAGTTCAGATTTCTCAATATCCTCCTGAATATCTTCGGGAACTTTGGTGTTTCCAGAACCATAGACAAACGGCATCACACGGATATAAACCTCTGGATAAGGTGTTTCTGCAGAAGGCTGCTCCGAGTAGTTGAAGTGGATGCCGTAAATACTCTGCTTCACGCATTTTGCCGGATCATCCATTCTTTCCCTTAGTGAAGTCAGGATGACATACTTCCACTGCAGACCCTTACTGGAGTGGTAGGTATGCAGCTGCACACCATTGGCATCGCCCGTTCCAACAGGATCAATCACCGTCAGATAATCCATGAAGCCGTTCACGGTTGCTGGCAGGTTCATCTGCACACAGTGTTGCTCGTAGGTATAAGCCGTCCTGATAATCGTGTTCAGACAGGACTGCGACTCAGATACACGGCCTATCTTCTTCACCACATTATACAGGTCAAGTTCAATGATCATGGTTTCCACCAAAGCGGCTACAGACTGCTGTTTCAGCATCGGACGCAGTTCCAGCAGACGCTTTACCAGAGGCACATCATTCAGGAAGTCCTTATCCTTGGTGTCCTCTTCTGCATCAAACAACAGTTTACTCTCTATCAGTTCCTTGGTGCCAAAGTCCTGTTCGGTCAGTATAGCTATCTGGGCCTTTGCCAACGAGTCCTTCTCACTGGCCACTAATGCCAGCAGCGCCAGTACAAGCGGTGTTGCTGCCATCTGCGATACGGGCAGGTTCTCTCTGCTGGCAGGAATACCGAAGTTATCAGTTAGCACACCGGCCATTTCGTTCAAGGGTGCATTAGCCCTACCCAAAACAGCAATGTCACTGGGCTTCACACCTTGCTGAATCAGATGTGCAATATGGTGCGGCAGACCCACATCCTCCTGAGATGACAAATCCCAATAGCGGAGCGATGTAATACCCTCCTTGTTCTCTCGGTGCTCCTTCAACGTGATAGACTTCTCATCCAGCACACCCGCAAAGGTACGCTTAAAGGTCTCGTTGCATACCTTCACGATGTCAGGCAGAGAACGGTATGACGTATCCAGCGGCTTGGCCATCTCACAGCCATTCTGGCCCGTAGCAATACGGTCAACCACAGCCTTGGTCAGTGTGATGTCACTACCACGGAAACCATAGATGGCCTGCTTGTAGTCGCCCACCCAGTAGCTGTGTTCCATCAGTTCTGACAGGCGGTCGAAGATTTTTACCTGAATCGGAGAACAGTCCTGATACTCGTCCACGAACAGGTAGCGGTAGTCCATCGAGATCTCCTCAGACAGTTTCTCGTCGGTCAACAGGTCTCGCATGTACTTCTCCATGTCGTTGTAGTCCAGCAGGTTCTTCTCCTTCTTATAGTTGGTGTATCTGTCTCTCCAACGTGCAGCCAGGTCAAATAGCAGACGGATGTATGCCTCCTGCTTCTGATAGACCAGTGGCCAGTGCCACAGTTCAGCCAGTCGGTCTCTCATTTCCTCTGCCTCTGGCGCACAACTTGTCCAGGCATTCAGCAGCTTGGCCAGTCTCTTGTACCATCCGATGGTGGGGTCACTTAAACCACGTCGCATGCTGCGAATCTCAGCCAGAATGTCCTGCTTCTTCTTGCTCTCACGCTGTGTCTCGGCATAGCGCTTTTGGGCATTGAGTATGGCCGTCAGCTCCTCTTTGGTGTAATCTGACTTGATATTCGACCTCACAAACTGACGGATATAGTCCAGCGACTCTTTGATACTGCGCTCATAGCTGTCCAGCTCATAATTGGTGGTATACGTAATCACACGCAGGATGTCTTCCTTCCAATAGTCGTAGTTGACACCTCGCTTGCCTACACCATATTTGTACTGGATATCAAAGTCCTCACAGAAGGCGTGCAGCGTCTTCAGTTCCTCTTGTGTCGGCAGGTCTGACAGCGACTGCGAGGTATAGAACTGCGTATCTTCCTCTGCCATCACACCCATGTCGGGCGACAGTCCCAGGAAGAACCAATACTTGTTGATCAGTGCATTGGCCACACTATGAATCGTACCTATCATGGCCTGATCCAGTCGGGAGGCTTCCTCGAAGAGTCCCTTTTCATAGAGCACCTTCTTGGCTTCTTCCTTCATTTCACTGGCAGCCTTCACGGTGAAGGTTGTCATGATGACCTGCTCCGGCTTTACTTTCTGGTCGCTGATCAGGTCAGCAAGCGTATGGGTCAGCGTATAGGTCTTGCCACTACCGGCACTGGCATTGATATATGTTACGTTCTTCATTATTCGCCCTCCTTCAATCCTTTAAATATGGTGTAATTGCTGAAAATATTGGTTTCCTGCTGTCCGTCCTTGACATTCAGTGGGAACAGAGAGTCTGCCTCTGTGGCATTATAGTAGTCCAGCATACCGCATGGGAATCCTTCACCTATCTCTATCTGTCCACTGTCTATCTGTTTCTTGCGATAGAAGAAGGCATTCTTCAACTGCTCCACGATGTTGTCGTTGTTGGCTGGCACCAGCTGCGTACAGTGCAAGCCCTCGAAGTGCTCCAGACTGTACAGGTGACTCTCTGGCATCAGGAAGTAGGCCACCCGTTCAACAGCATCACGTTTCTCAGCTGATAGCATGGTACGATAGAGTTCCAACTGAATGGAGCGGTTGGCTTCCAGCAGGTCTCTGTAGTACGACTTCGATGAAGTCCACTTGAAGTCGAATATCACAGGATGGTGGTTCTCATCCTCCAAGGTCATGTCGATGAAGCCTATCATATCCCAGCCTTCCTCGGTCTTTATCATACCCATGTCCTTGGTGATACGTTGCTCACAGCCTGTTACTGTCAGGCGATTCTCGCGGAGAATGGTCAGCAGCACTTTCAGACACTTCTGCAACTGTTCCGTCAGCAGTTCAGCCTCCAGCCTGTTCTCGGGCAGATACAGGATGGCACCACAGGCCTCGATGCTCTTTCTCACCTGTTCCTCAAACTCCTCTTTCACCCTCTGCTCTATCTCATCAGCAGTGCTGCGCTCCTTGCCGTCACGGGGTGCAAACAGTCCCTCAATCACGGCATGGGCCACAGTACCCTTGGTGGTTTTCACGTCTGCAATGCTGCCAGGACCAGTGTTCACAATGTTCAGCATACGCTCCATTACAAAGTCCAGCGGGTACTCCACCAGTGTACTCAGCGAGGAATAGCTTAGGTGGTTGGGCCACTTCAGCAGGTCGGCATGTTCAAACTCAATCTTCGACTGCACATTCTCGTTTCTCACCAGCTTCACATCCTCCATCTTCTCCTCCAGCAGATTGGGCGTGATAACAAAGTCCTTCAGGTTATCTTTGTCTATCTGGCTTTCCAGTCGCACCATAAATGGATGCTTCTGTGCCGGTTCACCACTCACATAGTCGGTAACCACCAGTATCAGCTGCTCGTCAGTCATCAGCATCGGCATCATCTCCATCTTCTGATGGTAGTCCGTTTCCTTGCGCTCATCCCATAGCGTCAGACTCTTCTCCACCTGTTTACGCTCACTGGGATAGAGGAATCCGCAGTCCAACTGACGCCCGTTGTCACCTGTGAAGTTCATCCAGATGGTGCGCTTGCTTCTGGCAGCCATCTTTGCCGGACTGTCTATCAGTTCGCGACTGCCTTTCTGTGCGGCATACTGCAGGAAGGTCTCGCCCTTGTAGAGGGTGCTCACCCAACTGTCCACCTGTTTCCAGTCTGCCTGCTCGCCCATGCCCGATGAATCCAGCAACAGGATAAAGGTGTCGCACATCTGGGCCAGGCTCTGCAGCTGACTGATCCAACCCTCGTTATTGGGTTTCTCACCAAGGAAGTGTGCACGACTGGTAGCCCACCCCGACAGACTGTTCAGGTACGACTTGATTCTGGTGGTCTTCACGTCGTTCTGCACCTCAAACGGTGGCAGATAGATCTTCACCAGCTGTTCGCGCTCCTTCTTCTCACGCTCATCCCGCTTGGCCTTTTCCTTGTCCGAGAGCTCCATATCCTCCTCCTTGTCATGGAAGGTGTACTTGCCCATGATGTAGTCGTTCACCATCTTCTGGCAGTTCTCGTTCCTGTAGCCACCTTCGCCTATAATCTTCTCAGCCAGTATGCCTCCGAAGTATGTCCCCAGTGGCTGCATAGGTGCATAGAGCCAACTGATGATGCTCTGTATGTTCAGCGGTTCCTTCATCATTTCCAGCCCCAACACAAACAGCTGCACCATCAGCGGTGTTGCCTCTGCCATGCTGCTGCCCATCGTTGGCTTACCCATCATGCGCAGCCAGTTGTCCATCGACTTGTTGCTATTGTTTATCCAGACATCAGCAGCCAGCTCCTCGCCCTTCATGGAGAGGTACTCATTGGCTGCATTCTCGTCGGTAAAGCGGTAAATCAGGAAGGAGGTGTCACCTTTCTTCAGCTCTATTTTTCCCTTCGTGTCCGATTGCAAGAGCTGGGTCACCTTGGCCAGATTGCTCTCGCCCATAACCTTGGGAGCCGTATAGCTGACCATAGCGCCTAACCCTTCCAAGGCCTCCAACAGCTCTTTGATCGCCGGATGCAGCAGATCCTTCTCGCAGGGCAGTTCTATCTCCAGGTCCGTGAAGGCACTCTTCTCTACTTTATTATATATATAATGTAGCACCGTGGCTATTCTGTCTGCCAGACCCACGCAGTCGAAGTACTGCTCTGTTCCTGCCAGCACATCCAGACGGCCACTGCCTGAGTCTGCCACCGGCTGCCACTTGTCCATCATCAGACTGTCACGCCATCTCAGGGCTTGCTCTGCCGTTCCTAGTCCCGACAGCCTGAACGACTCTGCCAGGATGTTCTTGGGGTGCCGTTTCATATACTCCGACAAAGCCCTGTAGTAAAGTACTGTGCGGTTGTTACCCGATACGTCCTCCACATGGATGCCTATTCTCAGTTCCAACATGGCAACCAACCCCATGGTGTCACATACCATTGTGTCCATCAGTTCTGGCTGCTGCTCGCTCAATCCGATAAAAACATGCCCGCTAAACTCAGGCGAAAACAGTATCTTCATATCGTTCACTAGGTTTTTAATTTTCAAATTCCGCTGCGAAATTAGTATATAGTTGTCCCAAATCGTGGCACAAGCTATAACTTTTTTCTGCCAACAGTAATAATTTGGTGCGAATTTACGAATTTTCATTGGATATTGGTGCAAAAAAGTGAGAAAAACACCATTTTGATGATGACATTTGGTTCATAGAAGAATATCTGCGCCTATTTTTGACGCAATCTGGATATTATAGGAAGGCCGTAGCAAGGGAGTAGCAAGGGACAAGGAAGGAGAAGTATATATTATAATATGTTGTGTCATTGAGTGACACAACTTTTGGCGATTTTCAGTGCCAAAAGTGAGAAAAATGCAATAAAAATGTTATTTTTCATCAGTTTTTCCTTCTTTTTATGCAATTTCTGAATTTTATTTGCTATATTTGCCACATTAATTTACTAATAACTACTCTGATGGATAAAGATATTAACCGCATCAAAGTCGTGTTGGCAGAGAAGAAGAGGACCAACAAATGGCTGGCAGAGCAGTTGGGGAAGGATCCCGCAACTGTTTCCAAGTGGTGTACGAACAGTTGCCAACCTACACTCGAGACCCTTATGAAGATTGCGAAACTGCTTAATGTGGAGCCTGGTGAGCTTATGCGTTTCAAGGACATTCCAGAACCAATCGCTTAACGATGATGAATAGTAACCTATCTTCATATCTGTCTAAGAATCCCAAGTACAGACTTGTATTCGACCTCTCGTCATCATTAGAAGTTGAGAGTGTTGATGTTGGTACATACCTTGCCGATGCCCTGCAAACAAAAGCTCAGAAGGCAAATCTTAACATGTATGCGTCTGATGCCATTCGTAAAATGATTCGCCAACACACACATGAGCATCCAGAATATGGTCGCTATGTGGCACTCTGCAATATTGGCATTCTTTTCGAACCGGCTCTTTCCTTCAATCTTGAGACGATTGTAGAACAGACTGCAAAGGATGAATTGCTTATTATCCAAGCGAAGGGGGGTATTGCGAATGAGAGGTTTTACTTTCTTTCACAACAAAACAACTATTCATTCAGTCTCAAAAATCTAACTTACACAATAGTCGAATAATAAATAGCATCAAATATGAAATACAGAGAACTTATCCAATTTAATCCTATCGATGAGATTATCAAGTTTGAGAAACTTGAAAATGAGGATTATCGCACTAACGTTGTGAAGAACTTTGTTTGTTCTGAAACTTTCGAGAGCTACACAATTCCCACAATCTGCAAGCATCTCGACTTCTCACGACCAGTAGAGACCAAAGGCATTCAGATAGTCGGTAATTATGGTACCGGTAAATCTCACCTTATGTCATTGTTCTCTATCATTGCAGAAGACGAAAAGTACCTTGACTTGCTTCAGAATGAGAAAGCGAAGGATGCTTTGGGGAAAATCGCAGGAAAATATCTTGTTCATCGATTTGAGATTGGCAGCAATAAAGATCTCTGGACAATAGTAGCATGGGAGATAGATAAAGCTCTTGATGAATGGGGTATTGATTATAGCCTTTCTGACGACAAAACACCTGATAGCTATGCGACCAAGATAGCAAAAATGATGGCTAAGTTTGAAGAGAAGTATCCTAACAAGGGCTTCCTCCTAGTCATTGACGAGATGCTGTCATTCCTAAAGGGACATGCCACACCAGCTGCTCTTAATACAGACCTCCAGGTTCTTCAGGCCCTCGGCCATCAAAGCGACAGGACACATTTCAGAATGGTGTTTGGTGTTCAGGAACTGATTTATCAGTCAACGGAGTTCCAGTTTGAAAAGGACATGCTTTCACATGTAAGTGACCGATACGAGAATCTTACTATATTGAAAACAGATGTTCAATTCATTGCACAGGAACGTCTGTTAAAGAAGAATGAGCAGCAAAAGTCTACCATTTCTGATCATCTTGGTAAATTCAGAAACCTCTTCCCCGACATGGATAACGATTTTGATACCTATGTCAATTTGTTCCCTGTTCATCCATCATATTTTGAGAATTTCCAGGAGATACGTATTGGAAAGAGCCAACGCGAGGTGCTGAAAGTCCTTTCAGAAAAGTTCGCAAAGATGCTCGACCAAGATGTTCCAGATGAAGAACCAGGTATCATCAGCTACGATTCATATTGGGATGACATGAAACGGAATACTGACCTTATGGCCATCCCAGATGTACGCCGTGTGAGTGATATCATGACCATTGTTGATCAGAAGATTGACAACAACTTCACTGGTGGTCGCGCTTCTCAGAAGCCCCTCGCTCATAGGATAGCGAATGCTCTCGCAGTGAAGATTCTTCAGGCAGATTTGGCCAAGACAAATGGTGCTACAGCAGAGACTCTAACACGTGACCTATGTCCTGTTGATGACATGTGCGAGGGATATGATGACCTTGTTGAATTGGCTGTTAAACCAGCAGCCGACAATATTGTTCAAGCAACAATTGGCGAATATTTAGAGCGGAATGACATCAATGATGAATACCATCTTCGAATTGAGGGTGGTGTCAACTACGAGCAAAAGATTAAGGATTACGCATCTCAAATGGACGATAGCACAAAAGACCATTATTTCTTCCAATTTTTGGCCAAGGTGCTGCCTGTAGAAGATGAGACATATCGTAATGGTTTCCTTATTTGGCCACATCATATCGTTTGGAAGTCACGTATGTGTACTCGAGCTGGCTATATTTTCATGGGTAACCCTGCAGCGAAATCAACAACCCATCCCCGACGTCACTTTTACATCTATTTCATGCCCATCTTTGATGCGGCAGCTATGGCTCACGATAATGAAGAGGATGGAGTATTCTTCCTTCTGAACGAATTAAGTGACAAATTTAAGGAGACCGTATCATACTATGGTGCAGCCTTGCAGCTTGAAAATGGTGCTGACTCTGCTCAGAAACCCAAATACGAAACATTTAGAAAGCGTTTCTTTAAAGAGTGTTGTGAGGTGTTTGATCGTGAATTCTATGACAAGACAAATGTTGAGTATAATGGAAGTGCTCAACCAATGCGAACAATGGTAGGTTTCGGAACTGGCCAAGCAAAGATTGATGCCGTCAGCAGTATTGTTTCAGTTATTATGGAGCCCCACTTCGATCATGAGAATCCAGAGTATCCTAGCTTCTCTTTGCTTTCACAACCCCTGGCTGATGACAATAGGAAGAATATTTTGTCTTCAGCAAGAAGTGTGATATCTAAGCCACAGAATGCCAACAGCAATGGTATTGCAATCTTACATGGCCTTGGTCTTTGGAAAGACGGACGTTTGTCAACATCAGATTCTCAATATGCACGTTCTATTAAAGCCATGCTTGATGCTGCGGGAGGCAAAGTGGTTAACCGCTCAGAAATTCTGGAAGCATTCTACGTAGAAGGTAATGAGTTCCTGAGTAAGGACTTCCATATTGAGGCAGATCTCGAATTCATTGTACTTTCTGCAATGGCTGCACAAGGCGAGTTGGAGATTGTACTCAACAACAGCAGTCGCATCAATGCTAGTACTATTGATATGGTAACCCGCCTTAATGATAATGACTACTATGAGTTCAAGAGTGTATGTCCACCAAAGGGAATTAATCTTGCTGTAGTAAAAGAGTTGATGCTAGCATTGATTGAAGAAGACCGTACTAACCGTTTGGGAGAGGCAAGCACATACGCAGATCTCGCTATTGCTGCCCGTGATATTTCTAAACGTGCAGTAAAGATGGCTTCCGAAATTCGTAATGGCTATACTTTCGCTGGTGCAGAAATCCTTTCACCTTCGGAAGGAAACAGCTATTATAGCAGATTTACCGCACTTGCAGGCATGTGTGACCAAATACCTAATTATAACAATGAAGCTAAACTTCGCAATATTACATGGACTGTAGATAATGTTCGTTCAAAACTTGTGGATGACAAAGGTAAGCTCGATGAGTTTGAAAAGAAGTTTGCTGACATGGAGAAGTTCCAGGCAATTATCAGTTACCTGAAACAGGCTCAGCAACTTGCAATGTGTGATAAGCCACTAATGATGAAACTAATTCAGGGAATGCAGAAGCTATCGTCCATCATTGATATGAATGATACTGATCGTACAGCCTATCTTCGCGAGTTAGAGCAGATAAAGGGAGATTATGCAGACTGGTATTTAGCTCGATATACTGCAGCACATATCACAGAAATGGAAAATGCCACGAAACTAGACATACTGAGCAGCAAGAAATATCAGGTGTGCGAAGATGTTATTAATGCTAACTTCCTCAATATGGTAATGTTCACCCAGTGGAAGAATAAGATAGGACAACTGAAACCGGCAAATAGCTTGGTAACACGTGAGAATATCTTAATCTCTCCTTTCCAAGACGGTTTTAATCCCACAGTTCAAAGTGGTCTGAAACCCAATGTGAACGCCCTAAAAACAGAGCTTGATGATATCTTTGCAGATATTGAACAACAGTTCCACGATGCTCTTGACGATCCTTCTGTTGACCGTAACAAGCAATATCTCAATGAGCCAGAAAAGGTCTTAATCAAGCAGTTCTCTGAAGGCAAGATAGAATTAGACCACACCTATGCTCGACAACTGGTCGAAGTTATTCAGAAACTGAACCATAGTTTCGAGCGAGTGGAGATATCTTTCGATGAAATTGTACACTCTTTCTCACGTCCTATGACGAAGCAGGCTGCTATGGATGCTTTTGAGCAGCTTATTCTTAGTAAAACTTCTGGCATGCGCCCAGAGGATGTTCGTATCATTATTAAACAGTAAAAGGAAAATATGGCAAATCAAGATAAAACTGGTAGTCTATTCTCTGAAGAGGAGATGACTCGTGTTATGGGTGGTTTTGACTTTAAAGATAACACCCCTGTCACTTGTCTTGGTATGGAATTTGAAAACGATGAAACACGTCGATCTTATTTCCGAGAAGAACTTCGTAAGAAACTACCAGAACTAAGAAAAATTGAAGGTTTCCCCATCGGAGAAGATGATGATATCATTAATCTCTCTGATCCTCCATATTATACTGCATGTCCAAATCCGTGGACACCAGAGATAATAAATGAATGGAATAACGAAAAAGAAACTTTATTAAAAGAAGGCAAAAGATCGAATTCTTTTAATGTTCCTTTTCCTTACTCTAAAGACATTAGTGTTGGAAAGAATGACCCAATATACACAGCGCATTCTTATCATACGAAAGTACCACACAAAGCTATCATGAAATTGTTATACTATTATACTCAACCGGGCGATATTATATATGATGGTTTTGCAGGAACTGGTATGACAGGAGTTGCAGCTGGTATGTGCGAATTTGGCTCAGATGCTACTAGAGGCGAAGAAAGAAGTTTAGGAAAGCGGCATTGTATCTGTAGTGACTTAAGTCCTATTGCAAGTTTTATTGCTTTTAATTTAAACAATAATAATTCTGCTGAATTACGTAATTTTTCCGCCATACTTGAAGATGTTAAGCAAGAATATGGTGACTTGTATCGGACCAAGCATACCAACGGGAAATATGGTGAAATCTTTTTTATGGTATGGTCAGATATAGTTATATGTGACAGTTGTGGTGGCGAAGCAAAATTTATGGATTTGTTTTCAAGAATTGGTGAAGGCAGAATTGATGATTATGCTATTTGTCCACATTGTGGCGCTGAAATCAAAAGGAGTACGTGCAAAAAGAAAAAAGAGAATTATTTCGACAATAGGCTTGGAGAGTCTCGAGAACGAACTGTTTCTGTGCCTTATCTTATTGTTTATTATTATAATGGACATAAATTCAGGAAAACGCCTGATGCTGAAGATATTGCACTAATAGAAGATATTAAAAATACCCCCAACAACTCATGGGTACCAACCTTGCCACTAGGGGAAGGTGACAAGATGGAGGATCCTAAAGCAAAAGGGGTTTATTATATCCATCAATTATATACAGACAGAACATTGTTTATTCTTTCAAAATTATGGGAAAGATGTTCTATGTACAACAAGTTCTGTCTCACAAATAGTATTGCAAGAAACCTTACTAAACTAAATAGATTTATAGTAAATAAATACCACATGAATGGGCGTATTAATGGTCCATTAAGTGGTACTCTATATGTTCCAAGTGAAATAGTAGAACAAAACATTTTCGATCTTTTGGAGGTAAAACATTCGCCTGAGGTCGAAAATATGAACTTAAATAATATTATCCAAGTTGGTGATGCTCTTCATAATAGTATCATACCGGATCAATCTGTAGACTACATTTTTACTGATCCTCCTTTTGGTGATAATATTATGTATTCAGAATTAAATAGAATAACAGAAGCCTGGCTTAATGTAATAACTAACTCTAAAGATGAAGCCATTGCCAACAAAACTCAAAATAAAGAGGCTGCTGATTACATGAGACTCATTCAGGGGGCTTTTGTGGACTATTTTAGAATATTAAAACCTGGCAAATGGATGACTGTAGAGTTTAGCAATACCAAGGCAAGCATATGGAATGCAATTCAAACTGCCATACAGAATGCTGGCTTTGTAATATCCAGTGTTACAGCTTTTGATAAAGTTCATGGAGGCATTAAATCCATGAGATATACCACATCTGTCAAAGAAGATTTGATAATAACCTGTTATAAGCCTAACGATTCTATTTTAAAAGAGATTAATTTGTCGAATTCAATTAATATATGGGATTTCATAGATGATCATTTGAATCATCTTCCTGTCCATATAATTAAAGGAAACGCGACTACTTCAATTGTAGAAAGAAACCCCAAAATACTATATGATAGAATGCTATCATATTTTGTTGCGAATAACATTCAAGTTCCACTTGATGCAGGCGATTTTCAAAAAGGTCTCCGTGAACGTTATATTGAAATAGATGGCATGTTTTTCACTGCTCCTCAGGCTGCTGAATATGAAGAAAAGAAAAAAACAGCTCCAAATTTTGTTCCAATGGGTATTATCGTAAGCGACGAAGCCAATGGTATAGAATGGCTAAAGAATCTTCTTCGCAATAACCCGAAGACATACCAGGAAATACAGCCTGAATGGATGCAAGCTATCAATGGTCTCCGCAAGGGAGATGTTCTTCCGGAATTACGCGATATTCTCGAAGAGAATTTCATTGAAGAATCTGACGGAAAATGGCGTATTGCCGATCCAGAAAAGCAAGTAGATTTGGACAAGTTGCGTTTCAAAAATCTAATGAAAGAATTCAATATATATGTCGAAGCAGTTAATAAGCCAAAGGCGAAGCCTATTAAAAACGCTCGACTTGAAGCTGTACGTGCAGGTTTTAAAGAGTGTTACAAGAAAAAAGACTTTATTACCATTATCAAAGTGGGTGAAATGATTTCGCCTAACATGTTGCAGGAAGACGAACAGCTGCTCCGTTATTATGATGTTGCTACACGTCACGTATAATTTAGGAATATATGCAGTATAGAGGTAAGAGCATCGAAATTATTGGTAAGAGGCAGATGTTTGACAAAACATTCTGCTGGATTCACATTCTTGAAAATGATGTGTTCAAACAGGTAATGATTGATGAAATCGAAGATTACCACAGTAATCTCGATGCTCTTTCCTACGCTCGTTATGTGTCTATTGCCGCCCGTATCCAAGGAGAAATAGCCCAAAAGCGACTACTTGCTCCCTATGAAAGCTCTCTCACACCACTTCCCCATCAGATACTCGTTTTAGAGAAGGTCATGCAGGGGCTTCAGACCCGCTATCTATTAGCTGATGAGGTTGGTATGGGTAAAACCATTGAGGCAGGTCTTGTATTAAAGGAGAAGAAGCTTAGGGGGGAAGTAAAGCGCGTACTACTTATAGTTCCCAAATCTGCCATGCTACAATGGCAATCGGAACTTCGTGAGCATTTTTGCGAAAACTTCCATATTTATGACTCCTCTTTCATCAATAGCATGGCCAAAACGTTTGCCAGTTTTGATGCCGAGGATGAGTTGAATTTCTGGAAGCAGCATAACCAGATTATCGTTTCTAGTGATGCTCTGAAACCTTTAACTGTACGAGATGGTTGGAGTCAGAAAAGGGTGGATGAATATAACAAGTATCGCTTAGAAGCTGTGCTGGAAGCGGAATTTGATATGGTCATTATTGACGAGGCACATAAAATGGGTGGAGCAACCGCTCAGGTTTCACGATATGTTATGGCTGATGCTCTTTGTAACAGTGTTCCTAATGTGCTCCTCTTGTCAGCTACACCACATCGAGGGAAGAGCGACCATTTCCGCCGGGTTTTACAACTGATAGATCCAGACACCTTTACTGGTGACGGAATGCCTAGCATTGCAGAGATACAACCATACGTCATGCGCTCTGAGAAACGCTTTGCTCTTGACTATGACGGAAAGAAGCTTTTCCAACAGCGTGAAACTCAGCGTTTAAATGTTCTGACTGAAAAATGGGAATTTGCTAAGCAACATCAACTATATGAAGATGTAACAGAATACGTCAAGAAGAGTTTTGAGAATGCTCTTGATATGAACAGCTATGCTAAGGGACTGGTGATGGTTATGTTCCAGAAACTGGCGAGCAGTAGTACTGCAGCTGTTCTTTCTGCCATGCGTAACCGGTACAAGCGATTGCAGGAGGGAGAGGATCCGGATGAATTAGAAGAATATGGTGAACAGGATAGTCTTCGCTATAGTGACTTTGAGGAAGAAGGGCTGATGGCCGCTGAGATGGATGTTGTTTACAATGCCGGTATAGCCTTCAATGAAATTGATGAGTTAGGGAAGCTTATCAGGAAAGCAGAAGAGGTTATGCGTATTGAAAAAGACGCCAAGATGGTGGCCTTGCTTGACAAAATATACCAGCTTAGGAGTGACCCTTCAGAAGAAAACCTGAAAGTACTTGTATTTACAGAGTTCCGTGGAACACAGGAGTATTTAATTGAATCACTCAAAGACGCGGGTTTGGATTGTGTGGGCATTAATGGCTCTATGTCATTGACGGCCCGCAAGAATGCCCTGCAACGCTTCAAGGATGATGTTCCCGTTATGGTAGCAACAGATGCTGCTGGAGAATCTCTCAATATGCAGTTCTGCCATATTGTTATCAACTATGACCTGCCTTGGAATCCAATGGCATTAGAGCAGCGCATTGGTCGTATTGACCGTATTGGCCAGTCGCATAAGGTTGTGGCTATCAATATGCTAACAGACAATAGTGTTGACAGCCGTATCTACAACACGATTATGTCTAAGCTTGATACTATTATGGACGAGCTGGGTATTGACAAGACAAGCGATGTATTAGACTCTACGATAGAGATGAAACACCTGAATCAACTCTACCTGCAATCTCTACTTGATCCCCGCCAATTTGAGAAGGACAGTAAGAAATGGTTAAACGAAATCAAGGATAAACTTCGTAACTATCGCTCAACAGAACACGCTCTGCCATCAATATCCGAGAAAGAGATTACTAAGACAGCAGCATCAGAAGTGAAATATAGTCCGCTCCCCATTTGGCTTGAAGACCTCATGGACTTGCATTGCATCAATGTAAAAGGATTCTACGACAAAATGCTTAACGGATTAACGCTATATCATCTTCCAGATGGAAATCTTGGAGCCATCTTTGATTCCAAATGGGAAGAGGATAATCCTGCGGCCATTCATATTACATTGCAACACCCAATCATTCAGCATATCATTCGTGATATAGATGGTGGTATAGGTAGAGAAATACCTGTAATTCAGTCCCTAAGCGGTGAGGAACGGCCTGGATATCTTACGTTATGGAAGGTTACTGGCAAAAACGATAATGAGACGAAGGTTTGTTATTCAGCACAGTATATCAGTGATAATGGGCGTGTGTTCGCTCCTTACGGACAAACTTTGTGGGATATGTTGGTTAAACGCAAAGCCCAGTTCAAGGGTATTGGTTTTATGGCTTCAGACCCGACAATCACCGAAAATGCTCAGCTCCAAAAGAATCTATATTCTGTTTTCTTGAAGATAGAGTCTGAAATACAGAGTGGCATTGCAGCAAAACTCGACAAAAAACGCCATGTCATGGATGTTGCAGAAATCCGTATTCGTAGAATCGGGATTGAAAACATACGCCAAGGGAAATTAAAGAAATTGCAGGAACAAAGAGATCTGTTTGAAAACAACCTCTCTCATGCATATAATGTTGTACCAGATGTCAAACATATACTAACAGTCAGAATAAATGGATAGTTTGGTTAGCAATATAGTTCATAACATAATACAAGAGAATGTCAGTATCAGCATTATTCGCTATGCCGACAGCCTGCTCATGCGAGAAGATATATATTCCCGTTTGAGTGAAGAATCTGGTGTTAAATTTGTCACTGGAAGTAATATTGAATTACGCTTCCATTACGAATTGCACAAGAATGATGATGGTCAACATTATTGTTATCTGCTTGGTACAGGGCAAATGCTGATGCCAGATATCATGCGAAAATGCTATGTGACCGATTTCAAATTGACGGATTTGTTCTCGTGTTATGACATACCCACACTGATAGAGGCACATCCATCCTTTCCATTATTAAGCATCCTTTTTGAGAAACGTACATTGCGTAATCTTGGGCCAAGAGAGACCATAGATATAATAAATGCGCAGAAAGAGAAGTTGGGAGCTGATGCTTCAGAACTAAAACAACAGTTATTGGAAATTCCTCGTGATTGGACCTCTGTTAGCACTATGGAACAGATAAGTGATTTAGTCATAAAGGCCATCATGCAGAATGCTTACAAGGAAATTGAACCCGCATTGAACGAAATCAATGCTGATTTCCAACGTTTCGTAGACGAGAATTACTTCAACACCCAAACTTCATCAGCATTTGGTAAGCCCAAGGTCGTTTCCAAGATATTACCATATCTTTGCGACAAGCATGAGCGAAATGAAATGGTCGCATTAGTTGTAGTTGACTGTCTTAGTTATTGGCAGTACTCGATGCTTGGTAAACGTCTACGTGAAGAAGGCTTGTCACCAAAAGATGATATTACGTTCGCATGGATGCCCTCTGTGACAGAACTATCAAGGCAGGCTATCTTTCGTGGTGATTTCCCTGAGAATGACTATAATCAAGGTCCTGGTTCAGAAGAGAAATTATGGAATAAATATTGGACCTCGCATGATAGAGGTTCCAAGCAGTTAATTGGAGATAGCGCTTTGTACCTATACGAAAAAGAAGTTCCCGAGTTTATTTATCAACAGCGTGTTGCCTTGGTTGATGTCAACTTGGACCACACAGCTCATGCATGTCGATATACTAAGGATCTGTATAGTATCACCGAAAATTGGGTAGAAAGAATCCTTCCACGGATAAAACGTCTTTATGAAGAGGGTTACTACATCTACATTGTGACTGATCATGGGAATATCTCTTCCCATGATGGTTGGTCTCTCACGCAACAAGATAAGACTTTCATCGTAAAGGAAAAAGACAGTGATGTCAGCCGTGGAGAGCGTTACTTGCGTTTTGACAAAGAGACTTATCTAAATGCCTTTGTCGAGATGCATCCTGATGACCAGACGAATTGGCTAATAAGAGACAATTGGCTTGTATGGAGGAATACCCAATCTTTCAAACCAAAGGAAGAAATTACTCATGGAGGTGCGCACTTTATGGAGATGGTCATTCCTTTTATTACAATAGAAAACAAGAAATATGGAGAATAAAATATTAATAAATCAACGTATAAGTATTTCTATGCTCGAAATGGCGATGAAAGCAGCTTTGGACGCTAAATACAATACCGACCTTGCCCTTTCTTTGGCCGCTGGAGAATATGAAGGGCAGAATCGCATCAAGAAATGTGTGACGATTCTGAACAGGCTTACTATCAAGAATCCTTTATTCCCTTATATTCAGGAGCATGTGAAAGAGTTCAATGAGGCAATTCACTTTAAAGGAGACAGGGCAGTTGTATATGCTGCTATTATTAACTCTGCATACCCCTTTGGATATGACACCACAGCTTTGCTTGGTAAGTTCTTCAATATCCAAAAGCAGGTTAATACTCAGGTTATAGTTGGCAGAATGTCTGCCAAGTATGGCAGCAACCGCGCCACACCAAATGGACTCTATTGCATTCTCCCCATGCTTATAGAAGCTGGTCTGATTCTCCGTCCACAAGACGGAATATATGAAAAAGCTGATTTAGAGTTTAGAGCCACTGCCTGCAAGGACTTCTACCGAAAGTCTTTTTTCATCAACAACCCACTTCTCAATGAAGAATTGGATTATGGTGACCACAGCTATTTTTGCTTCTTAGAATAGATAATCTCAAATCCATTCTTATAATAAGTTGACAGCGATGAAACAGAGGAAGAAGCACAGAGGAGTTCAGGGCCATGCTTTGCTTTATGGACGAAGTTCCAGGGCTATTCGTATCATTCCTGGTCAGATAGATGGGGGTACTGAGAAAAGGCATCGTCCTCCTAAGAAAGTAAGTAAACCTGTAACGGTAAAACAAGTTCAGAAAAAATACAAAATGGACGAAAGCGTAAAAAAGAGGTTGGATAATCTGCAAGATCCGTTGGATATGATGAGCAGGTCTGCAAGAGCGCAAAAATATGAGGCGGCAAATTCAACCGAGAAATATGAATATGGTCTTTCAGATTGGTAATTATGAAAAAGAAAAGAAATATTAGCAGTTCTTCATACCCTGTTCCTGATGGGCATCCTACAAGGCATCGTCCCCGTAGGAACTACTGGGGGAATTTGTATGATGAGGACACTTTTGACGAGGATCGTCACCACTTTACAGGAGATTCTGACACTGCGTTGTATGACGCAGAAGATGATCATGATTCCTATTATGAAAATGGTGGATATGAATAACTTTATATATGTCTAACTTCAATCAAGAACTAAAAGAAATTCTTCCTATTAACAGCAAGGAAAAGCTGGATGCCTTATTCAAATTAATGAGTAGAAGGCATACAGTCATTACCACTTATATAGACATAGCAATATTTAAATTTCTTACGGACACAAATTTAAGAAATACGTATTGCATTAGAACTGGTCGTACACTATCTAACGTTTTGTTTAATATAGAAGCGATTGAGAAAAAGAAGAAAAAGAAGGCAAGCCAAAAAGAATCTGATGACAAAAAAGCGAAAGCCAATCCTGAAAGAAAACCAGCTAAAGAAACATATACACCACGTCCAGCTGTTCCCGTTCGCAGACCCGCTGCACCAGAAAGCGTATATAGACAAGGTAAAATAAAGCACACGCCTATAGGACATAGTTATGTCCCAGAAGGCCCTCGTTTACAGAAAAACAAAGGAGTGAGTAGCCTCCAATTTGATGTTAGTAAAGCGATTGCTATTATGAACAGTGCATCAGCCGTTGACAAAATATCTCTAGAACAGAGAGCAGCTGCAGAATCATATAGGCCAAAACCTGAAGAACCAAAGAAGAAAGAAACATCTGTTCCTCAGAGTACAGGAAGCTGGAGCATATCTTCTACAACTACTGAGCAATCTAAGAAATCTGAGTCTGTGCCATCTACAACATCACTAAGTAAGGAAAAGGAAACCCTTATAGAAATCGTTGAAGAATTAGAAGCATGTGAAACAGCAAGGAATAAGGTAGGCATTTTCGCTATTGCACGAGTACATTGTATATATGACGGAAAACCAAATAACTTTTGGTTTACGAGCAGATTGTATGCGCCTAGGGAATTGTCATCTCTTAATGGTTATGGTCGATTTGTTCCTAAGTATTCTGACGTTGCGATTAGAATGCAGAAAAGTGAAGTTGGCACATCCTTTGATTATGCTACTATAAACAAAATCAAAAGGCTGGAGTCACACACGGTTCTTCTGGAAAATCAGTCTAACATTCAAAATCATACTATTTCAATCGCAGGTGACAAACTCACATACCAGTACAGGAATTTAACCGAATTCCTATACTCCTTAAGGAAAAACCAGCAAACTATAAGAGAAATAGAAGCTCGTTTAAATGACCTCGAAGAGAAGAAGAAAGGTAATACTTCTCGCTCCGAACAAAGCAAGAACAATGCTTCTATTGCCGAATTACAAAAGGAATATAGAATCCTGACAGAACAGCAAGAAGATTTGAAGAACATAACCATATACATCCGCAAGCAGGGTGAGATGCGTTATAGTTATGTTGTTGACCCGATACAGACTGGCATCATGGAAAAGCATCTATATGATGGTAAAACAGTTGTTATACAGGGAGGTCCAGGAACAGGTAAAACAACAACAATGATTCATAGGCTGGCTTATCTGACTGATATTTTTGCTATTGATGAAGATGAAAAAAACAGAATAAATAAATACAAGTTATCATCTCATCAAAGAAAACAATTACGTGAGGCTATAAAAAACCATCGCGATTGGATGTTTTTCTCACCATCTGTTTTGCTAAAAGACTACCTTGCAGATGCTATGGAAAAGGAAGGCCTTACCCATGTATCTGAAAAAGTAAGGAATTGGACAGACTACTGCCGGATGATACTTCAGGAAGACTATAACTTATTAGAAACAAGCTATAGTAAGGCACCATTCAAAGTATGTTATTCTACAGAAACTCTCTTTTACCAAGGTTTCAATGTCGTAAAAGCATTTACCGACTTTTATTTGGACCAATGGCGAAACGTGAAATATGAGCTTCCGCAGCTAAATACAGATGGTGTAATATACGAATGGACGGCAATCGCACAAAATATCAAGAATCGATTTGATAGTGCTACAGAATTTGAACTGAACCACTTTGTTATTCTTTTTAACTCTTTAGAGTCTGTATATGGCAATGACTGCAAGAAACTGCTTAACGAACGTAATAACACTATAGGCGAACTTGCTGAAAAGATATGTTCTTTAATTGATCAGGATAGCAAAGCGAAAAATGAACTTAAAATATTCTTTGATTTGACTTCTGATGATGTACTGGATGCAGCCAAAGAAGATGATGACGATTTCACATACATGGAGGAAGAAGAAGAGACTGAGGACTCCGGAATTATTAGAAGCGCAATTCAAAAGGTAATAAAGCCATTGCTTGGTAATAAACCGAAGCCGCATGAAATGTCTCTCCCAATACAGAAATGGCTCAAAGCATATTGTTATACTAAAGTAAACGAAGGGAAAAAGTTGTCAGACGAACAGGCTTTAATAGCAGATGTTCTTCTTCCCATAATTGGGAATCAATTTGATGCTGAAATTAAGAAAATCGGTGAACTTATGATATTTGAGCAGTTTGCTCAATATACAAGGGGAATACGTGCAATTATGTTGAATGGCATTCCTACCAGATATAAAAAATTTCGTGCATACCTGAATAAGTCCAAAGTTGAAGGTTGTAACCTTCCGTTGTTAAGAGATCTTATTCAGAACAAGCAGGGCAGAGAACTGCACTTTCAGGAGCAGTCTCTTCTACTTGGCTTTATAAACACATTGGTTAAACAAATAAAGATATCAACAAACAAACAAATCTCCCATGTTTATGTTGACGCATACGAAGAGGCAGCACGTCCCATCATTGGTGTTGATGAAGCGACCGACTTCAGTATATGCGAAATCTATGCTATGCAATCTCTTTTGAAAATTGAATTTAACTCGTTGACTCTTTGCGGCGATAGAATGCAACGAATTACAGACTGCGGCATTAAAACGTGGGAAGAGTTGGAAAACGTAGTCCCCAACCCTGTACCTTTTGAAATGGTGAAATCTTACCGCCAAAGTACTAAGGTTCTTGAAGTGGCAAAAAAACTCTGTATAGATTCTCTTGGAGAAACGCCAAACTATAAGGCTTTTATGACATCTAAAAAAGTCCCCGCACCTCTTATATATGTTGACGAAGATGAAAGTGAAAAAATCACATGGATTTCTGAAAGAATAGCAGAGGTGTTCCGCGCTTATGGTGATAATCTCCCTTCTATAGCCATCTTTGTAACCGATAAAGGATATATCCCTCGATTTATGGAGAGACTACAAGATACCGAATTTTTTAAAACCAAGAAAATTAAGGTACTTGATGGAACAGACAAAGAAACCGTATCGGATAAACATATATGTGTTTATCCTATAGACGTTGTCAAAGGTATGGAATTCGACGTTGTGTTTTTCCATAATATTGACAAGTTTAACAATGACGATATCCTTAAACGCTACATATATGTGGGCGTTTCGCGTGCTGCTTTCTTCCTCGGTGTTACGATGGTACAGGAGAAAGAGGAAATTAGCAAATACTTTGTTAAGAACAAAGACTGGTTTAAGATTTAAAACATTCTGTCATGTATATAAATCCTCCTTTAAACGATAATACTCTTGCACTATTTGAATATAGTGTAAGGAAGGTGATGTCGCTTGGCATGATGAATGAAACGAATACTCATGCCGCCTGGGCTGCGCTCATTTTTGATTATGAAAAGAAATCATACATGCGTAGCGAACTAATGAGTAAGGTAAAACACGACTACTCTTATTACTTTAGTCAGGATTTACAGTATTCTTTTGAGGAAGAAAAAATAAGAGAAAACTTTCCATACCTGTTTGGTGAGGATGAAGAATTAAATCTTTTTGAACTAATGAGCCGTGCATTGGATGCTGAATGTACTGCACAAAAGGATCCGAGGAACCAAAAGAGATACAAAGTTTCTTCATGTGACAGAATTTCCACACAGGAGGGTCAATATATTTATAAAGCTCAACTAATCGTAGATGAAGGTGAAGACCCACATTTTACCGATGGAGTCTCTTTTATTTTCTTGACTAAAGAGGCACCTTATAGCTGTGAGGTGGTTGAGTTTGATTATGCTAATGCCATTTTATTCTTTAGTTCTACCAGACTTATTTTTGTAACATCTGACTGTCGTGTGATTTCTGACGCGACGATGAATACCATCGCACTAAAGAAACTATTGGAAGAACTCTCTGAATACAACATAAACAAGTCGTATCCGCTTTATAAATTTCTTGAAGGCTCTACAGATAAACTTAAAGACATTAAACATCCACCTTATCCTTCCTATTTAGAAAAATACTTTGTTAAGGACAAATCACAATTCTCTGCATTTAAGGCATCTTTAGATAAAGACATTACTTTTATCTGGGGGCCTCCAGGAACGGGAAAATCATACACTCTTGCCGCAATTATTATGGCGCTTCATAGTATGCCAGGAGAACGTACGGCAGTTTGTTGCTTGTCAAATGTTGCAGTAGACCAACTATTAAGTAAGGTTGTCAAAAATATAACTGTAGAGGAACCAGAAATGAAAAGGGGTGAGTTCTACCGAGCTGGTCGCACACAAGATGAATTGCTATTAAGAACTGATTTCTTGTTTCCTGACGATGCCGTATCGAGCAAGATACGCTTGATGATTAAACTCTACAACAAAAAACTCGAAGGGTATCGAACGACAAATCAGCAATTTTCAAATGAAGCGATTGAAATAAAAGCACAGCTGAAAGATGCTCGAGAAGAACTGAAGGAACATACGGACTATCTAATCAATCAAGTTAAGGTTGTTTTCTCAACCATTTCAAATTTTGTGATCAATCCGAGACTCAAAGATGGCTTGTTTGACAATTTGATAGTTGACGAAGCTAGTATGTTGGCGATGCCTCAGTTAATCGCTCTTGCAAGAAATGTATCGAAACGAATTATTCTTGTAGGCGACTTCCAACAGTTATCACCGATTACTGTTGCAGGAATCCCTGTTCTTAAAAACAATGTCTTTAAATTGTGTGGTATAGATATAAATCACACAAATCATCCTGCTCTTCGCCCACTTTTAAATCAGAGACGCTCTCATCCCAAACTCGTAGAAATCATCAATAAACCTTTCTATGGAGGGCACTTAATGACTGACAACCCGAAATATAATTCTATCGTGGCTCGCCCTCCATACAGTGAATGTGTTGTTGGAATGTGCAGTGTTACAGAAGGAATGGTAAGATTTACTAAAGGAGGCACAAGGCAGAATTTTGCAAACTCGGAGGCTGTCATGCATCTTCTTGACTTATATAATGAACATGAGGAGGATACATTTAGTATAGGCGTTATTACGCCATATACAGGTCAGGTTTCTTTATTAAAAGCGCTTTTCTCGAAACGGGAGTATAGTACAGATTTCCAAGATAGGGTAAAAATCGGTACCGTTCATACTTTTCAAGGATCTGAGAGTGATGTCATCATATTTGACATGGTTGACTGCTCTAAGTTTGAAAAAGGCAAGCCGTACTTTGGGAAGATCTATGCAAATGAACAAGGTGAACAGCTTTTAAATGTTGCTATAAGCCGAGCAAGGCACAAGCTAATTGTGGTCTGTGACCCAGAATACTTGAAAACGAGTCCAGGCGGATCGATATCAGATAGGTCTATATCAATATTTAACACGCTTCTTAAAGCACAATGGACAAAGATATAATTTGATTTATAGTATGGAGAAATGTGTAATTACAAATTGTTGCGAATGTGGATTAACTTTCCGCGCTATAGGAGAAGGGTATTTCGTGACGTGTCCTTATTGCGGTGCAGAACTTAGCTTTACACCGGTAAAGAATAATCGCTTTTCTAAGCGAAATGAACCTCAATATGCCCCAGAGTTGGATAGTTCTCTCTATTATGATGAAGACCTTGAAGGTGCTCCTGGGTTCTATGGGGGTGACTAATGTTTAATGAGAGCAAGCATATGAACAGAACGCTACAATTCTATAACTACGAGCAGTGCTATGCACATTATACCAAGCGGATAATGAGCATACGGCAGGCAAAGATTCATGGTGAGGTCATCGTGGCCAAGCCGGTGTTGTTATTAGCTCTGATAGATGGTGTCGAAAGTGGTGAGTTCACGGCCAACCGATTCGTCCTAAATGAGTGGCTGGAGAAGAGGTATCTCACTCTGATGAAGCAATATACCCGAAACTCGCAGTTTCCCAATCCGGCAGACATTTCAAATCCGTTCTGGCACCTGCAAGGTGACGGGTTCTGGCATCTGATTCTCAAAACGGCTGTAGCTGAAGGCACGACTCCTACCAAGAAGTGGCTGAAAGAGAACGTGACGTATGGGCACTTTGATGATGACCTATGGGTGCTCTTGCAGGATAAGGTCTGGCGGCAGAAGCTACGCGACTACATTGTAGAGCACAAGCTGACAGATGACAGTTGGTTAGGTAAGATTGCTGCTGAGGGGCTAGGGGCTATCGCAGCCCTGCTGCTCGCGGCATAATAAATGGAATTAAACGGATAAGCGTATGAAGATACCGGCAAAGTTCAAGGAGTATATCTGGCTTGTGAACACCATTCGCAAGGCTCGGAGGATTACGTTTGCAGAGATCAACGAGAAGTGGCTGCAGACGGATATGAGTGAGGGCATAGAACTGGCCCGTTCTACCTTTGCACGACATAAGGATGCCATTGAGGACATCTTCGGCATCTACATTGACTGTGACCGCCAGAACGGGTATGAGTACTACATCGGCAATGACTATGTGCTGAGGGAGGACAGCGTGCAGAACTGGATGCTGTCGACACTCTCGGTGAACAACGTAATCAGTGAGAGCCTGTCGCTGCAAAACAGGATTCTGCTGCAGCAGGTGCCATACGAGGGGGAATACCTGAAGATGGTGATGGACGCGATGAAGAAGAGTGTCAGGATAGCCGTCGAATATAGGAAATATGGCACGGACAAGCCCAATCACCTGAACTTTGAGCCGTACTGCATCAAACTGTTCAAGCAACGCTGGTATATCCTGGGCCACTTCCACAGGGATGCAACGGAGGAGAAGCCTGAGTCGGACTACTTCGGTGTGTTCTCGTTTGACAGGATTCTGGAGATGTCGCTGACTGACATCAAGTTCAAAATAGACCCAGACTTCGACGCACAGGAGTATTTTGACGAGTGCTATGGTGTGCTGGTGGGTGACGGTACTCCTGCAGAGAGAATCGTCATCAGAGCCTTTGGCTATGAGCGCTTCTACATCAGAGACCTACCCATTCACCACAGTCAGAGGGAGATTGGCCAGGGCGAGAACTTCGCAGACTTTGAACTACACATGAGGCCAACAATAGATCTGAGTGCCCACTTCCTGAGTCGTGGGAGTCAGGTAAAGGTGCTCACTCCGAAATGGCTGGCAGAAGAGATTTATAATATGCACTTGGAGGCTGCTCAGATGTATGAGCTGGAGGTGAACGAAAACCAAAACGATAACGAAAACCAATAAGCAGTGAAGATACTACATACAAGTGACTGGCATCTTGGTCATACGCTTTACAACTATGACAGGACGGAGGAACAGATGGTGATGTTGCTCCAGATGGTTCAGATTGTCAAGGAGCAGAAGCCCGATGTGTTCCTGCTGTGTGGCGATGTGTACCATACACCACAGCCGTCGTCAGCTGTGCAGACTATGCTGACGAATGCCTTGCTGGACATCCACAAGACCCACCCAGAAATGGTCATCGTGATGACAGCGGGTAATCATGACAGCGGTAGCAGACACGAGATATTTCAGCAGCCTTGGCGTGAACTGAATGTGTATGCCATCGGTCAAATAGAGCGTGAGAACCCTGATGAGCACATCATTGAGGTGCCAGGCAAAGGCTATGTGATTGCTGTTCCCTACTGTACGGAACGGAATATGCCGGAAGGGTTCTTCCAACAGTTGTCAGACTTGGTGAAAGAAAGAAACTCAGCGGGCTTGCCTGTTGTAATGACAGCGCACACTACCGTGAGAGGCTGTGATTTCACAGGTCATGACCATGCCACAGATGCTATCGTGGGAGGAATTGACGCTACGGATCTGGCTCAGATGGGTGACGGATATGACTATCTGGCACTGGGACATATCCACCACGGGCAGTTTGTACATAGCGGTAAGCACAACGTGAGATACTGCGGTACTCCCCTACCCGTCAGCTTTGATGAGACCTTCACCCACTCAGTGAGTATGGTGGAGATTGGCAGTCACGGTGAGAAGCCAACAGTGACGGAGATAGAGATAGAGAACCCGCATCCGCTGGTGACATTGCCAACGGACGGCTTTACAACATGGGAAGAGGCAAAGGAACTGCTGGTGAAGTTCCCGGAAAACATCCCCGCATATATCCGTCTGAATGTAGAGGTGGATGACTTCCTGCCATTGGAGGCCCAGGCAGAGGCACAACTGCTGACGGATGAAAAGCAATGCCGGTTCTGCTGTATCAATGCAAGACGGAAGGCTGTAAAACAAGCAGAAGCCAAAATGCTCAGCGTACAGGAATTCCAAGCAGAGGAGCCTATAGACATTGCACGGAGGTATGCTGAGGATTTGGGCATCGACTTTGACAGTGAGATGCAGAGCATGTTCAACGAGACACTGGAGCAATTGAAAACGGAGGAACTATGAAGCTACAGAAACTGACCATACACAATATCGCATCGATAGAGGATGCCACGATTGACTTTGACGCACAGCCATTGGCAGATAGTGAGGTATTCCTGATAACGGGAAAGACGGGAGCAGGCAAGTCAACCATACTGGATGCTATCTGTCTGGCTCTGTATGCAGATACGCCACGTCTCGATGCTACCAAAATGCAGGGCGACACGCAGGATGGTGAAAAGCCAGTGAAGATTGATGACCCCAGGCAGCTGATGCGCCGGAATACTGGCGAGGCTTTTGTCACACTGACCTTCATCGGCAGTAATGGTGTCAGCTACGAGGCCACTTGGTCGGTAGCTCGTGCCAGGAACAAGGCTACGGGCAATCTGAAGTCGAAGGAGTGGCTGCTACACAATCTTGATACAAATCTCTGTTTAAACAAGGACAAGGAGATTCGCGATGAAATATATGCAGCCATCGGACTTGACTTCAAGCAGTTCTGTCGTACCACACTGTTAGCACAGGGTGAGTTTACCCGTTTCCTGAACAGTAAGGACGACGAGAAAGCTGAGATTCTGGAGAAGATAACGGGTGTGAGCGTCTATACAAAAATTGGTGCCAAGGTCTATGAGATCACCAATCAGAAGAAACGACTGTGGGAAGATGCCGAGCAGCTGGTGAAGAACGTCCAGACATTCTCAGAAGAGGTGATTGCCCAAAAGAAGGAGGAAATCGCGGCTTTGGAGACCCAGTATGAGGAAGTCAAAACGAAGCATGATACGGCCAAGAAGAAATGTGACTGGCTAAAGACAGATGCTGAACTGGCCGGAAAGGTGAAGAAGGCTACTGAAGACAGTGAGAAAGCTGCTGCCATCACACAAAGCGAGGACTTCAAGAAAGAAGAAGGGCTGGTAAGTCTGTGGCAGGCAACGATTGAAGCCAGGAGTTGGTTGACCACAAAGAACAAGGCCAAACGGGATATCGAAGAGGGCAAGACGGCAATAGGCAAGCAACAGGATATCATCGATGCAGAAAACAAGAAGCTGGCTGAAACCCTGAATCCAGAATTTGAAAAAGCGGGCAGAGACGCTGAGACGGCAAAGGTACTGTTTGAAAGACAGCAAATAGCACTGCAATCTCAGGAGGCTAATCTGGCTGCCCTGAACCTTTCAGGGTTACGAAAACAACGGGAAGAGGCAAAGGATCTGCAGCAAAACATCAAGACCGCCAATGAACTGGTAACATCGGTAGCAGAGGCCAAGGAAAAGGTGGAAAATGCCCGTCAGACCCTGGAAAAGTCGCTGGCCAGCATTGAGGAGAGCAAGAAAAAGCAGGAGGAGTACCCTGCGAAAATACACGATGCAGAGGTCAAGATGAACACCTGCAAGGATCTACTGGATAAGCAGAAGGATACCATCGACAAGTTCGCCAAGACCATGCGCCAGAAACTGCATGTGGGTGACAAATGTCCTGTCTGCGGTCAGGAAATCGTCGCAGAGCTACCCCATGAAGAGGAATTGGCAGAACTGGTGGCTGGCCTGACAACATCGTTCAAGGAGGCTGAGAAGGATTATAACACCATTGTTGCCGAGAAAAACAAGCTGGATGCGGAAGTTAAGACCGCTACCAATGCCTATAATCGGGATAAAGAGAATCTGGACAAGGACCAGTCAGTACAGATAACAGAACAGAAACTGGCGGCGGCTTGTAAGGCTTGTGGTATAGAAACCGTGGATGAAAACGTTCACTTTGTGCTGAAAAGCCTGAAGAACAAGACTGATTTGGCTCTCGGTGAACTTGAAGGCAAAATCAAAGACGGTGAGCAAAAGGAGAAAGAGGTTAAGGAGCTGAGAGATAAACTGGATGCACTGAGGAATGACTGGGATGCCAAGAAAGGTGTTGTGGACAAAAGCAGAGAAGCCGTTGAAGCCTGTAAGCACAAGATGGCCGTTGCCAAGGAGCTCATTGGTGCCAAGCAAAAGGATGTACTGGAACTGACTGCCTCTGCAGAGACGAACCAGAAACTTATAGATGGTTTCTGTGCAGAACATGAGGATGTCAACGAAGAAGTGCTAACGACCCTCAATGCCTATTCTGCTCAGGAAATCACTCAAAAGGACAAAGCCTTGGACGAAGCACGGAGTAATGCACTGACCCAGAAGACGCTGTTGCTGGCTGTGATGAAACAGCAGGAGGAACATCAGCAGAACAAGCCAGAATTTGCAGAGGAAGATACTGTAGAGTCACTGGAATCACGGGTTCAGGAGTACGATAAACAGATGACTGAGGCCAACGTCAGGAAAGGTGCTCTCAATCAGGAACTGAAGACAGACAGTGAAAACAAGCAGCGTCTTGGCGCGATGAAAGCTGATGCTGACAACAAGAAGGCCGACTACCAGAAATGGAGTCGTATGAATGCTCTGATTGGTGATGCTTCAGGCAGTAAGTTCCGTAAGATTGCCCAGAGTTATGTTTTGACAAGCCTGATTCATTCGGCCAACAGTTATATGAAGACACTGACAGACCGTTATACGCTGAAAGTAGCTCCTGGCACCTTTATCATCATGCTCGAGGATGCCTATCAGGGTTATGTCAGCCGTGCCGCCAGTACCATTTCTGGTGGTGAGAGTTTCCTCGTTTCATTGTCTCTGGCCCTGGCATTGAGTGACATCGGACAACAATTGGCCGTAGATACGCTGTTTATTGACGAGGGGTTTGGTACTCTGAGTGGTGAGCCTTTGCAGAACGCAGTAAACACCCTTCGCTCTCTGCACTCGAAATCAGGTCGTCATGTGGGTATCATCAGCCATGTGGAGGAACTTCAAGACCGTATTCCTGTACAGATCCAGGTGATGCAGGAAGGAAATAATTCGAGCAGCAAAGTGAAAATTATCCCGGATGTGCCACGAATTGAGACAACCTCGATATAAATTTGCAGCCACATAAATTAAATAAGGTATGATAGGAGCAATTATTGGTGATATTGTAGGAAGCCGTTGGGAGTTTGACCCCACAAATGACTACAACTTTGAGTGGTTATCCGATGAGAATGGGTTTACGGATGATACCATCTGTACGGTGGCTGTGGCTGATGCTCTGCTTGAAGGTCGTGACTTTGGCGAGAACATCCATGATTGGTGCAAGCGATATCCTCACCCGATGGGAGGCTATGGTGGAAGGTTCGCACAGTGGGTACAGAGTGATCATCCCCAGCCATATAACAGCTTCGGTAATGGGGCTGCTATGAGAGTGAGTCCGGTAGCACATTGGTATGAGAACATTGATGAAATGCTCGATGCTGCAGCGGCTACAGCCCTACCCTCTCATAATCACGACGAAGGAATCAAAGGAGCACAGACGGTGGCCCTGGCAATTTTTAAGGCTCTAAGTTATCACAGATTCCAGGAGGCCCCAATGCACATCGACGAGATTCTTCAAGAATGTGTGGAGTTCTCCGGCTACGACATCAACATGCCCAAGGCATCTGTCTTAAACAGGTTTGACGAGACCTGCCAAGGCACAGTGCCAGTTGCCCTGAAGATTATTAGCATGGCCACCTGTTTTGAGGATGCCGTGCGTCTGGCTGTCAGCCTCGGTGCCGATGCAGACACATTAGGTGCTATAGTGGGTAGCATCGCTGAAGCCATTTGGGGCATTCCCTCTAATATGCGAAGGACTTTTGAAAAATTCCTGCCCGATGATATGCAGACAGTTCTTCATCATTTCCGTCATGAGCGCCCTCGTTCATATAAGCCACTGACCGATACCTGCTTCGCTGGTGATGACTTCAGTGATGTAAGCTGGGAAATGCTATATGACTTGGATGGTAAGGATGCCTATGACGAGATTATGAGCAAGACAAAGAGTGAGCATGCTCGGAAACGCCTCCTGATGGCAGAACGAGCCAAGTCAAGGGAGAATTGGTAATTAAAAAGGGATAGCTATGCAGATTGGGTTTGTTAACTTCAATACTGAAGAGAAGAAAAGGGTGTCAAAGATGATGCAGTTGCTCTCGGAATCGGAAGCAATTGAGGAACTTGGCATAGGAAGAGTGAGAGATGACTTTTCGAATACGCTGTTCCCGGGAACCTCCACACTTCAGCATCATGCAAAGTACTTTGCCATCCTACCATCACTCTATTACCATGCAGCACATTGCGGAAGGAAGTTTAGCAGTGTTCAAGAAGTGGAGAGGTATATCAAGGAGGCAGAAGTGCAGATAACACGACAGTTGGCCGAACATGATGACGGGACATCAAAGCTGGGCATTACAGGAATCAACACCTACAAGGAGGCATTAACGGATTACCACAAATACGTGAAATACGACCCAACCTATATTTACTGTAGCGGCATGGCGACTTACGGTATGATTCCAGATACCAGTGTTTACCAATTGATTAAGGAAATCAGCCTGAGTGACGTTGATAATCCACATAATAAACGCAAGCTTAAGGGTGAGGATAATACTGAAGATGCCCAAGACTTGGCAGGTGACAAACAGAGTATACGGACATCTGGAGAGAAATATGACTTCTTCAATGGGTCAACTATGCCTCTGTCACTTTCGGCTACAGAAGCCTATTTCGTCAAGAAGAAGATACTCGACTCGCCCTTTAGCAAGGGAACACTCCTAACATTCCTGCTAGATAAAGACTACTTGTCATTGACCGATGAAATCGGCTATTATGAACTTGAACAACAGCTTGATGGTCTCGACAAAGATGTCAGGGGAGTCTATGACAAGTCTGTCTTGTTCTCAAAGCTTATTCATCTGATAGATTGGAGCTTCAATCATGCATACTATAGCAGTTTTGGTAACGATGAACAAGCAGCAGCATGTCAGCAGGCCTTTGAGATGCTGTATGCCTCTCATAGAGAAACCATCTGTGATGTTCAGAACTACGAGTCATTGTTTGACTATATTAGGATGAAAGACCCGATGCTGACAGACTTCTGTGAAAACTGTTATCGTGAGCTCATAGCGAATGGTACGAATTCACTCCATCAGCTTGACGAGCTGGTTACAAGCAGGGAGAGGACGGTTAAACGAGAGAGAAGCAAGATCGGGAACAGTGCTTATCGAACCGTTAAAAGGATGGCTCCTGGTTATAACGAATTCCGATGGACTACAGTTAAGACTATGGTTAATGAAATAAGAAATCCCCAGTAAACTATGGCACAGAGTCTATTGCAAGAACATTTATACGGTGATTTGTTAGCCCCTACTCAGGGTTATCATACCGATTTTGCTGTGGGAATGACCTATTCTCTGGGGTTTGACGCCTTGATGACGGTACACTTAGCCTTCGGCATGTTGGGCGACATGGATGAGAAAGAGATACAAACGCCCCATTTGTTGCTTGAAGCCATCCTTAAGAACAGTGATAAAATGGTTATCTTCTGCAATAAAGGAAGCATCGCCGTTCCACCGACCATCAGAAAGGTTTATTCGCTGCTTGAAAAGAATATCTTTGAGGTGTTCAATTCAGCTAACATAACAGCTAACTTCCATCCCAAAGTGTGGCTCATCAGAGAGGTGAACAATGACAACAGCAAGGATGTGCTGATGAAACTGATTGTTTCAAGCCGGAATATGGCTTATTCCGATAACATTGACTGTATCACATGTATGACAGGAAAGGTTGGGAATGCACAAATAAAAAACATTAAGCACAGACCACTTAGAACGTTTATTGAGAAAGTCTGCTCTTATTCCAACATCTCAGAGGAACAGGCTAAGAAGGTGTATGCCTTGGCCAAGGAAGTTGAAAGAGTAGAAAAGTTTGATGTGGACAAGCCTTTCGATGACTATGATTTCTTCCCATATCTCTTTCAAGAGGACTTCGGTCTCGGTCAGGTAGAAGACTATTTATGCGGAACTGAAAGTATCATAGTATCACCCTTTATTGATAAGACTCTTTTAGGGCGTATTAATCCGAACAGGAAAGAGCATCGTGCCCTGATTACCAGGAAAGAATATGTGACAGCAGATATCTTCAATTCGTTTGACCCTAAAGGAGGCGTGTTTATTGCCTTAGATGATTTGGCTACAAGGGGTATGGATCTTCATGCTAAAATGTATTTAGTGTGGATGGGGCGAGATCAGCATTATCTATATCTCGGTTCAGCTAATGCGACCAACTCAGCTTTTGAAAGGAATGGAGAGTTTTTGTTGAGACTAAAATTCGAATATGGCAACAGCAAATATTATCATTTCCTGAAAGATTTCTATGAGGAAAGCAATAAAGATAGCAAGTTCGTCCGCTTAAATGAGCCCGTTGAGAAGGCTACTACAGTCATCAAGTGGGACAATGCAGAGCTGGCCATGAAGAAGATGATGTGCGCTGATGACCTGAAAGCCAAAATCACCAGACATCGTGATAATTCCTTTAGTGTAGTGGTAACATCTTCACTAAAGAAATTGGATAATCCCGTCTTTATTGCTCCCTTGCAGAAACGCGATATGCTTCGTGAATGGAAAGGCAGAGCTGTGTTTGACGAGATGTCGGCAGAGGAGCTTTCTGAGTTCTACATTGTCAGCTCACAGCTTGATGACGGTAAACATCATGAGGCAGTTATCAGAATAGCTACAGAAGGAATGCCCAATGACCGCGATACTGCCATATATAAGAGTATTATCAAAAACAAACGCGATTTCGTAAAATTCCTGGAACTGATGTTAAGTGATACACCTGTCCAGTATCTCTCGAATGAGATATTATTGAGAGAAAAAGGCGCAGGAGAATCCGAGGACGGGTATGAGTACGCCCAAATATATGAGAAAATGCTCCGTATGTCAGCAGTTAATCCAAAACAGATATTGCAGATAGGTAAAATGCTGGACAAACTCGACAAAGAGACCATTCCAGAGGAATTTAGCAGAATATACAAACAGTTTTCTAATGCAATCAAGTTATGAAGAATAGTCCTTTAGATTTCCAGATCGCAACGGCCAATCACGTGCTTGATGCTTTTCGTAACGGGCAGCACAGGGTATTGGTTGCTGATGAAGCAGGTCTTGGAAAGACGACAGTAGCTTCTGAGGTTGTCAGACAAGTGAGGAATTTGGATGGTATCTTTGAAGACGGAATCTACTGCATTGTATATGTCTGCTGTAATCTTCAGATTGCTCAGCAAAACATTGATACACTATCTGATGACGGTGACACTGTTGATCTGGCCCAAAGCCGACTGTCCATGCAACACTTCGTATATTACAGGAAAAAGACTGATCTGATTAAAAACGGGCAAGATACTTTGGTTTTATCTTTAACTCCAGCCACATCATTCCAAATGACCTTGGGAACAGGAAGTGCAGACGAACGAGCATTGATTTATGCATGTCTATCTTTGTTGCCAGAGTTTGAAGATGAAAGCAGGAATGGTGAATTATCCAGTATGTTGCAGAGGGATGCTTATAAGGGCTGGGGATGGTATAGGAGCCGTTATGTTGAGTTAGTCAATGCCACAGATATGAGGGAATATCGTGAGACCATCAAGAAAGCCATGTTGTCCCATATTGAAACCTCATATAAGGGAACTACCATCAAGACTGAGCTTATGCGACTTACTTCAGGAGAAGAAGTTGAGAACAGGAGCAGTGCCGGTTACTGGCTAATTATAGCCCTGAGAAAGATGTTTGCCAGTATAAGCCTTGAAGTTCTGAAGCCTGATTTGGTTATTATGGATGAGTTCCAGAAATTCAGTTCACTCATAGTTACAGGACAAGACGATACTCATGATTCAGAGGAGAACATGGTGGCCAAAAAGTTCTTTTCCAACAAAGAAACGTTTATCCTGCTACTCTCAGCTACACCTTATAAGCCATATACAACTATAGAAGAGTTGAATGAAACCAATAACGATGAGCAATATAAGGATTTTCACCGCTTGCTGAACTTTCTCTACGAAAACTCCGAGAATGCTCCGGACGTCAAGATTATCTGGCAAAGCTATTCTACCGCATTATCACATCTAGGAAAGACGGATCTTACCGAACTTCTTGAAAAGCATGATACCGCTGAAGGAATGCTTTATAACGTGATGGGAAGAACTGAGCGACAGAACACGGGTATCATCAAAGAAATGATACCAGACATCAGTCACTGTCTGACAGAGGGCGATATTAATTCATACATACAGATGCAGCACCTTATTGACAATTGTCGTAGTTTTGGACAACGCGTTTTCTCTGCGCCCACAGACTACACCAAATCTGCTGCTTTTCAATTGTCATTCATGGACAATTATAAGCTAAAGGATGAAATACAGAAGGGTTGGGCTGCAGGAGCAAGAAGGAAATCTAATGTTGATTGCCTGCTGCTTGACAAGAACTTTGTTGAGAACTACAAACTTACCCAATATAACAATGCAAGGTTGAATTTCGTCATTGAAAGCATTTTTGGCGACAAACAGCATCCGACATATGTAGAACAGCTCTTATGGGTTCCTACTTCGCATCCATATTACACAACTGGTGAAACTATTTTTACAAGGAACTGTGATTTCTCCAAATATCTGGTATTTTCCTCCTGGGGCATGGTTCCAAAGATGTTGGCTTCGCTTATTTCATATGAGTCTGAAAGAAGACTCTATAGGAGAGCCTATAAGGGAGCTACCTATTCAGATGATGTAAAAGTGCTGCTAAAAGATGACAACCGGACGAAAGGATCGGCTATCCTCAATACCGTTTCGACCTATCTTGCCGGTCTGTATAATCCTGAAATGTATTTCGGTAAAAGCCTTTCAGAGATCAAAAAGGCCATCAAGGAAATAATAACGGAAAGGCTGGAATCCATGGATGGTGAACGCACCAACAGAATCAGTTCCATTGATATTTTCTTATTGATGCAAGCCTTTGACAATAATGAAGACCACGTGGATAGGATATATTCCGATGCAGCAGACGTGTTAGCTGAAATCGCCATCGCTTCTCCTGCCTCCTGCTTGTATAGGGCCTTGTGCAGAACAACACAGAATGACAACAAATCCTATGTTAAGGCAATGGCAGAAGATGCTGCAAAGGAATTGGTGGGCATCTTCAATAATCGTTATGGAATAGCAGCTGTTAAACTAACTTGTAGGTCCAACGAGGAATATTTCCTGAGAGTTCTTGATTATTGTGCTTTGGGAAATCTGCAAGCCACAATAGATGAATTTATACACATGATTGGTGAGACCAAGCCATTGGAACCAATCAAGAATCGGATAAAGGAGTCGCTTGTATCTGCATTTAGACAGCCTGTTGGCACAATACAGGGTTTTACAAAAGACGACAAATACTCCATGAGGAAACACTTTGCCGTAGATTTTGGTAATACAAAACAGACTGAACAAGCTGTAACACATGCCACCAGTGTCCGTTCGGCATTTAACAGTCCCTTCCGTCCTTTTGTACTTTCATCAACATCAATCGGCCAAGAAGGACTAGATTTCCATTGGTATTGTCGTAAGATGATTCACTGGAATTTACCTTCAAATCCACAGAATTTGGAACAGCGTGAAGGTCGTATCAACCGATATAAATGTCTATCGGTGAGAAGGAATGTTGCAAAGGCCTTTGGTGATAAGTTCTCATGGAATGAGATGTTCGAGAGTGCGAACCAAGTCCTGAAACAGGATAATCCTGCTATGGTACCCTATTGGTTCCTGCCTCTGAATAATGAAGTGTTTGAGGGAAGGAAAGATCTTGAATACATTGAGCGTATTATACCAATCTACCCCATGAGTGAAGAAAATGGCAGATACCGCAGGCTTATTGAGGTCTTATCCCTATATAGATTGACTATGGGGCAGCCCAGGCAAGAGGAATTACTCCAAATGTTAGCAGGGAAAGTATCGGATGAAGATATAGAGAAGTTGCTATTCAATCTCAGCCCATTTAAGAAAGATAGAAATAGATGATTCAAGCCAATATGATAGAAAAGTGTAGTGCATATGAGATAATAAAGTTTGTTCATGAACTCCATTCTCGTGGATATGAACAATTACGGCTACTTCCTGGAATGTCTCCAAACGGGTGTTGCTGGCGATGGATGATTTACCCAAAAGTCCTGATGAAGAATGATTGCCTTTTTGAACAACATGGTGATTGCACTCCATTTAACTGCCTTCATGGCAGTACTGGTGAAGCCCATCCTGAAGAAGGAAGGGAATTGATTCCGATTGACCATATCTTTGAAGAGAATAGGGCCTATTTTGAATTGGCATATGGTAAGGATGAAGAATATGTCGAATGGTTTAATGAGATTGTTAAGCATGCCGAGAATGATAACTATCCCATTGCCTTTGCGGATATGTACTTCGAAGAACAATGGTTATTTATGGGTTCCAATGAGTTGTTGAAATATCCTCCTTTTTGCCCGACAGATTATACTTCCTTATCTGATGGACAGATAATAGAATACGCAAAATACACATTTGACCAGAATTCTGTTAAGGAATTGGAATTATTCCTGAAATCAAATGATCCGAAACCCTCAGTTCAAGAAACTGCTGATGTGATTCGGCAAGCCATTAGAGAAAACAAGGGGCTTGTTGAGCATTATGATGCGTATGAGAATAAAGAGGAATTGTTTGCCTGGGGAGAAAAGGAAAAGAGCTGATATAAAGCATGGAAGCAATAGAATTAGTAAGGTCTTTTATCAAAGAGCGTTTGGATGGTGATATCGAAAGACTCTCAACTTTCGAGTTAGGAAATCTACGTGGTGATGACATTTACGGATGCCCGAACAGGAATTTTGACTCTGATGACACAGAGCTGATGAGGGCAATTTATTGTATTGTCTTTGCTGATGCCTGGGAACACATATCAATGGATAATCTAGGCGAAGGGAAACTGCGAGGTGATACCATGAATAGCTATAATACTCTTTTCTCTCCGACTTGGAAAGAAAGGTTTAGTGAAATATGGAATCCTGACAAAGAACTTGTAGCTAAGATACGGAAGTATCACAAGATCTGCTATACAATTGGAAACATGACGATTCTTCCAGATAAACGTATTGGAGAATGGAGCATCAACAAGCACCGCGGTTGTCATGACGAGTGGCATGATTATGAAGACAGATTTTTGGCAGCCCTCCATAAAGTCCTAACTCAGCAAGCCGATAGAGACCCGGATTTAGAAGAACTTGTAAAACTCAACGAAGAAGACTTCCGTCCGCTCTATGGTGTGGAAGGATGGCGGAGTTTTATTGAAAAGAATATGCTGGAATACTACGTGGGGGATGATTATGTTCCTATGGTAAAATCTTTGGGCTATACTTATTGGCGAGGAGGATATACCAATAGAGAACGGTTTTTCTCTGAATGTCATCGTTATATCGATGATAGTACTCAAATTATTAATAATAGGGCTAAAAGAATGATAGAAATACTAAACGAGCAATTATGAAAAAATGGCTTTTTCCTATATTACTGTTGTTGGTAGTTTCATGTACCAACAGGAAGAACACTGACGCTACCATCAAAGATACGGATAGTGTCGCTGTTATGGACTCTATGCATCCTGATTTTCCTCCTCCACCACCAGACAGTGGCAGGGTTGATGGTCATCGTCCACCTCCACCGCCTGATGGTATGCATCCCGATGGGCCACCACCTCCCCCACCTCATGGGAAAGTGCGTCCTCATCACAAGCCTGATAATATGCGTGGATTCGATCCTGCATCGGAAGATGATATGGATGACAACGGCATGAGCCGCTATATGGAGAATAATGACGAAGAAGGTTGGGATTAATCCATAAGGAATACAAAGTATGACTCGACAACATATAGTTTTCTTGACTGGCGCAGGTGTCAGCGTGGATAGCGGACTGAGTACGTTCCGTGGCAAGGATGGATTGTGGACAAATGAGGAGTGGGCATATTTGGCCAGTACGGAGGCACTTTACAATGACACTCAGAGGTGCCTGGACTTCTATAACTGGAGACGCAAACAGCTTTCGGAGGTAGAACCAAATGATGCCCACCGCATGATTGCGGAGTTGGAAAAGGAGCACGAGGTGACAGTTATCACGCAGAATGTGGATAACCTACATGAACGGGCAGGCTCTACCCAGGTGATTCATCTGCATGGTGAACTGAGCAAGGTGTGTTCGATGAACAACCGAACGACCTGCGTGAAGGAATATCCGTTGACAACACCCATCATGGTGGGTGATAAGGCAGAGGATGGTTCACAGTTACGCCCGTATATCGTGATGTTTGGCGAGTATGTTGACAGCATGAATGTGGCCATCGACTATGTAAGCAAAGCGGATATCTTCGTTGTCATCGGAACCTCTCTGAAGGTCTATCCTGCAGCAGGGTTCATTAACTACGCTCACCACGAGGTTCCCAAGTTCGTGATTGACCCAGGAGAGATGGATCAATGCACGCATTTGGGCTTCACCCACTTTAAAACCACTGCTGCAGAGGGTATGAAGATGCTGCTGGAGGCATTCAAGGAATTGTAGAAAATGAATTTGGCGAAATATGTACAACATGAATAAGAGTGAAATACTGGCCAGGATTAAGAAGAAAGTATACTATGCAGAACTGCCTTCAAAGATGGACGTGAGCATCCTAAATGACAATCTATATATCATCATCGATGCAGATGGAGTTCTACAGAACATGCAAAACGATGCATCTGCTTTTGAGGGGTGGGTGTTCTGTATCAAGTCGTTCTTCCCAGACATTGCTCATGTTGTCATTGACTGGGAGAACCCAGATTTCTCATTGGAAGAGAAGATCCTTGCTAATCAAAAGAAACATTTCAATCGGTTTTTATTGCGCGTCGTCTGGTTTGTAGAGAATTATACTTGGGCGACAGTTGCTGAAAGCAAAAAAGAGGTCATTGAAATGTTCACTCGAAGCTTCAGCCTGCTCACCCTGAACTTCCCCCTTCAAAACAGCAAGAACAAAAGTGAGAAAGATGAGAAGGACCGAAAGATGAAGTATGAAGCCATGCTCGAAACGGCGGTTTACCAATATCTCTCGACTTTAGGCAATGCCAATCATCAGTTACCTATGGGGTTGTTTGATGGAGCTGTAAGTAAAGCTACTGCCATCACCCCAGGTGGTGCAAGTCAGGCCGACCTTTGGAGGATTGACAATGACATGTTCTGTGTGTATGAGCTCAAAGACTGCATTAACTCAGACAACACCCACGTTGGCATTATCACCGAACTAATGTTCTATGCCAATGTCCTACACCGCCTTCTCATCACAAACGAGATAAAATATCCACACGAAGCAGATAAGTTCCGCACAGATAAGAGAGAAAAAGCATCTAGAGGTCTTGAACTTATTCTCGATGCCATCCATGAACACTCTATCTCGCATATCAAAGCTGTGCTGCTGACAGACAGACTGCATCCGCTCATCGAATATGCAAAGGAACAGCTTTTGGGAGAAATGAGCATTGGGATGGCTGCCATCAAGTTTGAACATTCAACCGTGTTGCAACTTATGCCAGCAGAATTGATACCAGCACCTACATACAAAGAACTGCAGGGAGCGCAACAAATCAGAGTGCTTCAGACATTGCCGCAGTTTAATGGAGTAAAAGGTGGTGGAACATGGAAAGCTGGTCTGCAGAACATCCAGTTACCTTACATTATCGAGGATGGACAAGAGGCGACGAACATTTATCCTTCCATCCGCGAAGCTGCTATAGAGTATTTCCGGAAGAATGGCATTGGATGGTGGAAAAGTCATGATGCAATCAATATACCTACAGGGCACATGCTTTCATCTCAGATAAGCTGTGTAAATCATCTGTTTCCATTCATGAAGGGAGAAGAATCTTCAGCACTACTGTTAATTCTCAATTCTATCCAGCACAAATACCATTTCACCAGTATTCTTCCCAATCCATTAGACAAAAACGATAGTAATGGAAATGTATGCTTTGAATTTGTGTGGAAGAATCGTTCATTGCTTGGTGAAAGGACAGAGAAGCGAGGAGCCATGTGTACCTCCATTGATGCCGTCATTTATGCAGAAACGTCTGACAGTAAACGAATACTCATCCCTATCGAATGGAAATATGTAGAGACATACGAACATAAACGTGCTCCACAGGTTTCTATAGACCGTTATCCATCACGTATCCATACTTATTCCAATATCAAAGAATGGAATGAAACATATGAGTATGATCCTCTCTATGAACTGGTGCGTCAAACTCTGTTGGTAGAGAATATTATTTGGAGCAATGATACGGTTTTTCCTGTTGATAATTACCTGCACATCAATGTTATTCCCAATGGCAATAAAGAATTACTTAAAGATATCAGCACCTATGCTCAGGGACTTAAAGATGTCAGCAAATTCATTGTCGTTGACCCTAAGGAACTGATGTCCCCCATCAAGGCCACACATTCAGACTTATATAACTATCTTGATGAACGGTATTGGCAATAAAAGTAAGAAGATAAAATTATGGCATATACATACAAATATCCAAGACCAGCTGTAACGGCTGACTGTATCGTGATAACAAGGGAGGCAGAACCAAAGGTACTACTGATTCAGAGGGGCAGTATGCCTTTCAAGGGAGGCTGGGCTTTCCCCGGTGGCTTCATGAACATGGACGAGACAACTGAGCAGTGCGCCATCAGGGAGCTGGAGGAAGAAACAGGGCTTCGACTGTCGAAGATTCAGCAGTTAGGAGCCTATTCGAAGGTTGACCGTGACCCACGAGGGAGGACTGTCACCGTTGCTTACCTCGCTATCGTCGATGAACCTATCGCCGTCACTGGCCAGGATGATGCTGCCAAAGCAGAATGGTGGCCACTGTCTGATTTACCACATCTAGCATTCGACCACTATGACATCATGCAGGATGCGATAAAGGTCTATAACGACATGATGAAATGAAAGCTTTTGATGGAATAAAAACCAAGAGAATATGGATAGAAGTGATATAGAAGAAATGGCTAAAGACCTGATCCCGTTAGCAGAGTCAACAAATGCCGGTGAAGCCGTCATGACTACAGATTATGACGATAAATGGGAGTTTTTCATGGGATTCAGGAAGAAAAAGAAATATAGAACGTGACCTCAATCCCGAGGTTGTGTATGTTTGGCGACTATTTGAATTTCGAGTCGTGAGACTCTGCCTTAAGGCGTGAATGCATTGCTATATCCTCTGGACGAATTATTCCAATGGATTCCTGCAAGGCTTTTGGCGCGTTTCAATAGCAAATGCTTAGGAAGCGGTAGACCGAGAGGCCAGCCGCTTCTTTTAGTTTAACCTATTCTATCCCATGTTCAACTCTGATAAAAGAGTTTGAAAAACAGCCCGAACATTGCACTTAAATTTTGTATTTTGCCTTAAGTGCAAAGAACTATCTTCCATATAGGCTCTTTTGTTCACCTCCAGCATCATAGATTGGTAGGAAAAAGGGCAATCAGGAGTTTCGGAATTGCTATATGGTTCATTGATTCCCACCTTATAGCCATTGTCCTCAAAGAGGTTGACGGCTAATTCAAGAGTATCCTTATGGGGGGTTGACCAATCTTCATTGAAGCCTATGCAGATATCCACGTCGCTCATTTCACTGGGAAAAGAGTGACAGTCAAGAAGAAGAGCACCTTCGCAGAGATTTTCCCGAAGTCGTTGCTGATGCCAATGCCATAAGCCAAGCAATTGCGCTTCGTTCTCTTCAGGCACAGTACGTGTGTAACCATCGAACTGCTTGTAGACAATACCCTGTCCATGCTGCTCCAAGGGGTCATCCCAAAGCCTTTCTGCATCAACAATGAATCGTGAGTATGGGAATCGCACGGTTCTTATTTTCTCACTCCGATATCCATGAAACAGGAAATCAGTGTGCCAATCAGTCCACTTAAGGACAATGTCATTGATGAAGCGCTCATCAATGTTCCAGAAACTCAGTTGGTTGTCGTACAGGCCTTCAATAGAGGCATGCGGCTCATTAAGTACAATTCTCTTGTATTGCATGTCGTTATCATTTTAGTTAATACTCACTTAACTCGCATCTTCTTACCACCGTGGCATAACGTAAGCTCGGTTGGTGTGCATTGAAGCACTCTTGATGCTTATCCGGGTGCAAAAGTAACAATAAAAACCGAAATAAACAAAATAAATCATACTTTTTTCTTGCTACGAAAAAAGGCTTCATCTGCCAATTGTACCTTTGCACCCAGAATGATGAAACAAGGCTCGTTAGCTCAGTTGGATTAGAGTACGACGCTACGAACGTCGGGGTCGGGAGTTCGAATCTCTCACGAGTCACCAACATTGCTCTATGGTGTAACGGTTAGCACGTCAGATTCTGGATCTGAAGGTGGTGGTTCGAATCCATCTGGGGCAACGACAAAGGGAACTTTGGCAGACTTGGTGTATGCGGAGGACTGAAAATCCTCAGAACGTGGTTCGACTCCACGAGGTTCCACAGATAATGCCCTATGGTATAACGGTAGCACAACAGGTTTTGGCTCTGTTGGTGAAGGTTCGACTCCTTCTGGGGCGACTATATGGAGTTTGTGGCCGAGAGGCTTAGGCGCAAGTTTGTGGCACTTGTCTACGCAGGTTCGAATCCTGTCAAACTCCCTCTTCTGGATGTGGTGTTTAATGGTAGCATTCGTGGTTTGGGACCATGCGGAGTGAGTTCGAATCTCGCTATCCAGACAAAAAAGGCTCCTTCTTTGGCATAATGACCTTAGAAGGAGTCTCTTTTATACGAAGTTCAGAATGGCAGTAAGCCTGTTCTCAACTTTCTTCAGAACTTTCCGAGTCCTGGCATTGTCAGTGTTCTCCTTGTTTGCAAGAAGAGTGATGGCCTCCTTTATCAGTTTACAGTCATCAGCTGACAAAGGCATCTCCGTGATGGAATAGCTGGGGTCTGCATATCTGTAGTAGATCCTGTCGTACACCTCTATAGGCGCATTGTAGCCCAACTTGTCAGACCTCATGATCTGTATATCCATCTGTACAGTCCTGGTGCATACACCCTTGGTGATACCCTCCATGTCGTACAGTGCCTCGCAGCAAGCGTCCACGAGGTCGTCGAGCGTCCATCTTCTGTATCTGTTTCTCAAACAGTTGTCTATAGTCTTGTACCTTATCAAGGCATTCTTATTTGCAGGCATAGTTTTTTCTTCATTAGGTGATAAAACAAAAATAGTTGGAATCTCCCTCGGTAAGGATGTCCCAACTATCACTCTATTTCAATTCTCTCTGACGGCAGACTATGATGCCCGGAAGACAAAACTATGTTCTTGATGACGTGGTAATCCTATACCGTCTGTGCATGGTGTACCGAATGGATGCTGCACATAAAATGTCGGTTCGAAGCGTCGCTGGCCCCGAACAAAAGCTTGTGTTGTTATGTTTGCTATCGCGTTCATACCGTATAGGATTCTAAAAATCGGCTGCAAAGATACGAAATAAGAACGAAATCTTTTTGCGTAGCTGCAAAAAAGTTTTGAAATTAACATTTCCTACCGGGAAAATGGAAGAGTTGACTATAGAAGCAAAGATGAATGTAGTATGAATATAAATACTGCATTAGGTTAATGTGTCATAAAAAAGAAATACGGGAAGTATAACGAGCCGAAATAATCCTTATGTTTGCGGTAACTTAACATCAGAGGAGGAGCTGCTTATGTTAACAGAAAAGGAAGTCAGGGACGACAAAAACAAGATCGACAACAAGCAAGTCGAATCAAGTGCACAGAAACCGATGCCATCTATTTGGTACAACTAAATTCAGTACCAGAACGAAAATGAGATTGCCTTCGACATAGCGCGAGGGCAATCTCATTTTTAGTAACGTTGTATTTCTAATTCTCCTCTTCGAAGAACGAGCCTGTGGGCATTGGCGTCGCCTCGGCGACACAGCAGTTGTAGCGTTCGCGACTGCGGCGTTCGCGAGCGAACATGGCCTTGGTGCCAGCCATATCCTGATGGAACTCCAGATGCTCGTCGATGGCGAAGGAATGGGCCATGGTCTCAACGTCGAGGTTGTCGGTGCCGATGAGCGTAAAGGTCCAGTTCTGCTTCTTCAGCTTCTCAATCATCGTGCGAATCATCTTCAGCGTCCATTCCTCGCTGCTGTTCTCCTCGCCGTCGGTGATGATGGTCACCAGCACATGGTCGCCGTCCTCTATCTGGGCATTGGTCTTGGAGATTCCCTTGCCGATAGCATCGTAGAGCGGCGTGCCGCCACCGGGACAGTAGGCTTTCCAGTCCAAGTCCTTGGTCTGGGCAGCGGGCAAGTTGTCGTAGTGCCAGGTGGTGTGGCCACTGTCGAAGGTGAGCAGGGTGACGAACTGTTCCTGGTCTTGGAACTTCTCCTGCATCTTGCGGACAGTCTGCAGGGTTTCGTTCATGCCTACAAAGGCTTGCTTGCGGATAACTTCCATGGAACCGCTCTCATCGACAATAATCAGGTTGTGGACACGCTTTGTTTCTTTCTTGTTCTGCTGCTTGGGCATGGGATCATTCTTTTTCATAATTGTAACTTTTTAATTGGTGAAACTTCATTTTAAGACGTCTTTTATCTCTTTGAAGATGTTTTTCGGAAAAAATTAAGTAAGAATGAGATTTTTTTCGTAATTTCGCCAAAAATTATCGAGTTATGTACTATCAGCGACTGTCAGACGAAGAGATTCTGAGCGGTTTCCGCGAGGGCGATGCCTACATTATCCGTGAGTATTTCTACGGGTACTGTCAGGTGGGCTATAACATCTTCGACCAGCGGTATCAGTTGCGTGAGAAGGAGAACCTGGACTTTATGTCGCTGGCTCACCAGTATGCGCTGTACCTGATGGAGCACGACTGGAAGCCGCTGGAGGATCATTCGCCGAATGTGAGTCTGAAGACGTGGCTCATCAACGGGTTCCGCTATGTGGTGCTCGATGCACTGAAATGGTACCGCAAGGAGTACGGCAGCATCACATTCGAGGACTACCTGATGTCGTTCGACGTGACCAGCGACCTGCGGTTGCAGTTCAACAAGATGGTGGAGGATGTGTGCGACCATGCTCCCCTGGACCGTCAGGAACGGCTGATTATCGACATGCTGCTGTTGCAGGGCTTCAAGTCAAAGGAGATAGCGGCACAGATGGGGATGACCCCATCGGCCATCTCGCAGAAGTACAAGAAACTGAAGGAGCAAATCATAGTTCCGTACTTCAAGAAGAACTTTGATATGGATTTGGAAACGCCTGAGATTATGGACGATATGGCAATTCTGCACAGAGAAGCTACAATGGGCGGGGCCAAGATGTCGATACCACCTATGTCGGGTTCGATGGCAGATATGGCTACGCCAATGGCATGCGAGGATATGGACTTTATCAGCGAGGAAGTTATGGAACAGAAAAGGACTACACCAGAGTTTATCACGGAGCTGGAGCCAAACGAAATTTTTGTGTTCGGAAGCAATCTGAAAGGTATGCACGGCGGTGGTGCGGCGTATATCGCCTACCGCAAGTTTGGGGCTATCATGGGTCAGGGCGTGGGTCTGCAAGGACAGAGCTACGGCATTCCGACGATGCAGGGCGGCATAGAGACCATCCGCCCGTATGTGGACGAGTTCATTCAGTTCGCCAAGGAGCACCCTACCCTCACCTTCCTCGTCACCCGCATCGGCTGCGGCATTGCCGGATTCACGGATGATGAAATCTCTCCGCTGTTCGAGAAGGCTCACTACGTAGAGAACATCGTGCTGCCACCAGGTTGGTGATGTAGATTATAAAGAATAATAAGAGAACTAAAAAATGGATACATACAAACACATAGACTTGACCGAGTATGTTCAAACTGGCGAGGGCGGCAACGGGAAGACTTATGTTACATCCGCTGATTCGGACGAAATCCTCAAGGTGAATAACGCCCGCTTGAGCACATGGGAAGTCGTGAAGCACGAATACGATGTTTCCAAGGCTGTTGCCAGTCTCGGAATTCCTGTACCCGCGATGTATCGCATCGTACAGGTAGGAGATGCATACGGCACCATCTCGCAGCGCATCAAGGGCAAGAAATCCCTCTCACGCATCTGCCACGACGAACCCGAGCGCACCGAAGAGATGGCCCGGCTCTTGTGCCACAAAGGGAAGGAACTATTCGCTAAGCCTTGCGACACCGAATTCTTCCCCAGCAGGAAGGCACAGGCACTACTGGCCGTTGAGAGGGCCACTTTTGTAAGTAGGAGGAACAGAGAGAAGATGCGAGCCTTTATTGAAACCATCCCTGAGAATACTCACTGCGTGCATGGTGATTTCCAGACAGGCAACCTCATCCAGGCTGGAGCGGATTACTATTGGATTGATCTGGATCGCTTTGGGTATGGCGACCCTATGTTCGACATCGGCCACCTTTTCCTTATCTGCCACATCTATGCTCCCATGAAGCGTGTGCAGGATATATTCCACATGACCCAGGAACAGTTTCACCGCTTCTGGGATGCCTTTGCCAAGGAATACACCGGACAAGACGACCACGCTGCCTTCGATGCCCAGGCCGGACGCTTCGCCGCCCTCGACGTCATTCTCCGCAACGTCTTCCAGAAGTCAAACTTTATCGAGAAGATTTTCTTCGGCTTCTATGTACATAAACTGATGAAACAATATTATTCGTAATAACTATGGCTCGACAATGAACTTATGTTCGATGAAATACTCAATGTGAAATGAAACAGAAAAAACTTTGGATGCTGGCCGCCATCTTTGTAGTCACTTGCGGTCTTGTGATAATGCCGTCATGTAGCAATAGTGATAATGCCGTCAAACCTGATACTTCGGCTTTGGACAACTGGCAGGCAGGACGGACGGTGACTGCCGAAGCAGTGAAAGCTTTCGGTGGAATAGATAAATGTTTTGCTGCCGAACCCATCCCTGATGGTGTGTGGGCACGCATGCAGGGCAAGACCTACAAAGAGAACCCCTACATTGGGCGTGACGACCTGCGACATATACGCGCCCTACACTGGGACTACGACAATCAGATGCATGTGGGCGAAATGATAGTCAACGTGCAGATTGCCGATCGTGTGGCCGCCATCCTGCGCCAACTGTTCGATGCGAAGTATCCCATCCAGCGGATGCTCCTACCCGACGTGTATGATGCCGACGACGAAACACAGATGCGTGACAACAACTCGTCGTGCTTCTGTTATCGTGCCATCGCTGGTACAACCAAGCTCTCGAAGCATGCCCGTGGCCTGGCCGTTGATATCAACACACTCTATAACCCCTATTACAAGGATCGTACCGATGGCACCCGCTTCATTCAGCCCGCCACTGCCGAGGCCTACTGCGACCGCTCATGGGACTTCCCCTATAAGATCACCCACGACGACCTCTGCTTCCGTCTCTTCACTGATGCCGGCTTCGAGTGGGGCGGTGACTGGACATCGTGCAAGGACTTCCAGCATTTTGAGTTGATAGAGGAATAATATGAACAGTTAAAACAATGACTGTTGATTTCAACATACTGAAACGAAATGAACTGAGGGCTGCTGTCCGACTGGTGGGCAGGGCTTTCGAGGACTATGAGTACTTTACGAACTACTTCCCCGACTTGGAAGAGCGGAGAAAGGTACTCGGAGGCGTTGTCCATCGGGAGTATCTGACAAACTTCAAAAGGACGCACTATCTGGTGGTTAAGATGAATGGTGAACTGGTGGCTGTGGCTCAAATCAATGCGCCGGATTACAAAAAGCCGTCAGACTTTCAGTATCTGATACATGGCTGGCCTTTGGTATATCGTGGAGTCAACAGACAGCGGCTGGATGACTGGCTGGCAATGGATGCAGCAGCAGGCAAGCCTTGCCACGAATATCAGGCTACGGGAACAGAAATCTGGTATCTCAGTTCAATCACGGTTGATCCGTCAGCACATGGCATCGGCATCGGAAAGCAGTTCATTGCCTACATTGAGGATTACATCCGGACACAAGGTGGCAGGGAACTTGTGCTCTTCACGAACTCAGATAAAAACATCGCTTTTTATAAAAGATGCGGTTATGAGGTGTTCGATGAGCGGGAGTTTACTTATAACGGGAAGACGATGCGAAGTTGGAGCGTGAAAAAGATGCTGCTGGCTAACTAGAATTGAGATTGCCTTCGCGCCATGTCGAAGGCAATCTCAATTCTATATCTCCTCAAGCTTCACGTAATAGCGGAGGACGGGGCAGATCTGATTGACAAACGACTTGTAGAATGCCATCCAGTCACGGCGCTTTGCCTGATTCTTCATATTGATATGCTCATTATAGATGGCGCATCCCATCTTGTGCTCAACGAGTTGGGATGTGAAATCTATTCTCTTGTCGCAGGCCTTGAAATATTCAAAGAGCTGTACCGACTTCAGGTACAACAGCACTTTGTGGGTGTAGATGACAAGCCGGGGGGCATGAATACGCTCCAGTTTCGTGATATAGCCATAGGATTGAGCGATGGCATTACCCATTCCGAGCCATTGCACAGGGCGGTATTTCTTAAACTCCGGGGTGATGTGCATGACTTCATCGGTATAAATACGAATCAGACTTGTTCGGATGTCCACCACCAGATAGTTGAGCAAATCGGCCATAGACAGCGTAGAGTCAGCATCCATGGTGTTTCTTGTCATGGCTTCAAACTGTTCTCTCCCCTCTTCCGTAGGCATCAGGAAATGATGGAAGTCGAAGTGCTCTCCTCCAAGATGGTTGTCCAGCAGTAGTAATGAACTCAGGACTTCATAGAACTTGTCGCCAGAGTCGAGGTCGTAGTCGATTTCATAACTCCGTTCGCCTGTCTTGCGGAAGGGCATCAGTGGTGCATCGGGATTAACGACGAGCTGCGTTGAAATGGTGACATTGTACTTAGATTCCATCTGACCAATGAGGTCATCGAGTTCATCGATGGACTTGTTCTGGCTGATGGCATAGGAAACGCCATAATACGCCTGATTGTACAAATCCCTATCGGACTGGGGCTGCTCGGCTTTGAGTTCAAATACCTGACGGTATAGCCATTCGTAGGCTTCATCGTATCGTCCGAGATTGTAATAGATGGAGGCGATATACAGATAGGGGTCACCATGATCTTTATCGCATTGCAGGGCTGTTTTGAACTCCTCAATAGCACTATCGTATTCGCAACGCTCCAGATACAAGCGTCCCATATCCTTGTGGGCCTCGTAGCTCTCAGGGGTAAGTTCGAGTCGTCGGAGATAGTAGCCTTCGGCGGTATTGAGGTCTTTCTTATAGAACGCCATGTCGCCCATGATGCCGAAAGCCTCACTGTTGCTGCTGTCGAACTGTAGGACAGAGATCAGATGGTCGGTGGCAGTATCATAGTCCTTCTGCTTAACAGCGTCACGTGCCAGCTGAAGGTAGTTCTCCATTGTTTCTTTCTTAATCTCGGGCATACTTATACGATGGGGCGTTTAGAACGGTAATAGTCATCAGGATATTCATCCCGCATACGCTGTATCTCGCTGTTAACATCATCCTCCAGCGTCTTGACAGCCTGATGCCAGTCATCGGGTATGCACCTGTCAGCTTCAGTCTCAGACTCATCATAGGACCTGGCAGCCAGGCAACGAACCTTCAGACGTTGATTGTTGAAGAACCAAGAGAGACCTTTGACATCATTTGCAAGCTGATAGACCATGCTTGAATACGGGCCTTTTGTCTCGTTCTCCTTCACCTCTGTACCATCATACAACTTGCCGTCTTTTCCGACATGGCAGTACCTGTGAGGAATGTAATACCCTTTCCACTCAGAATATACGCGAAAGGTATCCGGATTCTTCATTCTGTCTATTTCAAGCGTAATTGTCTCAGGGAGTTCTTCCTGCGGGTTATCTTCCTGACGATTGGAAACGGTGATGCCATGACGTTCAACATCGATGAGAATGTCAGAATAGTCACCGCTACGTTCATCTACGTTAAGGTCGAGAACCTCGCTGAGCTTAATCAGGGGTATAGTATCACCTTTCTTGCCGATAGTCAGTGCAGCAATGCCATCTTTCAGGCAATCGTCTTCACGGACAGCCCAGTCATCATCAACGATGGGATAGGTCATAAACCTGTCGCAGTAGTATTTCTTCTTGTCCTCTTCGGTGGCTTCTGCTATCAGCACTCCTTTGAGGTCATAGAAAAAGCAGCCAAGGCGAATCACCTTCTGCTCGTGGTCAAGTTCTACCCGTACCTTCTTGCTTTCGTCTTCCGTCATGAGTGGTCATCAGAATTTCACAGTGTATTCGTCCTTGATATCGGGGTTCTCAACCTCGTATGTCAGCTCATGATGGAGAGTCTTCTTTGTATCGTTTTCGGGCATTTCTACAGATACCCTGGCATATTCTTGTTTCATATATCTTGTATCTTACTATTGACTATTACTATCTAATCGGACTGCAAAGATAGTGATTATTTAGCGGAAAAATGCGTGATTTAACTAATTTAGCATAAAAACTATCTTTCTCTTGATGGCGGGTGCATCGTAATTGAGGCATTTTTCGTACCTTTGCCCTCGTTTAAAAATATAAGATGGTATGAATAATAAGAAACAAGATCCATACGAGGTACAATTGGCAGATTTGGCCAATGAGATTGGTGGTAATATGGCCGTCGAATACTATAATGTGTCATTCACGATCAGCAAGGAGCAACTTCAGGATATGAAGGAAAAAGGTCTCAGAACCGATGTGATGTCATGTATTATGGCAGCACTGATCATGAACGGAAAGAATGAAACCGAAATCAAAGATTTCCTAGAAGAAGCCAATAATGCCGGTGCCGCTCCAAGCGTGAGCTTCGAGGCTCCAGACGATGGAGCACTCAATATCACGTCGCCTGAAGAGAACCCAGAATTAGACAGACTCGTCAAAGCTATGGGGATTTAGTAGATGAAGGTCATCCATATTGATATGGACCAGTTCTTTGCCGCTGTGGAGCAGCGAGACAATCCGGAACTGAAGGGCAAGCCGATAGCGGTTGGACACGATGCCGAACGTGGTGTGGTGGCAACAGCCAGCTACGAGGCCCGACGGTTCGGAGTGCATTCGGCACAGTCCATTCAGGTGGCCAAACGTCTTTGTCCGCAACTGATTATCGTAGAGCCGCACTTCCAACGGTATAAGGAGGTGTCGGCTCAGTTGCACGGCATCTTCCATGACTATACCGATTTGATTGAGCCTATCTCGCTTGATGAAGCTTTCCTCGATGTCACAGAGAATAAGAAAGGTATCGAACTGGGCGTTGACATAGCCCGTGAAATCAAGCAGCGCATCCGTGAGACGACAGGACTGACGGCATCGGCAGGCGTGAGCTACTGCAAGTTCCTGGCGAAGATTGCCTCCGACTGGCGTAAACCCGACGGGCTGACGGTGATTCATCCTGACAGGGCATTAGACTTCATCGCACAACTGAAGATAGAGAAGATTTGGGGTGTTGGCCAAAAGACTGCCGAAAAGATGCACCGCATGGGTATCTTCACGGGTCTTGACCTAAGAAACATGTCGCTGAGCCGACTGACGCAGGAGTTCGGCAAGATGGGACAGGTGTTCTATGATTTCTCACGAGGCATCGATAACCGGCCTGTGATTTCTGAATGGGAGCGGAAGAGTGTCAGCTGTGAACAGACCTTTGAGTCGGACATCAGCGAAAATGCCGCCGTCACCATCCACCTGTATCATACGGTACTTGAGCTCGTCAGGCGCATCGAGAAGAACGACTTCGAAGGCCGCACCCTAACACTGAAGGTGAAGTTCCTGGACTTTCAGCAAATAACCCGCAGCATCACTGTAGATCACATTCTCCGCACCAAAGACGAGATCCTTCCATTGGCCAAACAGCTTATGCAGCAAGTGGAGTTCCACTCCCACCCCATCCGTCTGTTAGGGTTGGGCGTTTCCAATCAAAAGAGTGTCACACCACAAGAAGATAATCAATGGATTGAGCTGGAATTGGAATTTGAGCCGTGGCCAGACGTATAACAAAAGAAGAGATGGCGATTCAAGTAACGTACAGACGGACAAGTCGGTTGTCGATGCGCATCGTGAAGAATGGCGACGTGCATGTGTCGGCACCTATCGGAATGCCTCGCGAGAAAGTGATCACATTCATCGAGGAGCATAAAGACTGGATCAACGAGGCGAGAAAGAAGACCTACGAGCGTCAGAAGCAACGGGCAGAGTTCTTCAACAAGCTGCCACTGACCACTCGCGCCCAAGCAGACGAAGCATTGAAACGGTTGAAGGCACTGGTGGATCCGATGATGGAAAAGCATGCCAAGGAGATGGGAGTTAAACCAAGCATCGTTTATTATAAGCCCACTATCTCGCGCTGGGGCCAGTGCAACGTGAAAGACCGAAGCATCTGCATTTCGGCCTACGTCCTACTGTTGCCGAAATGGTGTGTCGAACACGTCGTAGTTCATGAACTATGCCACCTCTTGGAGCCAAGCCACAATGCCCGTTTCCATGCCCTCATGGACAAGTATTTTCCCCGCTGGCGCGAGGCCCGCAAAGAAACACATCGAATCTGTCGAATGAATGATGATGAAGATAAGTAAAAGGAGTAACATCCCGAATTTATACCATAATGGCATTGTTTCATACCTTTTCCTCAAATTGATTTCTATTTCTTTTTTTTCTTACTATCTTTGCATCAAAAAAAGACATGAGAGTACAATATGCTTCAGATCTTCATTTGGAATTTGCCGATAATTGGCGTTTTTTGCGAGAACAGCCTTTAAAGGTATCTGGTGAAATTCTTATTCTTGCTGGTGATATTGGCTATTTAGGAGATCAAAATTACCAGAATCATCCTTTCTGGGACTGGGCATCTGATAATTACCAGCAAGTGCTTGTCGTTCCTGGTAACCATGAGTTTTACAAGTATTACGACTTGTCAACAATGAATGATGGAGATGAAAGCGAAATCCGGGAGAATATACATTTTTATTATAATAAGGTGGTAAGAATAGATGATGTTGATTTTATTCTGTCAACTTTATGGGCTATCATACGAAAAGAGCATGCACCGTACACTCAACAATGTGTGACCGATTTCCATCGTATTATGTATGGTGACAGAGTACTCACATATTTTGATTTCAATCTGGAGCATGATAGATGCTTTCAATTTATCAAGAATGCGGTAGAAGAAAGTACAGCGAAGCATAAGGTTGTTATCACTCATCACGTTCCCTCGTTCCAATTATGCGCTCCAGAGTTTGAAGGAAGTGAGCTGAATGGAGCATTTACCGTAGAACACGATGACTTCATTAAGGATAGTGGAATAGATTACTGGATATATGGCCATTCTCATAGGAATATTGATAAAGTCATCGGTTCTACTCCATGTGTCTGCAATCAACTTGGCTACGTATTTGCCAACGAACACAAGAATTTTGTTCCAGATAAAATAATCACTATATAATTCATACCTTATACTAACCCTTTCAAAAAAGTATAGAATAATTGATGTAATTCAAATAAAAATGATTAACTTTGCAGCCGAAAATATTGTTGAACCCTTTAATCATCAGAGAAAGGGTCACACGAATGAGTATAAAGTAAGTATAAATCCCCACAGAGTTTAGGTGACTGCAACCTTCTGGTTGCGGAGTATTAATCCTGCAGGTACGCGTGTAGGCCTGCGTAGTAATTATATTCATTTATGGGCAATATTAAACCAAAAGAATTAAGCAAATTAGGGTATACTAACAATGTCGCCAGAAGTCTCGCGATAGAGTTGGTAGCCAAGCATTGCAAACATCATACTCAGGAGGAAATCATCCACCTGTTACAAGACATTTCACAGTCTCCTGAGAGATATAAAAAAGACACAATATGGGGGAAACTTGCAGAAGTTCTCTCCCCAACGAAAGTAGAGACAACCACTTATGAACTGCGTGACTCACCTTTACCATACACTATCTATGGCAAAGACCATATTGACCAGCTATCCATCTCACAAATAGAGATGGCGATGAGACTGCCTATTACATTATCCGGGGCCTTGATGCCTGATGGTTGTGCTGGTTATGGCCTTCCTATTGGTGGCGTTCTGGCAACTACGGATGATGTGGTGATTCCTTATGCTGTAGGAAAAGACATCGCCTGTCGTATGAGTCTGACGATTCTCGATGCTGGTGTTGACTTTATAGAAAAGCATCACGACAGGGCTATTGAGGCATTGCAAAACAACACGGCTTTTGGACTTGATGGCATCCTTCCCTTCAAGCAGTATCATCCACTCTTAGACAAGAGCGAATTTCGTGAGATTCCTATTTTGAAGAATCTACGGGAGAAAGCCGTTCGCCAGCTGGGAACCAGCGGCAAGGGGAATCATTTCGTAGATATCTGCGAGATAGGACTTCCACGCAATAATGTTTTCGGGCTTCCAATGGACAGTTATGTTGGTATCCTAAGCCATTCTGGCAGCCGTGGCCTTGGTGCTGCTATCGCCGATTATTATACAGGAGTTGCCAAGGAGACATGCCGTCTTCCACGTCAGGCAGGTCCATTCGCATGGCTCAGCCTGAATAGTGAGGCTGGCGAAGAATATTGGAGGTGTATGCAGATAGCTGGTGAATATTCAACTGCCAATCATGAATGCATCCACTACAATGTGGCAAAAGCCTTAAGACTAAAGGTGTTGGCAAATTTGAGCAATCATCACAACTTTGCATGGCGCAATCATCTTCCTGACGGTAGATCAACCATCATCCATCGAAAGGGTGCGACACCAGCCCATCAGGGTGAGTTGGGTATTATCCCAGGCAGTATGGCCACACCTGGATTTATCGTCTCAGGTAAAGGTTGCGCTGGCTCTCTCTTCTCCGCTTCGCATGGAGCCGGCAGAACCATGTCGCGTCTTGATGCAAGAAACAGCATCAGCCGTCATGCACTGAAGAAGTATCTTGCAGAGCACAACGTGATGCTACTTGGTGGAACAACCGAGGAAGCGCCACAGGCTTATAAGGACATCCATCAGGTGATGGATTCACAACATGATTTAATTAACATTGAAGGGAAGATTATCCCACGTATTGTAAGAATGAGTGAAGAATAATATGGAAAAGGAATATATTCAAATCACATCAGGGCGAGGCCCTGTGGAGTGCTGCCGAGTAGTGGTACTTATCATGAACAAGATTGTAGAGCAGGCAAAGTGTCTGAACTATGCACTAGAAATCGTAGAGCATGAAGATGGTCCCAATGATGGCTGCATGTTTTCTGCGACATTGGCTATAGAGGGTGAAAACATATCTTCGTTAAAAGGCGAATGGGAAGGCTCTGTGCTTTGGGTGGCACAGAAGAACCCCTTCCGTCCCTGGCACCGTCGCAAGAACTGGTTTGTTGGTGTTCATTTCTTCAAGCCTCTCCAATCAGATAAAGTAAATGAACGTGATATCTCATACGAAACCTTGCGCTCTTCAGGCCCAGGAGGACAGAATGTCAACAAAGTGGAAACTGCAGTCAGAGCCATCCATGTACCTTCTGGCACCACTGTGCTGGCATCAGATGAGCGTTCTCAAACGCAGAACAAGAAACTTGCTCGCGAGCGTCTTATCATGAAGCTCTCTGCCATTGAAGAAGAAAAGCAACTGCAGCAGACACATGATGTCTGGATGAACCACAATACTCTTGAACGTGGTAATCCCGTCAAAAAGTTCAAAGGAGATTTATAATAAAGAGAGCGACACTTCATTCTGTTTATCGAGCAACGGAGTTAACCTCCCACTCGACAGATCAATAACATGAAGCTTTGTCGCTCTCCAATATATATATCCTTCAAAGTCCCCACAGTGAGGGACTTACTTTCTAAGTGCGTCATCAAGTGGCTTGCAGATAACGGCTATTGCCAGTTTCCCATATAGCGTATGACTTTTGAATGTGTCCAAATTCAGCACATCGACAAGATCCTTTGTACTCTGCTTCTTCAATAGGTACTTCTTATCAACACAGATTTGCAGTTTGCCGACAGGTAGTTTAACCCCATAACCGGGCCATCCAGTATAGCTTGTCCCAATAACATATGCTGTGCTACCTTCTTCCGGCATGTATAGGAAAGAATCCTGATTGTAGTGTTCAGAGATTTTAAACAGTGTCTGATAGAAATCTGTGGCGTGTTTAAGATTGACCACGAAATATGTATTCTCTTTCAATTCCAAAGAAATAATTCTACCGAAGTCCTCAATGCAGTTGTTTTTGATGCGGGTAATTCCGTAACCACGATAGAGAAGAGATGCAGACAATTCACGATTCCTTTCCTTGTTCTCTTTCCCACCGAGATCCCCATAGCTCGCAGTGATACACGCAATCTCGTAGTCGGCCGCAAAGCTGATGATGCTACTCGTCTCAGATATACTCGTTGTGTCCATAATCCGTTGATATTTAAATATCTGTTTTTCAAATTGTGGTATTTGTTATTATCGTCTGAGTTCTTTATGTTCGACAAAGTTCTCAACAATATATAAGTCAACATTTTGATGATTTGCAGCCACTTTTTTCAATTATGGATTTGACATCTTGCCATCTCAAGCCTCCGTGTCCAGCGCCAATCTTTGGTAAAGCAATTCTTTGGACTTTATCTATTTCGGCTAGTAACATCATTTTTCTCATGGATGTCTCTATGTGTTCCAACTTAGCAAGTTGCCATGGAACACAATAATGCAACTGGGTCGCCAAATTATATACATGCCCCATTCCATAGTCATAATCATAGACATCGCCAGGAAGAAATTTGCCTTTTGCACATTTATCTATATTTCTCAAACATCTCCGGGAACTTCTTCCTAAACTGTACTGCGATGCCGCGTCCCATAGATCCAGCACAGTTGCAACCATGCGCGAAACTATGAACTCCTTCTATGAAGAAAATATCTCCGTTTTCTATATATTTTATCATAGCCTTTAAAATTATCTATCATGTCAATAATCTCCATGAGATTGCTGCATTTAGCTTGATCCATGATAGTAATAATACTATGTCACTGCAATCTCAATGAGAAGATGCTCTTGTACTGATCTTTCTTCCTTCTTTTGTCCAAGTATAGATCCAGGAACCGTTACGACTTATGAAAGTGTCACCACTCACAGATAGTATTTCACCTACAATATCTTTATAGTTTTGAATTACAACTGCAAAGGTAATGTTTTTATCCTGTTCTGGGCACACTTAATCCCAATTATGTATGAATTGTCATTTATGGGTATGAAATACGTTCTCAGTCTTAATAAAAATTAAATTAAATGTATATGAATAAATACGTAATTGGATATTTGCTTTCAATTTCATATATTTGCAAAATAATTATGGAGGTGATGAAGCAAATCATTTTATACTGTAAGAGTGGCATTTCGTACCATTCGATGATAAAATTGAAAGAATTGATAGCTTTACTATTACCTTTGCATCATGAAGAGGATACCGAAACGCTTGAAAGGGAGTAGGAATTGGAAATAATAGATATTAATATGGACGAAGAAAATGAAGTAAGGAATCTAACGATTGATGACCTCATTAACGGGGCGATGGAAGAGAAAAGAAATTACTCCGGGGCAGGTCACGTTTCAGAACAGGATATAATTCTTGACAGATGGGATAATTCAGATGTCAAACAGGTGGGGTATAAGTATCTGAAGGCCCTTCTAGAACAAATACCGGAAGGACTTCGAACAGAAGCTTCGGAGGTCATTAACACGCTTTCGTATTATAATTGTGACATACAAAGCATCACAAGCAATGACGGGCAAATCAGTCTATTGCTTTTAGACGATATTGGCCTATATATCGATCTCTTCCATGAGACTGATGAAGACTTCATCGGTCCACATAGTTATGACTCTACTGCAAATTATATTTATCAAATATTAGACAAATTTGGTCACGGACTATATAAGTTCCAGAACCTTAAGGCGGTGAACGAAGAATGTAAAGCACTTCATAAGGCCTTCCGTTGGAAGGATATTCAGCGAGGTGATATTGCAAAGGGTTATGGCGAAATCCAGGGACATAGATTTTCCAGCTATGTCTTAACACAAATGTTCCGTGGAGAGAGAAATTGGGAAAGCGATTTCACTTATGCGTCGATGTTTTCAAAACTGGAACTCAGCCTGTTACCTTTTCATGTAATCTGCTATGAATCTCTGCCTTGCATAAAAGAAGAAAGAACTGAGTCAGGAACTTATTGTATCGAGACAAACAAGTCAGTCGACGGAGTTAATCTCGATGATTATTCCGAACAGACTGACATCGCTATATTCAGTTTGGTAAATGCCACAGACCCCGCTTCCTCTAATATAACTGGTGAGGAGATTCTTCGCTTCCTTGGTGTATACAGATTGGATAAGGAGAAAAGCAAAAAAGAGAATTACTTTGCCTTCAAACAAATGGACATCAAACTAAGCTATTTATAAATTGGTACTTGTAAGGCTCTCAACTTCATTTAATGTCTTCACTATAAAATTCTAAAATAAACAACTATGTATAAAGATATATTGAATAAGTTATATCCTAAAAGTATTGACAAAAGTGGGGAGCCATACATTAATCAATGTAACTATCAAAAGGAAGGACAACTTTTTTTTGCTGGGAGGACGACTGGTGTAATTCCTAACAAAAGTAAGCCACTGTCATGGGAGACTCCTTTTCGAATAGCATACAATTCCAGTGATAAAGTATATGCATACGCATCGAGCAGATGCGCTGGAATTCAAGATGACGAGACTTCGTGTATTTGTGTCTATGATCCCAAACATGATGATTACACTAAGACAATCCATGATTTAACAAACTACCCAAACCATGGATTTGATATTATGCCTGCTTTTTCGCCAAATAGGAAATTGCTTGCTTTTTTATGCATGAAAGATTACGGCAAGATTGGATCGGATGGGACAATTATGATTTCCACATTCAGTTATGAAAAAAAGAAAGAAAAAGTTTATACTCTAACTATGACAAAGAATCTTTCTTGCAGCAATTTCTTATGGATTAACGACAATACGATTTTGGTTGAATATAATTATAAAGGATACTCAAAAGTTTGTGCGATATCTTTTAATCCTAATAATCCATCAAAACATAATAGAATAACTCATGTTGGGAATCTGAAGTTAACAAGATTTAGTGAAACAGGATATCACTATATTACAAAGAGTTTCTATTTTTCTGAGAACAAAGATTTGAGTTTTCTAAATCCTGGGGGAGTAGAACGTTGTGAATATATCACATCAGATAACATCATCTCTTATTACTGGTTTGCACATCCAAATCCTGAAACAACCAACGGACGAATACTACTTTTATGCCAAGGCGGACCCCATCATGCTTGGGAACCCGAAGTAGAAGTGGGTACATATAATTTACCTTTACTACAACACCTTGGATATACAGTTATCATGCCAATTGTTCGAGGAATGCCTGGAATAAATCATGAGTTTGATAATAAAGTGAGAGGAGATTGGGGGGGACAATGCATTATAGATTATCTATATGCTTTAAATGCCGCCCTTGAGAAATTTAAGATTAAGGGTAAAATTGCATTGATGGGGCATAGTTTCGGAGGATTTTGTTCGTATAGCATGAATGTACAGTATCCTGAAATGTTTTGTTGCTTCGTTTCCGAGTCTGGCCCCTTTAATCTAGAATCATTAAGAAATTATTGTTTTGAAAAAGGCTCCAAAAGTGACTCGATAAGAAATTTAACAATAAAAAGTGAGATGTTTGATGGTTTATTGAATCCGAATGGAGAACAAATTGCAGACAAAATGATAATAGAGCAGTCTCCTCATAACCTGCTTAAGAAGAATAAAGAAAAATGCAAACCAATTCTGATAATTCACGGAAAAGAAGATAAAAGGGTACCAATTGAACAAGCAGAAGAAGCTCAGAAATGTTTCGGCTGTGAACTTCTTGCATTTGACAATGAAGGGCATTGCATCACAAAAAGTGAGAATACTATTACTCGTTACTTGAAGATTTTTAAATTTTTAGATGAACATATGGGATAGGTTTTAATATATACAGCAGTCTCAAAACTGCATATTTCTATTTCATACCTCAGAGGCGTGGTTTCATTCCACGCCTCATTTTTTTGTTTTTCTATATAAAGGATAATATTTAATTTTGTTGCACAAAAGGAAGCAAGTAGACAAGTTAAGCATAATCAAGACAAGATGAAGATAAAAAGAGGTATACTAAGACTCTATAGAGACGAGAAAGTCTGGTTTACGGCCGATACACATTTCGGGCATAAGAATATCATCAGATACTGCCAGCGTCCATTTGTTGACGTTGAAGAGATGAATTGTACACTCATTGATAATTGGAATAGCGTGGTAAGTCCTGATGATCTTGTGTTCCATTTGGGTGATTTCTCCGTAGGAGGAGCTGCAGAATGGACATCCCTGCTCAACAAATTGAATGGAGAAATAATCCTGTTACTTGGGAATCACGACATGAACAATGTGAATCAAGCCTTTATGCACAGATTCCAATGTGTCAGCATGCAGATGCTCATATCCATTGGTAAACAAAGGATATATTTGAACCACTATCCATTCCTGTGCTATGGCGGAGCATATAGAAACACATGGCAACTCTTCGGTCATGTCCACACCAGTCCTTATCGTACAGGTTTGGACAGTTCCAGGCTCGATTACCTCTTCCCTACTCAATATGATGTGGGTGTAGACAATAATAACTATCACCCAGTATCCTTTGAGAAAGTGAGTGAGATTATACAACAACAAATAAAAAACAGAAAGGAACAAGACTATGTGCGGACCCTGTAAAAGAAGAACACAGAGCAAGCCGGATTTACGAGACAGACTCGGAAATCCGGCGAAAGAGAGATGGTATAACAATATTGTGCTTAACATTCCACATGCCAGTGTGGGTGGACTTGGCATTTCCAGATGGGATGACATAGAAGGTTTGCAGTCTGAAGTAAGACGATGGACAGATTGGTATACCGACCTACTATTCATACCAGATAAGAGAGAGGGAATTCAGATTATGACATCTGACTATTCACGCTTTGCCGTCGATGTAGAGCGTCTTGTCAATGACCCTCTTGAAGCAAAAGGCCAAGGTGTCGTCTATAAGAAATTCAACGGTCTTCATCGGACATTTGAGGGCAAAGAGGAAATAGAGATGTTCCGTTATCATGCCCAATATATGCGATCGTTGAGGATGATGCTAGACGAGCATTCACTATTGATTGACTGTCACTCATTCCCTTCCGATATAAGTGCTGTAGACATCTGCATCGGTTATAATGAGGATTGGAGCAGACCTTCTGACTTTGTCATCGAACTGGTGAAGACCGTTTTCGGAAATAATGGCTATCAGGTAACCTGCAATGCACCATACACTAATGCAATTGCTCCTGAAACAGGCTTTACTTATAACTCTCTGAAGATAGAGGTAAACAAGCGTGTCTATCTGAACGAACAAACGCTTGAGATAACAAGAGGTGCCGTTCAACTGCGTAAATGCTTAGGAACGCTCTATAACTTAATGCTGAATTATTGGGAGGAATTATAAACAAATACGGATTTCATGCCTTGAAAACAAGGTTTTATACTAAAAAACCAGAAAACTAAAGCTGGTTTTGAAAATATTTTTGTATCTTTGCAACGAATAAAAACCAATTCTATATGAGAAAAGTAGGAATAGACGTCGAGTTGATAGACGGGGATAAGCATTTCATTCCACTGGATGATATTATATTCATTGAAGTGAATGTAAAAATCAGTTCTTTCTATTTAAGGAATTCTACTCCTGAGTCTAGAATAACGCTTACGGAGTTGTGGAATAAAATAGAAAAAGCCGGTATAGGTTATAACCACCATCTGAGAAAGATAAGCAGAAAGCATATCATCAACCTGGACTACTTCGACAGAATAGACCATGATAGAAATATGGTTATACTGAAGCGAGATCCGTTTACGATGTCACAGTCTGAATCGAACAAACCTAAAAAGGAACTTCCTCAGGAAGTCCTGAAGCATCTCAACGCCATAAAAAACCTGCAAAAAAAATCAGAATCTGACAAGAAGCAGGAAAACGCTCCCGTGGAGGTTCCTATGAAATATTATGAGGTGAAAATCGGAGAAGATCCGATGAGGAATTTAACTAAATTACTGAAAGACGAAAAACGTTTCAAGGTAATCGAAAAGTACGCGTCCAGGCAAGTGTTGACTGTTCCCGTGGAAGAACTCAATGGCGAGCATCACATGGAGGCAGGCTATGAATACGTGGATCTTGGTCTCACCAGTGGCACCCTTTGGGCTGCTTACGACCTTAATAAGAGAGCCTACCACGCATGGGGTGATCTCTACGAGAGTGAAATATACTCTGAAAGGGATTATATTCACAAGGATAATCATAGCAGTATTGTTGACCCCAATACTGGTGTTCTATCTTTAAACTACGACGCAGCACATCACTTCCGTAGAGGTGGATGGAGAATACCTACTCAGGCAGATTTCGAAGAGTTGCTGAGCCAGTGCGTTCTTAATTGGTGCATCACAGAAGACGGGACACATGGCTGTCTTGTGACAGGCCCTAAAGGCAAGCATATTTTCCTGCCTGCCAATGGCTATATGCAAGGCGAACGACTACAGAAGTATAAAGAGTACTGTAACTACTGGTCTTCAACGAACGGGCCGGATAATAAGCCTATGAAATTGATGATACACGAATATGAGGGAGAAGAACTGGAGCTAATCAGCGGTGTCATCAAAGAAGACGCTTATATTGGTCTGTCTATTCGACCTGTTATTTCGAAAGGTTGCCTTACAAAGCAAGAGGGCAATCCGAAGCGTATGCTCATTCTCGATGACTATTTCGCAGATGATGATGACTTAATTAAGTTAGATCTCATTTCAACATTCGACGGATGGGTAATCAAGAGACTTAGCCTGCCTCTTGAAATAGATAAAGCTAAGGAGCGCTTAAATACAGTGCTGGAAAAATATAATCCTGACGTGGTTGTCGCCTACAAAGAAGCCTGCTTCTGGGGACAACAAATTGAAGGACGTTACAAGTTCTTGATTGAACCGAGTTGGAAAATGTCAGAGGGGTTGGAAGCCTATATGGAAAATGAATTTATAGCCGAAGATGAAAAGGCTTCGTTCCTAAGACTAATCGATGAATACAGGAAGAAGGAAGAAGAGCTCACCCACAAAGACATTAGCGATAGATGCTGGCTATTGGAAGAATGTCCAAGTGGAAATGACCCGCAATTCTATTATTGCAATGGTGCAGAACTGATGCCTCCACTCTCACTGGCCAGATGGGGTGATACGCAGTTAATCCCTATTATCATGCAAGTAATCAACGGGCTGTATCAGGACAAAGATGGGAAAAGGACCTTATACGGTAAGAAATTTAACCTAGCATGATTATTTCATACTACAAGGGCGGGGTTTCATTCCTCGCCCTTGTTTTTTTCTTGTAACCATCCGAAAACTTGCTTAAATTTGCATCATAAATAATTAATGATGTAAATATGAGTAAGAAATCAAACAAGAAGAAGCACGCCGATCTCAAGCAGAAGAGGCTGCAAACGGCTGTAATGAATCAAACCTTAGATGGCATGAGCATGTTAGGTGCCATTGAGAAGATTGTGGATATGGCTGTGGACTCAAAATTTAATGAGAAGTTCTTGCAGCATGTAGAACCATACGCGAAACTTATTGCAGAAAAGCAAAGCATCAATCCCATTCAAGCCATATTCCTTTCTATCTTTGTTGAATTTGACTCTTCTGATCGCAGAGCCAGCATTTGTGATATCTCCAGATTTCTGGACTGCCGTTGTATTCATCTGATGAAATATAAGGATGATGTAGAAGGATTAGTGAAAACCCATTTCTTGAGAAGGAGATGCCGACACGACGATACATCGTATTATGTACCAGGTAATGTTATGAAAGCTATTACCGAAGATGTGAAATATGATCGGGAATCATATAAGTGCGAAGATGCAACTGCGTTTTTCCAGAGATTCTACAGCTTTACCCATCTCAACTATGAAGATGATCTTTCGTATGATCTTCTTTATGAGGAGATCAAGCTGTTGTTCTCTGACAATGCAGAGCTGGACTTTGTCAGGAAGATTAAATCCTTAGATTTGGATTTTGAAGAAGAAATGATACTTACTCATTTCTGTCGGCATCTTGTCCTTAATGAAGATGATGCATTACCCTTGCATAATCTGACATTCCTCCTCGAACTCGATTTTGAACGTGAAAGATTATCTCGAGAATTAAAGAGAGGAAATCACATTCTTATGAAGAGAAAGCTAATCGAATATAATTTCGATGATGGCTTTGAGGACAAGGAATGTTACCGCCTGACTGACAGAACCAGAAAGACAATTCTGAAAGGTTTCAACATCAAACTGTCAAAACAATGCCATCGTGACTTTATCCTGAGCAAGAGCATCGAGGAGAAAATACTTTTCTACGAGGGAGAGACTGTCAGCCAGATAGGCGAACTGAGAGGTCTTCTCAGTGAAGAGAACTTCAAGAGCATCAGGGCTCGGATGAAAGCACAGAAGATGAGGTGCGGTTTTGCCTGCATCTTCTATGGTGCACCAGGCACGGGAAAGACGGAAACTGCGCTGCAACTGGCTCGTATGACTGGACGAAACATCATGCAGGTGAACATCTCAGAGATTAAGAGCTGCTGGGTGGGAGAGAGCGAGAAGAACATCAAGGCCATCTTCGACCGCTATCGTGAAACAGCGAAAAATGCGAAACTGGCTCCGATTCTGCTGTTCAACGAGGCTGATGCCATCATCAGCAAGCGTAAGGAAGGGGCCGAACGGGCTGTGGACAAGATGGAGAATTCTATCCAGAACATCATTCTTCAGGAAATGGAGACACTCGACGGTATCATGATTGCTACCACAAATCTCGAGCAAAATATGGACAAGGCTTTCGAACGAAGGTTCCTTTACAAGGTCAAGTTTAATAGACCTTCTGCCAGTGCTCGTGCCAATATCTGGAGAAGCATGATCCCAGCCTTGTCAGACTCAGATAGCCTGACTCTTGCTGAAAAGTATGATTTTAGCGGAGGGCAGATAGAGAATATCGCTCGTCACTATGCCATTGACAATGTACTGCATGGTGATACAGAGAATCGTTTGGAGCGTCTGTTTGCCTACAGCGATGGTGAGAAGTTCGACAAGAAGGTACAACGCAAGATAGGTTTCGTATGATTATCAAGAACGTCAAATTCTCCTATGCCGTCAAGACCTATCATGTGGGGCCTTATGTCGACTTTATTTCGGAATTGGAGGTTCCTTCCCTGGACTACGATTGCATTGTCAATGCGATTATGGAAGCACGTCCTAAGTATGAACAAATAGAATTAATGAGCTACTCGAAAAAATGAACAGAAATACTATCATGTACATCCCTGACTTTAAAAGTCAGCAAGCCTCGGAGGTGACCAAAGCACTCCGGAAGGCTTTCCCCGAGTGGAAAATTATCTGTGTAGAGATTGATATCAATTCCCTTGCAGAAACAGAAAAAAGTTTAGGTAAAAGTATGCACCTATTCCATCCCGACATTCTCATTGCGGAAGGTCTTGGCGCATTCTTCATCCATCGGTATGCAGGGTGTAATCGTATCTGTGTGAATGCAGACTTACATCCTTCGTACAGATGTGAGCAATCCTTAGTGGAGATGTACACGGACAAAGAAAAGACACAATTGGCCTTTGAACGGGAATATGACCGTGTAAAGAATACGCATTGCTGGGGTGTATTTGGAGAAGAAGCAGATAAGAGAGAATTTTATATGGTGCATTATCCAAACATCATCAACGTTCCCAGAAAGGTTTCGTCCATCCTCGATGCATTAGACGAATGCACTTCGCTTATCAAGACTATTAGCGAATCAGAATGGACGGATGAGTATGGTGTGACCTATGCTGAATACGGTCGCGTTATCGTCAAGGCTGATTATGCACTATTCCGCTATGTGGAGGACTATACGATTCCTTGTGGTGTCAAAACGATCATGAATGGTGCCTTCTATGGTATGGATCTTAAGAGTGTCACCATTCCTGATTCCGTGAAATATATGGGACATCACGTCTTTAGCGAGTGCAAGCTGTTGGAAGAGATTGTCCTGCCACCAAAAGTGGAAAAGATAGAATTGCGTTCCTTTATGAACTGCATCTCTCTGAAGGAAGTTAAGTTGCCAAGGTCATTACGCACCATTGAGACTGAAGCATTTAAAGGTACTGCCATTAGCAATATTGAAATTCCGGCAAGTCTCACTCGGATGGAATATGATGTGTTTGATGATGGTGTCAAACTCATTATACATGAATCGGAACTTAGGGAGTTGCTGGAAGATTCAAGGAACTACCGATTAAAATTTGATGATGATTTTTAATGCATATATTATGAGAATTTCAAAGAATGAAAACGTAGAATTGTACAAGACTTTGTTTGAGAATTGGACCAATTACGATAAGTGGGCTCCGTATTTTTATAAAGAGTTCGTCTGTAAGTATAGTATAAAAGTAATTGCTGGCGTAATGACACCATGCACAGTAAATATAAACGACAGTTTGGATCATGAATTTATATCCTGGCTGAATGAAAAGGGTATCAACATTAAAGAAAACAAAGAATAATATGAAAACAATAGTTTTTTTACACGGGTTCGGATCTTCGGGTTCGACTATGACCGCAGACTATTTGAGAATGAAGCTACCAGAAATAGAGGTTATCTCTCCAGACATCCCCTTAGATCCAAAATTGGCACTTAGGGAACTCAACAAATTGTGTCATGATGTCAATCCTGATGTAATCATAGGCACTTCAATGGGAGCCATGTATGCTCAGCAGATGCATGGCTTCCGTAAGATTCTGGTAAATCCGGCATTCCATGTCAGCCAGATTATGCGACAGAATATTGGTATTAATAAATTTACCAACCCCAGGATGGATGGTGAAACAGTATTCAACATTACAGAATGGCTCTGTGATGACTATGAAATCATGGAAAAGTATCAGTTCCATGGTATCACAGCTTACGATAAGGCACATACTTATGCCTTCTTCGGAACGGAAGACACGCTTGTCAATGGATATGAGGAATACCTGAAATACTATGGCAATGCAACCCAGTACCCTGGCGGGCATAGTCTTCTGCAAAAGTGGGTGAAGGCTTATGTCTTGCCTTGTGCTATACAGTTGTTGGAAGAAGATCCTGATATGGAGAATATCAATTCTGAAAAGATGTATGAGCTACTGGGTATTATCAGCGAAGGAGGAAAACGAGGGCGTCAAGCTTTTGAGGATCTATGGAAGGCCTGCTATCCTGACTTTTTTGACATTGCCGACAAGTATCACGATGTGTATAATCCGATGAAGACAATGAAGGATGGTCTACGAAAGGCTGTATACTCATTTGTACTTGACTATGAGGAGATGGTATATAAAAGTTTCTCGAAGAAGGCGTATCATGAGGTAGAAAGTCTTTTTAAAGAAAAAAAGGCAATGAAAGCCTATTATAAGCTTGTGGATAAAGGAAGAAAGATGGACCCGATACAGGCTATGAAACTATTGACAAAACTCTATATGGAAAACTGTGGTATTAGCCTAGGAGAAAGAACGTTGGCATACGATGCTGGCAGCGGATGGCTGAAAAAATATATCGAAGACAATCCAGAACAAACAGAATGGAATGACCATACTTGTTTTGTTGATGTAATGCCTGCTATCTGTGCAGATTACGATAAGGATGTATATGATCGCTACGATATTGGTTGCTCAACTATTGAAGAGGAGCGTGAAATGGCTATCTATAGTGCAACCTCATTTGATAGCGATACGGCTGCTGCCTTATGCTGGGGAATAGAGTATGCGTATGAGGATATGCAACTACACAATTATTACCAGCTATACAAAGTGATTATAGAAAAAGATAAATCATTAGACATGACAGAGCGTGCCATTTTTTATGACCTCAATGATTCAGAAAAGGAAATGCAGAAATGGACTGAACAAAATCGTGAACACCTGCTATGCTATATCGTCAAGGAGATTCCCAGAGAAAAAGCCTTCCGAGATGAACTTGCCTCTGCTTTCTGCCATTGGCCAGACGAACCGTATATAGAGGATGATGAATTTAAAGAATTCGTATATATGCCGTCAGGGTTCCAACAGAAACATCGTTTCAATGTCGGGGATTTGATAGAATACATATATCACGACAGGAATGTGACGACCTTGAAGTGGGGTTGCATAGCAAAATTACCAAGTAAGAAGGATCCAAGTGTTCTCATCCTCGATGCCAAGAAAACATGGGAAGGCTTAAGCAAAGAGGCATACATTGCCAGTAGCGTAAAAGTGCCCATGCGTTATGTATTTCCATTAAAAAATTATCGTATTCAAGTATAAAACAGGAGGGCAAAAGATGTATATGAAAGGAAATTATATCGCATTTATGACGAAACAGCCAGAAGTGCACTTAAATGTAATGTTTGGTTACAATGACCTGACAGAAGCTGATTTTGAGAAAACAGAACACATCGGGTTTATATTGTCTGTTATTGATGACAAGACGTATCTGGTCATGACAGTTCGTCCCATGGAAGGGTTTCGGTGTATTGTTGACAATGCTGACATTCTGCATTCAGTCAATGAAAATGAACTTACGAAAAAAGAGCTGGCATATGAAGAAATGATTGAGTTTACCGCTCCCAATGTCTATCATTCGCATACCGGAGTTCAAGGAGATACACTTGAAGAGAAGTGTATTAATTGTGCAAAGGAAGCTATGGAGAACCTTTTCCCTAACGAAGAGATTGCATGTTTCGAGTTCTGCGAATCAGACTTTTTAAAAGCCGATTTATTGAATGGACTTCAAGGACTTTTCGACTTATTCAACATAAAAAGCCGAGATAAGGAACTGGAAGAAGCCTGCACAAAGTTTGAGGAAATCCTTCAGAACAAGCACTTCAAAGAATACTATACCCTAAGAGTTGGAGTATATGAAAATACAGAGAAAAAGAGTATCTATTATTACTATGTAGCCATCGACTTAAAAATGAAGGAAGTGGTTATTATGAGAAATATAGATGAACGTACCCGTTTCTTCAGGAGCCTTGGCCCAGATTACGATTATGTCTATGAATGTAAGATGAATATTACTCGTGATTTGCTAATGAAAGGCTAAAGATGGTATTCTAAAAGCGGAGAATCTATACCTCTTATTACACGTTTCATACCAAGTTTCTGTATTACTATTCCAGATAGGGAAAAATGTTATAACTTTGCAAAAAGAGAAAGCCGAAACGCTTTAAAAAGGGAGTAGGCATCATATAATAATATAGAATATGATATCGTTATTCTTTTGGCTGCTGTTAGGTGTCGGTCTTGGTCTGTTCCTGGTGTACATTATATATTGTATCTTTTCAATTATCAATGGACTATTTGACTGCATGGGTGATAATGGTTCCATTATTGGATGGACAATCGTTATCGGAGGAATCCTTCTTCTTTTCTTATTGTAGAGATATGTTAAAAATGTCAGGGGGGTGGTATCGTGTAATGTCGAAAAAGGCACAGCGAAGTAAGCAGATAGAACGTAGCTGTAAAAAACTATATCTCGAAGAGCGAAAATCAAAGGAAATTACACGAGAAATGAGAAAAATGTCACATGGAGCTTCTCCTTATTACTATAGGGGAATGAAACAAATTGATGACATTCAATACTTTTTAGAATTAAGGAATGAAGCAGAAAGGATATACTCCAATTATATAAGACACAGGGGCAAATGGATCAAATATGTAAAAGGCGGTGGAACATTCTTCTATACACCGATGAAAAAGAAAGAGAGAAGGAAATCATTGAGGAAACATCGGCTATTTCCACTTTCCTATTATATGCAGATTCAAGAGGAATACAAAGAATACATGGAAGAAAAATCATAAAATAAAAAATATGAAAATAGGCTGCATTACTTCAGACGGCAAATCAGTTGAACAGGTTGATTTGTCTGTTGTCAAAGAAACCGTATATGAGTTGGAGATAGTGGTAGTTAACCATCCCCGGCACTATCCTAAGTACAAAGTATCCTCTCAGACTATAGCTTTTGCTGATACACAAAAGGAAGCAGAATATCTCATACAGGATGCTTTAGAATCGAAGAAATGGAAGACCGAAGATATCTTCTGCTTCTATATATATGAGCGTCCCATTGATTTTGAGTACGGATGGTCAGAATATATGTCATCATGGGTGTATTCTAACGATGGTCATCTATTGAATAAACGATTGTTCCCAACATTCTGGTCTGAAGGAAAATTCGATGGACGTTCTGAAGAAGAAGTGCGGTTTAAGTGGGGTGATCTAGTGGAATGTCTATGGGGAACTTCGGTAGAACTTGTATATGTCCTAGCATCCCCTCCAGGAAAGGAGCATTATATAAGAATCAGTAAAGAACAAGGGAAACCTTACTTCGGTGACGACTCTGATGATTCCTATGTTGTCATTGATGGCCCTGGCTATCAGTATCACAGTCATGTAGATGCACTCTCACTCTTTACTCCCCATTATAATATTCCGAAGAGTATCCAACAGAAATACCTAAAGATCTGGGAAGGTTATCTGAAGGATCTCGAGGAATATCGAAAAGACATTGGATATAATGCACCATTTTAATAATATTGGCTATGAATAAATCTATATATGAGTTGAAAATTGTACAGACAGAAAGGAACTGGTTCACTGTACGCAGGTATCCAAGATATGATACTACAGTATCCTATCAGATACTATATTACACATTAGAAGAAATAGAAGCATATATAAAAACCGCTGTAGAAAAGAAGGTCTTTAGAGACTTAATATGTTTTATGGTATATGAATACACTTTAAATATGTTAGACAGCATAGATGTCAAGCCAAGAGTCTTTGACAATGAAGGCAATGAAGCTTGTAACATACGATATAAAGCTGGTGATTTCGTGGAAATATTCAGCAATGACGAAATTGTTCTCGGCGTAGTTTCTGAGATTATGGAAGATGGATGTACTGTAATGACAGACAAAAGATTGAACAGTTGTAGGCATATGGATTTTGAATATCTTTTCAAACCACACTATAAGATCCCTGTTCGCACAGAAATTCGGTTGAGAAAGGCATACGAACACTATTTGGCACACAAAATGAGAAATATAAAAGAGATAAAAACAAAAAAGTAACATAAATAATAAAAGAAAATGGAAGTGAAATTAGCAATAGTAGGCAGTCGAACATTTAACGACTATGCAACGTTTAACTTCGTGATGAATAAGATTTGTCGCGAGAATGACTATAATGTAAAGCAAGTGATTTCCGGAGGTGCTGTAGGTGCAGATACCTATGGCGAACAATTTGCTCGACTGAGGAACATACCAATTAGGGTGTTAAGACCAGATTGGAATCGCGAAGGGAAAAAAGCAGGATTCCTGAGAAATGTGGAGATTATTAAGGCATGTACTGTGTGTATTGCTTTTTGGGACGGGGAAAGTCACGGTACTCGTCATGATATACAACTCTGTATAGAGCAGAAGAAAGATTGCTGGGTATATAATATTAAGACAAATAAGCTATTCTTCCGAGCTGGTTCCGAAGAGGGTGATGACATCTTTAGAATTTCAACAAAAACTTGATATCTACTTCATTGAATCTAATTTGATAAAATTGCATGAGGTACAACAATAGGAGCAACACCGCTATGGATGCTGCTCCTAATTCTTTTTCGCCCACTAAGACTATTAGGATATTGGTCTCTTCTCCTTGTAATATTTATCAGACTCTTCTTTATACATTTCCTCCAGTTTACGGTTGATATCTCCTTCAAGGGTCTGGACGGTATAGAACCAGTCCGTCGGAACGGGGCCTATTTCGTAACGATGAGAGGCATCGCTCTCTTCCACATAGGCAATGACAAGCACCTTCAGATTCGGTTTGTGGAAGAACCAGGAAAGTGAAAAGACATCATCGGCTATTTGCTGAACAATCTTGTCATAAGTATATTGTGTCTGCTTCTTCCACTCTCTGGCATCTTGGTATAGCTCGTCATCGGTACCCACATGGAAGAAGCGTCTCGGTATATAGTAGCTGTCCTCATGGGAGTCTAACCTGAAATGATGCTTGCCAGGAATCTTGGAAAGCTCAATAACAACAGTATCTGACAACTCATCTGGCGAATCAATGGCTCTCCTGTTTGATATTGTTATCCCCCTTCTTTCCAGACCAACCAACAATTCGTCATAACCACACACGTGCTCTCTGGCATTGTAATCGGCTGCATCCTTCAACGCTGCCAAGGGAACGGTATCACCAGTCTTGCCAATAATCAACCGCCCAAGACCATCTGATATATCTTCATCTTCTAATACCTTCCAGTCTTCATCAACAATCGGGAAAGTAATAAAACGGTTGCAATAGTATTTCTTCTTATCCTCTTCGGTTGCCTCACAAATCAATACGCCTTTGAGGTCATAGAAATACGCGCCTATTCGGATAACCTTTTTCTCATGATCCAGCTTCACTTCAAAACTCTTGCGGACATCCTCTGTTCTGGCCGACTCGTTGACATTTTTACCAGAATCATCGATTTCCTTATGGTCAACGGATTCCAGAACCTTGAACTTTGTTTGCAGGGCATCTTCCTTGAAATGCGGATTATCGAGTATGAATTTCGTTTCAAACACTTTCTTGTTACCTGAACAGTGGTCCATGACGCTACAGCAACGAAAGAAGGGATTTTTCTTCAGCTTGGAAGCAACAAGTTCCAAAACTTCATTCTCGCTACCAGTGACCACAGACGACGCATAAGGGATGACATTGAAAATGTCCTTTGCGCTGTTCGTATTCTTAACGTAATATGTGACTAAATATTCCATCTTACTCTCAATTAGTGGCTGCGAAGGTACGAATTTTCGATGAAATAAAGGCCAGTTATAGCATAAAACGTCAATAAGAAAGCGGTTTTCGCCCTTTTTTTCGTACCTCTGGCTTCGCCGAAGGTACTTTAGCTCGACAATAAGAACAAAAAATCATTTTTGTTTTGTATTGTTCTCGCTTATTCGTACCTTTGCACCCGCATAAGAGGTAAAAAGATGAAGAAGAAAAGCTTGATTCCACAATATCTGCAGGACGAACTCAGCAACTTAGTTCAGAAGAAGGATGCCTACACAGAGGAGGATATCGACCAGCTAAGTCGTGACTATGATTATGTCCTAAAACAGCGGGAACAGCTGAAGGAGGCAGAAAAGTATGGCGCAATCCCCAAAGAGGAAGCTGCCATCACCAACCTGACGCTGATGGTAAAGCAGTTCATCATACAGGAAACCACGAAAGATGCCGTGCGCTACTTGGAGCAAGAAAAGGAAAGACTTGATAATAGGATAAAAGAGCTGGAACAGAGTAATTAGATAATGGATAACAACACAAAGCATAGAATACTTTTTGTCTGTCACGGGAACATCTGCCGAAGCCCGATGGCAGAGTTTGTAATGAAGGACTTGGTGAAGAAAGTGGGACTGGCGGACAGTTTCATGATTGAATCGGCGGCCACCTCGACAGAGGAGATAGGCAACAGTGTCTATCCCCCTGCCCGACGGAAACTGGCAGAACACGGTATTAGCTGTTCGGGTAAGACAGCACGACAGATGACGCGCTCGGACTACAACCGCTACGACCTGCTGATAGGCATGGATTCGTGGAACATCCGTAATATGCGAAACATCTGCGGTGGCGACCCAGAAGGGAAAATTGTGATGCTGATGGATTTCACCCGACGGCCTGGTGATGTAGCTGACCCTTGGTACACTGACAACTTCGAGGCCACTTGGCGCGACGTTCTTGAAGGCTGTCAGGCATTGTTAGACAGATTTGCTAAATAAAGGGAGCAACACCGCATGGATGCTGCTCCCAACTGTTTTTAGATGTTTCAATTCTTTTTAGACAAAGCCCTGAAAGGCTTATGAGACCTCGATGGCCTTGGTGACCTTCTGCTTCGGCTCGGCCTTCGGCATGGTGACAGTCAGGATGCCGTCCTCCACCTTGGCAGAGATCTGGTCGCGAACGACATCATCCGGCAGCGTGTAGTTCTGCTCATAGTTCGAGTAGCTGAACTCGCGGCGCAGATAGTGGTGGTGCTTGTCCTCATGCTTGTGCTCGGCCTTGTTCTCGATGGCGATGGTCAGGTTGCCCTCGTCGTTGATGGCTACGCGACAATATTCTTTCTTGATGCCAGGGGCTGCGAGCTCCATAGTATACTCTGTCTCACTCTCCTTGACATTGACAGCAGGTGCTGTACTGTTGGCACGAGGCATAAAATCAGTGTTCAGGAAATCGTCAAATACTGTTGGGAACCAACTGTTTTTAAACATCACTGGTAACATAATCAATACCTCCTAGTTATACTTTTAGTTTAACGTATGTTGTGAACGCCTCGGCTTTCGCTTCAGCTTTCACCAGACATAGTACAACTTCCGTGCCGATTGTCAAAATGGCACTCGAAGATAGTCAAGATGGCACGGAATTTAAACTCGATTATACAATGCTGACAATTTATTAAACACGTTTAAACAATGGATGCCAGCAGAGAGTACAGGTAGCTACCAAAGGATATGAGCAGCCAAATCATAAGTGCTATGAGTAATAAAAGGACAATGAGTACGATGGCTGACTGCCATGCTCGCTGGTTCACCTGCTTAATAACGGCTTCGTCACCATTAACGAATCCTTGAATCATCTGCATGTTCTGGGTGTTGGCACGGTGGAAAATATCGATGATGTCGCCTACGAAGAAGGGAATCATGCCTAAGAGCACATCCCGCAGGGCATTATTCAATACAGCCAACGTCAGCGGAACGCTCTTTATGATGCGGGCAGAGAAATAGACAAACGGAACTACGCAGAGCAGGGCAATGGCATCGCCCCATCCGGGAATGACTCCGATGAGCGCATCCAGATAGTAGCGATCCATGTAGCGGGTCAATCCCTGCATGGTCTGATAGGCTTTGTTGTTAATCAGACGTTGGCGTCGTTGCAGTCGTTTCTCTTCGTTGGATTTCATCCGACCTTTTCTTTGCCTCGGCAGCATGAAAACGTTCATATCAGACTATACGAGCTCTTTACCGAATGGTGACAGGGCAAGCTTTGCCAAACGGAAGTGCATCTTTCCGAAGGGTATGCCAATAATAGTTATGCAGAAAATGAGGCCATAGAAGATGTGCGTGAGCCATATCCAGATGCCACCCACGAAGAACCATAGCACATTCATGAATATGCTCAGGCAACCAGGTTGTGATGGCTTCCACTTTACTTTTGTACCAAATGGCCAAATGGCCAGCATACCCAGTTTCATGTTCTGTATGCCGAATGGAATGCCGATGATGGTAATCATCAGCACCAGTCCGGCAATGAAATACTCCAGGGCAATATGCAGCCCACCAAAGATAATCCAGATGATGTTTCCTATTGTCTTCATTCTAATCTCTTTCTAAAAGTTTCTGACTTTTAGACGTAATACATAGATGAAAAGATGCAACTTTGAGATTAGCGTCCTTTTAAAGCGCATGCCCACCAGACACCTTGATAACTTGACCTGTAATCATCTTAGCCTGCTCACTGGCCAAAAACAGAATGGTTTCTGCAATATCCTGCGGTTGGATCAGCTTGCCCATCGGGATAATCGGTATGACTTCTTTTGCGAAATCATCGTCAATCCACCCTGTCTGAGTCGGACCTGGAGCCACACAGTTCACGGTAATGCCGTATTTTGCTACTTCAAGTGCGATGCTACGTGTGAGTGCTTCCAGAGTCGCCTTGCTTGCACCATAGGTAATCTGACCTGCAAAGACCTGTGCAGCATCTGTGGAAAGATTGATAATTCTGCCGTAATCGCTACGATGCTTAATAAATTCCCTCGTCATCAGAATGCTTCCACGGACATTGACGGCAAAGGTTTCGTCGATGACATTCTGCGTGATTTTCTCGATGGTGTCAAGTCCGTCCATGTCGCCGTCTGCCGCATTGTTGACGAGAATATCAATTCTGCCGTACCGTTCAAGCGTTTTCGAGTAGATTTCCATGACGGCATCTTCATTAGAGATGTCGCTCTCGATGATCAGGTAGTCGGCATCCATTTCCTGAAGCTTGCTTTTCACAATATCTGCATTTCCTGCATTGGCCTGGAAGTATCTGTCAGCTCCATTCTTGTCAGTCTTAGTCACATCAAAGGGTCTTGGGATTCTCTTATACACCAAAACCACATTTGCGCCTTCACGAGCAAAAGCAAACGCTGTGGTCGCTCCAATGCCCTGTGGGTTGTTCGCTCCCGTAATCAAGGCCACTCTGTCCTTTAATCCGTAATCAACCATATATTTATTTTATCTGCTTTTTGAATAACTGGAAATCGTAGCTTCTGACATCCGTTACAACGGTGTCTTCGATGCTTATGCTCTGCAGCACAAGCATAAGCGAGTCGTTGCGATAGGTAAGCAACTGCTCTGGATGATGCAGGAGCATGGTGTCCTGCCTAACGATGGAATTGATCGGATATTCAAGAACAACTACATCATTGTTCTTGACGATGACTTTCTTGTTTCTAAAGTTGCAAGTATACTGATTTTCCGGAAGCATGATGCTGTAGTCGCCCAAGTCAACAGGTTTCCTCCTTTCATACCAATTACTATTATCATACAAATTCTTGGACTTGTTGTAATTGAAACCATATTCCGGGTGGGACCATTCACCGTACTGTTTCTTGAACTCATCGTTTCCGATTTCATTGCGAACATAGTTGACTACGCTTGTGAAATCCATGTATTGTTCGCACAGCAGACTGTCCTGCTTGATGCGTCTCATATCTATTTCATCACTCAGTTTACCCGTCTTGGCATCCGTCAGCTTCAGTTCACTGATAAGCTGGGTGAGCCGATGCTTCTGACAACTCAGTCCGATACTTTTAGCTGAAATGCCAGGGATGTAGGTGAAGAGGATGATAGCTGCACCGAAGATGAGTGCCATAAGCTGGTACTTACGGGTACGCTTCTTCCAAAGCATCAGCACGAAGAGCGTCATCAGCACACCTGCCACCATCAGATAGAAGCGGCTCTCGGTGAAGCTATAGAGACGGATGCGGTAGATGGAGCCTATCCAGTACATGATGAGCGGAGGAATGGCTATCAGCGTGAAACGGTTGTAGAACCAGTCGTAGTATCGTTTGCTGAGTATCGACTGGGCCATGCGGCCTACAAGTGCCACAGTGATGAATCCCATCACCATCCATGCCACCCCACCCTTGGGCAAATCCCATTCGAAGGCAATCTTTATAAAATAGGTATAGAGGATGACGGTGTAGATGATAACGGCTGGTGAAAGGATAAAGTTCAAGATAAGCCGAAGCACCTTGAAGGGTTCTGTAACCTCGTCCTCATTCTGGCGGATCAGGGTACAGCATACCTGCGGAGCCAGCACGAACCAGATGAACTGGATGATATGCTCATAGAGATGCTTGGGTTCTTCGATGCCGAAGATATAGAAGAACGAGGCAACGATGGCCACAACCGCCAAGTTGAGAATACCGGTAATGAGCAGACCGAAGAACATCTGAGTGACTACATGCAAGGCATGGGCTGCAAAGGAACGGTTATCCAACCGCCTGTTACCTACCACTAAAAGAATGCCCGCCAACACGTAGGTAAACGCAAAACCGTATGTCCAAAGGAACGGCTTCAGGTCGAGTGCCATCAGGGGCAGGAATAAGAAGAACGAGGCGAGATAGGCCCAGCGATTAACGCGATGGAGCCAGAAAGACAAGGCCACCAGTGGGACGAAGAACCAGAGTATGTCTCTGTTAACGGCACTCTCCATCCGTGCCGAAGTCTCATTCCATGTGGATGACTCGCTGTCCCATACAGCTATGATAAAGAACACCACTCCCAATGCTGCTTCAACAGGGAAGCGGCGTGGACTTTGCAGTAACTGCTGTAGCAATGATTTCAGTTTCGTATTCATCTCAATTCTTTAGTTGTTACTCTTCTATCGTCTTGTCTATTCCTTCAGTTTCTTGGCTGGCCAACCATAGTCCTGATACATGGTGACAGCGAGACCGTTCTTCTTGGCATAAGTGGCCAATCCTTCTGCTCGCAGTCTTTCGCGATTCTTCTCATCGCTGTTGATAGTTTTAAAGGCATCGAACTTGTCACCGAAAATCTTCTTGGCCGTCGGCAAGTATCTGGAGCCATCCTCTACCTGGTCGAAGGCTGTCACTTCAAAACCCTTTGCAGTTTGTCGGATGTGCATCAGTCCAGGATGGCTGCCACCAGAGACGCATTTCAACGTGTCGCCCATCTGATTGTAGTTGAAGACCCAGAAATCGCCCCATACAAGGATGTCCTCTGTATTACGCTCGTCAACCCTCACTATGCTGTGGATGGGTACGCAATGTTCACCCTTGGCATACTGGCTGCCAATAGAATCAGTCAAATAGCGGTCAATGGCTGGAAAATAGGTCGTTTCCCGTTCATTGAGAAGTACAACTCTTTTGTTCTCATATTGCTTGTCGAGGATAATGATGGAAACGGGCTGAATGGTGAATGACTGTTTCTCGCCAGTCTTCACATCATAAGTATAGAGGAGCGAGTCTCCCTTTTCTTCCACCTTCACGGGATTGATTTCCGTTGCGAAGTCTGTTTCTTGCAGAACGATGGCCAACACAAACTGCTTGGTGAAATCGATAGCAGTCGGCTTGCCATTCTCGCCCATCGTCGTAGCCATGCCGAAAAGCTTGTTAAACTCCTCTTCCGTTGTGATTTTCGGGTATTCAGGAATCACCTGGTCATTCTTAAAGAAGTAGTTCTTAGCTACTTCAAAGGCCACTTCACTGCTTTCTTCATTGTCTTCAACTGTCGTTGCTGGCTTATTTGTGCATGCTACCATTGCCAGCAACATTGTAAATGCTAATAAAAAATTCTTCATTGAATCTCTATTTTTGGATTATCATATAAATAAGGGCTATCTGAGCTATCAGAATGAGCGGCAGGCCATATTTGAACTTCTTGTGCATCGTTTTGTGGTGCCAGACCTTCATGCCCAGCAATGCACCGATACTACCTCCAAGGACAGCCAGTCCAAGAAGTGCTGCATCTCTGATACGCCATTTTGCCCGTTTCGCCTTCCACTTGTCAATGCCATAGACGAAGAAGGTCACGATGTTGAGAGCAATGAGGTAATATACTATTGTCTGTGTCATACGCTTAATACCACTTATAACCGTGTTCTTTACAATAGTCAATAGCTGGCTGATAGCCTTGGAACGTGGACTTATGAATCCACTTTAAGCCTTTTTTCTCATCTTTGGGGACACCTGTACCAGTCATCAGGAACCAGCCTGTGGCAAACTGTGCCTGGGCATCGCCACCGTTGGCAGCCAACTCATACCAGAATACGCATTCTTCAAGGTTTTTCTCTATGCCGTCACCATTCCAGTAGGCAGCTCCGCAGTTCTTCTGTGACAGGACGTGTCCTTGGAAAGCGGCCTCACGATACCAAAGGAAAGCCTTGTGGTGATCCATCTCGACACCATTGCCGAGGTAATAGGCGTTGGCCACGTTCACTTGCGACTGCATATCACCCTTGTCGGCTGCCTTCATGTACCATTCAAAAGCCAGTACTTGGTCTTGCTCCACGCCTTTCCCGTGATAGTAGCACTCGCCGACATTGAAACAGCCATAGACATCATCCAGCTGAGCGGCTTTCATATACCAGTCGAAGGCCATCTCCAGATTGACCTTCACTCCAGTGCCACGCTCGTAGCAGACACCCAGGTTGTTCATCGCCTTGGTATCGCCCGCATAAGCCTTTTCGCGATAATCGTCTGCCTTGTTTCGCTCTTTTGGCATGGTTACAACTCCTGATATTTGTTGATTGTTTGCTCCAACTCTTCCAAGTTAATGAACTGAGAGGCACGGTAGATTTCCTTCCCTTCCATAAGCAACAATACAGTCGGCCCTGAATAAACCAGGAATCGCCCGGCAATCAACGGCTCTTCACGAATATCTGTGTAGAAAGAACAAAGTGACGTGTAATTGTCTGCAAGACGCTCCACTTTATCAAGCATGACATTGCAGACTCCACAATCTGGAGCCTTGATGTAGAAGAGACACATACGGTTGTCCTTCAGTGTCTGCTCAATATCCTGTATGTTTGTCAGATGCTCCATCGACCTTAATCTATAATATAGAATCCTGCTTCTGAAGGATGGTCGAGTACCATACTCTTGGGATTCTCCTTGGTCAGCAGCCATGTCATCCAAATGTCGCCAGCAGCTGCAGCTATGAAGAAGATTCCCCATGCCAGCATGGGCAGACTACCAATGAAGAGGGCAACGATGGCAGGGATGACACCCAAGATGATACAGGGCATCATGGCTCCCATCATGTAACCTGGGATATGCATTGGCTCGTCGCAGTGGCAATAGGGAGTCAGCAACTTCCACATCACACCGAAACTGATGCTCTTCCAGCCGCTCTTGGCATAATAGGCCCACGTCAGACCGTGAATCAGTTCATGAACGACGATGCCTACAAACATGAGGATGAATGCAGTGCCCCAGTTGCCTATGCCTCCGAGGAGTTCACCAATAGGCTTCTTACCTGCCCATATCCAGAAGAACGGCACAAGGAACACGATAGCTGCCACCACCATGATGGCTACAGCGAATATGTTTGCCTTTACAATATCGATGGCCACCTTGCGGCCTTTTACTTCATTCTCTTCCATATCCATTTGCCAAATACACTTAAATATATCTGCAAAAGTAGCAAGAATTGCCTTAAAATCACTATATTTGCAAAAAGTTTTGGGAAATATTAGGATTTAAGATGGGTAACATTAAGATCATAAGAGGTGTTTTTGAGACCAAACTGGAGCTCGAACATGCCAGTGTTGTGGCAGGATTTCCGTCTCCGGCTGACGATTACCGGCATGAGACACTTGACTTTAACCGGGATTACATCAAGCACCCGGAGGCCTCGTTCTATGGGGATGTGAGCGGTAACTCAATGAAGGATGCAGGCATCTTCGATGGTGACAGAGTGATTATCGACAGGGCTGTAGAACCACATAACGGCTCTATCGTGCTGGCATGGTGGAATGGTGACTTCACGATGAAGTACCTCGACCTGACCCATCGGGACGAGGGCTATATAGAGCTTCGCCCTGCCAATGACGATTTCCCTGTCTTTAAGATTGAAGATCCTGATAATTTCAAGGTTTGGGGAACGGTTATTCATTTGATAAGAACTTTCGAAACGGTCTGAGATATGAAGAAGATACTGTTAGTACTATTGGTTATCACTCTCCCTATGCTGATAGGATGTGAGAAAGAAGTGTTGTCAGAAGGTTACCCTGAGATGGAAGCTTTTTATACCGAGTCATGCGGACTAATGGCTGTAACAACGGATAGTGTCAAGCTATTCTCTGCTAAGGTGGATGGATTCACGATACGAAATCCGGAATCGAAGGAGCATTCCTTGTATCCGAAAATTCAGGCAAACATTAAGTCTGCTTCATTAAGGTTAATCATTACCTGCGATACAACGTGGGATGTTGAGACGCATATTAATTTCTGAAATATGGTAGACCACATTTCTATAGATGTTACGGACGCCAAGCAGTGTGCCGTTCCAAAAGATAAGTTCCGGATTAACAAGTATAATTTTGGAACACCGTTTGAAGATTTGGTGCATACTTCTGCACCCTATCTTCACTTTCAGGTATTACAACCTAAAGATGAAGAACAACGAGACAAAGCCATAGCTTATTTCAATGAACATGGCAAGCTCTACGCTACTTCTGTCAATTCTATGGACATATTATTATATGTTGGCTGTACGGAAAGTATCTATATAAAATCCAGCATTGCAGAAGTTGATCCAGAGGAATTCAAGTCTCTGATTGCTCAGGCATACCACTGGTTCAGATTTTACGGAAAAGAAGACCAAGACGAGAAATAGCATGTACGGAATAGCCGATTTGGACAATTGTTATGTGAGTTGCGAGAGGGTTTTCAGACCTGATCTGGCAGGTGTACCCTGCGTGGTCCTCTCGAACAACGACGGCTGCGTAGTAGCCCGTTCCAATGAGGCCAAAGCAATGGGTATCAAGGAAGGTACACCCTATTTCCAGTTGGCCCAACTATTCCCGAATCAGAAGATAGCTGTCTTTTCTTCGAATTACGAGCTCTATGGTGAACTGACAGGCCGTGTGGTCAGCATCATCAGCAAAGAAACACCCGCTTACTTCAGATATAGTATCGACGAGTGCTTTATGTACCTCGACGGCATAGAACTTGACCACCTCCAGCAGTGGGGCGAGAACCTCCACAAACGTATCAAGCGAGAGGTGGGAATGCCCATCAGTATTGGTCTGGCTCCAAACAAGACGCTTGCCAAGATAGCCTCGAAACTGGCGAAGAAGTATGAGGTGTATAAGCACTGCTGCATGATTGACACAGACTACAAACGCGAGAAAGCACTGGAATGGTGTCCGATAGAGGATGTATGGGGAATCGGGCGTCGTTATGCCGCTAAGCTTCAGGCTCTCGGTTGCAAAACGGCTCTTGACTTTGCCAAGCACCATAAGGACTGGGTGCGTTTGACATTTAACAACATCAATATCGTTCGCACATGGCAGGAGCTCAATGGTGAGGATGTCGTACCCAACGAGGAACTCGCCAAGAAGAAAAGCATCTGTACCAGTCGGAGCTTTAACGGAATGATACCCAACCTGGAGGGCCTGCGGACTCATGTCTCAAACTATGCGGCCCGGTGTGCCGAGAAGCTGCGTCAGCAAAATACTGTTGCGTCATCCATAGGCGTATTCCTTAACACTAACATGTTCAGAGAGGATCTCGCCCAGTACTGGAACTTCCAGGAGCAGTGTCTTGTTACGCCCTCCAACTCCACCATCACTATTGTCCAGGCTGCCAACGATGTTCTTCAGCGCATCTACCGTCAGGGCTACCAATACAAGAAAGCAGGTGTCATTGTCATGGGCATCGGCCCTGACTCACCCATCCAGCAAGATCTCTTCGACATCAATGCCGAACAGTTCCAGAAGATGCGTCGGCTCGATGAGGTCGTTGACCGCATCAACAGGCTTCATGGCAGTGAGACGATAGTGTTAGGTTCTCAGCAGTACACCCAGAAAGACGGCAAAGGAAAAGCTGATGTTTTCGCCAATGCCATCAAGCACGACCATAAGAGTCCATGTTACACGACTCGCTGGTCAGAGATAATACACATAAAGGTATAGAACCCCGATAAATAATGGATAAGCTTCATTATATAGAGATTCGAGAAGCAACCAAACCACAGGCAGCAGAAATTGCCTCGCTGATAATGATGGCAATGACCGATGACTGCTGTCTCTATTTCTGTGGTGATGGCTATGGATTGGAAGACTTCCACAGCATGATGACTATGCTGGTTGAAAGAGAGGACTCACAATATAGCTACAGGAATACTCTGATTGCTATGGATGGAGACAAGGTCGTTGGCATTTCCGTCAGCTATGACGGTGGCAGACTGCATGAGTTGCGTCGCGCTTTCATCAATGCTGCCAAAGAATGTCTCGGCAAGGATCACTCTGGGATGGATGATGAGACACAGGCTGGGGAACTCTATCTTGACTCATTGGCCGTTCTGCCAGAATATCGTCGCCAAGGAATTGCCAGCACTTTACTGTTGGCCACCAAAGAGAGGGCCAATCAATATGGGCTGCCTTGTGTTGGTCTCCTGGTTGATAAAGATAACCCCGATGGTGAAGCACTTTATTCTTCCGTCGGTTTCCGATATGTTGGAGATAACCGATGGGGAGGTCATCCTATGAAACACATGATTCTATAGATTACAAAGTCGTTCTTTCAGACGGGTATTGCGTTTCAGCACCACCATATTGTGGATGGCGTAGGCCAAGGCTTTAGTAGTGCCAACAATGATGCAGATTTTCTTGGCACGGGTGATGCCAGTGTAAATCAGGTTACGCTGGAGCATCACGAAATGGGTCATCAGAAGTGGGATGACCACGACAGGATATTCCGAGCCTTGCGACTTGTGGATGGTGGTAGCGTAGGCCAGCGTCAGCTCGTCAAGGTCAGAGTCCTCGTAGTCCACCGTCCTGCCGTCGAAAATGACACTGAGTGAACGGTCTTCCACATCAACACTCTCCACTGTACCTATATCCCCATTGAATACTTCTTTATCGTAGTTATTGCGGATTTGCATCACGCGGTCGCCACGACGATACCTGAATCCGCCTCGTGAAAGGCTGTCGCCCACGGGATTGATGGCCTCTTGGAGGGCGATGTTTAAGTTCGTGGCTCCAACAACACTTCGCTGCATCGGGGCAAGCACCTGGATGTCGTTGGTGCTGTAGCCGTATGCCTTGGGGATGCGGTTCTTGACGATGTTGACAATATCGCGGGCTGCCTGTTCGGGGTCTTCATCCTTGACAAAGAAGAAGTCGGACTGCCTGCCGTTGCTGATATCAGGAAAGATGCCCTGGTTAATCTTGTGGGCATTAGTGATGATACGGCTCGACTGTGCCTGACGGAAGATCCTGGTCAGGCGGATGACGGGTACTGCGCCTGAGTCGATGATGTCGCGGAGCACGTTCCCGGCTCCCACACTCGGCAGCTGGTCGATGTCGCCGACAAGTATCAGGCGCATAGATAACGGTACGGCTTTCAGCAGCGAATTCATTAGGATGATATCGATCATCGATGACTCGTCCACTATCAGCACATCACCGTCCAGCGGGTTCTCGTCGTTGCGACCGTAGCCCTCTGCAGGGTTGAACTCCAACAAGCGGTGGATTGTCTTGGCCTCCTTGCCCGTTGCCTCACTCATGCGTTTGGCGGCACGGCCAGTCGGGGCAGCCAGCAATATGCGCTGGCCAAGAGTCTCAAACGAGGCGATGATGCCTAATGTCGTGGTAGTCTTTCCAGTGCCTGGTCCTCCCGTCAGTACCATCACCTTCGAGCCGATGGCTTTCCTGATGGCCGAAAGCTGCACTTCATCGTATTCTATTTGGTCTCGCTTGCCCAGATCCTCGTTAATGGCTCCGCTGCTGTCGAAGATGTTGCCCATCGGCGTTTCTATCAGCCGTCTTAACTTGTTGGCCACGCCCACCTCCGCATAGTAGAACGGTGGCAGGAAGATGGCATCCTCGTCGAGCATCAGGTCCTCTTTAGCTATCATATCGTCGAGGGCTTGCGTAATCGGTTCTTCATCGGCCTGAAGCAGTTCCTTGGCAGACTTGACCAGCTGTTCACGCTCGGAATAGACATGGCCGTCTTCCGAGAGCTTGCTGAGTGTATAGAGTATTCCGCTGCGGCAACGGCGAGAGTCGTTCTTCTCATAGCCCAACTTCTCCGCTATGCCGTCGGCAGTCTTGAAACCAATGCCCCAGATGTCGTCGGCCAAACAGTAGGGATTGTTCTGTACCTTCTCGATACTGTCCTTGCCGTACTGCTTGTAGATCTTGGCTGCATAGGTGGAACTGACACCGTGTCCCTGCAGGAAAACCATGATGTCCTTCACGTCCTTCTGCTTCTCCCAGGATTCCTTGATCTTGGCAACACGTCCCTTGCCGATATTCGGCACTTCGAGCAGACGGTCAATGTCGTTCTCGATGACCTCGAAGGTTTCCAGTCCGAAGTGTGAAACTATCTGCTTGGCGAACTTCGGGCCGATGCCCTTCACCAAACCGCTGCCCAAGTATTTCTCAATGCCGATGACAGTAGCAGGCAGTTCCTCAGTCCATGATTCGACCGCGAACTGACGACCATAGCGCTTATCGACGCGCCATGATCCTTCCACGGTCAGGACTGCGCCCACCGTTACCTCATGGAATGTACCGACAAGCGTCTGCTCGTCCCTGTAGCCCTTGATAGTCGCCTGAAGGACAGAGTAGCCGTTCTCCGGATTCTGGAACGTGATGCGCTCTATGGTACACTTGATCTTCTCCATGACGGGTTACTTCTTACGGTAATTCATGTATGATTGCCATGCCTCAGTGATGTCCTTCGCGCAGGTTTCAGAAAAGAACGTCGCCTGACAGTCGTCCTTGAAGGGTGACCAGTTGCCGCAGATAGTGCCGTCGTAGGCTATGACGGGCTGGAAGATGCCACTGTTGTTGTGGGCATGATGACGATGCTCTGGTGGCAACACTATGTCGCGGGACTTATAGCCAATGAGATATTCGTCGTAGGGAGGAATCAGCAGGAACTTACCCTTTCGGAAGCCCCGTGTGCGGCAATCATCTGTCAGATAGAATTCCCTTCCTTTCCACTTCTCAACGTGGATGGAATCGCCCAAGAGCGCAATTCCCTTGCGACAGTCGCTGACGTTCAAGCCTGACCACCAGACGAAATCCTCCAGCGTCGCAGGCTGACGGCTCTGGAAGTACTTGCGGGTAAAGCGCATCAATGCTTCGTCTCTATCAATTGCGCCTTGCGACTTCACCTTATTGGCAGTAAGCGCATAGGTGGCCTTCATCGGCAATAGATCTCCGCTACAGAGCGTGCCTGTAAACTCGGCCATGCGGATATGATACGACAGACGATGATCATCCATCTGCAAGCCTCTTTCCTCCAATGCTTGAACAATGTCCTCCTTAGTGACACTTCCTTTGTCTGCTGCCGTTTGGGCGAGGATATCGCGGACTCGAAAGAGTTCATCATCAGGGATTGAGATTTTGTTGCTACTCATCCAGCCCTTTGTCACAGCGATAGACTTGGGACCGCAGAGGGTGATGAATGGCCAGTAGTCCTCGGCAGATACCAGTTGCCAAGTGCCTCGCATCAGGTGCAACCGGATAATCCGCCCGCTGTCAAAAGCCTTCTTGAAAGTCTTGGCTGACGGCTTACGGGTACGCATCTCCACAGCCCATCGCATCATGCGGTACTCTTGCGCCTGCATGGCACCCATGTAGCTGACCACCTCAGCAGGATCACTGAACTGAGGTGCAACAAGCTGTTGGTTGAGAAGTCGGATGGCTACGGGATTTATCATTTCATTCTTTGCCATTTCATTTCTTCACCCTCCTTGTCATACTGTTTACGTTTGCCTGTAGGAGGCTCTGTCAGGATGATTTTCACTACGACTGTACGTTCAAGACTGCGGGCAATGGCATCGTCGAAAGCATCCATGTGGTTGGGTAAGAATCGCTCACAGATGGCTCTTAGTGCCTCTATCTTTTCGTCTCTATCTTTCACCATCTCAGCCTTGCCAACTGCCATTGCCGATTTATACTGGAGCGTGAAACTGCCATCCTTGGGGCCAACTGTCGGGGCGCACTTGGTTACAGCCGACAAAGCCACTGTCGGATTGGCGGCTATGCAGTCCAGTTTGTCACCCTCCAAGGCACAATGGAAATAGAACGTCTTATCGTCTGTGCGAGCTAACGACAGGGGTACACCATAAGGCGTACCATTTGGTCGTGTGAAACTGATGGTGACATACGGCGCCTTATCCAATACCTCCAATGCGAAGGCTGCATCCATTTCTCTACTTGCTTTTCTCATTTCAATTGTTTCTCCATTTTGTAACATGTAAAAGTCTCACCGACTATCTTCTGCGAGTAATCTGCAACATAACCCATCGTTTCATAGAAATGAATCTTGTTGTCACGGCTCTCCAGTACAGATGTACGATAGCCCAGTTCCTCGGCCCACTTCTCAGCCTCCTGAACTACAAGCGTTCCTAGTCCCTGATGACGATACTCCGGCAGAACGACTATCCAGCCAAGCATCACTCGTTCATTGTCTATGGCATACAACCGGCAAGTGGCTACTGGAAGATAGTCATCAACGACCACAATATACTTGGTCTCTGGCGTATCATGCTCGTCAAACTCAGCATATAGCGTAATCTGGTGTTTGCGTGCCATTGCCTGTATGCGGACATAGTAGGCTCCGGCTTGCTCTGCTGTCTTTGTTGCTCTTATTATCTGCATGTGATGCTATTTTATCGGGTCTGAACAATACTCACGTCGGCCACAGTCCTTGCAAAACTTGCCGATCCATACATTATCGAACTGTTCGATGGCTGCTTCAAGCATTTCCGGGTCATCGGTCAGGATGCCAGCTTCGAAGTTTCGTTTCTTAGGTGATTTCATGCCCATGCCAGCACCTGTCAGGTTCGCTGAGCCGACGTAGGCAATGGTACTGTCGATGATGATGAGCTTGAAATGGACTCTCGGACATAGCACACGTTCCATGCCGTCATAGAGGATAGGATGCTTCTCGTGATCCTCCCGCCAAGCCGTTCCTGGTTCCTTGGCATGAATCAACCTGACCTCTATGCCTTTCTTCAATAAGGAGGCAATCAGTGCAAGGAATGGCTTGTCATCAACATACAGGTCTTTAATGTCTGCCGTCCCAATCCACACCGTCTGTTTGGCTTTACCCACCAAAGACAGGACTTCCTTGTAGTGGTTCTCGTCTGCTATGTACTTGATGAAACTCATATCGTTATTCTTATCTTAATGCCATCCTTCCTGAATCTGTCATTAGGCCTCTTTCTTCAAGTTGCCTACATCTTTCCTTATTCAACTCGGTCCAATGGCTACCTTTCTTTCTTGGTGAAAGTCTCTGTGCCAACCGTCCGTCAGACAGTTTCTTTACCATAGAATCAATCCATCCGAAACATAAGGCTTCCTCTACTATTTCAATGTAGGGCAGTGTGTCAGGCTTGGGAGTCTTTGACCTGTTGCAAGCCACCCAACAGCATTTCTCTGAAAGATGATACTTCTCAAACCATTCCCTCAGTTGTTTCCGTTCCGTGAATACCAACAGGTTTGTTACTTCCATAATTTTAATCTTATCAATGTATGATGTTGATGTATCTTGTTTCAAGGTATTTCAGCCACAATAAGCTTCTATTACTTTTATAATGCCTTCCCAGGACTTTGAAAAAGTCTTCGTATGTAATGGCATGAAATGTGTCTTTCCCTTTGTTTGTCAGCAACTCTTCGTATGCTTCAATGACTCCTATGTGACTACCAGTAGAGTGAAAATGAGTGTTCCCAGACGGATATAGCGTGAGAGAGTCAAAATATAGATACTTAGTCTTCTTTTGCTGGAGCATTGCCAGTCCAAGAATGTGATTTCTCCATAGCTGAATGAAATCAGGATTATTGAATTGCAGGGGGTCGTTATTGACAAAACACTCACTATTGCGTGTCGTAACCGAGTAGGCAGACTCTGGATCCTGCATCATTGCAAACTCCTTATTGCCCACACTATAACCTTCTTCAGTGTATTTTACCTCTATTCCAATAATGCCTGTATCACCCCTCGATGTCTTATATTCAATATAAACGTCAAAAGCTGTTTTGTCGTTAATTGTATTGGGAGCATATTCTATCTGCCATTTGAATATTGTCGTGATGTCTCTATGTGGAAGTATTTCCGAAAAACACTTTGCAGCAGCCACAAGGTCTGTCATCATTGGAACAAATACATTCCAGGGGACATGCTCGCTTCGCAACATATTGGCCATCAAACCAAAATCTGTAGGGATTTTGCCCCTGTCTTCACATAATGCTTTTCCTATCTCTTCATGGTATTCAGGAACAAAGTTCATTAGACGTGCGGCATCAGCATTGGTAAGGATAGCAATGTCTGTCTCTGTTGTACGTCGATGCTCAAATTCCTCTGCTGTTTCATTTGTACCCTTACGTGTAGAGTGGTTACGTCCCATCTTCAGTTTCAAGACATTCTCTCTAAACCATGCCTGATGCAGGCGACAAGCCTTTCTATATTCGCTATCCCCTCCATAATGTGCTTTTGCGGGCTGTATTTCTTTGGAGGATGCAAGATACTCAACCTTAATATCATGCCCTACCTCTCCCAGATTCTTGATAATCCTGTCGAAACTAAGTTTGTCGTATTCGGAAGAGTTTGCGAGAATGAACATGATTTTGGGGCGTTCTGAGAAATTGTATCTGATGGGCGAACCTTCAAATAGCTGCAACTGCGTTTTCTGTTTGATGATACTCGTAACATCTTGAAGAAGGGCCTGTCTCACATAGACGTTGTTGATGATGCCCTGTGACATTCTCACATGATCCTCGATACCAGACTTGCCATCAACAGCTCCCAATCCACATTTTACCTCAGCCAGATATACTTCATGCTTACCATCTTCATTGGGTTTATTGCTGACAACAAGCAAATCAATTTTAGTCTTTGCCACTCGATATTCCACTGGTATCTTGGCCTGGTCTGGTGCCCATTCCATGTCAATAGCAAGAAATTCTTCATCAAAAGAACTGTGATCTGCTTTGTACTGTTGCTGAACGATGAATTCATCGTGTGACTTATATTTTTTGCACAGAGCCTTGGCATCTTCAAAATACAGCTTAACCTTGGCCATATCCTGCAAATCGGCAGGCTCTCTTAGTTGCGCACTTAATGTCAAACCATCTTTTCTATTGGTATAATAGCGAGGGTTGAGCATAGTGATATTATCAGAAGTGTTCTTCCTGTGTGATATTCTGAGAAGGAGGTTCTTCTGACAATATATCATCACTTCATCATTCACTCTGATTTCAAAAGCCAATTCTTTGTCAGACTTCACATACTGAAGGAAGTCATAATAAATGCCTCCTTCAAAGTATTTTGATAAACTTGCCGCAGATAATGTTCTTGCCATTGCTATTCTTTCTTTGTGATTCTCGCCAAATAATCATAGTGTTCACCTTCAGCAACCAACTCAACTGCATATCCGCATCTCCCTGATTTTTGCTTCAGGGTATCAGCATCAATATATAGCCAGTCAAAGGGCTCTCCGATGGTGTCCTTGTATTGCATCCGGAAGCTATGCTCTCCGTAATACCCCATGTCATCTGGTAGTTCTATGATACCATCCTCTGTTTCGAACACATAGCTTATATCCGAAGAATCACAAAGAACTTGACCTCCAGAAGCCAGAATAGAGTCGAGCTGCTTGAAGAACTCTGGCATACGCTCCAAGGTTCCCACGATTCCTATACCGTTCATCAGCATCAGGATGGTATCATACTGACCCTCCAGAGTGAAGAAGTCTTGTTCGATGACCTTCTTGACCTCTCGTTCTTTCATAGTTTCTACGGAAAGAGGGGAAATATCAATGGCGGTTACATCCATACCTCGCTCTTGGAGAACCAATGAATGGCAACCAGCTCCGGCTCCTACATCCAAAATCCTCCCTTTAGCCATGTTAAGAGCCTTACGTTCTATCTCGGGCATATCCTCATAGCTGCGGAATAGTGTAGTCAGGGGAATCTCGTCCTCCTCGAACATCGGGGAGAACACCCTGAGCCTGTCTGCCCTCTTTGTTTCCCAGTATTCGGCAATGGCTCTGCCCATTGGATCCTTCTTGCTATTCATCTTCGACTTCACAGTGTAAGAATCCCATTTCCTTGGCCTTCTCTTGATTCATCAGGAAATAGATGGCCTCGCCTTCGTTACAGAGTTCTCCCTTCGAATTGACGATCTCCGCATTGATATATACCAGATTGCGGACTTGCTTCGCGACTTTTGCTCGTATCGTCAGCTCTGGTTCTGTCGTCGGAATGGCTTTCTTGAACTTCACATTCAGCTGGACAGTATAGCCGCTGGTCTGTAGCTTGCGGGTGACCACCCATCCACATACTTCATCAATCAGCGTACTCAGTATGCCACCGTGCATGGTGTTCACCCAGCCCTGATAATTGTGCTGCGGATTCCATTTACTTACGATATAGTCACCATCCTCATAGAACTCCAGATGAAGTCCGATGGGATTGTCTGGACAACAACCAAAGCAGTTATACTCAGGATGGTTGCGCCAAGGGTTTATTATCTTCTTCATTTCTTCTCTAAATAATCGAATAGATTAATAGTTCCTGCCTCGTTTCTGACATCAAGGGTAGGAACATATTCTTCCATTCTCGTTGTACCACTTATCTTATCGACATAGAAATTGACGAATGCCCCTGTATAACTGCGGAATACCACCTGATAGGCAGAATCGGTCTCTTCGCCCATCTGAACATACATGATGGAGGGGTTCTCCTTAGCTATGCTCCAGTCATACGCGCTATGGCAATAGTTGCTGACTCCTTCATAGGCCATCTCAGCTGTTATTTTATTCTTTGTGGTATTGTTGCCACAAGAGCAGAATAACAAGATAGCCAATATGAATGAAAAGGCGATATGTTTCATAAGTGCTATCTTATTTCTTCTAATTCGCCAGTCTCTGAGTCTATAATAAACCCGCGAACCACCACATCCTTTGGTACAAGAGGGTGGGTCTTGATGGTCTCAACTGTCTTGCGGACAGATTCAGGTGTGTCCTTGAATCCCTCCAACCAATGATCCAGGTTGATGCCACATTTACGGATGGTATCAAGTGTCTCATCCGTAACACCACGGGCTATCATCTCATGATGGAAGTGGTCATAACTCATGTGGCAGGCTCCGCAATGCGAGTGAGCCACCACCATGATTTCCTCCACACCCAGCTCATATATAGCCACAATGAGGCTACGCATGGCCGAGTCGAAGGCAGAAATCACCAGACCACCTGCGTTCTTGATGATCTTCGCATCACCATTCTTCAAGCCAAGGGCTGCAGGGAGCAGTTCTGTCAGTCTGGTGTCCATACACGACAGCACCGCCAACTTTTTATCGGGGTACTTGCTGGTCAGATACTTCTCGTAGCCCTTCTGTTCTACGAAGGTCTTGTTATAGTCAATAATCTGGTCAATCATAAGCCTATTCTCTTAAACTATGTTGTATTAACAGGGCAAAGTTAGTGATTTTTCAGCAGATTTTGTAAATTTGCACCTTAGAATTAGGATTGTTTATGAAGTTGTTATGATTCAGCAAGTAGAAATAACGCTAAAATCTAAGTCTCGCGGATTTCATCTGGTGACCAATGAGATACTGAGCCAACTGCCCAAGTTGCCTAAGACGGGCATCATCAATATATTCTGCAAGCATACGAGTTGCGGTCTGAGCATCAATGAGAATGCAGACCCCGATGTTCGAGTGGATATGGAAACCATATTTAACCGTCTTGTTCCTGAGAACAGACCAGAATATGAACATACGTTAGAAGGTGCTGATGATATGCCTGCTCATGCCAAGTCAACACTGAGTGGTGTCAGCCTGACGATACCCATTACTAACGGTCGTTTGAACATGGGAACCTGGCAAGGAATCTACTTCTGCGAGTACCGGAATTACGGTGGGGCAAGAAAACTGGTCGTAACAATCATAGGAGAGTAATATATGATTTTTTTAGAACTTGTAAAGAACAGATACAGTTGTAGGGCTTATAAGTCTATCAACGTGGAGAAAGAGAAGTTAGACTATATTCTGGAATGTGTCCGCTTTGCACCTTCAGCAGTGAACAAACAACCCTGGCTATTCCACATTGTCAGCAATGAGGAGGACAAGGCTAAGCTTCAGCAATGCTATAATCGTGACTGGTTCAAGACAGCTCCGATGTATATCATTGCCTCTATCCTGCATGATGAAGAGTGGGTAAGAGCCGATGGCAAACATCATGGCAACATTGATATTGCCATTGCCGTGGAACACCTTTGTCTGGCTGCAACGGAACAAGGCCTGGCTACCTGCTGGGTATGCAACTTTAACGCTAATCTCTGTAAGGAGCAGTTTGGCTTACCTGAGAATGAGGAACCTGCCGTCATCATTCCATTGGGCTATGCTGCAGACGAGATGAAGCCCAAGAGCCGTAAGGCTATTGACGAAATCGTTAAGTGATATGGCCTACACAGGACGTTTCGGACAGTCAGACGATTATCGTCGTGAAGAACTGATAAGGATAATCGAGCACTCTGTAGAGAACCTAACTCTTCAGGAATTGGAGGCTCTGTATTATGATATGTCCACTAAAAACTACATCAACGAATGAAACTGAAGAAACGAAAAATCAAATATGCTGCAATATTCTGTCTCTGCTGGTTTGTCTTCTTAGTCATTCTGGTTGATGGAGTACTGAAGTTCCAGACATTGGTTGACTACTTCGGATCCTACGCATTAGTAGAGATTACGCTATTGCTATTAGTCTTCCTGCCCACATTGGCAGTATACAGATTAACAAAAGAATAGAAACAGAATCCGCTTCATAAAAGGATAAGGATAGTTTAAGTTAAAACTATAGGAATATGAGAAAAAGTGTTTTTATAATATCCTGCTTGATGATTCTTATTGCCTGTGGTGGAAAGAAGACACAGACAGAAAGTGCCGATGTAGCCACTGCTGACTCGACGGTGGTGATGACAATTGAAAAAACGGACTCGATACCAAATACTCCTCAAAGCTATAGTCTGACGGGGACTATTGTGTGAGGATAAAGCAAGCATGACATTTGAGAGGGATGGCAACGACGTGACAGGTGTAGTTACACGATGTGAGTATTGCGAACCTATCGATGTAAAAGATACATATAAGGGTGACATTATCTCAGTTGAGGGATTCAGTCAAGCGGGATCACACATCAAATATGAATTGACTGTCACAAGCAATGATGTAAAAGGTGCAGAAATATTGTCTGCTGAAGGAGAAGTCGAAAGGCAAAATGTCACTATGACTATAGTAGAGCAATGACGTTACCAAAGTTTATCATCTGCATAAATGGAGTATTCCGTCTGGGAATGGTCAACCAGCATAAGCACCTGCTGAAGCCTGGTGAACAATGCATTGGTGGCGGCTACTACCATTTCGATTTCGTTTCGAACGTAATTATCCTCGATAGGGAGTCATACGATTTTGGCCGCCCCAAGTGGCATCTGCTTGAGGTGCTGAAAGTGCCTTCAACCTATCGCGGCATGCGAATTGTTTATAAGTATGATGACGGATTCCACGACGATTTCAATGTCAGCGAAGAACTCCCAATAGAATACTATGACTAAAAAGGAATACACTCTCTCCGATAGGACATGCTTTCTGTATCAGAATGAAGCAGCCAAACACCTGCTAATCCAGCCTATTGATGAACATGACTTGGAAGGATTGGATCAAGAAGTCGAAACAATCAAGGAGTTGTCCGATAAGTCTTTTTCTCTTGTGGCTTTTATGATAAAGGACTGGAACCAAGAACTGACTCCCTGGGGTGCACCTCCTGTATTCGGTAAGACTCCTTTTGGCGATGGAGCAGAAAAGACACTGGAGTTCATCACAAGCCAACTGCTACCAGAGGTTCAAGAAGACATTCCTCACCTCATACTTGGTGGCTATTCTCTTGCTGGACTGTTTGCCTTATGGGCTGGGTATCAGACAGACAAGTTTGAAGGCATTGCTGCTGCCTCTCCATCTGTATGGTACCCTCAGTGGATTGATTATGCATCAGGAAACAAACCGCTTGCAAAGTCCGTCTATCTCAGTCTTGGCGATAAAGAGGAAAAGGCAAAGAATCCTGTGATGGCGCAGGTCGGCAATGCCATCCGTAAGCAGCATGAGCTATTGACGGAACAAAAGATTAATACCATACTTGAATGGAATGCAGGCAATCACTTCGTCGATTCCGACAAGCGGATGGCAAAGGGATTCGCCTGGTTAATAAACAATAGATGATAGACTTTGCACCATATATTCAGAGCAACTGGTCATGGATAATATTATTCGTGGCAGCTCTATTTGTTGGCATGTCGAAAACGGGAGTCCAGGGACTGACTATCCTGACAGTGCCATTGTTGGCAATGACATTCGGCGCAAAACCATCAACAGGACTAATGCTACCAGTTCTCTGTTTCGCAGACCTGATAGGTGTGAGCTATTACCGTCGACAAGCAGAGTGGAAATACATCCTGAAGCTACTTCCGATGGCTATTGCAGGGTTCTTTCTTGCCCTTTGGGTTGACCACCTGATTCCTGCACAAGAGTTCAAACATCTGATGGGAGCCTGCCTTGCACTGGTTCTTGTGGTGATGCTCTGGAGCCAATGGAAAGGTAAGGAAAACATTCTTGCCGACCACTGGTGGTATAGCCCTCTGTTCGGATTGCTGGGCGGTTTCACGACAATGATAGGCAATGCAGCAGGACCGGTTATGGCCATCTATCTGCTTTCCATTCGTATGCCCAAACTGGCTTTTGTTGGTACAAATGCCTGGTTCTTCCTTTGTGTCAACTACCTGAAGATACCCCTTCAGGTATTTGCCTGGCATAATATCAACTACACGACTCTGGCTATTGATGCCTGTGCCATTCCGTTTGTCTTGATGGGAGCGTTCCTTGGCATCCGTTTAGTAAAGTTCCTGCCAGAACGGGAATTCCGCATATTCACCACTTCCGTTACCATTATCAGCGTCCTTGTGATGCTATTTGCGTGAAATTTTGTGTTAAATATCGAGAAAAGTTCGCTCAAATAGAAAAATTTGAGTAATTTTGCGGCAAAATTCATGGAAATTTTTCAGATTAATAAATTTTTATGCTTGAAATATATCCCATTAACGAAGATACATGGAAGTTGTTCGAGCCATTTGGATTTACGGAACATGACTTCTACACGCTGCCCAAAGAAGACTTGGAAATGCTGTGTATGGGACAGACCACGAGTCTGCTGCCACTGCAATTGACAAACAGTGACGGCGAGACTGTGGAAAGACTGGCCCGACTGGGATTTATACGCAAGCCTGACGGGGGTGTAGAAGTGAAAGCCTACCCACAATATGACGAGATACAGACTGGTGACCTCGAACTGTCGAAACGGGACATTGAGCGACTGAAACGGCAGGGGGTTATCTATACGGAAGCCGTCATTGACGGACAGCGGAACCGCTGTTTCGTACAACTGGACCAATTGACGAACTGTCTGCTGTACGCGAAAGCAGATGACATCGGCAGGCTGATACCAACCGATATCCACGGTACGGAGCTGACCCGCACCCAGCGTGAGAAGATAAGACAGGGAAAGTCTGTGGAAGTGAAGGTAGGCAACCAGACGTATGTCGTAGGTATTGACCTCGAGAAGCGAAACGGCTTCAAGATCTGGAAGATTAGTAACTATTGATGATTGTTCAATTAGGATGAAGATAGATTATCGTGAGGCGCGTAAGGAAGTAAGCATCGTCGAAGTGCTTTTGGACTTGGGGTATAAGTACGACAAGTCGAAGGGCGGCGTGAGTCCCAACTTCGTGCTGAGAGACGAACACGGAAAGGAAATAGACCGTGTGATAGTCAAGAATCCGAAGAATCTGGAGAATCAGGGTTACTGGCGCAGAGACGGCGGAAAGGGTGACCTGATTGACTTCATACGCGAGAACCTGGCGGCATTTCCCGTGACAGGAAGGAATGATGTGGATACGCTGAATAGGGTGTTGGCCAGGTATATGGGAAAAGAGGAAAAGGAATCATTCAATCTTGACGATTACCTGGACAAGGCAGGCATCCATGAGGCAAAAGAATTTGATGCTTCCAGATATGACAGACTGGACACTGCCGAACGGATAGACCACGTTATGACCTTCTTTGAACAACGCGGACTGAGCAGGGAGGCAGCGATGGTTTTTGCACCATTCATCGAGCTGGTGAGGAAAAAGGCAGATGAGGACAGCACAAGCCCAAAAGCCATTTACAATCTTGGCTTTCCATATCACATCCCCGGTTCTGCAGAGATTGTCGGATATGAGATAAGAGGATATAAGGGATTCAAGGGAAAGGCAGAAGGGACTAACAGTACTTCTGGGCTATGGATGACAGAGCCGGAATCCACCCACGGAAAAGAGGCCGCTCCCCTACCCCATCAAATACAGAGAGTGTTTTTCTTTGAGAGTGCATTTGATGCCATGGCGTTCTGGCAGTTGAACCATGACAGAATAGATTTCACTGGCTGCATTTTGGCATCGACAGGCGGCAGCTTCTCTGATCAGCAGATAACAGAAACGATGAACTTCTTCCACAAGGCGCAGGCAATTGATTGCTTCGACAACGACCTGCAGGGAAGACTCTATGGATGCCGGATGGTTTGCCTCCTTGAATATAAGGCGAAGAACTTAGAATTCAGCATCAATGGCGAGATGGTGCATTTCCAGCTTGGTGACAAGCAGTTTGATATCGCATCAGATCTTGTGGATGTCGAGACATTCCGTGCCATGACAGGAATCTATGGCAACCGCGTCCTACAAGAGAAGTCGCCGGAACCCAGCAAGGACTGGAACGAAGCACTTAAAATGGGAATAATATGACCCTAAAAAACACCAATTTAAATGATAAAAATCTAGAAGGAAGATTGTAAAATGGATATAAATGAATGCCTGGAGACGTTTTGCTTAGAAAAAACAAATTGTGAGTCGGAAAAAAAGGCTCCATCACACATCAAAGGTCATTTGTGCATACACACAGCCTTGACTGAAGAGGATGTCATTCATCAGGTCAACGACGGACATGATGTCTTTTATAGCAAGGACAGAAAAAAGCTCATCAATGCTACCGGACAACTGACGACATATTCTGTTCTATATGGCACTCAAGTCATCTGTCATGGGGCATTTTGCGATACTTTTGCTACGGAAATCAAATTACCAGACACTGTGTTGGCCTTTGGCTATAATCCGTTTGGGAATACTCATCTCAAAAGGTTTATAATTCCAAAAAATGTCCGCCATATAGAGACAGTTAACCCGTTTGCTTCCTGTTACTCATTGGAAGAACTCATTGTGCTTTCTCCTCATTTTAGATTAGAACATGGCGTGCTCTATACCAGTGATTACAAGATATGTTATGGAGCAGCCACGAAGAGCTGTCCCAAGGATCTGAGGATTCATGAAGGCACAGAGATCATCGCTAACAACGCATTCTTCAGGAGAAAACTAAATAGTGTCTATATCCCAAATTCCATGAAGGAGATTGGCAAGAATGCCTTTGCATATACTGGTCTGAAGAAGATAACACTCCCCCACTCCATCACACAGATTTCCGAGGCATGCTTTCAGTGCTGTAATCTGGTAAACGTAACTATACCAGAACTTGTAACCAACATCCATGAAGATGCCTTCAGTGGCAACGCGAACCTGAAGAGCATTACGATGATGGGAAGAGTAAAATCAATAGCAATAGGAGCACTGAGTCTTTGCCCAGAGCTGATGAAGATAACAGGCCCTTATGGTTCGCCAGTTCTGAACCTGAAGACGATGCAGGTTGCCGGACTCGACGACAGGCAACACAGCAAGAGAGAATCGTGTGAGATTAATGGCAAGAAGGGTGTTACTATGACGCTGACGTGACAATCTCTACGTGCAGGAGCTTCTCCCCTACCCCATCGTCATCGATGGAATAATTAAATGAGAGATCACTGGAACCTGATGCTAACAGTTCATCAAGTTCCTTTTTTGTGGCGGTAAGAATAGTGTCAATATCCTTTGGCACCATGGTCTTTTGTTCGGGAGAAGTGCAGAGTAGTTTTTGAGTCTGTGCTGCAGTAAGCTGTCTCTCCAGTTCTGCCATTGGAATTGTATGCTGGTTCTCATTGCGCCAACTTGCAAGCATCAGGTAAATCTGTTGGCTATACCGGGTCTTACAAGCCAAGAATGCGGCCTTGCTTATTTCGCAGAATCCATATTCCTTAGAGATGATATGATTCACAACATCCTTGTCGAGCTGAATCATGAAGTCCTTGCTATCACCCTCTTCGAAGAATACCGTACCCAAACGATGATAGCGTTTGTAAGACTCATTGTTAAGTTTACTGGGAATGGCAACGGATATCAAGGAAAGCGTGCTTAACCTGGAACGGAACTTAGCATAGTCTGCTCTACGAATACCCATATCCTTGAAACGAATCGAGAAGAGAATATCCTCCTGAATTCCGAACAAGTCATATTGTGATCCTTCACGGATATAGGGTTGCAACTGATCGATAATAGCGAGCAAAACCTTGTTCTGCCAGAAGTCGTAACCCTGGCGCATCATGATGACAGTCATCGGGACGATTATCTGATCTCCCCTACCCTGCTCTTTCTTCAAGTCTCGCTTCGTAGGCATTCTATAACCGTTTATATTCTGCAAAGATACGAAGAATTCTTGATAAGAATAGAATTATCTGAGAATTTTTAAGGTTATTTGTGTAGAAAGGAACCAAAAGAGATTAGGAAATATTAAAGAGTATATTTTATCTTTAATAAATAAGTTATTTAATCTTTAATATTTATGAATAACGTATGATGCTTAAAGCCAAATGTTTATCGAAAAGCCCCCTACTCTACTTGAGTTGACCAGTCATCACATTTGTAATCTCTAAATTCGTATATCAAGATTTAAGGTATTAGCAAGAGGTGACTGTTCAGTTACCCATAAGGGAGGGCATGAGCGAAACTCACAATTTTAAGAAAGTGCTGATAAATAATAAAGAATAAACTTATTGAATAATAAAGAATATGTTTGTATTTAATAAATCTGAAATATTCTATTTAATATATATTATATCACTTCTTTATTAAATAGCAAGCTTTATATTTATTAAATTAATAGTTGTTTCTTTAATAAAGTTTTTAGTTTTTCTTTATTATAGTTTAATACTTATATTTATTAAAGAATATATTTTGTATTTAATATATCTGGGACTATATCTTTAATAAATCAACACGAATCGTCCCGACCCAAACCATGTGGAACACGCCAAGAATAAGTATGTGAATTATTAAAGAATAATGATTCTTCTTTAATAAATAAAAACAAGTCCAAAGACACATTGCCAGTACAAACCAGGGAGAATGTTATTATTCTTAAAGAAAAACTTCATATTTATTAAAGATAAAATATTTAATCATTGAATATGAAGCGGTTAGGCGAAAACATTCGATTGGCTTGATAAGCATATAATAGGCATGGGGTACCTGCCAGATGGCAAGTTAGACACCATCTCCAAAGAGAAAGGGGCAGACCTCGAAGAAAAAGTTCACAGGATCTGATTGAGAGACATTTCAGACAATATAAATATTAAAGAAGAAGTCTTGTATTAGTAAGGATAATAGTAATATATTTAATAAAGATAAACTGTTTATTTATTAAATAATATTATTCTTATTTATTAAAGATAGTGTATTTAAATATTAAAGATATAATATCGTATTTATTATATATTTAGTTTTATCTATTATAAAGAATAAGATTCTTATTTATTAAACACAGAACTTCATAAATAATAAAGAATATTCTTAATATTTATTAAATCCTATATCATATTGTTTAATAAAGATAAATTCGTGGAACTTTATTAAAGATAAATTCGTATCTTCGCAACATCAAATTTAAACGCAATGTATTATGGCTATCAAGAAGAAAGGTAACACGGGGTTCCTGAACGGAACAACAGTTGAGAGATTCGACAATATAGTACACCAGCAGGGTGGGGCACAGGCTGCACCTGAATCAGGTTCAACAGAGACGCCTGCAGCTGCTCCTGCTAAGCCAGAGGAGGATCCAGTGAAGGTTGCTCCTGAAACACCAGAGAAGCCCCAGGTCAACGCTCCTGCTGCAGAAGAGGGAACTGTAGCCCAGGAAGTTTCACAGCCTGCGTCAGAACCAGCTTCTGAGCCTCGTAAGCCTCTTACCCTGGAAGATGTGATGGGATCAGAAGAGCTCATCAAGCAAGTGGCTCAGCAAATTCTCAAGCAAGGCGGCGCAAAGGGTGTCGGAGGACTTGAAGCTCCCAAGCAGGGTCGTCCTCGCAAGGAACTCATCAAAGGCATCGACGAAGTGTCTGTCAACCTGCAGCTTCCGGAGACGCTTGTCACCGCATTGAGGAAGAAAGCAAAAGACGAGAAGATAACTATCAAGGAGATTATCGGACATGCCATCATGAGCACATATCCGGAACTATTAAAGTGAAATACAGATTATGGCAACAACAAAGAAAACAAGAATTATAACGGTCGTAAACCACAAGGGTGGGGTAGGGAAGACCATGACGGCAGCGAACCTCGGTGCTGCCCTTGCAAAGATGGGCAAGACGGTGCTGCTGGTTGATGCTGACGGACAGTGCAACCTGACCATGCAGTGCGTCGAGGTGGTTAGCGTTCCCACACTTTCAGACTATCTTAACAACGACGATATAGAGGTGCAGCCACAGCAGGTATCGAAGAAGCTGTTTCTCATTCCTGGCTCATCGGCATTAGATGCAGACTCACACAACATTGAACTCTCTATTGAAGAAGATGCGGGAGCCACCAGATACATGGCCGACTGGCTGGAAAAAGTGAAAGACGAGTATGACTACATCATCATCGATTCTGCTCCAGGTTCTGGCGCAATGCTTGTCAACGTCATCGTAGCTGCTGACGAGTTGATTATCCCTATTGCCGATAAGTTCTCCATTCCTGGAGCCAAGAAACTTACACAGATTATCCGTGCGAACAACAAGGAGGTCAGTGGTCATTACCTGCTCACAAAACAGACCAGGTGGGGTGTCAGCAAGCAGATCAAGGAACTCTTGCTTGAACAGGCTTCTGAGAACCTTTATCACACGGCTATACGCCAGTGCGAGGAGCTCAACAAGGCAGCAGCCTGCGGCATGAGTATTTTCGAATATAGTCCCAAGAGCAACGGTGCTGAGGACTATATGGCCCTGGCAAAGGAAATCAACAAGGCAACCAAAGACAAAGACATGCCGTTTTAGGTAAAGAAAAACGAAAATGTTCCATTTTTGTTCCAAAGGTACTTGCTTCATCACGAAGAAAAGTACCTTTTTTGTGGCGGTATGCCTCAGAAGTACTGTAGCGAAAAGGATTTCAAGAAATGCAGAAATGTAATACTAAAAGCAAATAGGGTAGGGGAGAGGTGAACAGGAAAGAGTCAAAACCATGCAATTTCAACAGATTTTGTCAATTTTTCGAAATAAAATCACTAATGTTCCCTATTTGTGGCGGTAAAAGTTCCCTATTTGTGGCGGTTTTCATAAAATGCCACGAAACTGTTCCGAAGACGCTCCTTTTTTGTGGCGGTCATGTTCCGAAATTGTTCCAGCTATGTTCCCTATTTGTGGCGCAGATGTTCCCTTCTTGTGGCGGAAAATCAAAGCAAACGTATCTATATCAATAAGTTACGCCAATGCTATACATCTAATACTGATTTTTATAAAAAGAAAAAAACTATCTATACGAGACATTTTTAACAAAAGGGAAAAATAAAAAATATTATCAATAAAAAAAGCTATATTAAGAGATTAACGATCAAGAAAGGCTCAACCGGAAAGCGGAACAAATTAGTGCACTTCACCTTTGTTTTAAGGCTATTCAGGCCGAAAACGGAACAAAATAGGAACATTTTTAGCGAGATGCCACAAAATTGTGGCGGTCGAACTTGAATTGAAACCATAAAGCGGAACAAAATCATGCACCTCGACATGGCCAAAACCCTCTATAAATGCCACTTCTGGCACACTTGCGGAACAAAATAGGAACATTTCGAGACACGCAACCAGATAAAGATCTCTGTTTACTTGAAAAGTAAACTATAGGATGGGGTGAAGCGGAACAAAACCATGCAAGTTCCCTATTTGTGGCGAATCAACCCGAAGCGGAACAAAACCATGCACCTCCATGTCCCTATATTTGGTAGTTCCAGGCACCTTATCGGAACAAAATAGGAACATTCCTAAGCGGAACAAATCAGTGCACCTTGAAGGACGATTTTCAGTAAATAAAGGGGTTTCACGAGATTGATTAACAATTTTTATCATTCGAGCGAAAAGCGGAACAAAATCATGCACCTTGAATAGCCTGCAAACCGCATTGTCAGACGCATCCTGCATACTTTGCGGAACAAAAAAGGAACATTTTCAAAGCGGAACAAAATCGTGCACCTAAAAATGGTTTTATCTGACTATCAGTCAGTTAGTTAACGTGCAATCGGAACAAAATAGGAACATCAAAAGAGTCATGTTCCCTTTTTGTGGCGGTTAAAAATTAGTACCTTTAAAATTTGGTTGTTACACAGAAAAATCGTACTTTTACAACCGAAATTGAACGTTCGACCCCAAATCATCACATAAAATGACTACCGCTAAGTCAACAGCAAGCAAAGTGGAAGAATCTGCCAAGCAGACGAAACCCAAGAAGAAACCTGGTCGCAAGAGCACCAAAGTCAAGCTCCCCGAAGGACTCATCCCCATTGAGGAAGAGACCTGGCTGCTGGCTCCCCTGACGCTCACCCTGATGCGTCACAACTACACGTCGGTGCAGAACAAGGTGCTGATGTCCATTCTTGAATGTCTGCAGGACATCCTCCGCAAGATCCTCGACCAGAGCAACGGTAGCGGTGGTGGTGTCCGTGACCTCTCGACCCTCCAGCGTGGTGAGATTGCCAACGAGAAAGGCGGACTGTCGTTCAACCTCGATTTCAAGACCTTCGGCATCGACCGAAACCACTATAATGAGTTGCGCTCCTCGCTGCGTATGCTTCCCAGCATTCCCGTCGAGATACCCTTCAAGTCGAAGGAGGGCAAGCGCTATATCAAGGTCACCAGCCTGTGCGATGTCTTCATCCCCGAAGAGAAGTACAAGACCTACGTCGTCGTGCATATCGACAAGGAGGTCGCCGAAAAGCTCGTCTCCTTCGAGCTGGGCTGGCACCGTCTGGGTAAGGAGGTCGTCACCAGCAGTAACAACAAGTACACGCAGCGTATCTATATGTATATCACGGCCTGGACCCGTGCCGGACGCAGCATCATGTCGTCGCAGGAGTTGCGCAAGTGGCTCCAGCTCGAAGACAAGTACCGTGAGTTCCGCAAGCTCGCTGCCCGTGTCCTTGACCCTGCACAGAAGGAGCTGGAGGAGCTGGCCAAGGCAGGCTATTGCGACTGCTACTTCACCTATCAGAAGAAATATACCGGCTCGCGCAAGTCCGGCGAACCTGACCAGATAGAGTTCCATATCTTCAAGTCGCCCAAGCTCGCTGGCAATGAGGAGCAGGCCGTCTACGACCGTCAGTACGCCCATCTGCAGGAGCTTATCATGAAGCACTTCGGTTTCACCCAGCAGGAGATTGAGAGCCTGATGAAGCGCGTCAACGAGGAGAACGTCACCGAGATGATGACCAAGGTGTCGAGCATCTACATGCTGGTGAAGAACGACAAGAAGGGCGAGATCAAGGACATCAAGGCCTACGTCTACAAGGCTATGGACAACTTCCTGAAAGAAACCGAGATGGATTCCTACGAGGAGATCAAGGACTGATAAACCGTCAGTTTAAGCATAGATATTAAGCGTCATTCCCCGAAATAGAGTGGCGCTTTTTTTATATTCTCTTTTACGAGATTGTTTTCATATTAAGAAAATATAAGTGTTAAAAACAAGACTTATTTGTTAAAAACAATATTTATCTAAAACGAATTGCGTAATTTTGCACCTGTTTTCAATAGTTAGTTATTATGAAGAAGATAGAAAAGACGACCAATTCTCACACAACCAGTTCAATTCCAGTAGCTCATACTGGCGGCTTGTCAGCCGGGCAGTTAGCCAAAATGCCGACACCCAGAATATCATTCTGTTATTTCTCATAATTGGAGGAGGTTTCATACGATGGCATACAGGGTAATCATGCAGGAGATAGTCAGAAGACGCCCGAAGTGGCTGATACGCTTCCTGTTGTCACTGTCCCCGGACATCTATGACTCCAAGCAGTCGTTTACGGACGCGAAGAAGTCGATTGCCGATATTGCCAAGACCATCGATGAAACCCAGCTGAAGATCAAGAAGAGCAGGCTTCATATCATTGAAGAATCTGAGCGCATCTCCATATTGAGTGCGAAGGCTTATCCCTATGTACATTTTTATATAGACCACAACGATCACGATTTTGACAATGAATCTGAATTGTAATATCACGTTTGAGACGTTTCTGGATCACCCGGGAATCAACCTGTTGGAGTCCTTGGGATTCGACCCATGCTGTCTGCCTTCATCGATGAAGAGCTGTGAGGTGTTGTTTCTGAACAGGATCATCAGGGGAGTGGGTATCAGGAATACCCAGGGTGGCATGGAGTTCTTCAGCCGTGACATATCACAGAGACATTTCAATACTGTTGGTCAGTTAGGAGTTGTCTCCCTGCCTGTCGAACCGAATAAAAAGACTGAGACCTGCTGTCTTTTTGCGGACATGTTCGACTATCTGGCCTACCTCACTCTTCTTCGGGAGGACCGAGGTGCAACTCTTCCTTGTCATTGTGACTGTTATGTGATGAACGATGTGAGGAACTATATCCCGATGATGCTGGATGTGGTGAACTATGAACGTGTCCATTGCTTCTTTCCCAACAACGACTGGGGACAGGTGATGACGGCGACGTTCATCATGAAGAATTCACGTTCAGGTAGCGAGTCAAGGCGGTATCTGGATTACGAATACCTGTATGATTATTTAACGGCAAAAGAATAAGTGCGATGTTTGATGATGTAATCAAGTTTGCTCCCTGTGAGCATGATCTGGAGAAGAAGCCGGAGTATTGGCAGAGTGACACCTTCAAGAAGAGGAATCATGCAGTTCTGGAGTCCATCAAGAAAGTGACGGGCTATTATCCGACGAAGAACCGCCAGCCCATCAGGGTAGGAGTGTTTCAGGTAGCCGACAAGACCACCATCGATGAACTCGTGGGATTGTCGAGGAAGCTGAAGGACTGGTTCAAGCTGGACTGCTTTCAGGCGAGTATTGACCGCGTGACGAACACGGCACAGATGCTGTTTGACTTCAACGAGTATGATACAGGCAAGAGTGTTCATCTCAACCAGAGTCAGCAGATTGTCATCGGTGTGACCATCCTCCGTTATCTGGATCTCCCGCGTCCCAAGGGTGCGGAACTCTGGAGGCGCTATTTCCTGGCAGGGCAGTATGCCGATGATCCGGAGTCATTCAAGAAGGTTCTTCAGAAGCTGAAGTACAAAGGCTTCTGCAAGCAGGATTACACCCTTCTCTGTGACAGTTTATTACATTCCATGTATATGTGTCAGGGACTGGTGAAGTGATATTATATATGGATGAAAACCAATAAGGAAAAGATGGATAAAGCAGTCAATAAGGAAACGCAGGAGTCCGATGTCAAGCCATATATCCTGAACAAGGGGCTACCCCGTTTTGTGGGGCGCACGGAGTTCAGGCGTCTGGACAAGGTCATTCAGGAGAAGAATGCGCTGATCGAGCGTTTCAAGCAGTACGACGAGGAGCGCAAGGCCTATTATGCCGGGTTCATCGAGGACTATAATGAGATGAAGGAATCCTTCGACCATTTCAATGAGGAGCTGATGAAAGTGGTCGAGGACGGTGACCTTGACCAGTCAGACTATAGGAAGGTCATGAAGCTCTATCGCAACTGGCTTACCTATAAGAGCAATTGCGAGCTATACAGGGACAAGCTCTGCGGAGCCCGTCAGAGCGTCTGTGACATACGTAATGACATAGACCGTCTTGAAGCCCTCATGGGTCAGCTCAGCCCTGAAGAAATCAGCCATCAGGAGCAGATTATCTCCCGCATGTTTACCATGCGCAAGCATCTGGACAACCTACAGTCTAAGGTGATTATCAGTTAAACAGTTATTTGTTTTTTCATACGATGGAAGCATCAGGGCATACACCTCGAATGAGGCAGCCCTGATGTTTTTTTGTGTCATGCAGACAGCCTTGTCTCGAACACGATGCTGTCGCCCTTTCTCAGCTGTAGCTGGAACTGTGCATAGGCATTGCGGTCAGCCAGTTCCTGCAGCTTGCAGCGGTTGTCATCGGTGTCTTCGAGCATGGAAGCATATAGCAGCCTGCCTGCGAAGTGGCCCTCCAGGTCGAAGGCCTTGAATGTTTTCATCCATTTAGCCTTGGCATAGACAAAGCACAGGTCGGCAATGCGCAAAGGCTCCTGCGTGTTCTCGCATTCTTTCTGTTTCATCGTTATCTCTTGTTTGTGGGGAGGTGGTGGGCCTCCCCGTGACCTTCTTTATAGTACATACTGGTATTTGCCAGTGCAGTATTTCCCGTATTCGAGTCCCCTGACAGCTCCCTGCGCTGCATCTGCCAGTTGTTTTACCACGAACAGGTTCAGGTGGTGCATGAGCCGTTGTTTTGCCTTGGGGTAGGCATCGAGGTCTTTGATGTTCCCCTCGTGGCCGTTAGCCTTCCAATAGGTCTGCAGCAGTTCGTCTGCCAGATCTTCAGGTTTGATGATGTCCCGGGTGATGTCCCAGATCTCTCCGCATGTCATACTCATAGTCTTCTTCCTTGTTAGTTGTTCTTTCTGAGCCATCGTTTGAATGTCTCCGAGTAGGGGAGGGCGAAGCGCATGTCCCGCTGTCCCATGTTGTTGATGCACTGAGGTACTGATGTCTTCCAGCTGTCTGCAATCCACTGGTTATACCTCTTTGCCGTTGCTTCATCGAGGATGACGGCCTCTGATGACATAGCCCAGATTTTTTCCTTGATGTTCTCGAACAGCTGCTGTTCCGTATTGCCGAAGACACGGCATTCTGTAGCGCCAATACCCTGGCTTGCCTGATGGAGGTGTTCGTCCTTGTAGATGACAGGCATGAACTTGATAGTTGCTTTATCCATATCTGTGAAGTTTATAGTAAATACCCTTTAGAGCCAGACCTCGTTACGCTTGTCCTTCCGCTTGTAAGCCTTAATCTTCCTGCGGCACTCAAGCAGTGAAGCGTCGTAGTTGATGATGAACTCGTCGTCTTGCCAGAAACCAATCATAGCCATAATACTTGCTGACAGTATTTATCCCGTCGTCTGCGGTTCTAAGTTGAAATTTATCGGATTGACAGAACCCTAAGCCTTTTTCTTGTTTAAGTTTCTTGATGTCCATCGCGAATTTTTTTTTAAGCATCGGCATATCCGTCGCCCTTTTAGCCTTTTTGTCTGCCGACCATGAAGAGAACGGCCAAGGGCTTAGAGCAAGGATTTCGTGCAGGAAAAACAGAGAATACCCAAATCTTGATTTGCGGAAGTCTGCTCTGATTTTCCTCCTCGAAAAGCGCAGTGGTACTTGATCATAGCCCGCGTTCCCTTAACTTTGCAGGCAAAAAGGCTGTTAAAAGGGTGACAAGATGTGAGCAGTCAAAAGTGAGCGATGAACGATTATCAAGAACAGCCCCTTTCCTTGTTCAAGTCCGGAGCAAGCCCCTTCAGGTCTGTTGTTGTTCATTAGGAAAAGTGGGGTGGGAGAGGGTGATGTACCACCGCATGGGCTTTCTGATGACTTTTGCCTTGTGATGGAACACACACAGCTGAGCTTCGTAGCCTGTGGAGAGAGCCAGCCGTGTGTGTTCATAGCGCAAGGTAAGTGTCATCGCCCATGCTCTGCTGCCGTTTCCGGCTGTCCTTAGCAGTCCTGCTGCCAAGACAGCGAGGAATCAGCAGGCAGATGGGACATGCCCTCGGGCGGGACAGTAAGAGATCGGAGCCGTTCATGTCACCCTTCCTTGTCGCAGTCCCTTCGGGCTTGGGATAAGAGGATCCAGCCAGGATGCATCAGGTTCTGGAGTTGGTTGGAAATGACTCAGGCAGGAAAAGAGTGTTGGGCCGTCAGCCGATGGACATTGTCTCGTCGCTGGTTATCAACCACAACGGATGTGCATAACATGCTCTTCCGTTGAGACAAGCAACGTCCATCAGCAGGATGACCGTATAACTCTCTGACTGCCCGTGGCATCTCCTCCAATGGAGGAACGCACCCTGACAGCATGCTCCTATCCCGTCATAGTCCGAATCGGTGCGACCGTGGTAGGGTCAGAAAGATGGCATTCAAAAGTAAAAACGGTCAAAAATGTCCTGTAAAAGTCTGTTTTAAAGCGTTTTACGAGTTTTAGGATTGTAACATGGTTAAAAACAGGAATGAAATTTTCGGAGCCCCTTTGTTAGCGAATTATGTTGTTCCTTTGCACCCAGAAAATTTAAAAAAGAAAGAAAACAATGGGAGCATTTGCAATTTATGCATTCGTAGTTACCGGCTTGTATATCCTGTATATGTCTGCAGTGATCATGAAGGATCTTTTCGGAAAGAAAGGTCAGAAGAAGGATGCGGCAGAGGAGTTCAATACAGCCGACATCGGGGAGGAATCCTCTACCGTCATTGATGAGACCGAAGACGGGTTCCATGTCCATCAGTCCGGCGAGGCCGCTGCTGATGCCGGGCAGGAACCTGCAGAGGAAGAGCATCCGGAAGACAACGGTTCTTCTGCCAGCCAGCAGGCAGGTGTCAGGGAGGTATCCATCTCTTCAGGCTCAGCCACACAGGAAGATCAGGAGCAGCCGGTTGATGACAACCCTGATGACGAGACCTTGCTGCAGGAAGAGAGCGAGGCCAGCCAGGCAGAGTATGAGCGTCTCGTTGCCGTGAAGAAGGAGATGCTGTCTATCAAGCCGTCTTATCAGGACGAGTACACCAATGATGAATATAGGGCATCCACGGCAAGACCGCTGAGTGAACAGTCTCGTATTCTCTGTAAGATGGTCGGAAATCTCTGAGCGTATGATGCAGCAGCTGTTTCTTGTAACTATCAGCAATGGCGGGACGAACTACTCGCTGACTGCCCAGGCACTTGCCGAGATGACTGACGAGGTGGTGCTGACGATGGGATATGTCGTGGGCTTGCTCTATGCCGTAGCGTCGCTGCTGGCCATCTACAATGCGACAGTCATCTATATCAAGTTGCAGGCTGGCGAGGGAGGTTTTACCAAGGCCGTACTGATGATGTTCGGAGCCATCATGTTCCTGATTGGCGCAACTATTGTGCTTCCGGCATTCTTCGGCTACCAATACGGCAGTTCAGGATTCTCGCCGTTCGATTAGGCTATTCATAAATATCTATACAACACAAAAACTAAATTAATCAACCAACACAAAAATGAAGAAAAGTAAGTTTTGTAAGGCCGTTTCCGGCATCCTGAATGGAGCCGTCGGCATGTGTGAGAAAGCAGTGATGTCACCCCGTTTCGGTATGGTTCTGGCAATGCTCTGCATGGTAAGTGTCACCTTCGCCCAGAATGCTGCTGGCGATTATTCCGCTGGTACCACGGCTCTGGGAACCGTGACCACGGAGATTGCGAAGTACGTTCCTGTGGCTGTGAAGCTGTGCTATGCCATCGCTGGTGTCGTAGCCGTTGTGGGTGCTATCAGTGTGTACATCAAGATGAACAACGAGGAGCAGGATGTGAAGAAGAGCATCATGATGCTCGTGGGTGCTTGCATCTTCCTGATTGCAGCAGCCCAGGCTCTGCCTCTGTTCTTCGGCATCGGCGGTGAGTGATGAACGACACCGGACATCTTGACTACCAAGTTTTCAAGGGGCTTCAAAGGCCTCTTGAATTCTTGGGTTTTCAGGGTCGTTACATCTACTGGGCAGCAGGGACGGCAGGCGGTGCCATCGTGGGTTTCATCATCGGCTATGTGGCCGTCGGCTTCATAGCGGCACTGGTCCTGTTGACAGTCATCCTTGCCTTCGGTGGTGTGATGACCTTCCTCAAGCAGCGCAAGGGACTGCACTCGAAGAACGAGGATAAGGGAATCTTCATTTTCGCCCATTCGCGGCGGATCTAACTGAACAGACTTAACTGAAATGAAAGCATGACAATAGTAGTTATTATAGCGTTTCTATGTGTCCTTGTAGGTATGGCATTGTCAGTCTGGGCCTTTGGCACGGGCGGCAAGCGAGCCAATACCTTCAAGGACATCTATTTCAGCATCGAGGATGCGGATGGGGTAGGGGTTCTCTATACCAAGACCGGAGAGTATTCTGCCATCCTGAGGATGGAGAACCCCGTACAGAAGTATTCGGCAGATACGGACTGTTACTATGATTTCACCAACCTGATGACGGCTGTGGTACAGACGCTGGGTGAGGGCTATGCCCTGCACAAGCAGGACGTGTTCGTCAGGAAGAGCTTTGACGGCAAGGCCCTGGCAACGGGTGCTACGGGCCGTTTTCTCTCGGATGCCTACTTCCGTTTCTTCAATGGGCGCCAGTACACGGCAGCCAGTACCTATCTGGTGATAACGCAGGAGTCCAGAAAGAGTGCGCTGCTGAGTTACGACAGCAGTAAGTGGCGTGACTTTCTTGTGAAGATCCATAAGGTGGCCGACCAGCTGCATGACGGCGGTGTCAAGAGTGCTGAGTTCCTGACCGTGAAGGAAGCCCGTGAGTATGCCGACCGTTTCTTTGCGCTGAACTTCCGTGATTCCCATTTCTCCATGACCAACTTCAAGGTTGACAGTGAGGAGATCCGCATGGGCAGTCGTCAGTGCAAGGTCTATAGTCTCTTGGATGTGGACTCTGTGGGTCTTCCTGGCGTGTTGCGTCCCTATGTGGATATGACGGTCAACAATGCCGTGATGCCTGTTGACCTCATGAGTGAGATAGACCATATTCCAGATGTGGATACGGTGGTATATAACCAGGTCGTCTTCCTGCCTAACCAGAAGCGGGAACTGGCGATGCTCGACAAGAAGAAGAACCGTCATGCCAGCATCCCCAACCCGTCCAACCAGATGGCCGTGGAGGACATCAAGCAGGTCCAGGAGGTGATAGCCCGTGAGGGAAAGCAGCTCGTCTATGCCCACTATAACCTTATTGTGGCCATGGATGCTGATAAGGATATGCAGAAGGTGACGAACCATCTTGAGAACATCTTCTCCCGTCAGGGCATCCATATCTCCAAGCGTGCCTACAACCAGCTGGAGCTGTTTGTGGCCTCGTTCCCCGGCAATGTCTATCGTCTCAGTCCTGACTATGACCGTTTCCTCACCCTCAGTGATGCTGCCTTGTGCCTGATGTACAAGGAGCGTCAGACCAAGGGTGATGACACGCCGGTGAAGTGTTATTACACAGACCGTCAGGGAGTGCCGATGCCTATCGACACCACGGGAAAGGAAGGAAAGATCAAGTATACCAACAACTCGAACTTCTTCGTCCTCGGTCCTTCCGGCAGTGGCAAGTCGTTCTTCATGAATACCGTCGTCAGACAGTATTATGAGCAGAATACCGATGTGGTCATCGTCGATACCGGTGACAGCTATGAAGGGCTGTGCAGCTATTTCGGCGGCACCTATATCTCCTATACCAAGGAGCGTCCCATCTCCATGAACCCCTTCAAGGTGACGGAGGTGGAGTACCAGACGAACTTCGGTGAGAAGAAGAACTTCCTCACCTCGCTGATCTTCCTGATCTTCAAGGGCGCTCAGGAACCCACGAAGATAGAGCAGTATATCATCGAGCGTACCATCATCGAGTATTACCGTGAGTATTTCTCACCCTTTCAGGGCTTCAGCCAGGAAGAGAAGGAGGAGCTGCACCAGAGTCTGGTCATCGCGGCCAAGAGCAATGGCGAATATGAGAAGTACGAGGAAGAGCTGCAGACGCGTAACGGCACCGGCTCCTATGATGTGACGGAGGAGGAGCGCCAGCGTTATGAGCGCAACAGCCGTCTCAGCGAGAAACTCCAGGCGAAGATTGATGACGAAGCCAGTACGGAGGGTGAGAAGGCGGCTGCCAAGAACCAGCTGCAGCGTCTGACACCGGAGATAGTCGAGGGTAAGTTCATGGAGAAGATCGAGCGTGAGATTTCCAAGCGTGAGCAGCAGCGCAAGAGCCTGAGAGTTCAGGAGCTGTCGTTTAACAGCTATTATGAGTTTGCCCGTCAGCGCATCCCCCAGATTATCCGTGAGGACAGTATCGAGTTCCCTATCAATGACTTTGCGGCCATCCTGAAGCCGTTCTACCGTGGCGGTGCACTGGAGTACACCCTGAACAACGACATGGACGGCTCGCTGTTTGACGAGCAGTTCATCGTCTTTGAGATTGACAAGGTGAAGGATGACCCGGTGCTCTTTCCGATCATCGTGCTCATCATCATGGACGTGTTCACCCAGAAGATGCGTATCAAGAACAAGGTGCGCAAGTGCCTGGTCATCGAGGAAGCATGGAAGGCTATCGCCACGCCTGTCATGGCGGAGTACATCAAGTACCTCTATAAGACGGCGCGTAAGCACTGGGCCATGGTGGGTGTCGTGACGCAGGAGATCCAGGATATCACCTCTTCGCCCATCGTCAAGGAGGCCATTATCAACAACTCCGATGTCTTCATGCTGCTTGACCAGAGCAAGTTCAAGGATAAGTTTGATGATATCAAGGCGACGCTGGCCCTGACGGATATCGACTGCAAGAAGATCTTCACCATCAACCGTCTCGACAATAAGGTGGGGCGTTCGCCCTTTAAGGAGGTCTTCATCAAGCGTGGCACGGAGGGAGATGTCTTCGGCATCGAGGAACCCCGTGAGTGCTATATGAGCTATACGACGGAGAAAGCCGAGAAGGAAGCCCTGAAGCTGTACCGTCGGGAACTCTGCTGTACCCATCAGCAGGCCATCGAGGCCTTTGTGCGTGACTGGGAGCGTAGTGGTATCGGCAAGTCGCTGGAGTTCGCACAGTTGGTGAATAAGCAGGGCAGGGTCTTGAACCTGCCTCCTAAAAAGCTGATTCATGCGTAGGATTCTTTTTGCTTTCATATTGCAGATGCTGGCCGTCCCCCTCTTCGCGGGGGGATGGTACAGTGTCAATATCGACCTGAAGACCACGGCGGCGATGACGGCAGCCTATGCGGCAGAGACGGCCACTGAGCTGATGAATGACGAGGACGTGCAGAAAATCCTCGACCACTATACCAGTGCCGAAGTGGCTACGGCTGGCATCTTCGCCTCGAAGTGGCTTGACCGCAAGGCTCTCCAGAATGCAGGGCTCTTCGGTGATGCCGAGGAGAACTTCTACTATAAGCGTATCTATAAGATGGTCAGCGCACAGATCATGCCCAAGTTGCTGGATGTGGGCGCACTAGCCATCAAGAACCCGGAGAAGGCCATTTACTGGGGACCCTATCTGTTTCGTACCTGCGAGCAGGTGAAACAGCTCTGCATGACCTTCGAGACAGTGGTGGCCAACGGGAAAGTGTCGTTTCAGGACGTCGCTTTCCTGGCCATCAACGATAATCTGAAAGGCCTGTTCGACCTCACCAAACTGGGGGAGGTGGACTGGGCTGCCGTGTGGGATCATCTGGCTGACTTCGGTGACGGGCTCACCAAGGAGGATTTGGAAGATGACCTCGACGGACTCATGACGGCAGGCGGTGCCATCGTCTCGGGTGGCGGTGCCGTCCTCGACTCTGTCTGGACGAATGCCAGCAAGGTTGGGGGCGTGTTCCACTCGAAGCCCGGAGAGATCCTCCAGCTCTATCATGACTTCAAGGATATGTACGAGACGCTCTCTGACCCCTCGAATATCAAGGACCTGGTCATGCAGCAGATTCTTTCTACCGACAGTACGGGCGTAGCCAACCTCTTCACCCTTGACGGCTATAATATCACCAGCTATGTCAGTGACTATCTTCAGGAGATGCAGGGTCGCTTCTATACCCAGCGGTGGTATATCTACTGGCGTGACTCAGGCAGTGAGCAGGTGTGCAGCTATGCTCCTCCGACGGACAGCGAGAGCATCATGTACGGCGGTGAGTGGTATCGTGTCGGCACCTCGGATGAACACTATCAGTATTCGTCTGCCGACTACGAGAACTCACTGCGTAACTCGGAGAGCTATGCCGGCTGGAGCCGTGCGCGTTGTCAGGAGCTGAACAGCCATGATGACAAGTATCACTATCAGTTCTATAACTACATGAGCTCTTCGCGTATCTACAAGAAGAATTCTGGCCGTACGACGGCCTTCTCCTATGCCCATTATATTGATGTCTATAAGACGTGGAATGTCTATGAGGAAGTCTATGAGGAGGTCTTTGACAGCCAGTATGACGATGAGAATGCCATGCAGGCGAGGTTCAATGCGAAGCTCACGGAGCTGAACGACAATGAGGAGGGCCGTGTCTATCGTATCGGCAAGGACAGCAAGAACTACTACCAGGCTGCTGATGAGGTGCGTATGCGCGGTTGCTCGACCGTCAGCTTCACAGTGGAGTGCCATGACCATGCCAATCTGGGTGAGGGTAACTTCTCTTGGAAGGAGAACGGCAACCAGCGCCATGCCCTTGACGAGGACTCCAAGCGCTATGCCATGGAGACCACCCTTTCTGGCGGTGCCGACACCTCGGAACTCGACGAGGGTATCTCGACATGGGGCAGTGAGGTGACGCGGCTGCAGGAACAGATCCGTGCACTTCAGCAGCAGAACGACGACCTGCTGGCGCAGATCAGCCGTGCCAGCGTGGAGGAAGCCGCTGCCTTGCGTGCACAGTATAATGCCAACCGCAATGAGATCAGCCGTCTGGAGGCTGAGAAGAGCCGTGCCCAGGCAGAGCTCAACAAATATCTCAATGCCCGTCAGGAACTGATAGACGACTATGCCGACGAGCGCGACGGGACCTATCGCATCCCTGCCGTCATGCATGAGATAGAGACCGCCTACCATATCATCTGGACGGATGCTGGCAGCTGGCAGGGCTGGAGTTTCGTGCGTCATGGTAATGTGCCGAATATCAGTGGTGAGGTGGAGTTCCGTGCCGACCTTTCCAAGGAGCGTGGTGAGAGCCATTTCCTCGGCATCCGCTACCATCGTGCCATCCTGGCCGTCCATTGGACGCTGAGTGCCAACTACTCCAGTTCACAGATAGCGGATATCATGGAGCTGGATCCTGAGCTGAGCGATGAGGAGAAGGCCGCCAAGGTCAACGACAGGATGCGTGAGCTCAGGGAAGAGTTCCCAAATTGTTCCGTTGAAGCGAACTATGCCTATAGCAATCCGGCAGAGACGGAGGGTGACGAGGATGCTATCCACCTTCTGTGGACCTGTGACCGTCTGGCCATAGCCCGTGATGTGGACTACCGTCTCTCGAAGATTTATGCCCAGCTGGTGCTCATAGAGAAGTTCATGCGCAGCCGTGAGACGTTGCTCGACTACCTGAAGCGCGACCTTGGTGTGGCGGTTCTTGGCGGTACGGACAGGATTAGGATCGGTGGCCGCAGTTTCCGCCATTGGCGCAATGTCGCTTCTGCCGTGGCCCGTGGTGATTATATCGTGGATGATGAAGAAGAGTAAGAAGATAATCCTGTTGCTGCTGATGCTCGTGCCCATGCTGGCACGGGCGCAGTATAGCTTTGACTTCCTGTCCGTCGAAGCCCTTATTGATGACCATAAGCGCATCCGTAGTGTCCTCATGGCCCGTAGTGGTGTGGAGCAGGCCAATGAGCTGCTGCACCAGTACAGCCGCGAGGCCAATGTCGATTACGACTCGCTGAACGTGAAGCTCGACAAATACACCAAGTGTTTCGACGTTATTGATGTCATCTACAACGGAGGCGTGACGGTCCTGAACGTCAAGAACACCTATGATGATGTCTCCTATAAGATCGGACAGCTCGAGTCCCTGATAGAGACGTTCATCAACGAGCGTACCCTGCGCGGGGATATCGTCTCTTCCGACACGCTCATCATCAATGCCTGTCAGCGGGCCGTTGAGCAGGTTGGCGATGACGGCACACAGCTGGTGAACAGCCTTGTTGAGCTGGCTGGTTACGCCACTGGCGTGGAGCATATTACGACGGAGGGTCTGCTGACGGTGATGGGGCACATCAATGAGTCCCTTGACAGGATCCGTCAGTGTATAGACCATACCTATTATGTCATCTGGAAGTACGTCACCATCCGTACCCATTATTTCAAGCGGACGCTCTATCAGTCGAAGACCCTCCGCGAGATGGCCAACGATGCCTTTTCCCGGTGGAAACGTGTAACAGAAGAAGTTGGATATTGACGATGAAGAAGGAACAGTTAATCATTTGTATGCTGACAGCCATGCTGCCGCTTCAGGCGCTCGCACAGAGCGTCACCTATAATCATGACGAGTCCGTGATGAACCAGTTCACCATCGGGGAGACGGGTGCTGGCAGTTTCACGCCGGACTGGTATTATGATGTCTTGCACAAGAACTACCGCAATGTAGCCATGATGACCAACAAGCAGTTCTTCCGTAGTCAGATGAACCTCACGCTCTATCAGGAGGTGCCTCATTCAGAGGCAATCGACTCAGCCCTGAATGAGCGCCTGCGTGTCGAGGGATTGAATATTGCCGACCGTACACCGGGCATTACCGACCTGGCCTATCAGGTGGAGAAGGGAAAGATAGAGGGCAAGCTCGCCGTCCTGAAGCAGAATATCGAGCGTATCACATTGGAGGGGGGCAGTGCCGGTCAGTACCGTACCTGGCTGGAGCGTTACAATGCCATCAACTGCGGCCTGCAGGCCGTCCGTGATGCCTACATGCCGATGGGCAAGCGTAAGGAGCAGTATCTCGCCATCTATAAGGACATACTCCTGAAGAATACCGAAGTCTGCGAGCTGATCCTCGCCCTGCGTCATATGAAATCCGCCAAGGAGGCTATGGCTACTGCCCGTGCACCACACTGTGCCAACATCGTTACCATTGCTCGTTCAGCACATGGCCGGTGGAAAGTTGCCATGGCAGCTGGTGGTGGGATAGGAGAGTGAGACAGTGCCGTTAGGCTCGAGTTCAATCTCTCTGTTTGACTTATCCGGCATGGCTTGATGATGTGCTTGCTGATGCTCAAAATATAAACTGAAGCTTATAAGAAAATATCCGTTTTATAAAGTCTGTTTTATAAAGGCAGGTGTTTTCTATAAGCTATGGTTAACAAAATGGAGTTGTTTGCTAAAACTTGATTCATTTTACGAATGCCCCCCAGTGATGATAGTTTTTCACGTGGGAAAGTTACGAAACAGTTAATAACAGGAATAAAATTTTGCGGGAAGAGCTGTTTGCGTTTTTAGTCGTACTTTCGCGGCAAAAAAGCGAAATGGGAGTTTCAGGTTTGGTTTTGCAGGCAGGTGCGATGCCGGAAGTTGTCGACAGTATCGTCAACAATATCGGTATTGACATGTTCGACGAGGAGATTGACGATGTCATTTTCCAGACGAACGAGTTCCTGACCGATGCAACGTTCATAGGAGCAAGCGGGCCTTTCTGGTGGATACTGGAGATGTGTATGGCCCTGGGAGCGATGTTTGCCATCATCATGGCGGCGGGCATGGCGTATAAGATGATGACGAAGGGCGAGCCGTTCGACGTGCTGAAGGTGCTGCGTGTGCTGGCCATTGCCATCGTGATGTTTTGGTGGTATCCGCACGGAGGCAACGGGGCATCGGTATTGGGTGTTCTGGCCTATGTGCCGAACTGTATCGGCTCTTATACCCATGACCTCTATGAGATAGAGGCGGCGCAGGTGCAGCAGAAGTTCGACAACCTCCATGAGCCGCTGAAGCAGCGTCAGGATAGTATCGACCACTATATGGCGATAGCGAAGGTGACGGTGGACGGTATGCAGAAGGCCGGTGTCTCGGATATCACGCAGTATGTGGGTTATCAGACACTCACGGACTCGGAGAAGAAGGCCTGTAAGTTCTACTTGCAGAGCACCTATACGGGACTGATGATAGGACTGGACAAGATCATCATGCTGTTGGCCTTGGTCGTGTTCCGTATCGGCTGGTGGGGAACGATATTCTGTCAGCAGATCCTGCTGGGCATGCTGACCATCTTCGGTCCTATCCAATGGGCATTCTCTCTCCTGCCGAAATGGGAGGGAGCCTGGGCGAAGTGGATCACGAGGTATCTCACCGTGCATTTCTACGGAGCGATGCTCTACTTCGTGGGATTCTATGTGCTGTTGCTCTTCGACATCGTGCTGAGCATCCAGTATGAGAACCTGCAGGCGATTCTTGACGGAGGGTTCTCCGGGTATCTGCAGAACTCTTTCATGACGGCAGGCTACCTGTTGGTGGCAAGTCTGGTGGCGCTGAAGTGTCTGAACCTCGTGCCGGACCTGGCAGCATGGATGATACCTGAGGGTGATACGGCCTTCTCGACCCGTAATTTCGGTGAGGGCGTGGCCAGTCAGGCCAAGACCAGTGCCATGTCAGTAATGCGATAGATTTAAATAAGAAATAATATGGTAATAAAGAATCTGGAGAATAAGATTAAGCTGGTGCTGATAGTCAGCTGTATGTTCATGGCTGGCTGCATCATCATCTCGATGGGCGCCATCTTCACCGCCAAGGGTATGGTGGACGATGCCCACAAGAAAGTGTATGTGTTGGACGGCAACGTGCCCATCCTCGTGCAGCGCACGACGATGGACGAGACCCTTGACGTGGAAGCGAAGAGCCATGTGGAGCTGTTCCACCATCTCTTCTTTACCCTTGCGCCTGACGACAAGTATATCAACTATACGATGGAGAAGGCCATGTACCTGGTCGATGAGACGGGACTGGCCCAGTTCAATGCGTTGAAGGAAAAGGGTTTTTATAATAACATCATGGGTACGAGTGCCGTGTTCTCAATCTTCTGTGACAGCATCAAGTTCGACAAGCAACAGATGACTTTCACCTATTATGGCAGGCAGCGTATCGAGCGCAGGACGAATATCCTGATGCGAAAGCTGGTCACTGCCGGAGAGCTGAAGCGCGTTCCGAGGACGGAGAACAATCCCCACGGACTGTTGATAACGAACTGGCGTACCTTGTTGAACCAGGATCTGGAGCAGAAACAGAAAACCATCTATTAGGCTATGGGTTGGAAGAGATTGATTATAGGAGAGCCGATGCCGGACAAGAACGATCCGAAATACAGGGAGCGTTACGAGCGTGAGGTGGAAGCGGGCAGGAAGTTCGCGGACAAGGCTGGAATCAGCTGGGGGGCCATGAGGCTGCAGGAGATAGGCCAGGCACATAAGGTGGCCTTTCTGGCGGTGGTGTTCGGCTTTGTTACAGCCTGTTTCTTAGTGAATGTCTATCGTCTGGTGACCGCCTATCAGCAGGGTGGGCGGCAGAAAGCCACGGCGGTAGAGCGTGTGGACAGTGCGCTCCAGTCGCATGGTCATTATATAAAGGGAAATAGTGGAAAGTAAGATATGAAGAAGATTAATTTCAAACAGCCAAAGTACATCATCCCGACGCTCGTATATATCGGAGCGTTGCTGATTCCCTATCTCTTCATGGAGGTCTTCAATGTGGAGATAGAGGACAAGAAGGATGCGAGCCTTCAGACGACGGAGTATCTGAATGCGCAGCTGCCCTCTGCCAATGTCAGCAGGGAAATCGGCAGCAAGCGCAAGAATATGCGTGATGCGTTTGGAGAGATTACAGACCGCAGTGCCGTTCAGGACTTTGCCGAGAATCCAGATACCTTGAATAAGAAGGAGGATTTCGAGTCGAAGTATTCCGAGGATGAGCTGCGACAGTTGGATGCCCAGGCCCAGCAGCAGGAGAGAATCCGTCATCTGTCGGATTTGAACAGCCGTGTGGCGCAGTCCGCCAGGAAAGGGGAGGCCATGGGTAGTGATGATTTCGTGGTTCCCGTGACAGACGAGGAGCGTGCCAAGGCCTTGGCGATGCGCCGTCAGGGGCTGATGGCCGACCTCGACAGGGACCTGAACAATGCCCGGGCGCAGGGGGCTGCTAAGATGGGAGCTGCTGCAGAGATGCAGGACAGTGTCCTTGCCAAAGGCGCGAAAGCGACCAGGGAGGTGGCTGATGAAGCATCCAATGCCGTGCGTGAACTTGACGAGGATGCCCAGAACAATATCGTCACGAAGGTATCGAAGGATGACTCGGAGTTTTTTAATACGCTGAGTCAGAATGCCCCGAACTCGAACCTGATCAAGGCTATTATCGACGAGGAGATCAAGGCGGTGGAGGGCAGCCGTGTCCGTCTGCGTCTTTTGGATGATATCGACATCAATGGTACGCAGGTTCCCAAGGGCAGCTATCTCTATGCCACGATGAGCGGATTCGGCCAGCAGCGTGTGAAGGGAAAGGTGCAGAGCGTCCTCGTTGGTGACGAGATCCTGAAGATAGGCCTTTCCATCTATGATGTGACTGATGGTCTGGAGGGACTCTATGTTCCGGCGAGCCAGTTTCGTGAGACGACGAAGGATATCGGCAGCTCTGCCATGCAGAGTAACATGAACCTGAACCAGACCAGTGGCGGGACGAGCGTCAGCCAGTGGGCGGGACAGGCCCTCCAGAATGCCTATCAGAAGACTTCCAATGCCATCAGTAAGGCGATCAAGAAGAACCGTGTGCGACTGAAGTACGGCACACAGGTGTACCTCGTGAACAGCAAACAACAACGCAAGCGTTGATGTTTGTTAAAAAGTGTTTAAGAAATAAAAAATTTTGACAATATTTCAGCATGAAAAGATTTTTCGGAACCAAAATGGGCGCGTTTCTGCTCTGCGCCACGTCTGCTTTGAACGCCTTCGGCCAGCAGACCTACAATGAAATGGAGCAGTTGACCGTGAATGAGAACGTGACTACAGTGATAACGGCATCGGAGCCCATCCGACTGGTGGACATCAGTACCGACAAGGTGGTTGGTGACAAGCCTATCGAGAATGTCATCCGTGTCAAACCCAAGGAGGGCGGACATGAGGACGGTGCCGTGCTGGCCATCGTGACCGTTGTGACGGAACGCTATCGTTCCCAGTATGCCCTGATCTATACGACCCGTCTGGAGGAAGCCGTGAGTGACAAGGAGGTGCAGGTGGATGAGCGAAATGCCTTCCATAACCCTGCTGTGAGCATGAGTACCGGGGAGATGGTACGCTATGCCCGTCGTATCTGGAACAGTCCCGCTAAGTATCACAGCACCAGGACCAACAGGCATCATCTGACCATGCGTCTGAACAATGTCTATTCGGTGGGTGAGTACTTCTTCATCGACTTCAGTGTGGAGAACAGGACCAACCTGCGCTTTGACATCGATGAGCTGCGCTTTAAGCTCAGCGACAAGAAACAGCAGAAGGCCACGAATGTGCAGGATCTTATGTTGGAGCCAGTCCTGTTGCTTGAGAAGAGCACTTCGTTCCAGCATGGCTATCGTAATGTCGTTGTGCTGAAGAAGATGACCTTCCCCAACGACAAGGTGCTGTCCATAGAGCTCAGTGAGCATCAGATTAGTGGTCGGACCATCTCGATGACCGTTGACTATGAGGATGTGCTGAGTGCGGATGCTTTTGACAGTTCATTATTGGTAGAGGATTGAAGATGATGAAGAAAGCAGTCTTATGTCTGATTGTCGCTGCAATGGGTATGACAGCCCATGCACAGACCAATAGCAACCACCTCATGATGGGTGTGGGTATGTTGTATGAGAGAGGCCTTGATGCGACCATTGCCTATGAGCATGGCAGCAAGTACCATAATGCCTGGGAATATTTCGCTACGGGATATCTCCAGTACGACGATGACCCTGATGCGGGTCATGTCACCAAGAAGAGTTTCTGGCATAACTATAATTCGTGGCATTTGGGCATAGCCTACAAGCCTTGTGTGAATCGCGGGCGTAACCATCACGGGAACCTCCGTATCGGTGCCAGTGGCGGTTCAGACCTTCATGATTTTGTAGGCGGTGTGCATGTCGGCTATGAGCACAGCTACGCCCTGAAAGGCGGTTGGGAACTCTTCTTTCAGGTGAAGGAAGATGTGATCATTGGCTCTGGTTTACAATGGCGAACGGGTATTGTCGGTGGTCTAAAACTGCCGCTATAGTCCTGTGAATGAGTAACTTAAATATTTAGTCTTTAATAAAGAAAAAATATGAGGAATTTATCTTTAATAATAATGATGGTGATGTCTGTAGGACTTTTGTCATCCTGCGATGAGCATGAACCGATAGACCTTGACATCCATCCTGGCTATATCCTCTGTTCGGATGGCCGGATAGTAAGTCCGTCGGTTTTCGATGCCACTGTGCATACCCCTGTGGCCGTGGTGTTCGCAGAGAAGAATGACCAGCATCAGGCCTTGGCTGTGCTGCTCGACGAGATAGCTCCCGTGGCTTTTGCTGATACGCTGAGCTTCGACCAGAAGACCAGTGGCAGCGAGACGGATTATGACGGCTATGTGAATACGGTGGCCTTGCAGACCACCCATCTTGACAGGGATAGTCTTGTTGTCAAGGATTACAAGGCCGATCCCCGTAACTACTACACATCCCCGTTAGGCTTGCTGGCATTCCGTCACCACTGGTTCTTCCAGAGTGACTATGTGCCGAGTGTGGCAGAGCTGGGACTGCTCTACAGTGCGCTCCCGATAGTGAACCCCGTCATCGAACGATGTGGCGGTACACCCGTGAACCGCAGTCCGGAGAATGCGGGCTGCTGGTACTGGACGAGTACGGAGGTGGCCCAGAACAAGATGAACCAGGCATGGCTCTTCTCGATGGCCGACGGTAGCCGTCATAAGGCACCGAAGACCAACTGTTACAGGGCCAGGCTGATAGTAGAATATAATCCTTTATAGCATATGGGAGGTTGGAGTACAGCATTGAATGTTGGCGGCAAGGTCGCCAGGTTCGCAGGCCACAGCCCCAAGAAGTTCCTGGGGTTGACGGCTGGTAGTGTCGTCGGCTGGAAGTATTTCGTCAATGACGAGTCGTTGTTGGAGCAGGCTACGGAAGTCGCCTTGGGTGACGATGCATCGAAGGGCTTGAAGGAGAAAGGCGTCACGGGCGGACTCAAAGGTCTCGCCTTTGGTGCCGAAGGTGCCGACAAGTCCATTGGCGAGAACGTGGTGGATGGCATGGTCGGCGAGGGAGCATACAACCATATCAGTCATGCGGCAGGCAATGCCGTCGATACGGTGGAGAACGGCTTCCATGCAGCAGGACAGGGTATTCAGAATGCCTGTCAGGGTGCAGGTCAGATGATTCAGGGCTATCAGCAGCAGGCCATCATGCCCCAGCAGGGTGGCGGGCTTTTCTCATCTCTGAACCCGTTCGACAGTGTCGGGCAGGTGGCCAGCAGTTTCTGGAGCGGTGGCTCTGGCATGAGCCTTGCTGCCCTGATACCTGCAGCTTTCCTGATGTTCGGCAATTTCGGCTGGATGGGAAAGATTGCCTCGCTGTTCCTTGGCTCACTGGCCATGAAGAACATGCGCATGCAGCAGACAGTCCTTCCACAGCAGCAGATACCCTATCGTCAGGGCTATCATCCTCAGACGGCGGAACTGCCCATAGCACCGGTGCAGCATTATCAGCCCCAGTTGGCGATGAATGAGAGTGAGGAGTCTAACGAGCATACCATAAGGAGAGGAAGAGCATGAATACGAAAGATCTGTTATTGGAGTCCGCAAGTGGCTTCATGATGCCTTTCGAGGCATCGGAGGAGGAAGAGGTACAGGTGAGTCTCGGCTATGGTGAACAGAAGCACCCCATGACAGGTGAGACGTTTGTCCATCGTGGCGTGGACTTTGCCGCTCACGACCTGCCCTTGTTTGCCCTGGCGACAGGCACGGTGGTAGGTGTGGGCACGGATGCCGTCCATGAGAACTATATCATCACCAAGTATGGCAAGTTCGAGGTGAAGTACGGTCATGTCCGTGAGGCGTATGTCACTTACGGCATGCCTGTCTATGCCGGACTGCAGGTGGCCCAGAGTGGCAACTTCCTGCATTTCGAGGTGAGCTGTGAGGGTCGTGAGCTTGACCCGATGGAGTTCCTGGCCATGGTCTATGGCAATATGGAGCAGCTGGAGGCGATGGGTATCAAGGGCCATTACCGCCTTGCCAACCTCGGCGTGAAGGTGAAGACCGACTATGATGAAGACCAGGAAGAGCTGCTGCAGATGATGCTCCGCTGGCTCCCGGCCTATATGAATGACATCCGTCTGGGCAGCTATGCTCCGTCAGTCAGGATGGAGCAGTCGCTCAGGAATATCTTCGCGCAGTCTGCCAGCAGGAGCTATTTCTTTGAGACCATCCCCCAGATAGGCAATCCCCTTGGGCTGAGCAGCCGTGGAGCGCCTTTGGCAGGCAAAGTGCAGAATCTCCTGATAGGTGACTTCCTGAACTACATGGCCCTGCGCCATGGCGTGTATCTTTCCTCATGGGGTGACGACGTAAAAAAAAACTTTCTGACCAGGCAGCAGCCGACGGCTATCTGACAGACCCGTTGGCAGGACTCCAGATAGACGTGAAGAGTTTCGATGTGAAGCGTGTCGCTTCCGTCTATTTCGACACGGAGGGTAACCGCTGCTGGACGAAGGCATGGTTTAATGACAGGCAGAAGGGTGAGCCGGCGATAGAGATAACCCGCAAGCAGGCTATAGCTTTTATCAATGACCAGATCTCGAAGGATTCGTGGCTCACCCGTTTCTGGCCTAAGCAGATGAGTATCTATCATAAGGCCATTGACCAGACCCGTCAGCAGCTTCTTGGTCTCTAATAATATAATAAGGTATAATGGATTTGCAGAATTTTAGGGATGCGGAGTATTGCATCGACAGGTATTTCGATAAACAGCTGACCCGTCGGTTGGACTTCTATATTGACTGCCGTAATGCCGCTGTGGTGTCAGGACGTTCCTCGGGCTTTGGTGTGAGGAACGCCCTGATGCCGTCTGAGGACTATGCTGCGGGAGTGACGCTGAACGTTCCTGCCAAGGACATTGAGAAGCTCAGTGCCGATATGGTGGGTGACAGTCAGCTTCGTCATGATGTAGAGGTCTTGGCAAAGGCTTGGCGTACTGCGGCTGTTGCCCAGGTGGGTGAGTCGCGTTACCGCCAGCTTTCTGATGCCTTGGGCGGCGACCTCGCGATGGCCTATGTCAATCACCGTCTGATGATGCGGATGGTGGACTATGAGGTGGAGAAGAGTCCTTTCAAGGGCTCTGTCGACTATATCCTCGACGAAGCCCGGCGTTCGTCACTGCTGTCACTGGCCAGTG
>NZ_FRBD01000018.1 GCF_900142525.1 Xylanibacter ruminicola | reverse complement strand
CTCAACTGGCTTTAGACTCTTTTTTGACATATTAGGCGGATTTTGTTTAATATCTGAAGTTCCATTGCTTTTTTCTGGAGGTATCTTCATCTTACCGCTTGCAAAAGCATTAATCCATCTATGGATGGTTAATGTACAAACGCCAAAATCTCTACTTAATTGTGCTACCGGAACATGATTTTGAAGATATTGTCTAACAATCATGCTTTTTTGTTCATAAGTGGCATGGTGTTTGGCGCTTCTGTGCTTCAGCGCCATCTCTTGCAACTCTAACAAATTTGACTCTTCATTTTTATCCATTTTAAAACGTTTTTTTGATTCAACGTTTTTCAGGGTAAGACAAGCTACTGGGCGAACTGGTAGAGGCTGCGGCGCCAGGTCTGCCACTCGTGAGCGGTCTCGGGTGAGATGTATGAGTGGGCGTTGATACCAATCTTCTTCAGACCCTCGGCGGCGTTGATGACGCTACCCTCGCCTTCGGCCATGCCCTTCTCCTTACCACCGGCACTCATAAACAGCACCTTGTTGGTGGCCTTGAAATCGGGCACGTCGGTGAGCTCGTCGGCACCAATGGTACCACCACTGAAGATGCCTACGTAAGCAAAGGTCTTGGGATTATTGAGGGTGATGCCGTGGGTCTGCATGCCACCCATCGACAAACCTGCCATGGCGCGATGATCGGCATCGGCAATCACACGATAGTTCTTCTCAACCATGGGGATGATATCCTTGATGAGTACCTCTTCGAAAGCACCTCCCATGCGGCGGGCCATCTTAGCAAAGTCGGCTCCGCTCATGCGGGGGCGCTGACCACCCTGAGGTGCTCCCTGCTCCCTGAGGACGCTGACCGCCTGCTGGGCGTGGACCCTGTGGACGTGGACCGCCTGGACGAGGACCACCAAAGCCCATAGGCTGCTCGCCTGGTTTGCGGGCGTTCAAACCATTGTCCATGAAGATGATGAAAGGCACGGCCTTGCCGGCGGCAATGAGGTTATCCATAATGATACCTGTCTTACCCTGAGCGCCCCAACCGGTCTCGTTCTCGCCCATACCATGCTGCAGATAGAGTACTGGGAACTTCTTAGTGGGGTTGGCATAATACTCGGCGGGCAGATAGATATAGCCGTGACGCATCTGCTGGGTTACTGATGAATAGTAGTAAACCTCGTTAACAGAGCCCTGAGGCACGTTCTTGACGGTATAGAAATCCTCGTCGGCGGCAGGGATATCGATACCACTACCCCAACGGCTGGCTCCGTAATAGTATTTGCTGCCTGGATCGGGTACTGAGGCACCATCGATGTTGAGCTGATAGTAGTGGAAGCCCTCGTCCTGTGGAGCCGACTCACCAGTCCACACACCGTTAGCATCCTTCTTCATCTCGTACTTCACACCACCGATGTCGAGCTTAACGCTGTTAGCCTCGGGGGCCGAAATCTGAGCGCGAACCATGCGCTGTGAATTTACCATGGGATACTGTTTTCCCTCCTGATTAGTACTTGCAGGCTTAAAGTCTTCAGTTACTTGGGCGCTTGCCGATACAGCCACGAAAGCTGCCATTAATAAAAGAGTTTTCTTCATAAGTTTATAACAATTGTTAGGTTTATTATTTTACTCGTTTGACACCCGAGAGGGCAAAAAGTAAAATGCGGCGAGCGATAGTTTATGAAGATTAACAAATAAAATAGAGCACCCTTATGCAGGATGCTCTATTTATGATAGCGTTGGGGGGATTGCTTACTCAGCAGTCTCCTCGTCGTTTGCCTTGAAGTTCTCGAGGTCCTCAACCTGGAAAGCCTTGATGTAAGCAGACTTACCGAGAACATCCTCTTCAGTCATGCGAACATAGACGTTAGCACTCTTCTTGAAAAGCTCAGGTGCCTTGCTTGCATCGCGAATGATGAGCAGACTCATAACGAGCTCAGCAGTCATATCGTACAGACGACGAGCGAGGAAGTCCTGTGCATCCTGATTCTCCAGAGCCTTCACGTTAGCAAGAGCCTCCTCGTAAACTGGGATGAGCTTCTCTACGCGGGCCTTAAGACCAGCCATGCAATCGCAAACCTCGAGGTTTGCAGCCATCTCCTTGATGTTGTTCAGCATAGTGCCGTTGGTGATGTAGCGGATAGCAGCAACAACCTGCAACTGTGTGGTACCCTCGTAGATAGAGAAGATACGAGCATCGCGGAACAAACGCTGGCTCTTGTACTCCATGATGAAACCTGAACCACCGTGGATGCTGATGGCATCGTAGGCGTTCTGGTTGGCATACTCAGAGTTCATACCCTTGGCAAGTGGGGTGAAGGCATCAGCCAAACGCTGGTACTTCTTCAGCTCCTGCTTCTCCTCTGGAGTAAGCTTGCGGTCGCGCTCGATGTCCTCGAGGCACTTGTAGATATCAACATAAGCGGCTGTCTCGTACAGCAGTGAACGACCAGCGTCCAACTTAGCCTTCATGCGAGAGAGCATATCGTAAACGGCAGGGAAGTTGATGATCTTATCACCAAACTGCTGACGCTCCTTAGCGTAAGCCAGACCCTCGTTGTAAGCCTCCTGCTCAACACCTACTGACTGAGCGGCGATACCAAGACGGGCACCGTTCATCAGTGCCATAACGTACTTGATTAGACCCAGACGTGTGCTACCGCAGAGCTCTGCCTTAGCGTTCTTATAGGTCAGCTCACAGGTAGGTGACCCATGGATTCCCAACTTGTGCTCGATATGACGAACATCAACACCGCCCTGGCGCTTGTCGTAGATGAACATTGACAGACCACGTCCGTCCTTTGTGCCTTCCTCAGAACGAGCCAGCACGAGGTGGATGTCACTATCACCGTTGGTGATGAAGCGCTTCACACCATTCAGACGCCAGCAGTTCTCCTTCTCGTCGAAGGTAGCCTTCAGCATCACACGCTGCAGGTCAGAACCAGCATCTGGCTCAGTCAGGTCCATACTCATACCCTCACCAGCGCAAACGCGTGGGATGTACTTCTGGCGCTGCTCCTCAGAACCGAACTCATACAGAGTGTCGATACAGCTCTGCAGGCTCCAGATGTTCTGGAAACCAGCATCAGCAGCTGAAATCATCTCAGAGAGCATAGAGAATACAGCGTTAGGCAGGTTCAGACCGCCGTAACGGCGAGGCATACTTACACCCCACAGACCAGCCTTGCGGGTGGCGTCGAGGTTCTCGTAAGTCTTAGAGGCGTAGATCATACGGCCGTTCTCGAGGTGTGGACCTTCCAGGTCAACGCTCTCAGAGTTTGGCTCGATGATATTGGCAGCCACGTCGCCAGTGATGTCGAGAATCTGCTTGTAGTTCTCGATGGCATCGCCCAGGTCAACGGGAGCGTAGTCATATTCTTTCGCATCAGCGAAACCTTTTTCCTTCAACTCGACAATACGAGCCATCAGGGGGTGGTTCAAGTAGAACCCGATCTCAGGATGATCGCTATAATAGTTTGCCATAATTTCTTATTTGTTTTCTTGATTCTTCTTATATATTCTTCCTCCTATTCTTGCACTTAAAACAACGCTACCAACATAAGCACAGAGGTTTATTATGCCAGCGGTTTTAAAATGGTCTATTGTAACCAAATAATAGGCTACACAGAGTAGCGCAATCATGCAGACAATGAGGAAGTAATCTAAAGCTTTCATCTTATTTTGAGTTCTGCTTATAATATTTGATCAGCTTTGGTACAACCTCCTCAACGGTACCAACAATCACGTAGTCAGCGATGCGGTTGATAGGAGCATCGGGGTCAGAGTTGATGCTGATGATGATACCAGAATCCTGCATACCGGCGATGTGCTGGATCTGACCGGAGATACCGCAGGCAATATATACTTTCGGATGAACGGTAACACCTGTCTGACCAATCTGACGGTCGTGATCCAACCAGCCAGCATCAACAGCGGCACGAGAACCACCAACCTCACCATGCAGAACCTTTGCCAACTGGAACAGCATGTCGAAGTTCTCCTTAGAACCCATACCGTAACCACCAGCAACCACGATTGGCGCACCCTTCAGGTTGTGCTTTGCAGCCTCTACGTGGTGGTCGAGTACCTTTACAACGAAAGCCTCAGGGCTAACATATTTGCTTACCTCTGGGTAAACAACCTCACCCTTAGCCTTGCCCTCGTACAGAGCCTTCTGCATAACACCGCTACGAACGGTAGCCATCTGTGGACGATGGTCGGGGTTCACGATAGTAGCTACGATGTTACCACCGAATGCAGGACGAATCTGATAGAGCAGATTCTCGTATGTCTTGTTATTCTTCTTATCCTCGAAAGGACCAATCTCCAGCTCTGTGCAGTCAGCAGTCAGACCAGAGGTCAGCGATGATGATACACGTGGACCAAGGTCACGACCGATAACGGTAGCACCCATCAAGCAGATCTGTGGCTGCTCCTCCTTGAAGAGGTTAACCAGAATATCTGTGTGAGGAGCTGAGGTGTAAGGGAACAGGTCCTTAGCGTCGAAAACAAACAGTTTGTCAACACCATAAGGCAGAATCTGATCCTCAACCTTACCCTTGATGTCTGTACCAGCAACAATGGCGTGGAGCTCTACGTTCAGTTCATTGGCGAGCTTGCGACCTTTGGTCAGCAGCTCCTGAGATACTTCCTGTACCTGAGTACCTTCTATTTCGCAATATACAAATACGTTATTCATATCTCTTATCCAATGATTTTCTCTTCCAACAATTCTTTGATCATACCCTCAATATCAGCATCTGAAGCCGTCAAAGTTTTCGACTCCTTAGCCTGGAACACGATGTTCTTAATAGCCTTAACCTTTGTGGGCGAGCCATTCAGACCGCACTGGTTTACGTCGCCATCAACATCGGCAACACTCCACTGGTTCAGTGTCAGCTCAGGGCGCTCATCGTACAGATAGTCGTAAGCAGTACCCTCAGCAGGACGCTCCATTGGGCAGGTAGCGCGCTTGTACTTCATAACCAGCTTAGCGTTCTGTGGACGACAAGGAGCTGCACTTCCGTTTACGGTGATAACAACAGGCAGAGGAGCCTCTACAGTCTCAACACCACCGTCGATGACGCGCTTGATGGTTGCCTTACCATCCTTTACTGAGAGAACCTCCTCAGCATAAGTTACCTGGTTGAGACCCAGTTTCTGAGCTACCTGAGGACCTACCTGAGCGGTATCACCGTCGATAGCCTGACGACCACCAATCACGATGTCTACATCGCCAATCTTCTTGATGGCAGTAGCCAGTGCGTAAGATGTAGCGAGGGTATCAGCACCAGCGAAGAGACGGTCGGTGAGCAACCAGCCTGTATCTGCGCCACGATAAAGTCCCTGACGGATGATTTCGCCTGCACGTGGAGGGCCCATCGTGAGGATTCCTACTGTTGAGCCTGGGTTCTGCTCCTTCAGGCGAAGGGCCTGCTCCAGGGCATTTAAATCTTCTGGATTGAAGATGGCGGGTAGGGCAGCACGGTTTACGGTGCCTTCTGCAGTCATTGCGTCCTTACCCACATTTCGGGTGTCTGGCACTTGCTTGGCCAGCACAACAATCTTTAAAGCCATATTTATTAATAATGTGAATGAAATTTCAAAATCGGCTGCAAAAATACTACTTTTTATGCATACAGCCAAATAAAATGCACAAAATTAGTCTAAATGTGCACAAAACTGGTATTTTGTGCAATAAAATGCCCGACGCCATAACTAGCATCGGGCTTTTTTCATCTCTCTCTTTGATTTATTCTTATAGTGGATAATCCTCGAAAGCATAGAGAACTGTGCTCAGATAGCGCTCGCCTGTATCAGGCAGCAGTACTACTATCTTCTTGCCCTTGTTCTCTGGGCGCTTGGCCACCTGGATGGCTGCGTAGAGGGCTGCTCCTGCTGAGATACCTACCAGCAATCCTTCCTGCTGGGCTACCTCACGACCTGTGCGGATGGCATCATCGTTCTCAACATCAAATACTTCGTCGATAACGCTTGCATCGTATGTCTTGGGGATGAATCCAGCACCGATACCCTGAATCTTATGAGGACCACTCTGACCGCCATTCAGCACAGGGCTTGACTTTGGCTCAACTGCAATAATCTTTACGTTTGGATTCTGCTCTTTCAGGAACTTTCCAGTACCAGATATGGTTCCTCCAGTACCTACACCGCCAATAAAGATGTCAACCTTTCCATCGGTATCGCGCCAGATTTCTGGGCCTGTTGTGGCATAGTGCTTAGCAGGGTTGGCTCCGTTCTCAAACTGCTGCAGGATTACTGCACCTGGAATTGAGTCGCGTAACTCCTCGGCAGCGCGGATGGCGCCTGGCATACCGTCCTTTCCAGAGGTGAGTCGAACCTCAGCACCATAGGCCTTTACGAGGTTGCGGCGCTCTACGCTCATGGTTTCAGGCATGGTAAGGATAAGATGATAGCCTTTGACGGCTGATACCAGTGCCAGTCCTACGCCCGTGTTTCCTGAGGTTGGTTCGATGATGGTGGCGTCTGGTTTCAGGATTCCTTTAGCCTCGGCATCCTCGATCATTGCGAGGGCGATACGATCCTTTACGCTGCCGCCTGGGTTGAAAAACTCTACTTTAGCAATTACTGGGGTTTCAACGCCCTTTGCCTGTGAATACTTGTTGAGCTCAAGCAGTGGGGTATTACCCACAAGCTCAGTCAGTTGTTTTGCAATTTTACTCATAATTCCTTACCATTTTATATATTAAACTTTTATGTTTCTGGGTGCAAAAGTACAACTTTTTTTTTATTCTCGCAATCCCACCATCATGTCATTGTTCATACCAAATGTTTGGTATATCATCTTTTTGGGCCATTTTAGATCTTGTCAAGTGCCTGTTTTAGGTCGTCGATGATGTCGTCGATGTGCTCTGTACCAATGCTCAGGCGTACTGTTGCTGGTGTGATGTGCTGTTCAGCAAGTTCCTCTGGCGAGAGCTGTGAGTGAGTGGTGGTGTATGGGTGAATCACCAGACTCTTCACGTCGGCTACGTTGGCCAGCAGAGAGAAAATCTGCAATGCATCGATAAACTTCCAGGCCTCTTCCTGCCCGCCCTTAATCTCGAATGTAAAGATCGAACCAGCACCATTAGGGAAGTACTTCTGATAGAGCTTGTGGTCATGATGACTCTCGAGTGCTGGGTGATTAACCTTTGCTACCTTTGGATGCTTTGCTAGGAAGTCAACAACCTTCAGCGCATTCTCTACATGACGCTCCACACGCAGACTCAATGTCTCAACACCCTGCAGCAGTATGAATGCGTTGAATGGTGAGATGGCTGCACCAGTATCACGCAGGATGACGGCACGGATGCGGGTTACATAAGCTGCTGCACCAACAGCATCAGCAAAAACTATGCCGTGATAGCTTGGATCGGGCTTGGCTAGTGTTGGGAACTTATCGGGATTGGCCTTCCAGTCAAACTTTCCTCCGTCTACGATAACTCCGCCAAGTGATGTTCCGTGTCCGCCAAGGAACTTTGTTGCTGAGTGAACAACTACGTCGGCTCCGTGCTCCAATGGACGAATCAGGTATGGTGTACCAAAGGTATTGTCTACGATGAATGGGATACCGTGCTTGTGGGCTACTGCTGCTACGCCTTCCAGGTCGAGCACGTCAGAGTTTGGATTTCCGAATGTCTCGGCATATACCACTTTGGTGTTTGGTTTGATGGCTGCTTCCAGCGCCTCGAGGTCGTTTACGTTAATAATAGTATTGCTGATGCCCTGTGTGGCAAGTGTATGGGTAATCAGATTGTATGAGCCACCATAGAGGTTATCGGCAGCTACGATGTGGTCGCCAGCCTGAACAATGTTCTGCAGAGCGTAGGTGATAGCAGCAGCACCAGAGGCTACAGCCAAACCTGCAACACCACCCTCGAGGGCAGCAACACGATCCTCAAACACACCCTGAGTAGAGTTGGTCAGTCGACCATAGATGTTACCTGCATCGCGAAGTCCGAAGCGGTCGGCAGCGTGCTGTGAGTTACGGAACACGTAAGATGTAGTCTGATAGATGGGTACGGCACGAGCATCAGTTGCTGGGTCGGCCTGTTCCTGTCCTACGTGAAGTTGCAATGTCTCAAAACGATAATTCTTTGTACTCATAATCTTATCCTTTCTTTTTATTTAATTGTTATTATTTGTTTTTTTTCTTGGTGCAAGGACAGTGCAAGCCGAATGCAATCGAACTTGTTCGAATTGCTGAGGCGCCGCCTGTACTCGCTGTCGAAACTTGTTTTCGACGGCAAAGGTACGAACTTTAGAAATATCTTCCAAATTTCTTGCTTAATTCAGAAAATATCCCTATATTTGCAGCCGATAAAGAAATATATTCCGAAATTGGCTTTTAAAAGGCCCCGTAATAGAATAATAATCTTCAATGTTCAATTTTCAATGTTCAATATAAGTAAATTATGGCTGAAATCTTAGACGAAACCGACCTGCAGATACTAAAAACGCTGCAAAAAAACGCCAAATTGACCACAAAAGAGCTGGCCGATGCGGTACATTTGACCCCAACACCCGTTTTTGAGCGTCAAAAGCGCCTCGAACGTCAAGGGTATATCAAGAAGTATGTTGCCATTCTCGATCCAGAGAAATTAAATCAAGGCTTGTTGGTTTTCTGCAAGGTAAAGCTCCAGCAGATTAACCATGAGATGGCCGACTCCTTCACTCGCCGTATCATGCGTATCCCAGAGGTAACTGAGTGCTACAACACCTCAGGAGCCTACGATTACTTATTAAAAGTACGCGCGCGCGACATGAAACAATACCAGGAGTTCGTCCTCAACAAACTTGGCGACATCGATAACATCAGCGCCATCGAAAGTACCTTCGTCATGGCCGAAGTCAAACAAAACTACGGCATCAACGTGTAACGCGAACGTATTAGAATTTTGTGGTGTAAATTGTAAAAGTGTGTACAAACACTACTATAGTGTGCTTAATTGCTTGTGTATTAGGCTGTTATGTAGTTTGCAAACACTACCGTAAACGCTACAAAAACACTACAAAAACACTACAAAAACACTACCTAAACCCTACTAAATTTGTGCTGATACGCTATCTTGCAAACATATTTATGCATAGTAGCAATATTTATGATACGTGGTAGTAGTGAAATTCTCTAGAGAATTTTCTTGTGAGACACGTAGTAGACTTGACTGATACACCTAGTTGTGACAAAATTCTCTAGAGAATTTTGCTATTAGTATTAATGGTAAAGATTCATATTCGCTATATAAATGTTGTTAGTGTGCCTATGAATGCATCGTTTTTGATTAATTTGTAGTGTTTTGGTAGTGTTTTTGTAGTGTTTTAGTAGTGTATTTAGTAGTGTTTATGAAGTTGATAAATCGCTTGTAATCAGGATTTTGTGTTATATTTTGTAGTGTTTAAATAGGAAATTGCTTTTTTTCTGTAAATTTTCTGTGCTGTGTGCATTCTTGGATAAGCCAAGCGGCATAGCCGAGCGGCAAATTCGACAGAACGGTGTGGCGCATTCGACAGAACGCCTTTGGGTGAATATAGAAAAATTCCAGTCTATTTTGTGTAGATTGGATTTTTTTTTGTAATTTCGCAGCCGTAATTGTTAGTGATGTATTGAAGAAATGACAAACGGAATTTATACTATCCTGCTGCTCATTATGAGCAATGTGTTTATGACATTCGCCTGGTATGGTCATCTGCGTCTGCAACAAACTGGCGTATCGACTAATTGGCCGTTGTATCTGGTGATTGCATTCTCTTGGGTGATTGCCTTCTTCGAGTATTGCTGTCAGGTTCCAGCCAACCGCATCGGATTCGTGGATAATGGTGGTCCGTTCAACCTGGTGCAGCTTAAGGTGATTCAGGAGTGCATATCGCTGGTGGTGTTTGCCATCATCGCCAACTTCATTTTCCAGCACGAGGAGTTGCATTGGAATCACGCAGCAGCGGCACTCTGTCTGGTAGCAGCAGTTTACTTCGTCTTTATGAAACCATAAAGTATGATTGATAGAGAAACGATTGACAAGATACTCGATGCCACGAACATCGTAGATGTGGTGAGCGAGTTTGTTACGCTTAGAAAGTCGGGCGTAAACTATAAGGGTTTGTGCCCGTTCCACGACGATAAGACGCCATCGTTCATGGTGTCGCCCACCAAGCAGATATGTAAGTGTTTCTCGTGTGGCGAGGGCGGAACAGCCATCAACTTCCTGATGAAGCACGAGCAGATAACCTATCCTGAGGCGCTGCGATGGTTGGCCAAGAAATACAACATCGAGATACAGGAGAAGGAGCTGACTGACGAGGAAAAGCAGGAGCAGAGCGATCGCGAGTCGATGTTTATCGTCAACGAGTGGGCGATGAACTACTTTAAGGATGTGCTGAATAACGACCCTGATGGTGTGGCCATTGGTCGACAATATTTCCGCAGTCGAGGCATCCGCGACGATATTGTCGAGAAGTTTAATCTTGGTTTCTCGCTGAATAAGCGCGATGCACTTGATTTGGCTGCGAAGAAGGCTGGATATAAGGAGGAGTTTCTGATAAAGACGGGACTCTGTATCAAGGGCGAAAAGGGTGTTTACGACAGATATGCAGGACGTGTGATATTTCCTTGGTTCAACGTGAGCGGAAAGGTGGTGGCTTTTGGCGGACGACTGCTGGATGCCAGAACCAAAGGCGTGCAGCAGAAATATGTGAACTCGCCCGACTCTGAAATCTACCACAAGGAGCGTGAGCTTTACGGACTGTATCAAGGCAAAAAAGCCATAGCCAAGGAAGACTGCGTGTATATGGTGGAGGGTTATACCGATGTGATAGCCATGCACCAATGCGGGCTGGAGAATGTGGTAGCCAACTCGGGTACGGCACTCTCGAAGCATCAGATAAAACTGCTGCGACGCTTTACCCCTAACATCATTCTGCTGTATGATGGCGATGAGGCTGGTATACATGCAGCGATGCGAGGAACTGATATGTTGCTGGCTGAGGGCATGAAGGTAAAGGTGCTGTTGCTGCCTGATGGCGACGACCCAGATTCTTTCTCTCGCAAGCATTCTGCCACAGAATTCAAGGCATATATCGAAGAGCATGCTGAGGACTTTATTTCGTTCAAGATCAGACTAACGGTTGATAATGTAAGCGATCCAGTAAAACGTTCAGAGGCTATTGGAGGCATTGTCAAGAGTATATCTGTAGTTGATGAAAAAATATTGCGCGATGAGTATATCACAAAATTATCTCAACGACTTGGACTACAGGAGAGCACTCTTATAAACTCTATGAACGGCATGATAAGTCATGACCGCGAGGAGAAAGAAAAAGAGTATAATCGCGAACAAGCCCAAGAAGCTCTGCAACGTGAGAAAGAAGGAAAGCCGATGGCTATTAGGCTTACCACCGTTACTGACCAAATTAAGCAGATTGAAGAGATGCTGATAAAGTCGATTGTAAGGGATGGTGAGAAGATTATCTACGAAAACGTACCAACTGAAGATGGAGAAACAATAAACTTTAGTGTAGCACAGTTCGTGGACTTCGATCTCAGCGCAGATCGTCTTAGTTTCATCAATCCCGTATACAACAGAATTTTGCAAGAGGTCCTGGCTCATAGCGGCGAAGATGGATTCAAGGCAGAGGAATATCTGACTCGTCATACCGATTATGAGATTAGTTCAGTAGCTGCAGAGATGGCAGTAGACCGATATCAGCTAAGTAAGGGCTTCCAACCTCAGGAGCGTGAAGGTGGATTGCGTCAACATGTGGAACATCTGGTGCTCGATTTCCGTTATTATTGTCTGAAAGAAAAAGTAGAGGAGCTGAATAAAGCTTTAAAAGATAATAAGGAGAATTTTAGAGCTATTATGGAAGAACTTGAAGATGTAAATGGATTGTTCAGAGAAGTAGCTAAGAAACTGGGACGATGAACTGGTTGAACATTATACTCATAGTCTACTACGTGTTGGTAGTTGTCGCCATCGTTCATGTGGTGATGGACAATCGCCAACCCGCAAAGACGATGGCCTGGGCGCTGGTGATTTACTTTGTGCCTGTGGTGGGTATAGTGTTCTATCTATTCTTTGGCATCAACCATCGCAAGGAGCGCTATGTAAGTGAACGCTCTATGAATCAGCTCACCAAGCGTTCGATGCTGGAGTTTGCTGAGCAGCAGAATCTGCGTCTGCCTGATAAGCATAAACCGCTGATTGACCTGTTTGTGAATCAGAACCTGGCCCTGCCGTTCAAGGATAATCTGGTGGATATCTGTACTGATGGCTATCAGTTTATTGCAGAGCTGATGGAGGACATAGGGCGCGCCAAGGACCACATACATATTGATATGTACATATTTGCTGAAGACCCACTAGGCACGCTTGTGGCTGATGCACTGATAGATAAGCGTGGCCAGGGGGTAGAGGTAAGGCTGGTGTACGATGATGTGGGCTGTTGGAATGTGCATCACCGCTTCTTTGAGCGGATGCGCGAGGCAGGTATCGAGGTCAGGTCGTTTATGCCCGTTAGGTTCCCCTCGTTTACCAGCAAGGTTAACTATCGCAACCACCGCAAGATTATTGTGATAGATGGTAAGGTGGGCTATATTGGCGGTATGAACATAGCCCAGCGCTACGTGCAGGGTAGCGACAATCAGTCGTGGCGCGACACGATGCTGAGGGTTACTGGTGGAGGCGTTCATGCCTTGCAGAGAGCTTTTCTGGTTGATTGGTATTTTGTGGATCGCACGTTGCTTTCTGACCGCAAGTACTATCCGCGATGCGAGGATATATCGAATAACTGTCTGGCTCAGGTGGTTACCAGCGGTCCCACCACGCCTTATCCTGAAATACAGCAGGGCTATGTGCGCATTATTCTTGGCGCCAAGCGATACCTGTATCTTGAAACACCTTATTTCCTGCCAAACGAGTCGGTGCTGTTTGCCTTGAAGACGGCTGCTTTGGCTGGTGTGGATGTAAGAGTGATTTGTCCGCGACGTAGCGATGCCAGATTTGTGGAGTGGGCCAGCCGTAGCTATCTGCGCGAGATAAAAGAGGCTGGTGTGAAGGTTTATCTGTATGAGGCTGGATTCTTGCACTCAAAGCTGTTGGTGTGCGATGACTCCATCACCACCTGTGGATCGACGAATCTGGATTTCCGCAGCTTCGAGAATAACTTCGAGGCCAACATCTTCTTCTTCGACGAAGGCCTGGCTCTGCGCATAAAAAATGTGTTCCTTCGCGACCTTGAGCATACCGTAGCGCTTGAGGATGCGAAAGAACGGATGGACAACGGATTCTTTGTAAGGCTTTGGGAGAGCGTTACAAGAATGCTGTCGCCACTTTTCTAATTCTTGAAAATCGAGAAGTTTACACTACCGTATGTGCGATGCTCAACGAAATGAGGGCCGCTTGAGAAGTCGTTGTCTTTGCCATGTTCAAACACCAGTATTCCACCTTCCTTCAGCAAACCACGCTCGAAAATAAGTCCAGGGATTGTGGGCAACTCTTTCAGCGCATAAGGAGGATCGGCAAAAATGAAATCAAACTGCTGTTTGCACGATTTGATATAGCGGAACACATCGCCACGAAGAGGCAGACACACATCAGTATCCAGCTTCTTCAGGCAATCTGTGATGAAACGATGATGGTCGCGATCCATCTCTACACTTACCACATGACTGCATCCACGCGAAACCAGTTCGAGCGAGATGCTACCAGTGCCAGAAAAGAGGTCGAGGGCATTGATGCCTTCGAAATCGATGTAGCCAGCCAGCACATTAAAAATGTTCTCCTTGGCAAAGTCGGTAGTGGGTCGCGCCTTGAACGAGCGAGGAATGTCGAAATGACGACCTTTATAGATACCTGTAATAATTCTCATCGTCCGCGGGTTATTAGGGTTATCAAATCGTATGGCATACCTTTAATCTTGGTTGCAGGAGCATCCTGGAATTCGGCCTGAGCATTAATCAGGTAGGCATTCTGCAGGAATCGCTTCAACTCCTGTAGCAACCACTCCTGTTCAGGTATGTTGCCAAGTATGTGCAGTTCGTCGTGTTCGCTCTGCAGTCTTAGTTGTTTCCAAACGTATAGCAGATAGTATAATGCATCGTGGGCATGGGCTGCATCAAAGCTGTTGCAGAACTTAAAGCGGTTCTGCTGGAAACTGAATACTTCGAGCTGCTTGCCGTGATAATATCCATATAGCTTGTTGCGATGACCAGTAAAGCTGCGCTGGTGCAGTTGGCGCCAAACGGGAGTCATCGAGTGGACAAAAGTTACGCCATTATCAAAACGGTCGCGAATAACAGTATCAAGGTTCTTATTGATAGCATAGAGGCATACAGCCTTCAGGTCGGGCAATACATCGTAGTAGATGACGCGCTTTTCCTGACCAGCTGGATAAGAATAAGAGAAGAGCTCCTCCATATCAGCCTCGTCGAACTGCTCGATGGGTACCAACAACGATGGCGTCTCGACCATCACCTGAACCTTAGTTGTTTCTGCATCTATGCAATTGCCAGATTTAAAGGCTTCGCGCAGATTGGCCGACATCGAGATGCCACCCTTTACTACGTAAGGACGGTACAGAATGGGGTGCTCGGTGCTGGTGGCATCGAGTGTGGTGAATGAGAGCGTGTTTCGCCCTATGCGTATAATAGTCTTCTTCGCGTCCATCTACTTAACATTCATCACACTGGCCACACACAGCGCAAACAGACATGCGGCTATCAAGGCCAGAAGGATATTCACTAATTTGTTGTTGATATGCATAACTGGGTGCAAAGGTACAAAAAATTAAGAATTAAGAATTAAGAATTAAGAAAAAATTGTAACTTTGTGGCCGAAATGATTAGCGACGAACTTAAATATAGGATCAGAGAGGCTCTGGGGGTGGTGCCAACAGAGGAGCAGGAGCATGCTATCGATGTGTTTTCGCTCTTTATGAGCGATCGAAATGATCAGGTGGTGATGATTCTTCGTGGCTCTGCTGGTACAGGTAAAACTACTCTGGCTGGAGCCATAGTAAGGGCGATGAGCACCTTGAAGCAGAAGATGATTCTGCTGGCGCCAACTGGTCGCGCAGCTAAGGTGTTTTCGCTGAATGCTGGTCATCCGGCTTACACGATTCATCGTCGTATCTATCGCCAGAAGTCTGCTGGCGATTTATCTTCGTTCAATCTGAATGCAAATCTGAATCACGACACATTATTTATAATAGACGAGTCGTCGATGATAGCCAACCAAGGCTATGGTGATTCTGCTTTTGGCAGTGGTTGTTTGCTCGATGATTTGATGCAGTTTGTGTATAACGGCGCCAACTGCCGTATGGTGTTGGTGGGTGATAAAGCCCAGTTGCCACCAGTAGGTGAGGATGAGAGCCCTGCGCTGATGACAGACGTGATTCGTGCTTATGGCATGAAGGTTTACGAGTGCGATCTGAATCAGGTGCTTCGCCAGAGCGAGGATTCTGGTATTCTGTGGAATGCTACTAGGATACGTGGGTACGGAGGTGCGGAGGTGCGAGGGTACGAGAATGCCATACTCCCAAAAATCAGATTTCAAGGCTTTGCTGATATACAACTGATGCCTGGCGATGAGTTGATAGAATCGTTGGCAACCAGCTACAGTAGGGTGGGTATGGACGAGACGATGGTTATCACCCGTAGCAACAAGCGTGCAAATATTTACAACCAAGGCATTCGTAATACGGTGCTTGATCGCGAAGAAGAACTTTGTCGTGGCGACCAGCTGATGATAGTGAAGAATAACTATTATTGGACGGAACAATCAAAAGAGATTCCATTCATAGCCAATGGTGATATCGCTGTGGTTCAGCGTGTACGTAATATCCATGAACTCTATGGATTCCGTTTTGCTGAGGTAACGATGCAACTGCCAGATTATGATGACTACGAGCTGACTGCAACTGTTATTCTCGATTCGCTAACCACAGAGTCGCCTGCTTTATCTCACGATCAGCAGGAACAGCTATATAATGCTGTGATGGAGGATTATGCTGATGTGCCCTTGAAAGCTGATCGCATTAAAAAATTGAAGAGCGATAAGTATTATAACGCTCTTCAGATAAAATATGCTTATGCCGTTACCTGTCATAAAGCTCAGGGTGGTCAGTGGGCTCATGTGTATATTGACCAAGGCTATATGACTGACGATATGCTAACGCCTGACTATATCCACTGGCTATATACCGCCTTTACGCGTGCCACCGAAAAGCTGTTTCTTGTAAACTGGCCTAAGACTCAAATATGCAATTTTTTAGGCACGGATGATGCGTAATATATGGATTTTTCTTAATTTTGCAGCAGAAATAAAAAGTTAAATGATGATAGTACTGTATATTATAATAGGTATAGCGGTGGGGGCAGTGGTGCTCTACCTGCTGATGGACAAGAAAATGGATGCGCTACGTATTGAGGGTGGAAAGAAAGAAATGGAACTCTCGATGAAGGGCGAACAGCTGGCTGAGGCTACAAGTAGAGTTAGGCATTTGGAGGCTGAGAATAAAGATCTGCATGCCAAGTCGGAATCGCAGGGACGTGAGTTGGAGTTGGTTCGTCAGCAGATGAAAGAGGAGCTGCAACGTCATGAAGAACGTTTCAAGAATATGGCTCAGCAGTTGTTGGAACAGAGTGCCTCAAAACTGAAAGATTCGAACACAGAGACCATGACAGGTATTACCCAACCTCTGAAGGATGCCATAGCTAATATGCAGAAAGCCATCAACGATAATCAGAAGGAATCAGCTGCACATTCTGCCTCATTCCGCGAACAGATGTTGATGATGATGCAACAAACACAGCAGTTGGGTGAGAAGGCTGAAAGTCTGACGAATGTGCTGCGTAGAGATAATAAGGTGAGTGGAAACATGGGCGAGATTATACTTGGCGACTTGTTGACGAGTCAGGGATTGACTGAGGGTATCCACTATGAGGTTCAGGCTCGACTTCGCGACGAACTGGGTAAGCCCATGAAGCATGACGAGACAGGTCGCGAGATGCAGCCTGATGTGATATTGCACTATCCTCAAGGTCAGGATGCCATTATCGACTCGAAGGTTTCGCTGGTGGCATACGAGAAATACGTGAATGCAGAATCGCCTGAGGATAAGGAGCGCTATCTGCAGGATCATATCAAGAGTGTTCGCAGTCATGTAAATGAGTTGGCACGCAAGGATTATTCTAAGTATATCAAGAATGGTCGTGATGCTGTTGACTTTGTGATTATGTTTGTGCCTTTTGAGTCGTCGTTGCAGTTGGCATTGGCAAACGATCCAACACTTTGGCGTGAGGCTTTCGAGAAGAAGGTGTTTGTAACTGGTGAGCAGAATCTGCTTGGAATCCTCCACATGATTCACATCGCATGGGTACAGAATCAGCAGGCTGAGAACCAGGAGAAGGTGTTCGGATTGGCAGAACAGTTGCTCGACCGTCTTGGAGATTTCGTACAGCGATATAATGACTTGGGGGAAAAACTTCACAAGGTGCAGGAGGTATACGATAGCACCAATAATAAGCTGATTACTGGTCGCCAAAGTGTAGCTCAAAAAGCACGCGAACTGGTAGACCTTGGTGCCAAGGAGAACCCCAATCGTCGCATTCCCAAACCTGAAATTGCAATAGAATAGTTTTCCACCTGTATTCCCCGTCCCTATATAGGGGAGGGGAATACAGGTGGGGTGAAATAAACAATGATATACCTATCTGAAGATATTTGGAATTTCAATCTCTCTGAAGCCTTGATGGAAATCTCCGCCCAGCGTAGGGAGCAAGCCTTGAAGTTTAAGTTCGAACAGGGCCAGAGACTTTGTGTACTGGCTTATCAATTACTGAAACAAGGCCTACGTGAGGAATATGGCCTCACGGATAACCCCATTTTGGAGTACAATGAGCATGGTAAACCCTCTATCGTTGGTCATCCTGAGATATTCTTTAACCTGAGTCATTGCAAAGAGGCTGTGGCTTGCGCCATCAGTAATCACCCTATTGGCATTGACGTAGAGTCTATTCGCGAGTTTAAGGATAGCCTGGTTAACTACACCATGAACGATGATGAGGTGCGAGAGATAGAAGCGTCTGAGAATCCTGCCTCTGCTTTTATCCGACTTTGGACTATGAAAGAGGCTACCATGAAACTGATAGGTACAGGTATCAGTAATGATATGAAGTCAGTTATCGATACCACCAAATATAAATATACCACCGTCGATAGACAGCGGTATATTTATACTATATGTGAAAATATCTGATTATTTGATAAGGTTTCCAAGGATGTCGCGTGTCAATTCCTTCGTGATGGTGCGTGTGGCAGCACTTGTGGCATTCTTGGCTACGCGACCAGTAGTTGAGGTCCTTGATTTTGTCTTCTTACCAGTTACCTTATCGCTGACATAGGTGCCAAGAATAGTGGCGAATGTAGAAGTGATGGCTGTAAGTACGGCTTTCAATACCTTACTCATCATACCCGACTTCTTTTTCTCAGTCTTGGCTTCAGGCTTTGGAATGTCTATCTCGGCTTGTTGCTGTCTTTGTTCTGCAAGTTGCTTCTCTGCTTCAGCCATCAATACCTCGAAAGCACTCTCACGATCAATTGGAGTATCATACTTGCCATAGATGCGACTCTGCTTAATGATATCCAATCGCTGCCCCTCAGTTATAGCTCCAATCTGTGATAGCGGGAAGAGAATCTTGGCACGCTCCACCATGTTGGGTGCTCCCTTCTCATCGAGGAAGCTAACCAGCGCCTCACCTGTTTCAAGGTTCATGATAGCCTCGTCTGTCTTGAAGTCAGGGTTAGCTCTGAAGGTATCTGCAGCAGTCTTAACTGCCTTCTGGTCTTTTGGCGTGTAGGCTCTTAAGGCATGCTGAACACGATTGCCTAACTGACCAAGTATATTCTCTGGGATATCTGTTGGACTTTGGGTGATGAAATAGATGCCAACGCCCTTTGAGCGTATCAATCTGATAACTTGCTCAATCTTGTCGAGGAGGGCTTTTGAAGTACCATCGAAAAGCATGTGGGCTTCGTCGAAGAAGAATACCAGTTTTGGCAAAGGCAGGTCGCCCACCTCAGGAAGGGTAGAGTAGAGTTCTGAAAGCAACCATAACAGGAAGGTTGAATATAGCTTGGGTTGCATCATCAGTTTGTCAGCAGCCAGAACGTTCATGATACCCTTGCCGCCTTCTGTCTGCATCAGATCGTAGATGTCGAATGACGGTTCGCCAAAGAACTTGTCGGCTCCTTGGTTCTCCAATTGGAGTAATGCACGCTGAATGGCACCTACTGATGCTGATGAGATATTGCCGTACTTTGTGGTATATTCCTTGGCATTTTTTGATACATAGTCGAGCATGGCGCGCAGATCCTTCAAGTCAAGAATCAGCAATCCGCGTTCGTCAGCAATACGGAACACGATATTGAGTACACCATCCTGAGTCTCGTTGAGTTCGAGCAGACGTGAAAGCAACTGTGGTCCCATCTGCGAGATAGTAGCACGCATGGGGTGGCCTTGCTCGCCAAAAACATCGAAAAGGCGTACTGGACAACTCTGGAACTCTGGATTCTCTATCTCAAACTCAGGCAGACGCTTCTCGATAAATCCACTCATCTTTCCTATTTGCGAAATACCACTCAGGTCTCCTTTCATGTCTGCCATAAAACATGGTACGCCAGCTTGGCAGAATGTTTCGGCCATTACTTGTAGGGTTACGGTTTTACCTGTACCTGTAGCACCTGCTATCAAACCATGACGGTTGGCCATCTTTCCTGTGATACTCAGTGCTCCGTTGGAGCTGTGGGCAATATACAGCCCTCTTTCCTTGTCGTACATACTTCTTAATGTTTTTAGGTTATCAGTTGCAAAGATACGAATAAGCGAGCAAAAATCCAAATTAATTTGGAATTTTTCGAGCGTGAGTATCTTCGGCGGAGCCAAAGATACAAAAAATCCCGTCAAGTGTGACGGGATTCTGTATTTTTTTTAGTTGTATTTCAAAATTTGTCCAGGTTTCAAGCGTATGCTCTTACCAATGTGATTCAGTTTGCAAAGCTTATCGACTGTGGTGTGATGCTTACGAGCGATGGCCTGCAGGGTGTCACCCTTCTTAACCTTGTGGAAGTGTACATTAGATGTTACACGCGCAGGTTGAGCAATTGCCAACTCATCATCTTGGTCGCTATCACCAACAGTTACACCACCTACACCACGCAGACGAGTAGCCTGAGCTGACTCTGCAGCGTACTTGCTACGTCTGAAGGTGTAGAAATCACCTACAACATCCTGATTGCGGAAGTCGAACATCAATGCTGGGTTCAGGGCTACACCACAGAGACGCGTCTCGAAGTGGAGGTGAGAACCTGTGCTACGACCTGTGTTACCACCAAGTCCGATAGGCTCACCTGCCTTAACCTCCTGATTCTCAACAACCAGGTGCTTTGACATGTGACCATAGATAGTCTCCAAACCATTGTGGTGGCGGATAACTACATACTTACCATAACCCTTTGGCTCATATTTCACGATACGGATCTTACCGCTGAATGCAGCACGGATGGTATCACCAATGTATACTTTGATGTCAAGACCTTTATGCTGGCGTCCCCAACGAGATCCGAAGTTAGATGTGATAACACGACTATCTGTTGGCATGTGGAAACCTCTCAGGTCGATGCGGAATGAATCGGGGAGTGCGGTTTCACGATGTGCATATACGTTGTTCCAATCTTCGTAAAGGTCGGCTGATGGATTGTATTTCTCTTCCTGCTCGATGATTCTCTTCAGAACCATAGAGTCGACCGCCTTCATTTTGCGATCTACTGGTGCCTGTTTGGCCAACAGATCTTGAGCGGATGCAGGAACCGCTACAAAAGCTGCAAATGCCATGACGGCTAATTTCTTTATATTGGTAATAATCATATTCCTTAGTTGAGTTAATATCAAAAAATCGGTGCAAAGTTACGAATTATGAATTAAAATCCGAAAAATATTGGTGTTTTTTGTTCACTTTTAACACTTTTGCCCCATATTTTTTATTTTTTGAGTTCTATATTGCCATTATAATCTATTTTTGCCTGACTATGAGGAAGATCCGCTTTGCTGAGGCGTCTTATCTGTCTTGCTGCTTTCTTATACTTGTCTGTACGGGGTCCGATGCCCTTGGTTTGAGAGAATGAATGAATTCGCCCTTTAATAAAAGAACCATCTTTGTCAATGTTTATCTCCACGATGGGAGCATGGCCAGATATGCCAGTAAGACTGACATTATATGGCGTACAGAAATTTCCTAAACTGTAAGCTATGAAACGCCCTTTATACACCTCGATACCTCGAACCACATGTGGCCCATGTCCATAAACCACGTCTGCTCCATGATCAACACAGAAATGGGCTAACTGACGGAGTGAACCACGATTCTCTTCTAGGAATGTCTCTTGCCCGTAAGGCAGATGACATTTGGTGCGGCCCTCAGCACCTCCATGGAATGATACAATCACAATGTCGCACTTATTGACTAAATCATCCACAATACGTTCCACGGTATTCAAGTCTGTATGCTTGAGGGTATAGCTATTGTGTCCAAAGGCGCATAAGCCGATCTTCAATCCTTTACGTTCTATGATGGTACTCTCTGTGCGCCCTTCCAGTCCAGCATAGCGAATACCTAGGGCATTCAGAACGCTTTCAGTCGACTCTATTCCCTCTGTACCAAAATCGTGTGCATGATTGTTGGCCATGCTCATAAAGTCATATCCTGCTTCCTTTAGCAGATGACCATAGCTGGTTGGTGTGCGGAAGGCGTAGGAGTTAGGGCCGTCACCCTTGGTGCTTTCGCCACCATCGCAGATAGTACCTTCAAGGTTGCCTACTGCCAAGTCGGCTCCAGAGAGAATTTTCTTTGTGTCCTTAAACAGATAGCGACCATCGTTGGGTGGAAGCATGATGCTGGGGAAGGTAGTACCCATCATCACATCGCCAGTCATCGCGATGGTAAGTTGCTGAGCATGACCTGCCATAGAGCATGCCATGAATGTAAGCAAAATAAGTTTCTTTATCATATGGTTTACAGTTGTATTCTTCTAGCACCTACATAACGCTTTGCATAGCCTGAGTCTGTAGAGTTGCTGATCTTTACACCACTATTAGTACTAGCGTGGATAAATGTGAAGTTCTGCGTTACGGGGTCTACATCGACCACGATGCCTACATGACCAACATTGCGACCTGAGCGTGGACTTGTAAAGAATACAAGGTCACCACACTTTAACTCGTCGCGAGTAATGGGGATATTGCGTGCATACTGGTCTTTTGATGAGGCTCCGATGAATACATCTGTCATCTGTTTGTATACGTAGCTTGTGAAACCTGAACAATCGAAAGCGCTAGGACCTTTGGCTCCTGAACGATAGCGTGTGCCAAGATGTGAGAAAGCCTCACTCATCAGCATCTCAGTTCTTTCAAACTCCTCGTTCAGATTGTCTTGTGGACCATAAATGAAATCGAAGTTGCCAATTTCTGCCTCTTCCTCATCAGGATCCTGGTCAGGATTTATCTTTCCAAGAGCTATATCGCTCACAGAAAGCATCATCATCAGGGCAAAAATAAACAACTTCTTCATTTCGATTGTTACGTTAGAAAAAAGATTTCGATTGCAAAGATAGTATATTTATTTAAAAAACGTGCACGATAACAGAGCATGTTAACATAGTTTAGAGTTCTTTTGAATAACAGATGTTTGCGTTAACATCAAGAAATGGCGGCCCAATTGATGTTGGTTTTTCGCAGTTGGCGAAGGCGATTCCATAGCATGGCAAACTTCTCCGACTTGCATTCCGGATCTTCGTCGATAATCTTCTGAGCCTCATCTCTGGCCATCTGAACTATCTGTCCGTCGCGAGCAATATCTGCTATTTTCAAGTCGAATGCCATGCCACTCTGTTGGGTGCCTTCCAGGTCGCCAGGACCACGAAGTTTCAGGTCGGCCTCGGCTATACGGAAACCATCGTTGGTATCGCACATGATGTCGATTCGCTTGCGTGTATCTTCGCTTAATTTAAATGGGGTTACCAGGACGCAGAATGACTGATCGGCACCACGGCCCACACGTCCGCGAAGCTGATGCAACTGGGCTAGTCCAAAGCGTTGTGCCTCAAGAATTACCATGACCGATGCGTTAGGTACATTTACACCTACTTCTATCACCGTAGTTGCTACAAGTATCTGAGTATCACCACTTACAAAGCGCTGCATCTCCTCTTCTTTGTCCTTAGGTTTCATGCGTCCATGAACCTTGCTGAGCCTGAATTCTGGGAAGGCCTCTTTCAGTACTTCGAAACCATCCTCCAGGTTCTTAAGGTCGCTCTTGGCACTCTCTTCGATAAGTGGGAAAACGATGTATACTTGTCGTCCTTCGCGTATCTGATTGCGTATGCCGTCGTAGAGCGATGTCATGCGCGAATCGAACACGTGAGTGGTTCTCACGGGTTTGCGCCCTGGGGGCAATTCATCAATCACACTCACGTCCAGATCGCCATAAAGTGTCATGGCTAGTGTGCGTGGAATGGGGGTGGCTGTCATCACCAGAACGTGGGGTGGGTTAGCACTCTTGCTCCATAGCTTGGCGCGTTGGGCTACACCAAATCGATGCTGCTCATCTACAACTACAAAGCCCAGACGTGCAAACTGAACGGTATCCTCAATCACAGCATGGGTGCCCACCAGAATGTTGATGGTGCCATCCATCAGTCCCTCCAGCACCTCTTCGCGACGTTTGCCTTTTACCATACCTGTTAATAAGGCAACCCTCAGGTTCATATCCTTCAGAAATCCCATGATGGTCTGCAGGTGTTGTTCTGCAAGTATTTCTGTAGGCGCCATGATGCAGGCCTGATAGCCATTATCGATGGCGATGAGCATCGACATGAGGGCTACGAGAGTTTTTCCGCTACCTACATCGCCTTGCAGCAAACGGTTCATTTGTCGCCCAGATCCCATATCCTTGCGAATCTCCTTTATGACGCGTTTCTGAGCTCCTGTAAGTGGGAATGGGAGATATTTGCTATAGAACGTATTAAAAACCTCGCCCACTTGCGAGAATACATAACCTCTGAACTTGCGTCTTTGGTCGCTCGCATACCTTAATATATTAAGTTGGATAAAGAACAGCTCTTCAAACTTGAGTCTGAGTCTGGCTCTTTCCAGGTCTTTGGCGTTCTGTGGATAGTGAACAGTTCGAAGTGCCTCATCTCTTCCTACAAGATGCAAAGGTTGGTAGATGAAGTCTGGGATGGTTTCTGGTTGGGGTGGAAGTTTTTCGATGAGCGTTTTGGTGAGTCGCTCGATAGCTCTTGAGTTCAACCCACTCTTCTTCATCTTTTCTGTGGTGTTGTAGTAGGGCTGTAGTCCCATCGTAGACAGGTCTACCTTCGAGGCGTCATCAAGGTCGGGATGGGTAAAGTTGATGCGATTGTTGAATACCGTAGGCTTTCCAAATACCAGGTATTTTGCTCCTATCTTATAATTCTGCTTAGCGTACTTGCCACCATTAAACCAGGTCAGGTCGCAGATACCTGTGCCATCAGTAAAGTGGGCAACTACGCGTTCTTTTCGAGGCCCCATGGCGAAGGTCTCGAAACTCAATATGTGTCCCACCACCTGCACAAAAGGCATGTCGCCAGTAAGTTCATGGATGGTGTAGACTTTCGAACGGTCTACATATTTGTATGGATAGTACTCCAGTAGGTCGCCATAGCTTTCGATGCCAAGCTCATTGCTCAGCATCTTTTTGCGATTGGGGCCTACCCCAGGTAGGTATTTAATGTCCTGGTCTAGTATATCCATTCTTTTATATCAGCACCTCCGCTATTATCATATCGTAAGGCGTGGTTATCTTGATGTTCTCGCGATTGCCTTCTACTAGGGTTATCTCATAGCCAAACGATTCTACTACTGAGGCATCGTCAGTAAATCCATCGTTGTAGGGTTGGCGATTGGCTGCCTTCAGCAGTTGGATGTCGAAGGTCTGTGGCGTCTGTACCAAGCGATAGTCGTTACGAGGAACCGTCTTCGATTTCTCGCCTTCCAGATGGCGTACCGTCTCCACTACAGGAATCACTGGTATCACAGCCTTCTTCTCTCGAGCTGTCTCGTAGCAATTCCTGATAACCTCGATGCTGGGGAATGGGCGCACACCATCGTGCACACCTACCACGCCTATGGCATCGTCAGGAACCTTAGCCAGTCCGTTCTGCACAGAGTGGAATCGTGTCTGTCCGCCATTGGCAAGGGTGTATTCCACATCGAAGTGGTACTCTTCGCAGAGTTGATGCCAATAGGCTTGCTGAGCCTCAGGTAATACAAGGATTATCTGAAGATCAGCAGAGTATTCGCGAAATCTCTCGAGTGTTCGCATCAGCACTGGCTTTCCGCCAATGGGCAGAAACTGCTTGGGGATATCCGTACCCATGCGCAAGCCCTTACCACCTGCAACTATGATGATATAATCCATCCGCTTAGGCCATCAAGTGTTTGAATCGCATACCCTCAGCAATCTGGTCTGAGGTCTGCTTGTCTACAAGCTGTGTCAGCAGTTCGTAGGCGTATGGGAATGCTGCAGCAGGACCCTCGGCTGTGGTCACGTTGCCATCAACAGTTACCAAGTCGCCTGTATATGTTGCGCCAGCCTCAGCCAAGGCTTTCTCGAATCCAGGATAGCATGTAGCCTTCTTTCCGTTAAGCACACCAATAGCTGCAAGTACTACTGCTGGTGCTGCACAGATGGCAGCTACCTTCTTGCCAGCAGCAAACTGGTTCATCACAGCCTTACAAACACCTGTGTGCTTGAACAAATTGCTGGCTCCTGGCATACCTCCAGGAAGCATCAGCAGGTCAGCATCGTCATAGTCGCCCTGCTCGAACATGATGTCAGCCTCAATGTTTACTCCGTGAGCAGAGGCTACCAATGGGAAATCCATAATGCTAACTGTTACCACATCAACACCTCCACGACGCAATACGTCGATGGGAATCAGAGCCTCAACATCCTCGAAGCCATCTGCCAGAAAAACATAAACTTTTGCCATAATCTTCTTATTTAATTGGTATTTGTGCTGCAAAATTAATAAAAAATCTGCAAAAGGCGTATAATCCGTAGGCTTTTTTGTATCTTTGCACCCAAAAGGTATTTAGAATGGAACATCGTAAACTAAGATTTGCCTTGTTGGGCAATATTTATCAGGCACGAAAATCGGCTAGCATTCAGAAGGTACTTTCGTGTCTGGCCAACTTCGGCGCTGAGCTTTATGTCGACATGGAGTATTATTACTTCCTGAAGGATAACCAACGCCTGGATGTAAAGGCTACCAAGGTGTTCTCGGATGATGATTTCGATGCTGATTTTGTAATCTCGATGGGTGGCGATGGTACATTCTTGAAGGCAGCCAGTCGTGTGGGTAAGAAGAATATCCCCATTCTTGGTGTAAACATGGGCCGACTGGGTTTCCTTGCAGATATCAGTCCTGACGACATTGAACATTGCCTAAAGGCGCTGCATAACGACGATTTTGCTGTAGAATCGCGTGCGCTGATTCAGATTGAAGCTGATGGCAAACCACTTGGCGATTTCAGTTTTGCCCTGAACGATGTAGCTATTCTAAAGCGCGACACTGCTTCGATGATTTCAATACGTGCCAATGTTAATGGGCAGTATCTGAATACCTATCAGGCTGATGGACTTGTAGTGTCGACACCTACTGGTTCTACTGCTTATAGTCTTTCTAATGGCGGACCAATCATTGTGCCTGGAACCAAGGTGTTCTCAATGACGGCTGTTGCGCCTCATTCACTAAATATGCGCCCCATAGTGCTGGCCGATTCGTCAGTTATCGAACTCGATGTAGAGAGTCGCTCGCATAACTTCCTGGTGGCTATCGATGGTCGCTCTGAGAAATGCAAAGAGGGCACTCGGATTACGCTCCGTCGTGCCCCCTATGATATCAAGGTTGTTAAGCGATCAGATCATCGCTACTTCAATACCCTCCGCGAGAAAATGATGTGGGGGATAGATGTAAGATAATTCTATTTCACTACAAAATCAATTGCTTTCAGATCCTTATCCAGCGATGAGGTTCCATAGAGTATCTGATAACGACCTGCCTTAGTCGACAGTTCGTCGATATTCTCGTCGTAGTACTCAAATGCCTCACCATCGAGTGTGATGGTGGCCTTCTGAGTCTCGCCAGCCTTTAGTTTCAGCTTCTGGAATCCCTTCAGTGCCTTGATAGGTGCACCAGCATCATCCAGTGCCTTAACGTAAACCTGAACGGTTTCAGCACCTTCGCGATCACCAATGTTTGTTACAGGAATGGTTAACTTCACCTTGCCCTTCTTCTTCATCTGCTTGGCAGAGATCTTAGCATCGCCAACATTGAAGGTGGTATAGCTCAATCCGTAGCCAAATGCATACTGAGGCACACCTGTAAAGTAACGATAAGTGCGATTCTTCATCGAGTAGTCGAGGAAGTCGGGTAGGTCGCTGTTTGAACGATAGAAGGTTACAGGCAGTTTTCCATTTGGATTGTAATCGCCAAACAGTACCTCAGCCAGAGCCTTGGCGCCACCCTGACCAGCATACCAAGCCTGAAGCAATGCATCGTACTCACCCTCGACACTACCAAATGCGATGGCAGATCCAGAACAGTTAACGAAGATAACCGGCTTACCAGTCTTGTGCATAGCCTTTACCAGCATCTGCTGAACCTTTGGCAGTTCGATATCCTGCTTATCACCACCTTCGCCTTCCATCTGGGCTGAGATACCACCAATAATCACGATAGCATCAGCATCTTTCACCTCGTTGGCCAGATTGGTAAAATCTACCAGATTACGCTCGCAGATGTCGCCACGCAGCATAGCAAACTGACCATTTCCGTGCTTGTACTCAATCACTACATCGTAGGTCTTACCTAACTCAACTGGAAATGACTTATATTCAGGCTTGCGACCAAATCCAAAGCCAAAACCACGATGCATACCTGCTTCAGCCTCTTCTACTATCTCGCCATTCACCTTCAGCACGTAGCCATTATCAGTGGTCAAGGTGTACTTCATCTCGCCAGTAAAGGTAGAGGTGTACTTTCCGCTAACGCGAACTGACAGAGAATCGCGACTAACGCCCTGAGCAAATCCCCAAGCGCCAAAGGTCGAGAAGTTCAGTTCGTTGAAGTATTCTGTCTTGGCTGGTTCGCCTGCTAATTCCTTGTTATTATAGAACTCAACCTTTACACCCTTGCCATCGTTAAAGTCCTGCAGGTGGTGGATGGTTGTGTATTCGTCGTTCAGTTCGCAAGCCTTGTTGTAGATTATCTTGGCATCAGGAACTGCAGCCTTGATTCCAGACAGCAGTGAATGCTGATGGGCCTCAGTTGGGGTTCCACCATAGTTACCATTCAGCATATTCACATCGTCAGCATTTGGACCAAGCACAGCCAGCGTCTTGATTCCCTTTGACAGAGGCAACACATTGCCCTTGTTCTCAAGTAGTACCATACTCTCGCGAGCGGCTTGCGTAGCTGTCTCGTCATTCTTTTCGCTGCTGATAACTTCAGGACCAAGGTTTGCCCAAGGCAACATCTCAGCAGGGTCGAACATGCCAAGTTCAAAACGTCCCATTAGAGTCTTACGCAGATGCTGGTCGAGAACATCCTCCTGGATAATGCCCTTCTTCAGCGCATCAACCAGACTTATAAACACCTTACCACACTCAAGGTCGGTACCATTCAGCACGGCATCAACTGATGCAGAAAGGGGGCCTTTGTGAGTTTCGTGCTGACCCTTGTTATAGAAGTTGTTGATGGCATCGCAGTCAGTAAGCACGATGGCATCGTAGCCCCACTTATTGCGCAGAATGTCAATCAGCAGACGGTCGCTTGTACAACAAGGTTTACCCTCAAAACGCTGATAGGCACACATCACCTCGCGCACATTACCTTTCTTTACCAGCGCCTTGAATGCTGGCAGATAGGTTTCCCAGAGGTCGCGGTTTGTGGGCTCCACGTTCATAGAGTGGCGCAGTGGTTCTGGTCCGCTATGTACAGCATAGTGCTTGGCACAAGCGTGGGTCTTGAAGTACTTGTCGTCGTTGCCCTGCATGCCAAGAACGGTCTGAACGCCAAGAACAGCATTCAGATAGGGATCCTCACCACAGGTCTCCTGACCACGACCCCATCGTGGATCACGGAAGATGTTGACATTAGGACACCAGAAAGTCAACTCTGGATTACCAGGATAGTAAATCACACCCATGGGTACATTGAATAGCTTCGGATCGTTGTGGTCCGTGCGATTCCAGTTGGCACGCGCCTCATCCGATACCTGTGAGAATACATCGTAGAACAACTGGGCATTGAATGCAGCAGCCATTCCGATAGGTTGTGGATAAACAGTGTATCCACCCTGACGCACACCATGACAAGCCTCACTCCACCAGTTGTAGCTTGGGATGCCCAAACGGTCGACTGATATCGACTTGTTCATCATCAGTCCCACCTTCTCTTCAGGAGTAAGCAGAGATAGCAGATTCTCTACACGTTCTTTGTTCGATAGCTTGGTATCCAAGAAAGGATACTTAGCTTGAGCCCACACAGCAGTACCTAACATTGCTGAGATGGTTAAAGTTAAAAGTCTCTTCATTGCCTTTAATACATAGTTTGATAATAAGTTTAGAAAAACTGGTTGCAAAGATAATAATTATTTTGAAAACCAAAAAGAAATGGCAGGAATTTGTTTCTTCCTGCCATCTTATTCGCTTGAGCATCTTGGCGAGAGACTTCTGTAAGTGTTAATTCCTCCTGTGCCTGAATTAAAGATGATGGTGTCTATGAAGTATAGATGCCCGTCTTGACCTTTTAGAACGTTATTCGGAACAGCGTCAAAGATATCGTAATCGCCATTAGTGAAAAATCCGTCATCTTCTTTGCGAAAGCCCAAACGTTCTAATTCCTCGTTAATTTCCTGTTGAGTGGCCTCACGCTCTGAAACAATAAATGATTGTCTTAGAACTGCACATGTATTACCATCTCGATTCTCTGCAAATCCAACCAACTCGTAAGCACAATCTGGAAATAAATGATTGTGGATTGCTATGCGTTGGAAAAATGGTTCCAGATTATCATCTGAATAACGAAAGTCATTTAGCTTGTATACTTGTGTGCTGTCATTTGATGCATAAACCTCATTTTCTGAACCACGATCAGAAAACGAACCTAATACGGCATTATTGGAAATCCAGCAATTATGGCTAATGGCCCAATCCTTTAATCTTGCAATTTGGACTCCCTTGCAAGCCTCTGTTCCCGCAAGCGCCTGAATTGATTCAAGCACTCCTCGTGCGAAAGCGGATGCTTCTTCCAATAAGCTACCGATTTCATTTTCTCCTGATTCACTCTGAGGTGATAGTCGTTGAGAATTGTCATTGTTCATCCTTTCTTTTACTATTTTGGTGCAAAGATACAAACTATTTCTTAATAATAGCTTTTTTGCTCCAACTTTTTTATTTTAACTTAAGATTTTTCCAAGTGTTTTGTAGTGATGGGGCTACAATAACGGTTGGCGTTTGCATCTTTCCATTCTTTACGAACGACTCTCTTCCTACTTCGTCTATTAAATAATCTCCGAGCTCTCCCAATGTAACTTCTCCTTTGCTATCTTGTAGTTTCTTTAGAAGATAGTATGTAAACATACCATGTTGCATGTCTTTGTATGGATAAGCTGTTTCATCTCCTTGAGCTGCGGAGAACACAATAATGTTTCCTTTTGGGGTAGCAGATTTTGTTTTAATAGCCACACCACGCGCTGATGTAAGCATACCTTCTTCTCGTTTTGAACCACTAAAACATGCATCTAAGAAGATCGTTACTGATTGTGCTTCTACACTACCAAGTTTTTCATATAGCTCATTTAGAGCATAAGCAGACCCAGGATCATTACCAATTCCATCTACAGGCAAAAGAAATGCAGACATATCTGATTCATTTGGAATGCCATGACCAGCATAATATACTATTGCTTTCCCTTTACCTCGACATACTTTCATAGCTTGAATTAGCCAATTTGTAGCAATGCGTATATCATTATAGGTGGCATTCTCAATATATTTTATTTGTTCATTTGGAACACCAAGGGTTTTTTCTACGTATTTGCAAAAGACTTTAGCATCGTTGTCTGCATATGGTACTACTACTTCATTCTTGTATTTTTCGTTACCAATGATTATTGCAAATACATTTTTTTGTATATTATTAGTTGTTGGTATATTATTATCAATTTCATTATCGTTAGGATGGCCTGGAATCATTTTTGCAAGCTCTTCGTCTTCACTTAGATAATTGGGATTCAATGCCAAACATTCTTTTAGTATTTCCTTTGCGTTAGTTAGGTTGCCTTGCCATACATATATTTTCGCTCTTTCGCCGTAAATAGTAGCTTGTTCTTTTGGAATTACATTTGATAGCCTTTCAAGAGCTAAGTCTGAATATTGTAATGCTTTTATGTAATCCTTGTCTCGCTTAGCATATAATATTGCAAGATTGCTATATGCCTGAGGCATAGTTGGGTCTTTTTCTATAGCTTTATTGAACCATATTTCTGCTTCTTTATAGTTTTTCTTTGAGCCATCACCATCGTAATAGTACCAGCCAATGTTGTTCATTGCGTTTGCATTCCCTTGGTCTGCTGCTTTTGTAAACCATTCTAGAGCCTTTACATTGTCTTTTTTGACTCCTTCGCCATGGTAGTACATGTATCCTACATTTGATTGGGCATATGGATAGCCTTGTTCTGCAGATTTTATATACCATTCATATGCTTTTGCAAAGTCTTTAGGAATACCATTCCCCAAGTAATAGAGATCACCAAGATTACATTGTGATAATGCATCTTCCTGTGTTGCTCCTTTGACGCTCCACTCATAGGCCTTATTAAAATCTTGTGTGGTACCGTAGCCATATAAATAGTAGTATCCAATAACTCCTTGTGAATATGCACATCCTTGTTCTGCTGCTTTTGTGTGCCATTCAAGTGCTTTCGAATAATCTTGTTTTACACCATATCCCCCATCGTATAATTCTCCTAATCTCCATTGGGCTTCTTTGTTTCCTTGTTTTGCTGATTTACTTATATACTCATACGCTTTTGTATAGTCTTGATCTATTCCCAATCCACGAGCGTACATATCGCCTAAGCTACATAGTGCGTCCAGTTGTCCGTGTTCTGAAGCTTTGTGATACCATTCAAAAGCTTTAAAATAATCCATTGCTACACCATAACCATGTTCGTACATTACCCCCAACATCCATTCTGAATTTTTGTCGTTTTTATTAGCGGCCATTAGAAAAAAAGATAATGCTTTTTTGTATTCACCTTTCTGATAGTAGCTATATCCTGTGTCGTAATTATCGGACGACATGTTAATTTGGGCCATTGTCTTTGCAGATATCAAAAACAGTATAACCCATATTGAAATCTTAGAATAATCAATTATTGCCTTTACCTGTTTCATGACTATATTATTAATATATGTTTGGCTTCTTTGGAAATAGTAGTATTTTTTTTGCAAATATATATATATATTACCAACTATCCAAATAATAATATAAAAAATATAGGATTGATTATATTATTTGGCTGTTGAAAATGAAAAATGGCAGAAATTTATTCTTCCTGCCATTTTTTGTGATTATGTTAACTCCAAATATAGTTTTTTGTAGAGCCCTGTTTCGGTGCGGTCGATGAAGCCGTCTTTGTACCAGCGTTCTATCATCTTCTCGGCGGTGCGTTGGGGTACACCTAGGATTACTTGAAGGGTTAGGTTGCTGAACTCATCGGGTAGGGCGCTGTAGCGTAGGCGCATCAATTTTGTGTGGCGCTTCTGGATGGGAGCACTGATGCATTGGGCTTGTTGCATAAAGTAATAATCCCAATAGCGGGCGAAGTAATGGCGCTGGCACCAGAACTGGATGTCCATTGCCAAACGACATAAGCGCAAGTCTGTATCGTCGATCGAGAGTGTGCCCTTCTGTTGCCACTCATCCCAATGGCGCATCATGATGAATGGTACGCTAACAGCTATGCCATAATAAGGTACACGTTTGAGCAAAAGCGCATCTGTCTTCGACTGATCTTCTTCAGCATCTTTCATGCGATCAGCAGCCCAATCGTAACAACAATCAACCAGTTGTTTGATGGGCAACTCGCCATGAACCTTGTCCAAACGCTCTGCCCACATTCTCATGGTCTTATACTCCTCTGGCTCAACACCCGCTTCTTTTGGCTCTTCGCGCTTAAGCATCTCGAAGTGAGTGGTTGGCATGGGGATGGCTGCAAGGCGGGTGGAGAATCCATTGCCAATGTTTTGAGCGTTGACTTTGGTTTTCAATGCATTGGGTGTGCCTGTATACACAAAGTTCCAGAATACGTTGAAGTTGCAAAGCTCAGAATCGTAGTTGGCATAGAATTGTCCGTCTTCCTCGTTATGGAATGCCTTTAGCTCCAGATAAGTCTTGTTGTTCCATGCTTCACCCTGCTGGCGGATGGCATTGTCGAGTTCTGTGTCGAACGATAGCATGTGGAGATGCATCTCCTTGCCATCAACCATCTCTGTGGCATGTATCATGTCCTCGATAAACACCTTGTTTGATGTGCGGGCAGGGTGGGTACGGATAAGCACTTTGGGTTTCTGTGGACCATCGCCCTTCTGACCATTGTCCATCCACTCCTTACGCTTGCGACGATAGCGATTCTCAGCATTCTCGCCCTCCTTGGATACTTTGCGGATTGGTTCAGCCAAAAGTTCATAGAGTGTTGATACGAACGACTTGCCTGAACCTGGATCGCCAATGATGAAAATGCTGTAGTTAAGTCGACGCAACTCTCGTGGGCGATGGTAGAAACGGTAGGTGCATCGAGTCATCAATGTGCCTAAGAAGGCCGCTCCAGCAAACATGGCTGCTGGGTAGGCGCCCGTTTTTAATCCTCTACAAATCTCACGCAGGCATGGATAGAACTCCATGAGCTCCTCTATCTCTTGTCCCGCAGCTATCATCTGTCGCTCGATAATCGGGCGATTTGAATTATTGGTTTCTTCTGTCATAGTTGTTGTTATATTGAAAACAGGTGCAAAGGTAATAAAAACAATCGAAACCACCAAGGGTGTAACGCTGATACATACGACAGGAAGGAGAAAAAGTTTGGTCACTATGGAATAGGAATTAGTTGTTATGAATTATATATATTATAATATATATAATTTTATATATAATATTATATAATTATAAATATCTCTACGACCAAACTTTTTCTGCTTCCTGTCGTATGTTACTGTGTTACAGCGTGAGTTTGAACGAGAACCCACTTCGTAGGCAACGAAACGTAATTTCGTGGCCCTTGAAGTGGGGGAGCGTTGGGAGATAGTACGGTAGAATCTATGAGATTGTGCCGTAGAATCTTGTAGATTCTGGAGGGGAAATAATTATTTTATATAATGTACGCGCGATGGGGGAATGATTAAATAGTGTTAAGGAAATGAAGATTTTTGAATAAAAGCTTGGAGGGTATTGATAATTATTCTACTTTTGCAGTGTACTATTAAGGTAGTACACTATAACAGAGCGATTCTTAAGCTCTAAAACCAATAGAATGTCAACATATAAAAAATACTATTATGATCGAAGTAAACAACATCAGTTTTAAGTACGCAGGTCAGAAGAACCTGGTATTCGATGATTTCAGTCTGGAACTGAAACAGGACAACATTTATGGTCTGCTGGGTAAGAACGGTACGGGTAAGTCGACTCTGCTTTATCTGATAGCAGGATTGTTGCGCCCCAAGAAGGGTACTGTAAGCTTTGATGGCATTGAGACAAAGCTCCGCAAGCCTGAAACTCTCCAGGATATCTTTATCGTTCCTGAGGAGTTCGACTTGCCTGCCATGACTCTCGATGAGTATGTTAAAATCAATCGCCCTTTCTATCCTCTCTTCAGCACTACCGTACTTGAGGGTTGCCTGAAGGACTTCGAACTGACTAGCGACGTGAAGCTGAACGCCCTGTCGATGGGACAGAAGAAGAAGGTGTTTATGGCATTTGCTCTGGCTACTAACACTAAGGTGCTGCTGATGGATGAGCCTACTAACGGACTCGATATTCCATCGAAGAGTCAGTTCCGCAAGGTGGTTACTCAGTATATGACGGGCGATCGCACCCTGATTATCTCTACCCATCAGGTGCACGATGTTGAGCAGCTGCTGGATCATATCCTGATTCTGAGTCCACAGAAGCTGTTGCTCAATGCTAGTGTGGCTGAGATTACTGAAAAGTACACCTTTGAGTATCGCACACCTGACAATATGGAGGATGCTCTCTATGCAGAGCCATCGCTTCAGGGTAATGCTGTGATTGCTCCACGCAAGGAGGGCTATGCTGAGACTCAGGTTAACCTGGAACTGCTGTTCAACGCTGTAAACGAGGGGAAAATCTGAAGATTAAACATTAAAGATTAAACATTACATGTTATGATACAGTTTAATTTGTGCAGATTTGGAAAACTGGTGAAGTGGATGCTTCAGGGCGATAAGCGATACCTGATAAAGTCGTTCCTTCAGGTGCTGGTTGTAATGTTGCTGATATTCATCTTCTTTACAATACTTATAAATACTACTGGAGATGATCCTCATGGATATAAGTCGTGTGGCATAGCTGCATTTGCCATGGTGGTAGTTAATCTTGTGCTGGGTCCGGCTTTGATGTTCTACAGCATGGAGGGTAAGCACGATATGCAGGCACTCATGTTGCTTCCTGCCTCTAACTTCGAAAAGTATCTGGTACGCCATCTTAATTGGATACTTACACTGATTCTTGCTACTCTTGCTTTTTTTGCAGCAGATGTGCTTCAGTATCTGATTCATCTGGTGTTGGGTCACGACTATGTCAGGTTTGTGGGTTCGGTAATAGTAAATGATATGATTGGTCCTATAGCCAGCTCAAGATACGCTTCTGAGGCTTTTCGCCCACGCTTTATTGCCAGCATGACAGTACTTGTTATATGGTTTCAGTCGCTCTATGCTATTGGTGCCACTTTGATCCGTACCCGTAAGTTCAGTTGGGTTTTCACCACGGTGTTTATCATCTTGTTGGGCTTCCTGGTGTATAAGATTCAGGGATATGTTGAGGCTATTCAGCTGAACGATCACTCTTCTGCTGGTGATTATGCCATTGGCTTTGGATTCTATCTGGTTTGGGCGATGATTAACTATTGCTTGTCATACAGATTCTTCTGCAGAACACAGGTTATCAGTAAATTTGTAAATTTCTAAAAGTAGGAAAGTGTTATGAATAGTTTCGATATAAAAAGATTTGGGCAGACGCTCCGTTGGGTGCTCAGTGTTAACTTCCGCCTGATGCTGTTGTGGTTTACGGGTTCTATATTGGCTGTATTCCTGGGCGAAATGCTGTTTCAGGCCATGAATGGTCATACTGCTCCGCTTTATTTCATTCAGAATATCTCTCAGTTCCAGACAATGCTCTTGATGCTGGTTTCGCTGATTATGATCAGCTCGGTTGTTGCCCGTATCAACGAAAAGCGTAAGCGCGAAGCGTTTATGATGCTGCCATCTTCGAATCTGGAGAAATATCTCTCGCTGGTGGTTTATTCTACGCTTATCTGTATTGCTGTGGCATTTCTGAGTATTGTCTTGGGCGATTCGATCCGCATGGCTTGGTACTGGATAAGTGGATATACAGGCCCAGAAGGAAATGTGATGCTTACATCAGAAGATGGGGTGACTTACTACTGGTGGTCGTCATCTATCCCAACGATGCTGAAGAATATGGCACCAGTCATTGTATATGATGGTTTTGCAGATTATCCCCTTGAATTTGCACTAGTACAATCTCTCTTCATCTATGGAGGCATGTTGTGGATTCACTCTATCTATACGCTTGGTGGAACATTGCTTCGCAAGTATTCGTTCGTAGGAACAACTATGTTTGTGATACTTCTCATTACAATCGTCGTAAGAACTGCCATGACATTCCAGCTGACTTTGTTCCATTCTCGCTGGAATAATGGTGAACTTCTGGGATACGAGATTGGTATCATAGGCTGGATTCTGGCCGTTGCATTCCCCTTACTCTCTGTAGTTAATTATTGGGCATCGTTCCATATCTTTAAAGCATTTCAGTTAATAACTAATAAGTGGTTTAATTATGACTTTCACAAATGAAAAACCGATTTACATCCAGATGGCCGATCGCCTTTGCGACGAGATCCTTTCTGGTGTGTATAAAGATGACGATAGAATTCCAAGTGTGCGCGAGTATGCTGTGCTGCTCGAGGTGAACACTAATACCGCAGTGAAAGCTTACGAACAGTTGGCACGCGAGGAGGTGATATACAATAAGCGCGGTCTGGGCTACTTTGTTACTCCAGGAGCCAAGAAGCAGATACTGAAGGCACGCAAGCAGGAGTTTATGAAGGAGCGCCTGCCAGAACTCTTCCGCCAGATGAGGCTACTGGATATCACAATAGAGGATATCACCTCTGAATGGGCAAAAACTGCATAAGCATATTATAGTTTTGTAACGTCAAACGTCTGAAAGGTAAAAAAGAAAAATAGATTTATGATACACTTAAAAGACATCAACAAAACCTACCAAGGTGCCCAGCCGCTCCATGTGCTGAAGGGTATCTCACTCGACATTGAGAGGGGAGAATTCGTCAGCATCATGGGGGCATCGGGCTCCGGTAAGTCAACACTGCTCAACATCTTAGGTATCTTGGACAACTACGACTCAGGCACCTACGAGTTGGCAGGAGTGCCCATCTGGAATCTCTCAGAGCGCAAGGCTGCTGAGTATCGCAACAAGATGATAGGTTTTATTTTCCAATCGTTTAATCTCATCTCTTTCAAAACAGCCGTGGAAAACGTTGAGTTGCCATTATTCTATCAGGGGGTATCTCGCCGCAAGCGCCATCAGATGGCACTTGATTATCTAGACAGGCTAGGATTACTAGACTGGGCCGAGCACTACCCAAATGAACTGTCGGGAGGACAGAAGCAACGCGTGGCAATAGCCAGAGCACTCATCACCCGTCCACAGATTATTCTGGCCGATGAGCCTACAGGAGCATTGGACTCGAAGACATCTGTGGAGGTGATGCAGCTGCTGAAAAAGCTGAACCAGGAGGATGGCATGACCATCGTGGTGGTAACTCACGAGAGCGGAGTGGCGAACGAGACCAATAAGATAGTACACATCAAGGATGGCATCATCGGACAGATAGAAGAAAATCTGAACCACAATGCAAGCCCATTCGGAATCAACGGTATGATGAAGTAATAGAGATACTATGCACGATATTTTAACAGAAATATGGCAGACAGCGCGACGGAATAAACTCCGTACTACGCTCACAGGATTTGCTGTGGCGTGGGGTATCTTTATGATCATTGTGCTGCTAGGTGCTGGTAACGGACTCATCAACGCAACGATGAAGATGAACGGCGACTTCCTGACCAACTCGATGGAGGTATATGGAAGTAGAACCTCTAAACCCTATAATGGCTTGAAGGAAGGCAGAGATATCCAGCTGAACAAGAAGGATATGGAAGCCACTGAAACAGAGTTCACTGAAAATATCGATAAAGTGGGAGCCTGCTACTACGTAAGTCGTACCGTTTCCAATGGCGAGAATTTCAAGAACATCCAGATAGCTGGTGTATATCCTATTCATACTCAGATAGTGAAAGAACATATGCTGTGTGGCCGATTTATTAATGATATCGACCAGAATGAACGTCGCAAAGTGCTAGTACTAAGCGATCAGCAGGCTAAGGAACTGGAACCTAAGGACTACAAAACCTTGTTGGGTAAGTTTGTGAAGGTAGGCAATCTTTCGTTCAAAGTGGTGGGTATCTACAAGAGTCGTGGCGAAGGTTATGGTAATGCCTATTCGGCTTACTCGGCTATCAAAAGCATCTATGGTGCCAATATCCCCAGTTTGGGAAATATTGAGTTTACCTTTCACGGCCTGAATACACAGGATGCTAACGATAAATTCGAGAAAGACTATCGTCGCCGACTGAATGGAATACATCAGGCTCATCCTGAAGATAACCGTGCCATATGGATACTAAACAACTACACACAGAGCATGCAGATGAATGATGGTATCACCATCATCCACACATTCCTCTGGGTTATCGGACTCTTTACATTGCTTTCTGGTATCGTGGGCGTATCGAACATTATGCTGATTACCGTTAAGGAGCGCACCCACGAGTTTGGTATCCGCAAGGCTATCGGAGCCAAACCATGGAGCATTCTGCGACTGATAATTATAGAGAGTGTTATCATTACCACCTTGTTTGGCTATGTAGGAATGTTGTGTGGTATTGCTGCTAATGAGTATATGGACGCAACTCTTGGCCATGAGGTTACCGACCTTGGTGTTGAGAAGATAACCCTGTTTGTTGACCCAACCGTAGGACTGGATGTATGTTTCGAGGCTACAATGGTGATGGTGATAGCAGGTACTATTGCAGGACTTATTCCTGCCTTTAAAGCAAGTAGAATCCGCCCCATCGAGGCATTAAGAGCTGAATGATTATGAGAATAGATATAGATTCATACAGAGAAATCATCGATACGCTGACGCGTAATAAGTCGCGCTCGTTCCTTACTGGGTTCGGTGTGTTCTGGGGCGTATTTATGCTCGTAGCACTGATGGGAGGCGGACAAGGCGTGAAGGAGAAACTGTACAGCAACTTCGATGGCTTTGCACAGAATACCGTTATAGTTGGAGCCGAACAAACCTCGAAACCCTATAAAGGATTCCGTAAAGGGCGTAGCTGGTATATGGATTATAAAGATGTGGAGCGCCTTAAGCAGCAGGTGCCAGAATTGGATGCTGTGGCCCCCATCGTGATGGGACGCGGTTCAACGGCCTATTATGGCGACCAGAAAACCACACCCAATATGCAGGGTGCTGTGCCAGAGATGGTAAATATCATAACACCAAAGATATACTACGGACGTTTTATCAATGATATGGATGTTCGTGATCAGCGAAAGGTGTGTGTGATAGGAAAGAAGATTTATAAAGACCTTTTTAAGGAGGGTGGCGACCCTTGCGGAAAGAAGATCAGAGTAGATTCTACCTATTACGAGGTGGTGGGCGTAGACTATAGCTCGGGCAATATCTCAATTGGAGGTCGCTCAGAAGAGCGAATCACCATTCCTATCACGATGATGAGGGCTGCTTTTAATCGTGGTAATGCCATTGATATTATTGCTGCTACTGGTCGCTCAGGTGTGTTGATGAGCAAGATAACCCCTCGTATCCGAGAGACTGTAGCCAGAGCTCACTACATCGACCCTACTGATGAACAAGGTGTGTTTGTGTTTAATACCGAGCTAATGTTCCAGATGATCAATAATCTGTTTAAGGGCGTGAATGTGCTCATCTGGCTGGTTGGTCTTGGAACTCTGTTGGCTGGTGCCATTGGTGTATCGAACATTATGATGGTAACCGTTAAGGAACGCACCACTGAGATAGGTATCCGTCGTGCTATAGGTGCTACACCAAAGATGATACTTTCGCAGATAATCAGTGAGAGTATAGTGCTAACGCTGGTAGCGGGTATGAGTGGTATTATGTTTGCCGTTATGATACTGCAAATGCTCGAAATGGCCAATACGGAAGACGGTATCGTGAATATCCACTTCCAGGTAGGCTTCTGGGCAGCTATCTTCTGTGCCTTCGTGGTTAGTTCGCTTGGCGTGCTGGCTGGTCTGGCCCCAGCAGCAAGAGCTATGAGCATTAAACCTGTAGACGCTATGCGAGATGAATAATAATTAAGAATGAAAAATTAAAAAACAACGATATGAAAAAGTATGGAAAACTGATTATCGCCGCAATTATCGCGCTGATTTTCATCGGAACATTCGTGTTCCTGTGGGCTAAGAGCCAACCCAAAGAAGTGGTTTACAATGAGTTTACTCCTCAGCAGGACAGTATCCAGAAAACCACTATCATCACAGGTAAGATTGAACCCCGTAACGAGGTAAACATCAAACCTCAAATCTCTGGTATTATCTCTGAACTGCTGAAGGAACCAGGCGACTATGTGAATGCTGGCGACGTGATTGCGAAGGTAAAGGTTATACCAGATATGGCTCAGCTGTCGAGTGCTGAGATGCGTGTACGTCTGGCTGAAATTAACCTGAAGCAGGCTCAGACAGATTTCCAGCGCGAGGAGAACCTGTTTAATCAGAAATTGGTTTCTGCAGATGAGTTCGACAAGACCAAGGTGGCCCTTGCTCAAGCCAAGCACGAGAAGGTGGCTGCACAAGATGCACTTGAAGTAGTGCGCGATGGTGTGTCGAAGTCGAATGCAAAAGCATCTTCTACCCTCATTCGTTCAACTATCAGTGGTGTTATCCTTGATATTCCTGTAAAAGTGGGTAATTCGGTTATTCTCTCTAACACCTTCAACGATGGTACTACTATAGCTACCGTGGCAAATATGAACGATCTGATTTTCCGTGGTAATATCGACGAGACCGAGGTTGGTCAGCTGGTTGGCGGTATGAACATGAAGATTACTATCGGTGCCCTACAAGACCTGAAGTTTGATGCCGCTTTGGAGTACATCTCGCCAAAGGCTGTAGAGAGTAATGGTTCCAACCAGTTTGAAATTAAGGCAGCCGTAAAGCTTACTGAGGGCGGCAAAATACGTGCTGGCTATAGTGCTAATGCAGAAATCGTGCTGGCAAGAGCTGATAATGTGCTCAGCATACCTGAGAGTGCCATCGAGTTTAGTGGCGACAGCACCTTTGTATATGTTATCAAGGGCAGTGGCAAGAATAAGACCTATGAGCGTACTGCAGTTACCACTGGTCTCTCTAACGGTGTGAATATCGAGATTAAGAAGGGTATCACTGCCAAGGATAAGGTTCGTGGCCCTGAGATTGTTGCTGATGATAAAGACAATAAGTAAGCGATGAAAACGAAATTATTCCTAGCATCACTAGTAATACTAGTTCCTCTAGATATTCTAGCCCAAGAGAGACAATGGTCTCTCCGCGAGTGTTGCGACTATGCCGTAGAACATAATATTGGCATCAAGCAGCAGCAGAATCAGTGTCGCCAGCAGGAGCTTCAGCTCTCAACATCGAAGAACTCACGTCTTCCGGATTTGAGTGCGAGTGTAAATCAGAACTTCTCGTTTGGTCGTGGTTTGACTATGGATAATACCTACACCAATACCAATACGAGCAATACATCGCTTTCACTTGGTACAAGTGTGCCCTTGTTTACAGGTTTCCAGATTCCGAACCAGATTAAGCTCGACCAGCTTAACATCGATGCAGCAACAGCTGATCTGGAGAAGGCAAAGGACGATATACGTATGGAAGTGGCCAAAGCTTATGTACAGATTCTATATGATATGGAGCTTGCTGATGTGGCTCATCGCCAGATAGCGATCGACTCTGCGCAAGTGGCTCGTCTTCAGGCCTTCGTAAATAATGGTAAGGCTAGTGAGGCTGAACTCTCTCAGCAGAAGGCTACTCTTGCTAATAGCAAGCTGACTGCCACTCAGGCTGATAATAACAAGCGATTGGCTATTCTTACTCTGACTCAGCTGTTGGAGCTTCCTACTCCTGATGGTTTCTCAATAGTTCGCCCAAGCCTTGATGAGTTGGATAAGCTGGTTAGTATTGACCGTCTTGTAACGCCTGATCAGATTTATGCTGAGGCTTTAGGTATTAAGCCAGAGATCGTTTCTCAGCAGCTAAAGCTTAAGGGTACTGCTTATAGTATCAAGATAGCCCAAGCTGCAAACTACCCAACACTCTCGTTTAGTGCTGGTATGGGTACAAACTATTACACCACTTCTGGTTTCAAGGCCGATAAATTTGGCAAGCAGTTGGAGAATAACTTTAGTCAGTATATTGGATTGAATCTGAGTGTGCCTATCTTTAATCGTTTCTCTACTCGCAATAACATCCGTAATGCTCGAATCCAGCAGGAAAATCAGCAGTTGCAATTAGACAATACGAAGAAATCATTATATAAGGAGATTCAGCAAGTGTATTATAATGCACAAAATGCTGTGAGCAAGACTCAGAGTTCTGCTGAGGCTGTTCAGAGTTCAAAGGATGCCTTCGAACTGATGCAGGCCAAATACGAGAATGGTAAGGCTAATATCACAGAATTTAACGAGGCAAAGAACAATTATCTTAAATCGGAGTCAGATTTTGTTCAAGCTCGTTACGAGAACCTTTACCAACATGCCCTGTTAGAGTTCTATCGAGGCAAGGAGTTGAACTTCTAAGGCTTAACTCTTTAAAAGTAAAACAAGTTGTTTTATACTCGTAAAGCATATCTCTTACAAGGTAAAACAACTTGTTTTACTTATTGTGTCACTATCTTTTGGTTGTTGTTAATATAGATTCCGCTTTTTGAAGGCTTATCTTTTAGCATCTTCCCATCTAGCGAGTACCATCTACGGTTGTCGCATTCTAATCCTTTGGCGATGCCTTGTATGGCGCTACTGCTGCCATTGGAGAAGTTCTTAAGTTCGTAAAGAGCTGGTAGTGCTTTACCTGTTTCGTTGTCGAAGAGCGAAGCGTTATACCAATGATCTGTAACTCGCTTGGTGTTCCAATCCAGACCATATTCATTGGCTTCGAGGAACCACCAGAAGAGTCCGATAACAAGCTCGTGGTTGTTTAGCATTGTAATCAAATCTTCAGTGTATTGGCGCTGGCCTTCGTAAGTAAGGGGATAACCAGCTTCTTCATTATCTGATTCACCGTCTTTCTTTACCATCTTGTAGTGATAGCTACAACCGGTCTCTACCACCATAATCTTTTTCTCAGGGAAGTTGTTTTCTAGTTTGGTAAGTCCATTGTTAAGATTGCTAATAGGACCTTTATAATAAGGATAGTAAGAAACGCCAATGATATCGTAGTCAACCTCATTATCTTTTACGCGATTATAGAATGCTACATCGAGTGTAGGATTATTGGCACACTGCTCTGTATGGATGATAATCTTGGCCTCAGGACAAACCTCACGACATGCCTTGCTGGCGTTCTTGAGCGCTGTGGCCAAATGATCCCAGTTGGTATCGAGATAAGCGTTCCATGCGCTGTTTGCACTGATTTTACATCCATCCCACAGCATGCCAAAACTGATTTCATTTCCTGTTTGGATGAAGTCGGGAGTAGCTCCTGCATCTACCATAGCCTGAAGACTCTCTTTTGTATAAGTGTAGATGTACTCATAGGTAGGCGTGTTAATCATTATCCACGAGGCAGGAGTGCCTTGATTGCCAGGGTCGGCCCAAGTGTCGCTATAGTGGAAATCGAGTATGAGTTTAAGACCAGCATCCTTTATCTTCTTTCCCAGTTTCTTGACGTAATCCAGATCCTGGCAAACACCTTGGCCTTTATGGTCACTTGGGGCATTGTTTGGGTCGACAAACAGGCGTACCCGCATCGTGTTCATACCTTGTTCCTTTAAGAAGGTAAGAACATCTGTAATACTTTGGCCGTTTTTATCTTTGTAGTTGGCACCATTCTCTTCGTATCTCGACAATAACGATACGTCGCCACCCACATACTTCTGAGCACGAAGCGTGTTCGTGCTGCAGAGTAGGGCTGTGACCAATAATAGTTTTAGTAGTTTCATTTGTTTCTTTTGTTTGTATTACTTCTTATGTCTATTGGCTCGCTGCTCACGGTATTTGGCTTTCTGTCTTGCAGAGCCGCTACCGTGAGCACCAGTAATATACTTTTTCTTCTTGGCCTTGGTTTTTATTTTGCCATCATCTTTTGGCTTATCACCTCCACGTCCGAAGTTGATGCCATTCTCAAGTATGTTCTGAAAATCGTCCATATCTGTAGATTAATGATGGAACAGACGTACACCTGTAAATGCCATAGCAATACCGTACTTATCGCAGGTCTCGATAACATTGTCATCGCGAACTGAGCCACCAGCCTGGGCGATAAACTCTACGCCACTCTTATGAGCACGCTCGATATTGTCGCCAAATGGGAAGAATGCATCTGAGCCAAGAGCAACCTTGGTGTTTTGTGCAATCCAAGCCTTCTTCTCTTCCATAGTCAGCACCTCTGGCTTCTCCTTGAAGAACATCTGCCAAGTACCATCGCGCAGCACATCGTCGTGATCCTCTGAGATATACACATCAATGGTGTTATCGCGATCAGCACGGCGGATATTGTCGATGAAAGGCAGGTTCATAACTTTTGGATGCTGGCGCAACCACCAGATATCAGCCTTGTTACCAGCCAGACGGGTACAGTGGATACGGCTCTGCTGACCAGCTCCGATACCAATGGCCTGACCATCCTTAACGTAGCAAACAGAGTTACTCTGAGTGTACTTCAGGGTGATAAGAGCGATAATCAGGTCGCGCTTAGCCTCTGGAGTAAAGGTCTTATTCTGTGTAGGCATATTCTCGAAGAGTGCATCGTCGTCGAGCTTAATCTCGTTACGGCCCTGTTCGAAGGTAATGCCGAATACCTGCTTGCGCTCGATAGGCTCAGGTACGTATGTAGGATCAATCTTAATGACGTTATAAGTTCCCTTACGCTTGTCCTTCAGAATCTCGATAGCCTCAGGAGTAAAGTCGGGGGCAATCACACCATCGCTTACCTCGCGCTTCAGCAGCTTGGCTGTTGTTGCATCGCAGGTATCGCTCAAAGCCACGAAGTCGCCATAGCTCGACATGCGGTCAGCACCACGTGCTCTAGCGTAAGCACAAGCGATAGGGCTCTCATCGAGGTCCTTCACGTCGTCAACAAAATAAATCTTCTTCAGTGTGTCGCTCAATGGCAGACCAACTGCAGCTCCTGCAGGACTAACGTGCTTGAACGATGCTGCTGCGGGCAGGCCTGTAGCTGCCTTCAGCTCCTTAACAAGCTGCCAAGCGTTAAATGCGTCGAGGAAGTTGATATATCCAGGACGGCCGTTGATAACTTCGATGGGTAACTCTCCCTCAGTCATGAAGATGCGCGAGGGCTTCTGATTGGGATTACATCCGTACTTGAGTGCTAATTCTTTCATTTTTGCGATATTTTCTTTTTTCTGTGTGCAAAGGTACAAAATAATTTTGTAATTTTGCACCAAAATTATATAATTAACATGGAGAAGAAACGTTTGGCGCTTCGAAAGCTGCTGGAAGCAGTTGAGAAGGAAATCCTGAGAAAACCTGATAAGAAAACGCTCGACCGTCTTTCATTGCTTGCAGGGTTCCAGAGTTGGGAAGATTTTCAGCATGCCCTGCATGGGGAATAAAAAAAGAGGCTCGCACACTTTGGTGCAGCCTCTTTTTTTTCTTTTTTATTCACCAACGTTGTGGCGCTTCTCCTTGATGCGAGCAGCCTTACCAGTGAGCTTGCGCAGATAGTAAAGCTTAGCGCGGCGAACCTTACCAACCTTGTTGACCTCGATGCTCTGAATGTTCGGAGACTCGATTGGGAAGATACGCTCTACACCAATTGTACCTGACATCTTACGAACAGTGAAGCGCTTCTTGTCTCCGTGACCAGCAATCTTAATTACTACACCACGATAGAGCTGGATACGCTCCTTAGAACCCTCGATAATTTTGTAAGCGACAGTGATTGTGTCACCAGCCTTGAACTCTGGGAACTTCTTGCCGGTTGCAAATGCTTCTTCAGCAACTTTAATTAAATCCATTGTACTTTTAAATAATTAAATTGTTGTATCGTTCCAACGCAACATAACAGGCCTCTCGAAACTTCCTGCCAGCGATTACGCCGAAAAGCGGGTGCAAAGGTACAACTTTTTTTGGATTCAAAGAAATATTTCGTATTTTTTTTGTATTTTTGCAGCATTAAAACTATTAATTATGATTAAACGTCAGATATTTTATGGCTTTTTGGCCTCGATGATGTTGTTTTCGTGTGCACCAAAACAGTACCAGTTAGCTGGGGTGGAGCGTACACGTATCATCGTGGATAGTCGCTACGACCAGAATCCAGACGAGGCATCAGTTAAGTTCCTTGAACCCTATAAGCGAGTTAACGATAGTATCATGGGGCCTGTTGTTGGTGTTGTTTCTCACAATATGTATGCCGATCGTCCAGAGAGTGACCTCTCTAATCTCTTGGCTGATATACTCGTGTGGACAGCAAAGGACTATGGTGAGCAACCTGTGCTTGGTATCTATAACATGGGTGGCATACGTGCAGCACTTACCAAGGGTAACGTAACCTATGGTGATGTACTCGATGTGGCTCCATTCGAGAATAAGATTTGCTTTGTTACGCTTACGGGCGAAAAGCTGTTAGAGCTTTTCCGTCAGATAGCTCACCGTGGGGGTGAGGGGGTGAGTCATGGCACCGAGCTCGTTATCTCTAAGGACGGTAAGCTCCTGTCGAGTAAACTTCATGGCAAGGAGATAGATCCCAAGGCCGACTATCGTATAGCAACTATTAATTATCTGCTTGAAGGTAACGATGGTATGCCTGCACTGAAGGAGGGCAAGAACGTGCTTGCTCCTAATGATGCCAGCAACAACACGCGTTTCCTCATTATGAACTATTTTAAGGATCATCAGGCCCGTGGCGTGGTGGTAGATTCAAAAGTTGAAGGTCGAATAAAAGTAATTGATAATTGACAATAGATAATTATGAAACGATTACACCTTATTATAATTATTGCACTCTTGGCAGTAGTTTCTGTCAGTGCAAAGACAAAAAAGCAACTTGTAGTTCTCCACACTAACGATGTGCATTCTACCATCATGCCTCTCAACGAGAATCTCGACAACAAGGATCTTGCTGGTCGTGGTGGATTTGTGCGTCGTGTAAACATGATTAAGGAGCAACGCGCTCAGCATCCTGATTTGCTGTTCTTCGACTCTGGAGATTTCTCGCAGGGTTCTGGCTATTATACCCTTTTTAAGGGCGAGGTTGAGATAGGTTTGATGAACCAGATGGGCTACGATGCTGCTACCATTGGCAATCATGAGTTCGACTTTGGGCTTGAGAATATGGCCAGAATCTTCCGTATGGCTAATTTCCCCATTGTGTGCTCAAACTATGACTTTACAGGTACTTCTTGCGAGGGACTTGTGAAGGATTATATCACTTTGAAACGCAATGGCCTTAAGATTGGAGTGTTTGGACTTGGAGCTCCTCTGAAGGGGCTTGTGTCAAATAAGAATTGTGAGGGTGTTAAATTCCTCGATCCTAGTGAGACTGCCAAAAAGTATATCGAGCTGCTCCGCAAACAGGAGAAGTGCGATGTGGTTATTTGCCTCTCTCACCTTGGTTGGCAGATATCGGATTATCCCGATGAGCAGTTTATCCGTGAGATTGATGGCTGCGATTTGGTACTTGGTGGTCATACCCATACCTATATGCCCAAACTCGAGTATGCACCTGATAAGACGGGGCGTATGATTCCTGACGATCAGAATGGCAAGCATGGTGTTTTCATTGGTAAGCTGGTGCTCACCTTTGAGAAGTGATTATTCAAAGTAGAACGTTAATACAATCATTTTTGTATGCCCACTCTTTATTGAGTTGGCATACATTTTTTTATTCTCGTCTTTCAAGTCAGCCACGTGGCTCTTATCAATTCTATTGCCTAATCCATAACAGAACTTCAGTTCTGGTATCAGTTTGAAGAAGGGCAGATATAGGTCGCAGCCCAGTCCTACCTCTACCATAAGGTCTGTACGATTCAGCTGTATGATTTCTTGATTCTTGTTTGTAAGGTTTATCATGGGACTAACTCCTGCCAGTATATATGGACGTATGTTGTTCCATCTTTGCGATGAGAACTTCAGGTCTACAGGTACTGCAAGATATGTGTTCTTCATGTCTTGTATTTCGCTTTTGGGCTTTCCTTCTGCATCTAGGTCTGCAAGGTTCAGTAATCTAAGATGTTTTGCCCCAAAGTGCATGCTGGGCGTTATGCGTAAATTCAGATTGCTTGATAGACGCATATCTGCCAGTACACCAACCGAGAAACCTGCGTTCCATCGATCTTCATCACAAACGATTGGGGGATCAGTCTTAAACTCTATATCTTGTAGGTTCATTCCTACAGAAATGCCAAAGTGCATGGGGCGCAAATCGATATACGGTTTGTGCTGTATCACGTTTCGCCTTTGCGCCAGGCATCCTGTGGCGATGGTGATGGCGGCTATAATGGTTACAAGTTTTCGCCTCATACCTTATTATAAACGCAAAAATCTGCATCTTATTGCATCTGTTCTTATTCAGACAATGTATAAATTACTTAAAAAGATATCTAAAGTTTGGTATATTTCGAAACTTTATTGTATCTTTGCATCGTCAAAAGTGAGTATTAACATTATTAACTTATTAATAAATTTAGAATTATGGCATATGTAATTGGTGACGACTGCATCGCTTGCGGTACATGTCAGGGTGAGTGCCCAGTAGAGGCTATTTCTGAGGGTGAGAAGTACTCAATCAACCCAGATCTCTGCACAGAGTGTGGTACTTGTGCAAGTGTTTGTCCTTCTGAGGCTATCAGCCTTCCCTAAGCATTTAGGACATAACAATATTATAACAGGTGTTTCTTTAATAAGAAACACCTGTTTTTGTAAAGTACCTGGTTTTCAATTGAAAAGTACTTAGACTGCAATTGTTTTCTAGTTAGTTTTCAAACACGATTTGCTTATAACAAAATAGGTGCTCCAGAAGAGCACCTATTTTATGTATTATTCGAGTTTGAGATTACTTCAGCTTCTGAATCTCAAGTGCAGGCTTGTACTCTGGGTCAATATCAAGAATCTTGTTTGCATACTCCTTAGCCAGGGCCTTGTTCTTGTTCAAGAATGCGTTGAACATCATGTAGTGGTAGCTGGTCTTCAGCATTGTGTCCTCACCCTTAGAGCGATCAGCCTTTGTAGCGAGCAGGTCGATAACCTTCTGATAGTCAGCCTTAGCAAGGTTGTTCTTCATATTGTCATCGAGCTTGTTCATAAGTCCGGCACGCATAAAGTTAGCATAAACTACCTGAATTGGATACTTCTCAGCGAGTGTACCGAAGAGGTCAGCGGCCTTGGTAGTCATCTCCTTCTTCTTGCTTGCGTCAGCATCTCCATATTTTGAGAAGATGTTAGCCATACCTTCCTCGTCATCAAAACCCAGATTTGGCTTGCAAGCCAGATACTGCTCGTAGTATTCGATTGCCTTGTCGAACTCTTTATCCTTGAGATATGAATCAGATACACTCTTAAGGATAGCCCAACGCTTAATCATTGACTGATCGTTAACCAGCTCAAGAGCCTTGTTGTACTGCTCGTACATATTGGCCTTGTCCTCTAAAGCCTGATAGATCAGAGCTGTGTAGAAGTGGTCGTACTCAGAGAACTTAACACTGTCAGTCTCATTAAAGTACTTGTTGATATATGACTTAGCTGCCTCGTAGTTCTTCAACTCGTAGTTTGAGAACATAGCCAGACGATTGAAAACAGCATTGCGTGGCTCAATCTTCAGACCAGCCTCTGCAGCGCGGAGTGCATCCTGGAAGTGGCCTGTAAAGTAGCTGGCGCGTACAAACTCATTGAGGTAGCCCTTATCAAGCTTGTTGATGTCTGCCTTGGCATAGTTCTCGTATGCCTGCTTCTCGTCGTTGGCCAGCATAAAGATGTGTCCCTTGAATGCGTCTACATCCTCATCTGGGCACTGAGCCTTCATGTCCTCAAGTTTCTTGGCTGCCTGACTAGGGCTGATCTTACGATAAACCATAGCCCACTTTTTATAACCAGCAGGGTTCTTGGGGTCGAATGTGATAGCCTGATTGTAATAGCTTGCAGCTTTACCACCATCTGTACCATAAGTAGCCTCAAGGTCACCAAGCAACAGGTATGCAGGAGCATACTGATACTTTGGCTTGCCTGCTTCATTAGCAAGGTTAGCGTACTTGCGTGCTGCAGCTGTGTCTTTCTGAGCATAGAAGGCCTGAGCAAGTTTCAACACTGCCTCAGGGTTCTTCTTGTTCTTCTTATAGGCAACTTCTGCTAACTTGGCTGCGGTTGGAGCCTGTGACTTAATACCATCGAGAGCTGCATTAAGCTCTACTTCCTGTGCGTTTGCGGTGGCGCTGAAACCTGCCAGCATCACACCCATTACTAGATATTTAATTGCTTTCATAATTCCTGTTATTAAGTTATACTTCTATTTACTCTTCTCTCTTTTATGACGTTTTTATCTTTTATTGGTTTAATCATTGCTTGTTTACTATCACATCGCGTACATTCATATTAGCTGTACGTGGTAGCAGGCCTGCTCGCAGTATAATTTTCTGACCTTTAGGTAATTGTACAAAGTGTGCAAAGCTTGTAGGCACACCATTACGTGTGTCGTTAAGTAATGCATAAATTGTGCGGCGCAGTGGATAGTTGCCATTATATAAATAGTATTGATAGGGCTTCCAGCTGTTGTACTTCGTTGCTGAGTCGAGCTTTGAAACTCCCATCACGCTTATATTCTTCTTGAATGTTACGTTGGTTGTGTCGCGTTTGTCGTTCAGCCAGTTAGATCCGATAATTCCAAGTGAGTTGGGATGGTTTTCGACATAGTCGATAACAGCTGCACTTGTTTTTACGGCTCCGATGTTAGGTGCACTGAACTGCTTGCCTCCAAGAATAGAGTCTACACACCACCGCACGGTGCTTGATAGTGGATTATCAAATACCACATCGATCACACCAAGTTTGTTTTGTGGATATATTTCATTCCACTTAGTAATCTCGCCCTTTAGAATGCGTGCAAAGTCCTTGATGGTGATGCACGAATCAGGGTTTGAGTTGTTTACTATGATGGCCAGTCCGTCGTAGGCTACAGGTATAGCTCTAGGCAGGAATTTCTGGTCTTTTAGGCTCTGGCGCTCGTTGTTCGTAAAGTCACGAGTGGTGAATGCCAGCCATGTTTCTTGTTTCATCAGCTTCTTAACTGCATCCTGCTCGTTGATATAAACGGGAGTGATAGAGTCGAGTGTCTGATTAGTGAAATAATAAAGTTCTTCGTCAATGATAGGGAAGAAACTCTCATCGGCAGTCAAGATACTTGCTGCCTTCTGATAGGCTTGTTCCTTTTCAGGATTAGGCTTGTTCCCACAAGCGGAGAACAAGCCTAATATCAGTGTTAATCCAACGATTTTGTTGAATGCGTTCATTTCAGATAATTGAGCTTTTACTGCAGACGGAATGTTACAGGAACAGTGTACTTAACACGTACTGCGCTACCGTTCTGCTTACCAGGAATCCAGTGAGGCATTGACTTAACAACGCGCTGTGCCTCCTTGTCGAGTGATGGGTCAACGCTCTTTACAACCTTAACGTCGGTGATAGAGCCATCACGCTCTACAACGAAGGTTACAACTACACGACCCTGTACACCGTTCTCCTCGGCTACTACTGGATACTTGATATTCTTAGACAGATACTCAAACAGGGCTGAGTTACCACCAGGGAACTGAGGCATTTCCTCTACCACGTCGAACACCTTGGTCTCTTCAACCTTTGGTGGCTCGGGTTCTGCGATAGTTTCCTTAACCTTGAGCACCTCACCAGCTGCCTCGTCGTCACCTTGTACGTCGAATGCACCGATAGCGGTGTTGGTCTCTTGCAGTTCTTCCTGAGATTTCATTTCCTGATCTTCTTTAACCTCCTCGTCCTTCTTAATTTCAGGAACGGTGAAGGCTACAGAGCTCTTGACTTTCTCAACCTCAATTTTCTCAATCTCGGGCTCATCTTTGCGCTCTACCTTAGCCTCTTTCTTATCTGCCAGATTCTGCAACTCAACGTCAGTTTCAATGGCAGCGTTACGGGCTGCGATATAGTTATCAATTTGCACCTTTGCAATAACGATGGCTGCAATGATTGCAAAACCAACGAACATGGTAATCAGTGCCTTCAGGTTACGAACGCCTGTGTTCTTGCGCAATTGATAAGCTCCATATGCCTGGTTCTTACCTTCGAATACGAGGTCGACCCAGCTGTTGTCAATAAGATCTATTTTTGCCATAGTCTATTCTACATTTTAGGGGTTAATCATTTAACACCTGCCTTCTCAATGAGTGCCTTATCGTCGTCACTCATCTTGTCGACATTGTCAATGACGTACTTATCAATATTGCTAATGAGCATCTCGTCGAGCGCAGCTACCATGTTCTCGTAGGTTGCTGTGTTCAGAGGACGAATGATGACAGTCATAGTAGGAACCTTCTCACCTGAGGGCAGTTCACCCTTCTTCAGCTTCTTCAGTGCCTCCTGATACTGTTCGTCAGTCATCTTCGAGTTGTACTCGTTCTTCTTAGCATCGAGCTCTTTCTTGGCCAACTTGATTTTGGCTACAGGGTTGATACCTTCTTCGGTTGTATGCTCATTGAGCACCTTTTCGATACCGTCCTTGCCATAAGTAGTTGGCTTTACACATGAGGGATCGTCGTAGTTGGGCAGACCAGCTACATACCAAACCTTATTATTAGCTCCCAGATAGAGTGTGATAGTGTGAGATGCCTTTGTTACCTGCTTATCCTGCTCATTCATCTGTGATGTGTCATCGTTTGATGGCATAGTCAACTGCATAGCCTGTGGCTTTGCCAGTGTAGTACACAGCATGAAGAAGGTGATAAGAAGCATCATCATGTCTACCATTGGCGTGAAGTTCACGCGGGTATCCATCTTTTTCTGCTTTGATAGATTCTTTTTTGCCATAATACTACTAGTCGTTTAAACGTTTAACATCGAGATTCGTAATCAGCTGGAAACGGTTCTCGCTCATATCCTGGAGTTCAGACATCAGCTTCTTGATAGTTGCATAAGAAGTCTTTGAATCGCACTTGATGGCGAGCTTGATGTCAGGATTAGCATCGCGTGCTGCAGTAATCCACTCCTGGAACTCGCTCTTGCCTCCGTTGATACTATCAAGCGGAAGACCGAGCTTCTGGATGGCCTCACCCATTTTTTCTGTATCGAGGTTCAGATAATTTGCAAGCTGTGCCATTGGGGCTCCAACCATAGCATCCTCGCGGAAGTGCTTAATCTGGTTGGCATTCAGCTGGACACCAAACTTATCTGTCATGGTCTCCATCATAGCCTGCATATGATTCTTGTTTTCGGTACCACAGAAGATGCGTCCCTCTGGTGTAACCAGAATGTTGAGCACATCCTGCTCTGGTATCTTAACCTCTGACACAGAATTAGGCGCTGTGACTGAAACTGGTTCTGGTGTCAAGAATGTTGAAGTCAACATAAAGAAACACAGAAGCAGCGTCATCACGTCTGACATAGGCGTCATGTCAATCCAGATGTCTTTTTTCTGTATCTTAATTTTAGCCATTCTCTATATGCTTTTTATGCGTGAAAAACTGAATGGTTAAAGAATTAAGCCTCGTTGTGGTTAGAATCGTATGTAGCAGCGATTGTGTAACCGATCTCGTCGAGAGCGTATGTCAGCTTATCGATCTTGTTAGAGAAGAAGTTATAAACTACGGTAGCTACCCATGATGTCAAGATACCAGAAGCTGTGTTAACCAGAGCCTCAGAAATACCTGCAGACAGAGCCATAGAGTCAGCACCACCACCAGCAGACAGAGCCTGGAATGATCCGATCATACCAAGTACGGTACCGAACAGAGCGGTCAGAGTACCCAGAGATACGATTGTAGCAACCATTGGGAGGTTCATCTGCAGAGTAGGCATCTCAAGCTGAGTAGCCTCCTCGTGAGCCTGCTGGATCTTAGCAACCTTAGCAGCCTTCTTCAGAGTGTCGTTACCCTCAACGTCCTTATAAGCAGCGATTGAAGCTCTAACTACGTTAGCTACTGAACCCTGCATCTTGTCACAAAGCTTCTCAGCCTCATCGAACTTCTGAGCCTTGATGAGCTCCTTTACCTGAGCAGTGAACTTAGCGAGGTTAATCTTACCTGCAGCAGTCTTGATAGCGAAGAAACGCTCGATACCGAGGCAGATAACGGTGAAGAGAAGAGTCAGGATAAGACCTACAACGAAACCTCCCTTATAAACAGTACCCAGCAGGTTTGCAGGATGTCCTGCGCGATCGCCACCAACGAAGTTGTCGGGGTTACCCATTACGAAGTACCATACACCATAACCAGCACAAGCACAAATTACGAGAATAATCCATGCAGCTTTAATACCAGGAAAGCCCGAATTCTTTTTGGCTGGGGCTGCAGCCTTTGTTGTTGTTGCCATAATTAAAAATAATTTTTTAGTTATTATAAATATTAAAAGATTAATTTCACCTCGCAAAAGTAGCAAAATAAAGCGGAAAACAAGTCTAATTAAGACATTTTAACTATGAATTTCCGAATTATTTTAGTTTTGCTACCACTTCTTTGATGCGTCTCATTGCTTCTACGATGTTTTCATCGCTTGTAGCATAGCTCATTCTGAAGCATTCAGGGTCGCCAAAAGCATCGCCACCAACGGTTGCTACATGTCCCTTCTCGAGCAGATACATGGCAAAGTCGGTAGAGTTGTTGATGGAGGTCTCGCCATCGCTCTTGCCAAAGAAACTGCTGCACTTGGGGAACAGATAGAATGCGCCCTCTGGTACGTTAACCTCTAGGCCAGGGATGTCCTTTGCCAGCTTCACAATCAGGTCGCGACGGCGCTCAAATGCCTTTCGCATATCCTCTACACACTGCTGGTCGGCCACGTAGGCAAACTCGGCAGCCTTCTGGCTTACTGAGCATGGGCCGCTAGTGTACTGACCCTGCAGCTTGTTGCATCCCTTTACAATCCACTCTGGGGCAGCAATATATCCGATACGCCAGCCAGTCATTGCGTATGCCTTAGATACACCGTTTACGATGATGGCGCGTTCCTTCATACCAGGGAACTGGGCGATACTCTCGTGCTTGCCTATATAGTTGATATGCTCGTAAATCTCGTCGGCCAGTACAAACAGGTCTTCGTGCTTCAGGATGACATCGGCCAGCGCCTTCAGTTCATCTTTGCTGTACACGCTTCCTGTTGGGTTGCTGGGCGAGCAGAGGATAATGAGTCGTGTTTTGGGTGTGATAGCTGCCTCGAGCTGTTCTGGAGTCATCTTGAAGTTCTGGTCGAAGCCAGCTTCTACGAACTTGGGGACACCACCAGCCAGAAGGGCCATCTGTGGGTAGCTAACCCAGTATGGGGTGGGGATGATAACCTCCTCGCCGTCGTTAACCAGCGCCATTACTGTGTTGCACACACTCTGCTTGGCACCGTTGCTCACCAGAATCTCGTTGATGGTGTAGTCCAGCTGGTTTTCGTTCTTGAGCTTAGCCACAATGGCCTTGCGCAAATCGGGATAGCCAGGAACTGGTGAGTAGCGTGAATAATTTTCGTCTATTGCCTTCTTGGCAGCCTCTTTAATAGCGTCAGGTGTATTGAAGTCGGGTTCTCCAACACTCATGTTAATAACGTCGATACCTTGCGCCTTCATTTCGGAGCTTTTCTGAGACATTGCCAGCGTTGCTGATGGAGCCAAACGCTGCAGACGATTAGATAGTTGTGCCATATTACTCTAAATTTTGTGCAAAATTACGCATTTTATTTTTGAAAACGAAATAAAAATATCACTTTTTCACTTTTGGTGGTGAATTTGTGGCAGATTGAGACTTATTTCAGGTGCAACGTATGCCCCATGCGAGTCTTTTTGGTCTCCAGATAGCGCAGGTTATACTTGTTTGGAGTGACCTCGATGGGCACATTCTCGATGATTTCGAGTCCGTAAGCCTCCAGACCAACACGCTTTACAGGATTATTGGTCAGCAGGCGCATTTTGTGTACACCAAGATGTCGCAGCATCTGTGCGCCACAGCCGTAGTCGCGCTCATCGGGCTTGAATCCTAGATGTACGTTGGCATCTACGGTGTCGAGTCCTTGTTCCTGTAGCTTATAGGCCGCAATCTTGTTCATCAGACCGATGCCTCGACCTTCCTGCTGCATGTAGATCACTACGCCCTTGCCTTCCTTCTCGATGGCCTGCATGGCCTTGTGTAGCTGTTCGCCACAATCGCAACGTTTAGAACCGAGAATGTCGCCCGTCATACACGATGAATGAACGCGAACCAATATGGGTTCGTCTTCCTGCCATTCGCCCTTGATAAGAGCCATGTGCTCCAGTCCGTTACTCTTCTGGCGGAATGGAATCAGGCGGAAGTGGCCGTAGTCGGTAGGTAGATCTACCTCTTCGCCAACTTCTATCAGCGATTCCTTCTTCAGGCGGTAGGCTATCATGTCCTTGATGCTGATAACCTTCAGGTTCCACTGCTTGGCAAATTCTACGAGTTGTGGCAGTCGTGCCATTGTGCCGTCTTCGTTCATGATCTCCATCAGCGCTCCAGCAGGATAGAGTCCTGCCATATGGCAGAGGTCGATGGCGGCTTCGGTATGTCCGCTACGGCGCAACACACCGTTGTCTTGTGCGTAGAGTGGGTTTACGTGTCCTGGACGTCCGAATGTCTCTGGTGTTGACTTGGGGTCGGCTAGGGCCTTGATGGTCTCAGCTCGATCGTGGGCACTCACACCAGTGGCGCATCCCTCCAGTTTATCCACCGTTACGGTGAATGGTGTGCCGAGTACCGATGTGTTGTCCTGAACCTGATGCGGCAGGTCCAGTTCCTTGCATCGCTCGATGGTGATAGGGGCGCAAAGCACGCCACGAGCATATTTCAGCATGAAGTTTACTTTCTCTGCTGTTATCTTCTCGGCGGCGATAATCAGGTCGCCCTCGTTCTCGCGGTCTTCATCGTCAACTACGATTACAAACTCTCCTTGCTCGAAGTCCTTAATGGCTTCCTCTATGCTATTCAACTTCATCTCTTCCATATTATTACACCTTATTAATATATATAGTAGTTAATCCTTATGCTTTTGGGCCTCGTAGTTGCGTGCCAATTCGTATACGAATGGCATGTTCTCAAGGTCTTCGAACGTTCTGGGAGCTGGTGCGGCATATACGGCCACACGCTCTATCACGTCGTGGTTTGTATCCAGTATATTGTTCAGATCCTTACGCAGACGCAGGCGGAAACGGCACATTCGCAGATAGAAGAATATGCCCAATGGCAGAATCAGACCTGTGATGATGTTAAGCCACTTCTGGCGGAACGGACGTGTGTGGGCGTGGGTGGCCACAATGGGGTAGTGGTTCAAGCTGCCCAGTATCTGTGCATCCTTGGTGTTACTCAGATCGTCGATAACATCCTCAAGTTTGGTTACTATCTGTTCTATCTTCTGGTCGTCGCCTGGGCGGAAGAATACGTGTATCGGGTTGGGCAGATGTAGCAGCTTGTGCTCTTCGCTGTACTCCTTGATCTCCTTACTTATCTGTAGCAGATAGAATGAGTCGAGTGCATAGATAGGATCCTCGATAATCACCTCCTTGCGATAGATGTGGCGGTGCGATCTCAGTCCCAGCACGCGCATAAACAGCTGCTTGTACATGTCGATATTGAATACCACCGAGTCGTTGTTCGACTTGTAGGTAAAGAATGCGGCTATCGGTGTGAGCACGATGGTTGATATGGTCATGCCGTACCAAACAGTCCATTGGTCGTCGCGCGCCATCTTCATGCCCGTATTGTCGAGAATGTAGTACACGATGAATACCAGCACTGATATGATGACGGGCACACCTAGTCCTCCCTTACGGATGATGGCACCCAGAGGAGCTCCGATAAAGAAGAAGATGATGCAGGTAAATGCCAGCGTAAACTTGTAGATGGCCTGGATGACGTGCGTGCGATAATAGCGATGCATGTTCTTTGTAAAGGTGCCCTTCATCTCCAGGTCGGTGGCGCACGATTGTGCGTTGCTTACTGCCGTTCTTACTGCAGCCTGCTTCTTCAGGTCGCTCAGCTGCAGGAACATCGAGTCGAGCTTGGCGTTACCATTGGCCAGCTGCGATGCTATCTTCACAGAATCCTGATTTGATACTTCAGCGCGCTTGAAGAAGAATCTGGCCGACTCTTCGTAGTATGCACGTCCTACGCTGTCGTTATATTCTTGCAGCGAGTCTTTGTCGTGCAGAATCTTGCCCAGACTCTTGGCTCTGGCATCGCCCGATATGTCTTCGATGTCGGCCATGCTGAATCCGCCGTCAAAGTCCATCACTATCTGCTTGGTTACGAATGTCTCGCGGCGATAGGGCACATCTGCTGTTCCGGCTAGGTCTTGTGAGCGCATGTTCTCGTTCCACACACCATTATATAATGTAAGCAGCAGGTGCTTTTTCTCGGCCGTACTCTGCATCATGCCCGAGTCGGCCAGGATGATGGCCTGATCTTCATAACTACCCGTCATGCGATAGATCATGATACCATAGAGCATACCGGTGTTCAGGTCCTTCTTCTGTACATAGATGTTGGTGCTGGGTATGCCTGAGTAGAACTGTCCCTCGGGTATTTCCAGCTCTGGGCTCTTCTGCTTCATGCCAAGTAGCAGTCGGTAGAAGTCCTGATTGGCCTGCGGACCTACTATATTCTGGAAGTAGAACGATATGCCCGCCATGATAATCGATATGACTATCAATGAGCGGAAGGCCTGCATCAGCGATATGCCAGCGGCCTTGATAGCTGTAAGCTCCGAGTTTTCGCCCAGGTTACCGAATGTGATAAGCGATGACAGCAGTATGGCCAGCGGGAATGCCTGAGGCATCAGCATCAGTCCCATATACCAGAAGAACTGGGCCATAATCTCGAGCGAGAGTCCTTTTCCAATCAGCTCGTCGACGTAGCGCCACAAGAACTGCATCATCAGCACAAACTGGCAGATGAAGAACGTTCCTGCAAACAGCAAGCCGAACTGCTTGGCGATATAAATGTCTAATTTCTTAATTCGGAACATAATCAGCGTGCAAAGGTACACATTTTAATTAAGAATTAAGAATTAAGAATTAAGAAATTATCACTTTGCGATTTTTTTTCTTAATTCTTAACTCTACACTATTATCTCTTAACTCTTAATTCTTAACTCTTAACTCTTAATTGTCATAGTCCGCTTGCTCTGTGCAGTCGGTCTAGGCAACTCTCCCACAGAATCTTCAGTCCGTCGGCATCATCATCTTCAGCAAAATCAGTTATCATCAGGTTCAGATGGTGGGTAAGGTCACTCTGTTCTATGCGCATTTCCCAGTACGATTCGTCATCGTCTTCGTCTTCGTAATCCCATTTCAGGCGGATATGGTCAAATTTCACAGCCTCTACTACGTGGGCTTGCCTGATGTCTTGTTCAGTCCAGGGTTCGCCCCATGTAAATTTGAAGATGCCGTCTTCTTCGGTTACGTGGTCGGCAAACCATCGCTCTAATCCGTGAGCGGTACTTATCTGATCCCATACGATTGCTGGCGACTTAATTGCCAAAGGGTATTCGATGTCTATTTTTTGTTTTCCCATATGTTTTAGGGGCTAGTTATATTGATTAATATCAACGATTTCTGTGGCAAAATTACAAATTTTTCTCGAAACACAAAACTTTTTGCCGAAAAATTTTGGTGGTTCCAAAAAAATGTGTACCTTTGCACCCGCAAATCAGCAATATGGCGGGATAGCTCAGCTGGTTAGAGCGCATGATTCATAATCATGAGGTCCCCAGTTCAATCCTGGGTCCCGCTACTTCAGAGACAGTTAGAAACTTCTAGCTGTCTCTTTTGTTTTGCGTTTTTCTGTGGCGTTTCTGTGACGTTTTCTGTGGCGTTTGCGGTCTTTTTCTATTATTTTCTTTGCTGATACAGAAAAAAGCCTTATTTTTGCAGCCATGAAACAGATTATATCTACCATAATATTCTTGGTATCGTGTTTGCCCGTTGTGGCGCAGGATGTAGTGAAACTGCTTGAACCAGCCTATGCCGATAGTGCTGCAGTGTATCGTCAGAGTGTTTATGTACCTCAGAAGTGGTCTAAAAAACACATTCAGCTTTTCATCGAGCGCCCGCTTGGTGCCACCAGCGTTCGTGTTAATGGTTCCGAGGCTGGAGGCGATACAGCTAAGTTCGTTCCGCATGTGCTCAATGTTACCAAGTATATCCAGGCCGGACAACGTAACACCATCGAGATTAAGGTGGCTGGTCATGATGCTCGCGGCATTCTTGGTTCGGTAGAATTACGTGCTCAACCGCGTAACCTATATATAAATAAGGTAACACTTAACCCTAAGCCTTATAGCGCTACGGTTGGTGTCGATTTAGATTTGCGTGGTCAGTCGCCCGATTTCAGCTTCTATGGCATTCAGATTATGGTTCAGCACGAGAACAAAGATTCTGCTGCCATCTTCCTTGCTAATGAGGATATATGGGCCAATCGCATGGAGGTGGATGTGGCTGTTCCAGAGCAGGACCGCTTCTGGGATGAGTTTACCCCAAATGTGTATCGTATGGCGCTGAGTGTAGCTGATGACTATCGGGAGATGACCTTTGGTATGCGCGAGGCTGCGGTTGTTGATGGCATGCTGTTCATCAATCGTCACCCCGTTTATCTGCGTGGAGCTGTAATCGACGATTATTTCCCAGAATGGGGCCGCATGCCTACCGATGAGCATACGTGGGAGCGCATTTTCCGTCGACTTGAGTCTATGGGGCTTAACCACGTGCGCTTTAATGGCTATTGTCCTACCGAGGCTGCTTTTGTAGCTGCCGATAAGGTTGGAATGTATCTTCAGACCGAGGCCGCCAGTCATTACGAGCTTGGTCGCATAGCCGATGTCTATGGCCATCACCCCTCGCTGGTGCTTATGTCGGTTGGCGATTCGTGCTATGTGTGGAACAATGGATATATCGCCCCTATTAAGCTTAATCGCGATGTGATATATGCTAACGATTTGATGCAATACAAGCTAGGTGTTGAGCAGCGATTGCTTACCGATAGCTGTGGCCACTTCTTGCTTGGTGGCATCTGCGATCGCCGTGGCGACTTCAGTGGAGTGCTGCATGCACGATGGACTGATAAGGATGCTGGCTTTGTGGCTGACGACTTCCAGCAGTTCTGCCGCCCCATCATACCGCTGGTGCAGCTAGATAGAACTAGCTATACCACTAGCGACACGCTGCGAGTGCCCGTGGTGGTTTATAATGCCATGTATGGCCATCTGCAAGGCGTGCGCACCAATTACTATCTGCACACCGATAGCAATCAGGTGGTTACTGGCGGACTGATTGCCTCGGGCCAAATCCCCTTGGCTCCTTGCAATCGTGTGGGCGAGATAGTGTTCCCCCTAGACAGCATCAAGGCCCCCTGCAAACTCACCTTAACCCTGACGGTTGGTGCAAACACCGTTCGCAACAGCTGGGAGATTGAAGTGAGGTAATTATTGCTGGCCCTCTAGTTTTTGTAGTGCATCTTGTGCTTTCTGATGTCCCTGTGCGGCAGCCTTGCGATACCAGAAGATGGCTTGGGCTATGTCTTTCTCGACTCCTTGAGCGTATTCATAGCAGATTCCTAAGTTGTATTGGGCATTAACCTGTCCTTTATCAGCGGCCTTGCGATACCAGAAGATGGCTTTCGCCAAATCTTTTGCAACGCCCTTGCCGTCATAATAGCACACGCCCAAGCTGGTTTGGGCACCTATGTGCCCCTTCTCAGCCGCTTTGGTATACCAAAATACAGCTTGAGCATAGTCTTGTTCTACGCCTTGGCCATAATAGTAGCAATCGCCCATTTTGAATTGCGCATTTGCATATCCTCGTTCTGCTGCCTTCATAATCCAAGAGGCTGCTTTAGCAAAATCTTTTTCTACACCAAAGCCGTCTATATAACACAGACCTAACAGATATTGCGAATTTGCATGTCCCTTTTCGGTAGCCTTGCGGAACCAGAAAACAGCCTGATCGTAGTCTTTAGTAACCCCTTTTCCATTGATATAGCATATTCCCAGGTTGTTTTGAGCACTGGCATATCCCTGTTCCGCAGCTTTGCGATACCAAGAAACCGCCTGAGAGAGATCTTTCTCTACACCATTTCCGGATTCATAGTAACAGCCAAGATTGTACTGGGCAGTAATATGTCCCTTATCAGCAGCCTTGCGATACCAGAATACAGCTTGAGTCGCATCTTTGTTAACGCCTTGACCGTTATCATAGCAACAGCCCAGATTGAACATTCCGTACATATCGCCCTGTTCAGCCGCTTTGCGGAACCAAGATACAGCCTGAGTATAGTCCTTAGCTACACCATCACCATTAATATAACACATACCGATAGTGTTTTGAGCCTTGGCATCGCCATTCATCGCCGCCTCGATATTTTTCTTGTAATCATCTTGCGCCAGAGCCAGCACAGGCATCATCAGTAATAGTAATAGAAACAGATTCTTTTTCATGTCGCCTCTTCTTTTATGTTATTGGTAATACGCTTGCAAATATAAGCAAAAAAGCAATAGCCTCCAAATAATAATCAAGATTTCTTCAATAAAAACCCCCAAGCCATCACTAATTATGACGCTGTCATTTGTCATGTTTGTCATGGTGTCATGATTCGGGCATAAAAAAAACATGCGGGCTATGCCGCATGCTTTTGGTAGTACTCTTGGGTTTTCACGAAGATGTTCAGCTCGGTGTTCTGCTCTACCCAGCCGCGACGTTTCCACTGAGACAGAAGATTGCCGCGCTGCTTGGCGTTGGGGCACTCTACACGCTCCAGCACATTGTACTCCTCGCGGGTGAATGTGTCGCCAAGCTGTTCGAGCATGCAGGGTAGACCGGGCTTCATGATCTTGCTGTCGTGCTCCAGCTTCTGCTTGATGGTGTCGCCCATCAGGCACATCTTGCACCACATGTCGTAATCGAATGTCCAGGTTATAAAATCCTCGATCTCCTTGCTCCACTTCATGCCGCACATGATGTAGAGGAGTATGCTCTTACGAAAGGCGATGGCTGTGGCACGGTACGACAGCTGTGTGTACGACTCATTGCCCATCATCAGCGCACGCTCTTCGGCACGATCCAGCAGCGCTTCGGCTAGTTTCTTGGCCTGAGGACACACGATGACACCTTTGGCCGATTCGAGACGCGCCAGATACTGCGACAGTTTCTTGTCGAACGTTCCATCGTAATGCCCGAATTTGGGGCGACGCTCCACATCTTCCTTCACGATGGTGCAGAGGTTGAGTCGCGAAAAAGTACCGTTGTCGATGTTGCCACCGAAGGTCTTGACGGCCGTGGCGGGTGTGGTTGAGAACACCAGATTCCAGCGCATTACAGAACGGGCTTTCACCGATTGCGAACCTACTCGCTCCTGACCGTAGACATCGCTGTCGAAGTCGCGGCGGATAATCTGGGTGACCTCCGATGTTGAGCCTCCAGCCACCTTCCTCAGCTGCTCTACCTCGTCCATTCGGGTGAAGAGGGCCTTGTCGCCAGCACGCTCGGCATCCTCCATTCGCTGACAGAATGCGGCGTTGGTCATGTCGGCATCCACTATCTGCACGCAGATGTCTTTGGGGCGCTCAGGCTTGTCGTTGTTAGCGCCTGTAGTGTTGGTTTCCTCGGCCCAATCCTTCTCTTTGGCACGCGCCAGCTTGTCGCGCTCTTCTATTGGCTTCAAGATGTGGTCGATAGGCTCCTTGATGCACGATTTACCTATTGACATGCCTGCCACAAGACCTGAAATCAGAGTGAGCTCCATCTGGGTGTTGTTCCAGTATTCGGCCTTCACGCCGCCAGTGTAGGTGGCAAAGGCTGGGAATACGGAGTTGGCAATACATGGCTGATAACCCTTGGGTGCCTTCGATATGCACAGGCGGATGGGGGCAGGCAGGCGAGATGGCATCTCGGGCTGACGCATCAGCGAGTCGGGGTCGTTGCCTTTCTCAATGTTCACGCGATTGCGGGCCAACTGCAGGGCTGCCTGAAGCTTCTGCGGTGTAGTCTTGGTTTGCTGGCGATGGCATGCACTCTCGATGGTCTGGTTAACGCGCTGCTGGTCTTCGCCGTAGTTTGGCAGCACCTGCTTAATCCACGCTGGGTCGTCGTTGCAGATGTGGCGCAGATGGCAAGCCATGGTGTAGATGAACGAGTTGCGAGAGCCGTGAACGGGTATGCCTCCAAGCTGATCGGCCAATTCGTCGGTGATGTACTCGTAAGGGATGCCCATGTAGTCGCTGGCGTATTCCCCTCCTGAGTTCTTGGACAAGCCAAGCGGCAAAGCCGAGCGGGAGGGGTTAGGGGTGGTCTGATCGAGCGATTGTCCATCGATGCTCAATCCGCGGTCGAGATAAGCTTTGCGACGCTCGGTCACTTCTTCCTCGGGCAACTCGGCATACCAATCGGGGGCGGTGAATAGCTGCGAACTTTCGTCGGTGATGTAGATCATGCGCTCGGGCGAACAGCAGTCTTCATCAAAATCTATGCCCAGCTCTTTGCAGTAGGCCGTTTGTGCCTCCTTGATGGTCATTCCCACAGGGATGCGGATGTCGAGATGCAGCTTGCCTGATGCTGAATACTCGGCGTGTAGCAGATGGTCTTTCCACAGGCCCTCCTCGCTATTAATAAGGTACGCGCGAGTTAGTGCTCCCTCAACCTGCTCCTTGTTGTCGATGTCGACGCAGGTCTGGAATGTAAATGCCTCAGGGATGATGTTGGCCTGCGAACGGCGATTGCCGTTGAAGCGGAAGTAGTGAGGACAGCGAAATGGCAGGTTGCTCTTCAGATTGCGGCGCTCATCGTGGTCTTGCTCAAAGCGGATGGCTGCAATCAGCTTAGCCAGCTCTTCGCTCTTAGTCAGCTCGAAGTAATTTTCGAGTGGCTGTTCCATCACCAGACCCTTTGCCTTTGGTGCGTTCAGGGTCTGATTCATACAAATTGTTGTCTTTGCAACTTTCTTTACAATACTCTTTTCCATGCTTTTTGCTTTTTTTTCTGGTGAAACATTATTTTAACGATGCAAAGATACAAATAAAAAATGTACAATAGCCCTTTTTTACTTGGGTTATTGTACACATTTGTGGTTTTGGAAAATTTCGGAAAGACTTCGGAAAGGTTTTGGAAAAATCTTGGAAAGTTTAGGAAGGCTTCGGAAAATTTCGGATAAAATCAGTCAGAATATCGACTCCAGATAACTATAAATCTCCTGGCAAACCTCGTAGTTTGTGGCCTCTCGCCAGTTGTCGTGCGGGTTTGTTATCCAGTTGTGCCACGAGCGGCTGTCGTCTATAACAGAATAGTCGCCGTTCTTTCTTACCGTATCTCTGTTCTTGTCTGGAATCATCGAGCATATCAGGCGGTCGAATTTGTTGGGAATGTTAACCATCAGCAATCCCTCGTCCAGCATCACCTTCATTACAAGTGCCCAAGTCCAGTTGCTGTCGTTCTGTATTCGGTCGTTTATCAGTCGCACTGTGTTTACCAGCTTTTCTGCCTTGGCGCCTTTGCGGTATTTGGGTGCAACCGAGTTTGGCAGGTCCTGAAGGTTCTTAAGCTTGTCGCTCTCCTTGCCCAGGTTCAGCTTGTTGGCTATCATGTCGCCCACTTCTGCTTTGCCCTCGTGCTCGGCCCATGTGCGTATAAGTGTGGAGTAGGGACGGCGTTTGGCTTCGGTGTGCTCTTTCTCGCCCTGCTGCAACACAAAGTCTACGGGTATAGCCGGTAGTTGTATGTCTTTAATATTCATAATGTACGCGCGCGTTCCTTATTTATATTAGTTCTTCTTCGTTCTCGGCAGGCGTGTAGCTCTCTTTGCGCTTGTTCAGTAAGTCAACGATGCGCTGCTCCCATCCATCGGGAGTTTTGAATTCTATCACCAGGTTGTCGTTATAAAAGCACGATTCGTAGATGCCGTGCTGATAGTGCAGCTCCTTATAAACCTCCTCGACCGTGCCGCGAGCATAGAAATAGAATCCAGATATGGTGTAGCTTTGGGCGATCATATGGTCGTGAGTTCCGTCGAACGATAGGCTTATCTTGTAAACGTTCTGGTTGTATTCTTCGCCGTCTTCGTCCTTGGCTTTGTCCCAAATGGGCTTAACACCGAGCAACTCTAATCGCTCCCACATGTATCCAAACTCTACGGGCTCTTCCTGCTTCATGTCGTACTCCACGATCTTGGCCAGCCAGCGTAGCGTAACGCGTGGGTCGCGCTCGTTGCAAATCACTCGGCAGTCCTGCAGTTCGGCTTCGCAAGCCAGCGCTCCAGCAGGCAGTTCGCCGCCCTCGTCTATCATCGGATACTGACGTGCACCAAACACGTCCATGTCGTCGTCATCCCATACCGTAAGTGTGGCAATGTGCTTGCCTATGCGGCCCCCGGCATATATAATGTTGTAGGGCGCTTTTAGTTTCAGAATATTATTGTTCATCGTTATCTTGGTTTTAATCTTTTCTAGGTGCAAAGATACGCATTATTTTCGATACCACCAAACATCGCTGCGACCAATCGTGACAAACATGACAAATGACAATGTCATGTTTTATACAGAGCGTAAACTGGATTAGTCGATAAATAAACCACTTATTATATAATATTATAATATTATATAATAAGTGATGTTATTCTAGAATTTTTCCTTGATTCTCTCATGCCGATTATGACGCTGTCATTTGTCATATTTGTCATGTTCTAAATGTAGAATTTGCTACCCTACTAGGGAAAAATTTTTTCTACGTGTAGCCGCAAAAACCGCTCGCCAGCACGCCTAAAACGAGATTACGGATATCGGGCCGATAAGCTATGTTTCGTGCCTCGCGAAGTACGTTTCGTTCATCCTGAGCTGCCTTTTTCTCAATTTGGGGCCTAAAATCGAAAAGGCTGACCCGACGATTCGTCGGGTCAGCTCGCAAAGGCCGTCGCGATTCGCGCCCCCCTCTCTATCATGACACGTGACAAAGTGACAAATGACAGTGTCATATTTTGCGTGAAGAAGCAAATAAAAAGATAAAAAGTTTGGAACTTAGGGATTAAGTTCGTATCTTTGCAGGCGATATGGCAGACAAACATCTCTATATAATTAGTGGCCCTAATGGTGCTGGTAAGACTACTGCTTCATACAGTGTCTTGCCTAAAATCCTGCATTGTAAAGAGTTTGTAAATGCAGACGAAATAGCACGTGGTCTCTCTCCTTTTAACCCTGAAGGGGTGGCTATTGAAGCTGGCAGATTGATGCTTGGCCGAATAAAGGACCTTTTATCAAGAAATGAGAGTTTCTCTATTGAAACCACACTTGCTACTCGCTCTTATTTTCGCTTAATAGAGAATGCCCATAAGCAGGGATATGAGGTAACCTTACTCTATTTCTGGCTGAAATCACCAGAGCAGGCAATGGAACGTGTTGCAGAAAGGGTAAGTAAAGGCGGACATAATATTCCAAAAGACATCATAGAAAGAAGATACTATGAAGGTATCGACAATCTTTTCAACATTTATATGCCAATTGTTGATACTTGGCTTTTGGTCAATAATAGTGAGACCCCAAGAAGTATAATTGCTTCTGGCGGAAACAATCAGGAAACAATAGTTAGAAATAGTGTTTTATTTAAAAAGATAGAAGAATATGTCAAGCGCAGAGCATAATCAAATGGTAGAAAAGATTACGCGCGGCTTAGAAATAGCTGAGCGTGAGATGTTGGAGGAAAAAGCCAGAAACAATGAGAATGTTATTGTTTGTGGTGATGACAACGTAATACGTCATATTCCTGCTAAGAATTTCTTGTAGCAGATAGTATCGTCACATCAAAAGATAGAAAAACTTTAGGGATTCCCCTACCATCGCGTAGGGGAATTCTTGTATCTTGTTGCCATAAATGGCTTAACTTTGCACCAGAAAATTAAAAAACTAACATTGATTATGAAGAAACTGATATCAAGCCTGTTAATGGCATTTGTATGCGCTACGGCTATGGCCGAGATCGACGCGAAAGAGTATGGCGTTTTCGTGAAGAACGATCATCACGTGTTCTATTGTTCGCACAACGGCGTAACCGTTGTTGTTGATCCTACGCAAGGTGGTATCTTCGAACCTCACATCTCCATCATCAACGAGAGTGGTCGTGAGTTCATCTTCGAGCCTCAGAAGATAACCGCCAGCGCCTTCGCCATTCCTGGCGTCTCTTCGAAGTCTGCCCGCTATCGGGTGGAGCGTTTCTTGGCTAAGGGTGATACGCTCGGCTTTGATAAAGACCAACTGAAAATCTATACTCCCGAGAAATATATCAAGGTTGAGAATAAAGCCAATTTTTGGTCCACGCTGTTGGTTGGTGTGGTAAATGGTGCTGTGAAAGTAGGGGCTAATGCTCTTCGTGGCGATGACAATCGCTCGCCCGAAGAACGTGCCGCCGACCGTTTGATTGAAGACAAATACGACGACCGTCTGTATCAGGAGATGTCGAACGAGCACCAGCAGGAAATCAAGCGGATAAAGGAGCAGTATTGGCGTGCCAACACGATATTTGATGGTGAGGAGCATGAGGGTTTCATCGCCATCAAACCCATCAAGTCGCAGTACATCATTCTCGACATACCCGTTGGCGGCGAGAACTTCCACTTCTTAATAGATAACAACAAGCATTATTAATCCGCCCGCCAACTTCAAACAGCCAAAAAAGAAAAAGCGAGGGAATCTTTCGATTCTCTCGCTCTTCTGTCGGGATTACTGGACTCGAACCAGCGACCTCGCGCCCCCCAGACGTGTGCGCTACCAACTGCGCTAAATCCCGATCAATTAAGTGCTTAGCACCGACCTGTTTGTCGAATGCGGGTGCAAAGGTACGGAGTTTTTTTGAAACAACCAAATTTTCGGGGCGTTTTTTCTATTTATCCCACTTATTTTTCCACTTCTCGTAGTTTTTATACAGCGTAGCAGGGCGGTCGTTGTACCAGCTGTAGCCGTTTCGGCGCTCAGGACCAATATCCGAAAGGTGCTTGCGTGGCATGCCATCGCGGTCGCACACAAACGGCTCGCAGTTCAGTAGGTCGTAGAATCGGGCCCACAGTGGTCCGGCGTTAGGATCGGCCACCAGTCGGGTGTCGGCTCCTGGCTCGCCCTTCTTGCCAATCTTCTCCAAGCGATAGCCTGTAATCTTGGTCTTCTCGAACCACGTCATAGCGCTGTTGATAGAGCGGCGTATGCGCTCGTCGGGGTTAGGCAGCGTCATCAGAAATCGCACGATGGCGGCACTCTCCTGCGAGCAGTATGAGGGCAGTTCGTAGGCGCGGGCATAAGTAGGGTAGAGTGTCTTGCGGTCGTGCTGCTGGCACCATACGGTGAGCGTGTCGTCAACCCTAATCTGCGTGTTCAAGATGCACTCTATACCTTTCTTAAACGACTTATCGATCTGCGCGTTCAGCTTCTCGTCGCTCAATCCGGCATACTGCTCCTTACCATTCAGTATGTCGCGCATCATGTTCAGTATGTTCACCATCGCATCGTCGTTATAGGTTATCTGCACCTGATAGTCGCGCTTGGTGGGCCAGAACTGAGGCCATCCGCCGTTTTCATACTGTCCGTCCAGAATGTAGTGCACACCCTTCTTGAAAGCCTCACGATAGTGCTCGTCTTTGGTCTGCTGATACAGTCGGGCCAGGAAATTCATCTGTGTAGTTGTGGCGCCGTTATCGATGGTAGAATCGTCGGTAACGTGCTTGTCTTTCATAATAACCTCGCGCTGCTGGTTGGTAAGCGGTGTTACCATATCCACATTCTTAGGCCATCCGCCCGTGTTGCGCTGCCACACCAATAGCTGGTCGCCAATACGGCGTGCTTCGGCAGTTTTGAAAAACTCAGGATCTTTTTCGCGTAATACCTTATCTACCTGCGCGTTGGCTTGTGCCAGTGGCAGGAGCCCAAGGAACAGGGCCGATAGTAGAGTAGTCTTAATGTAGTTCATCATTGTTCTAATTATATGTTATGGCTGCAAAAGTATAAAAACTTTGCTAACTAACACACGGATTAACACACATTAATAGGAAATAAGTAATAAAATGTGTAAAAATGAGCGCTCTGTGGCCGAAAATGCGTATCTTTGCATGCAAATATAACGTGAAATTACAAGAAATGAAGCAATATAGACTAGCGGCACCTGAGCGATTGAACCAGACCATTCAGCTGCCTGCATCAAAAAGCATATCAAACCGTGCGTTAATCATCTATGCGCTTAGCGGTGGGCGGAATCTGCCTGAAAACCTGAGCGATTGCGATGATACTGAGGTAATAATCGAGGCACTGAAATACTTGCCCGACGAGATAAACATCAAGGCCGCAGGTACCGCCATGCGATTTATGAGCGCCTACCTGAGCGTGATGCGTGGCACCCACATCATTACAGGTACCGACCGCATGAAGCATCGCCCCATAGCCATACTGGTCGACGCCTTGCGCCGCCTTGGAGCACAGATAGAATACGTGGGCGAAGAGGGATTCCCCCCGCTCAAGATTACAGGTAAGAAGCTGGAGGGCGGACAACTGGAGATACCAGGCAACGTGAGTTCGCAGTACATCTCGGCCCTGCTTATGATTGGTCCGATGCTGAAGGAGGGGCTCACCCTGCAACTCACGGGCGAGATTATCAGTCGGCCCTACATCGACCTCACTCTGTGGATGATGGGCGAGTTTGGTGCTGATGCCAAATGGAGCTCGGCCGATACCATCACCGTGGCTCACAAGCCCTATAAGGGCCGCGATTATTACATCGAGAGCGACTGGAGTGGAGCCAGCTACTGGTACGAGATGGTGGCGCTGAGTAACGATCCTGATGCCGAAGTGCGATTGACGGGCCTGATGGACGGCTCGATGCAGGGCGACTCGACCACCCGCTACATCTTCAGTCTGCTGGGCGTGAAGACCTGCTTCGAGACTCAGCAGAAAGGTGTGCCGCAGATGGTAACGCTGAAGAAGAACGGACGCGGCGTATCGAAACTGGAGTACGACTTTGTGAATGCGCCCGATCTGGCTCAGACATTCGTGGTGACTTGTGCCGCCCTCGATATCCCGTTCCACTTTAAAGGTTTGGCCACCCTGAAAATCAAGGAGACTGACCGCATAGAAGCCTTGAAGCGCGAGATGAAGAAGCTGGGCTATGTGATTCACGATGCCAACGACAGTGAACTCTACTGGGATGGCGAGCGCTGCGAACCACAGATGGAGCTAGGCATCGATACCTACGAGGACCATCGTATGGCGCTGGCCTTCGCACCATATGCGCTGAAGCACGACGGGCTTATCATCAACAATCCACAGGTGGTAACCAAGTCGTATCCAAACTACTGGAACGACCTAGAATCCGTAGGATTTACTATAGTTGATAATTGATAGTTGATAATTGATAATTATGATTTGATAATTATGCAGTTTGTAATAGTTTGCATATTGTTGATAGTGGGTCTTGCAGTTGTGGCGCTGATAGCCAACTGGTTCGACAAAGGTGAAGACGTGATACAGGAGGGGCACGATTGCTCTACCTGTACAGCTGATATCGAGGGCGAATGCAAGATTCAATGTTTGAAAAAGGAACTTGAAGAACGGAAGAAGAAAGAAGGCAGTCGCATAAAATCCTACGACGAGCTATATGATCCCGACGAGGATACACAAATATGATATTCAAGGCGAAGAACATATTGATGATTGTGGCTATCGCGGGTGCGATAGTTAGTTGTTCTACGCAAAAGAATACCCCAAGTTCACGGTTCTGGCATGCTTTCAACGCCCGTTATAATACCTATTATAATGGTCAGATGGCCTTTATCGACGGCAATCTGGAGAAGGAAAAGGGTAACAAGGATAACTACACCGAGCTGATTCCGCTTTATACCGTTGGTAATAAGCAGAGCCGCGACATAGGCAAGTCGCACTACCAGCGAACCATCGAAAAGATGGAGAAAGCCATCCAGCGTCATAGCATCAAAGAAAAGGGTAGGGAGCAGAATCCCTTCCTTTGGAAGGCTTGGTTGATGATGGGTAAAGCGCAGTTCCAGATGGGCCAGTTTGAAGAGGCCGCCGCCACCTTCTCGTACATGGCTAAACTCTATCAGGGTGAGCCCTTGATGAGCGGACTGGCTCGTGCTTGGCTGGCCAAGTGCTACACAGAATTGGGTTGGCGATACGATGCTGAGGACGTGATTCGCAATATGAGTCGCGATTCGATGGATTTCCGTGCTGTGAAGGATTGGGATTATACCTATGCCAACTACTACATTCGCGAGGCCGACTACCAGAAGGCGATACCCTACTTGAAGAAGACTATCAAGCACGAGCGCCGCAAGGTGCAACGGGCGCGCGAGTGGTTTCTGTTAGGGCAGATAGAAAATCAGTTGGGCCATCAGCAGGAAGCTTACGATGCCTTTAAGCACGTGATACGATGCAGTCCGCCTTACGAGCTCGAGTTTAATGCCCGCATCGCTCAGACTGAGGTGCTGGCTAAGAACAACGGCCGCCAGATGATAAGCAAGCTGAAACGCATGGCCGCTGATGATAACAATGCCGAATATCTCGACCAGGTGTACTACGCCATCGGCAATATCTATCTGGCTCAAGGCGACACCCTAGAGGCCATCAACGCCTACGAGAAAGGTAATAAGAAAGCCACCCGTAACGGCATCGAAAAGGGTGTGCTCTTGCTCACCTTGGGCAATATCTATTGGGAGCGCGAGCAGTTCTCGGATGCCAAGCGCTGTTATGGTGAGGCCATCGGACTGCTGGATAAGGAGCGCAAGGATTACGAGCAGCTATCGCAGCGTTCGAAGATACTCGACGAACTGGTGCCTTATACTGAGGGCATCCATCTGCAAGACTCGCTTCTGGCTTTGGCGCAGATGCCTGAGGCAGAGCGAAATCAGACCATCGACCGTGTGATTGACGCCCTGAAGAAAAAAGAAAAAGAAGAGCGCGATGCCCAACAGGAGTCTGAGGCCAATGCCCAACAGGCACGCAATCAAGCCAATATGCCCACTGCCATGCGCCCCTCAACGCCCCAAGTACCTACAGCTAAGAATGGGGATGCTGGCACATGGTACTTCTATAATCCCACGGCAGTAAGTCAGGGTAAAACCACCTTCCAGCGTGAGTGGGGCAAGCGAGAGAACATAGACAACTGGCGGCGCAGCAACCAAACGGTGATTCGCATGCCAGGGGCGGAAGAAGATACGAATGATAGCATCGCCTCTGATCAGTTGGCTATGGGCGATTCCATCGCCAATGATTCCATCGCAGCAGAACCTGTAGACTCAGCCGTCTTCGACCCGCATAAGCGTGAGTACTATCTGGCACAGATTCCATTTACAGATGAGCAGCAAGCCGCCAGTCATGACATTATCAAGGATGGCTTGTTACATGCAGGCATCATCCTCAAGGATAAGATGGAGCGCTTGGCGCTCAGCGAGCGTTATCTGTGTCGCCTCACCAATGATTATCCTGATTACGAGCATAACGACGAGGCGTGGTATCACCTGTGGTTGCTCTATTCGCGCCAAGGCCTCACAGCCAAGGCTGTCGAATGCCTCGCCCACATGCAGGAAAATTACGCAGAGAGCGAGTGGACCATATTGATATCCGACCCGCTTTATGCTGAGAACGCCCGCTTTGGCGAGCAGATAGAGGATTCGCTCTATGGCGCTACCTACGACGCTTTCAAGGCCAATCAGTATGAGATGGTGAAGCAGAATGCCGAGCTATCGGCCACGCGTTTTCCCCAAGGCGCTAATCGCGATAAATTCTTATTTATCAACGGCTTGAACCTGCTGAACGAAGGTGATGGCGATGGCTGTATGGAGCAACTGCAGCAAGTGGTAGAAAAGTATCCTGAGAGCGAAGTAAGCAAGTTGGCCGGCATGATTATCAAGGGTGTGCAGGATGGCAGACGACTGCATGGAGGCAAGTTTGATATAGGCGACGTATGGACGCGTCGTGATGTGGAGCTATCGGGCGATTCGACCGTCATCGATACCCTGAGCATAGAGCGCGACGACCACTATCTGTTTATGCTGGTCTACAACCCCGATTCGGTGAACCAGAATCAGATGCTGTTCGAGTTGGCTCGCTACAACTTTACCAACTTCCTGGTGCGCAATTTTGAGATACAGATAGATCAGGATCACGAGTTGAATCGCATGATGGTAAGCGGTTTCCAGAGCTACGACGAGGCCTTGCAATATGCCCGTATGCTCTATGATAACGAAACGCTTCGCGCCCACATCGCTGGCACCATGCGCCTCATTATCAGCGAGAAGAATCTGCCAAGCTTGGGCACCCGCTTGAGCTACGACGACTATCAGCTGTTCTACGAGCGCGAGCTGGCTCCAATGAAGGTGAGCAACGAGAATCTGCTGATCAATCCAGAGACTATCGATGCACCTGATATCGAGGATATCGCTCCTGCAAAACCTGCAGAGCCACAGACACCTGCCACGACGAAAAAGCAGCAGAAGCAGTTTGACTTTGATGATGATTTTTGGTAATTAATGCTACGATATATATGACAAACGGATTACTACTCTGGGTAGACGACGAGATTGAGCAACTGAGGGCACACATCATGTTCCTCGAGAAGAAAGGCTATGAAATCGTGACCGTTAGCAACGGTACCGATGCCATAGACCAATGCCGTCAGCGTAACTTCGACCTCGTGCTGCTCGATGAGCAGATGCCTGGAATAAGTGGTCTGGAAACCTTGCGCGTACTCAAAGAAATCAATCCGTCGCTACCCGTGGTGATGGTGACTAAGAGCGAGGAGGAGAACATTATGGAGCAGGCCATCGGACAGAAGATAGCCGACTATCTTATCAAGCCCGTCAACCCTAACCAGATTCTCCTGACGCTCAAGAAGAACATTCATCGCAAGGCCATCGAAACAGAGATTACCCAAAGTCAGTATCAGCAGAACTTCCAGCAGATAGCCATGCAGATTATGGATTGCCGCACGTGGCAAGACTGGGTGGATGTATACAAGCGCCTGGTGCATTGGGAGCTGGAGCTGAGCAGCACCGATAGCAGCATGATGGAGATGCTGCATATGCAGAAAGAAGAGGCCAATAACGGCTTTGCGAAGTTTATTAAGCAAAATTATTTGGATTGGCTAGATAATGCTAGCAGTACTAGTTCTGCTAGCCAGGCAAGAAATGCTAGCCCTGCTAGCAAGCCGATGCTCTCGCCCGATATTTTTAAAACCAAGGTTTACCCTCTGCTCAACGAGGGCAAAAAGGTATTCCTCGTGGTGCTCGATAACTTCCGCTACGATCAATGGCGTGTGCTATCGCAGGAGTTGAGTTCGAGTTTCGATATCGACGAAGACCTGTATTACAGCATTCTGCCCACCGCTACCCAGTATGCCCGCAATGCCATCTTCAGCGGACTGATGCCCAATAAGATTCAGGAGATGTTCCCAGATCTTTGGGTAGATGAAGACGAGGAAGAGGGTAAGAACCTGAACGAAGAGCCCCTCATCCGCACCCAGCTGGAGCGCTATCGCCGTAAAGAGACGTTTACTTACCACAAGATAAACACCCAGGCCGATGCCGACAAGCTGATGCAACAGATGCAGCAAATCAGCAAGAATCCACTCAACGTGGTGGTGTTCAACTTTATCGATATGCTGAGTCACGCCCGTACAGAATCAAAGATGGTGCGTGAGTTGGCCAATAATGAGAGTGCCTATCGCAGCATCACCTTGTCGTGGTTCCGTCATTCGGTTATCAGCGACTTCTTCCGTCAGCTGGCCCAGATGGATTGTAAGGTCATAGTGACTACCGATCATGGTAGTATCCGCTGTACCCAACCCGTGAAGATTGTAGGCGATAGGAATACTAACACCAATCTGCGCTATAAGTTGGGCAAGAACTTAGGCTACGATGAGAATAAGAGCCTGTTTGTGATCAAGGATCCACGCAAGGCCTTGCTGCCATCGCCCAACCTCTCTACAAGCTATGTGTTTGCCACAGGCGACTCGTTCTTCGCCTATCCGAACAACTACAATTACTATGTGTCGTATTATCGTGACACCTTCCAGCACGGAGGCATCTCGATGGAGGAGATGATAGTGCCGCTCATTACATTAACAGGAAAGAAAAGATAAAATAGATATGGAAATACGTATTAGCAGTTTGGAACAAATCGGGGATGCAGCCCGAGAGTTTATCGCCAATATGGGCGAGAGTCGTGTGTTTGCTTTCTACGGAAAGATGGGAGCCGGAAAAACCACATTTATCAAGGCTATCTGTGAGGCCTTGGGTGTAGACGATGTCATCACATCACCCACATTCGCTATTATCAATGAGTACACATCAGGTGAGGGCGAGAGCATCTATCATTTTGATTTCTACCGCATCAAAAAGCTGGAAGAGGTTTACGATATGGGCTATGAGGACTACTTCTATAGCGGATGTCTCTGTCTGATAGAATGGCCAGAACTGATAGAAGAAGTATTGCCTGAAGATGCCGTAAAGGTTAAGATTGATGTAACTCCAGAAGGAGAAAGAGTAATCTCGTTAGGTAAAGCATAAGCATACAATTATTCCCCCTAAGTAGGGGGCGCTCGGCTCTGCCGCTTGCTACCGAAGGGGCGCAAGAAACCAAAGGGGTCTGAACAAAGGAAAGAATCATAGGCTTGTAATTTCCCCTTGTTCAGACCACCCCTAACCCCTCCTACCTTAGGAGGGGAAATAGTTACTGCTTACTTAAAGCAGGGCTTCGAATTTCTCTTCAAACTTAGCCTTCGACTGGGCGCCGATAAGCTTATCAACTACCTCGCCATTCTTGAAGAACAGGATGGTAGGAATGTTGCGGATACCAAACTCTGCAGCCAAATCCTCGTTGTCCTCAACATCGCACTTGCCAACTACGATTTTGCCATCGTACTGCTTGGCCAACTCTTCGATAATGGGAGCCACCATACGGCATGGTCCACACCATGTGGCCCAGAAATCAACTACCAAAGGCAGGTTGCCAGCCTTCAGACTTGCAAAGTTCTCTTTTGTGATTGTTACTTCCATTGTTTTTTCCTTTTTTATTGTGAATACTATGTGAACTATCTGACTCCCAGCAAAATGCATGCCATCAATTTATTGAGTATGCCAATCCGTCGTGAGTCTCGATGTAGTTAATCAACTGGTTTTTAACGTCTATTCCTTCGCGTTTGCTTCGCAGTAATACGTGATAGCTGCCGCTTGAATCGCGTAATTGGAAGAAGAGCTTGGTCTTACCAGGATTGTCGTTAATAATCTCTGTCAGATCGTTTACCAATGCATCGTCTACCTTATCTGTAAGCATAGAGATGGTGATGCGATCGATAGCTCTCTCCTTGATGGTCTGTAGGAACTCGACACCGCCAATCTTCAGGTCTTTAGGACCATTTTCGTTATATTGGAATCGCGACTTTACCTTACCTGTGATATACACCGAAGCGCCTATTGAGAACATACCAGCACGCTGTCCCCATTCCTCGCCCATCATGAAGATCTCGCCTGAGCCGTCGAAGTCTTCGATGGTTACCACACCATAAGGCTTTCCTGTCTTGGTAAAGCCTGTCTTGGTGGCAGTTACGATGCCGCCGAGTATGACATCCTCGCGATCTGCCAACTTAGCAATATCTGCCAATTCGACACATCTGGTGTTGCAGAGGTTGTCGAGAATAATCTTGTATTCGTCCAAAGGATGGGCCGAAAGATAGATACCTACCAGCTCGCGCTCCTTGTTCAGTCGCTCGATATCGCTCCAACGGATATCGTTCTTGGGCACTTGTGGCTGGGCTATCTCTACACCCTCGCCAAACATGCCGAACAGCGAGTTCTGCATCTCGGCCTTCTCCTGCTGGTACAGCTGTCCGTAGCGACAAAGTGTCTCGATAAATGTCTCGCCTTTCTGATTGGTGGCAAAGAAATCTTCGCGACGGATGCCAAACGAGTCGAAACCACCACTCAGCGCCAGCGATTCGAAAGCCTTACGGTTTACTGACGAGAAGTTCACACGCTGTGCAAAATCGTAGATATCCTTATAGGGTCCGTTCTTCTCGCGCTCTTCGATAATCGATAGTGCTGCTGAGTCGCCCATACCCTTGATGGCACCCAGACCGAATCGGATTTCACCATGATGGTTCACACCAAACTTCTCGTACGACTCGTTAACATCTGGGCCCAGTGTGGCAATGCCCATCTGCTTGCACTCGTCCATCAGCTTGGTGATTTCTGTTATCTGGTCGCGACGTCGGCTCATGATGGCAGCCATGTATTCAGCAGGGTAGTTCGCCTTCAGATAGGCTGTCTGATATGCTACCCATGAGTAGCAGGCTGCATGCGACTTGTTGAACGCATACGATGCAAACTTCTCCCAGTCGGCCCATATCTTCTCAAGAATATCAGGATTGTGACCATTCTTCTTTCCGCCTTCGATGAACTTAGGCTTCATGGCGTCAACAATATCTTTTTTCTTCTTACCCATGGCTTTACGCAGGGCGTCACTCTCACCACGGGTGAAGTCGGCCAGCTGTCGGCTCAGTAGCATCACCTGCTCCTGATAAACCGTAATGCCGTAGGTGTCCTTCAGGTACTTCTCCATGCAGTCGATGGGGTAGGTAATGGGCTCCAGTCCGTTCTTACGCTTAATAAAGTCGGGGATGTAGTCCATAGGGCCTGGACGATAAAGGGCATTCATCGCAATCAGGTCTTCGAACACTGTTGGGTGCAGCTCGCGCAGGTATTTCTGCATACCGGCCGACTCGAACTGGAACGTACCGATGGTGCGTCCCTGCTGGTATAGTTCGTAGGTCTTGGGATCGTCGATAGGAATGGTGTCCAGGTCAACATCAATACCGCGTGTACGCTTGATGTTGGCACAGGCCTCCTTCAACTCTGACAGGGTTTTCAGACCCAGGAAGTCCATCTTGATAAGTCCTGTCGACTCAATCACGTGTCCGTCGTACTGTGTACAGTTGGTCTTGGTGCCCTTAAAGTCAGGGTCATCGGCTGTCGACACAGGCACGTGGTCGCTAATTGGGTCGCGGCAGATAATAAATCCGCAAGCGTGGATACCCGTTCCGCGAACGGTACCCTCAAGCATCTTGGCATATTTAATGGTGTTTGCCAGATGTATATCTGTTGATGTCTCGGCCTCCTGTAGTTCAGGTACAGCCTTGATGGCGTTCACCAGATTCATCTTTGGTGTCTTGCCATCTACATCAGGCAGGCGGTCAGGGATAGCCTTACACAGAGCGTTCGATATAGCTAGGGGCACATTCTCTACTCGTGCTACGTCCTTGATGGAGTTCTTAGTGGCCATCGATGCGTAGGTAATGATATGTGCACAATTCTCGTGGCCATACTTATCCATAACCCATTTCAGCACCTTGCCTCGTCCGTCATCATCAAAGTCGGTATCGATATCAGGCAGCGAGATACGGTCTGGATTAAGGAAACGCTCAAACAGCAGGTCGTACTTCAATGGGTCGATTTTAGTAATACCTAAGCAATAGGCTACTACACTACCAGCAGCCGATCCACGACCAGGACCAACCATCACACCTAGCTCATCGCGAGCCGAGTTGATAAAGTCCTGCACAATCAAGAAGTAACCAGGGAAACCCATCGTCTTCATGATGTGTAGCTCAAATCGTATGCGGTCGTCAACCTCTTTCGATAGTGGGTCGCCATAGCGTTTTGTAGCTCCTTCGTATGCCAGCTTGGCCAGATAGTCGGCCTCGAACTTAATACGGTATATCTTGTCGTATCCGCCCAGTTTCTTGATTTTCTTTTCGCCATCTTCGGGTGGCAGTTGGTTTTCGCCGTTCTCATCGCTGGTAAACTCGTCGTAGAGTTGCTGCTCTGTGAACTTCTGTCGCCATTCCTCCTCAGTACCAAAACTCTCTGGGATGGGGAAGAAGGGCATGATGGGGTCGGCATCCAGACTGTAGGTCTCCACCTTATTTAATATCTCTACGGTGTTGGCCATAGCCTCAGGCACATCACTGAAGATATCGTTCATCTCCTGCTGAGTCTTAAACCACTCCTGCTTTGAGTAGAGCATGCGGGTGGGGTCGTCCAGATCCTTACCTGTGGCCAAACACAACAAGTGGTCGTGCGCCTCGGCATTATCTTCGTCAACAAAGTGCGAGTCGTTAGTACAAACCAGTTTTACACCGTATTCCTTGGCCAGCTCTATTAGTACCTTGTTGGCTTGCTGCTGTAGGGGGAAGGTCTCGCGATTGGCCCTGTAGCTAGGGTCGGGATTCTTAACCTCGTGGCGCTGCAGTTCCAGATAGTAGTCGTCGCCCCACAGGTTCTTGTGCCACTCGATGGCTTTGCGTGCTCCCTCGATGTCGCCTTTCAGAATCTTGGCTGGCACCTCACCTGCAATACAGGCCGAGCAGACTATCAGATCCTCATGATATTTCTCCAACTCCTTGTGGTCGGTACGTGGACGGTTGTAGAAACCATCCACCCACGAGTTACTAACCAGTTTAATCAGGTTCTTGTAGCCGTGGGCATTCTTGGCCAACACTATCAGGTGGTATCCTCCAAGGTCCTCTTTTGTGTCCTTCAACCTCATGTCGCCACGACGTGCCACATACATCTCGCAACCAAAGATTGGCTTGAATGGTTCAAGTCCGTCTTTCTTACGTTGTTTGTTCACACCGTTGCAGATGTCGTGAAATTCCTTAATACCGAACATGTCGCCGTGGTCGGTAATCGCCATGCCCTTCATGCCGTCGGCCAGCGCCTTATCCACAAGCTTTTTGATACTCGACTGTCCATCGAGTATCGAGTAATATGTATGTACGTGCAGATGTACGAAATCTTCCATCTTTTATTGTATAAAATGCTAATTTTGGAGCGTCAAAGATACGCTGATTTTTCGAGATAACCAAAAGAAAAAAGTGAAAAGTTTGTAATACTCAAAAAAAAGATGTACCTTTGCACCCAGAATGAAACAATCGGAATGTAACTAATGGGAGAAAGAATAAAGAAACTCAAGAAAATCAGAATTCATCGTGAAGGTACTAACGAGTTGACACTCAGTGCCATGGCTATCGTTGGTATAGGCTCATTATTGTGGTACGGACTTGAAACAACTATCCCTTTCTGGATATTTGTGGCCATTTTCGTTACTGCATGGTTCATCGCACTCAACTTCTATCGTTGCCCTATTCGCTATTTTAATGGCGATACCGATAAGTTGGTGGTAGCACCAGCTGATGGTAAAATTGTTGTGGTAGAAGAGACCGAGGAAAATACCTATTTCCACGACAAGCGATTGATGATATCCATCTTTATGAGTCCGCTCAACGTGCATGCCAACTGGTATCCCGTTGATGGTAAAGTTAAGTTTGTGAAGCACTTTAACGGAAACTACCACAAGGCTTGGTTGCCTAAGGCCAGCGAAGAGAACGAGCATGCAGACATTATGATTACCACTCCAGAAGGTGAAGATATCCTGGTTCGTCAGATAGCTGGTGCATTGGCTCGTCGCATCGTTACCTACGCCAAGGATGGAGAGGAGTGCTATATCGATGAGCACCTGGGCTTTATTAAGTTAGGTTCGCGCGTAGACGTATTCCTTCCTCTTAGCGCTAAGGCTTGTGTTACTATGAATCAGCCTACCACAGGCGACCAGACGGTCATCGCCAAGCTGGCGTAATGTTCAATGTTCAATGTTCAATGGTCAATGTTTAAAAAGCATATTCCCAATACGATAACATGCTGCAACCTTGTTTCTGGTTGTATCGCTACTTACTTCGCCTTCTTGGGCGATTTCGAGATGGCATTGCTCTTTATCATCATCGGAGCCGTGTTCGACTTCTTCGATGGCATGAGCGCTCGTCTGCTGGGCGTTTCATCGCCCATAGGCAAGGAGCTTGACTCGTTGGCTGATGATGTTACCTTTGGCTTCGCACCATCGGCTATTGTATTCGAATATCTCAGACCAGAGACAGAACTGCTGCCTTTCCTTGTTTTTGTGATGGCGGCTTTTTCTGCTTTGCGCTTGGCAAAGTTTAACCTCGACGAGCGTCAGGCTTTGGGTTTCATAGGTCTCCCAACTCCTGCTAATGCGCTGTTCTGGGGGGCGTTGATTGCTGGTGCTGGCGATTGGATGAAGACGGCGCCATTCATCGGTTCTAACCTTTCGCTGGTTATTATTACTGGCGTTTTCATCAGCTGTTATCTGCTGATAGCTGAGATACCCATGTTTGCACTCAAATTTAAGCATTGGGGGTGGAAGGGTAACGAGGTGAAGTATATCTTCGTCTTGTCGTGCATCCCATTGTTACTCCTTTTGGGGGTAAGTGGCTTTGCGGCCATCATTGCATGGTATGTATTACTGTCTGTAATTACTAACAAATCTAATAAGTAAAAATCTGTAGCCTATGCAGGTTATTTTGGGCATTATTGTGTTTGGGGTTATAGCCATTGCTATTATCGTGATGATAGTGATTAATTTCATGTATCACAATGTAAAGCGCTTACGTGAAGACGCCGAGGAATTTCTTTATCGCCAGGGAAAACGCCGTGAACAGAAAGATCGTAATCCCTTTGGTGAGGATTACTTCAAGAGTAGTCGCAAACCTGGTGCTCAAGGTACTAAGTCTAGTGGTTCGCGCACTTCATCTGAGTCTGCAGAACGAAAAACCGCTCGTAGAACAACTACAAGCGGTGGTGTAACTATCATCGATCAACGCCAGGAAGAAGAGAAGAAAATCTTCGAGAAGGGCGACGATGAATACGTTGAGTTTGAAGAGGTTTGAATCTTCAATCTTCAATGTTCAATTGTGCACTAGCGTTCCTATCTGTTCGCCGTCCATTACTTTCTTCAGATTTCCCACTACGTCCATATTGAATACGTAGATAGGCAGATTGTTGTCCTGACACATGCAGATAGCCGTCAGGTCCATTACCTTCAATCCACGTGCCAATACCTCTTTATAAGTAATGTCATCAAACTTGGTGGCTGTTGGATCCTTTTCTGGGTCAGCGGTATAGATGCCGTCAACGCGAGTGCCCTTCAGCATTACGTCGGCCTCAATCTCTATGCCACGCAGACTTGAACCTGTATCAGTAGTGAAGTAGGGTGAACCTGTACCTGCTGAGAAGATGCACACATATCCTGCCTCCATAGCCTCGATAGCCTTCCACTTGGTGTAGAACTCGCCAATAGGCTCCATGCGGATGGCAGTCAGTACCTTGTTCTTTACACCAACTGCACCAAGAGCTGAGCTCAGTGCCAGCGAGTTGATGACTGTGGCGCACATACCCATCTGGTCGCCCTTTACACGATCGAAACCTTTCTGTGAGCCCGACAGACCACGGAAAATGTTTCCACCACCAATTACGATACCAATCTGAACGCCCATTCCTGCTATCTCCTTAATCTGGTTAGCATAGTCGCTCAGTCTCTCAGGGTCGATGCCGTAGCCCTGCTTACCCATCAAACTCTCACCCGAGAGTTTCAACAGAATTCTCTTAAATCTTGCCATATAATTGTAAATTATCAATTATGAATTGTCAATTGTGAATTACAAATTGCACCTCCTTAAATCTAAACAAGTGCGCTACGCCCTTTTCGTCTTCCAGCATCAGCCGTCCATCATCCTTCACGTCCACGATACTGGCTTCGAAGGTGGTATTGTTTGTCATGAACAGATGCTTGCCTTCGCGTCTGTACAGCCTTGCTTTGTAGTCGGCTATGATGGTGGCACTTTTGGCCGTCTTGTTCAGTTGTTTCAGAAATGCTGTAAGCAACTCCTCGCGATCAGTATCCTTTCCTGTCAGTTGTTTGATGGATACTGGGTTTGGCGCATCACTTTTAAACACAGTCTGGTTGACATTCAGTCCAATGCCTATGATTGTGTCTTTTATCATGCGACCTTGCAGTCGGTTCTCTATCAGCACTCCACATATTTTCTTATCACCCACATAAATATCATTAGGCCACTTGATTGATATTGGTTTTTGCAAATAACTATCTAGTGTCTTGCATAAAGCCACAGATACCACCTGCGTAATGATAAACTGATTTTTAGCCTGAAGACTCTTAGGATGTATCATTACCGAGAACAACAGATTCTGTCCACGTTCGGCCTCCCATGAGTTCGAACCGCAACCCTTGCCAGCAGTCTGGTAATCAGCCACTACCACTTGGTCGCCTACCCCGTTTTCCTTCATCCAAAGGTTGGTAGAATCCGTTTCTTCGATATGTACAACCTCAAATTTCATCATTCTGAGTGCAAAGTTACGATTTTTTTCTTAACTTTGCAACATGATTAGCGAAGAACAACAAAAAAAAGATGAGCGCTTTATGCAAATGGCCCTTGAAGAGGCCCATGAAGCGATGAAGGCGGGTGAGATTCCCATAGGGGCAGTTGTGGTTTGTAAAGACCGTGTTATATCCCGCGCTCACAACCTTACTGAGACTCTCTGCGATGTAACTGCTCATGCCGAGATGCAAGCCATTACTGCTGCTGCCAACACCCTTGGCGGCAAGTACCTCACTGACTGTACCCTCTACGTAACGGTAGAACCCTGTACTATGTGTGCAGGAGCGATAGGGTGGGCTCAGATTCCACGTATTGTCTATGGTACCCCTGACGATAAACGTGGTTACCATCTACTGGCTCCTCGTGCCTTCCACCCAAAAGCCACTGTTACCACAGGTGTACTTGAAGAAGAATGTCGTCAACTGATGCAGGACTTCTTCAAATCCAAGCGCTGAAATAAAAATAGGAGAACCCTTTTGAGTTCTCCTATTATTATAATAGATGATTGCAAATTTACTTATTTGCAGGGTGATCGTATGTTGATGTACGTACATCCCAGAACATCTTTGAATAGTAGTTGTTGGTACCGTCCTGCAGCTTGGCTACAGCAGCTTTCCAACTCTCGCTGTTCAGTGTACTCTCGTCAGTAGGATATTTTACACGTGAAATGATGTCGCCCTTAACTTCAGATAGTGGCGTAAATTCATAAGGAACCTGACCACTGTCTGTTTTGTATACTGCACAGATTTCTCCAGGACGTACTATCTGCTCAGGATAACCAGTACGACGAATCTCTGTCCAAGCCTCAGTACCGTTGGTGTAGAGGTCGATATACTTTTGGATGGCATAGGCCTCAGCATTCACGTTCTTGCAAACTGCCTCAACGTATGCAGCTACCTCATCAGCATCAGGTGTAGCACCCATTACGTTATACCAGTAATCGATACTTGCCTCAACGCCTTCTTTGTAGTCGTCAACGCTGAAATCATTATACTCACCGATAATGAACTTCAACTCAGCGTATGTCATCAGGGGCACTGCATAAGTCTTGCTCAGTACTGGTGGCTGATCAGCATACCAACTCTTTACACCATCCTGTGTGAACAGACGCGCCTGGATACCTGTCTGAGTAGCTACAGCCATACCGTTCCACTTACCATCGTCAACAGTGTAGACATGGATACGTGGGTCGATAACACCCTCCCAAGGATGACTCTTTGCATTCAGCGTATCACGCTGACCCTTCAGCAGGTCGGCAAGTGTCTTGTTGATAGCAAAGTCGTTACGACGGTCAACAAAGAAACCTTCGTAGAACTTACAGTACTCAGTACCAGATGCGCTGTACTGGAACTTGGCTGCATCGTCGTTGCTCTCGAACACACCGCTCTGCAGAGCCTGCTGGATGTAGCTCTTCCAGTTGCTGTCTACCTTCGACATGTGTACTGCCAGACGGCACTTTAGTGAGTTGCCGAATTTCTTCCACTTTGAGGCGTCGCCATCGTAGATTACATCACCACTGGTGAAGGCAACCTCCGACTCGTCGATCATTTCAACAGCTTCTGTCAGTTCCTTCATCAGCTGGGCATACAGATCCTTCTGGTCGTCATACTTTGCATAGAGCACGTTGTCGCTCTCCAGTTTCAGAGCCTCAGAATATGGGATGCTTCCCCATGTGTCGGTCATCAAGTCAGCCAGCCATACCTTCATGATCATTGCTGCTGCTATCTGGTTGGCGTTTGCGCCATAGGCCGAACTGGCGTTCTTGGTTGCCTCGTCGGTATTCATGCTGATCACTTTCTGGAAGTTGTTCAGACCCATGTACATGTACTTGAAGTAGCTGTTGTTTACCGACTCACGAATCTGGTATCGGTCTTCTTCAGTATAGTTGCGCTGGCTCCACTGCTGTGAGTAAACCAGACACTGACGTCCGCTGAACCAGTTGTCGTAGATATTGTCCACTGTCCACTTCTCAGCAGCGTTCATGATCATGTTTGATGGAACGTTCGAAGCAACATTGGGATTAACGTTCAATGCCTCTTGGTCAGAGCAAGCTGCGGCTGTGAAGCAAAGTGAACCTACCAGTGTATATTTGATTATATTTTTCATATTTTGTTTCCTCCTTCGTTTTAGAATTTCATATTAACTGTGAAACCATAGGTAGAAACCATTGGAGTAGCACCACCTTCAACACCCTGAATGTTACCAGAACCGGTTACAATCATTTCTGGGTCGAAGTGTTTAGTGTCAGGACCCCATACACCCAGGTTACGGCCATAGGCAGAGAGTCGCAGACTCTTTACAAACCAAGCTGGATTCAGTTTGAATGTGTAGCCAACGCTCACCTCACGCAGTTTGATGTAATCGCTCTTCAACAGGCTCTGAGCAGCAGGGCCAGAGTAGAAGTTCTCATAGTAGTCGCGAGCGGCAACAACAGTAGTGTTAGGCTTGCCGTCTATAGTATATCCCTCAGAGATGATACCTGTTTCACGTACATTGTTGGCAGCTGTCTCCTCGAACATACCGCAGTACATACCCCACAGATATGTGGTAGAGAAGTACTGACCACCCTTTGAGAAGTCGAGCTGGAAGCTCAGGTCGAGATTCTTGTAACGGAATGAGTTGGTCCAACCACCGGTAAAGTCTGGGAAGATATGTCCGATAACCTTGTTGCCATCGGTAGCCATATAGAGACCATCTTCGTCAACAAGCTTGTTGCCATTCTCGTCGTAAACAAAGTCGGTACCCATGATAACGCCGTATTCCTCACCTACCATAGCTCCGATTTCAACAAGGAATGGAGCGCTTGAGATACGATAGTAGTCTACACCGTCGGCCAGCGACTTAACCTTGTTCTTGTTCGAAGCCAGAGTCAGGTTGGTAGTCCACTCAAAGTCGTGAGTCTTAACAGGAGTAGCGTGGATACCTACCTCGATACCCTTGTTCTCAATCTCACCAGAGTTCACATATTTATATATATAACCTGTTGTTCCAGATACCGACAGAGGCAGAATCTCGTCCTTGGTATTGGTACGATAGTATGTGACGTCGAATCCCAGACGGTTGTTGAAGAAGCTCATCTCCAAACCAGCCTCGAACGATGATGTTGACTCAGGCTTCAGGTCAGGGTTCTGCATGGTGTTAGGCAGACGGTAACCAGGAGTAGTTGAGTCGATATTGGTGTACTGCGAGAAGGTGTTGTACAGTTGATATGGGTCAGTGTCGTTACCTACCTTTGCAAAGCCGAGACGAACCTTACCGAAACTCAGCCAAGGTGTCTTCTCCTTCAGCAGCTCAGAGAAAATCCAGCTACCAGTGATTGAAGGATATACGTAGGTGTTGTTACCCTTTGGCAGGGTAGATGATCTATCACCACGGATGGTTCCTTCCAGATAGAGCATGTTCTTCCAGCCCAGGGTTACGTCGCCAAAGAGTGAGTTGATCGACTTTTCGCGACGGTAGTTGTAACCAGCAGCCTGTGTCAGTGAGTTTGACAGGTCGTAGAACTCAGGGATAGCCAGTCCGCCCTGTGTCTCACCATACACATACTCATAGTGGTTCATCATGATGTTTGCACCGAAGTTTGCATTCAGTGTAAAGTCGTTGAATGTCTGGTTGTACATCAGCATAAACTCATGGTTGATTTCGTACTGCTGACGTGAAATCTCCTTATAGCGTGACTCCTCCTGCGAACCTACTGCATTGCGCTCGTACTGCTTGTCAACAAAGAAGTCGAGGTTTACCTTGTACTGAGCCTTCAACTGAGGCAGAATTTGATAGCTGAAGCCTGCGTTACCATAGATACGGTTACGAGTATCATTCTCGTAGTTCATATAGCGGCTCCAGTACTGGTTGTTGTGGTATGCAGGTGTTGGATCGTCAACAGCGTTACGGTTCCAAGTTGCCTGTGTTCCATCGGGATATTTATACATATCCTTCAGTTCGTTCATATCCAGCTGGCGCTGACCCCACTGTACAAACTTCACCATGATGTTGTTGTCGCCATAACCAGTATCCTGACGTCCCTTGGCACGGCTGTTGAAGAAGTTGACGCTTGTAAACACGTTCAGCTTCTTGTCGGGGCTCATAATGTTGCCATTTACATTGAAGATGTTCTTATACATCGAACTGTTGGGCAGATATCCGTCAAGGCTGGTGTTTGTATAGCTGATACGGAAAGCGCTATTGTCGTAAACCTGCGAGATGGCAACGTTGTTGGTGTAAGATACGCCCGTCTCAAAGAAGTCGTCGTAATCGTGCTTTGGAGCGCTCCATGCCGATGTGGTTGGGTTGCCTACTTTTCCGTTAGCCTCCCACTTAGCCAGGTCGTACCATGACAGAACCTGACGTCCGTCAAGCTTTGGACCCCAACTCTCGTCCATACCGTAATCAGGTACAGTATAGGTGATACCATTGATTTCTACCTCTGCAAAGTCATCATATCCGTCAAGAGCCATGTAGCCATAGCCACCGCCGTATTCCTTCTGCAGCTTAGGCAGCTTGCTAACGCGCTCAATGCCTAGAGTAGAGCTGAACTCAACACCCAGCCCCTGCTGCTTCTTAGCCTTCTTGGTTGTAATCATAATCACACCATTTGAGGCACGACTACCATACAGAGCCGATGCAGCAGCACCTTTAAGTACTGAAACGCTCTCAATATCGTCGGGGTTCAGGTCCTGAATCAGGTTACCATAGTCGTAACCACCACCACCACGCTGGGTGTCGGTAGAGTTGAAGTCCTTACCTTCCAAGGGTACACCGTCAACCACAAACAGAGGCTGGTTTGATCCGCTCAGTGAGTTGTTACCACGGATAAGTACCTTTGATGATCCACCCATAGAACCGGCACCAGAACTGATTTGCAGACCTGCAACCTTTCCCTGTAGAGCATTAACAGGGTTGCTCAGTCCACCACGGCTCTTAATAAGCTCATCGCCATTCACCTCAGATACGGCATATCCCAGCGCCTTCTTCTCACGCGAGATACCCATGGCAGTAACTACCACCTCGTCGAGGGCTTGGGCATCAGCCTTCAGGAAAACCTTCATGCCGTTCTTGGCCTTAACAGTCTTGCTTTCGTATCCCAAATAACTAATCTCTAGATCGGTTTTGCCTGCTGGAATAGTCAGGTCGAATCGACCATTTACGTTTGTCAACATACCAGTACTGGTTCCCACTACCTTAACGGCTGCTCCAATAATTGGCTGGCCGTCTTCTTGTGAGAGTACAGTACCAGAAACTTTCGTTTGTGCAAGAGCACTTCCTACACAAAGGAAGAGACTCATCATAAACAACGTTAGTCCTTTTTTCATAAATTCACTCTCTTTTGTTTAATTATAGTTGTGTTATTAAAGATTTTAATCACTGCAAAATTAGTGTATATTTTCCTATTTAAAAAATATTTTTAAAAGAAAATGGTGTTTTTGCTGCATTTTTTGCATTTTTACTCATATGGCCTTGATATGTATCAATTAGATAGTAAATATTAACCTTTGCTTTCACTTTGATACTTAAACTTCTGTTTTGCTTTCTTTTGTTTATTTTGTATTTCTTGTTGGCGTGTTATTTTCATAGCGGCAGATGAGCATACTACTAAACAAAAAGATAGGGTGCTCACCATTGAGCACCCTATCTTTTTTGATGTTATTAGTCTATTCTTACGAAATATTCCTATTAGGGCATGGTCAGTGTATCGACGAAGACACCGAAGACATAGCTAATAGCAGGAAGTGTTTGATTAAGAGCTAGTGAAATCTGCTTAGTTGCTGGATCATATGTACCAGCCACATAGTTTTCGTAAGCTCCTTCCAGTACTACCGCACCATAACCTGTGTAAATCCAAGACTCCTGAGGCAGAACGGTTACAACATTGTCGTCGCCAATAGTGAACTCGATGTCATAGCCATCTGCGAAGAGGTTCTTGATACGGTAGAGGTTGGTTCCCTCTGCCTTTTCAATATCAACCTCATACTCAGCTTCCCACCAGTCAGGTGAACTATAGAATCCAGTACCTACTGCCACCCAGTTATAGTCACACATTACGCTGATGGTTGTCGTAGTGTTTGTTTGTGTGTTCAGAACAGCGTCTGCAGACTGAGCGTCTTCTTCACTGAGAGTCAGTGTGGCGGTATATAGTGTACCACCCTTCATGTTAGTTACATCAATGTTGAAAGTCTTTGACCATTCGCCAGCTGCGAATGTAACAGCTCCATTGTTGCTATCAGAAAATATGCCATCCTCTTCAGAAGACAGTGTATAATGAACTGTATATTCGCCATTGGTATTTGTGCGAACGATACTGACTGGAACTGTTATGCTTGAAGCCTTTGTCACAATCTTAGCTGGCTTAGCATTCTCGAACGAGATGTTCTGGGCTGTCGTGGTGTAGATGGTACCCACGTTGTCTGTATCACAGGCAGTAAACATCATTCCTGCAAGTACGGCCAGACCTAAAATATATTTCTTCATATTCAATATCATTTTTTATATTAATATTACTCAAATGAATTCTGATCTTTCTCAGCATCCATGCTAGCATTTCCATCAAACTCAGACTGAGGGATAACCATCACCCACTTGTAGCTTTCTGGATTAACAGTAGCTTTGTTTGTACGTGTAGCAGCCGAAGGATGTCCCTGGTCGGTAGAACGTGTAAAGCCCTGATGCAGACGGCGCAAGTCGTAGATGCGTCCGAACTCACCCCACAACTCGATACGACGCTGAAGGATAATTTCCTCACGCAGTGATCCTGTTTCGTTAATAGCCTCAGAGGTTGTACCCAACTCCTTACCTGTCTTAGCGCAGGTGTAGTCAGAGTCACGATACTTCATGAGTGTGGCTAGTGTCTGCTGTGCAGCAGCATCGTCGCCCAGCATGCATTCAGCCTCGGCCTTTGTAAGGTACATCTCCTCAATTCGCATGTAGATGTAATCACCTTCCCAAGTAGCATAGTTCAAGAACTTGAACTTTTCCTGCTGATAACCATTAGAACCATTGGCTTTATCGCTTGGGTTCCACCATGCGCGACGTGCGTCATTAGCTCCCATCTTGGCATAGAGGTCGCGAGTAATCTGCTGAGGTGCACTCTGACCATATTTACCCATGTCGGCATCCATGTGACAGAAGAAGCTGGCATACGAAGTAACCTGGTCGGCAATAATCTTTGCACCCCACATTACGTTTGCAGCATTAACGTTGTTAACGCCTGCAAACTGATTAACTTCTGCAATCTTAGCTGTAGAGAGCTTGATTGCCTTATCAGCACACTCCTTAGCCAGAGTCCAGTTCTCCTCAACCGATGCAATACGAGCATGGATACCGTATGCAACAGAGGCGTCGATATGAGAAATGCTGTTGCGGCTGTGCTCAGTAGCATCGAGCAGTTCCTCTGCCTTAGCAATATCACTGTCAATCAGCTTGTAAACTGCGGCTACAGTCTCACGTGGCTTACCCTGAGTCTCCTTAGTTGTAGGCTCTGTATAGAGAGGAACACAAGGCTCATCCTCGTGGCCTACATAAGTACGGGCATACCACTGAGCCAGCATGAAGTAGCTGAATGCACGGAGAGCATAAGCCTGACCAACTACGTATTTTACATCCGAAGGATCACCTTCCATGGTGCTCTCGGCAGCAATTACATAGTTAGCATTGGCAATGTTTGTATAGAAGAAGTTCCATACACCGTAAGGGCGACCTGCTGTATTTGTATAGTCACCTTTTACCTGATACAGATAATCGTAGTAGAACCAACCACTACCTGACTTAGCCTGGATATGATCCTCACCCATCAGGTCGGCTGCCAAGGTAAATGCCTGAAGACCAAACTCCTCATGTTGCCATGCTGTGGTACAACCAGTGGTATACATCATACGGTAGATACCATCGACGGCTGCAATAGCACTGCTAGCAGAAGCAGTCATCTCGCCAGTAGCAACAGCGGTTGAAGGGCTTGTCTCAAGGAGATCTTCTGAGCAAGAAGTGAATGTTGCTGCTCCAAGAAGACTTATGAGTGTATATTTAAAAATTGCTTTCATATTTTATTGTTCTTTCTTTATGATTAGAAATTAACTTCAAGACCTACAGTAAGAGTCTTGTTTGGAGCATAAGAGGTAGAGGTACCACCACTGAAGCTGTACTGAGGATCCATACCATCGAGATGGCTGAACAAAGCTACGTTATCATATGAACCGTAAACCTTAACGCCATTCAGACCACACTTGTTAACCAGGTTCTTAGGCAGAGTGTACGACAGAGTGATGTTCTTAATTGCGAAGTAAGAAGCGTCAATCAGATAACGGTCTGTAATATAAACATCCTCCTTGATTCCCATACGTGGAACGTCGGTCACGTCACCAGGCTTCTGCCAACGACGCAGTACGTTAGTGTTCCATGTTCCGTTCAGATAAGTCAGATTCATATCGCTGTAGTAGTTACCGTCGAGAATCTTACCACCGATAGAGTAGGTTGTCAGCACTGAGAGACTGAATCCTTTGTAGCTCAGGTCGGTACTGATGCTACCATAGAGGTCGGGTATACGTGAACCCATCTCGTAGCGGCTTGATGCAGCTTCGTTATAGCTGTCTGTGATGCGCTCATTGATCTTGTTGCCGTTTTCATCGGTATCATAGATCCAGTAGAGCTGTGAACCTGTAGCAGGATCAACACCAGCGCTCTTGCGCAGATAGAATGTATTGATAGGCAGACCTTCCTTGATGATGTAGTTACCTGAGAGGATTTCAGGCGACTCGTTGGTCAGCTTGGTTACCTCGTTCTTAACGGTAGATCCCATCCAAGTCAGATTCCACTCAAAGTCCTTAGTGCGAACAGGAGTACCTGATACTTCGAATTCGAAACCGTAGTTCTTCATGTTACCAACGTTTGCAGAGTAGCCGCTGAAACCAGTAGAAACAGCCATTGGGTAATCAAGCAACATGTCGGTAGTCTTACGATGGTAGTACTCTGCGCTGAAGCGGATGCGACGGTTAAGTGCAGAACCCTCGAGACCAATGTTCAGGTTGCCGTTCTTCTCCCACGACAGGTCGGCATTCTCAAGAGTTGAAAGTACTGCACCTACAGTGTTAGCATTTGGATAAGCAACGCTCGAAAGTCCCTGCCAAGCATAGTAAGAACCAACGTTATCGTTACCCTGCTCACCATAGCTGGCCTTGAACGACAGGTTGTCAATCCACTTAATATCCTTCATGAACTTTTCGTTGCTGATTCGCCAGTTGGCACCCAGCGACCAGAATGTACCTGTGCGGTTGCCCTTCTTGAAACGTGAAGAAGCATCAGCACGGAGTGAAGCAGAAAGATAGTACTTGTTATCGAATGTATAGTTGAATCGGCTCAACCATGAATTGATACGATAGTCGATGCTGTAAGAGTCGGCATCTTTCAGAGTTGCACCTGGACGGAGCTCAAGCAGACCACTCATCAAACCAGAGCGACCGGCCTCCAGATAGTTGTACTTGTAAGCATAGAACTCATGACCAGCCAGTACGTCAAACTCGTGCTTGCCAAAGCCGCGGTTCCATGTAAGCAGCTGGTTGAAGGTGTAGCTCTGAGTGCGGTAGTTGTCCTTGGTGAGATAACCACCCTGAGCAGCCTGGTTACCGTGCTCCATATTCATGTAGTTCATCTGGTTAGCGTTATCGTAGTCGAAACCGAAGTTGATAGCCAGCTTAATACCCTTGGCCCAACCCATGTTGTCATTGTCGCTACCGAATACCAATCCAGAGCGCATACCAGCTACGTCGCGCAGTGTCTCAGCCTTATCGAGCATCAGCATACCCAGTGAGCTGTGGTCGCTCATAGAACCAGGACGCTTGTCGCCGTTTTCACGCTGCTCACCCCAGTCGTACTCAATCTGTCCGTTCTTGTAGATGCTCTGTCCGTTCTCATCCTTCAGGTAAACAGGGAACAGAGGGTTGATGAACTGTGCAGTGTACCATACGTTTGAAGTAGAACTTCCGCTATAGTTACTGAAGTTAGAGATAGAGTGTGCTACGTTCAAACCAACGTTTGCCTTGAACCACTCGTTAATCTTAGTGTCAACATTTACACGTGCATTGTAACGCTGATAAGCAGTAGTCTTCAGTGTACCATCCTCGTTCAGGTAACCCAGTGAAAGGGCATACTTTGTCTTCTCGGTACCACCGTTTACAGAGAACTGGTGCTCATGACGGATGGCATTCTTGCGAGTAACAGCATCCAGCCAGTCCTCATTCCATGCAGCCTCTGCATCAGCCTGTACCTGACCAGTAGTAGGATCGATGATAGTGTCCCAAGTATAGTTCTTGAATGGGTTGTACAGCTCACCACCCAGGTTGCTGCTCAAACCAGCTCTACCTGCAGCCTCTGCATCAGTCCACGACATACCGTCCTTAACATATGCCTCGTTACGCAAAGCCTCATATACCAGCTGTACGTACTCCTTCTGACTTACGTGGCTGTAGCGCTTGGTAGCACGGTTAGACCAACCAATGTTTGAACGCCAAGATACGTTTGCCTTACCTTCCTTACCCTTCTTGGTAGTAATCATTACTACACCGTTAGCTCCACGTGCACCATACAGGGCACCAGCTGATGCATCCTTCAGGATAGTCATCGACTCGATATCTGCAGGGTTGATAGAAGCCAGCGAACCAGCGTAAGGAATACCGTCAACTACGTAAAGAGGGTCGTTAGATGCATTGATAGATCCGAAACCACGAATGCGGATAGAAGGTGATGAACCAGGCTGACCAGATGAAGAAGTCATCTGAATACCAGATACATGACCCTCAAGAGCCTTTGTAGCTGAAGATACAGGGCGCAACTCCAGTGCCTCACTGTTTACGCTCTGGGCCGAACCTGTGAATGACGACTTCTTGGCTGTACCATAAGCTACAACTACAACCTCGTCAACCAACTGTGCGTCAGCCTTCAGGAAAATTCTCATACCATTCTTGGCCTTAACAGTCTTGCCCTCAAAGCCCAGATAAGTAATCTCCAGCTGATCCTTGCCAGCAGGAAGGGCTACAGAGAAACGGCCATTTACGTCAGTTAACATACCAGTGCTTGTACCTACCACCTTAACAGCAGCACCAATAATGGGCTGGCCGTCTTCTTGTGAGAGTACTGTACCGGAAACTTTCGTCTGAGCCAGCGCTGTTCCTACACAAAGGAAAAGGCTGACAAAAAACAACGTTAGTCTTTTTTTCATAAAATTCTCTCTCTTTTTGTAAATTATTAAATGTTTAAAACTGTATTGTTCGCGTACATATTTATATATATAATAAGGGCTGATATATCACATATTGCGCCCTTTTGTCACTTTCAGGTTGCAAAAATAGCGTATATTATTCTAAAAAACGAATAAAATTATAAAAAAAACACAATTCGGCGTCATTTTTTAACAAATTGACCTTTATAATTGATAAAAATCAATGTGAAAGCAGATGATTTGATTAACTTACAGTTTGATGTTAAACCTACACTTTTGGTGAAAAATTGAAACTTGACAATACAACAAAAAAGGTGCTCAAAACTGAGCACCTTATTGATGAGGTTTAGTATATTTTTCTGTGTTTTTACTTTACCAGAACTACCAGATATTTGCTGGTTGACCAGAATGTCTGTGGGTCGGTAATGCGGAGCACATACTGCTTGTTGGCATCCTGCTGCAGAGTGTAAGAGTTGGCAGGGTGGGTGGTGAGCAGCTTGGCCGACTTGCTGTAGAGCTTGATCTCCTTGTCAACACGGATGTCGATCTTGGTGAAGTACTCCTTGTTGAAGTCGCCCTGCAGAATCTTGTTCTTGCTGAACATGCCATCCTTGGTCATAATCTGCTGCTTCTTCAACTCGTCTTTGGTGCCATAGGCAAACCAGGCACTGTTAAGCTCCTTCTCTTGAGCCTTGATGCGCTTAGACTGTGCTTCGTTCTCGTCCTGAAGTGAGCGTGCATCTTCTCTCAGACTGTTAACGGCATACTTCAGTTCGCCGATATGGATATTCTTAAGCTCCAGCTGCTCGGTGAGGTCGGCAATCTGCTGATCCTTCTTCTCCATGGTCTCCTGGAGGCTGGCAATTATCTTCTTCAGCTTGTCGCCCTTGATTGAACTCTCGCGAACCTGCTGCTTCAGTTTGTTAATCAGGTCTTTGTTCTGCTGCATCATCGACTGGATGAACTGGAAGTTCTCTTCGATGCGCTGCTTGGTGTTGGTGCCTTCACCTGCTTTGGCTAAGGTTACACGATTCTGTGCCTCTGTAATCTCGCGGAATCCATCCTCGATGTCAATCAGAGTAGTCATCATGTCATTAATCTCGTCATCTTTCTGGGCGATTACCTGGTTCAGTGAGTCACGTTCTGCACGTGCCTGATTCTCGGCCTTCTTGGCACCCTCATTACAACTTGCCATAGCTATGGCACACATTGCAAAGATAAATAACTTTTTCATAATTACTTTTGTTTATTAATTTGTTCTTTATTGTCGTTCCCAGCCAGGATGATTACTATTTCACCCTTGGGCTCATGTTCCTTGAAGTGGGCTATAACCTCGGCCAGTGTACCACGAACGCTCTCTTCATGAATCTTGCTGATTTCGCGACATACGCTTACCTGGCGCTCGGGGCCGTAGGTATCGGCAAACTGCTGTAGTGTCTTTACTACGCGATAGGGCGACTCATAGAATATCATGGTACGTTGTTCGTCGCGCAGCGATTCGAGTTTGGTCTGGCGCCCCTTCTTCTGAGGCAGAAAACCCTCGAAAGCAAAGCGGTCGCAGGGCAATGCGCTCGATACGAGTGCTGGTACAAATGCTGTGGCGCCTGGCAGGCACTGCACTTCGATACCTGCACGAACGGCTTCGCGAACCAGAAAGAATCCTGGGTCGCTGATGCCTGGTGTTCCTGCATCGCTGATCAATGCTACGTTTTCGCCTGCCAGTATTCGGTTTACTACGGATGCCGATGTTCCGTGTTCGTTGAACTTGTGGTGCGACATGAGTTGATTGTGGATGTCGTAGTGCTTTAGCAGTTTGCTCGATGTTCGAGTGTCTTCTGCCAGCACCAGATCCACTTCTTTCAGAATGCGGATGGCACGGAATGTCATGTCTTCCATATTCCCAACTGGAGTCGGTACTATATATAATATACCCATTACAAGTGGCAAATATAAAGCAAATTATCAGAATAGACAAAAAAATCGGCAAAATCTTTGCAATTATTAAAAGTATTCGTACCTTTGCACCTAGATATGACAGAGAATTTAACAGGTGAGGCACACAGACCTGGAAGAATAGAAGTAGTGTGCGGTTCGATGTTTTCGGGCAAGACTGAGGAGCTGATCAGACGAATGCGCCGTGCTCAGTTTGCGCGCCAGAAGGTGGAGATATTCAAGCCAGCCATCGACGTGCGATACTCTGAGGAGGATGTGGTGAGTCACGACCAGAAGCACATCCAGTCTACCCCCATCGACTCGTCGGCAAGCATCCTGCTGTTGGCGAGCGACATTGATGTGGTGGGTATCGATGAGGCCCAGTTCTTTGATGCTGGGATTGTCGACGTGTGTAACCAGCTGGCCAACCGTGGTGTGCGGGTGATAGTAGCAGGTCTGGATATGGACTTTAAGGGGATACCCTTTGGCCCCATGCCTGCCTTGTGTGCTATTGCCGACGATGTGACTAAAGTTCATGCCATCTGTGTAAAGTGTGGTAATCTGGCTTATGTGAGTCATCGTAAGGTGGCATCAGATCAGCGTGTGCTGCTGGGCGAGACTACTGAGTATGAACCGTTATGCCGTGAGTGTTATCAAAAAGCAATAAAGGAAGAAAATGAAAGAAAAGACAATAACACTTGACCAACTGGTTCGTTGGGTTGGCGCAGGCCTGCTGGTGATTGCCATTCTGGGCCTGATTAATTACCTGAGCAGTGTGCTGCTGCCATTCGTCATTGCATGGTTCTTTGCCTATCTGCTTTACCCCATGGTGAAGTTTGTGCAGTATAAGCTGCATGTTAAGAGTAGGGCATTGAGCATTCTGATTACCTTGATTGTGGTGGTGAGCATCTTGGCTGGCATCATCTATCTTATTATCCCGCCTATGCTCGAACAGTTTGAAAAACTGGGCAGCCTGGCCACCGATTATATCCAGAAGTCGGCCCACATCAGGGATATTCCTGGTGCCATACAGCTATGGATTGAGAGCAACAATAGGGAGATAGAGAAGTTCTTTAAGAGCGACACCTTTACCGAGAGTCTGAAGACGGTGATGCCAGGCCTGTTTAATGTACTTAACGAGACTACCAAGGTTATTATCAGTGTCATTGCATCGTTTATCACCTTATTATATATGTTCTTCATTCTGCTGGATTACGAGTATCTTACTGACAACTGGATCCGCGTCTTCCCCAAGAAGAGTCGTCCGTTCTGGCATTCGTTGGCCAAGGATGTAGAGAATGCCTTGAACAATTATGTGCGTGGACAGGGATTGGTGGCGCTGATTATGGGTATCCTGTTCTGCATAGGATTTACTATTATCGATTTCCCCATGGCCATTGGTCTGGGTATCATGATTGGTATTATGGACCTGGTGCCTTATCTGCATACCTTTGCCCTGATACCAACTGTGCTGCTGGCTCTGCTCAAGTCGGCTGATACAGGACAGAACTTCTGGGTGATATTGGCGATGGCCATGGCCGTGTTTATCATAGTACAGTTGATTTGTGACATGATAGTGACGCCTAAGGTGATGGGTAAGGCCATGGGTCTGAACCCTGCCATCCTGCTGTTATCACTGTCTGTTTGGGGTGCACTGCTTGGGTTCATCGGACTGATCATTGCACTGCCTTTAACCACCCTTTTGATAGCATATTACCAGCAATATGTGACAAAAGAGAAGGAAATTGAGGGGTTAGAAGAAAATTCTTCCGAATAAATTTGGCAGTTTCAAAAAAAGTGCGTACCTTTGCAGCCGCTTTCAGAATAGAATGCGAATTAAGGTTGATCCGTTAGCTCAGTCGGTAGAGCACAACACTTTTAATGTTGGGGTCTTGGGTTCGAGCCCCAAACGGATCACGAAAAAAGAGGCTAATTTAGCCTCTTTTTTTTTGTTCCCCTCCTCCAGAGGAGGGGAGTACGTGGGGGTTAGAGTTTTACTTCTATTTGATTGCCGTTGTAATCGATGGTTCTTGATGTGCCATCGGGGAGGGCGATGGTAAACTTGCGATTCAGCAACATACCTGGGTATTGGCCTTGGCGATTGTTGATGGTGAGGGTGCGGGTGCGATCGTTCCACTCAAACTTGATAGTAGAGTAGACGCCCTTCTCATAGTTGTAGTTGTCGCCCTCATCTTCATAAAGGGTAAACTCACCATTGGCACCAGGATAGATGCGGATTTCCAGATTGTCCCACTTCTTCTCGCCAACGTACTGCATCTCTGGGCCCAGTGGCACGATGCTACCAGCGCGAACAAACATAGGCACCTTGTCAAACGATGTGGTGAGCACCACGTTCTGTCCGCCCTTGTACAGCTTACCAGTCCAGAAGTCGTACCAGTTAGCCCCCTTAGGCAGGTACTTAGTGGCTTTTTTGGGCTCCGTCCAATCACTATTCACTATTCCCTTTTCACTATTCACTTCTTGCTTGTTCCATCCTGTCATGGCATCAGTGCGGATGATCTTCTCCTCGGTGTACTGTGGATCAACGATAGGTGCAGCCAGGATGCTCTGTCCGAACATAAACTCATCGGTCATATCCCACACCTTCTTATCAGCTGCAAAGTCGCTGAACAGTGGGCGAATGTAGCTCTGGTTGTTGCTGGTAACCTGCCAAGCAGTACTATATAAATAAGGTATCAGGCGATAGCGCAGGCGAATCTGCTTTTCGATAGCATCATAAACGGGTTCACCTTTCTTACCAAATTGCCATATCTCACGTGGGGCATCAGCACCATGACTGCGGAAAACAGGACAGAACAGTCCGTACTGCATCCAGCGCACGTAGAGCTCCTGGAACTGTGGATTCTTGGGGGCTGAACCACTGCCCTTGGTATTGTAAGAACCACAGAAGAAACCGCCTATATCGGTATTGAAGTTAGGATTACCTGTGAGCGAGAAACTCAATCCTGCAGGCACCTGCTTGCGCAACATGTCCCACGACGAGTTAACGTCGCCGCTCCACATGTTCGATCCGTAGTGCTGCTGACCGGCAAAGCTGCTGCGCGTCATGATGAAGACGCGTTTATCTGACGATTTGCCCCTTTCACTATTTGACGATTGAAGTGCACGTTGCTTCTCATATATGCCGCGAACTGTTTCCAGGGGGAAGGCATTACGCAATGAACGCCAGGTGCCACCAGTAACCTTGTGCTCATAGTCGCTCTCCTTGGGATTGAAGAAGTCGGGGTCGGTTGAGTCCATCCACCAGGCATCTGTGCCATAGTCGTATAGCTTCTTCAGATATTTCCAATAGATGTCACGTGCCACAGGGCTGAAGGCATCGTACACTTTTACGCCCGAAGGATACTCCATCACAGGAGGCCAGATGTGCGAGATACCGCTCTGTGGCCAGGTCTCGATGGGCAGCAGTAGTCCCTTCTCGTTCAACTCACGGAACTGCTGTGTCTGTGGACCAAAGCTGGCCCAGATGCTGATCATGAAGTGAGCATGCTTCTGGTGTACGTTCTTAATCAACTGTGCACCATTCTGGAAGTCTTCCGAGAGGAAGTCCATGGCATTCCACAGGTAGTTTGACCCCCAGTACTGCCAGTCTTGGATGATACCATCCAGAGGCACCTGCAGTTCACGATGCTTGTCGACGATACTCTCAGTCTCAGCAGCTGTCTTATAACGTTCTTTCGACTGCCAGAAACCGTATGTCCATAGTGGGAACATAGGCACATCGCCACTCAGATGTCGCATCAGAGCAATCACGCCGTCGGCACTCTTGCCATACATAAAGTAGTAGTCGATATAGTCGCCAGCCTCTGATGTGAGCGACATGCCGTTCTGGTCATCGTCGAACTGGGTGGGGGCGTAGTTGTCCCAGTAGATGCCCCAGCCTTTGATGCTCTGAATCACACTCTGAAAGTCTTCCAGATTCGACTGCTCCATGCGCTTGTGCTCACCGCGGCGATTCATCTTGCCGTTCTGGATGGTGCCCAGTCCGTAGATAGCTTCGCCCTTATCGAGCGTAAAGGTCTGGTTCAGTGGCGAGAAACTGTGCTTCTTCTCACGCAGCAGTACCTTACCCTTAGCATCCATAAAGGTGATGCAACCAGTCTTTTGGTCGAGTTTCACACTCAGTTCTTCGCTCGATGTGGTGTTACCTTTTGTGGTAAGTGCCACCTCCTGTGGTTTGGCAATGATTACCTTGCTCTCTGGGTTTACTGCTTGTCCCTGATACTTCACCACATGGACTACAGAAGGTGTAAAGAACTCAATCTTAACACCTTGTGCCCATATAGCTATTGGTGCCAGCAAGGCAAGAATGGCTATTGACGTTCTGTTCATAATTATTTTATTTTGTTGTATGCAAACTCATCAACATCTACATATCCGCCAACCTTCTTGGTGGCATAGTTAAAGATACCGAATTTCTGTCCCATGAAGAAACGACGCCAGTCGAATCCCATGCGATAGTCGCTACCAATCTTCTTCCAGTCCTTTCCATCAAGACTGTAGTAGAAGGTGGCCATATCTTTTCCAGGCATAAAGCCCTTCTTGTTGCCTTCTGCTGCACGGAAGTCACCGTCCAGTCGCAGCCATATCTTGTTCTGCTTCAGTTCGATGCTTTCAATCACCTTCTCTTCGTAGTTCTGTGCCACCTTGTCCTTATCGGTCAGTGCAATCTTCTGCTCACTCATCTCGAGGGTCAGCTTCTTGCCCTTCTTCTTGATGGTCAGCACACCTGAGTCGCTGTTGAATGCAGCCAATCCTGCGCAGTCGCCATCTTTCATCTTCGATAGATCCATCACGATGTAGCCACTGCAGCCAGGACCCTCCATACGCTGAGTCAGTGTGTTAGGCGCCAGATACAGGTTGGGTACTACACGACTGGTCTTAAGGCGCAGATAACCTGGGCGTTCGGTCAGGCTCCAAGCCTTGTCAACGGGATTGTGGTTCCACTGCCAGTGCAGACCCAGTTTCTCGCTGCCGAAATCATCAGCCTTCACGATGGCTGTCTCTGGCTGTCCGCTCTTCAGCGCACGTACGCGGGTAGGCACTTTGCCTTCCTCATCGCCTATCTGTGGCCATCCGTCAATCCAGCGGCATGGCGAGATGGTAAGCACGCGACCTACACCGCCACGATCCTGGAAGATGATGCCGTACCAGTCGCCATCCTCAGTATCCACGATGGTACCTTGTCCCACGTAGGGGAATCCGCCAAAGTCGCTTTCCAGAATCACGTTCTTCTCGTAAGGTCCGTGTATGTCGTCGGCACGGTAGCATACCTCACGACGATGACGGCCAGGACCATAAGCCTGCGAAATCATCAGCAGATAGTACTTGCCGTTATGCTTAATCACGCGTGAACCCTCCAGCAATCCTGTCTCGTCGGCCTCACGCTCAAAAATCTTCTGGTGTGTACCCTCAATCACGTCGCTCAGGTCCTTCTTCAGTTCCATCATCTCGCCTGTACCATAGATCACGTACACACGATCGTCGTCGTCGAAGAACAGTGAGCAGTCGTGGAAGTGTTGCATGCGCGATACAATCTTCCAGGGGCCTTCAGCCTTGTCGGCCGTAAAGATATAGGTGTCGCCCATGGCTCCCTGCTCGTTGGGGGCCAGCAGCGCATAGAATTTTCCTTTATGATACTTGAGCGATGTAGCCCACTGTCCGCGTCCGTATACCGTACCTTCAGTAGCTGAGAGGTCGTACTTGGGCGAGTCGGTCAGTTTGTCGAAGATGTATCCCACCGTTTCCCAGTTCTTCAGGTCCTTCGACGCCATGACAGGTGCTCCAGGCATCAGGTGCATGGTGGTAGATACCAGATAGAAAGTGTCGCCCACGCGAATGATGTCGGGGTCGGGTACATCAGCCCACAACATGGGGTTGTCAATCATGTTCTCGTTTTTGTTCTGTGCCTGCACACCTGCTGAGACACAAAGCATCAGTGCGATGCTTAGAATTGTTTTTGCTTTCATATAGTTGATAGACAATTAGTTCTCTAGGTCGCCCTTGTAGTGGAACTCCGTGATGTTCGGAGTCTCACCCAGGTCAGTATCATCCATTATGGGTGCCTGGTTCAGCTTCTGCTCGTAGCCTTTGTGCACAGGGCCTACATCCAGCAGAATATCCTCATAGAACACTGTTGGTATGATAATACCGAAGATGCCAACACCCACTCGTGTTCCCTCTGGATGCATATTGTTGTAGATATACGAAGTCGAATAGAACGTATGGCGATACGACTCCAGTCGGTTATGCTTTTCGTATGTCTCCAGTTTGTCTCTATCAATCACGGTTGTATCAGCAGTCGTGAAGATAAAGGTGAGATTGTGTACATAGTCGTCCACCACATCGCCTTTAACGCCATCGTTCACCTCCAGGCACTGCATGAGGTTGTCGTTCATCTCTGCGTCCATATCACTCTCTTTTGGAGCCGTGAAGTAAGCCATCAGCAATGCTGCCAGGATGATAACGGTTGCAATGATGATTCGTCCCAGACAGCTGCGTGTAAACTCCTGAATGAACGACTCATTGGTTCTGTAATTAGTGTTGTCTGCTTGATACATATTAAAGTAGTTTTAGATTTGATTATTGTGTATGAGGTTCATAAACTCCTGACGGGTTTTGGCCTGATTAAAGGCGCCACTGAAGTCGCTGGTAGTAGTTACGCTGTTTTGTTTCTCTACGCCTCTCATCTGCATGCACATGTGCTTGGCCTCTATTACCACCATCACGCCGAGTGGATGCAGTGTCTCCTCGATACAGTCCTTGATTTGCTGTGTCATTCGCTCCTGTACCTGCAGGCGGTGAGAGAAGATGTCGACTACACGGGCAATCTTCGACAGACCAGTGATGTAGCCGTTGGGTATGTAAGCCACATGTGCCTTGCCGTAGAATGGCAGCATATGATGTTCGCACAACGAGAAGAAGTCGATATCCTTGACGATAACCATCTGGTTGTAGTCTTCCTTGAACAGGGCGTCTGTCAGAATCTTGTGGGCATCCATCTGGTAGCCCTTGGTCAGCGTCTGCATGGCCTTGGCCACTCGCATAGGTGTCTTCTGCAGTCCCTCGCGCTCAGGGTCTTCACCCAGCAGCTTGAGTACCTCCTTGTAGTGATCCGCCAGTTCTTCTATTCCTTCGCGATATCGCTCGTTGTCGTATTCCTTGATTTCTATGTTCATTGATATTGCACGGTAACTTTTCCTTTTACGATGATGGCGCTTTGGTATCCGTTGTTTTTTACGCGTTCCAGCACGGCGTGTGCTTCTTCGTAAGTACGGTAGTTACCAATGCGACATATCCATCGTGGTGAGTAGAAATGCACGTAGACAGGTACTCCAGGGAACAGACTCTTTATTTCGCTGCCTATGCGCTCAGCCTTCAATCGGTCGTTGCGGGTATTGCCTCCGGCAAACACCTGTACTCTGTATCCAGGCACCTTTACGCCCTTCATGATCTTCTTCTGAATTTCCTCTGGGCTATCGATGGTGGTAGTATCCTGATGTTCTACAACAACAGTCTTGGGCTCCTGATGTTTTTCTTGATTTGTATTTGTAGCAGTATTGTTTTCTTTTTCTTTTTTCTTTTCAGCAGGTTTCTGCTGTGTTGCGGTTGTTTTCTGTCGTGTGGGGGCTGTTACGGCTGGTCCGTTCACCAGCTCTTCTATGGCCTTGTCTTGTGTTACGGTAATCTTTCCTTCACCGTTTTTGCTCTGTTGGAGCCTTTGTGTAAACGACGACTGAGCATCAGCTGCCGTAATGCAGCCGATGCAAAGCGTCATTATGATGATAAATCGTTTCACGTTCTTATTTGAATGCGTCGATAATACCCTTGAAGTCAGCAGCCTTCAGTGATGCACCACCAATCAGACCACCGTCGATGTCGGGCTTAGCAAACAGCTCAGGAGCGTTGCTAGCCTTGCAGCTACCACCGTAGAGGATAGTAGTGTCGTCGGCTACTGCCTGACCGTACTTCTCAGCAATGATTGAACGGATGTAAGCGTGAATCTCCTCAGCCTGCTCTGCAGTTGCAGTCTTACCAGTACCGATAGCCCAGATTGGCTCATAGGCGATAACGATCTTGCGGAAGTCCTCCTCGGCGAGGTTGAATACTGAACCCTCGAGCTCGGCCTTTACTACCTCGTTCTGCTTGCCAGCCTCACGCTCCTCCAGGCTCTCACCGATACAGAAGATAACCTTCAGATCGTTCTTCTGAGCCAGCAGCACCTTCTCCTTCAGGATCTCTGGAGTCTCCTTGTAGTACTCACGACGCTCTGAGTGACCCAGGATTACGTACTGAGCACCAGTGCTCTTTACCATCTCGGCAGATACCTCACCAGTGAAGGCACCCTTCTCCTTGTCGGCGCAGTTCTCAGCACCCAGACCGATGATGTCCTGGTCGAGGAACTGTGCGATAGATGCAAGGTGGATGAATGGAGTGCAGATAACTACACCACAGTTTGGCTTTTCAGCCTTCAAAGTCTCGTTCAGCTCCTTTGCAAGAGCAATACCGTCCTGGAGATTCATGTTCATCTTCCAGTTTCCTGCTACAATTTTCTTTCTCATAATTCTAAAAATAATTTATATATTGTAAAATGTTCAATGTTCAATGTTCAATGTTCAATGTTCAATGTTCAATGTTCAATGTTCAATGTTCAATGTTTCCTCACCCACTTCGTCCAAGCCCAGAGCCTGTCGGCGATGGTAAGCAGCACCAGTGGCAGCACAAACCACGTCAGCACCCATAGTATCTTGGTGGTCACTGTCTCGGTGGGCAGCTGTCCCAGCTCACTGTCTTCCAGTTTGGTGTTCAGCTCTTCCTCTTCGGGCAGGTTGTTGTGGCTCCACTTGCGTATCACCTTTCCGTCTTTCATCAGCACCAGTCCTGGGTTCGACCGTATGATGGTCTTCAGTGTGATGTCGTCTGTCTGGCAGAAGGGATATTCAGCTCCCGTCAGGTCGCGCCATTTGGCAATGGCTTTCTCGCCGCTGGCTGTCAGACAGTAGAAGGGGTATCCGTTGTCCAAACTGTACTCATACATCTGGTTAATCTCGTCCAGTCGTGAGTCGTCGGCCTGTTCCAGATGTGGGGCTATCAGCAAGAAGGTGTATCCCTTGTCTGTCAGTATCTGTTCGGTCAGATCCTCCCCATCCTCCAGCTGCTCTATAAACAGCTCTTGGTAGGGCGATTCCTCACCTTCCATCATCTTCTGCCATCCGGTGCGAATGTCGGCCCCGATGTGGTAGGGACGGAAGTCGAACTGGGGTAGGGTGTACAGACTCTTCACCGAGATGAACAGCAGTATAAACACCAGCGAGTAGTTCATCACTATCCATTGGTTGGCCCTGCTTATCAGTCTGGGCATGTCCAGCGCCCACTTCCACACCACGATGGCAGCACCCAGTAGGATCATGTTTTTCCAGAAGGTCTGCCAGTTGCTCAGCACCAGTGCGTCGCCAAAGCATCCGCAGTCGCTGATGGGGTCGCTCAAGGCCAGCCACAGTGTGAGTGGTGTCATCACCATCATGATGGCCAGTACCAGCTTCGATACAATGCGTCGCCTGATGGCAAACAGCAGACAGATGCCCAGAAAGAACTCTGTGGCAGCCAGCAGTACCGATGAGGCCAGTGTTGTGAAGTCGGGCACCATCTTTCCTATGCCCCAAGCCGTCAGGTAGTCGTGTATCTTATACTGCGTCCCCAGTGGGTCAACGGCCTTGACAAATCCTGAAAAGATAAATGTCAGTGCCAGCAGCAGTCTACAGATGTTTACAGCAACCTTCCTCACTCCTCACTTCTCACTCCTCACTCCTCGGATAACTTAATCACTCCAAAGATCGCGTAGTTGATGATATCCATATAGTTGGCATCGATCCCCTCTGATACGAGTGTCTCGCCCTGCAGGTTCTCGATTTCCTTGATACGTTCTATTTTTGTCAGAATCAGGTCGGTATAGCTACTCACCCTCATTCCTCTCCACGCTTCGTCGTAGTCGTGGTTCTTACGCTTCATCAGCTCCAGTGCCTCTTTGGCATGCTCATCATAGAGCGCCATGGCCTCCTCGTTGCTGATGTCAACGGTGTCGGCAAATCCCTTGCTGAGCTGAATCAGTCCTACGATGCCGTAGTTGATCAGTGCCACAAACTCCGGACGTATGCCTTCGCCCACCAGCGATTCCTTCTTGATTTCCAGGCTGCGAATGCGCTTGGCTTTAATAAACAACTGGTCGGTAAGTGCTGTTGGTCGCAGAATGCGCCAAGAGGCTTTATAATCGTGAAGCTTCTTCTCAAACAGTGCCCTGCATTCGGCCAGAGCCTGCTCAAACTGAGCGTTTGTCTTTTCAAATTGCGTCATATCGGGTGCAAAGGTACTAATTTTTAGTGAATAACGAATAGTGAATAGTGAAAAGTTACCCTTTCTTCTACATTTATTAACAATGTGGTGTTGTTCGATTGATGTAATTGAACACGAAGAGCATATTACTCTTCACTCTGTTTCTTGTGGATATAACGTATCTTAAGCCCTAAGGCTTCGTACTGTGTACGTATCGAATCGCGTTTTACGCGGAGTTTGGTTAGTGCCGTCAACTCTTCGGGGGTGGCTTTCAGCTCCTTTTTGTGCGCTTCTACCTCCTGCGTCATGGCTTCCAGCTGCTTGTTGGCTAGCTGTAGCATACTGTCGGTTTTCCACAACTCATCCTGAGCCTTTTTCAGCTCTGTTTTCTGATGCTCCGCAAGAGCGGCCTTGCGGCTGCTAATCTCCTTTTGGGTCTTAGTCTCGCCGCAAGCCGTTATCAGTAAGGCCATCATCATTGTGGCCAGTGTCATTTTCTTCATGCTCTATTCTCCTAATTTTTTACCACTCATCAGCAGTTCTACCAGTGGTCGGTCCTTATATGTATGGCGCTGCTGATCCCAGAATCCGAAGTCGGCATCGTAGCACCAGGTGGTCCAGGCGATGTTAAACTCGTCGAACACGGTCAGCATGTCGCGTGTCCAGTTGTAGGCCAGCTCACGGTCAACTGGCTCATACACGCCCCACTCGCCGCAGAACAGCTGCAGGTCGTACTTCTTGGCAGCCTCGATGGCATCCTTAAACTGCTCGCGAATCTTGTTGATGTCCCACACCTCTTCGGTATACTGCTTCAGCTGGTCTTTAATCTCGGCAGGAGCAGCTTCGTAGTCCTCCTTCGATACCAGCACGCCAGGATAGTTCACCTTGCCCTTATACTTGCCCAGAGGTGTCCACCATGCACCGTAGTGTGTCAAAATCATTGGGTTGTAATAGTGGAAACTCAGAATGATGTTCTTGTCGCCCTCGGGCACCTTCAGATACTTGATGGTTTCGTGTCCCTGCCACATGTTCGATCCGATGACCAGTGTGCGCTGTGGTTCCAGTTCGCGCAGTGCCTTGTGCACCTTTGCCACTAGCTGGTTCCACTGCTCATGCTCAGGAGCCACAGGTTCGTTCATAAACTCGTAGGCCACCCAGTCGTTGCTGCGGTTTTTTAGTGTGTCCGACAGCTGGCGCCACAGGTTCAGCAATCCCTCTTGTGCTTCTTCCGATGTAAACAGTGTGTTGGCATTTTTCTCATTCTCGTTTACTGCATTAAAGTAGTGGCTGCGAATGATGTGCAGGTCAACTATGGCGCGCAGGTTGTGCTTGCGTGCCCAGTCCAGAGCGTTGTTCAGCAGTCGCCACGCCTCTGGCAGTTGCTTGCCCTGCTCGTCCCAGAACTGTACCTCATCGATGGGAATGCGTACAAAGTCGAATCCCAGTTCCTCCAGGCGTGCAAAGTCGTCCTCCTGAATGTGCAGGCGTCTGGCCTCACCCCTCTGCTCGCTCTGCGAGAGCCAGTGGCTTACGTTGGTGCCACGCTTAATGCGGAAGTCGTTCACTCCGCTTTGAGCCTGCTCTTGCTCCTGTTTCTGGGCTTTGTTGCCACACGATGTTGTTCCTACCACCAATGCCGCCATCATCACGGCCATTGCCAAAATGTTTTTTCTCATACCTTTTTTATTATTGGTTATATATTATGAAGTTAAAGGGCTTTCCATTCCTTTCCATTCCTTTCCATATCGTCGTCAAGACGATTGCTCCACAGATACTTCTTTGTCTCCCTCGCCGCTACGCCGCTTAACAACAGTAGCGCTATCAGGTTTGGTATCGCCATCAGCGCATTCATACAGTCGGCTATGTTCCAGATGATGTCAAGGTTGATGATCGATCCGAAGAACAGCAGCACGATGTACATGATCCTGTAGAATCTGTTAGCGCGTCGGCCCTCTAAGTAGTTCACGGCACTCTCGCCATAGTAGCTCCAGCCTATAATCGTGCTGAATGCAAACGTCAGAATGCCGAATGTAAGCAGTGGCGCACCTACGTATGGTATCTTCGAGAAGGCCACCTTGGTCAGTGCAGCCCCGTCGGCATAGGTAATGTCGGGGTAGGCCAGGATACTGCTCACCAGCACCAGTCCTGTCAGCGCGCAGATAATTACCGTATCCCAGAATGTGCCGGTGCTCGATACCAGAGCCTGTCGCACGGGGTTGCGCGTCTGGGCCGCAGCTGCCACTATCGGGGCGCTACCCATACCACTCTCGTTGCTAAACAGTCCGCGGGCGATACCATATCTGGCTGCCATCATCACCGTGGCCCCCACAAATCCGCCTCCAGCTGCCGAGGGGTTGAATGCCGAGTCTGCTATCAGCTCTATGGCAGGCCACACGTAGCTGCTGTTGAAGCACAGTATCACCACGCATCCCACCACGTAGAGTGCCGCCATAAAGGGCACCAGCACGGTGCACACCTTGGCTATGGCCTTCACGCCGCCCAGTATCACCAGCGCTGTCAGCACACATATCATCACACCTATTATCCATGTGGGTATGCCAAAGGTCTCTTTGGCCAGCAGAGCTATCGAGTTGGCCTGCACGGTGCATCCTATGCCGAACGATGCCAGGGCGGTAAACACGGCAAACAGTATGCCCAGCCATCGCATGTTCAGTCCGCGCTCCAGGGCGTACATGGGGCCTCCGTACCACTTGCCATCATCCGATTTTACGCGATATTTCACCGCCAGCAGTCCCTCGGCATACTTGGTCGACATGCCGAATAGTCCCGTCAGCCAGCACCACAGCACGGCGCCTGGACCACCCAGGGCCACAGCCGTTGCCACGCCCACTATGTTTCCTGTACCTATGGTGGCAGCCAGTGCGGTGGCCAGTGCTCCAAACTGACTCACGTCACCATCGGCCTTAGCATCCTTTTTAATGGATAGTCGTATGCCCGTAATCAGCTTTCGCTGTGGTATGCGCAGTCTGAATGTCAGAAACACGTGTGTACCCAGCAGTAGTATGATCATGGGCCATCCCCACAAAAAGGAACTTAGAAGTGAGAAAAAGTCGTTAATTGGTTCCATTTTCGCCTTAAATTTGACACTTTGCGTGCAAAATTACAAAAAAAGTTTCAAAAACATGATGTTTTTCCAAAAAATGTCTTATCTTTGCACCGGTGATCATAAACGTAACCAATAAAAAGATGAAGAAAACTATTCTGACTATTTCCGCCGTCTTGTTGACGTGTCTGGCTTTCTACGGTTGGAAGCCCCTGCTAGAGCAACCCTCAAGTTCACAGATGCAAACGTACTATCAGGAGTCAGTAGGTCTTGGAGCCATGCCTGCCGATAGTGCCAGTCGTTTCATTGTCGATTTTCTGGGCTACACCATGCTCAATCCCCGCGCAAAACTCGATCCGCTCTATCCCGAGATCGAATCAAATATCTACAACTACTCGCAAACGCATAATTTGCGTGCTCATTAAAATAACAGGATAATAGATATGATCAATTTGAATACACCATCCGACGAGTTGTGGAATACACTCTCCGAGGAACACGAAAAGGCAAAGTATTGGATGATAAAACAGTTTGGTGGCGAAAAACGTTACGAGGCTATGCGCGACAAATTGTTGAGTCGTTGTGTTTATAAACAGTGTTCTTTGACCTCCGATGTCGTTTATTACACCTCTCGCTCAGGTAATCGCTGGATATGTTTCGAAAATGTCACTTTTTATCCAGATACTTTCGCATCCAACTCTATGCCTACCTGTTTCTGCTTCTACGAAACAGCCAGTTCTTTGGGCATATTTATGCCTGGCTTTAATGCTCAGAGCGAAATGAATTGTGTGTTGATTATTACCCCGCATTTCTTTCAGCGTTATGCTGAACGAATGGGTATTGAGGGCGACAAGATGCAACTTCTGCTTAAGTTTGTCACCTCATCCTGTTCGTATACCATCAGTCCTTTGGATACCGATGATAACGGACTGGAAAAGATAGTAGTCCGTACGTCAAATGATTGGACCGGTCATGGCATTCGTCGCTCGGGCGATAAAAACGTCTATGAAGTCCGCACCATCCTCACGGATGCTCAACTGTCTAAGGCTCAAACAGCCCGGACTGAGCGCGTTCGTAATTTGCGCGAAGTGATGGAGTATGAACCCGAAGAAATAGTACAACGCAAGTTGGCGTGTTGTGCCAATCCTATTCAGGCTTTTAACGACAAGATGGACAAGATGCATGCTTTGGGTCTCGATACATTTCGTCAAGAAAATGGCTTGAATTATAGTTTAATTATAAGTACTACCTTTATGAAGATGGGCATCGCCACCCTTTTCGATATTGAGTTTTGGGAGAGATACCACAAGGTTAGTCACGAGGCTATTGGCTATTTACTTGATCTTTGCATAGAAGATGGTAGGAATTCCGTAAGTATCAATGAACTTGTTTCTACAGCTCGTCAGATAGCCGCTCGTTTAGGCATCAAGAATTTTGCCTGGCGTGAGTTCGCCCACATATTGTTGGTTGATTCTTTTAAACTTAGCGACTCCGAGGCTACAGATGCCATGAAGAGGCTGTTTCAATAAAAGGCTGCCAAGGGACAGGGTCCTGGCATACAATAAGAAAAGAGGCTAGCATTCACTGCTGGCCTTTTTCTTGGTACCTGCCATGTGGACTGACATCTGGCATCTCATATTACTATTTTACAAGGTATTTAAAGTCGTTCTCGTCTAGCGGTTGGAAACTGATAGCCCAGCAGTCTTCATTACTCTCGTCTGACTTCCAGAATACGATCTGCACCTCTAGCGTGCCGTCGGCCGAAAGATAGAGATAGGTAATGTCGCCTTCATCGTCTTCGGGAAAACTTATTAAGCCCATATTCTTGAATCCATTGCGCTCTAGCTCGTCCATTACAGTCTCTGGCGACATAGGTGAGTAGAAGTTATACCCCACTAGGCATAAGTATTTACAGTCGGCATCGCTGAAGTCGAAACTTATTGCGCATTCGTCGTTGTAAAAATCTTTAGAGTAGTAAAATCCATCACTAATATCATGACGCTCCACGCCGTCAGTTTCCCACTGTGAATAATCGCTGAACTCGGCCTTAAAATAGTTCTCTGCTTGAGCAAGCGACGTGCCGAAAGCGAGGTATGGCTGAACAGTGATATCGCCAAAATGGAGTACTAGATCCGTCTGAAGTTGATACGTCACAGGATCGTCATCGTTTGAACAAGCCGTAAACACTGTTGAAGTCATTACGCAGCAGATGGCTATAGCCAGCGTAGCAACGTGCTGCTTCACATTCATAAATTCTTTTTGTTTCATAATGATAGTTTGTTGATAATGATTAATTTTGAGGGCAAAGATAAAAAGAATATATGATAATTGCAAGATTTTTAATTATTTTTTCCTGATTTGATACAACTTTTTCCAGCAGTGATACATCTATTTCGATTTTTTTTCCTACTTTTGCAGCAGAAATCAATTCAATCATTAATTTTTAAACATTACGATTATGAAAACAGAAGAGAATAAGAAGCAACAGGAGCTCACCGACGAGCAGCTTGACAACGTAGCAGGTGGAGGCAAAGCAGGCAAAGTAAGCAAAAAAGTTATAAAGTAGATGTAGAATTATTTTTAAACATTACGATTATGAAAACAGAAGAGAATAAGAAGCAACAGGAGCTCACCGACGAGCAGCTTGACAACGTGTCGGGAGGTGGAGAGTTTACAAAATACGATGAATCTGATCGCCCGAGGTGAAGGAACTACGCCTGCCAAGTGTCTGGTTCGTGGCATACTTTAATTTTTAAACATTATAATTATGGCAACGCTTACAGCAGAACAGATTAAGCAGAAGAAGCAGCAGTTGAAGAAACTGGATGCAGAAGCAAAAAAGTTGAGGGACGAACTCGTGGAAGCCGGTGCATGGCCACTAAGCGACGGTGAACTCGACAATGTGTCGGGAGGAGCGGGAGGAGTGTTTTTTAGTCTTTTTATGGACTGGCCTGATGACTTCTCTGGTGCAGGTGGTTAATGACCTGCCAAGTGTCTGGTTCCTGGCATTCGCTTTTGCAGCAGAAATAAGTTCGATCATTAATTTTTAAGCATTACAATTATGGCAACACTTACAGCGGCGCAAATTGAGCAGAAGAAGCAATTGCTCATAGAGAAAACTAGAGAGATGAAGGCTATCTACGACGAACTCGTAGCCGTTGGCGCCATTGAGCTCTCCGATGAGCAACTCAATGAAATCAATGGTGGATCTTACTGGGACAAGGTAAAGGAACGAGCGAAAAAAGCTGCCAAAGAAACCACGGATACTGGTAACTTGAGTTTATACTGATTAAGCTGCCAAGGGACACACCCTCTAGTATGAACTCACGGGAAAACTCCCGTGAGTTTCTATTTGAAAAAGACTGAAGTTCTGTGCGTTGATTAGCTTTCATGCTTTTTTCTTTTACGGTTGCCACCACCACCACTACCGCCGTTTACAGACTCCAACTCTTCCTCGTTCAGAGCGCGTTTACTCTCTTTTTCATTCTTCTTTACCATAATCTAAGAATTTTTAATTGTTAAACTTACTGTTTTATTCTCTTGTCGCTCAAATCTGTGATATTCCGCCCCAATTTTGATGTCTCAGTTTTGACACAGGGTGATTATGCAACGACTTCTTCTTGATGAATCACTTGAAGAATAGGGGCCTGAAGCGCATGTTCTATAGCTACAAGTGTATCAATAGTGAAGTTATGGGTGCCTCGCATCCATTTACTAATCTCGGCTTCTTTCTTTCCTAAAAGCATAGCCAAATCTTTTTGTTTCAGACCTTTCTCTGTCAGAATCTCGTGGATTCGGTCAACAATCTGAAACGACAAGTCGACAGCCTCGCGAATCTCTGGATTCACCTGCTTGCGACGATTTTCTAAAATACTACTTCTCCTCATTTCGGGTAAAGTGCAAATTGCCAACAATTTCTTTATCTACCAGAACCAACGTACATCTTGTTACTTAACTTTTAAGTTATCTGGCTGCAAATATACAATGTTATTTTGGAACAAACAAGAAATTAACTTAAAAATTAAGTTTGTAGGCGCTAATTTGTTCTATTTAACACTTTTGGGGTGTAACAATTTTGCGTTTTCTATACTATATAAGTAGAGAGGGGGATGAGAAATGTAGAATTTAATTAATTATTAACAATTTTCTTCCATTTTTCTTGGAGATATGGAAGTTATTTATTACTTTTGCGGCATGAATCAGGATGTAAGAGAAACGTTCCATTCGGAGGAATACGATGAGTATTACGCCACTTTGGACGAAAAGATTAAAGAAAAGTATGACTACGTAGAGTTGATTATCAAAACTCAACAAGTGGTTAACTTGAAGTTCGTAAAGAAGCTGGAAGGGACTGAGTTTTACGAAGCG
>NZ_FRBD01000042.1 GCF_900142525.1 Xylanibacter ruminicola | reverse complement strand
ATACTAGACGGATTTAGTTTAACATCTGGGGTTCCTTTACTTCTTCTGTCAGGTACCTTTCCGTCTGCAAAGGTACTAATCCATCTGCGAATAGTTAGTCTATTTACATGAAAATCTGCACTCAATTGTGAAATTGGAACATGATTTAACAAATGAGCTTTCACAATCATTAGTTTTTCCTCCAAAGTTTTTTGCTTTTTGGATTCTTTGTGTCTCAATGCAAGTTCTTGCAACTCCAATAAATCTGAATCTTCGTTTTTCTCCATTTTAAAACGTTTTTTTGATTCAACGTTTTTCAGGGTAAGACACTTTGCTAAAATAAGTACGGCAGAATCAGGTAGAAAGTTAACGAGAATTTTGTAAATACTGCCGTACTTTCTCATCTTTTGTAAGGTTTCAACGTATGTATCGATTTTTTTTGTATCTTTGCACCAGATAAAAGAGCTGAAGCATATGGAACAGAAAAGAGTAACCCCTGAATGTATAACCGACCTTGCTGAAAACGAGGTGTTTGTATTTGGTAGCAACCTGGCTGGGGCTCATGAAGGCGGAGCTGCCCTGTTGGCCTATCGTAAGTTTGGTGCCATCTGGGGGCAGGGTGTAGGTCTGCAAGGGCAGAGCTATGGCATTCCCACCATGCATGGCGGTGTAGAATCCATCAAACCCTATGTAGATGAATTCATCGAATTCGCCAAAACCCGTCCCGACCTCACGTTCTTAGTAACCCGAGTAGGTTGTGGCATCGCTGGCTTCACCAACGAGGAAATCTCCCCCCTCTTCGCCAAAGCTCACGAAGTTCCCAATATCGTCCTCCCCGCAGGTTGGTAAATTTTTCCCTAAATATTTGCAAAGTTCACGTTTTCTTCTTATCTTTGCCGCAGAAATATAAAGGTAATGCGAAGACCAGAGATTGTAGAACGAATAAAACAGACCATCAAAAAGACCGAGCCCACGGCAACGGCAATTATGTATGGGTCTGAAGCACGAGGTGATGCTCGTGCCGATAGCGATATTGATGTGCTCGTTCTACTTGAGGGGGGAAGCTAGAGACTTAAAAAGAGAGGAAGCTGTGTCAGGAGCCCTATACGATCTTGAACTCAGCACAGGTGTTCTCATCAGTCCTATGATTATGCTTCGCAAACTATGGGAGAATCGCCCATTTAAAACACCCTTTTATATTAATGTAATGAACGAAGGAATTACGTTATGAACGAAACTCTTGATGCCCCAAGCCGCGATGCGCTTGTACAGTACAGACTTGATCAGAGCTGACGAGACGCTGAAAGAAGTGGAGATTCTTATGTTTAATTGGCCTCTCGATCCATAATCCATTATTCTTCAATCTCATCAGCTTCCATTTCGCATTTAATGTCCATCCGCACCAAATAGAGGTCGTTCAGCATGGAATGAAGATAAGTAAGTAAATTGGGTATTTCTGCCATGAAGGGCACGGTATGACTGGCTTCGGCATACATCTTATTAGTAACGCAGTCGATCGTGTATACAGTAACGGCATCATGCTCCTGATTCACTTTGTTTACAACCTCGCGTAGTTGGTTTACTTTATCCATGTCGCTTAGCGCCACATTGTATAGGCTATAGTGGTTCTCTAATAACACTTTCTTTGTTACTCCGAAAAAGGTTGCACGATACGTTTCCGTCTGGTAATCAAAAACGATGCTTTCACAACGCGATTCCTCGTCCTTCCATGGCTCGTAATCGCACCCCATTTCCCTGATGGTTTTGATAAACAAGTCTTTGGTTTGGGTAGATTCGATGTCTATAGGTTGCCACTTGCCTGCGTTCTCATTCTCGTTATCTTTCTGTAGAGCTTCGTTTACCATCTTGTAAACACGCATCAACTCTTGAAGTTCAGAACGCAGGTAGTCCTCGATATTAGGAATCTCCTCTATGAATAGTATTTTTCTGCGATAATAAGTAAATTTTACTGTTGACGAAATAACTACATCACTCTTCCTGCTCACCTCGTTGATAATCCTTCGCATTCTTAAGGCATCCTCGGCATCGTGAAGTTCTTTCCAGTCCATATACTCCAGGGTTATGTACCTACCTCCCTTATCTTCTTCTGCTTCAAAGTCCATATCCTGGTAGTCAAACCAGATGGTATCTTCGTAGTTGTGGCTCTCATACTTGATACCCATATTAATGAGTGTATTGAGAAAAAGCTCCTTTGCCGAATGTATTCTTTCCATCCCTAAACAGTTTTTATTGCGCAAATATACATATAAATTTGAAAACACCAATAGTAATCTCATTTTTTTGCAGCAAAAAACTACGTCATACTTGCCCCACAAGCCTTGCGAAATTAACTTTTTTACAAAAATTCTCATAAAAGTTTGTTAAGTTCGAAAAAACTCTTTATCTTTGCACTTGACTCTTATAGTCTGATAGCGTTACGCGACATCGGAATCTCCTGACATTGCGTAAATGAATAAGACTGATCCATGCCATGCTAAGAGAAGCAGCAATCTGAAGAAACAGATTTGGCGGGAGTAATAAAAGAGTCGCGACATAATTAAAAGGCGTCTTAAGGCGCTTTGTCTTTGACATCCAAGAATCTCGCAAATTCGAACGATATTGTCAGAGCAGAGTAGCGAAAGATGCTCTCGGGATGTGTTTATATGCATCTCTCATAATGTCATATCTGTGATATTTATGAGATGCTATATTCATATCGACGTGGGCTTCTGCGTTGCTCGTTCTTCAATATCGGGCAATGCGAGAGCCTTTGGGTGTGGGACGAGTGGCAAGAGTTGTTCCCACGTCTTTTTTGTGTCGTTACCAAAAGAGAAGATTCGCATAATTGGGGACGATGCGGCTAACCAAAATACAATGGCTGAAGACATAAAACTGATTGCGAACTCTGGCATACAGATATATACTTTTCCTATAAGTATTAATACTCAGGAAAGGTTTAAAATGTGGTATCATGAGTGGTATGACACTGAGAATGGTGAGTGGCGTTTGGATCCTGTGTACGAACTACGCACTGATGACGAGTGTTACTATTATAACAAGCTAAAGCTTCATAAAGGTGGGTATTTGAGTGATCCAACTATCGAGATTGATGTTAATGAGCTCAAGAATGATGGTATATTACCACTTCGCATAGAAGACGAGAACTGTGCAGGTGTAAAAGGAGATATTTTTAGCATGACATTCTCGGATAAAGATAATAAGTTAGCTTCATACGAGAATGTTTGGCTTCCATTTCCTTATTTCTTTAAACGTACACCAAAGCGATTTAAGTTTGGACCGCTCAATTGGGCACGTGTGAAACTTATTCCAAAAGGCGAAGAGAAAGGAAAGAAAGACTACAACGTATTGCTTGCCTTTGATACAAGGGCTCGTTATGAAAATGATGAGTATGATGAATGTCCTGTGTTCCCGGATGTCTTTAGAGAGGATATGGATTTTGAATTGTGCAATAACGAGTTCTATTTGATGGATTACTGTTCGCCTAATAATAATTGGAGCTATATTGACGAATACCTTTTACATCTTGTACATCCTGGAATTCAGCGTGTATCACAAATAAAGGGTGCTAATGTTAGACGAATGGCTTACATTGCATCATATACATTCTTGATAAACTATCTAGCAAAGCAAGGTACCTTCCCAAAGGTTAAGCTTTACAAAGATACAGATGTTGAGATCAAAGACGTTGATATGGTTGTTGATATTGGTAATTCTCGTACTACAGCTCTTTTGATAGAAGATAATACCAATTTTAATCAGGTTCGACAGTTGGAATTGGTTGACTATACGAACATGATTAAGGAAGTTGACGATTCAATACTCATCAACAAGCATAACGAGCCATTTGACATGAGGCTTGCCTTTCGCAAGGTTGATTTTGGAGATTTTGGCATAAAAGATAGTAAACAGTTTGTTTATCCCAGCCTTGTTCGTTTAGGTCAAGAGGCAAATTCTTTAATTCATCTTGCAACTAATAGTGCAGATGAAGTTGAGTCTTTATCTACGTATTCTAGTCCCAAACGTTATCTTTGGGACTGGAGACCGAACAAGGAAGAATGGCAATTCCTTGTTCTTGATGGTGAGAAAGATGACCACATACTTAATGTTCGTGGAATAACAAATCAACTGAAGAGTGATGGTAAATTGGATCTGGCAGGTGAAAGTGGTAGTTCATTCCACTATTCTCGTCGTTCTTTGATGACGTTTTCTTTCCTTGAGATGCTTATTCAGGCAAAGACGCAGATTAATGGTGAAAATCATCGTTCTACCAAAACAGGATTCGGAAAACCTTCTATGCCAAGAAAGGTGCGTCGAATTATTGTGACTTGTCCAACTGCAATGTCCAAGGTAGAACGTGAAGCTTTGATTCATTGTGCTAAAGATGCTGTCATCTTGCTAGAAAATTTTGAATATAAAAACCCTGCAGATAACGCTAAGCCAGGAAAGTCTGTCGAAGTTATTCCTGCAGTACGTTCTATGAAGGATGATGATGGCTCATGGTACTATGATGAAGCAACATGTTCACAATTGGTATACATGTATGGTGAAGTCGGTCATAAGTATAAAGGTTGCTGTCAAGAGTTCTTTAATCTATATGGGAAAATCGAGGAAGGTGACGAGCAACCATCAATTACAGTAGGATCTTTAGATATTGGTGCTGGCACCTCCGACTTGATGATAAGCAAATACACTTACATCAAGGGGGATGTGACCACAATCACTCCAGATCCCAAATTTTATGATAGTTACTATTTTGCTGGTGATGACATGCTTCATGCGCTCATCAAGAACATAATGCTTCTAGATGAGAATAGTGCTTTTAGGACTGAATTAAAGGATCTTTCGACGAGAGAATACCGTCAGAGAATTAAGGATTTCTTTGGTGAAGACTATAACGGTCAGACCATTTCTGACAGAGTATTGAGAAAAGATTTTAATATACAATACTCGGTTCCTTTAATGTGCTATTTTCTTGAATTACTTAAGCAGGATAGTAAGGACTGTGTCGTCAAATACTCGGATGTTTTTTCAGATTGTCCTCCTAATGATGTGGTTATAAATGAGTTTAAACGTAAGCTGAATATTGATATTACTGCATTGAATTGGAGATTCAACAAAGAAACCGTATCAGAAGTCGTTCGCAAGGAGTTTGAACCGTTATTAAAGAAAGTTGCTACCATTATGTACTCGTATGCATGCGATATTGTACTTCTTTCTGGTCGTCCAGCATCACTCCCTGCAATCAGAGATATATTCTTGAAATATTATTCGGTTTCACCTAATAGATTGATAGTACTAAATGACTATTACGTTGGTGACTGGTATCCATTCGGAGAGAATACAGGTTATATCAAGAATGCCAAGACTATTGTTGCAATAGGTGGAGTTATTGGTCATTATGCTTCAGAACTCTCAAATCTTAATAAGTTTATTATAAACCTAGACTTATTGAAAGAGAACCTAAAGTCTACGGTTAACTTTATTGAAGCTTCTCGCGAGGGGCAGCCTATTGAGTATTTTATTACTCCCGATCAAAATAGGGGCGATTTGACAGTTAGCAGTATTCCAGAAACACTGAATGTGCGACAAATCGGAATGGATTCTTACCCTTGCCGTGCTTTGTACTCTATAGATTTTAATCGCCATAAAATGGCTGACAAAATAAGGAAGAAAGCTATTCTTGGCAACGAAGACTGCCCTACTGATGCTAAAGTTATGGGGCTCGTTAATGAAACTATTGATGCTTTGAAGAAGAGAATGCCATTCAAAATGACTATCGAACGAGATAACGAAGATAAGGAGAATCTATCAATATCAGCTATCACGGATAAAGATGGAAATGACATTATGGATGGTAATCTTGAGATTCATATTCAAAGTCTTGGTGTTGATGAGCAGTATTGGCTAGATTCTGGCGCATTTGATTTCTAACCTCAAAACGGAAGTATTATGTTACAAGATATAGAAAAACATATCGCATTGATAGATGGTTCAATTGCGTGGGCTAAAGAGTTCGATAAAGAATCGTTTCCTTACGAGGTGTTTAAAGAATACCGTCGTAAGTTGAGGCGTATACACACAGCACTTGAAGAAAATTGTTCTGCTGCAGCATATGGAGAAAGTCAGGTTGGTAAGTCATACCTGATGAGTAGTTTGTTGTCATCCCCAAATTCTCCATTTGTAATTACAAACGCGGGGAAATCATACAGTTTCATTGATGACTTGAACCCAAGTGGTGGTAATAATGCGAAAATAGAATCAACAGGCGTAATTACAAGATTTACCCTAAGTAAGGGTGATCCTGCTATGAAGGATTACGTAAGGGTGCGCAACCTATCTGTTGTGGATATTATTCTTCTTTTAGCTGATTCGTATTATAATGATATCAAGATTAACCAAGATAATGTCTTGAAGTATGATGATATCAACAAGGCGCTTGAAGGGATGAATAGTCTTTGGGCATCAAAGATTGTTGCTCAAACAGAAATAGACGAGGATGATATCAAAGATATTGCTGATTACATTCACGATGTGATAGGAAATGCTGCAGCAGGTGTTAACCAGTCAAACTTTTGCAAAATTGTTGCTCCTGTTATTCAGTATGTTTCTTATGACAAGTGGGTAGATATATTCAGTTTGTTATGGAATAAGAATAAAGAATTGAGTCATCTTTTCAGTGTTCTTATTAATGAATATAAAAAACTGAATTTTCAAACAGATATATATGTTCCTTTTGCTGCGGTGCTACGAGATAAGGGGACATTATTGAAGATAGAATGGTTAGATACTGTATGTGGTGTTGAGATTGATACAGGAAGAGATGAAATATATACAGATGTATATGACAGTCATGGTAATATCCTTGCCAGAGACTTCCACAAGGGCAATCTCTCAGCACTTATAGCTGAATTAACATTCGAATTGCCTACTTCTGTTGCAGAAGATAGGAAGTTCCTTCATAAGTTAGATCTTCTGGACTTTCCTGGAGCTCGTTCTCGTGAGAAGTACAAAGAACATGAAATAAGAACAGTATTACCCAAAATACTTCGTCGTGGTAAAGTGGCTTACTTGTTTAATAAATATTCGCGTTCGCTCCGTATAAGCAGTGTTTTGTTCTGTCATCATAATGATCAGAAAGCAGAAGCTACAATTGGAGAAACCATTAACAGTTGGTTGGAGGATAATATTGGAACAACTCCAGAAGAACGTGCAAGTATGCTAAATGACACCAACGGTATAGCTCCGCTGTTCTTTGTCGCGACAAAATTTAATATTGATCTTGAAAGAACAAAGACAGATAACCCATCAAATATTGAGAAGCTCAATGACCATTGGAACCGATTCGATACTGTGTTTCCTGAAATCATTAAGCCTAATAGATGGTTAGATGATTGGGTAAAAACAGGTGGGCTTTTCCGTTCAGCCGCATTCCAAAACATTTATCCTCTGCGTGACTTCTACTGGTCAAACAAAAATGGCGTTTTTGATGGTTATAGTGATGGCGCTGTTAAATCCGAAGAGAAATGTGTTCATATACATCCCGATTATCCGGATTACTTTGACAACCTTAAAGCAAGTTTCCTTAATAATGAGTTTGTAAAACGACACTTTGCAAATCCTGAGGCAACTTGGAATGATGTAGCTACCGTTAATAACGATGGCTCCAAGGCCATTATTCGAAACCTTGACTCCATTGCAGGTGTTCTTGAAGAAGCAAGAAGGAAAAAGTATCTTGTACAACTCATGAATATCAAAGCAGAGATGTATAACACACTCTCTGTTTACTTTGAACCAGAAGACAAGGAAGCAAAGAACAAGAAAGTTAAGCAAATTGCGAGTGATATAAGAATGTCACTTATCCTTAGTGTTGGTGAGAAGCCGGAAATTTTCGGTCGTATTATCGATAACTTGATGGTACCAGTTGGAAGCCTACGTGATATCGCTTATGATATTATCATATGTCATACAGATACTCCGAAGGATTTTTCAATAATCAATTTTATTAGAAAACAGGCTGATATTAATCCATCTGACAACAAGCAGCTTAATATACAGAAACTTTGTGATTTCTTTGGTTGTGAAACAGCTAAACTTGAAGAAGCGCTAAAGAGTCGTGGTTGTACAATCGCAGAAGTGGTTTCTAGTGAGACCGAAACACTTACGACGGTGGCCGATGTTGTTACCAAGCATATCGTTGATTATTGGAATGCATATATTAATAACAAGGTAAAGATTCTCGAACCAATGTTACCTCATTCGGAAGAGGTCGTGTTCATGCTTTCTGCTCTCTTGAAAAAGTTGGGTGTGAAGAAAATGCTTTCTGATAGGATTGATCGTTACTGTAAGGTGTTTAGTTTGAACGAACAGCCTAATGCAATTGCGGACTACGCTTCACTTACACTAAATAATTTTGTAAGTTCAGTTGGTAGGAATTATATCAGTGATGAGGAAACTGAGAGTATTCGTGTTAAGGCAGAAAAATGTCATATAAAAGTTGATTTGAGCCCTTCTGCATGGAATGTTGTGAGGAAACCGCAACCTTTGTTGCAGACTCTAAGTGCATTCGATGCCGCTTCTGATATTGATGTTGTTGACAAGAACTCACTCATGAAACTGCCTCTTTGGGACAACTTCCAGAGATGGGAAAACCTTGTCACTATTGGTTTGCTATATGCGAGTGACATATCTCATGTCGATCCAGTTGCAAATGCCAAAGTAAAAGAATTGATTGATAGTTGTGACACCTTATATAAATAGAATAAGTAAATGGCAGGACATACTTTTTTTGGAAAACAAAAGCTCTGCTATACAGAGGTCTCTGATTTTACCGATTATCAAGGTATAGGTCATGATCCAATGTATAAGAGATATGATAGCGTCTTTAGCGTTGTCAAAAGAGCCATTCCTACCAATCTACAGCATTTTCTCGCTACTCCAGAATACTTGGTTGATGAGGATCAAATCTGCTGGCATGTTGACAACTGGAATGAGCGTCCAAGTCGTTTGACTGAACTAACAGGTGAAGAACGCGACAAGTATAAAGGTATACTTGATGACACGGTCAGGAAATACAAATCCGCTATTATGGAACTTAATGGTGAAGATTTGCAGATTATGGCAGGAGCCATTAAGTATATAGATGATGATAGGGTTTATTGTGGAGATGATAAAGTATATCTTGTTGCTTGGGGCATGACGCTTGACAAGAATCAGCATAAAGTTATTGGATCTGTAATTCATGACTTTGAATATGTAAAGAAGTATAGGATTTCCTTCGATTCTGGTGAACATGGCTCCGTTTCAAAACTAGACAAGAGTATGAATAGAGCCGAAGGAGCGGTTTTGACAAACAATGACCTTCCAGCTGTCAATGTAGATGAAGGATGGGAATTTGTTGGATGGTCTCCGAATCCAATTGGAAGCGTTGTGTCTTCTGATATGGTTTTTACTGCTCAATATTCAAAAAAGGAAGCAATAGTTCCACCAGAGCCTCCTGTTCCTCCAATTGATACACCAGAACCACCAGAACCGCCAAAGGTGGAATACTTTAATTGTAGATTTGATGCTGGTGAACATGGCAAGATAGAAGGGGCATCCAATGTTCGTAAGGAAGCTAATTCTACTCTTGCATATGGTGAAATTCCAAGTGTTACTCCAAATAAGGGATACAAATTTAGGGGATGGAATATATCTCCTTACAACATGCTTATTGATGGTGATAAGGTGTTTGGAGAATGTAAAGTAAACTGTGTCAGGCTACAACAAAATGTAGTTTAACACGTTTATTTTATGATGGCAAACGAAGAAATTGATTACAAGCTGGC
>NZ_FRBD01000012.1 GCF_900142525.1 Xylanibacter ruminicola | reverse complement strand
TACAGTCGAAGGCTATCACCGTCAGATACGCAAGGTTACGAAGAACAAGGGCGTATTCCCGTCTGATACAGCCTTGGAGAAACTCGTCTACCTGGCTTACCGTAACATTAGCGAGAAGTGGACTATGCCCCTGGCGAACTGGGCACTTATTTCACAACAAATAGCGATAAAATTTGGAGATAGGTATGAAATTATGTAACTTTGCAGCTAGAAAGGCTCCTCATCTGGAAAACACGATTAAAAATCGTGTCCCCCATCTGAGGTTAATATAATAAGGGAAATGGCCTTGACACAGTTCAACTTACACTACCGGTGTTTGTAGCTCAATATGAGGAGAATATACCTTGGTATCGTCGCTGGTGGCTTTGGCTTACTGGTTTGTTTGCTGGTAAAGGGTGCCTCAAATGGCTGTTATGGCTTCTTTTTGCAATACTCCTTTGTTGGTTGCTTTCATGGTTGTTAAGAGGTTGTGTCGGTTGCACAGGGCATCATGCACCTGTTAATGGCGTAGTCCCGATGGATACAATTACTCGCTCTGATGGAAGAGTTATTGATGATAATGGTTATTCTCATCCAATAACAGGAGATGACGGTGTTTTACCTGACGGAGACTCTTATGTGGCTCCTGTACTTGGAGAAGAAGGTTCTGATGTGCCAATCGTTGAACAACCTGGAGTACCAAATACTATTGCGAATCGTCTTTTTCTCTTCATGGAGAATGAAAATGGCGATATAGAAGCTTTGGCTCAGGACTTTAAGAAAGCATATCCAGGCAATCAGTATTCTATAATCGGCTATGATAAAGAAGTTAAACTGCTGGTTATTCAGATTCCAGAAAACGAACGTGATAAGATTCGTCAAACAATAAATGAGAAAATACCTAACCACAAGTTTATTGTCTTTGATGAAGAAATCTACGAGTTGAATGGTCGTGTTAGTACTCAATCCGAAAACCCTGGTTGGCATATTAAAGCAACACATCTACAAGCAGGTTGGGCGATTACTAGAGGTTCTAACTCCATTAAGATTGCAGTTGTTGACGATGGCATAGAATCAGGACATCCTATGTTCAAGGGAAGGATAGTTGATGCGTATAATGTATTTACCCAAGACAACCGTCTCAGCCTTGGGGAAGGACATGGAACACATACAGCAGGACTTGCAGCTGGAAGTGCTGATTACGTAAGCAAAGGTGCCGCTGGTGTCGCTCCTAATTGTATGTTAATGCCAATTCAAGTGTTTGACAACAAACAATGTCCATTGTCTGCTCTTATTGCAGGTGTTATGTATGCCATTCACCATGATGCAGATGTGGTTAATCTATCGGTTTGTCCGTCCTTCCGAGGGTTGAACATGCTTCCTCCTGAACAGCAGGATCAGATTGCACGTTCTCAGTTTAAGAACGTAGAGAGACTTTGGAAACGTGTTTGCTCATTGGCTGCCAAGAAAACTTGTATACTTGTATTTGCAGCAGGTAACGATGATATTCTTTCAAGTGTTCCACCTGAGAATAGAAATGAATCTTCTATTGTTGTGACAGCCGTTGATCAGAATTTATATCCAACTGATTTCACAAATTATGGGCCTTGTTCTGATATTTCTGCTCCTGGCAAAGATATTTATAGTTCTTTCCCACGAGGTGGATTCCAATCATGTGACGGAACAAGTATGGCTGCTCCTATTGTTACAGGTACGATTGCTTTAATGAAATCATTAAAGAAAGATTTGACGGTTGTCCAAGCAAGAAATGTCCTGTATAAGACTGGGGCTGATGTATATGGATATATTCCTCCAATGGTTCTTATCGATAAGGCATTAGAAGCAGTAAAACGAGGTGATTTTAGTGCACCGTCAGAGCGACGGATGAAGTCTGTCCCAGATGGTTCGGGAGATGAATCTTCTGCAAGACGGGTAGTTACGATAGAAGAAACACCTGTTCAACCAGAACCTGTACAACAGGGTGATGAAACTGACTATGATGCAATACGACGTAAAATTGCAGAATACAAGCAAAAAATTAAGGATTTAGAGAAACTTTTACCGAATAAAAAATAGATCATGAACGAACAGTTAAAGTTTTCATGGGGCCATATAATAGCATTTTTGGCACTCATCATTTTAAGTTATATTACCTTTGTAGGTGTCACATACAAAACTGATGGTGACTTTACGAAGGCTGCTATAGCAATGGTCGCAATTGATGTAGTTCTCTTTGTGTTCTTTCTTGGGGCACAGATGGCGAAGGCTACAACACGTAAGTTTGCAAAGCGTATTTGGATAGAACGCATTTTGGTGTTTGGCTCACCAGTGATTTTCTTATTATGCCTGATGCCTTATTATCATTTTGGTACAGTTCAAAGCCAAGATGAAGAAATAGTTAAGAGTTTTACAGATGCTATATCTGCGTCAAAGCAAATGTTTGCGGACTATGACAGTTATTCCATGGAGCGTATATCCAATTATGATAATATGCTTGGTCGTGTGATAACTGATAAGACTATACATCCTGATGAATTTACTTGTTGCGGTTTCTCGGATGGAAAAGAGGAGATACAGAGGGGTAACATGGTAAAAGCTCTTAGTCTTCAGTTGATATCGGAGAATTACGATTCTCTTAAAACTGAAGCAACAAAATGGATTGAGTCTTCAAGTGATGGAGCAAGTACATGGAACGTGTTTCTTTTGGGAAATACAAAGGAAATAAAGAATGCCATTCATGATTGGAACTATCAGTTACGAGAGTTCGCGAAACACAAGATGAACAACGAAGAATTCAATGGCTATAATGTAGTAAAACAATTTGAGGAAGTTAGTGGTAGCCTAGACTCTGTTGATAGGGGCCTTGATGGGTTGACGACAATGTTTACTAAATCTGCGTTTCCTCCATTGGGTTCAATACTTGGTGCTGTTTTTCTTTATTTTGCATTGTTGTTTCCGTACTTCTTGCAAGATCGGCACACAAAGAGCCAATTTAGATTGATAGGTATGGAAAAAGGGGCTTCTCGTAAGTCAAGCATGTCACTTGACACAACTCGTCCTATAAAGAAACCTAATAGGCAAAAGCAAGAAATAATAATTGAACCAAATGAAGAAAAGAAATCATCAACTCCGATTTCTTCAAGTTCGGATGATGATGATGATTACGCTTCATTTACTATGTAATTCTTAAAAATATTAATAATGGTTTCAAAATCAGACATTCTAAACAATTTACGAGAATACACCTCTGACCAAATAGCAGAGGCAATTAACGCTGGTACAGTCACTATGTACGAACTCAGTAAGAGTGGCAATCTTACTCCTTTGATGCGTCGTAGGATAGAAGAAAAGTTGGTCGCAAAAACATCTGAAGTTGCTCAAGCTGAGCCTGAAGTAGTTTCTTTTGAACAAGAAGTTGCACCCACTTTAAATGAAAAAGAATCTTCTGTAAATACGGAAAGTTCCGATTTCGAAGAGGAAGTTATAATTCCAAAGGCTCCAGACATAGATTCTCCATCAGAAATAACTATACCTCAAGCTCCGGTTATTACAGTAACTGCATCACCAACTTTCGAGGCTGACAATAATGAGCATCCGTCGCCTGTCATATCAGATGTTATTTCCAACAAAGGAATGTTTAAACGTCCTTTCTCATTCGAAGGAAGAATTAGAAGGCTTGAATATGGATTATCTTTTATTATTTACTTTGTATGGTATGTAATATTTGAGGTTGCTGCTGTGTCGCCAAATCTATCCCAGGGGGCTGCAATCTTTTTACTCATAACAATTATTCCTGCTGTTTGGTTTTTATGGGCACAGGGTGCAAAACGCTGCCATGACAGAGGTAATTCGGGATGGTATCAATTGATCCCATTTTATTTCCTTGTACTCCTATTTGGAGATGGTGATGAAGGCGAAAATGAATATGGTGATAATCCTAAAGAATAAATAAATAATATAATATGCCTAGTAAAATAGCTATACTTGAGAATGTTGATATGTATACCGCTGATGAACTCGTTGGGTACATCAAAAATGGTATTGTGACATTCGAAGAACTTTGTAATGATACAGATGGATGTTTCCCCGCATCTGTAAGAAAGGAAGTCGAACGTAAAATTGCAAGCTCTGAAGAAGAGGATTGGACTTCTGCCATGACCTCCAGAAATGTGGACGCTTTGGAAAGGTATCTATTAACCTATCCTGATGGTTCGCACAGAGAGGAAGCGCGTACTTTAATAAAGAGTGTTCATGAGGCTGAAGACCGCAAAGTCTCTGCAAAAGCATGGGATTCCGTTGATAAGAATAGCATTTCTGAATTACGCAGTTTCTGCGAAGAGAATCCGGATGACTTTCATTGTGTAGAGGCAAAAAAACTCATAAATAAACTACGTCGTGAAGAGTTCATAGGTTTCGACATCGAATCATTGATCAAACGTGTCAAGAATATCCAAGCAGATAAAGCTGTTATCAATACCGATGATGAAATCTATAAGACCATAGTTGGTTATCTCGACAGAGGAAAAATCAAGCATTCTGATTTATTGGAAATGCTCAAAGCTGACCATAACATTTTGCGTGCTTCTGTAATTAACATGCTTCTTGATAATGGATATCTTGATTATGATGATTTCGAAACCATAGGTATCAATAGATTATTTATACGTCATCTCGTAAATGGCGAGACTACTCAGGGATTTGCTATTCCTAAAAAACTTGACAAGATAAACAAACTCTCCACGGAAATATATTTTTGGGGTATCCCTTCTTCTGGAAAAAGTTGTGCATTAGGAGCCATCCTTAGTGTCGCAGGAAATGGTCATGTTGCAAGAAGTATGAGCCAAGATAATGACTGCCAAGGATATGGTTACATGACCCGTCTTGCTGCACTATTTAAAAACAATGACAAAGTAGGTACTCTTCCCGAAGGCACTTCTATTTATTCTACTTATGAGATGGGGTTTGATCTTGAAGACGTTGATGGCGCTGTACATCCCCTCACATGCATTGATTTGGCAGGTGAACTTGTTCGTTGTATGTACAAATCTGACGCTAATGAAAATTTAAGTGATGATGAGATGGATGCGCTCGATACACTAACCCGTGTACTCATTGATAATCGTACAAAAAACAGAAAAATTCATTTTTTTGTTCTTGAATATGGCGCTGATGACAGGAAGTATGAAGGTTTGTCCCAGAATGTATATCTAGCTGGTGCACTTCGTTATATTGAGCGTACAGGAATCTTTAAGGATGATACTGATGCAATCTACCTTATGATTACTAAGGTTGATAAAGCGAAAGCTGAAAAGGGGCAATTGGCTGCTGTATTACGTGAGTACATTTCGGAATACTATGGTGGTTTCTATAATGGACTAGTAAAGATTTGTAGAGACTGTGAAATAAACAGCGGGAACGTAGAAATTGTACCATTTTCTCTTGGTCAAGTCTGTTTCCAAGATTATTGTCTATTTGATGAGACGCCCGCAGGAAATGTTGTTCGCAAACTATTAGAGCGCTCAAAGGGTTTTAAAAATGGAAAACTTCAAAAAGGTTTTAATTTATTTAAGAAATAATGAACAAGTTAGGTTTTGCAATAAAGTTTGCTCACGAAGGTGTTTATATGCCTATTGTTTGCAATTCAGGTCAATGGACAAATAAAGTTGTTGATATAAGAGATTTCTTAAAGCTATTTACAGGTCTAGCATATAATGAACAGGGGCATCAAGTGTCAACTGGCAATTCTGCAACTTTTATTTCTTTTGACGAGGGTGGATGTTTCTTGGTTTTGTTTAAAGCTATTTCTGGCCGCTTTGGTGATTTCCTTAGTGGTTGGATTTATATTCCCAACACAATTGAAGCAACCGGAGAGGATATTATAAATACATATAATTATGTTCGTAATATACTTTCACAATCTAATCTTACAGAATACAAGGATGATATAGAATCCTTTTTCTCAAAAGAGTATCCTGCAAAAGAAATCACAGCAATTTATACTCCCTCTAAGGGACATTTGTTTGGCATACGGTATTTAGGTCATTATTCACTAAAAGAAATAGTAGGTGATCATAGATATCAGCCATATTATAGCAACTACAAGGCTACATTCTTGTTAGAGAAAGTTGGTGAGGTTGAAGTTGCAAAAGATTCGGCTAATATCTTTCATGATTTAACTGACAAGGATATAGTAAAAACCGCAATACTAATACCTCCAACTTCTTTATCATTGCAAAAACTTGGCAGGGGAACAGAACTACTGACCCAGGATGGGGCTGGCTTTACTTCTCCTTTGCTCGTAAATGTTGGTACAACTGTTCCGTTCCTTCTTACAAGAGATGGATTTGAGAACATAAGAATTGATGTTTCTGTCGTGTCAGAAAAGCAGGATGTAGATTTGACCAATGTCGAGATTGTTTGGAAGAAGAAAATTACTCCTTCCATGTTTAATATAGTAAATTACAATGGTGACAATATTAAAAGTGCTCAAATAATTGTAAATGGTGTAGACATAACCTATCAGGAAGCTCTGTTCTCTGAAATAGATTGTGAATTGGCTACTGTAGAGGTTATAGCTCCAAATTATGAGTCCAATGAAAAAAAGTGCAGTCTTCTTACCGATAATATTAAAATATCTCTTCGTCGCAAAATTGAGACTTCTCGAATGAAGATTGTATTGGCAAATGGAGAATTGGCTGATATGACTTTGGAGTGTAGTGGTTTTTCTGACAAATCCAATTCTCCATTAGCTGGTTATGAGTATTCTAATAATTACGGTATTGGTGATAAAAAAATCCTCAGTATAAGTTCACGATATGTTTGGAAACAAAGATTATGGGGATTCTTTGCTTCATTGGGCATTATTTTGCTTTTTATTGCTTTAGCCGCATTTGACACATGGTCTGACACTCATCATTTCAAGTTTGGGCTTCCTCCTTGGGAGAAAAACCGTCCTGTACAACAGTCCACATTAGTTTTCTCCGAAGACAATAATGACAGCACGCAGAACCAAACTGCAACTGAAGTAGAAACTGAACTTGAAAGTACAGAATTATTCTCTCTTGACTCTGCAATTAATTATCTTGATAAACAAACTATATGGACAAAATCTGAATTAAACAAGTATCCAGATCTTCAAGGTTTATTTGATGATATGAACACATTTAATTTGTCAAGACTCTTGAATGACTGGCATATGAAACTCGAAACTTCCAAGAATTTTCAGAAGGTATATGAATCTGCAAATAAGTGTTTTATTCATCACTGGAATCCGAAACAAGGAGCGCACTATCCGACATATAATAAACCTAATGATGAGCAGATTGTTATTTCAAATTATATTAATTGGCTGGGGCAAGATCAGACACCAGAGCTTTCAAGTGAAGGAGGCTTTCATCCGAATGTTAATACTCATGGGCAGAAGAATGCAAACAAGGCTGGTTCTTCTACAACTAAACCCCAAGCCCCTTCTGTAAAACCTGTAAACAGTAAAGGTGAAACAACTAAGAACGGAGGACTTTAATTATGAATAAATCTATAAAGATCATATTGCTTGTAGTTGCCATACTACTTGCTGTTGGGGGTGTAATGGCATATTATAAAACTAGAGTATCTCCTCCGAGAATGCTCGAGTTTAAGAATCAATATGTCAATTCCGACAAGAAAGATATTACTTTGGTAAAGTCCGCTAAAACAGACAATGCCTTAGACTCTGTTTTTGTCGTCATTACTCACGAACTTGATTTGCAACTGGCCGACTCTTTCATAACCAATAAGGAAAAAGATGAGTTGTTAGAGTTGTTTGCAACGCAGTATGTACCCAGTTTTGTTTCTGCTTGTAAATCTAAATTTAGTAAATCTGTTTGGAATGAGGGAGAATTACAGAATATTAATTCTCGCATATCTGAATTACAAGGGTTAGTTACTACAGAGAAAAAAATAGTTATTAAGGGCGAGGCCAACACTTCTTTGAATGAGGTTCACAATGTTATTGTTGCCTATTATGAAGCTAAAAATGTCGCTTCTACTAGCGGTTATAATGGACTACAGGCAGCGAAGCAGAAAATAGCAACAGCAAAGAGGTTTGCTTCAATGTCACCGATTAACAATTGCACGGATCTTGTTTTACGCTTAAATTCCGTTCCAAATCGCCTTGAACAAGCACATTATACATATTTGGTTAGTCAAGTAGAAAGGTTACGCCATTACTATAATTACAATCAAGACGATTTTGATAAAATGGCGTTAGACATTTCTGAAAAATTAGAGGAATATAAGAAAAATGCAAAAAGCACATATGGAAGAGTGTCTGATATAAGTTCTCTCGAAAGTCGTGCTGGGAATTATTACTCAAATGCAACTTTTAATTAATATGAAGAAATATTTTATTGTTTTTATTATTGTGGTCACATATCCCTTGGGCATATATGCTCAAGGTAAAGATTCGTTAGAATCAACAAAGAAGGCCATTACAGAGCAACATTATGAAGTCCAGAGAATAGACTCACTTCAAAAAGAGATTAGTCGGTTAGTTGGGCAAATTGCAAAGTATAAACAAACAGTGGACACATTAAATAGTCAGCTTTACGATTACGAGCAAACAATAAAAGACCAAAACAAGAAGATTAAAAAATTAAATCATTACCTACTTTTTGCAGACACTATTGTTGCTCGTTTATCAAATGATTGTTTGCGCAAGAAGTATGATCTTGCCAATGTTAATCAGGCTATCAGGAATTTTGAACAGATGTATTCTTCGGAACTGAAAAATAAATTTGGGAGATTAAAATACTTGCTAAATGAGTATGAAATATATACTCAGGAACTTGTCTCCATATTATTAGAGGCACAAAACGACAAATCACTTGGCAATCCTTTTACTGGTCAAAAACAAGCGCAGTCTTACATTGATAAGATAAAAAATACCCGATATTACCAAGATGTCTACAATGATGATTGGACTATTCCATATCTCAATAATCTCATAGATAAATGCTTCGAGACAATAAAATCTTTCAATCCTAAAGAAAGTAAAGAATTACACCTTATAGAACTAATGAACTGATATGAAACGTTCCCATACTATCATATTGATAGCACTATTGAATGTGCAATGTTTTTCATTTACATACGCTTCAATCAATGCAAATGAGATTTGTCAGTTTGATAAATCGACTATGATTAAGAAAAAACTTGCTGATGCTCAACGGTGTATTTCTAATGAGGATTATCTCGCTGCACAAAACACCATTAACAGTTTGCTCAAAATTGATCCTTATAATTCAAAAGCAAAAGAGTTGTTAGAAGAATGTAAAAATGGAATAGAGAAACAAAAGCAAAAAGTTTTTCTAGCTTATCAGATTGCTTGCAAAGATGGCACCATTTCCGCGCTTCAAAGCTTTATTTCAAGATATCCTAATAGCGAATATGTATCTGAAGTAAAGAGTCGTATAGAGGATTATAGTTTATGGCAAAAGGCAAAAGAACAGAATACGATATCTGCTTATAATAATTATCTTTCACAATCGACAATTCTTGCGTATAAGAATGATGCTGAAGATGCTATTACAACTTTACGATCAGAAATTGAGTGGAACAATTGTAAAACAAGCAATGACGAGGATAGAATAAGTTCTTTTGTTCAAAAATATTCTTCATCGAAATATGCTGATCAGGCAAAATATCGTTTAAACATTTTAAAGGGAGAAAGATATTATGCTTCCAATAACTATACTTTGGCGTATACATATTTAAATGATGCCAATAATTATCAACCACTTATAGGTGCACCTGCAGCTCATTTAAAGGCAATCAATGAAAAAAGAGAGTTTGAGTCTGTTATATCAAGCTCTGATGTATCAAAATTGAAGAACTATATATCAAAACTATCTATATATAGTCCTTTTTATGTGCCAACATCAAATAAACTTGCAGTTTTGCTTGGTTCTGCGTTATCCACGTATTCATCTGACTATAGTATGAATGAAGCATTAGCATATGCAAAGGATGATGATACACGAGCTACTGTAAAGCGATACATTAATAAAGTGAAAGCGGACAAAGAATATTATGAGCGTCAACGAAAGAAAATTGCGCGAAAAAGGTGGTGGAGTAGAAATTTCAAATTTGGTATTGATGCAGATTTTGGTACAAGTATTGGTGGGGCATCAGGGGCTGATATGTTCTATTCTACTGGATTAATATTCCGTTTTGGTAATGTTGATAATTTATTTAGCTTGGTTACAGGCTTGAAGTATCGTTGGTTCCGTGTCATGCCTGATTATGATGGCTATTATGACAATGGGAAAACAGAATGGCAGCATTTTGCTGGAGGCTTAAATGTTCCTTTAAGTATGAGATTTAATTTGGGGAAGGCGACAAGCAATAGTTCTATTTATTTTGGACTTGGCGCGGAATATGGATTTAAGATGTTTGCTGCAAAAGGAATGGACGAGATAGTTAATAAAAATTATTTGTCTATTTATCCTCAGTTGGGCGTGATGTGGTCCAATTTTGAAATTTCGTGTTACTGGAAAACTTACTCGATTAGTCCATTTGTCGAATACGCTTCAAGTAATTTCGAAGAATATAAATGTAATAGTCTATTGGGAATGCAGATGTCTGTTTACTTCTGACGAAGATAACATGAGAGCGGTTTAATAAATCTTTGAATACTAAAATACTTTTGAATTATGATGGGGCGTATTGAAACTGCATGTTTTCACTATTCTGGAGGATGTGAAACGATATATGCTTCTAACAGAGAAGCAGAATGGCTGCGTACGCTGCCTGATATAAGGGAATGTTATGGAAAACTGTTTGACAAAGAGTCTGGTTCATCTGTCGTAATGTTGTCTCCGTCAAAGAATGGTATATTATTGTCCATCAGCAAAATGATACCTAATCGATTGGGTGATAATCTTACCGCATATTTGTTTATTCCCAATGCTTTGGATATCTCTGGTGACGCATTACAAGGAATTGTTTTTGACGTGATCTCTTCTTTAGCTCAAAATAGAAGAGATGTTGTCAGTTCGTGTCTAAGTTCTATCTCAAGTACAGAGTATGAACAATTGTCTCAATTATTTTTTGAGCAGACAACAACTGAGGGTTATGCATATAGAAAAGTTCAAAGTGGCAAGGGGGCTAATTCGCTATCCGTTGTCTTGAATTATTTATTTCAAGACTATTATTCGCAATTTAAGCACATATTTATTGCTATTGATAATCAGCACATCGCTAATCCTGAACAATATAAAGATCTTACAGATTATCCATTGAATGATTGGCGCCCTGTAAATGGTGCTTCGGAACTAACATCAGATTCAGCCCCTCGTTCAAATAATGAAGGCAAAAATAATAGTATTGAATCTGAACAAACAGAAAACCAAACAGTAGAGATAACGACTGAATGGTTGAAGGCTAATACAGAAATCCATGGATGGCTCTCCTTCTTTTTCTTTGCAATTATTGCAGGAGGTTTGTTCAGCGCAATTTATCCTATTGCAACTTTTAATGCTTCTGACTATGCAGGTAATTTCTTTCTAGGGGCTGTGGATATTGTAACAGGATTGCTTCTTCTTGCAGTTGCTGTATTTACGGTCTATTCATTTGTTAATAGAAAACAAAATGCCGTTTTTTGGGGAAAAGTATATGTTATGCTTGTTTTTTTAACTAATGTGCTTGCATTAATAGGTGGAAATACAGAAGAAACAGGATTGCAAAGTACAGCACAAGTTATAAGAGGTGCCATATGGGGAGTAATATGGTTCTTGTATCTGACTTTCTCTGATCAAGTTCAAGAGATCATCCCCAAGTCATTTAGAAATATTTCATCGACGGATTGGGCAATGCTTGCTGCTTCTGTGCTTATTCCGGTATCCTTATTTGTTGTAGGTTATTCTCAGATTAATTCTTTAATTGATTCACGAAACGACCAGGAGGCAGAGTTAAAAAGAACAGAACTTGCATATAACCAGAGAACAGATGGGCGCGTAATTTTTACTATACCAGATGGTTTTGAGTGTGAAAGTCAAGTAGTTGATACAGAAGTGGGTAGTCAAACAATATTCAACATTAATAATGATGAAATTGGTAATTGTACGATATGTTCTGATTACGACACTGATAAATCGATTAAGAATTTTGATGGTTATTGGGAAAATTGGAAGGATACTGACATAAAACAATATAGTACAGATAATGTAGATCGAGGAACAAAGACAATTAATGGTAATGTTTGCTTGTACAGAATTACAAAACATTATGTTAATGGAGTTTATGTCTATTGGCGTTATTATCTTCTATTTGATGACGAAACAGGTAAAGTATTTTTGGCTTCTTTCTATGATACGAATGACTCTATCTCTTATGTGGATGAGTTGCTCGAATCCGTAAAATTCAAATTATAAAAACAACTTTTAAAAACATTAAAACTATGGAAGAAGAAAGAACAGAAAGAGCTGGCGTATTAGCGCTTATCTTTTCATTCCTTATCCCGTTAGTTGGGATAATCTGCTATTTCTCTAACAAAAGAGAAGTTGAGAATGCCTCGGCCTATTTATGGGCTGCATTGGGGGGCTTCGTTGTAGGTATGCTGATGCGTATTGCAGCGTGATTATTAAAGGGTAGCCCGATATTCTTTGGGCTATCCTTAAAATGTTTGAGAAAAGAAAAATCCATATTTATTATTGCTTTCGATAAAATTATGAGTATGAAACAGATAGTTTTTATAGCAATGCTATTTCTTGGTTCATATCAAGCAATAGCTCAGAATATAAAGCGCCCAGAAACATATAATTACTTAAGGGGGCATGAGGCTATTCAAGAGCAGAAATACGAGGATGCTCTTGATTATTTCAACAAAGATGTACAGGAGAATCCTAAAAATGGATATTCGTTTGTGTGGATAGCTTCGTTAAGAACTCGTTCAGAGGAATATGGTAGAGCGCTTACTGCTGTTGATTTGGCAATAAAATACCTTCCAAAGAAAGACGTGGATTACACTTCGTTTGCACATACCACAAGAGGAGACATATATCTACATTTGGGAGATACCATCAAAGCTTTATCTGACTATACCGAAGCAATACGTTTGAAACCCAATGAAACAAAACCTTATGAGGATAGGGCGCAGGTATATTACGAGCAAGGTGATTATGCTCGTTCTGATGCAGACTATCGGAAGATGATAGAGCTAAAGCCTGGTGATGTTATGGGGTATATGGGGATTGGACGTAATGCTAATGCCCAAGAGCAATGGGTGAACGCTATCAAGCAATTTGATTATGTAGTCAAGTTGGACAACAATTACTCATCGGTTTATTCATTTAGAGCTGAAAGCTATATTGGCTTAAAGAAGTATAGTGAGGCTATTGACGATATCATTGCTGCGTTGATAATAGATGGCGATCAAAAAGCGTATTATCTTATGCAAAACATCGTGGATGATGCTTTCGCACTACTCAAGACGAAATTAGTAATTCAATGTAATAAAGACCCTAATGATCAGGCATGGCCTTATTATTTGGGAGTGGTATATGACCGAAAAGGTGCTACGAAGAAGGCTATTGAGTATTACAAAAAGGCGGCAGAGATAAATACGAATTCTGTGATATTCAGAAGTATTGCTGTATGTTATGAGAGTATTGGTGAGTACGATTTGGCTTTGACGTATTTGGAAAAAACGCTCCAAATGGATCCTAAAGATGTTAGAGCTCAGGCTACCAAAGCAGATGTGTATTATGAATCAGGTCGTGTTGACGATGCAATAAGGGTTATGGATGATATTATAAATAGTTATCCCGAATGGGACTACGCATATCATCGCAGAGCATGGTTTAAAGAGAATGGGGGATATACCGATGGCGCTATAGATGACTACACAATAGCTGTAACACTTGACCCAGAGGATGCATATTCCTATTTCTGTAGAGGTAAAATGTATGAGAAAAGAAAGGATTCTGATTTGGCAAAAGAAGATTTCTTGAAAGCTATAGAACTGGATGTTGAGCCAAGCGATCACTCTGTAGCGCAATTTGCTTTTTTCCATTTGGGAGAAAAGGAGAAAGCTATTGATTTCATGAACAAGATTATTGAAAAATCAAATGATTCTTATTATGATGCAGCATGTTTGTATTCGTTGATGGATGAAAAAGAAACTGCATTGAGCTATCTTGGAATGGCTTTTTCACACGGATATAGAAGATTTGCACACATTGCGATAGATAGAGACTTGGATAATATTCGCAATTTACCAGAGTTTAAAAGCATGGTAAATGAATACAAAGAAAAGCATCAAAGAGAACTGAAAGAATACGAGGACGATTCCGTTGAAAGCAAACAATCAGGTAAAACAGAAGTTACTGAAGTACCCTTTACCAAAGAAGGTGGGGTGTGCAAGGTAAAATGCACGATAAATGACTTACCTCTGCACTTTGTGTTTGATACTGGGGCAAGTGATGTTACTTTGTCGATGGTTGAAGCCACCTTTATGATGAAGAACGATTATCTTACAGATAAAGATGTAGTTGGCAGTCAACACTACATGGATGCCAATGGTGAAGTAAGTGTTGGTACTATTATCAATTTACGCAAAGTAAACTTTGGGGGATTAGAATTAAAGAATGTTCGTGCCTCGGTGGTTAGAAACCAAAAAGCGCCATTGTTGTTAGGCCAGAGTGTGCTTGGAAGATTAGGTAGAATAGAAATCGATAATGGCAGGGATGTTCTAAAGATAACACAAACTACCAATCCGTAATAGTAATTATCTTGTGAGCGAAAAACTCCAAAACTTATGAAAAAGTTAATATTAGGAGTGATATCAGGGGCAGGCATCATATTGTTGTTGATGTGCTGTGCTAAAAAGAACCATCAGGTTAGTCCGCAAAAGGTGATTACTTGGGAGAGGTTGGACACGTTTGTGTTTGTGAATCCAATGTATAGGGTAGTGTATCCAGATTACTTTGAGGTTAATACTGCAGAGCAGGATAGTGGGCATGTCTCGTTCTACTATACTATCAATGGAAATAATGTTGCGCTTAGGACTTTTTCTATTCCAAGATATGAACTCTGGGACGTAAATACATTCGCTAATTCTGTAGAAAGATTTATCATGGAGATTGGGAATGATACCATCACCATGAAGGAATTGCACCCAAACTATTTCTATATGGAAAGTAAGGCAAAGACTAATGAGTATAAATGCTTTGAGAAATACGTATTGGGTGATGAAGATATCTTTGTGCTCGCATTAGGCTATCCTGAGGGAATCGAAGATAATCAAGTGGAGCGCCTGAAGGAGTTGGTGCATGATTGGAACCCGAAATAATTAACCTTCGCAAGGCTTGCGAGGGGTGGAAGGGTTGATTGTTTCGAGGATTATTTGTATCTTTGCAGCAGTAATCATTTGAGGTATGGGTGAAGAGATATTAGATTTTGGTCCCGTTAAGGATACGATGCAGGGCATCATCAAGGTGATTGGTGTTGGTGGAGGTGGTTGCAATGCCGTTAGGAACATGTATAACGAGGGCGTTGAGGGCGTGACTTATGCGGTTTGTAATACGGATAGTCAGTCGCTGTCGCGTTCGCCAGTGCCTGTGAAAATCATGCTGGGTGAGAGTGGTCTGGGAGCGGGTGCCAATCCCGAACTGGGAAAGAAAGAGGCTGAGGCTAACATCAATGACATTATGAAGCTACTGAGTGATGGCACCAAGATGGTGTTCGTGACCGCAGGCATGGGTGGTGGCACTGGTACTGGTGCGGCCCCTGTGGTGGCTGGAGTGGCCAGAGAAATGGGACTGCTTACTGTGGGTGTGGTGACCATTCCTTTTTACTTTGAAAAGAAACGAAAGATTATCAAGGCACTGAAGGGTGTTGATGAGCTGCGTAAGAATGTGGACGCTTTGCTGATTGTGAACAACGAACGCTTATGTGATGTGTATGCCGACTCGGAGCTTTCGGTAAAGGAGGCTTTCCAACGGGCTGATAACATCCTGATGGATGCGGTGAAAGGTATCTCGGAACTGATTACCATGCCCAGTGATGGGGGAATAAAGAGTGACTTCCGTGATGTGGAAACAACGATGCGTAATGGTGGCGGTGCCATTATGGCGATGGGACGTGCGCGTGGCGAACATCGTGTAGAAAAGGCTATCTTGGATGCGCTCGATTCGCCCTTGCTTTATGGCAATGATATTGGCAAGGCCAAGCGTATCTTGTTTAACATCTATGCCAGCGACGAGTATCCGATCTTTGTACGCGAACTGCAGGAGATAGACGACTTTTTTGACCAGTTGGATCCTAATATTGATGTGATATGGGGTACGGCAACTGATGATACCTTAGGCGAAGATGCCAAGGTGACGATATTGGCTACGGGACTGGAGGACGACCTGAGCAACGAGGTAAAGAAAGAGGTGCACCATGATGAGAATGACTATTATGAAGATTTGATTCCGAAGCTATATAAGCCCCAAAAGCCCACCACTATGGCGGAAAGAATTATACAGACAGAAATAAAGTTCGACGTGGAACCTGCGCCAGCCCCCGAGCCACCAGTAGTAGAACCCGAGCCCCCTGTAGTAGTTGAGCCTGTGGTGGAAGAGGAGATTGTGCCAAAGGAGTCTACCACGGTAACGAAACTGAAGGCTTGGTTGGATAAAGTGATGAAGAGCGTAGTCGAATGAACAACGAGGCACCATATACGGTAGAGGAGATTGCTGAGCAGGTGAGTATATTGGCTAAGCAATTGCATGCAGCAGGGCGAAAAGACCTGTTGCTAAAGGCTATTGGTGCACCTTTACTGGAGGAGCTTCGCATAGAGGCGGCTAAGGCCAAATTGAGTCGACTTGTTATCACAGAGGATTATCGCTTTGTTTTGGCTGATTATCAGAAAGAGGTAGAACTGCAACCTGTGCATAAGGCGGTGTATCTGCTGTTCTTGGCGCATCCTGAGGGTATAGAGTTTAAACGATTGGCTGATTATCGCGATGAACTAATAAAGTACTATACTGCTACGGCCAAAGGCTTGGATAGGGATAAGATTATTGAGGGCGTTGACCATCTGGTAAACCCTCTGGATAATGCCATCAACGAGAAATGTTCGCGCATTAAAAAGACGTTCCTGGATATGATGGACGAATACACGGCTAGCTACTATATTATCAGTAGTCACACGCAGAAACACTTTGAAGGTTCAAACCGTATTTGGTACGAACGTCTGAAAATCATAACCCTGCCTAGGGAGCTGGTAGTATTATCATCAGTAGCAAGTTCCCCTAGAAGAACATCGTAGGGATGCTATTCTTGCGCTTTTGGGCAAGTTCGTCTTTCATACGCTTGATAGCGGTCTGGAAAAAGAACGATACCAAAAACTCGTCTGTTCCCTCTGTACGGATTTCTTTTAATGCAGATATCTATGTGTTGGGATTATTCTATTCGCCAGCAATTAAGGAAGAGAGGATGAAGCATCTAAAAGGAATGGTTCATGAGTGGAGCCCGAAAGAAGAATGATACTCACCGCTCGACCTTGGTCGATTTGCTTACCAAGAAGGTATGATCTGCTTTCAGTTCCATCAGGAGATCATCGACAATATATTGGTCGCTCATAAGTTGTAATCCTGATTTAGGATCTGACAATAGCTGATAAGTTTTAGTGGAGTAAAACAAGTCTAAAGCTTGCTCTGCATCAACTTTCAGAACATCAGCAAGCATCATAATGATATGGCTCTGTTTTCGCCAAAGCACAGTATCCCTCATAGTTCTTCCTCCTCTGAATCTAAGATTGTACTCTCAACAAATGTCAGGTATTTGTCTATCAAAGCCTGATTAAGAATACAAAGTTGATGATTTACTTTCTTATACTTGAGTTGTCCTAAGGCTTGCTCTGCAGTAATAATCCCCTTTTCGTAATCTTCTACGGTATCGATTACATTGTCATTGGCAACACCACCTTCAACAACATCATATTCACTGGAATAATCTTTTCCTCGACGACATGACACAACATAGTCTAACCATTCTAAATCGTATGAAGGAAACAGCTTGATGCGAAATCCATCAACTTTTGCACGCTCCATGTCAAACTGATAGGTGTTTAGCACTGCCTCAGCATTCCTTCCCTTTCGGCCTGCCATGACTATGGCCCAATCCTCAGCCTGTTTTTTTATCTTAGTAAGATAGAATCCTGGACCAAAATCAAGATTCTTTCTACCAGCCTTTGCACTTGGTTGCTGAACAATCATCTGGGAACCATGGTACAACGTCAACATGCTCCACCCTCCTTTTCTTCTTGTTCCCAGTTATGTAACGTCTCGATAGTGTCATCCACTACCCAATCAAGACTCTGAGTATGTAACTGCTCATAGTGGCGCAACAGGCGCTTATGGATTAAGCCTTGACGTTTTAGCCGGTCATGCATATCTTTTCCAGAAAGATTAGCCTTCCGAGCACTAGCCTCGATAGCCATTACTGCAAAATGTATCTTTCGGAAGGTGTCTGACTGAGATTTTTCCATAATGCTTTTATAATCTAATTACTATTCTGCTGCAAAAATAAGAAGAATTTCTGATGTTTGCAAGATTTTATAAGAAAAATGAAATAAAACTTTTGTTCGCAAGGTTTGCTAGGGGGAGGGGTGATTGTGCCTGAGCCAGCTTGTGCTGGATAAACAATTCAAAAAGTAACTTACTTTTGGGTGAAAAATAAGTTGTTTTTTTTGTGCGAGCGGAGGTCGCTTCGACAACGTAGTTGCAAAAATACGAAACTCAAAAATGAAATTGACGGGCTTTGGCGGACTTAGCATGTGGTATTTATAGTATCTTAACGTGATTAACAAATATTTGTTTTGTGTATTGCGCGATTTGTGCTATCTTTGCGCCGAGTTTTTATAAACAGGTTTTGATAGAAGATGATGACAGATAAAGAATTAGATGAGCGCGTGGAGCGCGCGGTGGAGAATTTTATGGCTGGCTATGGCTGTTGCCAGAGTGTGGTAGCGGCATTTGCCGACTTGTATGGACTTGATGATACGTTGGCTAAGAAGATAGCTGCCGGTTTTGGTGGCGGTGTGGGTCGCATGAGGATGATGTGCGGCGCTGTGTCGGGCATCGTGATGCTGGTGGGTCTGGACTGCGGTCAGACCGAAGGCTCCGACCGTGAGGGCAAATCAGCTTGCTATAAGGTGGTTCAGGACCTGCTGGCCAAATCGAAAGAGGAGAACGGCAGTCTCATCTGTGCCGAGATACTCGGGCTTAAGGGCTACGAGAAAGCAAGCTCAAGCTATGTAGCTTCGGCTCGCACAGCCGAGTACTATAAGACTCGCCCATGCGTTGCCAAAGTAGAAAGCGCTGCCAGAATCTTTGCGAATTATCTTAAGAACAAATAGATTCTATTAGGATCTCAATTAATCGGGGCTTGGCATAATCGTCAAGCTCCGATTCTTTTATCCAAACGTAATCATCAGGAAGTTGGGGACGTTGTTCAACTTCCCAAAGATAGAAATCCGCCATCAATATCCTATGCGTAAGCACGTGCTTCACATTCTGTCGTAACAAAATGGCACCAACAGGGACCTCATCTACGAGATATGGCTCCCACAAGCCTTGCCAAATGTCACCAGCTCCACGACGATGGATGGCCACATGCCCCTTACATCTTATATATACGTAAACGAGATGTCGCTCCTTAACCTTGAGTGTTTTTAGTTTTACAGGCAGTTCAGTAACCTTCCCAGAACGGAAAGCCTCGCACGACTCCATCAGCGGGCAAGCCATACAATCAGGAGATTGGGGCGTGCATTGTATCGCACCAAAATCCATAATTGCCTGGTTATAGGTAGAAGAAGTGCTTACACCCTCCACCCCTAGCCCCTCCTCCCCAGAGGAGGGGAGTAACTCCTGTGCAAGAGCAGCGAAGACCTTCTTGCCTTCTGTGGTATTGATAGGTGTATCAATGCCGAAGTGGCGGGAAAGAACGCGATATACATTGCCATCGACAACAGCAGCAGGGATATCAAACGCAAAACTGCCAATAGCAGCAGCAGTATAATCGCCTACCCCTTTGAGTGCTTTGATGCCTTCAAGGGTATTCGGGAAATGCCCTAATTCCACAATCTGTTTGGCAGCAAAGTGGAGGTTACGGGCACGACTATAGTAGCCCAACCCTTGCCACTCACGCAGCACTTCATCCTCAGTGGCTGCTGCCAAATCATCAACAGTAGGCCAATGACGCACAAAGCGCTCCCAATAGTCCCAACCTTGTTTGACTTGAGTTTGTTGGAGAATAATCTCAGAAAGCCAAATGGCATACGGATCGCGCGTCTGCCGCCAAGGCAGATCGCGACCGTGCTCTTTGAACCACTCCAATAATACGAATGAGAATTCCATTGTTCAGACCACCCCTATCCCCTCCTACCTTAGGAGGGGGAATTTATACTATAGTTTTCCCTGATCACCAAGATAGCTATCTTTGAAGCCTAAGAAGTAGAGCACACCATCAAGACCAATAGTATTGATACTTTGCTTGGCATTAGCTACCACACGTGGCTTAGCGTGGAAAGCAATACCAAGACCAGCCTCACTAATCATTGGCAGATCGTTGGCACCATCGCCTACGGCAATAGTTTGTGCCAGATTTACCTTCTCAACCTGAGCAATCAGTTTCAGCAACTCTGCCTTACGATGACCATCAACAATCTCACCCACATAGCGACCTGTCAACTTACCATCCTCACCAATCTCAAGCTCGTTGGCATACACATAGTCGATACCATAGCGGCGCTGCAGGTACTCACCAAAATAGGTGAATCCTCCAGAAAGGATAGCAATCTTATAACCGCAGGTCTTCAGGATAGACATCAGACGGTCAACACCTTCAGTAATAGGAAGATTCTCGGCTATCTCCTGCATCACACTCACGTCAAGACCCTTCAGCAAGGCTACACGACGGGTAAAACTCTCCTTGAAATCAATCTCACCACGCATAGCACTCTCAGTAATGGCACGTACCTCGGCCCCCACCCCATTGCGTTCTGCTAATTCATCGATACACTCAGTCTGAATCAACGTAGAATCCATATCGAAACAGATGAGACGACGCATACGACGGAACATATCATCCTTCTGAAACGAGAAGTCCATCTCCATCTCACTCGACAGTTTCATCAGTTTCGACTGCATTTCCTGACGGTTTGCAGGTTCGCCACGAAGTGAAAATTCGATACAAGCACGGGTATGGGTAGCAGGATTCTTGATACTCTTACGCCCTGTGAGACGCAGAATAGAGTCAATATTAAGGCCCTGATCGGCGATAATGCGAGTGGCAGCCTCAATCTGACGGGCCTCCAACTGACGACCTAGAACCATCAGTATATAACGGTTCTTACCCTGATGGCCAACCCAGTCCTCATATTCATCGTCGCTAATAGGCGAGAAACCAATATTAACACCCAACTCGGTTGCTTTGAATAGTAGTTCTTTCATGACCTGTCCGGAGTGCATCTCGTCCATACGAATCAGAATACCCAACGAAAGTGTTGAGTGGATATCGGCCTGACCAATATCCAAAATCTGCGCATCGTATTTGGCAAGTATAGCCATAACAGATGCTGTAAGACCAGGGCGATCCTGCCCAGTAATTCTAACTAATATCTGTTCTTGTTTTGTTTCCATATTCTTCACTTTTTATTTTTTTACTTACACAGTGCTTTACATACTTTATCCTGAAAGTTCCGGCCGTCGTCGGCCTTCATAATTCCTTGGTTAATGATACTGAACACCAGCATGTGGTTATTGGCAGCAAGCGCATAGCCTGCCAACGATGACACCCCTGTAACAGTACCCGTCTTTGCTCTCACATTTAAATGTGCGGGCGAATCCTTCATACGTTTTTTCAAGGTACCATCCTCACCTGCTATCGGCAACGACACATAAAGGTCACGTATGATACTCGATTTTCGATATGCATAAATCAACAGTTTGGCAAGCAACTCAGGGGTTACATAGTTGTAAAGCGAGAGTCCGCTACCATCTGCTATTTTGTACTGTCCACGTACACCTGCCTTCGACAGGGTTTTGATTACTTGTTGTCGGGCATGCGATGCCTTAGCCGGACGAGCACCTGCAGCAGCTGCCAACTGATAAAACATCGACTCAGCATAAAGGTTATCACTGTTCTTCATCATTGGCTCCAACACATCTACCAACTGATGACTACGGGTACAAAGCAACGACGCATTTTTTGGTAGTTGTCCGTTTGTAGCAGAGCCGTCGAAAAATATACTATCACTCACCAACTGTTTAGTGAATCTACTGATAAACTCATCCTTCTTATCTATCAGTAATGGTGTCAGCGTAGGATTATCATCATCCCAACACCATCCTTCACCTAGCAGGTCCTGATCTTTAAAACTGGTGACCGCAATGATCTTTCCTTGGATTGTATGTATACCAAGCGTCTTTACTCGCTCAGTAAATGCCACCATATCGGTGTTATCAAACAACGGGTCCATACCGCCCACACAATATAGATCTCCAATAAGAACACTATCCTTTACGCTTCCAGTGTAATAAAGCGATGTCTTGAACTCGTATTTACCACCAAGCTGATCTAATGCTGAGATAGATGTAAGCAACTTCATGGTCGAAGCTGGTCTCATCGTCTGTCGGTGGTTAAATGTATACAGCGTCGAGTCGGCAGTCAGGTCATAAACCATTAGTCCCAGTTGCGTGTATTGCAACATGGGGCTACTAACCAGTGTATCCAATCGGGCTTGTAAGTTTTGCGGCCAAGGCAATTCTACCTTAGCCGTGTCTACCTGGGTTGTATCAACCCTTAGCGCATCGACAGTCTGCGCTTGCATACTGCCTATTGAGCCAATCCATAAAAGTGCAAATATACTATTTCTGTAACTCTTTAATATTTTCATTTTTAATCGAAATTCTCTTAGTTTCGCTGATATGTTGATACCAGCTTACGTATCGCTTTATCAAGCGACTCTGAAGGCTCTATGATATTATAGTTGCTCCAGTATTCAGGGTCTAAGAAGTATTCTACCTTATCATAATATGCATCGCGCGAGTCAAACGAGTTTCGGCTCACTATCGGCTTTACGTCTTCAGATTCGCTCTCGGTCACTGCCATCTCGCAAGTAGCCGTGAACGATGTACTGAACAGTCGTTTCTTCCAATCGCAGTTAAACTTAAACGTGTTGCGCAGATAGCTAATACGCGTTACACCATCTGTATAGCGATAGTCAACCACACACGATAGTTCACGAGGTTTGAATCTTACACCTAAAGGTTTCTTCACCAACATGGTCTTGGTGGCCTTGAGCTTATCGCTCATATCCAGACTCAGCTCTATACGGGTAAAGGCCAATCGCTCGTCATCAATATACAACTTGCCATGATACAAAGCCCACTCCCTTGGGTATTTGGGCTCTATCAGCACCACCATCTGCAGTCGATCATTAATATATTCGGGCACACCCCAGCTGAAACTATATGCATCCAGCTCTTCCTGATTCAACAGGAGGTCATTATTCTTCACCACGTCAAGCTGAACAGGCAGCACAGGTCCACCCATCACCTTCAGGCCAAGAGTATCACCCTGTTTCTGACTCAGCAGACGGCGACCTTTCACAATAGCCACCTTGTCTCTACCTACACCGCGCGTATATGGTGTCTTATACATATCCTCCACGCCTTCGGCCACATAGATAAAATGCTTGCGCTTCATCGCCGTTTCACGATAGAAGGCTTTAAGCAGCTCGGGCTTGCGGCTATAGTTATCAGGAATCTTCTTGATGGCTATTTCAACCACCTCACGCGGATCGCCTGTTCTTACCACGATTTCACGCAGTTGTATCACAGTGGGCTGAAGTTTTATCTTCAACAGCTCTGTCTTTCCTGATTCTAGGGCTACTCGCTTGGTCTTGTAGCCCAAATGCGACACGGTGATGCTTTTTGGTGTTTCACCAAGTTTTAATACGAAGGCCCCGTCATCGTTGGTAACCACCGACACACGGCCCACTGAAACGCTAACTTGGGGCAACGGGCGCCCCGTTTTCTCATCAACAACGGTTCCACCAATGGTTGCCTGCTGTGCCAGTGCCACCATCGGAACCAATAACATCAATATAAGCCCTAGTCGTTTCATCGTTGTAATAGTTTGGTAATGTTTTGTGCAAAGATACAAAAAAATCGCCAAGATGCAAAGAATATTCGAAATTTTAAGTAATTTTGCAGCAGAATTACAACATATAACATCATCCGTATGGTTTATAAGTATGATTTCCTGGTGATAGGAGCCGGCGTAGCAGGCATGAGCTACGCATTAAAAGTGGCTCGTTCGGGCAAGGGTAAGGTATGCATGATATGCAAGACATCACTCGACGAGGCCAATACATCGTTTGCTCAAGGTGGCGTGGCATCGGTTACCAATCTTGAGCTCGACAATTTTGAAAAGCATATTGAAGACACCATGATTGCTGGCGACTACATCAGCGATCCAAAGGCCGTAGAACAAGTTGTACGTATGGCCCCAGAGCAGATTCGTGAACTGGTTAACTGGGGTGTAAACTTCGATAAGACCAGCGATGGCAAGTTCGATCTGCACCGTGAAGGCGGACACTCAGAGTTCCGCATTCTGCATCACAAAGATGATACTGGTGCTGAGATTCAGCGCGGTCTGATGGAAGCCGTTCGCCGCGATCCGAACATCGACATCAAAGAGAACCACTTTGCCGTAGAGATTATCACCCAGCACCACCTTGGTGCTAAGGTAACACGTCGTTCTCCCTACATCAACTGCTATGGTGCCTATGTACTGAACCCTGATACTCAGAAGGTGGATACCTATCTTAGTAAGGTAACCGTGATGTGTACTGGTGGATGCGGTGCTGTATACCTCACAACTTCTAACCCAGTTATTGCTACTGGCGATGGCATTGCAATGGTTTATCGTGCCAAGGGAACAGTGGCCGACATGGAGTTTGTACAGTTCCATCCCACGGTGCTTCACAATCCTAACGAGACTCATCCTGCCTATCTTATTACCGAGGCTATGCGCGGTTACGGCGGTATACTGAAACTGCCCAACGGCGAGACGTTTATGGAGAAATACGACGAGCGCCTGTCGCTGGCACCACGCGATATCGTGGCCCGTGCCATTGATAAGGAGATGAAGATTCACGGATTGGACCACGTATGTCTCGATGTCACCCACAAGGATCCAGCAGAGACACGTAAACACTTCCCCAACATCTACCAGAAGTGTCTGTCAATGGGGATCGATATCACCACCGATTATATCCCTGTTCGTCCTGCAGCCCACTACATGTGTGGCGGTATCAAGGTCGACCTGAACGGCCAGACCTCTATCGAGCGCCTCTATGCTCTCGGCGAGTGCTCTTGTACCGGACTGCATGGTGGTAACCGATTGGCATCAAACTCACTTATCGAAGCAGTGGTTTATGCCGAGACAGCAGCCCGCAACTCACTAGAGCACGTAGACTTCTACGACTTCAACGAAAAGGTGCCCGAGTGGAACGATGAGGGCACACTCACCAACGAGGAGAAAGTGCTGATTACCCAGAGCGTAAAAGAGGTCAATCAGATAATGTCGAACTACGTAGGTATAGTACGAAGCGACCTGCGCCTTCATCGCGCCTGGGACCGTCTGGACATGCTCTACGAAGAGACCGAGCGACTCTTTAAACGCGTGAAGGCATCGAAGGATATTTGTGAGCTCCGTAACATGATCAACGTGGGCTACCTCATCACCCGTTGGGCTCTGGAGCGCAAGGAGTGTCGTGGTCTTCACTACACCACCGACTATCCCGTACATGCTTACGACAAGTAAAATAAAAAAAGCATAGCTTCCATCATGCGAAAGCTATGCTTTTTTTTAATTAATCATATTTTTAACCCTGATACACACACAATACATTTGCATGTTACAAATGGAAAACACCGAAATGTAATCGCCTTACTATCAAGCAAGTATATTTTTCAGTTTTGTTTCTTTTGATAAAAAACGGTTATACAATCAGCATATAAATCGTGTAACTGTAAGGATTAACATACCTTTGCATCGTCAGAACTTAAAATACTGGATTATGAATTTTAACTATCTAACAATAAATTAAATAATGAAAAAGCTAAAATTGGTTTTAGTTATGCTCGCCTGTGTTCATGGAATGCAGGCGTTTGCGAAATCTGACGATATCAGGTATGAGGATTTCCTTCTCAAAGACTCTTCCAAAGTGATTCATGGTGCGTTAGACAACGGCTTTCAGTATTACATCGTAAAGCTGCCTATGGATCATTTTCAGATGAGTCTGGTACAGAAAGGCGGAGATCATTACGACGGAGAGACCATCGAAATCTCACACTTTCTGGAGCACATGATGTTAACCGCCAATCGGCAATTAGCTATAGGAGGTACCTTAAGAAGCTATCTGAATAAACTCGGTAAGGATTATGGTACAGGTTTCAATGGGTACACAGCTCCTTATTTTATGGCATACGAATTGTACCAGCTGAAGAGCAATCGAGCATATGCTGATTCATGTATGGCGATATTATCTGAAATAGCCTATAATGCCAGCATTTGTGCCATGGACATAGAAGAGCAGAGAGAAAGGGTATTGCACGAGCTCACCAACAGAAAATACATGTCGGGAGCAAGAATAGTGGATGCCCTCTTTGCAGCTTTCACGTATGGATGCGATCTCGAACAATGGAGGGAAAAGAGACTGAACAGTACAAAGAAGATCACACAGTCCCAGCTTGAAGCATTCTATAAGAAATGGTACCAGCCTCAGAGACAATGTCTTGTGGTTTCCGGCAAAATCCCCGACGGTATTGAGGAGATGATAAAACGTCAATTCGGCAACCACCCAAGCCAGCCTACTCCAACACCACCAACATTAGACTATCAACAAAGGAATTTTACTATTTCCAGAGTAGGAAGCCCAACATGTAACATCATACTCTATTTTGATCAACCTCTTCTGACAACATCGGAGAAGGAAAGTCCCAAATTCTTCAGAGATTACTATGCGCTGAAAAAAGGCAGTAAAGCACTATCCGATAAAATAGAAAAGAATAAGAAGGAGCACATAAACTCATTTGTTAAAGGTCTGGTAGATGAACGTTTTTCAATGCAGATGGGATTTGCATATAACATTCATGACGAAGACCCGGAAAGCGGCTTACAGGCCCTTGTAGACAGCATGACCGTTTTTCTGGATGATGTCAGGAATAATGGTGTCCAGATTTCCATGGCCGCAGACACACTTAAAGAGAGTTTGGTAGAACAGCGTCGTTCTGAGGCTAAGACCAAATTAAAAGAAGGAAATGGAAAAGACAACACCCTTGACGAATCGTTACCAATTATAAACTGTTTCGTTCATTCCTTACCTATATACAAACAAGAGGATTCAGATGCATACTTGTCGTATGAACTCAGCGGTAAAGATATCTCGAATTACTGCAAGAAGTTCATCAATGAGTCTACACTGAAGATACAATGTATTCTTCCGTATGGTTATCCTGAAAAAGAGATTACTGAGAAACTGAACGCCCTACTGCAACGTTACAACAACAAATCAAAATAACATAATCAGCAAAATTGAGTTAAGACTATCAATATGAATACAAAGCTTTTACTATTATCGATGATATGCGCCATTGCCATCCATACATCGGCACAGCCCAAGGGCGTCAGATATGAGGATTTCATCGTAACCGACTCGTCAAACATCTACCAAGGGGTTCTGGACAATGGTTTCCGCTATTATATATGCAACAACAGCATCCCATATGACAAACTGGAAATGAGACTCATTCAAAAAACTGGAACTAACCACGACGACGGAATTCCAGGTATCTCGCTTTTATTAAAAAGGATGCTTTCCTCCAGGGAAGTCCATCTTTCTGAGGGTGCATCCTACACTTCTGAAATTGAACACAAGTGTACAGAATTCAGTTTGCTTCGATTGAATGATGAGCACGCCTACGCTGACTCTTGTATGGAGATGCTTGCCGATATTGCAGGAGCTGCCCGTTTCTCAGTATCAGAGCTGGAACGCCAGAAGGAGCTTCTCGCAACAGAAATCTCCAACAAAAGATACAATCTTACCAAAGCTGAAGAAGACTACATCAAAGCAGTCTTTGTGTATGGATGTACTCCCGACGAGTGGATAAACAAACAAGTTGAGAGCATCCGCAGCATCACAATCCAACAGTTAGAAGCGTATTACCAGAAATGGTACGCGCCACAGAATCAGTGTCTGTATGTGTTTGGCAAAGCACCTGTCGATATTGTAGATATGATCAAGCAGAAATTCGGCAGTCGTCCAAGTATGCCTGCTCCTAAAAAAGCTGAGAACATACTGAGCGACAATAAGTTAATGATGTTGAAGTATGACAGTTTCACATTTAATATTAAATTCTGGTTCATGAAACCTCGTACAGCGCTTTCAGAGACAAGGAATTTGGACTATCTAAGAAAAACGGTAATACAAACCCGCTTTTGCGATATTCTAAAGTCATATTTTGGAGGATTTACAACTGCGTCTATAGATGAAACCGATAAACTATTTGAAAGACCTCTTCTCGAAATAAACTGCATCAAAGGAATTGAACTATATGGAGACGAGAACCAGTTTACAGGCTTCATAGATGATATTACTAAAAAACTATATGATATCATGCATAACGAGTTGCCTATTAATATGGACACACTGTCGATCGAGAAACAGAAGGAACTCCAACAGCAGGCGTTGACCGATATCCGTAGAGATGTTGTCTTAGATACCTATTCCTGCATCAAGGAAAATTTCATCAATTCTACGCCACTCATCAAAAGACTCCAACCGTACAATTACTTCCAACATGAAATCACCAAACAGGATATCCTGGACTATTGTAAGGAAGTGTTCAGTAATTATGATTTGAAAATAGTGTGTGTAACACCGTACGATTATCCTGATGCCGATATCAAGGCCAAACTAGAATCTGTTGTACAGCGTTTCAGTGCACAATAAAATCATCTGGTCAGCGAGAACTTCATAGAGAGGCCAAAGTCGTAAGTAGTAGTAGGATAACTATTACTTGACAGCAATGGGGTGTTAGTTTGACTATCGAAATAAGCTGTCAGCGTGAGCAGGCGTGAGAGCGTGTAATCTGCCATGAACGAGAGTTTAAAGGCAGAATTACCGCTTGAAGCCGACGATACACCTGAAGCTATATCACGGGTGATGGCGGCCTGCTTGCGCAGAGAGACATCGAGGCGCAGATTGAGGTCGTGGTTAACGCCGGTTTTGCTGGTTTTACTAGTTTTTCTAGTATTACTAGAATTACTAGAATTGCTAGCACTGCTAGAATTGCTAGCACTGCTAGATTTCCTAGGATTCTGAGCCTTGCTCACACGGCGATTACCCTTGTCGCCAAACAGGTTAAAATCGTGTATCTTATATGCCAAACCTAAAACCCAATCCTTGCTCAGCGATTCGTTTAGCTGAATGCTGGTCATCGATAGGTTGAGCACTCGGGTGGTACGATATTCAATCTTGGCAGTGAGGTCATTCTGGAATGTAGCATCCACCCCAAGCAGGGGCGAGAAAGCCTCATTGATACTAACCGTAGAGTAGCTACTATTAACATAGCTACCCACATTATACACACTCTTATAGGCGTGGTTGATATTAAGACTCTTCAGGTGATCGTGTACCCAAGATAATTTGGACAGTCCACCATATCTTATACTCCAGTTAGGTAGCAAGCGGGTGATGGCGGGGAAGATATCGAGCGAATTACCTGCCCCCGAGGTATAAGCCGAAAGGAATGCCGGTATCAGCACCTCGGCCGAGTACTCACCCCCTACCCTTTGCTGAAACTCGGGTATCAGCTCACGGAAGTGGTCGAATGCTGCCGAGCGATAGCCATTATTGGCATTACCCATACCAGCCAATGCCCCACGCAGCGAGATGGTGGTCATAGTAAAGGTTCCACTTAAGGTTGTCGGCATACCATCGTACATATACTGAACGCTCTTGGCACGATTATCGGTGCGCGAGGCACTCAGGTCAATCTTCAGATCACGTATAGGCTCAAGCACCGCCTTAACCTGTAGGTCTTTACTCATATTGATATTAGCAGGCGTCGACACGCTATTATTCTTCAACATCCAGTCGTTACCCATGGCTTTATCCAGATAACCGTCACCCACAAGTCCGAATGCAAAATCAAGACCAGGAGCCAATGCACCCCCCGACTTATTCTGTCCCAACATATCGCCAGCGTTAGGCATAAATCCAGGCAGAAGCATGGCGTATTGTTCACGATAACTGATGTTCACACTGCGAACCATCATCAGAAATCGGGCCACACTTTGAGCAGGTTTGTACCACCAGTCGTTTTCAATGTTACGCTTCAGTTTTACTGAATCCTTTACACCAGGTTTCTGGGTGGCAACAGACCTTGAAGGCGATGCCGGCTTCTTGGTATTCTGCTTGCTATTAGCATTCTTCTTAGACGATGCCGATTTCTTGAAACGCTCGTTAGCCTTCTTCAGGAACGGTATATGATTATAGAGCGTTTCAAGGTTCAGCGCACTATTGACGGTGACATTACGATTGCTAGTAATCGTATTACCAAGGCTAGTTCCATCCTCCATTTCTGTACCACGAACCCATGTATACTTGGCGGTGTACGAAGCATCGGCATTGAGCCAATCAAATATCGGCAACTTGTTGAGAGGCAGCTGATAAGATGCAGAAACCTGCTGTTGATAGTCGAGCGGTGTGCCCCAGTTACGTATGCTCTGCTTCACCGAATCCTTCCAGGCCACATACTGATCAGGATAAAGGTCCTTATTGATAGGTGTGTAGGGTTCTTCTATCTCAGCTCGTGTGGCCGACTGAAAGCTGAAGTGGAAATTCTTGGTGAAGTCCCAACGCAAAGAGAAATCACGATTCCACAAGAACTGCTCCGAGAATGTTAACGGCAGGTTCTGATTCTCGATACTCTCAAGGTCGCGCTCCTGTAGTTCGTAGTAGTTACGGGTCATCTCGGTGTTAAATGTCACGCTCTGTGGCAGATAGTTGAAGCTAAGCGATTTGGGCAGGTTAAGCCACTTCGACTTACCCTTCAGTTTCTTAAACGGCTCCCACGATTTATATACCGGCGAGTAGCTGTAGTTCAGGGCACCGCGCCACTGATCCTCCTTCTCATAGACGGTAGTCTTGCCCGATGTATTACGATGCGAGTGACTATATGAAAACGAGAAGTTGGCAGGATCGTAAGGCATTGGATGGCGTTTGGTCTTTAATCCCCAACGCAGGTTCGACAGCGAGAAGTTAGTGTTGCGAGTCTTGGTCACGGCAATGCTCTCTATACTGTCGCGTTCGTGCTGGTTAGCTGCACTCTCCAGCGCATCGCTCAGTCGCATATCCGAGTCTAACGGATTGTAGCGCGGCCGTGTTTCCTGATGACTCACCGAGTAGTAAAGTGGAGCTGAGACCTTAGCTTTTTCAGGGAAGAACTTACCCAGTTCAAACTGGGCTGTTATCGAGTATTCCTTCTGTGTATCAGTAGAACGCTGAGTGACACTCTCTTCAAGTCCGCCGAAGCCATCGCTGATATACCGGCCCGAAAGGTTGACGGTACCGAAGTCCGATAGTTGCACATTCATAGTGCCCGATGCGGCCCATCCGCCATCGTTATTGCTATCCATCAGTCGCAGCTCGTTAACCCACACCTCACCCGACTTCACATCGCCCGAAATGTTACGCACGCCAATCATCATCACCTTCACCTCGCCCAGCGTCGGATTACCAAGTATGCTGATTTTGTTTCCTGGTCTGTCGGGGTCGTAATCGCTGTACAACTGGTTAAAACTGCCTATGCCTTGAGCCTTGGCCTGATTGCGTGCCTTTTTCAGTTGGGTAAACACATTCAGGTTTACATCAAGCATATTATCCTGCGGCCAAACCAGCATGCGGTCGGCATTTGAGTATTTGCTATAGTCACTGCGGTCGGGCGTAAGCTCCAGCGGTATCTCATACTCGTAGTAGTTGTTCTTATAGTCGCTACCCATGCGCACAAACACGGCCAACTGGTTGTCCTTTAACTGCGTAGCATCGGGCACCAGATGGTTGGCATGCACAAACATCTGCATGTGCTTGTATTGGCGCAGGTCAAGGTTAATATTACGATACACGGCTTTCGACTCACCATGCTGCAAATTCTTCACCACCATGTTCAGCGCCTGCTCATTATTCTCTACCAACTGCGGCTGCGAGGGGTCGGTTACACGACTGATGCCTGGAGGCAGAACGTAGTTAACCGGCGTCTTATCGTTGTTCTCCTCGATGTTTACTGCACTCACCTCCAGCACTCCGCTCTCGGCACCATTACTCAAGCTCTGCTTGTAGATACGCCACTCACCACGTACCAAGTCGAGCGAACCAAAACGCAGCACAATGGGTTTCTGGAATCCCGACAGGAACATACGCATAAAGCGCACGCTGGTAAAGTCGCTGATAGAGCCCACCTTGCGCTCATATTCGGCCAACGGTATGCGGAACTGATACCAGTTAACGCTGGTGGTATCACCATTACGCAGTTTCACGCTGCTAGTACGCATATCGGTAATGAAGCAATCGGCAGGAGCTGCACCATTGCGATAGGCATCCAGTATCTCAGGCGATATATGCACCTTATATTGGTAGTAGCGCTCATATTCATTCAGAGTATAGTCCTGATTGATATCCTCCACATCCGGACCGCTCTTATAGCTGGTATCATACGATTCTGTCTGGTCCTCAGTCTCAGGCGAGTTGCCTTGGGGATTGTTGATACGCTTGTAGCGATCCAGAATACTCTTGCGCTCGATGTCGAAATCCGATCCACGGAAGTAATGATAGTCATCGCCAGCAGGATCTTGGCGCCACGATTGCATGATACTATCGTTGGTAACAATCGCTCCCACAGAGTTCAGCCATTGGCTGTAAGCCCCATACTGTTGTTCCTCTTCGTCGGTCAGTCCGTTATAACCCGTATCCTGTTTCTTGCGCGACCCCGTTGTAGTGGCAAAAGCATAAGTCTGGGTGGCCTGCACAGGTATCTTACCCCACTGGGTGGTGGTAAAGTTCTGACTACCATCAACAGGCATACCGCTCTCGTAGAATTTCTTGCCATCACGCAATATATCCTCTGAGACTTCGCCAAGATTAAAGTACAAGTCACCAGCATAGTCCGCAGCAGTCCCGTTCTGGCGTGTATAGATAAACGGATCGAGCAACCAGAACTCGATATATTCAATGTTAGCCTGCTCAAAATCGTTAGTTTCTATCTTACGCATCATGCCGCCCCACTTGGTTTCAGGACTACGTAGCCTTCCATCGTTATTCAGGTCGAGCGATAGATTGTACGGGCCGCGCTCCTGTGGGTAGTAAGCCAGATTCAGTATGGGCAACGTCGAGGTAGCACCATTATAGGTACTCTGGTCGCGGTTAGGATAAAGCTCCTTGACATACACCTCGCGCACATAGTGGTTCGACAACTGCTCCAGGTCGCTCTTGATGTGGGCAGGCGTCAGCGTAGAACTGCGACGGGTAAAAATCGGGTCTACATTATACCACGCCAGCAAGGCTCGGTTGTAGCCACTAGTAACACCTGTCTTATCGCTACTCTCATGAAACATCGACGGTACACTCGACAGCGTCCACTCCTTAGGATTGCTCATGTCGAGATAGCTCTTGGTATTCTCAAAGTCGTCTACGTACGATGCATTGTCCTGAGTACCACGGGCAGTACCGGCTATCAGCTGGGCAAACTCGCCCGTAAATGAGATGTGCGATGGTTGTTTGACGTGCAGGAACGGTATCTTGTTCAGCATCGATGTGAGCCACTGCGACTCCTGCTTCCAGTTGATGTTCAATCCCCAGATGGTATTGCTCAGCGGCTCTTCGCCCATATTCACCTTCGATGTCAGAGCCTGTTCATGCAGATGCATAATGGTACCGCCTATCTGCAGATTCTTAGACAAGTCGTATGTCCAGTTAAGTCCCAACATGGTTTTGCGCTGCATGCCGTATTCGGTATCCGACTCGAGCGACACATTCACATTGGTACCGGCATCTATGATGCTTTGGTTCAGGATAGTCACCTCGCCCGCCGAATAGTCAACAGAATAATCAGTACCCTCAGTCAGCACCACACCACCGGCCGTTACTACCACCGAACCACGAGGTACATTATACGCTCCTAGCGAAATGACATTGGCCGACGAGCCTTTATACTGACCTATCAGCATATACTTATCCTTTTCGGCTACGAGCTTAGCCACGGTCTTGGTACTGTCGTACAGCTCGCTGAACACGTACTTCTCGGCTTCCGATGTCGACATTCCTCTACTCTGCAGTTGCTTGCGCAGATAGCTACCAAAGGGCTCAGCCGATGGCAGGAACACACGACCGTCGCTTACGGTATAGCCCTCCACAAAGTCAAAATAGCCATTGGGGTGCAGCTTATTGTTATTGTCCAGACGGTCGCAGCCCAGCATCTTCAGCAGGGTGGTACTCTTCACGCGCTGATCGGGTATGTAGGTCAGATAAACACCTGCGGTGTCGCTCTGGTATTTGATGTCCAGACGGAACTTGGTTTTCTCTACTCTCGAAGCCAGGTAATACACGTTCTTCATCATCAAGTCCCAGTTAGCCTGCTGCGGATTGTTTGATGTATTCTTCAACGCCTTGACGTAGAGGGCCTTCGATGTCTCGGTGATGTCGGCAGCAAACTCGCCCACCTTATAGGTCACACCGCCCAATGTAAACTCGAATGCTACAGCCAGCACCTGGTCGGTCTGTAGTCCCGACTTCAGCGACACATAGCCCAGCGCCTTGTTGATGGTATATTCCGACGATGTGAGCAATCGGGCACTCGACAGTTTTTCGTAATCTCGTCCGCTCTCGAAATCTGGAATATTCGCAAGCACTGTGTTAGTCTGGTCTATATCGCGTGCCTCGGCATACTGGGTGCTCAGCATGTTATACAGCCCATCGGTATTGTTACTTGGCACACGCTGACCACTCTCACCAAGGTTGGCAACAGCTATGATATTACGGGTATTCGATGTATTACCGGTTTTGTTGGTAACCCATATCTCCACACGGTTAATCTCGATGCCGGTGGTAAGATTGGGCAAGGTCGACATGGCCTGATCATAGCGATTGCGGAAGTAATGCGACAGGAAGAAGTGACGGTTCTCCTCATAATCGGCCACATCCAGTTCGAAGGCAGTAGTCTGTGTTCCGCCTTTCGACGATACACTCTTGGTCGATGATTTCTTCTGCGAAAGAACCGTCTGCAGTTTCAGTCGGCCAAACTGCATATCGGTACGCAAGCCAAACAGGCTGCTAGCACCCTTAACCAGCGAGTTATTCGACGGGAAACTGATGTTACCAGCCTCAACCAGCTTGATGATTTCATCCTCCTTACCCTCGTACTTCAGCTTCAGGTTCTGCGCGTCAAAATCAAATGTGGCATCGGTGTTATAGTTCAGATTCATGTTTACCTTGTCGCCCACTCTACCGTTCAGGTTCAGGTTTACCTTCTCGTCAAAGTCAAAGGCTGTGGTCTTACGGTTACGGATGGGCAGCGACGGGTTGTCGGTCTTCTTGATGTTACCACCAATCTTCAGTTCAGCTGTTCCCTGAGTTTTTATGCGCACGCCGCCTGGACCGAAAATCTTCTCAGCAGGCCCCAGGTCGAAGTGCATATCGGTAAAGTCGAACTTATCCTTGCCGGCGTTCTTGGTGTTCTCAGCATTCTTCTTGTGGAAGAAATCGTTCAGCGCCCGTTTCTCTACCCATTTGCGATACTCCTCGGGCGTCATCAGTATGGGAGCGTTCAGATACGAGTCGCCTAACTTGGTGCCGATATAATACACGTTCAGCGAGTCGTTATACTCAACGGTCTGGCGGATGTTGGATGGCATCTTCAGGTCGATGGCAGCGCTGTCCAGATCGTGCACAAACACAGGAGCCGTCTTCTGAATGCGATAACGCGCCTTCAGCGAGTCTTGCTTTTGCGCCCACGTACCTACGCACGCGAACAAAAAAGCCACAATAATCCCTACGATCCGCCTCAAATTAAATTACTTAATTTGTTTCAGAGCCAGTTTTACCACTTGTTCTACAGGGGCATCAGGCTGCGCTTGCAGTATCTGGAGCACCACCTTCTGCGTTGGAGCCGGGGCAAAACCAAGCATGGTGAGGGCAGCAATAGCCTCGTCCTTCACCTGATTGTTTACAGGTGCCGCCATCTGTCCACCCGCAGGTATCTCGTCCGATATACCTAATGTCACAATCTTGTCGCGCAGATCTACGATAATACGCTGGGCCGTCATCTTGCCTATACCCTTAATGCCCTGTATCAGCTTTGCATTGCCCGTTGATATGGCATTACAAAGCTCGGCCACACTCATGCCCGACAGCATCATTCGGGCCGTATTGGCCCCCACTCCACTCACGGTTATCAACAACAGGAACATCTCGCGTTCCTTCTTGTTCACAAACCCATATAGCAGATGTGCGTCTTCGCGGATTGACTCGTAGACGTAGAGCTTTACTTCTTTCTTTCCTTGAATGGCGCTGAACGTGTTGAGCGATATGTTCAGACCATAACCGATTCCTGCGGCCTCGATGGTTGCTAAAGCAGGGGTTAACTCGGTCAGTTCACCCTTAATGTATTCTATCATAACTTTCAATTTTGTATATATACATTATTTTAAACGCGTAATCGTTACAATTTATTGTATTTTGAGCGCATTAAGTTGCAAATTATCACAAAATGAAAGTTTTTAGATAATTTTAGCCGTCATTTTGTTACGTAATTCATATAAAAGCATTACTTTTGCCACCGCAAACAACGAAAATTCAACAAAAGAAGAATAAAAATATGAAAAAAATCAGAGCAGCCGTAGTAGGTTACGGCAACATCGGTAAGTACGCTCTCGAGGCTCTCGAGACTGCTCCCGACTTTGAAGTAGCAGGTATCGTTCGTCGTAACGGTGCCGAAAACAAGCCAGCTGAACTAGCACAGTACGACGTTGTTAAGGACATCCGCGAGTTAAAAGATGTAGACGTAGCCATTCTGGCCACCCCAACACGTAGCTGCGAGGAGTATGCTAATCAGATTCTGCCTCTTGGCATCAACACAGTCGACTCTTTCGATATCCATACCCAGATTCGTGGCTACCGTGAGCGCCTCATGAAGCTGAACAAGGAGACTAACACCGTTAGCGTGATTGCTGCAGGATGGGATCCAGGTTCCGACTCTATCGTTCGCACCTTGATGCAGAGTTTGGCTCCAAAGGGTCTGAGCTATACCAACTTCGGTCCTGGTATGTCGATGGGCCACAGTGTTTGCGTTCGCTCTAAGGAGGGCGTTAAGAACGCACTTTCTATGACCATTCCTCTTGGCGAGGGCATCCATCGTCGTATGGTTTATGTGGAGCTCGAGGATGGTGCAAAACTCGAAGAGGTTACCAAGGCCATCAAGGCCGATCCATACTTCGCTAGCGATGAGACTCACGTATTCCAGGTAGAGAGCGTCGACGATGTTCGCGACATGGGGCACGGTGTTAATCTGGTTCGCAAGGGTGTTAGCGGTAAGACTCAGAACCAGCGTCTTGAGTTCAATATGAGCATCAACAACCCCGCCCTCACCGGTCAGGTACTTGTCAATGTGGCTCGTGCATCTATGCGCCTTGAGCCCGGATGTTACACCATGGTCGAGATTCCTGTCATCGATATGCTTCCCGGCGATCGTGCAGATCTCATCGAACACTTAGTATAATAAGTAGTGAATATTGCCATTTTCGTATCAGGCAGCGGTACTAACTGCGAGAACCTGATTAAATATTTTGCTGGCTCCGAGCGTGTAAATTGCGCGCTCGTAGTCAGCAATAAGTTTGATGCCTACGCATTGGTTCGTGCCGAGAACCTGGGTGTTCCCACGGCTGTCACACCTAAAGCAGAGCTCAACAATCCCGATGTTATGATGCCTCTGCTTAAGAAATATGACATCGAGTTTATAGTGCTTGCAGGCTTCCTGCCTTTGGTTCCCAGTTTCTTGATCGATGCCTATCCACACCGCATCATCAACATCCACCCCGCCCTATTACCCAAGTATGGCGGCAAGGGCATGTGGGGCCACCATGTTCACGAGGCCGTGAAGGCTGCTGGCGAAACCGAGACCGGCATGACCGTCCACTGGGTCACCCCCGTATGCGATGCCGGTGAGATCATCGCCCAATACAAGGTAGCCCTTTCTCCCGACGACACCGTCGATGACATCGCCGAGAAAGAGCACCAACTAGAAATGAAATACTTCCCCAAGGTAGTAGAAGAAGTAATAAAAGCTCTGTAGTTTTACAGCGCTTTTATTATTAGGTTTCTGTCACTTGGAAGTCTCTTTCTCGAAACGCACTCGCGTCAAAGCAATGAAATGAGTAAGGAATTTGGTGTCGCTGTTGAGATCGTAGCTCAGTATCGACTTCCTTAGTTCTTCTGCTCCAATGGTAATCAACTCCACCAGTGACAAACCACGATTCCGATACTGTCCCGTCAAGCTAAGCACAAACCTTAGATTTCCTTTTTCCAACCGATCGGCTTCTTCACACTCCAGTCCTTTCTCTTGCACAGCTGTGATTAATGCCGCCTCTTCATCTGCACTCAGCAAATGCTCTTGACCGATCTCTTTCAAGAACCCGTCGAAGTCCTCATTTAACAGTTGCTTTAGTTTTGTATCCATATCTTATTCGTATTTTGTTCAACAAATGTAACATAGTCACTTCTCTCGAAAATTCAAAATTAGAGGCTAAATAATTATTGATTTTTTCAATTCGTATGCTAAATCATCAACAGACATACACTCATTAAATGACAGCTGTCCTTTAAAACTCCATTTGTTTTTCTGTCTGCGAATTTCGATCTCGCCCTTTTTGAGATAGGAATCAATTTCTTGACTTTCTTCCTTGAACGACCATGTAACATATTCCCAATCATCGTTATCTTCGTGGATGGTTTCGTATAAATATCTGGTATAGAGTTCAGATATCTTATTTCGCTTGCCGAGCAAATGGTCACGTGTGTCTGTTGACAGGTAATAGGAGCTAGTACCATCCCCATCCCCGTATGTCACTTTATATATAATGGTGCCTGTACAGTACCGGATGAGTTTTGGACATTTAACAAGGAGCTGTTTCCACTCTTCTAGGTCTGAATTAGGTTCTATTTCCGTTTCTTCAGGCAAGTTGTTACAAATGATATTCTTTGCGGCCTCTTGACATTTGACAAGACTATCTTTACGAGGGGTTGTATATTCTTCAGGATTATCATTTAACAGACGATGCCATCCAAAGTCACGATCACCTTTGCCCTTATTAGAAAAAGAGAATTGCTCTATGTGTTCTATTTTGAACGAGTCTTTTTTCTCCTTCGATACTTTCATATTTTCCAATTGGCATGGATAAGAACTGCCATTCTGGTTCAGGAGCAGGCGTTCAAACCGGTTATTCTCGTCCTTTAACAACTCCACAGCCCTTTCTGCGTATTTCTTGAAATCCTCCACATTGCCATTACTATAGTCAAGCAAGAATTTAATGCGGCCTTCAAGGCACGGTTCGTCTTCCCACTGACTAATGGCTTCTGACCAAGCTGAATCTTTACACAGTTCGTACTTTCTTTTCTCTTCCTCAAATTGCTGGTTGAAATTCTGAGGAGCATATTCATTATTGTTTGCCATCTTCAATTTCTTTTTATAATCCAAAATTTGGTTTGTCTTTTAAGTCGTATAGTTTTTTAATAAGCCATCTCATATCCTTCTTATCGTTGATGATTGTGTTGCACACAAGGTTACGACAGAGGCGGAACCACCGAACTTTATCTATATCATTTGTTGGTGCAATAATGATGGCCCATATTAGGAGCTGAGTCTTATAGTCTGGTTTCTTGCAGAACGTGTCCCATACATCATTGAAATTAATGGGACTCACGTCATCATTCCATTGATGTTTGTTATCATCCCAGCGTTCACCAACAACTCGAAAGCCTTCAACTATAGATTTTGCAGAGTCATCATTGAGAATGCCTTTGTCCACCAAGAAGACATAGTTCTGCTCATCATCGGGGATGAAGTCTTTACCCTTGGCATTCACCAACAGGCCTCCGAAAGTCTTGTCATCGAAGACCATGTCACCTTCATTGTATTGTGGTGATGTGGTATTCAGCTCTGCAGTTTGGCTCATACCCGAAGTATCGTCTTCGCCATTGTTCTCGTTTTCGTTTTTGTCTTTACGGAGTGCGTATTCGAAGCTGAGCAGCATTCGTATGAATCGCATCATCTCCGTATCCACTTTTGCTGGAGGGTCGCCTTTGTCAGGGGTCATAGGATACCAGAACATATTCGTCCATTTGGTATCAATATTTTCTATAAATAATAGCTTGGTGTCTTCAACTAATAATTCTTCCTCAAAGCTTGCCTTGAAATTCTCGAATGTAGTTAGGGCTAATCCGCGTGCATTCATCTTGATATAAAGGTCTTCACCAAGAGAATAGTTTTCATCGAAAGGCAATACGTAAAATCGGATGTAACCTTTGTTCGTCAGCTTTTCCCAATAATCTTCCAATTTATCTTCTATGAACGCATCATCCATAGCATCCAGCATTGTGAGCATACCCTGTACGGTTGGGTCTTCTGTCCACATGGTCAAGAACCAGTTCTGATTTTTGATATTCCAGCTGACGGACTGCTGCGGATTACCATTCTCTATACAGTTCTTAATCATCTTTTCACAGAACTCCTTTGCTGAGTCACGGGTTTCATACACAAAACGAACTTTCCCATCTTTGCCAGAAAGATGGCCTTTAAAGGCATCATGCTTGTTTGTCTTATAAGCCAGATACCAATGCAACAGGAACAGTGTGGTCAGACGTTGTTGACCGTCCAAGGGAATGAACTTGGTCTCGTCAGCCTTAACGTCCTTTTTCTGAACACCATAGACAAAATCCAGATTAATAGCAGAATTTGTCTTTGACAAAGCATCCTTCAACGATTCGATAAAGGCCTTTCTTACCTGAGTGGCCTTGAAGGTCTGACGTCCCTGCGCATAGTCTCTCTGAATACGTGGAAATACGAGATAATAGCTCTCCGTCAATGACCAGAAATTATACTCTTTTGCTTCCATCTATGAATTAATTTTCGTTAATTTATACTCGGCATAAGTACCTTTAATTTCATTGAAAGTATTGATAGCCTCTTTCATGCTTTCCAAATAAGCCTCTGCATCTTGTTCATTCCATACATATAGCTGGTCGAACTTGCGACTGTATGCTTTTTGGAATACCCGTTGCGTACACGGAGGAACGAAATATCCTTTCTGCAATTCATCCTGGATAGTCATGCGTTTCACTGGGAAAATGGCATTACCATATCCTCGATTGATACTCATGTTCAAAAGCGTCAGATTACCTATCTTATCCTTCTCTTCGTCGGGCATTGTTGCACCCAAGCCAAGATCCTTCAGTTGTTGCTGAATCGATAGCATATCGCTATTTCCGCAAAGATATTCCTTTAATGACTGGCATAGTTTTTTCTTGTCAGAATCCGAATCTTGGAAAGAATTGTTTATATATTCTTGGAGCTTATTCAGGTCATTTTCAGGAAGTTCTCTCACCTTCTTTCCAATAAAAGTGTTCTTACCTTTGGAAATACGTCCTTCTTCGATATAATTATCCACTTTCAATCCTGTAAAATACTGGATGATATGCAGGGCCCAGAGTTTTGCTTCATTGCTGTCCTTCTTCAGTGAATTGAAATCTGTCTGCGAAGCTATATGCTCAATATCCCATCTTTCTTCCTTGTATCTGTTGAAAGGAAAACGCTCTTCGCCTTCTTGCATCAGAATAGTATGGATGTTGAAGAACAGAAGATAACGGCAAATAGCATCATTGTCTTGATTATAACGCAAATTGTCAAGGATGTCAGGGTCTAACTGGCCGTCATCGCTTTCTGGGCTATCTTCTTTAACGTTTATCAATGACTTTATGATGAGCTTCTTTATCTTATCTCTTAGTGTTGACTTACTCCACTTGTCTCCATTGTCCCCATATAAACCGTTTATTAGATAGGATATGACAGTCTTGTCTATAATCTTGTTTTTCTGTTTATCGTCATTTACCGATATCCAGGGAGTAGTGGCCACCAGATAACCGATGAGATGATAATACTCCTTGTCCTTGTACCATTCCCTAATGGTAGCCATGTATTTCTCAACATTGTCCCAGAACAGCTTGATTTCCTCGACAGGGTTTTCAGTCACTCTATCATAAAGTTTATAAAACGAGTGCATAGAGTCATCGCCTTTGTCAGTCTTTTCTATTAAGTTGAAGATGTATTCCAGGCGGGTGTCGTAGATGTAGTTGGCCTCCTTGTTGTAGATAAATTGCCACAACTTTTCGTCATGCAGTTCACGCTCAAACTCATCCCATTCGTGGGCAATCTTGTCATACAGAGCCTTTGATTCCCGTGATTTTTTGATGAGATCCTGTATGGCCAGGAGCAGGCGCTGGTCTTCATCCTTAACCGTGTCATTGGTGCTGCCTTGGATTTTGCGGAATTTGTTTTCCTGCAGTACAAGACCTTTAATCAGTTCACCGCATGTCAGTGGTATCTTACCACTATTGAGATTGGTGAAAGTCCTAATGGAATCTTGGTTAGTTGTGCCATCCGAGGAAATGTCCGACCAGATAATCTTCGTATTGTAAAGAAGTATCTGATAAATAGTTTTTGCTTTAACCTTATTGTTTTTGTTGCCTTTTTGGAGATTACCCACTCTCTTGATGAATGTAGAAAACACCTCATGAATATGGAAATGGTTCAGGCTTTTGCACTTGAATGCATCAAAGTCATCGTTCTCAATACCATTAAATTCATCTTGCCAACTTGCGAAGGACTCATATTCCAAACTGAATTGTGGGCATTCAATATTGTCTATTTTGTTTTTATTCTTATGGCAGGCATACAAGAGAAGCCAGATAGTGGTGAGACGCTGTTGGCCATCGATAACATCATACACATTTCCGTCTTCTGCTGTTGGACACACAGAAATGGGCTGGAGATAATAAGCAGATGCGGATTTTTGATTCTGTGCTTGGTAACTATAATCAGAGCCTATCAATTTTTGTTGAGTACCATACGATATCAGGTCATCTATCAACTGGTCGGCCTGTGTCTTAGTCCACTTATACCCTCTTTGGTATCCTGGGATTTTGAACTGTATCTTCTCTTCGCTGATTTTACCGAGAAGTTCTTGTATTGTATATTCTTTAGGAGCTTTCATACCTTAATAATCATTTTTGTCTTGTCATTTTCTGAACGAGAAAGTGTGTTTCGATCTCGTCGAGATTAAAGATGATGAGGGTGAGTTCCACGACTGTTCTCTACTCTTCACCGAAGTATTGCTCTATGCCTTTAACTGCGAGTTGGATTGCAACATCTTTTCTTGTGCGAACTCCTGCGATTGGAACGCGTTTTGTTACGCATTTGCGTTTAAATACTTGAGAGTTCTCATCCTTTATGATGAACGTCTTGCCTTCTTTAAGGCACTTTTTATATTCATCTGAATACTCTCCTTCATAATACATTGTTCCCTTTTCAGAAGTCTTAATAACTGCAAAGGGAGCAACGCAGAAGTCGGTAAACTCCTCGTCTGATTCGAAATAGATAATGTTGTTTACTGTTTCCATATTTCTAATATAGTTTTTTCTCTCAAATATTTAAATGTATTTAGAATTCATCTTGTTTTGTCATTGTCTACATTTTTTAATTGTTACGCCAATAACATAGCAACCCTTGCCGGAAAATTCAATTTGCCGGGCAAGAATTTTAATGATGGCATGTAAATATCGTAGCTCATTGAACTAGGTTTTTAATTGACGCCACAAAGATAGTCATTATTCTCTAGAAAAAGCAAAAATAAGCAGAAAAAATATAATAAGTTTGCCCAAATGGGCTAGTTTGGACTAAATAAATTTCCCCCAGCCCGTTGCAGGCTGAGGTATAACTTAATAGGATTGGTGTTTATCTGCAATCTTGGCGGCAGAGGGTCCAGCCGCGCAGCATGGCAAAGTAATCGAGAGCGGCGGTGCCGGTTTCTTGGATGGCCATGGCGGTGGCTACTGCCATCCAACGGGCGGGTTGATCCGATGGGATGCCGATGGGCTCGTCGGGGGCGATGCCGGTGAGGCGGCTCACATTATCTATATATGCTCGCGTGTTGTTCTCGTGCGGCGGCGCCCATTTCTGGACGATGGCGCGGATGGTAAACAGGCGGTACGTGTGGTAGTAGGTGCGGGTGAGCAGCCAGAAGGCGGCACGCCAACCATACTCCATTGATTCAAACTGACAGAACGATGCATCTGTCTGCTGGGCTCGCAGGCCTTTCCACTTATCCTTACTCTTGCGAATGTTCAGTGGATTATTGTTACGAATTCCTCTTGGTGTCATACTCTTTTCTTTTTATTAATATTAATTGGTGTACTATTCGGGAAGGCCACGCTATACGCGGCGTCGAGGGCTTTGAGGTCAACCTTGCGGAGGCTGATGCCGAGACTTACGGCAACAATGGCCCGCAGCAGTTCTCGATGCTTGCGTGGGTAGAGCGAGGGCGGCGGCAGAGTGTCGTTGCCGCACACTTGCTCGTCGTTCACCACCACGTTGTGGCATACTTCCCAGATAATGTTATCGGTGGCCAACGGACCGAACCACGACTTCAACACATTGCGGATGCAGAACCGTTTGTACTGCCCCGCCAGCAGGCACCTTGTGCGCTCCAGCCGTAGCCAGAGCTGCACAAAGCATGCTTTATCATTTTTTATCTCCATATCGAAAAAGCTTAATGACATTCATGACACCTTTCTATATCGGCCGGCTTCCGTCTGCACTACAAGTCCCTGGTTCTTCCAGTTCTTCAGCATCTGGCGAACTTGGTTTCTCGACACACCTGCTCCGTTTACACTAACGCTATGCTGCAAGGCCATATCGGTGGTAAACTCCATATCCAAGCGCTCGTATATCGTATCGTTCTTACCAATGCGCCGGCGCTCGTTTCTAATGGCATAATCGCGACTGCGATATGCGTTCTCAATACGGTCGCGGAAGAAGTAGAGCGCATTATCAATCAGCGTATCGGCGATAACATCATAGGTGTCGAGCATGGCTGGTGTCTGAACTTTCAGTAGCATTTCCTTCCACAGATTCGGGTTCTGCTTCAACTGCATTTCGGCGCCGTTAAATCCATGCTTCTGAATGAGTTGTTCGCACACGCGGCAGAGCATCAGGCAGCACACCATTCGCTGGGTGGTTACGCAGGTACGGAAACGCTCGCGAGCCTTTACGCGGTCATCATTCATCATCGATTCGAGTCTGATTTTCTCCAGCCACTCTCGACCTTTTGCTTCCAATTTCGGCAGCACCACTTCGCCGTTTATCAGCGGTAGCAGATGGGCTATCTGCTGTATGCGCTCCGTCTGTTTCGATGTGAGCACGTAAGGCTTATCCTCAAGTGGAGAATAGGTATTGTCGGGCGTCTGCGCCAAGGCGATACGGCTCTGGAATCCATCGGTGTAGTTGGTAACCACACGATAGAGCGCATCGGGCGTGCCGCACATGGTGACGTTCCATAGCAGGTGCTTGATATGTACACTCACAGCGTCAGCACTCTTAGCCTCGCGGTCGTACTTAGAGCCATCGTAGCTCTGGCGTAGCATCACCGAGAAATCGCACATACTCGACTTCCATTTCTGCGCCACGGTATCGGCTTCAGGGGTGAACGAGAAAGCATGCTTGCCCTCTACATTACCCAGTCGTTCGGCCAGGTTGGCCACCGTGTTGTTCAGCGCAATATAACGCACAGGCAGCTTGGGTTCCTCGGGCTGTGTCTTCTGGTTTTTCGCAGCCTTTTTCTTGCTTCTGAACTCGGCTTCCTGCATCAAATACAGCTCGTCTACAGCCGACACCTCGCTCATCCAGGCATCAACCACGGGGTCGATATCGCCTTTGCGCGAGGCAAATTCACCTACAATATAACTGATGAGGTTCAGGCCGCGCTTCTGCCCGTGAACATCGAGCTTTACGCCCGTTGCTAGCGCTCCGATGCATGGACAGATGGCTGTGATGACGGGCATGGCCAAGGCTGGACCAACGGCATCAACCGAGTCTTTAATCCCCTGCGGCAGCCGCTTCGCGCAGAGTTCCCCTCCTGAGTAGGAGGGGCCTGGGGTGGTCTGATCAGCCTCAAGTTCATCGTCGTCGGTCTGGTCTTGGCTCTGCATCTGCTGCGCCTTGGCATTAATCTCGCGCAGACCGGCATTCATAAAGCCCTTGTCGGCGTTGTAGTTGTTGTAGAAATAGTTGATAAGGGTACGGCAGTCATCAGTCTGCGAGTAGTTCTTCAACCGCTCGCCTACCACGGCAAACAGCTGCTCTCTCGACATCAACTTGCCCACACCCACCGACAGCACCGCCAACAGGTTAGAGTGCCAGTTGCGCTCGCCCCAGATATCCATCGAGTTTGGATCCAGCCCCGCCTCCTTGGCGCACAAATCAAACTTCGCCAATGATTCGGCGGTCGCCAGTTCAGCTGCATTGTCATCTCGACTAAGCGAAGCGCATGGAGCGCTCGGCTTTGCCGCTTGGCTTGTCCAAGAAATCTCTCGACTACGCTCGAGATGACAGGGGCGCAGAGAATCCGTACCGTGAAGTTTTCTTCCATCCACATCGAGCCCACGCTGCAGATAAGCTTCGCGGAGTTCAGCTATTTCCTCATCGCTCAGCGGCTCCAGCCAATGCGGCGAACGATAAACCTCCTCATCCCTGCCCGTCACATAGATAAACCTCTCGGGTGTGATGCATTGCTCATCATAAGGCACATCAATCTCAGCACAAAACGCCTGTTGCGCCTCGGCAATTGTAAAACCTTTTGGAATGCGAATATAGATATGCACCTTCTTGCGGGCCGAATATTCTATGCGTAGCACCAGGTCCTTCCAGTCAGAACACTCATCCTGATTCAACTCCAGCGCACGCTTGATAGCTTTATCCACCAGTTCCTTTTCATCGACATCCACGCACGTCATAAACGTGAATGTCTCGGGGATGATATCAGCTTGTGCGCGATGATTATTCCTAAAGGCCGAATAGTGCGGACAGATATAGGGCAGATTGTCCTTCTGCCGCTCGTTGCCACCTCGGATGTCGGCCACCATCTTCTTGAGCCAGGGCTCGGAGAGCAGCTGGTCCAGCAGCTCTCCTGTCATGGTCTCGGCATAGCCGCGATGGTCCTTCTTAGGGTCGCCCGTATGCTTTGAGTTTACAGCTATTTTTCCACTCATCCCATCACCTCCTTGTCAAAAATTATCTCCTTTAATACCTTGCGGGCGATGTTGCCTGCCTGCTGAACCAACTGCTGTGGCAGACGGTCTATCAGGTCTTCGTCCATAGTAAATACAAAGTAGTATTTTCCATTACGTCCGTGACTCAACGAACAGTTGTCGTCGCGGAATATCGGTTGTTTTTTGTGTCGTTTGGGGCGCTCGGTCATGTAGACATTGCCATCGCGCATACCCTGCACGTGGAAGTCGCCTTGAAATGCCTCAGCCACCACATCCTCGCAACACTGGAAATCCAATGTGCGCTGTCCGTTCTCCAACTTGCCGAAGGCCATCAGACCTTCAACCATAACTTGCTCTCCTAAAATATTGCTTTTTCTTGTTTTCATTCTTACTTAAGTTTTTGCGAGCAGAAGTTTCAGAAATCCGATGGCCATCTTCACGTGAAGACTTCTTTCGCTTCGAACTCAAGTTAATTAATCCGTAATGTCAGTAGACTTTATTTATTAAACAATGATACTACAAAGTCTCTGCCCTCTGGTGTCCACACCATGTAGGGGCGCTGCTTGCCCTGACCTTCAAGTCCGTGGTAGAAGAAATAGCGAATCTCATCATATCCACAATCGGCATATTTTGCCTTTAGTTTGTAGCGGCATCCATTCCAGAACTGAACGCCCTTGTCTACCAGAAAGTGGTTAAGCATATTGGCGGTGATGCCAAGCATATCGGCCATCTGCGATACCGTGAAGCAATCGTCGGCTGGTAGATTGGCGCGCGATATGGTGCGAGCCAGAATCTTATTGGCCGCCTCTACTATCTCGTTGTCGGTCAGCGCCTCGCCCGTGCGAGGGTTCCTTGTTGGCAGATAACCACCCGTCTGACGGATCTGTGGCAGCACCTCACTGGTTACCCAGTGCTTAAACTCCTTTGCCTGCGGCATCTTTGAAGAAAGAACTAGCGAATAGAGACCTGATTCGTTGATGATGATTGCACTTCGATTCTGACCTGATACGACAATTCGTCGGGTTAGCTTGTCATCGTCATCTACATGCATCTTAACAGCTTTCTGCGGGTCACTATATCCCAACACCCCAGCTACATCACTACCTACAAAGAAAGGCTCACCTTTCTCATTAATCAATGTTCGAACCTCGCCGAACATCTCGTTCTTAAAAACTTGAATTTCCATTTTTATCCGTTTAAAGTTTAACAATCTCGTTAGCCACAACATCCATAAACACTTGTCCGTTGTATTCATGAGTCTGGAATCTCAAATCGGCTACTACCAGCTGATTCTCGCCCCATTCGATAGTCGCCAGGTTACCTAGCGCTATTACCACATAGCTATTAGCGTACTTGCCACCCAGTTCTTGCAGAACCAGCGTGCGCTTCTGCAGCACACCGTTCTCACTCTTCTCACTTTGCACGGTAGTCATAACTCCGCACTTTTTTACTCTCAGAATTTTACTTTCCATAAAAACTAAAAATTTAAATTGTTATTAATGTTTTGTCTTTTCGACAGTGCAAAGTTAGGAACTTTTATGTATGGAAAGTAAGAAAATAAAAGGTATCTCCCGACCATTTCACAGTCGGAAATAGTCGGGAGAATTATATTGAAACTTTAGTGTTTATAGGTATTTCAGCTAAAGGTCGGAAATGGTCGGAATAAAATTCTCAATAGCATCAGCATCGGCCGACAATTCTATTCTTGGTTTAGATAATTTCAACGATTTACCTTGCTTGGTAAAGCACTGTGCTGCCAGTTCATTCATACGTACCACGGTCATATGTTTCTTCTCCAGGACCTCACTGTTTACCTTTACAAGCATCAACCTGGCGGTCTCAACAGTCTTCAGCCACTCTATCGGTTTGATGTCGGTAGGCTGATTAGTCGAGAATCCCATCAGATACTGCCAGCAAGCCATCTCAGTATCGGGGGCTATAAATCCGCGATGTATCAGGAAGTCGAACCATTGCTTGCCAATTGCTTCATTGTTGTTTACCGGAAAATGAGCCACCTGCGCTACCGACGATTCTTCGTAGCGTGCGTGCCTACCCTCCATACGTATCTCGCGGTCGTCGTCAACTTGCGCATTAGCCCCGCGACGCTCAATATACTGCGCCTCGTCGCCAGTCATTATTATTCTTCTTGCCATAACTTACTTATTATTATTTTCGTTGTACGTGGCGTGATTGCCAGTCATTAAAATGCCTCGTGCTTTTGCCTCTCGTTTCTCGCGAGCCTCTATGAAGTACTTTTCCAATTCTGGCACATTTTTACCCCATTCAGGCACACCACACAAAATATTATTCAAGTTCTCAAATAATTCTATAGCCGCTTCCAAGCCTTTGAGCTGGGCCCTCTTCTTGACTCCTTCTACCAGTATTTTCAGAGGGATGGTGGCTTCGCCTATTTTTACACTGATATCTTTCACCCTTTCCGATATTTGAATATCAGCATCCTTCTCCTCGTTATCATCCCTAAAAGAATAGCGGGGGTCTGAAAGACGGTCTTTCACTTGCTTTAATGCCCTTATCCTTTCGAATTGCATGTTAGAGTTTGCATTTTCCGTTTGAGCCTTTCTTAAAATAGCATTGAAGACTGTCATTCGTTCTGAAGCAGTTCTTCCAAACAAATCCCGAATCTTCAGTACATCATCAAGTTTGTATCCGTTTGTTAGAGTATTCCAATCTGTTTCATCCAATAATTCCCTTGTTAATTTCCGAGGAGCGAATACAGAATCAGAAATAGTAGTTTCAATTGTATGAGACAATAGAATTGCAGATTCTATATTGGTTGACAACCGGAGACGATTTCTAAACTTGCGGTATTTTGCATCATAGGCGCTGGCTATGCATTTAAGATATACATACACCATTCCATAAACCATTTTTTTTCGCATCTTATAATAGGGATGTCGAGAATCGGAGGCGTTATGCGTTACAATTTTCTCATATTCAGGAATATGCTCATCTGGAGTACTGTCAATCATCACCAATGTACATATATAATAGGCATCATTAAACATGCCTATCGATATATTGTATTTATCATTGGTCAAATTATGATACAAACAACTATCCACAGTTCTACCATCGTTGACACCAAAATCCTCTATATTTGTACGAGTCTCGTACAATAGGTTTCTAGGTATTTGAAATAAATCCATTGGTTTGTCACATTTTAGAAGTTAGCATCAGTGAAATCCAATGGATTATAATCCTCTGCAGACTCCAATTCATAGTCCTCCTTTACATCCGAAAAAGCAGCATGCCCCAAACGTGCAAGGGCCTTGGTATCATCAAATCTATCCGAGACGTATTTCTTGTAATCATTTGTGATATCAATGTATTTGACGATGCTGTTATAGGCGTAGCAGAATAACTTCCACGCCTTCTTGACGTATTCGGTTGTATATGGTTCAAGCCCCTCGCGTTCACGTTGATGCATCTTGCAATCCATCATGTAAGTAAACACCCTTGCCTTACGCTCTTCAGTGTAAGCTATCGAGGCCCACCCATATGCATCGGGTTGGTTCTTGGGTTTGTGATCATACACCATATTGTAGTGCCATTGTCCAATTGACTCCTTGTACTCTAAAATCATTAAACTTTTATCCATGTCGTTTATTATTATTGATTAATATTATTATCCTATTTTATTCAAGTGTCAATGGTCAACAAATCGCGATTATTAGTGCAAAGGTACAAATTATCTCCCAAACTCCAACACATTTATGCATGAAATTTGAGAGATGATTATAAGTTTTCCGAATGTATTACAAATTATATTTCGAGCAGGTCACGAGTGTCATGTGTCATGAGTGTCATTAACGATTTGGATGTTGAATGTTTCAATTTACTTCTAATTAGTATATAATATATATATTATATACTAATTAGCTATAATTTGAGCACGAAAGGCTTAATGACATTCGTGACACATAACATTCATGACCGCATAATCCTCACAATTTTATAAAACAATTGCCTAGAGATTCGAAAACCGCAATCAGAATTTCTTACCTTTGCATCGTCAAAAATGGTTCGCACGTGCACGCGTAAAAATTTTCACGTGTGGCCGCAAAAAAATATCAATTATCAACTATCAATTATCAATTTAAAAAGTTATGGCACTGAAAGTTAAAGCACAAGAGAAATTGCAGAAGATTGGCACCTATGCTGGCACCTACCGCTACATCATGATGCCAGAGTTGTACACCGCCCTGACCCAGGACAAGGTGATCCGTGAGGCCGCTCTGCGCAGCGGCGTGAGCAAGGGCGTGATGCAGGCCTGCTGGGATGCAGCCGGCGAGGTAATCAAGGCGTGGGCCACTGAGGGTCACAGCGTAGCGCTGCCAGGTCTGGGCACCATGCGATTCGGATTGCGCGCCAAGTCGGTCGAGAAGGTGGAGGACGTGAAGACGGGTCTCATCACCAGCCGCCGCATCATCTTCACCCCATCGGTCGACCTGAAGGACGAGCTGGCCAGCACCGCCATCCAGATTGCCTGCTACGACCGCGACGGCAAGGAGGTGAAGCGAGTTACCAGCACCGACAGCGGCGACGTAGAGGATCCCGAGGACGACGGCCCAACCGGCGGACTGACTCCTAACCCTGGGGATTGATCAGACCACCCCTAGCCCCGGGGATTAAGGAGCCCCAATGTACTCCCCTCCTCCTGGGAGGAGGGGTAAGGGGTGGAGGAGAATAACTCTTATACCTTATTAAAAGAGGATGGGACAGTGCTTTATCACTCCACCCCTAGCCCCTCCTCTCGAGAGGAGGGGAACCTCCACCCCAATTCTTCCCCCTAAGAACTCAGGAGGGGAAATTATTACTAACATTAAAACATTAAAACCATGACCAAGAAGGAAACCGTAAAGTTTATCGTTCAGCTCATCGCCTCGATCGCATCGGCGATACTGACGGCACTAGGCGCCACCAGCTGCATGGGAGCCTAAGTCCAATCCCTCAGCCCGCAACGGGTTGGGGGATTTTTTCCCAACTAGTCCTTTTTGGTTTTTTTGCCATTTTTTGCTGCGATTATTTGAATAATTTGAGAATAATGACTATTTTTGTGGCGCAATAATGAAACCTATTTAAATATTTTGATTAATCATCGTAATAACCATATGAAAGGATTATCAAAATCGCGTTATACGCTGTTCAGCCAGTGCCCTAAAGCTCTCTGGCTGAGAATCTACAAACCTGAAGAGGCGGAAGTTGACGAAGCGCTACAGGCTCGTTTCGAGAAAGGTAACGAGGTGGGCGATCTGGCCATGCAGCTGTTTGGCGACTTCAAAGAGGTGACCACCCACAAGGAAGACGGCAGTCTGGATCTTAACAAGATGACAGAGCTCACCCGCCAGTACATGGACGAGGGAGTAGAGAACATCTGCGAGGCCTCGTTTATAGGCGATGGCGGCTATTGTGCCGTCGATATCCTGCACAAGGAGAAAGGCGGTTGGGCCATCTACGAAGTGAAGAGCTCAAGTTTCCCGGAGTTCGAAGGTCACGAGGCCAAGTTAGAGAAATATGCGCCCGACATTGCCTATCAGAAGTGGTTGATGACGCAGTGTGGCATCAACGTTACAGGAACCTATCTGGTATGTCTAAACAGCGACTATGTGCGCGAGGGCGAACTTGATATCCAGCAGCTCTTTGTTATTAACGATCTGCACGAGATGGTAGAAAACGAGCTGTTGAAGGTTCCCGCCCGTGTGAGTCAGGCCATGAAGGTCATCAACAACGAGGCAGAGCCCGATATCGACCTCTCAGAGCATTGCATGAAGCCCTACCGCTGTGCCTTCTTTGACTATTGCAAGCGCAAGCATGGCGTGCCCACACCCTCGGTATTCGATGTGTATGGCGGTAAAGGTAGAGGCGGCTTCACGTTTGCCAAGAAACTGGCTTGCTACCAAGCAGGGCAAATCACGTTCGAGGACTTAAGAGGCCAGTCGATTGGCACTATTCAGAATATGCAGATTGAGGCTGCACTAACGGGGCGTGAACACATCAATCCAGCAGGTATCCGCAGCTTCCTCGATAAACTCTCTTATCCGCTTTACTTCCTCGATTTCGAGACCATGCAGGATGCCATTCCGCAGTACGACGGAGCAAAGGTGTATGCACAGATAACCTTCCAGTACTCGCTTCATATCAAGGCTGCGAGTGAGCGAGAGAAGAGCCAAACTTGCTTGGACTCTTCCGAGCGTGAGCAGACTCGACCAAAGGTCAAGGAGAGTGAAACGGCACCTTATCAGCACAAAGAGTTCCTGGCTCCTAGCGATGGCAGCGACCCACGCCGTCCGCTGGCCGAACAGCTGTGCCGTGATATTCCAATGAATGTCTGCACGCTGGCATATAATAAGATGTTCGAGTGCGGGCGCATACGCGAGTTGGCAGAGTTGTATCCCGACTTGCGCGAGCACCTGCTGAACATTGCCGACCACATCGTAGATCTCATCGATCCATTCCGTGCTGGTGACTATTACGTGCCTGCCATGGGCGGTTCGTTCAGTATCAAGAGCGTACTACCTGCCCTCTTCCCCAATGACCCCGAGCTTGATTATCACAACCTCGATGAGCGTTGTCAGAATGGAGGTCATGCCATGACCATCTTCCCACGCATCAAGGATATGCCTGCTGCCGAAGCCGCCGCCTGTCGCGAAGCCCTCCTCCGCTACTGCGAGCTCGACACCTGGGCTATGGTGAAAGTCTGGCAGAAATTGAAAGAAGTGGCAGAATAAATTGAATTTATGAGAATTGTAACTATATTAAGGTCACAACGATGGGAATGATAGCCCAAATTATGTTCAATTCTAATTTAATTTCAATAACAGTATGAAAGATAAGAAACTTGAAGAGTATCTGGAAGAGATTGGCAAAGCAGAGGTTCTATCGATCGACGAAGAACTTAAACTGGTAAAAGCAGTACAAGCAAAAGGCGCGGATTGCGACGAGATGAAACGACTGGAAAAGGCCGATGGTCGCTTTGTTGCTAGTATTGCGAAGCAATACAAAGATCAAGGAGTAACCGACATGGAATTGATAGAGGCTGGTATAGAAGGCCTGCGACGTGCAGCCATGAAGTTTAATCTCAAATCAGACTATAAATTCATAGCCTACGCCGTATGGTGGATCCGCCAAGCCATGATCCAAGCCATCGCAGAAAAAAAATAACTAAAAAACAAGAACCAGTCGTGGAAAGCGTCATCGCCGGAGGCTGGCAGGCATCCTTCTAAACCTGTAGTAGAAAGGTCTTGGGATGCCATTTTTTTATTATACTATGAAAAACTAGCCTTAAAATTGAATTTTTGAGAAATGTGACTATATTAAGGTCACAACAATGGGAATAATAGCCCAAATTATGTTTAATTCATATTTAAAAATTCAAAGTTATGGCTACAACAATTAGCACTAATTCAAAAAATTACTTCGACAAGATCAAAAAGTACCTCAACAACAAAAAACTTTGCCTAACTTCCTCATTTAACAATGGGGTTTACACCCTTATCATCTTCAATCTCGATGAGGTGACAACACACTATCTCATTCAAAAAATGACAAGACACTTTCACCTAACCTCCCAGCTGGAGCCTCTGGCTCTGGCTGCTTAAAACAGCGACAATATGAAAGAGGATATTTTAACAACTGACGAGGGACGCAAACTATTAAAGGCCATACAGGAAAAGGGTACTAATTGCGACGAAATGAAAAAGCTGAAGCTGGCAATGTCTGGCTTTACAGTCAGCTCAGCGAGACAGCACATGAATAAGGGGCTTGCCTTCGGTGATTTAATTGATGCAGGAATGGAAGGTCTGCGACGTGCAGTCATGAAGTATGATGTTAATTCGGACACTAATTTCTATGTCTATGGAGCATGGGAGATTCACCAAGCCATGATCCAGGCCATCAAAGAAAAGAAATAACGAAAAACAAGAACCAGTCGTGGAAAGCGTCATCGCCGGAGGCTGGCTGGCATCCTTCTAATCCTGTAGAAGAAAGGTCTTGGGATGCCGTTTTATTGCAAAATAAAGGATAGATTCAAAAAAGTTTCGTGCTTTTTTGAATTTTTTCTTTTATGTGTCTATTATTAAGTCATAACAAACCAAAAATGATTGATTATGGGAAATAAATTAGAAAAGTATTTAATTGAGATTGGTAAGGCTCCACTTCTAAGTGTCGAAGAAGAAATTGAGTTGGCAAAGGCCATACAGCAGAAGGGTGTAGACTGCGACGAGATGAAGAAACTGGTAAAATGCAATGAGCGTTTTGTGTTGAGTGTCGCCATACAATATCAAAACAGAGGCCTTTCGATTGAAGAGTTGATAAAGGCTGGTCGCGCAGGCCTGGAGAAAGCTGCTTTGAAATTTGACGCAAGTCGTGGTTTTAAGTTTATTGCTTATGCTGTGTGGTGGATTCGCAGAGAGATTCTTATTGCCATTGGGAGTCCTGATACCGATGTCATCACTATTCATGACCCTGCGATTCTTCAAGAACTCTGTAATAATGGTAGTAAGAGTGCTGCCTTGAAGCTTGGCCAGATGTATGATAAAGGTGACGAGAAAAACGGTATCTTCAGAAATCCACTGAAAGCCAGCGAATATTACAAATCAGCTGGCAAGAGGTATAGATATAAAACAGAAATAGAGGATCCTCATGAAGCCGACTATTTCGTGAGAGGTTCCGCTGAAGAACTAGTTGCAGTTAAGACACTCGTAGATGAGCTAGCCCAGAAATATGGTGAGCCAGAAAACGAACTTGGCCTTTATATCTCGATGAACATACTGATGAAGACGCTTGTGGGTTCGCACTACTATGATGGAAATCTGCTGACGATGAACACAGACGATCCAGAATGTATTGTGCTGCATGCTGAGGCCAACAGAGTGGAGCCCTTGCTATATGCACTTCGCCAGGCATTTCCTAATCTCGACGTAGAGGTGAAGGAAACCAAACTTAGTTAGTTCTGATTAAATTCAAAAAAGTTTCGCCGCTTTTTTGAATTTTTTCTTTATGTCGTCTATATTGGTGGTGTAATGGGTAAAATAGGTTTAATCCAAAATAAAAATTATTTACAAACTTAAATATCAAAATTATGACATCAACAATTAAGACATCAAACGACAAGTTGGTTACAAAAATCAAAAATTTCCTCAAAAGACAAAAATCCTTTTGTGTAACTACATGCACCAATGGTATCTATGCCATCACCATCTTCGACACTGACGACCTGGAATTATTCTTTCAGGTAGAACGAGTGATCAGACATTTCAATCTAACCAAACAGCAGGAGCCTAAGGCTCTTGCTGCCTAAAATAGTAATGTATATGGCATCTAGAATAAAAAGTAAGGATATGACGTTACTGCAGGCTATTGAGCGTGTGGTAGAATTGTCTGAGGACTCAAAGATGAGCAAGGAGTTTATTAAGAAGGCAAAAACAGAGATACAATTGCTGGCCAAGAGTTATGGCATCACGGAGCGGCAGGCTATACTATTCTGTATTTGTATGGAGAAAGGCCCTTGCCGTGTAGATTATAACGATTTGGCAAATCATCTGGATATGCATAAAATCAGCGTATTGAGTTATGCCAACGATATAGATGCACTTGTGCGTCGTAGATTGCTGCGCTTTAGGGATGTGAGAGATGAAGACGACTTCGACATTCCTACAGTGGTGATACGTAGTCTGAAGCATAATGAGGTGTATCAGATTCCCGAGCGGAAGGGGCTGGACTGTGCAGCGATGTTCGAACTGCTTGAACTATGGTTTGAAGACTTGAGTGATGGAGCAATCTCTGCGCACGAACTCTGTGAGGAGCTGCAAACACTCTTTCATGACAATCCACAGGTGGGGTTCGTTAAGTACCTGAAGGAACTAAATCTTAGTCCAAACGATCAGATGATGACGTCTTTCTTCTGTCATAAGCTGTTAAATGATGACGACGATGATATCCGTTTTAATCAGATTGAGGATATGTTCGATAACAGAAGTGATTTTAATGCAGCAAAAGCAAAACTGAGAAGGGGCGAGCACAGACTGCAAACGAAAAAAGTGATTGAACATAGATGTGTAGATGGACTGGCTGATGTTACCAGGTATAAGCTTACAGATAGTGCCAAACGCTCGCTGCTGGCTGAGATGAGTATTTGTGAAACCGAAGAGAAGTTGGCTGATCAGCTGGACTACAATAGTCTGGCAGAGAAACAACTGTACTTTCCTAAGGACATTCAGCGACAGGTAGATGAATTGGGCAGTTTCCTGCAGTCAGAGAATTATCAGAAGATTCAGGATCGCATGAAGGAAAGGGGATTCCGAAATGGTTTTGCCTGTCTGTTTTATGGCTCACCTGGAACGGGTAAGACAGAGACTGTTTATCAGTTGGCGCGAAAGACGGGACGTAACATTATGGTGGTAGATGTGCCCCAACTAAAGAGTATGTGGGTAGGTCAGAGCGAGAAGAACGTGAAGGCGCTCTTTGACCGCTATCGTGAACAAGTGAAGCGATCCAAACAGACACCTATCTTATTATTTAATGAGGCTGATGCCATCATTGGCAAAAGAAAGAATGGGGCAGAGAATGCTGTCGACAAGATGGAGAACTCGCTCCAGAACATCATCCTTCAGGAGATGGAACAGCTGGACGGCATTATGATTGCCACCACCAACCTGCAACAGAACATGGATAAGGCCTTTGAGCGCCGATTCCTCTACAAGATCAAGTTCGACAAGCCAACCGAGGAAGCCCGCAGACACATCTGGCACTCGATGATACCAGAACTGGGCGATATGGAGGTGAACACACTGGCCACTAAATATGATTTTAGTGGCGGACAGATAGAAAACATAGCCCGCCACTATGCTATTGACAGTATTCTGCACGGAAAGGACAACGACACGCTCTCGATGCTGATAAACCACTGCGACAACGAGCGCCTGGACACAACCGAGAAACGCAAAATCGGGTTCTGAAATTAGACAGAACCGGGAACAACAAAAACGCTGTAGGAACTAACCTGCAGCGTTATTTATTTTATCGTCGAAATAGTAGCCGAAGCCGGGGCGGTTGTTGATGTTGTTGGCGTAGGGGCCGAGTTTCTTGCGGAGGCGGGTGATGTGGACATCTACGGTGCGATCAGAAACGATGGTTCCTGCCCAGATGCTATCCATGAGCTGTTGGCGGGAGCGCAACTCACCATGAGCCGACATCAGCTCACACAACAAACCATACTCGGTACGCGTAAGACTGACGGGCGTACCGTCGACCGTCACTAACTTATGATCCATATTTACCTGCAGGCCTTGGAAAGTAAGATAACGCTTACCAAGGCGCGACTCTACCACGTTGATGACATAATCGCCCAGTTTCTCACAGTCGGCCACCACATCCATATAAAGGGCTGTAACTGCATAGGTGGCTTGATGGGCATCGACTTCGCTGATGCTCTTGGCCTTCAGCTCATCGCGAAGCGCATTGATATCGCACTCTATCTCCATAGAAGGGGCGGTAGAAAGATCCTCACGTCGACCACAAACAACCACCATCATCTGCGTCAAGGCCTCGTTGACCAAGCTAAGAATCTCGTGCAGTCGCTGATACTGATGAGGCGTAAAATCCTCACGACTTTCCTTGCGATGCTGGATGGTGCGAGCCATCTTGTAGCATGCATCGCCAATAGACTCCAGTTCGCCTATCTGTCGGAGCATCGTGCGCACCTTGTCTTTAGTATGGTCAGACAGGCGTTCGTTGCTAACCATCTCCAGATACTTACCTATCTCTATTTCCATGTGGTCGGCTATGTCTTCATACTTAACGATGCGGGCAAACTGACGGTCGAACTCCCGATTATCTTTCTCATCGAGCAGACTTCGCACCATGCCGAACATCCGCTGCATGCGCTCTGCAAAATGGAAGATTTCCTTCTGAGCCTCCATCACAGATATTTCAGGGGTGGCCATCAGTCCACCTTGGATATAGCGCAGAGTAACCGGCTCGCGGGTCTTATCCTTACTATCGGGCATCAACTGACAAACCACACGTTCCATCTGAGGAACCAGTGGCAAGAGGATGGCCGTGTTGAGCAAATTGAAACAGGTATGGAACAAGGCGAGCACCACGGGTAGAAGTGCGGTTTGACCCGACATCGTAGGATCGTAACCCACAAGACTACAAACCATATCTACAAAGGGATAGAACACCAGGAGCACCCATATCACACCGAACACGTTAAACAGTAGATGAGCCAGGGCAGCCCGACGAGCGGCTATACCTGAACCCAGAGCAGCCAGATTTGCCGTTGCTGTAGTACCAATGTTCTCGCCCATAACCAGTGCTATACCAAGATAAATAGGTAGTACGCCGGTAGAACAGAGCAGAATGGTGATAGCCATAACAGCTGCCGACGACTGCACAATACAGGTAATCAAAGTGCCAACACCGAGAAAAGCGAGTATCGTGAGATAGCTACCTGTATCGAACGATGCAAAGAATGCCACCACATCGGCATTGTGCGCTAAGTCCATACTACGCCCCACATCGCTCAACATGACCAGCGACCAGAACAGGAATGCCAACCCAAACAGAAGATCGCCCACCACTCGATGACGTTGTTTATAGATCAGTACCATGCCCACGATAAACGCGGGGAACACCACGCTGGTTAAGTCGACATTATAGCCCAACGACATGATCCACGCCGTGAGCGTAGTGCCGATGTTGGCTCCCATGATGATACTGATGGCTTGTGCAAGGGTTAATAATCCGGCCGACACAAACGAGACCGTCATGACCGTAGTGGCCGATGACGACTGGACCGCACACGTCACAAACACGCCGGTCAGCATACCTTTTATTCTGTTAGATGTCATTTTGGCCAGTGCATGGCGCAAACCTGAACCAGCCATTTTCTGCAGCGCCTCGCTCATCATCTTCATGCCGAAAATGAGTAGAGCCAGCGAACCTAATAGTCTTAATACAATTTCAATTTCCATTCGTTATCCATTTTAAAATTTCACGCTGCAAATATACAAAAAACTCTTTAGTTTACCTAATTATAGGCTGTTACAAAATGGTTAAGTTTTTATGTAACAAGGCCGCTGCGGATTAAATTTCCGCAGCAGTCTTTAGTATTTCAGAGAGTGTGGGATGAATGTGCACCATATCAGCCAATTCAGCGATAGTGGTGTGTTTACACATCAGGACACTGACCTCTTGTACAATATCGGCTGAGTGGGCGCCATAAGCATGGCAGCCGAGGATGAGCCCCCCTCCCGGCCTCCCCGAGGGGGAGGTGAACAGCTTGAGCATACCTTCGGTCTCGTTCATGGCCATAGCCTTGCCATTGGCGCGCCAAAATGACTTGCGGCACTCGTAAGCGATGCCTTGCGCCTTGAGCTGGTCCTCGGTTGGACCTACGCAGGCAGCCTCAGGCTCTGTGAAGATGGCGGCGGGCATGATATTGAAGTCGATAGCATCTTGTTTGCCAATGATGTGATTCACGGCACGGATGGCCTGCATCTCAGCTGCATGAGCCAGCATCTGTTTTCCATTGGCATCGCCGATGGCATAGATATTCGAGGAATGAGGCGCTCGGCTTTGCCGCTTGGCTTGTCCAAGAACGAGGAACGAGAAAGAATCCACAGGGATGGCGCCGTTAGGTGCAAGGGGGACACCAAGTGCTTCGAGATTTAAACCTTCTGTGCGGGGCTTACGGCCAGTAGCCATAAGAATGACATCGGCCTCAACGCTTTCCGTCTGACCCTTCTTGTTTTCAAAAAACACTTTGCCATCAGCTATCTGCTTGACACCACATTGCATATTGAAGGTAATGCCCTCCTTTTCCATCTGCTTACGAAGGCGTTTGGCTATATCGCTATCAAGGGCGGGGAGGCACTCCTTTAAGTATTCGATGACAGTAACTTCTGAACCGAAGCGATTGAACACGCTGGCGAACTCCATGCCGATGACTCCTGCGCCGATAATGGCGAGACGCTTGGGCAGGGTTTCGAGATTGAGCAAGCCTGTGGAATCGACCACGCGAGGGGCATCGATGCCCTTGATGGGGAGCCATTTAGTTTCAGAACCAGTAGCAATGATGATGGCCCCCCCTTCCATCCTCCCCGAGGGGGAGGTGACGGTATGAGCATCGACAAAAGCAGCTTTCTCGCGGATGAGGGTGATGTTGGGATGCGAGAGGATGGACTCTACGCCAGCGCGGAGCTGGGGGACGACCTGGGCCATACGCTCGCGAGCCTCAGCGAAGGTGGCACTATGCACGTAGGTTTTGGTGGGGATGCAACCCACATTGAGGCAGGTGCCACCAACCTCTGCGCCCTCGAAGATGACTACCTTGAGGCCTTGCTTGGCTGCATATTCAGCGGCGCGGTACCCACCAGGGCCCGCACCGATGATAATCAAATCAGTTTTATTCATTGAACATTTCTGCCTTAAGTTGACGATAGGTGGTAACGGGATGCTTGGCAGCAAGTACATCGTCTACACGACCAATAGGCGTAGTGTGAGGGGCCGACTTCACCTCGTCAGGATTGGTTGTGGCCTCCTCAGCTATCTTGCGCATCACGGCGATAAAGCCATCGAGCGTCTCCTTGCTCTCGTTCTCGGTAGGCTCAATCATCAGAGACTCGTGGAACAGCAGCGGGAAATAGATGGTGGGCGCATGATAGCCATAATCAAGCAAGCGCTTGGCCACATCCATCGTAGTAACACCAGTAGACTTATCCTTCAAACCATCGAACACGAATTCATGACAGCAGATGGTGTCGATAGGCAACTCATAGACATCCTTCAGACTCTCCTTGATGTAGTTGGCATTGAGCACAGCCAGAGGACCAACCTCCTTGATATGCTCACGCCCCAACGAGAGAATATAAGCGTAGGCACGCATCATCACGCCATAGTTGCCATGATAGGGTGACACGAAGGGGAAGCAATCCTGCAAGCCCTCGCGAACACCTACAGGACCGGCACCAGGGCCACCTCCGCCATGAGGCGTTGAGAACGTTTTGTGCAGATTGATGTGCATCACATCGAAGCCCATATCGCCAGGGCGACAAGCACCCAACATAGGGTTGAGGTTAGCACCATCGTAATACATCAAACCGCCACAATCATGGATGAGCTTGGCAATCTCAGGAATACGGGTTTCAAAGAGACCAAGGGTATTTGGATTGGTCATCATCATGGCGGCGATAGAATCGCCTTCTAATTCTACTAATCTCTCTAGATCGGCTAGATCAACTAGGCCATCTTGATTAGATTTTACCTCGATAATCTCCAAGCCGCAGACTGCTGCCGAGGCAGGGTTGGTGCCATGGGCACTATCGGGTACTATCACCTTCTTACGAGCCATATCGCCACGCTGGCGATGATAGTTATCAATCGTCATCAAACCTGTCAACTCACCATGAGCACCAGCATAGGGCTTAAAGGTGAAGTGAGCCAAACCGGTCAACTCGCAGAGCGATTTCTCCAACAGCGATACCAAAGCCAAGGCACCCATCACAGTCTTCTGTGGTTGCTCCGGATGCAGGTTCTGGAACTGAGGCAGTGCAGCCATATCCTCGTTAATCTTAGGGTTGTACTTCATCGTACAAGAACCTAGAGGATAGAAGCCTGTATCAACACCGAAGTTATTATTCGAGAGATTCGTATAGTGGCGCACCACGGTCAACTCGTCGCACTCTGGAAGTTTTGCATCTTCAGCACGCTGCATTGAAGCAGGTATCTCGTAACTGCCATAATTATTCTTTGGCAGACTATAGCCTTTGCGACCCTCCTTTGAGAGTTCAAAGATCAGATTTCCATATAATCGATTGTTCATAAGGCAGCTATCTTTACGAGGTTATCAATTTCTTCCTTAGTACGCTTCTCGGTAACGGCGAAGAGGATACCATTATCCAACTTCACACCGCCCAGGAATCCTGCGTCGATGAATCGTTGCTGCAATGTATCTACATCACCATCGTACGTCACGTAAAACTCATTGAAGAATGGGTGATTGTAAACCAGATGGAAACGATCTGTTGCAAGCAACTGATCGCAGAGATAATGAGCGCCAGCATATGACAACTGAGCAGCCTCTTTCACACCCTGCTTACCCATCAACGAGAGATAGATGGTAACGAAGAGTGCCATCAAACTCTGGTTCGAACAGATATTAGATGTTGCCTTCTGACGACGGATATGCTGCTCGCGAGCCTGAAGGGTGAGCACGAAGGCACGCTGGTCGCGATTATCCTTGGTCATACCTACAATACGACCGGGCATCTTGCGAATCAGTTTCTCGGTGCAACACATATAACCCACGTAAGGACCGCCAAAGAGCATAGGAATACCCAACGACTGCCCATCGCCCACAGCAATATCAGCGCCCCACTCGCCTGGTGTCTTCAGCACAGCCAAGTCGGCAGCTACACTATCCATAATGAACAGAGCCTTATGCTCATGGCACGCATCGGCAAAGCCTGTGAAGTCTTCAACGATACCATATACGTTGGGCTGCTGAACGATAACGCCGGCCACATCGTTATTAATTGACAATTGAGAATTGATAATTGACAATTGTGTGATGCCGTCCTTTAGTGGGATGGTAACCAGTTCGATGCCTTGATGCAGGGCATAGGTATCAAGCACCTTGCGTGTCTTAGGGTTCAATCCCTCAGATACCAGCACCTTTCTCTGCTTTTTACCGGCTGCCACTGCCATCATCATAGCCTCGGCACACGCGGTGGTACCGTCGTACATCGAGGCATTACTGATGTCCATACCTGTCAGTTCGGCCATCATGCTCTGATACTCAAAGATATAGTGGAGTGTGCCCTGCGATATCTCTGCCTGATACGGGGTGTAAGAGGTTAAGAACTCAGAACGCTGCAACAGACTTGGAATAGCCGATGGCATATAGTGATCGTAAACGCCATAGCCGGCAAAGCAGGTGAGCTGATAGTTCTGTGAGCCCAGCTTCTCGAACAGCTGGCGAACCTCCATCTCACTCATCTCCGAGGGCAACTTATAATCGCCCTTGAAGCGGATGCTATCAGGAATCTGGGCGTAGAGGCCGTCGAGGTCTTTCACCCCGGCTTTCTCCATCATCGCCTGCAGATCTTCCTGAGTATGCGGAAAATACTTATACATATTAATAATGAAAATTTCTCATTTTTTCATTCTTTCATTTTTTCATTTTTCACAAAACGTAGCATACGTTTTGGCATCCATGAGGTTGTCGAGCTCAGACTTGTCGCTGAGTTGAACCTTGATGATCCAGTTTTCAAAGGCATCCTGGTTAATCAGCTCGGGCTGATCGTCAAGAGCCTCATTCACCTCGACTACAGTACCACTAACGGGCGAATACAAATCGCTGGCAGCCTTTACGCTCTCTACAGCGCCAAACTCCTCGCCAGCCTCAACCTCGTCGTCAACATCGGGCATATCTACATACACCACATTACCTAATGCATTCTGAGCATAGTCTGTGATACCAACGAAACCAAAATCACCTTCTACTCTTACAAATTCGTGTGACTCTGAGTAGTAGAGTCCTTCAATTACTTTAGCCATATTATTTGATATTAATTGTTTTCATTTTCTCTCCCCCTCGGGGGGAGTTGGAGAGGGGTTATTTTTTATAGCTCTTGTTATAGAACTGTTTCTTAACCACTTTGCCGGGGAACACTTTTTTGCGTATCTGAATCTGCACCTCGGTGTCGAGCTTAGAATAAGCGGCATCTACCAGTGCCATGCACACGCTCTTGTCTGATGAGATAGTGTGATAGCCGGTGGTTACCTCGCCGATAGGCTCACCATCCATATTTAATACGGTGTAGCCATGACGGGGGATTGCCTTGTCGAAGAGTTCGATACCAACCAACTTCTTGGCCGGTCCATCGGCCTTCTGCTTGGCAAGCGCCTCCTTACCGATGAACTCAGCCTTGTCGAGTTTCACAAACATCCCCAGACCAGCCATGATTGGCGTGATATCCTGAGTGAGCTCATCGCCATAAAGCGGCAATCCGACCTCGAAGCGGAGTGTATCGCGACATCCCAGTCCGCAAGCCTGTACGCCTGCAGCAATCAGTTTGTCCCAGCACTCGTTGATATACTCGTGTGAGCCATAGATTTCGAAACCATCCTCGCCAGTGTAGCCGGTGCGGGAGATAATAATTTCTTGTGGAGTGTGGAGTGTGGAGTGTGGAACGAGAACAGTTTTACAGGTGTAAAAAGTAAGTTCCTTACACTCTAAACCTAAAACTTTCTCGACGGTATGTTCCGACTCAGGGCCCTGAACGGCGATCTGACCGTAGTAATCGCTACGGTTCTGCAGATCGATATCGAAGCCTTCGGCCTTCTCCTGCATCCACGCCCAGTCCTTATCGATGTTGGCAGCGTTGATAACCAAGAAGAAGTCGTTCTCGCCCATCTTGTATACCAACAGGTCATCCACTGTGCCGCCATTCTCGTAGCACATCATGCCATAATAGATCTTACCAACAGGGGCGCCTGCGATATCGTTCGTAAAGATGTGCTGCACGTAGCGCTCGGCATCCTTTCCCTTGACCGTGACCTCGCCCATGTGCGAAACATCGAACAATCCTACATGTTCGCGCACGGCCTTGTGCTCCTGGAGAATGCTGCTCTGATACAGCAGGGGCATATCGAAGCCTCCAAACTCGACCATCATAGCGCCAAGCTTCAAGTGCTTGTCGTAGAGACAAGTACGCTTGGTTTTCTGAAAAATTTCTTGTTTAATTGCCATAGATTATTGTTGTTGTATGATTATTTTATAAGGTGTATAAATTCTTGTTTCAGGTACGACTGCTCTATCGTTTCTATCTCGGCCACTTGCTCTGGGGTTAACGTGATTTCGCCTTTGCAGAGCGTTTCTCGAATCAGCGTCTTCACCTCGTCAAGCGTCAGGCTGACGTAATCCTTCAGCAAGGTGATGCGTTGCCGAACACTCTGAATACCTTTCTTCTCCAGTTTCTCGACACTCGGTGTGATGGCATTCAACATGTGCTGCATATTGGTATCGTAGAGCATGGTGCTATGAACAATGCTACGACCAGGCAGCTGATAGAAGGCCGTTCCACACACTTTACGATCGCCAATCATAATGTCGTTATGGATGGTGCTGGTAGCCTCTACCCCCATCTTGCGCAACACCAGCAGCATCATCTGCAGAAACTTGTTGAAAGTAAACCCCACCTGATCGCCATCGCCAACATACGACAGCATCAGGTTGTCCATATCGGCATACACGCAACCACCACCGCTCTTGCGACGATACATCTTGATGTGATGCTCGCGGCAATAGGCCACATTGACTTCGTTTTCAAGAACTTGATTGCGCCCGAAGATAACACTAGGCTCTACCTGCCACATAAAAAAGCAATCGGGTTCGTTGATGCGACGAGCCACATATTCCTCCATCGCCAGATAGAATGACAGCTGGCGAGTTTCACTGGTAGGTAAGGCGATATATTTCATCTGTAGAGTATAGTCGTTAAAACTTTCTGCAAAAATATATAGTTTTTATGTAATCGCCAAAGGTTTTCTTCTAAATTTTGTAAAAAGGGAAAAAGAATTTATCTCCTCCACCCCTAACCCCTCCTCCCAAGAGGAGGGGAGTTATTTACTGACCGCCTAAGCGTTCAAAGTATGGGATGATGTCGTCCCACGTCTTAAACGTATCCGACCCAAACTCTATCACCGTAGCCATACCATCAACCTTCTGAGTATCAATCAGATAATCGCCATACAGCAGATTCAGCTGATTGGTAAAGATGGTATGTGCATAGGCAGGAACATTGATATACTCATACAACCACGCATTTACATCAGCATAGTGCTGAGCATCAACAAGTGCCGGAGCCACGAAATACAGCTGATAAGTCTCAAGCAGCTGTCGGATGGCCTTCTGTGAAGAGCTAAACGGTTTACCGTATTGATCCATCAGCGCTCGGATACTGATATACACAATAGGACGCTCCCTACCCTCCTGACGGTCGCTAATCCAACGTATCACCGGCACTACCGAGTGCATAAAAGAATTGTCGTTCATGCGATGCTCACCATGAAACCGCACAGCCTGCGTGTAGTGCTCACGGAATAAGTCGTAAGTGTTCACCGTGGTATCCTCGTCGCCGAAGAGGCCCCATACGCAATGCTGCTCATCGTTGTCTACGCCATCGAAACAGCGCTCGGTGATATCCTTATACTCCTTAACCAGAGCTTTGGTCACCATAAAATCCTGCACGCCGTCCTGACGGGGATTCTGGAAGTGCTGTGCACCTATCATACCATGCTCCTTCATGGTGTCGCCCATACGCAATGCCGGGTTCACCAAGATGCGGTCATAGCCGCGCAACATCTCAGCATACATGCCCCCCATCGAAGTACCGATAATCAGGTCGGGCTTCTCGCTCTCACACACCTTATTTAATAATGTAATAGCTTCTTCCGGATGAATGGGTATATCGGGTGCTATCACCGTGGCCTGTGTCAGAACCTCACGAATACGAGTCACCGTGCCCGACTGCCCAGACGATGCAAAGCCATGCACATACAATACTTTTTTGCCTTTAAATAAATCCATCATGGTGCAAAAGTACAAAAATAATGCGAATTTATTTGTACGAAACGAAATAATTTGTATCTTTGCAAGCAGAAACCATAATAACAAACATTTTTAAAACTAAAGAATTATGAAAAAGTATTTAGCAGAGATGGTGGGCACTATGGTGCTTGTACTGATGGGCTGCGGCGTAGCTGTTAGTCTGGGTTGTGATCCTGTAAACAACATTCCCGCTGTGGTAGGTACTGCTTTCGCCTTTGGACTGGCAGTTGTAGCCATGGCTTACACCATTGGAGGTGTCAGCGGCTGCCACATTAATCCAGCCATCACACTGGGTTGTTTCCTGAGTGGCCGAATGAGCGGAAAGGATTGCGGTATGTACATGCTTTTCCAGGTAATCGGTGCTTTCATCGGTTCTTTGCTGCTGTATATTTTAACCGAGAATGTGCCTGGTCTTGAGGGCACAGGTGCCAACGACCTGCAGGTCAACGTCAGTGTTCTGGGCGGACTGCTTGCCGAGATCATCTTCACCTGCGTATTCGTACTTGTGGTGCTGGGTGCTACCGCCAAGACAAATGGTGCTACCAACAACTTTGCCGGTCTGGCCATCGGTCTATCGCTCGTTCTAGTTCATCTGGTATGTATCCGCTACACAGGCACATCTGTAAACCCAGCCCGTTCTATCGCCCCTGCCATTTTCCAGGGCGGCACAGCGCTGGCTAATCTTTGGATATTTATCGTAGGACCATTTGTTGGTGGTGCATGCGCTGCTGGCATCTGGAAACTCATTGACACAGAAAAATAAAAGTGAATAAAGAAAACGGATTATTTAGGGTGAACGGCGCCAACTACATGGTGCCGTTCATATTAATTACTACACTCTTCTTCCTTTGGGGATTTGCCCGTGCCATTCTCGACGTGCTGAACAAGCACTTCCAGAACGAGATGCACATCTCGATCACCCAGTCGTCGCTCATCCAGGTAACCACCTACATGGGTTACTTCCTGATGGCTATCCCCGCAGGACTGTTTATCAACCGCTTCGGCTATCGTCGTGGCATCGTGTTCGGACTCATCCTCTTTGCGCTTGGTTCGTGGCTTTTTGTACCATGTACAGAGGCCGGCACACTCGATGCCTACCTCATTGCCCTGTTTATTATCAGCGTTGGACTGGTGTTCCTTGAGACGGCGGCCAACCCGTATGTTACCGAGCTCGGCGCCAAGCAGACGGCATCAAGTCGTCTGAATCTCTCGCAGTCGTTCAACGGCTTGGGATGCCTGTTTGCCACCTTTGCCGTTGGTCAGTTTCTATTCAGCGATGGCGGTGGAAACGTAGAAATTCCATACGTAATACTGGGATTCGTGGTGCTGTTTATCGCCGGTATCTTTACTCAGGTAAGGCTGCCAGAGATTAAGCATAACGACGGACTGGAAGAGAAGGCCAAGTACGGCCGCGACCCGCTAAAGCGCATCTGGAAGCACAAGTTCTTTGTTTACGGACTGATTGCTCTGCTCTCGTACGAAATTGCCGAGATATCCATCAACAGCTACTTCATCAACTATGTTACAGGCATGGGATGGATGGACGACCGCACTGCATCGATGGTGCTCACAGCTGCTTTGGCCTTCTTCATGGTGGGCCGTTTCGGTGGCAGTTTCATCATGCGTTGGGTACCTGCCGAGCACATGCTGCTCATCTGCGGATGTGGATGTGTGGTTTGCACCATGATCGTACTGATGAACTTCGGCCGTATCTCTATGATTGGTCTTCTGGGCAACTACTTCTTCGAGGCAGTGATGTTCCCCACCATCTTCTCGCTCGCTGTTCGTGGCATGGGATCGCTCACCAAGAGTGCATCCAGCATCCTGATGATGACCCCTGTGGGCGGATGCGGATTCCTGCTGGTAGGCGTCATTGCCGATGCTACCGACATGATTGTACCCTTCATCATCCCCCTACTCTGCTACATCGTTGTAGGCCTTTATGGATTCGGACTCACCGTACACCGCGAGGAGAAACATGACGACATCTAAAAACCAAACTAAATTAATAAAAATGAAAACAAAAGTACTGAAAGCCACTCTCGCAGCCGCCTGCTGCATAGCGATGGCAGCATCGTGCGCTCACCAACCAGAGTCTGCGAGCACTACTAAAACCACAGTTGGTAACCCCTATCTCCCATTGTGGGAGCATATACCCGACGGCGAACCTTACGTGTTCGACGATCCTGACAACCCAGGCAAGCAGCGCGTGTATATCTATGGTTCGCACGACAACCTGAAGACGATGTACTGTGGTCGCGACCAGGTAGTATGGTCGGCACCGGTTGACGAACTTAACAATTGGCGCTACGACGGCATTATCCTTGTAGTCGACAAGAATGCCAAGGGCGAGCCTTTCGATTCGGCCAAGACTGCCGACGTGCTGTTTGCGCCCGATGTGGCACTGGTAACCGATAGCAACGGCAAGAAGACATACTACCTGTTTCCCAACGACCAGTCTGGTTTCCGCAACAGTCTGATAGCCAAGAGTAATCGCCCCGACGGCCCCTTCGAGGTGTGCAACTGGAGTGCCGACGACCCCACGAAGGTTGACGGTATCTATGGTTTCGACCCCGCCGTGTTTGTCGACGACGATGGTAAGGTGTATGGTTATTGGGGCTTTGAACACTCGTATGCTGCCGAGATCGACCCAGCCACCATGTGCACCGTTAAACCCGGCACACAGATTGTTGACGGCATGGTTTCAGGCAAGAACGAGCCTGGCAAGTTCCGTTTCTTCGAGGCTTCGTCTATCCGTAAGATCGAAGACAAGTATGTGTTCATCTACAGCCGCTGGACTGAGAATGGCGAGTTCGGCCTGCCCGACACCAACTACACCCTGGCTTACGCCTATAGCGACCATCCTCTGGGCCCATGGACTTACGGTGGCACCATCATCGATGGTCGTGGTCGCGAGATCAACGAGAAGGGCGACACCATCGCCACCGGAACAGTTTCGGGCAACACCCATGGTTCTATCTGTCAGGTAAACGGCAAGTGGTATGTGTTCTACCACCGCCAGACGGGCACCAACGAATATGCGCGCCAGGCCATGGTAGCCCCTATCGAGGTGAAAGTGCAGAAAGGTGCCGGCGGCAAGGTAGAGATCAGCGAGGGGGAGTATAACTCTGAGGGCTTTGCCACCAATGGTCTTAATCCTCTGGAGCGCCACTCGGCAGGTATTGCATGCTGGTTTACTGGCCCCAAGGTGGCCGAGCACCAGTATCCTAATAATGTGTTCTACGGTTCGTACATAGAAGCATCGTATGGCACCGACACCAACTTCGAGAAGCCTTACGACCTGAAGAACAACAGCAACCGCGTTGTCAACAATACCGATGGCTCCATCGTAGGCTACAAGTACTTCAACTTCACCAACACCTATGGCAAGGATAATCTGCACATGAAGATAAGACTGATACCAGAGGGTGTTGAGGGTAAGATTGATGTGATGATCGACCGTCCTTGGGAGAGTCAGGGTGGCAAGTTGCTTGGCAGCATACCTGTTACAGCCCACATGGTGCAGAATTCTACCGACCTTACTGTCGACCTGCCCGAGCTGAAGCAGTTCACGGGCAAGCACGCCATCTACTTCAAGTTCGCCTCCGACACGAAGGACAAGTCTATCTGCATACTTGAAGACTTTGAATTCCAGAATTAAATAGTAACAGAATGGAGATACAGCCGATAGCACATTTCGAATCGCCATTCTCCACCAAGTTTGGTATTCCCCGTCAGAGCGGACTCGTTCCCGATCTGACGGGGCGTATCGTATTCACACCCGAATACCGCCAGATGGATGCCGTGCGCGGTATCGAAGACTTTGATTATCTCTGGCTGGTATGGGAGTTCTCGGCCAACCGCGATGCCCAGAAGAGCCTTACGGTGCGCCCGCCGCGCCTGGGCGGCAACCAGCGCATGGGTGTGTTTGCCACCCGTTCGCCCTTCCGCCCAAACAACCTAGGATTGTCGTGCGTACGTTTCGAGCGTGTTGAGCACGACCCTAAGCTGGGGCCTGTCATCTACGTGCGTGGCGCCGACCTGATGGACGGTACACCCATCTACGACATCAAGCCCTACGTGGCCTATGCCGATGCCCACCCCGATGCCCGCAGCGGTTTTGTAGACCAAACAGAATGGCAGCCGCTGGGAGTAGAACTGCCCGATGCGCTGGCCGCCCGTGTGCCTCAAAAAGAGATAGCATCCCTCAAAGCCACGCTGGCCCAGGACCCGCGTCCGCGCTATCACGACGATCCTGATCGCATCTACGGCATGCCCTTCCTGAATCTCGACATCCGCTTCAAGGTATCAGGTGGCATCCTGACGGTAGTAGACATCATTCATTTACCCACATAAAAACCTAATATAATAATGTAAGAGTTATACAAAAACCACTTGAAACATACAAAGCTGGATAACAGAAGTGGGGTAAAATTCCAGTTTGCTTGTACACTGGATTATATATCAGAAATACTCATCACATATAAGGACTACGCATCGGCCTCTTCTTCGTCAGCGATCGTGCTTCCATCAGCCTTGGCGATTGATAGTAAATTTGGCTGTTAGAGGAAGTGCTGCGTGCCGCCTTGGGGATTAATGTAGATCATCTTCTCGAGCGTCTCGCCTTGACGCATCCAGCCCTTGGCGCCTTCATCCTGCATCACCGAGCCCTGCTCAAGAGCGGGATAGTTACCATTACGCTCCAGGGTAATCCAAACGTCGGCAGCAGTGGCACGGCCTGTGGCAGTCCGTCGACATTGAGGGTGGTTATGGTGAACTTCTCAGTGTTAACAGAGTTATCATTGTTAGAACAACTGCCAAACAGACCTGCGCCGCAAATGATGAGGATAGCGGCGATCAACCAAAGCTTTGTTTTATTCATTAATCCGTGATTTCCGGATGCTGCACGGCCAGAGGCAGGTCCTTCTGCGAGAGGTAGAACATGTAGAGGATAACGGGCTTGGTGCCTCGGTTCTCGCCGTGGTGGATGGTGTTCACCATCTCGACAACGGCCTCGCCCTCATGCACAGTCTTTTCCTTGCCGTCCTGGCCGATGATGGTCAGTTCACCCTGCACCAGTACGCCGTAGTTCATCACAGGGTGGTGGTGCCAGCCCAGCTTTTGTCCGGCGGGGAACACATACTTCACGGCCACCAGTTCTGGGCGTCCTTGAAAATAGTCAGGCAGTTCTACGCCGTCCCAGCTCTGCGAAGTGCGAATCAGTTCTTCACTCGTCACCGTCTGTGCGGGATTATCTTCATTATCTTTCGCTTCATTGCAGCCTGTCATGAAAGCAGCTGCGCCGCAAATCAGGATGGCGGCAAGCATCCATTGTTTCATTTGTTTCATGATATACATTATTTATAATTGTTTGTTTCAGCAAAGTCGATCTCCGTACACGATGATAGGCCCCACATCATGGGCAGAACAAGAAGCAATAATCGTAATGTAGCTTTTCTCATTATCATTTTGTCATTGGGTTAATATTGTTATAACTAGGTTTCCGCCCCAAAAATACAAAAAGTTTTTGGATTTACAAGCGGAAAAGGGGAAAAAATATTATTTGCAAATCTACTTGGACTTGAGAGGCAAAAAAATCCCCGCTAAGAAACGAAACTTAGCGGGGATTGATGTTATTGTATTCTAACAGAATTACTTAGCAAGCTTTCCATCAGAACCGAGTACGTTCACAATCTTGTGGATGTACATCTTCTTCATGTTCTCACGAGCAGGCTTCAGATACTGACGTGGGTCGAAGTGATCTGGGTGCTCAGCCATGTACTGACGGATAGCAGCGGTCATAGCCAGACGAGAGTCAGAGTCGATGTTGATCTTGCAAACAGCGCTCTTAGAAGCCTTGCGCAGCTGCTCCTCGGGGATACCTACTGCATCGGGCAGGTTGCCACCAAACTTGTTGATGGTATCAACCTCGTCCTGAGGAACTGATGAAGATCCGTGGAGAACGATGGGGAATCCAGGAAGCTTCTTCTCGATCTCGGCCAGCACGTCGAATGCCAATGGAGGAGGAACGAGCTTACCAGTCTTAGGATCGCGTGTGCACTGCTCGGGCTTGAACTTGTAAGCACCGTGAGAAGTACCGATAGAGATAGCCAGAGAGTCGCAACCTGTGCGTGTAGCGAAGTCGATAACCTCCTCAGGCTTTGTGTAGTGAGACTCCTCAGCTACAACCTCATCCTCAACACCAGCGAGAACGCCGAGCTCGCACTCAACAGTTACATCGTGCTGATGAGCATACTCTACAACCTGACGAGAGATCTTGATGTTCTCCTCATAAGGCAGTGAGCTACCATCGTACATCACTGAAGAGAAGCCCATATCGATACAATCCTTACAGAGCTCGAAGCTATCACCGTGGTCGAGGTGAAGCACGATCTCAGGATTCTCACAACCCAGCTCCTTAGCGTAAGCTACAGCACCCTCGGCCATATAGCGGAGAATAGTAGCGTTAGCATAGTTACGAGCACCCTTAGAAACCTGCATGATAACAGGTGACTTTGTTTCAACTGCAGCCTGTACGATAGCCTGCATCTGCTCCATTGTGTTGAAGTTGAAAGCGGGGATAGCATAGCCACCGGCTACTGCTCTCTTGAACATCTCGCGAGTATTTACGAGACCTAAATCCTTGTAATTAACCATATTATTTATAAATTTAAATGAATAATTGCAATATTAACGCCTGCAAAGGTACAAAAAAGTAGCGAAAAGCGAAGAGCGAAAACTGAAAAGTTTATGAGGGACGCCTGAATTTTTTGATTTTATTTGCAATCAGAAATCCAAAGCGCCCCATTTTGTAAAACTCACTTTTCACTTTTCACTTCTCTTCTTCCCTTCGCTATATCAGATTGTATGTTCGTCGAAGTACTTCTGGACGTCTTCCTTATAGTTGTCGGATATCGGAATCTGTACGTCGTTGAACACAATACGGAAGCGCTCTACCAGAGGGGTCTCAGTCATGTGTACAATGAACGAGCGATGGGTACGCAGGAATTCGGGCTTAGGCAGATATTCCTCCAGTTTCTTCATCGACATGAGCGACATAATCTGGTCGCCATTTTTAAGATAAAAACGTACATAGTCCTTCAATCCCTCTACATACAGGATATCATCTAAGCATACACGCTGCAGCTTATAATCGCTCTTAACGAACATAAAGCGATCGCGGCGATAGATGTCCTGACGCTGGGCCACCGAGAACCACTCAAGCGCCTTGTCGGTGGCTTTCAGGAAGTCGTTATACGAAATCGGTTTCAGCAGATAGTCGAGCGCATTGACCCTGAAACCCTCAATCGCATACTGGGGGAATGCGGTGGTAAAGATGAGCTTGGTGTCTTTTGGTAGAATCTTGGCAAACTCAATGCCACTCAACTCTGGCATCTGAATGTCGAGGAACAACAATTGTACTGGATTCTCACGCAAATGCTTCATCGCCTCAACGGCGCTGTTGTAGGTACCAGCGAGTTCAAGATAAGGTGTTTTCTTTGCATAGCTCTCAAGCAGACCAGCTGCCAAAGGCTCATCGTCGATAATAGCACATGTAATAGTCATAATTGTATATGAATTGTAGATGTATAAATTTTTCCGTCGGCCGATACACCTTTGGTCCAGGTGTAATGTTCAGGGTATGCCAACTCCAGTCGGCGCTGCACCTGATTGAGTCCGATGCCATGACCACTGCGGTCCTGACTTGTTTTAGGATGGTTTGAATTCTCGATGCTGAATGTAATCTCATTGCACATGGATACCAGATTAATATGCACGAAACTCGGCTCGGTAGGACTGATACCATGCTTAAACGCATTCTCGACCAGCGAGATAAAAATAAGCGGTGCTACTTTTACATCGGGGCGGGCTATCTGTGGCACAAAGGTCACATCTACATTCTGCGACAGGCGGATCTTCATGAGATTGATGTAGTTCTCGAGGAACTGCACCTCGTCGCTCAGCAGCACCTCGCTCTCCTGATTGTCGTAGAGCATGTGACGCAGCATCTTTGACAACTGCTGAATGGCATCCTGTGCCCGCTCCTGGTCGATAGCGGTAAGCGCATAGATGTTGTTAAGCGTGTTGAGCAGGAAATGCGGATTGATCTGCGAGCGCAGGGTGAGATACTCACTCTTGGCACGCGCAGCCTCCGACTCCTTCAGCGCATTATCGGCCGTTACATAGCGGCGAGCCAGGGCCAAGGCAGTAGAACCAGCGGCAAAGATAGCGAAATTAAGACTATCACGCAGCGTACGTGAAAAGTAGTCGAGCGCATCCAGATGCCTGCCTGGAACTGAATATAAAGCGTTAGTAAATTCCTTCCAATAGTTCAGAATGATACCCAGCGAGATAACCAGTATCACATTAATAAGAAGATCGTAACGATGCTTGCCTGATACGAAAAACTTCGGAGTGAGATAAAGATAGTTCAGATAGAACACAATCATGAGGAACAACGGATCAAGGCAGTACATCAAGTACTGCCCGAACGTGATTCCGGTTCCACGCCAGAATGGAAGTGGCGAGAGGAACATATAAGCCCATAGTAGAAAGTGGCACGCAAATCCTAATTTCCTATTCATGTCGGATAGCTTCTATCGGGTCCATATTAGCAGCTTTCTGCGCAGGGATATATCCGAACAGCACGCCGATGAACACACATACCAGGAACGATACGTAGATGCTCCAAGCTGGCACACTGGACGGGAATCCAAACGACGCCACGAACGTGCTGGCGCCCACGCCTACCATCACGCCTATCAAGCCGCCCGTGACGGATATCAGCACCGACTCGATGAGGAACTGCAGCGAGATGACAGGACCGGTGGCTCCCACAGCCATGCGCAGTCCAATCTCCTTGGTACGCTCGGTTACAGACACCAGCATGATGTTCATGATACCAATACCAGCCACCAACAGCGAGAAGGCTGCAGCCACAACCAGAATGATGGTCACGGTGTCCATGGTGCTCGACATGGTTTCCATCATCTCGGCCTGCGAGCGGATGGTGAAGTCGTCGTCGGCATCCTCCTTCAGTTTGTGGTTGTCGCGCAGTATCTGGGTGAGTTCCTCGATGGCAGCATCGCTCAGTTCCTCGGTAACGGCCGAGCAAATGATACTCGAGAAGTAGGTCTGCGCAGCTATACGCTTCATCACGGTGGTATACGGACAGATAATCACATTATCCTGGTCCATACCCCACGAGTTGTATCCCTTAGCCTTTAGCACACCTACGATACGCATGGGGATGCTCTTAAAGCGGATGGTCTTGCCGATACACTCGGCACCCTCGCCGAACAGCTCTTTCACGATGGTAGCTCCCACCACGCACACCTTGGCGGCCTTCTTGATGTCCTCCTCAGTAAAACATTCACCCTCTTCTATCGTCCAAAGTCGGATGTCCAAATAGTCAATACTCTCGCCATACATCGAGGCATTGGTATTGTTATTACCATAAATGGCCTGACCGCTTGCTGTAACCTCGGGCGACACCTTGGTGACAAACTTCTTTTCGCGAACGATACGCTCGTAGTCGGCCATCTTCAGTGTCTGCATGCTCGACGGATCCTGACGCACACCGCCACGCATGTCGGCACCCGGACGGATGGTGAGCAGGTTGGTACCCATGGTAGACAGCTCAGCACGGATACTCTCCTTAGAGCCCTGACCGATGGACATCATGATGATAACCGCTGCCACACCAATGATGATACCCAGCATCGAGAGGAACGAGCGCATCTTGTTGTTGCCCACAGCCTTCAGGCTTACTTTAAAAAGATTTAATATGTTCATCTTTATTTATATTGAAGTTAAAGGGAAGTTAAAGGGAAGTTATCGGCCTTCGGCCTCGGAAGTTAAAGGGACATTACTATTGCTCTTGATGTTATCACAGAACATTTGTCCTTTTCACTTCCCTTTCACTTCCTTTTTAATTCCTTTCTATTCCTTTCCATTCTAGTCATCCACTGGTGCAGGCAACAGAGCCAAAGCATCGGCTGCCGACTTGATATTCGTATTGATAGTATCCTCGCGAATCTTTCCGTCGCGCAGATTAATATTACGGCTCGAATACTCGGCAATCTCAGGGTTGTGGGTCACAAAGATAATGGTATGGCCCTGCTTGTAGAGTTCCTGAAACAGCACCAGCATCTCGAACGACGTACGGGTATCGAGGTTACCTGTTGCCTCGTCGGCCAACAGCACTGCTGGGTCGTTAACCAGCGCACGGGCAATGGCTACACGTTGCATCTGTCCGCCCGACATCTGGTTAGACTTGTGATACATACGGTCTTCTAGTCCCACGGCCTTCAGTGCGTCCATCGCTTTCTGGCGACGCTCGCTGGCCGAGATCTCGGAATTATACATCAATGGCAGCTCCACATTCTCCAGAGCTGTGGTCTTAGCCAGCAGATTATAGTTCTGAAACACGAAGCCAATCTTACGGTTACGCAACTTGGCACGCTGAGTCTTCGACATGGTACGTACGGATATACCATCAAGGAAGTACTCACCACTGGTAGGTGTGTCCAGACAGCCCAACTGATTCAGCAGTGTAGACTTGCCTGAGCCCGATGTGCCCTGAATGGTAACAAACTCGCCCTCATAGATCTTGAACGAGACGCCCCTCAAAGCCTTCACCGTCTCACTGCCCACCTGGAAGTAGCGCTTCACATTCTGCAGCTCGATGACTACTTTTTTATTCTCTTCCATCTTTCTTTCTCACTTTCTCACCTTCTCACCTTTAGGGTGCTGGGGGAGCGGCGTTGCCTCCGCTCTTGTTGTTACTCTTGTTATTGTTGTTACGTGGACGTGGCATGAATGGGTTACCGCCCTGCTGCTGTTCAGCCTCGCCAGCGCCACCGCTGATATTGAAGTCTGTAAGAATCTCGGTACCCTCCTTTATGCCGCCGGTAATCTCGGTCATGATGCCGTTGGTGGTACCAATCTCCACCTTGTGGGCCTTAAACACAGTTCCCTCTTTGGTCCACACCTTGTGGTCGCCCTCGCAGTCGTCGATTGTCTCGCCCTTCTGCAGGAATGCCTCGTTAGGCTGGAATCGCAGAGCCTTGGCTGGAGCTGCCAGCACGTCGTTCTTCTCCAGAGTGAAGATGGTAACATTAGCTGTAAGTCCGGGCTTAAGCTTCAGGTCTTTGTTGGGTGCTGATATCACAACCTCGTAAGTAACCACGTTGCTCTCGGTGGTAGCCTGCTGGCGCACCTGAGTCACCAGACCCTCAAAGTGGTCGTCGGGGAAAGCGTCGACGGTGAAGCTCACACGCTGACCTTCCTTTACACCGCCTATGTCAGCCTCGTCAATGTCAGCAATAACACGCATGTTTGTCAGGTCCTGAGCAATCACGAACAGCTCTGGGGTGTTGAACGATGCAGCCACAGTCTGTCCCTCTTCGACTGACTTCGAGAGGATCACACCGTCGATAGGCGATGTGATGGTGGCGTAACCCAGGTTGGTCTGTGCCTTCTGCACACTCTCGCGCGAGGTATTCACCTGCTCCTTAGCCTGCAGATACTGCAGTTTGGCGCTCTCGAATTCATCGGCACTTACCAGTCCCTTCTCGTGTAACTCCTTATACCTATTATAATTAGAGAACTGATAGTTGAGCGAACTCTGGGCACTGCTCAGGTTGGCCTTAGCGGTGTTCAACTCGCTAATCAGGTTGGTGCGGTCCAATTCAGCAATCACCTGTCCTTTCTTCACAACGCTATTGTAGTCAACATACAGATGACTCACGATACCACTCACCTGAGTACCAACGGTTACGCTGGTAACAGGCTCGATAGTTCCAGTAGCTGTAATGCTGGTCTGGATATTGGTTTTCATCACCTTGGCGGTATCGAAGCTGATTTTCTCTTCTTTCTTGCCACCTGCGCATTTCACTATGCCCACAATCACGATAACGGCCACCACGGCTATCGCTATCCATCCTTTCTTTCCGATCTTTTTCATATCCTAACGTTCAATATTTAACGATCAATGTTCAATTATGAATCAGACTTCCTGATTCATAGAAGTGTAGCATCTGCTGGTTGTAGATGGTCTGATACTTAGACTGCAGCTGGTTCTGCTGAGCCGAGAGCAAATTGTCCTTACCCGTCATCAGCTCTACAATGTTCTTCAATCCTAAACGGAACTGCTCTGAGAGCAGGTCGTAGCTCTGCTGCTCGCTCTCGACGGTAGCGCTGGCAGCCTTGTACTTCTGCTGATTAGTCTGTGCATTCAGCCAATAGTCCTGAATGGTAGAATACAGCGTCTTCTGCTGGTCGAGCAGGTCGAGCTGGGCCGACTGCTGCTGAATCTTGGCCTTGTTGACCGATGTCTTGGTAGAACGACCGTCAAAGATGGGCACACTGACTGAGAATCCTGCCATGGCATCGAAGTTGGTCTTCATCTGCTTGCCCCATCCGTTGCTGCTCAGCGAGTTAGTGCTGGTGCCAAAGCTTCCTGATACGCTCACCGTGGGCATCCATCCGGCCTTGGCGATACTCAGGTTCACGTCGCTGCTCTTGATGGCCAGCTTAGAGCGCTCAATCTCAGGGCGCGTTATCAGCGCCTGTTCGTAAACACTCTGCAACGATGGTATCTCCTGCATCACCATGGCGTCGGTAATCTCAGGGATAGCCACATCGAACTCTGTCTCATCAGTAATCTCCAACAGCTGTTTCAGCTGCAGCTTGTAGCTCAGCAACTGGCTCTTGGTCTCCACGATGTTATACTCGTCGGTAGCTCTCTGTGCGCTCAGCTGTGCCAGGTCGGCCTTACTCATCTTGCCAACACTCACCATCTCGCGACCACGTTCCTCATTCTTCTTAGCGGTTTCAAGCATCTGCTCGTTCACCTTCACATTCTCATCCAGATACAGAATCTGAGTGTATATCTGAGCGATACGCTCCTGAATGCTGTTGGCTGTCTCCTGTGTCTGCAGCTCAGCCTCATCCTCGGCTATCTGATTCAGCTTTACGGTGTTGGTCTTCTTACCACCATTCCAAACGGTCCACTGTGCGTTCAACGCGTACGAACCATTATAATAGGTCTTATCCACCTTGGTATTCACCGTTCCGTTGGTAACGGTAGCCACGCCAGCATCTTTCCAGGGCTGATAACCCAGACTCTGGTTGGTCGATGCGTTCAGAGTAGGCAGCAGCGCTCCCTTCGCCCCTTTCAGGTCTTCGGTAGCACTCTGCTTCTGCAGTTTTGACTTCTGCAGAGTTATGTTATTTTCCATTGCGTAGTCTACGCATTCCTGCATAGTCCATTTCTTTTGCGCCGATGCCGAAATTGTCAGCATCATCATACTCAGCACAACTAATCCTTTTTTCATCCTAATCATCATTGATTTCGTCGGCAAAGATAATAACTTTGTCGATAACCACCAAATCTTTTCAACGAATATTTAACGGTTAGTAGATTTTAACCGCCAAATATTCGATAAAATAAAATTTGTTAATACTTTTTTAACTATTGGATATTCCCAAGTTCTTTGATGCGTCGCTCAAAGCTCTCACGATTGTCGAGAGCGCCGTTCTTGATGCGGGCTCGATAGTTGTAAATGGTATTAACCGAGTAATGCAGGAACTCGGCAATCTTCGACGAGTCTTCAATGCCCAGTCGTATCAATGCGAATATACGTATTTCGGTTGCCAGCCTGTTTTCTTCCTTCGGGTGCACCTGCATTTCGGGCTGCAGCAGCGCATTAAAGTCGTTCACGAAGTTGGGGAACAGGTGCAGGAATACCGAGTCGAAGTTCTGGTACAATTCCTCCAGTTCCTTCTCTTTCAACTCGGTCGACTTCGACATGCGGAACAGGTCTTCCAACTCTTTGTTCTTCATCTTCTTGTTCACCATCTTACGATAGTTATCAAGTTTGTCGATGTATTGCGAACACAGACTCATGAATCGGCCGATGTACTCTTCTTTCACCCGGTTACTCTCGGATAATTGAGAATTGAGGGTTGATAATTGAGCATTGAGAGTAGACAGTTCTTCGGTCTGCTTGGCCAGCTGCAAATTGGCCGTATGCAGTTCGGTGTTCTTACCCTTCAGCTCCATTCGGGCGATGTTAAGCTGTCGGTTGCGGCGATGCAGGAATATCAGTACGCCCAGCAGACACAGCAGCAACAAGCTGATGGCCACCAACGTGATACGCAGTTGGGTGGTGGTATCCTCACTCTGGCTTTTGTAGGTTTTGGCAATGTGTGTCAGCAGCGGTGCTATCTGCCAGTTTCGCTGTCGCGACCCGTAGCGGTTGGCGCAGTCGCTGGTAAAGCTGATGTATTCTGATGCCTTGTCGATTTCACCGCTCAGCATCAGCTCGTTGGCCAGCTCCCACATCGACCCCTGATCCATCGCCGCATTATGGATGTCGGCCAGCACCGACTCTACCAGCCAGAACATCATCTGGTCTCTGTCGCCCTGCAGTTTGTATTCTATATAACGGTACAGCGCCACCAGGGCGTAAGGATGCGAGCCCTTCTCTACCGTATTCATCCACTTGTTGTTGATGGCCATTGCCACGTCTAACTTGCCTTCGCCCTGAGCATCCTGTTCCCGTCGCAGGAAACACGACTCATAGGTCTCGGGCATCGTCTGCAGCATCAGTTTCTTGTAGTAGTCGGCCTTGGCCTGGTATCGCTGTTTCATCATGTCAAGCCTTGTGTAGTAGGCCAGCTCACTATATACATTATTATATGCATCGTAGTATGTGCCCAGCGTCAGAGTGTCGACACCCACAGGCTGTATCGAGTCGAGAATGTTCAAAGCCTCATCATACATACCGATGTTTGAGCACCTGATGGCCATCAGCGATCGGCACTTGATGGCGCCTGATGTATCGCCAAGCCCGTCGGCCAGCGCAATACACTTACCGAGGAAATACATGGCCGAGTCGCTCACAAACGGCTTGTATAGTTCGTACAACTGAAAATTTAACTGGTATTTTCCTTTGGCCGACGTCTCGATGTTCAACGCATGCTTCGTCTCACCTATCTTCTTTTCGTGCGCAGCCACGTAGTCAGCCGAGTGCGCAATAGCCTCGTCTATCTGCTTGCAGTAGTCTTCCAAACTCTTTTTACCATCTGCCAGCACCATACCGGCAAATGCGAACAAGAATACTATTAGTAGTCCCTTCTTCATTGTTTATTTTTGTTGTTTCGGGTGCAAATATAAGATTTTTTTTCGTAAATGATACGATTTTATCCATTTTCTTTGTAAATTTGCAACGAAAAAATAAATTTAAGTTAAACTGTGTATGAAGAATCCTTTTTCTGCTGAAAATCGTCAACAGAGACTCCAATCTGCCGATCAGATAGGAAGTGTACTGAAAATTACTTCAGTGCCTACCTACCTTATTGCACTAACAGTGCTGCTCTTGCTGGTGGCATTTATTACCTGGGGGTTCTTGGGCAACGTTTCGGACAAGGTGTATTATAGTGGCGTGGTATTCCCTAACCAAGGCACCACCGATGTGTCGCTGCCTAACAAGGGCATGATACGCACCATGCTGGTGCACAGCGGCGACCACGTGAAGCAAGGACAGTCGGTAGCACTCGTATCCGTGGGCGACAGCTACAGCATACTGACCAGCACCGTTGAGGGAACAGTGATCAGCACCAAGGTTGACAACGAGGAGTTCGAGGCCTTTGAGCCCATAGTGAGCGTGGTAGACAGCATCGACACCGACATCAACCGTACCATTCTGATAGCATACGTTGACAATGCCGGGCAGCGCGACCTGCAGGTGGGCATGAACGCACAGGTGTGGCCCGAAGACGAGAAACGCGACGAGATAGGTTACGTAAGGGGCCGCGTGACACGCATAGACCGATACCCCGTGGCCGCCGAAGTGGTGAAACAGACATTGAAGAGCGACGTGATGACACAACGACTGCTGGAGACGGGCGGCATGATGTATCAGGTGCAGATAGAGCTGCTGCCATCGAAAGATAATCCCAAGGAGTACGACTGGTCGTTCGGCGTGCCCGAAGATGTAAGCATGCACGTAGGCACATACTGCTCGGTGCTGAGCGAGGTAAAACGCCGCAGCATGTTCCAGTATCTGTTTGAATCGGTAAGAACCCGCTTCCGCGCCGTACAACTTAGCACAGAATGAAGATGGACAGCAAGAGAAACAATCAACAGCAGGGCAACGCATCTACCACTGCACTGATAGCTCACTACATGAAAGGTAGTATGGGCTTCATTGTTTTCACGCTCCTGCTGTATGTCATCGACATGGCATCGTATCTGCTGCCTCCATTCTTCCAGCAGGTATTTACCGACAACATCATAACCATGAAGAACCCGGAGTGGTACACGCCGATGATGATATTATACATCATGCTATTTGTTGTGGAACTCACGGCATGGTTATTCATCAACTCCCATCTCAAGAAACACTACAGCAAGCTTAACATCATCGCCTCATCCCGTTTTATCAGCAGTATTCTGCAGATACCGATGAGCGTCATCGACCGATACTCATCGGGCGAGCTGGTGGCACGATATTCAAGTATAGCAAAGATATCGAAAACCATCGACTCGTTCCTCCCCACCATTGTATTATGCCTCCGCCCGTTTCTATGCGCGTGGCTGATGATGCTATACAGTTGGAAACTGGGACTGATTGTGGTCTTCTCGATGGTGGTGCTGGTAATAGTGATGCGAGTAACAGCCAGCTCGCTGAAACAGAAGGCAAAAGGCATGGAAGTTACCGATGCAGAACTCCAGAGCGTGACGATGACCGGCATCAAGAATATGGAAACCATCAAGTCGATGGGAGCCGAGCACGTGTTCTTCGAGAAATGGGATGCGACATACGTCAACTCTCTGAACGCACGCGTACGCTCTAACATGAGTATGATTATAGTAGGTTCGGCTCCACTCTTAGCACTACACCTCTGCAATGCCCTGATTCTATGTCTTGGAGCTTGGTACATACTGCAGGGCGAGCTTACACCTGGTATGCTGCTGGCTACGCAGGGACTGGCCTCAAGTATCATCTTCCCAATAAACAAAACCATCAAGGCTACACAGGCCATATTCAAGTCGCATGCAGCCATGGAGCGTCTGGAAGAGGTAGAGGCCGAAGTAAAAGAGCAGACCATGCAGATTCCGGATGAGGAAGCAGAGTCGAAACAGACAAAACTCAGAGGCGAGATAGAACTCCGCGATGTAACCTTCGGCTACAACAGGAATCTGCCTCCGGTGCTCAGTCATTTCTCGCTGAAGATAGAGGCTGGTCAGAGCGTAGCGTTTGTGGGATTCTCGGGCTGCGGCAAGAGCACCATCGCCAAACTGATATCAGGCCTCTACGAGCCATGGGAGGGCGAGATACTGCTCGACGGCGTACCTATGAAACAGGTGAACCGCGCCCTGCTGATCAACTCGCTGGCGGTAGTGAATCAGGACATCACCCTGTTCGAGGGTTCGATTGCCGACAATATCAAAATGTGGGATGAATCCATAGAGGACTTTGCCATGGTGATGGCTGCCAACGATGCCCAGATACACAAGGAAATAGCCGAGCGACCGGGTGCCTACAAGGCCAGAATGAGCGAGAACGGCAAGAACTTCAGCGGCGGACAGCGACAGCGCATAGAGATAGCCACCGCACTGGCCAAAGACCCCACCATACTGGTTCTTGACGAGGCTACATCGGCACTCGACCCGAAGACCGAGGAACTGGTTATGCAGCATATCAGCAACATGGGAATAACGCAGGTGATGGTGGCTCACCGACTGAGCACCATTCGCGACTGCAACCAGATATACGTGATGGAGAACGGACAGATACTGCAGCACGGCACGCACAGCGAGCTGATGCAGCAGGAGGGTCTGTACAGTAAACTCATGAAATACGCCTGATGCCTATGAAGAGTATATTGTTCGATCAGTTAGTAAAACGCATTGAAGGCGACAGGCAGGCTATGAATCAGGCTGCCGACATTTTCCGTGGGATGATTGACAGGAAAGTATGGCGGCAGATTAATCAGCAACGCGAGATTCCTACCGACATCAACGAGCTGGATGAGGCGCTCTATAATCAGCGCATATTCTTCAGACAGGTAAAACTTGAAGGTCGCTGGTGGGCAACGTGCTCGGGAAAACTTCTGGCCTTCACCTCCGATGGCGATGTGCCCGTCATTCTTACACCGCATTTCTCCGACTACTCATTCCCCGACCCCAAATCGGGAAAGCAGGTCTTTGTACGTCAGCATGCCGACATGTTAAAGCCCGAGGCCTTTACACTGTGCTATCCCCTACCCGACAAGGAGCTTACATTAACATCGTTAATAAGCTACGCCCTGCGACAACTGAACGTATACGACTACGCCTACGCCCTGTTGGCCTGTCTGGGACTGACGCTGCTTACCATGTTTACCCCATACGTATGCAAGCTGCTGTTCAACGAGGTTATTCCATCGGGCGACTCATCGCAGCTTCTGCCCATCACCATACTGCTGTTCAGCGCGGCCTTCGGACTGGTGATGGTTCAGCTCACACGTAACCTGATAGTGATACGTATGAAGGACAAAGTGGAATACAACATGCAAGCGCCACTGATGACACGCCTGTTGATGCTGCCCGCAACGTTCTTCAAGCAGTATGCCCCTGGCGACTTGTCGAACCGCATCCTGTCGGTTGTGCGATTAAGTTCACAAATCACCGAGGACATGCTGTCGACAATGCTCACATTCATGTTTACCGCTGTGCTGTTCATACAGTTCTTCACCTATGGCGGTCAGCTACTCTACACGGGTATCATGATTTTGGCGCTGTATATGCTGGTCATCTACATACAGTATTATTATTGGTCGAAGGTACAGACAAGCGTCAACTCAAACATCTCAAAACTGAAAGGACTGGTGTTCAGCCTTGTTTCGGGAGCGCAGAAGATAAGAACCAATGGAGCCGAGGCAAGGGCATACAAGCACTGGGCACTGGCATACGAGCCATCCGACCCCTTCAGCAGCCGCCATCCACGGATGTTCACCTTCAGCAGTTCACTGAGCTACAACATGCGTCTGCTACCGATGATAGTAACCATGATTGCGGCTTGGCACTACGGACTGGGACTATCCGACTACATCGCCTACTGCAGCGTGCTGGCCATTGCCACCCAAGCTGTAGAGCAGTTCCAGAGCATCATCAAAGAGATGTCGTTGCTGGCTCCCGAAATAAAGCTTTGCAAACCGATACTGCAAACCAAAACAGAGATGCAAGCCAACACGGTGATGATGAAAGACGTGAGTGGAAACATTGACATCAGCGGACTGAAATTCCGCTATGACGAAGATATGCCATACCTGTTCAATGGATTGAACCTGCACATAGCCCCAGGCGACTATGTGGCTCTGGTAGGACCGTCGGGCTGCGGAAAGAGTACGCTGGTAAGACTGATGCTGGGATTCGAACAGGCCGAGAGTGGTTCTATCTTCTACGATCAGCACAACCTCAACGACATCAGCAAGCCCAGTCTGCGACAGAACTGCGTGAGTATCTGCCTGCAAGACGGCAACCTGGTGGAGGGAACCATTCGCGAAAACATCCTGTTTGGTAATACCGGACTGAGCGATGACGATGTGTGGGAGGCCGTACGCCAAGTGGCACTCGAAGACGATATCAAACGCATGCCAAACGGACTCGACACGCACATATCGGCCGACGGACAAGGTGTATCAGGTGGTCAGCGCCAGCGCATTCTGATAGCACGCGCCTTGATACGCAAACCAAAGATTCTGTTCCTCGACGAGGCAACATCGGCACTCGACAATATCAGTCAGCACATCATCACCGAAAATCTGGCCAAGATGAAGTGCACACGCATCACCATTGCCCACCGCATGAGCACCATCCGCGAGTGCAACCGCATCATCGTGCTGAACGACGGGCGCGTGGCCGAAGACGGCAGTTACGAAAAGCTGATGGCCAAGGGCGGACTGCTGAGTGAGATGATTAAACGTCAGAAACTATGATGAAGAAATTAAGATATACCGGTGTTATCATACTGCTGCTGGGCTGCCAGGCCATCGGCCGCGCACAGAGTCTGCAGCAGGTGATAGCCATGGCACAAGACAGCGCCATCACCGCCTTCCAGAGCCGGTATGAATATGACTCTAGAAAGGCACAATACGAAGAGTTCGAGGCGCTACGCAAACCTCAGGTGTACTTGGATGTTATGCCAAACTACTCGCGAGTGATAAGCGACCCGACGCGAAACTACGTGTATCTACGAAACTACGACCGTCTGTCGGCATCGGCACAACTAAAGCTGACACAAAAGGTACTGAACTGGGGAGGTGAGGCCTATATGGGTTCACAAGCCATGTGGAGCGAATATTTTGCCAACGACAAGAACAGCTATCCGCGTGATTTCGTGGCTACCCCGATACTGCTAGGATACCGCCAGTCACTGCTAGGATACAACCCCTACCGCTGGGAGAAGCTTGTGGAAGACCAACGACTGAAGGCTGCACAACAGCAACATAGCTACGAACTGCACCTGATAGCAGAAGAAGCCACACGACGTTTTTTCAGACTGGTATGTGCACAGGGTATATTAGATATGTGTGAGCGCAACAAGCAGACAGCCGACACGCTTTATGCTATCGCCAAGGAGAAAGCCAGCATTGCCATGGTGACGCTGGCAGAACTACGCTCATTGGAGTTACAGCGATTAAACGCCAGCAATGCGCTGTTTACCGCCAGAAACGAAGAGCAAGTTGCTCGCGAAGCACTGAAATCGTATCTCAAGGTAGACAAATTGAACTTGCGTATGACCGTGCCCGACGCGCCCCGACCACTGGATATGACTACTGATGTGGCATTGCAGTTGGCCAAGTCGAACAGCCCCGTTTTCCAGCACCAGAAGGCTCTGCTGCTAGAGGCTGCCCACCAGCAGCAAAAGGCGAAAAACGAAAAGGGCATCAACGTGGGACTGGACGTTAACGTGGGTTTTCAGCAGCTAGGTAGTAACCTAGGCGAGGCCTATCGTAGTCAGCAGTTCTACATGCTGGGAGCAGTTACTGTAAGTGTGCCCCTGATGGACCACGGTGCAGCCAAGAAACGCTACGAGGCTGCCACAGCATGGACGGCTCGCGAGACAAGCGCCCTGGACGAGGTGGAGCGGGCTCTATGCGAGGATGTGCTTACCACACTCCAAAACCTGCAATCACATCAGCAACTGCTGGAGCATACGGATCAGGCCGTAAAAATGGCAGACGAAGTGTTTGAACTGAATGCCGAGAACTATGCCAATGGTATCTGCGACATCAACACCTACTCGCTGGCACAGAGTCGACGTGACAATGCCTATAACCAGCACCTTACGGCGCTAGAGAAATATTGGACCACATATTATCATTTACTTACACTTACCCAACATGAATAAATATCTGTCATTATGCATATTATTGCTGGCTTCGGCAGCATGCAGTAATCATAGTAAAGAGGCTGACCGTTCGGCTGAGGCTGCTGGCACTAATCCTGGGGATTCAGTTGCCAATATCAAGTCTGCAGGTACGAAGAGTCTGCAACAGGCCATCAACCGCGACGGCTTTTCGAGCAAAGGCACCATACAGGCTGTAACCGAGGTGCCCGTCTACAGCAGAATCAATGAGCAGATAGTGGCATTCAATGTGGAGATGGGTCAGCGAATTAAGAAGGGACAGGTAGTGGTGCGACTCAGTCAGGCTGCACTGCACGACCAGATTGTGCGCTGTAAAGCCGAACTGGAACATGCCGAGTACCAATATCAGGCCATCCTGATGGGCCAGGGCTACAAACGCCATGAGTTGGAACAGGCTTCGGACGATATCAAGCGCCAGGCTCGTATCAACAGTGGCTATAACACCGCCAAAGCTTCGCTACAGCAATTGGAGCACCAGCTATCTTATTGTACCATCGCTGCTCCTATTTCTGGTGCCGTAAGCAGAATAGAAGCTGCCTTGTATGGTGCTGCCACTCCAGGTACACCTCTTTTCTATATGGTTGACACAGAACATCTGAAGGTGTGTTTCGATGTACTGGAAAGCGAGTTCCAGAATTTTCAGATTGGTACTAAGATCCAGGTTGTCTCGATAGCCTATCCATCCGAAAGCCATTCGGCTGTTGTAACGGCTATCAGTCCGGTGATAGAGAAAAACGGCATGGTGCATCTTGAAGCCCAACTGTCACCTCACCCGCATCTGATGCCTGGCATGACTGCCATCGTCACATTGGCAAAACCATCGTAACAACCAAACAAAAGGAGCTTGCATCACTGCAAACTCCTTTTTACGTGTATTTCTGGTAAATCAATCTTTTGAACTACTAATTACTAACTAATATCAACTATGTATGTACCTAAAACAATTGTTATGTATGAGTATGAAACCTTATTCTAGTCTGAATGTGCATTTGGTTGAGAGCTTGTTGGATGCAGTGCCAAGGTGTGCCTCGTATTTACCTGCGTCGGCACGCCACTGGCTTGTTGCCTCATCGTAATAACTCAGCGCATCGGCATTGATGGTGAGTGTTACATTCTGAGTCTCGCCTGGTTGCAGATAAACCTTCTGGAAGGCCTTCAGCTCCTTAACAGGGCGATCGATCTTGCTCTTAACAGCAGAGATATAAAGCTGAACCGTCTCACTACCTGCACAACTGCCTGTATTAGTGACTGGTACAGTGAAACTGATGGTGCCATCGGCAGCCATCTGCTGTTTATCGGCTACGGCCTTACCCATCTTAAAGGTGGTATAACTCAAACCGTGGCCAAAGGCAAACAGTGGCTTCAAACCATTGGCATCGGTGTAGCGATAGCCCACGTAGATGCCTTCCTTATATTCTTCGTCTATAATCTTATAATCCTCGCGCCAGGTGCCGGGATAGCTGCCTGTGGCGTGAGCACCACACTGATTGAGTGAAGCATACCATGTGAATGGCAGCTTACCTGATGGATTCACATCGCCAGCAAGTACCGATGCGATAGCCTCGCCTGCCTCACTACCGATGAACCAAGCCTGAACCACAACAGGCACTTTATTGATCCAAGGAAGAGCAGCTCCGTTACCCGAAATGTTTACATAAACCAGACGTGGGTTTACCTTGAGGATGGCCTCGATAACCTCGTTCTGGGCATAAGGCAGATCGTAGCCCTGGCGATCATGTCCCTCACAGTCCTGATGGTCGCTCTTGTTGAGTCCACCCACGAAAATAACCACATCGGCCTGCTTAGCCTTCTCAACAGCCTCGGCAGTGAGTTCGGCCTGGGTGCGAGTCTCGTAGAGCGAACGTCCAACCTTTACGCCATTATAGCTCTGAACGGTATCGCCCACGTAACCACGGGCGTAATCCACACCACCGAATCGGGCACTGATACCGTCGAGGGGGAGGATTTCCTTCTGCGCTTTAAGCGAAGAAGAACCTCCACCGACGGTCATCATTTTTATGGCATTTTCGCCAACAACCAGAATCTTTTTTGTTTTATTTATATTAAGTGGTAATAGATTGTCATCGTTCTTGAGCAGCACAATGCCCTCCTGAGCTATCTTGAGTGCAGCCTCGTAGTGACTCTCTGAGCAGAGGAAACCGTAAGGCTTCTGACGGTTCATGGTGGTGCGATAGAACAAACGCAGCACGCGGCGAACCTTCTCATCGAGTTCCTTAGTGGTGTACTTGCCCTCCTGAATGAGTTTCTTGTAGGGCAAAGCCATATAATAATTGTCGTATGCATTGGTGGCACCCATGGTGAGTCCATCAGTCCACGATCCGAACTCCAGGTCGAGTCCGTTCTTGATGGCCTCCTCGGTATCATGACAGCCGCCCCAGTCGCTGATGACTACGCCATCGAAGCCCCAGTCCTTCTTCAGAATCTTATTGAGCATAGTGGCATTGTGGCAGTTGTGCACACCCTGATAGAGGTTGTAGGCCCCCATGATGGACCATGCCCCACCCTCCTGCACGGCAGCCTTGAAGGCTGGCAGGTATATTTCGTGCAGGGCGCGGTCGCTAATAACCACGTTGACCTGATGACGATACTCCTCGTCGTTGTTCAGTGCATAGTGCTTGACGCAGGCAGCAACGCCCTTTGACTGCAGGCCCTGAACGTAAGGCACCACCATGCGCGATGCCAGCCAGGGGTCTTCGCCCATATATTCAAAGTTACGTCCGCCCAATGGTGTGCGATAGATATTGACGCCAGGACCCAACATCACATTCTTATTGCGATACAGAGCCTCTTCAGCCAGACTCTCGCCATACAGGCGTGCCAGCTGAGGGTTCCATGTAGCAGCCAGACAGGTGAGCGCAGGGAAAGCCACACACGAGTCGTTAGTCTGTCCAGCCTGCTCCCACTCGTCCCACAACACATCGGGACGAACACCGTGAGGACCATCATCAGTCCAGAGATCGGGGAATCCAAGACGCTTTACGCCCGGACTACTAAATTTACTCTGCGCGTGTATGACGGCAATCTTCTCATCGAGAGTCATGCGACTCAGCGCATCGTCAATGCGCTGCTCTATATTTTTCGACTCGTCGAGATAAACAGGAGTCGTCTGGGCTTGCGCCATTACCGGCATCAGAAACGACATCATAATAGTTATTTTTTTCATCATCTGGCTTTAAATTTATCGTGGTGCAAAATTACACAAAATAATAACACCCATTTACTACATATAGAAAGAAAAGTGGACAACAAAAGCAAGCCAAACAAACCAAATCACTGAAATACAGACAATTACATTCTTTGTTGTTTTCACTTTAAGTGGATTATATATAGAGGTGTAAAATAACAATCATCGCGTCATTTTGTCATTTTTAAAGGCTACCCATCGGAATGCATTTGTAAAGAGCAGGTTCTGGGTAGCGTCAATGAAAGCTTCGTCACCATGTCCCATATTAAGATAGACCATACGATATTTCTTGTTAGTCCACACGATTGGGAAGTCTCCATGCGTAACAATATCCTTGATACCAAAGGGATAATTCTTTGGTGAGATACTTACCAGAACCTCAACATCCTTATTTGCGCGAGGTGAAGGGGAAAACTGGTAGAACTCGCTTGACGGTGCAACGAAAGACTTTGGCAAGGTACGTGTAACCGGACTCTGCTGAGTCTCGACATCAACGAGTACAGACTGCGGTGGCCAGTTATTGGCTAAGAAAGGACCACAACCCAAAAACTCATTCAACCATGGCCAATGCGTATTTCTATCATTATATCCTGTAGCATGGAATCCTAGCCAGCCCCCACCCTGCTCCATATAACTTTGAAAAGCCTTACGGGCAGACTCACTATATGGCAAGGCGTTCAACATTACCATCACATCGTACTTCTTCAGTGTATCAAGACTTGCGGGACAATCGGTACGTACATCGTAGGTAAATCCTTCTCCATAAGACAATTTATGAAAGAAACGTATGGCCTGCTTATCGAACTCAACATGGGCTGGTTCAGCAGAAGGATCCCATACAAGTAACACATTGAAACGGACCTTATTACCTACGTAATTAGCTGTATAAGGGCCAGCCTCACCATGCATCAGTATCTCACAAATAACATTCCTCAATTTCTCTTGTCTATCATCGCCATATTCCCAGTACATACCTCCATGCAAACGGTGGTCGATGATATACTGGCACTTGATGCCAATGGAACGCTCGTTTTCATAGCCCATGACAAACTCTCCTTGCGAATTTACCAGATAAGGCACCATAGACTGTTCGTGCCAACATTCAGTTACACCTTTTGTACTATCGGGCTCAGTAGTATAACCCTGCACGCCTCGGCCATAAAGTGGCATTCCCATCACCAGCTTTTCACATTGTACGCCAGCCTTCAGATGGGCTTCGATAGCAGCAGAGGTTGTCATCCTGTTGGTAATTTCAGAAGGATATAAGGCAGAGTGATGATAGGGCGGATTGCCCATATCGTACGACATGACATTGACCATGTCGATATACTGGATGCAACTGCGGAAGTCAATATACTCTGCACTGGCAACGGTAGCACATGTCAAAAGTTTCTCTCCCAGCTCATTTCTCAGATCACGCATCAAATGTGTAAAGTTGCGCGTATCTTCAGGAGAAGATGATATACCTGCAGACGACTGAGTAGGATATTCCCAATCGATGTCAATGCCATCCAACTTAAATTTATCCACTACCCGACGACAATCTAAGGAAAATGCCATCCGCTTTTCTTTCGCTGCTGCCATTTCGCTAAATCTTCCACTGCCCCATCCACCAATAGATAGGAGAACCTTCAGCTTAGGATTCTTCTTTTTCAAAGCAACGATCTGCTTGAGACGCGCTTCGTTGTCGATATCTATACCATCAAAAGTCTTGTTAACGTAGCCAAAAGCATAATTAATATGTGTCATCACCATTGGATCAGGGATTGTTTGAGTCCATGATGTTACGTAGGCAACAACAACCTTTTTCTGTCCGTTGACTGATACAAATAAACAAAGGAGAGCTAATAACAGAAATAACCTATTGATTTTGTTATTCATATTCGAGATATTTGTTTGATTCATAATCTGCTGCAAAGATAAACTATTTTTTTTTATATTCCTACTTTTGTTTTCATTTTATCATAAACTTACGTCCATTTTGGATATGGATACCTCTTGACGGGTTCACCACACGTCGGCCTTGCAGGTCGAAGATACCTGATGACTGATTACGACTGTAGAAATTCCAGGGAGCAGAAACACCCGTGGTTCCATCCGAAACTATTAATACTGCACTTGTAGGATCACTGCAATCGATGGTGAACACATATGTTGCCCCATCCGTTAGCTTAGCGCCCTCAACCAGTTTTATATTTCCATTTTCCTCATTGTCGATACGGAACACATTGCTGGTAGTCGAAATATGGTAGTGAGAGCCATCGCGTACGTTAAACTCATCGCTATTGTTGTTTCCCCAACCTGGCTGATGAAAGAACTTGAAATTAACATCGGTAGCTACAAGTTGCTGTCCCACGGTGAGCGTGAGTTGATAGATCTTGTCGGCAACCTGCGGTACAGCTACAAACATATCAGGTGTAGGGTTCCAGCCATTGCTTGCTCCCCAATTGCCAGCATGAGCAATATCAGGTTTGCCCACATTGGCGTTGCCGATCATCCATATTGCACCTGTTCCGTCTTCCTTACTATACGTAAGTAGGTTTCCTGTAGCATCAACGGGAAGGATCTGGAAATAGTGAGTATTGAAGAAGGCTGTAATCTTGTATCTACCAGTGATAGGTACGAACCCATAGCCGCCATCGACAGGCCTCAGGAAATCGGGGTCGTAATACCAACTCCCATCGGTAAGTTCCTCTGCGCCACTCATAGTATAGACACAGTCTTGCTCCATATCAAGAATGGCACTATAGGTATTCAGGCCGATATAATCAAGGGGATAATCTCCGATTTTCACCTCTTTCTTTTCCACTATGCCACCCATCAGTTTTTCAAAAACCGTGGTGCGCTCAGTGCCGATATTATCATCATTATTGTATTCCCAATACATACCACCAGCAAGGTCGTTGTCAAGGATATACTGGCACTTGATGGTGAGTGAACGCTCATCATCATAACCATAGGCAAATTTTCCGCTCGCATCTGTTACATATGGAACCTTAGCCACATCATCCCAATGGTCTATCCACTTACCGCTCGCAATGCCGTTCTTAATCTCCTGTAGAGATATCTGACTTCCCGCACCACTATTGCCATAGAAGGCGAGTCCCATCACCAGCTTGTGAGCAGGAATGCCTGCCGTCAGATGCCGTTGGATACTCTCGTGCATAACGAGCCAGCCATTACCAACAACTCCACCACGACAAAGGGCAGAATGATGGTTGGGAGGACCAGACATATCATAAGTCATCACATTGACGAAGTCCAAATACTGGATACAACTCTTATAGTCATAATAACCTGGATCGGCCGACGAGGCCATAGTCAGCAAGAACTTGTCACCCAAGGCTTCGCGGAGATCACGCATCAGTAGTGTGTAGTTTTGTTTCTCATCGTTAGGCGACTTCTCCCCACTAGAGTTATTGCCGGGAAACTCCCAATCAATGTCGATACCATCGAGGTTGTAATCCCTACAGAATTTCACACATGACTCCGCAAAAATCTGGCGGGCCTTCTCATTAGCAGCCATGGGTGTGAACTTGCCACGTCCCCAACCACCAACAGAAAGTAGTATCTTCAGTTCGGGATTTTTCTCCTTCAGTTTCACAATATTTTTCAAACGACTGGTACCATCGCTGTACACTTTATTGTCGCTGCCCACACCCCCAAATGCATAATTAATATGGGTCATCACAAATGGGTCGGGCATGATGCTGCTCCACGACGTCACGTAGGCAACAACCACTTTCTCTGCGGCCTTCACCTGGCCTATCATACTGAATAAGACTATCGCTACCAAAAACAACTTTTTAATCATATAATACTTCATATAAAATATTTTCTAAAACTGCCAGCGGTTAGGCAGCTGACGTTCTGGCCAAATATGCTTAGCATACTGATAATCATATAATTCGAAGAACGATGTCAGTCGTGTCAACCTCTGTAGGAAAGCTTGATAATCCTTATTTTCCGGAAATGACCACTGAACCTCGGCTAATGCAGACATACGTGGCAGTGCCTGATATTCAACAAGACCCTCAGTCGTTAGATGCTCAGACCACAAGTTAGCTTGTACTCCGATGATATGCTTTCGAGCTTTAATCGACAAGGAATCAGGCGCAGGCTCCAACGAATAGACTTTATCTACAGGAACGTACCCACCACAGCGCGTTGGCTCGAACATCGCATCCTCTGACTGCAGATAGTCAAAATAGCAAAAGGTGGTAGGCGACATTATCACATCGTAACCTAATTCTGCAGCCTTTGCGCCAGGTTCCGTGCCTCTCCACGACATAATCATAGCGTCTTTAGGCGCATGGTTCTCCAAAATTTCATCCCAGCCAAGTACACGACGATGGTGAGACGTAAGAAAATCAAACACTTTCTGAGTAAAATACCCTTGAAGCGTAGCATCCCGTATGTCGAGAGCTTGACATTTCGCACATTGTTCCCACTTCTCTGTTGGTGTCTCGTCGCCTCCGATGTGTATGACCTCCGAAGGAAATATTTCCATTATTTCTGTCAACACATCCTCCACAAACTGATAGACCTTGGGATTTCCTACACAGAGAACATCTTTATATACCCCCCAATAATGTCCCACCTGATAAGGACCACCCGTACAACCAAGTTCCGGATAACTAGCCAAGGCAGCCAACATATGACCAGGCATATCAATCTCCGGCACAACAGTAATGTGGCGTTCTGCAGCATACCTCACAATATTGCGGGCCTCTTCCTGAGAGTAATAGCCGCCATAGGGAATCTGATCATCGAGGTCGGAATTGATACCCACGGTAGTGCCTGAGCGTTTCGCCCCTACCTCAATCAACCGTGGCCATTTTTTTATCTCAATACGCCAACCCTGATCATCTGTAAGGTGCCAATGGAAAGTATTCATGTTATGGAGTGCCAACAGGTCAATAAACTTCTTGACATACTCCACCGAGAAGAAATGGCGAGAGCAATCCAAATGCATGCCACGCCAAGAAAAACGTGGAGCATCGGTAATGACAACGGCAGGGAACTCAGTTACAGGAGTATTATTGCCTACAGACAGAGCTTTACGGAGCGTTTGAATACCATAAAAAACACCTGCTCCAGAACCTCCTGTAATGGAGATCCTTTCTTTAGATACGCTGAGTACATAACCTTCAGAATCCTTACTTTCTGATGAAACGGCTAACTCGATATAACGAACCTTCTTCTCGCGCTTCCGACTAACTGAAAGTTGGAGGCCAGTCAATTCCCTTAGATAAACCTGAAGGAAGGTTGCCTCACCTTGTAGACCCTCACCGACAAGAATCTGCACTCTGTCATTCAACTGGAAGGGTTCACCCTTTTGTTGTTGAATACTCTGTGGCAGAGGAACAACATCGTATGACACAGCTTTAGCGTGAACGCCGAGTATCAGTCCGAAAAAAACAACAAAAATCTTTCTCATACTCGCTGGAATTTATATTCCACAAATGCTTCCATAGCCTCATAGCAAGCCAATCCAAGATCATCATAACGTTTGGCTGTCTCGCGGTTACGGTCTTCTGCCCTTTGCCAAAAAAGACGTTCGTCATTGCCAAGGAAAGGGGCTGACTCCATCTGACTCTGATGGCGCAGAATGGCATTTCGCTTTTCGCGTAATTCCTCTGGACTCATCGGTACACACATCTCTATGTCAGCTATATCCCACTCTGCCCAGGCACCACGATACATCCATATTCGACAATCTTTCAGCCACAATTTGCCACCTTTTCGTTCCTCGTCTATAGCAGCAAGAACAGCATCCGTACATTTTTTATGTGTACCATGCGGGTCTGCAAGATCGGCGGCAACATAGATTTGATGTGGTTTGATTTCAGAGAGCAATTGCTGGATGGGGATGACATCCTGCTCGGACATTGGCAACTTCTCGATCTTACCGCTTTCGTAAAACGGCAGATCGAGAAAATGGATATGATCACTATTGATGTCATTGTATGCACAAGCCAGTCGAGCCTCACCGCGACGTATCAGTCCTTTCAGGCGAAGCACTGTTTCATTATCTGGAGCATTTTCCTGCTTACTCTTCAAGAAATTCTTTACATCCTGGTAGCTGTGCTTAATCACTTCGTCTGAGCCATTGGCAAAAATCGTATTGAAACCATTAATGAAATGCATGAAACGCGTTACCTCTTCGTCGCCTACGGCAATATTGCCACTGGTCTCATAAGCAATATGTACATCATGTCCTTGTTGCATCAGTCGATGGATAGTACCACCCATAGAGATGACATCATCATCAGGATGGGGTGAAAACACAACAACACGTTTCGGATACGGCAAGGATCGTTCTGGGCGGGTTGCATCATCCACATAGGGTTTACCACCAGGCCAGCCAGTAATGGTGTGTTGCAGTTCATTAAACACATCGATATTTATCAATCCTGCCTGTCCGTCGTATTGCCTAACTAAATGACCAAGCCCATTATCCACATAATCCTTTGTAGAGAGCTTTAATAATGGTTTGCCAACCTTCTTACACAAGTCGATTACCTGTCGACGTTGCGAGTGATCTGGCATTTGTATTTTACCTGTAAGATTAAAATCCATTGTCTAATCTTTTTTTATCTGAATCTTGGTGATAGTTATGTCGCCACCAATAATGAGAGCAGTTTCAGTCCCATTCATTGTTGTTGCCATTCCCTCCGAAATTTCGAATTCAAGAAAATCCTCACCAGCAGCAAGTGTGATATTATTATCGCTTTCACCGCCATCACGGATGTAAGGAGCTCCCCACCAACCGTCACACAGACAGAAAGTCTGAGGAGCGTCATGGTGAACAAACGTAAACCTGATAATCTGTCCGGCCTCTGGTGTTATCGCCGAGAGATTGAGTTCGGACGCAGGGAGATACCACCACCAGCCAGTGGTATATTCACCCGACCAAAGTGTAGGATATTCACGAAACAGCTCAATCTTCTTCAATGTATAGTTTCCGCCACCAATGATAATACCACCACCGGCATTAAGAGTTTCTACCATACCCTGCGATATAGGGAATTCTATTTGAGTTATTCCTGCGGCAACCCATACTGTATTATTTCCTTGACCGTCAACATTAGGCGTACCCCAATTTGCATCGCATACACATACGCTAGCACCATCAGGATTGTCGAAAGTAAGACGCATCATAAGACCTTCATGGATCTGAATATCTTCAAGATTTAATTGGTCTGATGATAGATACTGCCAGTTAGCCCAGTCGTAAATATAAACTTCATCTTGCCAAATTGGAACATATCTTTCACCTCCAGTTTCTTCGTTTTCACCTGAAATCTCATCAGACAGTGTTATCTCAGGCAACGTATACTTCCTTCCACTGCAATCCTCAAGAACTACCTGAGCCGGTCCTGCTTTAATACCCATTGGCGAATAGATGTGTAGCGAACCTGTAGCCTTACGTCTAAAAAGATTTGATGCTACAACAATATCATCACCGTTTTTACCTGGGAAATATGCTTTTGTAATAAATTCAAGGTCGCTGCCATACACCTCTAAACACTCATTGATTTTTATTTCTTTGTCAAGCGGAGCCACGCGTACTGGTTCAGGTTTGCCAATAGTCAGTAACATGGGGGATTCTGCAGATTCACCATTGGCTTCAATAGTTATAGTTCCACCTTCAGCAGCAATACCTGCAGGGGTTGTTACAGTAATACATCCGTTGCCAACCTTAGTGATGTTATTCACAACTACATTGCCTGGGAATATAACAGAAGAAACTTCATCAAGGTCCGTTCCTGTAATGGTAACAACTTGACCTTCTATGACTTTTATTGGCAGGACAGACTTCACTTCAAGCTGGTGATTGGCACCAGCGGTATCGTCGTCGCTACATGAAATCACCAGCATTATAGACAGCAATGCGAGGCTTGTGACCAAAATATGTTTTTTTATCATTTCTTTCTTATTTAAAATGTGATTGAATGTTCTTTACCAATTGGGATTCTGTTTCAGATTACTGTTATTCTGAATTTCAGACTGCGGAATTGGATAGAGATTGTACTTTTCGTTCCATTGACGAGTCTTGGTGACTCTATTGAGAATCAAGTGTCCACTTCCATCCAGTTTGAATTCCGCCACATCAACATTTTTGAAGAACTCAGCACCTTTCTTCCAACGACGAACATCCCAGAAACGATGACCTTCGAAGGCTAATTCTACCATTCGCTCACGCATGTAACGTTCTTCAAAACCATTACTGCCTTGGAATTCGGGCATCATGATGTCGGGACGATTACGAAGTGCATTGATGGCCTCGTTAGCCGACATATCAAATTCTCCCTTTTCATCGGCATCTCCGTAATAGTTGTACATGGCTTCTGCATAGTTAAGATATACCTCAGCCAAACGCATCACAATCCAATTGTGACGTGTAGAGGTTTGGTTGTTTGCTGTAGTGATACAGTTGCCATCAACAAACTTCTTCAAATAGTAACCCGTAGGGGTAGCACCATACTTTGGTGCTCCATTAAAGCCGTTCTGATAAGTTTCGATAGGAATCTGCTGAGCTGTATTTGTTGGCCAGAGGTCGCCATTTTTAACGACAGTAAGTTCGAAACGTGGATCAAGACCTTCGTATGGATTCTCATCAGTCACATCGACATCACCAGGATGCTTCTCTTTGAATGTCATGCCATCAGCCTGATATTCGTATGCATCCACCAGTGCCTGCGTTGGACAATTGCCTGAATTACCGTTCTCCACACCCACTGGGTAGTTAAACTGTTCGAAGCTGTTGCTGGCCTGAGTGCCGAGAACGAAGATGAATTCAGGATTTGTGAAGGTATCGTGCCCCCATAGATTGGCATAGCTGCTAAACTTATATCCCCAACGCTGCGCATTGTCAATGATTACCTTGCTAGCAACAGCAGCCTCTTTCCATAGAGCCTTGTTACCGCTCGTATTAAACAAGGGTGAAGCCTGATAAAGCAATGCACGTGCTTTCAGGGCAAGAGCAGCACCACGAGTGGCACGTCCTATCTCCTGACCAGGAATGTCATTATATGACACAGGCAAATACTCAGCCACAGCATCTAACTCGTCAATGATGAACTTGAAAACTTCACTAGCAGAAGCGCGTTCCACCCTGTTGGCCTGCTCATTAGTAAGCGTTGTAGTCACCAAAGGTACACCACCATAGGCACGCACTAACTCGAAGTAAAAATAGGCCCGGAGGAAACGTAACTCATAAGGGAATATCTCAAACTGCTGCACCATGTTCTGATAGTCGGGATCATACTCATAATCCGACAAATCGATCTTGTGAATGCGTTCAAGATACATATGTATCTGTGTGATAGCACGATATGATCTGTCCCATATGTCCGGGAAAGGATTCGAAGGATTCCATCCACCATTGTAATACTTGTGAATGGGAGAGAATGAAAGCGAAAATTCCGACTCGTCTGTGGCACTGGCTATCATGGCCCCATTACCATACAGATTGTCCTTGAATTCACTCGGCATTTGAGCGTATACATCGTAGACAAGAGCTTTGACACCATTGATGGGACTATTATAAGTCCACTTTTCATCACGACCTGATGCTTCGTTGTAATTCAAATCGGCACAGCTAGTAAGGATTACTGCCGCAATACCAAATAAAACAATTTTTATCTTGTTCATAAAATTTTAAATTAGAAAGTTAATGTGACACCCATGTTGACACCCTTGAACATTGGATATGCAGTAGAAAGTACTTCAGCATCCATAGCGTCAACGTTATCAAAAGAAAGAAGGTTCTCACCCTGCACGAACACCTTGACTCCTGAAAGAGGGAGTTTTGACAGCAACGTGGCAGGAACTTTATAGTAAACCTCAATGTTCCGCATCTTCAAGAAGTGAACAGACTTGAACCAGATGTCGCTAGGTTGGCTATTATTGCTGCTGTTCTGAGTTGTTAATCGTGGGTATAGGGCGTTATTGCCAGCTACATCCCAGCAGTTATTGTAGTAATCCACAGAGAGGTTACCATTATTAGCCATACCACCCCATATTGCAGACGGCAGATACTTCATGTAGTTGCCAGTACCTTGGAACCAAGCGTTCAGGCCAAAACCTTTGTACTCGACACCGATATTGAAGGCGTAGTTTAACTCAGGAATATCTGTAGCTCCATCAAGGCTGGTCATATCGAATTCATTGATTACCTGATCAGCGTTGAGGTCCTGGTATTTGATGTCGCCCGGAGTTACAGTTGAGTATTCCTGACGATTGCAGGCATCTACGTCAGCCTGATTTTTAAAGAAACCTGCCGACTTGAGTCCCCATGCTTCATTAACGCGATGGCCTACAGGATCGAGCAACGGATAAGTGGGAGTACCAATATATTTCGTTACCTCATTGCGGGCCCACGACAAGTTGGCACCCAAATTAAGATCAAGATCAGGAATGTATTTCTTCACATACTTGGCACTTACCTCAAAACCATAACTTTTTACTTTTCCCACATCATTGTATGCAGACTGTATACCAACTACCGACGAATTCTCATTGTTTGCAGAAAGCATGATGTGGCTGCGAAGTTGATAGAAGGCGTCAATCGAGAAATCAAGAGCATTTTTCAAACAAAGGTCCGTGCCAAGATTAAAACTCGTTGATGTCTCCTGCGAGAAATCTGTCGTTGGGAAGGAACCAAGCGATGCACCCCATGTAGCATTATAGTTGTTTCCAATAATCACATAACCATGCGAAGCATCCCATGTAGGAAGCCACATACCATGGGTTGGCATATAATCGGTATGTTGAATGCCAGCCGATGCACGCAGTTTGCCATAATTGAGCAAGTCATCGTTAGTCTTGGCATATATCCAACCGAGTGATAGTGTGGGTGAAAAAGCCCACTTTGAAGGATAGGTACGATTGGATCCGTTACCTGCAAATACAAGGTCTGCAATATAACGGTTCTGCAAATCGTAGTGGAAGGCTCCCATGATATTCTGACGATAAATGGTATTACCTCGTCCATCGGTACTTGAACCGCTGTTAGTATATACAGCTGTAGCACTAAAGTGGTCATTGCCAAGGAACGATCGCTTGTAGTTAACTCCTATGCTAGATTTTGCTTTCCACCATTGGCCGGCATTCCAATTGCTGAAAGTAAGGTTTGTTTCCTTATTACCGAATGTGGTCAGAGCTACATGATTCATGTCGCCGATAGTGGCTGTGTACCGTTCATAGCCATACTCGTGAGCCTTATGCATGTTTTCAGCATATATCGATGAGTTGGCGTATCCGGCACCAACAAACAAACTCAGACCGTTTAGCAGGAAGTCGAGTTTTTGGGTTAGTTTAGCATCTACCCACAACTGTCGCTGATGGGTTTTGTAGAAACCTGACTCCTGAATCTTAGCAACAGGATTTGCGTCACCGTAAGTTTCGTTACCTCCCCAGATACCTGTTGTGGTCTTAAGTGGGAAAGCACTTGCCGGCAGGTTATAAATGGCAGCTGTTGCATCATCGGCACCGATGTCGGAAGGCCTTTTGGTTTCCTGAAACATACCAAAGAGATTTACCGACATAAATGTTGTGCTGGTGAGGTTGAAATCGAGATTGGTACGGATGTTTGCCTTCGACTGGCGCAGTTGAGCATTGTAATCGGATTGTTTGGTATCCTTAAAAGCGCCACGAGCATCGGTATAATCGATATTGGTATAGAATTTCACCCTATTTGTGCCTCCATACACCGAGAGATATGCATGATCTTCCTCTGCTTTGTTTTTAAAAGTAAGATCATGCCAATTGACATTAGGATAGAAACAAGGGGCAGAACCATTTTTGAAAAGTTCCAGTTCTTGCTCAGTATATGCGGCAGAGAGTCCGTCGTTGAGTCGTGCACGGTTGAAAGCTTCGGCATATTGGTAGCCGTCCACCATGTCTGCAAATTCTGGACTGAACAAGAATTTATGACTATAGTCTGCCTTGACATGCGTTTTACCTTCTGAGCCACGCTTCGTCTTTACCAATATAGCACCATTGATACCTTCGTGGCCAAGAAGAGCTGTTGCTGCAGCATCCTTTAAAACTGTGACACTCTCCACCTCTTCTACACTGAGTCGATCAATGGGACGCTCATAGCCATCGACAAGTATGAGGATACTTTTATCGTTAAGCGTATGATAACCTCGGATATTAAACGAAGCGCCCTTATTTTCATCGCCCGAGAAGCCTCCTGTAGAAAGAGCCGTGAGACCTGATAGTCTTCCATAGAGAGCCTGGGCAAGATTGGTTGCCGAAGTCTGCTGCAATTCTTCGCCAGTGATTGTGGTTGCTGAAGCAGTACTGAGGAAATTACTCACCTCCACACCATAACCCAAATCATAGGTACTTGCATTCTTATCGTTGAGTTTTACCTGCGCACTTGCTGTCAGAGAGAAAGCCGCCACTGCAATGATCAACATTCTATTTGTTTTCATATTCTGCAATTCTTACTTGATATTTTAAAACTAAATTACCAACCTGGGTTCTGGTTCAGACCATAGCCCTTGTTAATCTCATCACGTGAAATTGGCGAAAGATACCACTTGTCAGTCCACTTGCTTGTTTGGTTGTCAGTGTTCCACCATACGCGGATATTATTTGTGCAAGGTATCTTCTCATAAATACAGTTTGGCCATGGTTCACCAGGTTGTAGACTTGTGTCACCATTATAGTCAGCGGGATCCATCTTATTGCCGTTAGCATCCTTGCGCCATACGCGCAACTGATGTACCTGTTTCTTGAATATATCCGACCTCTTATAACGTATGAGGTCATACCAGCGAGAGTCTTCATAACCGAATTCACAGGCACGTTCCTTAAATAGTTGTTCAATAAAGTTGTCTTTATTTGAGGTGAGATTAAGCTCTGGATTCATCACCTCTACCTTGCCAAGACCTACGCGTGCACGAACCTTATTTAATTCATCACAAGCCTTCTGTAGGTTGCCAGTCTGCGCCAGAGCCTCAGCGTAACACAAGTGGATGTCAGCCATACGTAAATAAGCATAGTTAGTGGGATAATATGCTGCATAGCCGTTGTCACGAAGGTATTTGAACAATTTCAAGCGGGTAGACCAAGGGTTGTCTGTAACCTGAGGGTTAAAATTCTGATCTACATTTCCCCCTTGCCATATTTCTGTGCTTGAAAGCCCATTATATTGCTCTACAAGATTGTTACGATTTACCACCATTGTCTCATAAAGACGTGGATCGCGATTGACAAAGATGTCTATGTTTTGGGGATTGTTGGTATTGAAGACATCGTTATATGGGAAGTTGCGGCCATCTGCCATACCAAACATCTCCATGTATTCAAGAGTGAAGAGGGCCATTCCAAACTCATCCATACCTTCTACATTCCAGTCACCATTCCATGCATTATTTCCAGGACCTGCATGAACTTCAATCACCTTCTCGCTATTACCACGGAACCAGTAAGCTGCACGATATGCATTGCAATAATCTTGCTCACTGTTACCTTCTGGTTGTACAAGAGCAAAGTAACCTCCGTTGGAACTATTGGCCTTAAAGAAATCCTCACAAGCATTCAGGGCTTTCTGCCATAATTCGGGCTTGTAACCGCCAGTCCATATCTGATTGAGATCCTGGTTTTCCTCGTTGCGAGTAAATTGAAGATACGGTTGGTCACTATTGAACAGAGGTGAGGCAACGAAATTCCACAGTTTTACGCGCAAGCCGTAAGCCGAACCTTTGGTCAGACGACCAGAATTAGAAGCCTGATCTTGTACATAGAAAGGAAGTCCCGGCTCGTCGATAGCTGCCTGAATAAGCTCGTCGATAAATTCTGCAGTCTCAACTACGCTCATACGCTTACCATCTACAATATCAGCGGCCTCATATGAGCGGTCGACTTTAGGAAGGCCTCCGAAGTTACGGAAAGCATCAAGATACCTCGATGCCATGATGACATATGCCTCACCACGAAGCTGGCTCTTCTCTGATTCACTCAAATCGGGAACTTGCATGATGTTATCAACAAAAATCCACCCCTCACGAATAGTACGCCAGATGCCAGCACGATTATTGCCGTCACCATTGGCAATGAAAGGGAACTTGACGAAACCACCATTATCCTGATCAGTTTCTGTGAGATCACCACCATAGTACTTTCCCAGATTGTGCCATCCACAGTATGACTGGCAGATATCTGTTAAGGCATCGGGGTGTGAATACCACACTGCACCTGTATAGGTAAAAGGGTTGTGCATAGCACCATACATATGCCAGAGAAATCGCTTTGCACTCTCTCCTTTGACAAAAATAGTATCCAAAGTTACATCAACGCCCGGCTGCTTATCGAGGAAACCATTTCCAACGTTGATTTCATCGACACAGGAAGTCAGAGACCCCATAGCCACCGTAGCAGCTGCACATAAAAAAGCAGCAGTCTTCATTTTGAATTTCTTGATATAATGATTCATTGTCTTGAATATTAGAAGTTAAAATTGATACCGAAGTTGTATACACGTGTCATAGGATAACGCGTGCTACCATAACCGGCTTGTGCCTCTGGGTCATTGGCCTTGAAACTCGTAAAAGTAAGAAGGTTGTAACCATTGGTATAGACACGAATGCTATTGATGGGCACACCTGGTATACGGAACGAATAGCCAATCTCAATATTTTTCAGACGAATATATGATGCATCAACCATCCATGGAGACGACATGGAACCATTGTGCTCACGTGCCGATTTCTCAAGAGAGATACGTGGCAGGATGGCATCAGGGTTGTTCTCAGTCCAAGAATTGTCGTAGACCCATTTATTGAGCATAGACTGGTTACCAGTACCAAAAGCTGGGGTATAGAATGAACTGAGTTGACGGTTGACGTGTGTGGCACCTACCCAAGTCATAGAAAAGTCGAAGTTCTTCCAATTGAGCGTTGCATTAACACTACCTGTATACTCAGGAATATCGCTGTAGCCGATGGCATGTACATCGTTGGCATCAACTTTTCCATCGCCTGTAAGGTCGACAAACACACTATCACCTGGACGTAATGTAATCTGTTGGTCAGGCATGTCAACGCCATAGACTTCCTTGTAGTGTTTTTCGGTTTCATTAGGAACATAAAACTCAAAGAAGTCGTAACCGAAAGGTTGTCCAACAGGATGTCCTGTATGGTACATGTGGGGGAATTCTTTCTTTACTTCTGCCATTTCAACAATCTTGTTACGAGCAAAAGCAAAAGTAGGAGCAATAGAGTATCTCACTTCGCCAATCTTATCGGCCCAACGCAAGGTAAGCTCATAACCATGATTCTTTACACGACCGAAATTGATCGAGTTTGGTTTAAGAGCTGAAATGCCTGCGATGGTAGTTTGGTTAGAAACAAGAATATTCTTGCGGTCCTCCCAAAAGAGGTCTAAGCCAAAACTTAAGCGGTCGCCAAAGAAATGTATGTCAAAGCCGTAGTTTTGCTTGGTAGCAGTTTCCCATGTAACATCGGGGTTACCATTTGTGGATTCACGTGCACCAGACATGAACGAGCCATTGTTGACGCCGAAGTTTCCTGTACGATCATTGGTCCACCATGCACCACCATTATTTGAGTAGAACTGCCATGTACCTGGCAAATAGAGGAAACGGCCAACTCCCTGGTCATTACCAACTTTACCGATAGAACCACGAATCTTGAAATAAGAAATTATATTACGGATAGGCTCCCAGAATTTTTCAGAAGAGGCAATCCAACCAAGAGAGGCAGATGGGAAGAAACCGAAACGCTTGCCTTTAGCAAAATTCTCTGATCCGTTATATCCCATGTTGAGATCTATCATATATTTAGTCTGGTAGTCGTAGGTAACACGTCCCACCATACCAACATAGCCGCGGGGAATAGAATTGTATATACCTCCAGGATAGTAATTTTTGGATTCGTTATAAAGCACGAGTCCACTAACATTGTGGTCACCAAATTTGCGGGCATAGTTGAGACTCGCTTCTGCATACCAGTTTCTACCGCCCCATTTTGACTCGCTATAGCCAAGAGGCCATGAGTCACCTTGCCTTACATAGACAATTTTTGGAGAACCATCTTCATTAAATTCGCCCTTAGCAATGGTTGCTTTGTAGCTGATTCCACCGCCTGTGGTACGAGCTTTCTGCTGAGTATAGTCAGAATTGTAGGAACCTTTAATACGGAACTCAAGTCCTTTGGTAATGAAGTCGAGTTTAAGTTTATACTGAAGATCAAGGTTTACAACACTCTGACGCTGAGTGGTATAGCCATGCTCATAGATAAGACCGAGGCCATCGGATCCAACTGCGCCAACAAGATCCGGATCGGACACAATTCGACGCCCTTCACTATCAAGGCCATAGCCTGACATCGGCGTACCATTGTTAAGAAGCCCCTCAACGCCGAAGACGCCTGACTGACCATTGTACTCACCATTACCGATGGAGTTGCGCCTACCAATGCGACCACCAATACCAATAGAAAGTGTGCTCAACTTCGATAAATCAACATCCAGATTGGCACGGAAGTTATAACGACGGTACTTGAAGTTTGCATCATCACCTTGATCGAAGGTCTTAAACAAACCGTTCTGATTAAGCATACCGGCAGAAACGAAATAACGGGCACGTTCAGTACCACCCGACACATTAATATTATATTGTTCCTGCCATGCGTGGTCGTTCATCAAGTACTTAAACCAGTTGGTACTTGGATAGACCGTAGGCATATCCATATCCTTCCAATGCTGGATAGCTTCTTTAGAGAATTTCCATCCGTCTTCAGCTACTCCCTCCACTTCCTGTGCATGGTTGTAGGCCACAGCATATTCATAGGAGCTAGCAGGTTCAAGGAATCTGGAAATCTGTTGCAGTCCAGCCGAAGTTGTTAGCGAGATTTTGGGTTTACCCACCTCACCACGACGAGTTGTAACAAGAATAACACCATTGGCACCACGCACACCGAAGACAGCCGTAGCCGAGGCATCCTTAAGAATAGAAATGTCCTGCACCTCATTCGGATCTATCTGGCTGAACTCTCGCTCCACGCCATCAACCAATACAAGGGGCTCTGCACTATTAAAAGAGCCGATACCACGAATACGTATCACAGGATCGTCGCCGCCAGGCACACCGGTGTATTGCACCGACTGAAGTCCTGGGAGTTTACCTGTAAGTGCATTACCGAGCGAGGCTGCCGGCGACTTAAGAAGTTCATCTCCACTCACATTAGAAACAGATCCCGTTAGTGTCACCTTACGCTGCTGACCATAACCGATAACGACCAATTCGTTCAGCATCTCATTACTTGCCAACAGGACAACATTCATTGAACCAGATGTTGCTTTCTTTTCCACTGGCTTGCAGCCGACATACGAGAATACCAATGTAGTACCCTTGGGAACTCCCGCTAAAAGATAATTACCACCGACATCTGTCACCGTGCCTTTCGACTTGTCTAAAGTCTGCACAGTGGCTCCGATAATCGGTTCGTTCTGCTCGTCAGTAACACAACCTCGCACATCAATTAGTCCTTGTGCGAGACACACCTCCTGCAACAACAATGCCAACAAGAGGAGACTCAGTTTGCATAACTTTCCCATTAGTAAAAAAACAAAAATATTAGAGTTAATAATAATTTATCATACAGATAGCCCATATGCAATAAAGCAAAGGTTCTGATTGAATTTACAGACTATTGTCCGTTATTACGATTGCAAAAGTGATGATTATTCTCTATAAAAGGGTTTAAAAAATGACATTTATCGTCTAAAATAGTTCATTTAGACAATAAACGTCATTTTACAAACCTACGAGATATGTCTTTAAACTGTCTGACGGATACGGGATCCTATCTGTGCATAGAAAAACATAACCAACTCACCAAAAAGCACGATACTCCACGACCAACGCCAGTCTCCAATCCAGTCTGCCAATACACCTTGGATGAGTGGCAGGAGTGCACCACCTACCACGCCTATCATGAATACACCAGAAGCAGCCGACGTATATTTTCCCAACTGCGCCACAGCCAAAGTAAAAATGGCTCCCCACATAATACTATGGAACAAACCAACAGCCACCAGTATCCATGGATTATTGATAATCATTGCCAGAACCACTAACAGACTAGCCATCACTGTAGTAAACGTTAATTGAACGCGTGGATGTATCGAATTGATAGTGCTACCTAACAGACGACCAACCAATAAGCCACCCCAGTAGAGAGTAGCCATCAGAGTCACCGTAGAGACATCCAGTCCCTGATCTTCAGTCACATATAGGTTGATATTCATACCAATGCACACTTCGCAACCCACATAAAAGAAGATTGCCGCAACACCATATTTCAGATGTCGGAATGACCACACGCTCTTCTCCAGTTTCTCACCAGCATCGTTATGGGTACCCTCAATGTCTGGCAATGAGAGACGGAGCAGAACAATAATAATCAGTAGAACTAGAAACATCAGCATCAGAAAGGGTGTCATGAGTTGGCTGACTTGTACATCCTCCAAAGCTAATCCGCCAAATACAATGCCCGACACAAAATAAGGAGCAACAGTCGTTCCTACAGAGTTGGCTGTCCCACCGATAGCCAAACGTTGTACAGCTTGGGTACCCTTCACACTACAGGCAGATAGATAGGGATTAATAACCACCTGAAGTATGGTGGCTGATGCCCCTGCCACAAACGAGCCTATCAGGAAGACAAAAAACGCAGAAAAATATGCAGAAAGAAAGAAAAGCAGCAAACCTACGATCATAACTACCAGTCCACGGATAAGCGTACCCTTATATCCATAGCAGGCAATCCATTTTGAGCCAAGACTGCCACAGACGGGATAAGCCAGGAACCACGAAAAAGTAATCAGTGTGGCTAAGGTATTCTTCATATTACCAGCATCAGAAAGGAACGCTGCCTTGAGAGGTCCCTGGAACTGTCCATTAGCAGTAGTAAGGAAACCTACAATAAGAAAAAGAAATACCATGGTTAGGAAAGGTCCTATATAGTTGGTCTCTATAGTTTTATCAGTCTTCATTTTTATTCGGATTTAAATGTTTCACAAATTGGGCTGCTTTCTCATCCAACAAGAACTCACAATTAGGATGAAGTTGCAGAATGGATGCAGGCACTTCAGTACATACCGGACCTTCAAGCATTTTACGTACAATCTCAGCTTTGTTTACCCCTTTAGCTACAAGAACTATTCTACGAGCATGCATAATATTCTTAATGCCGAGAGTAACTCCTCCTAACTCTATGCAGGAAGGTAACTGAGTTTCTTTTCTGATGCGCATTTCCAACTCTTCGTTCATTTGCGAGGTCCATGTCACACTCTCAAAAGGCGTACCTGGCTGATTGAACCCGAGATGGCCATTTTCTCCTAATCCAAGCATAAGAAGATCTATTCCGCCACGCCTATCTATTTCCTCTTCAAAGTGCTTGCATGTTGTATTCCAATCTTCACTTTCGGTAGGTAACATGAGGAAATGCGAATCATCAAGCTCAAGCCCATCAATGATTTCCGTCTTCAGCATAGTGTAACAAGCACCGGCATATGTACGGGGAACATTCATCACCTCGTCAAGGCCAAAGATAGTAACACGGCTGACGTCAAACTGCATCCTACGATACTGTTCCACTACCAGACGATGCATATTGCCTGTAGTTCTGCCTGTAGAAAGTCCTATCACACTCTCTCGTTTTTCAATAATCTGACTAATAATACGCGACGAGGCAGCCTGATCAAATGCCGCCTCATCACCAACAATACTAATCTTCATCATATCATAACAATCATTTAGAATTCATAGAAATTGCCGCAGCACCCAACAAACCAACAAACTTCGGATCGAGTTTGGTCAGCACAACGCCGTTTGACACAAAACGCATAGTAACAGGATGCAGATAATGCTCGATATGCTCCAGCATAAAACCATCGGCTACCACGCCACCGCCCAAAATAACTGTATCTGGGTCAGTCATCCTGACAAGGTTCATAATCAGGTTAGCCAGTGCCTCTGCAGCGTTATCTACCAATACCTTGCACAGCGGGTCGTCCTGTCCATAAAGTTTAAAGATATCCTTCACATCAACACGTTCACCATTAACAGAGGGAATATGAAGCGACGTGGGATATTGTCCCTGTAGCAGACGTGCACAACGGTCGAATCCCATGCCAGAGGCAATAGCTTCTACACAGTCGATACGTCCACAAGGACACTTCACGCCTACCTGTACCCCTACTCTTACATGTCCTACTTCGCCAGCATTAAAGTGACTTCCCCGTATCTGCTTACCATTAATTACCATACCAGCTGCAATACCTGTACCCACATTAATATAGAGAAAATTGTCAGATATCTTACCATTTCCCCACAACATCTCTGCACGGGTAGCACTTTTTACATCATTATCTATGAAACAAGGAATGCCATACTCCTCTGATAACTGTTGCGCCAATGGCATCGGATAAGTGCGCTCAGGATCTATCTGTTGCCAGATGCCCTGTTCATAATCCACACGACCTATCAGTCCAACCCCCATGGCAACAGGCTTATCCTTGTACCAACCTACCTGTTCAATATAGTCGTCCAGAGAATGACGGATAATATCAAAAGCCACATGCTGATTGAAATAACCCGAGTCATAACGCTTGTAGTTGTAAATTGTGCCTTGATTGTCAACTTCTCCTATCAGGAGTTTAGTTCCACCCAAGTCTAAGCCCAAATAAGTTTCCATATTCTGCTATTAATTATAATGATTATTTAATGATTTTACTAGGAGAGACCCCAAACTGTTTCTTAAAACTTGTACTGAAGTATTTCGGATCATTATACCCCACCTTGACAGCAACCTCTGCAATTGTCCATAACTTAGCCTCTAACAGTCTTTTCGACTCGTTAAGCCGGTAGATCCGCAGATAGTCGTTGGGGCTATGTCCTGTTACGCTTTTAACTCTGGTAAACATGGCAGTTCTACTCATTCCCATCTCCTTACAGATATCATTAATCTGCAGGTAACTGTTAGATAGTTGTCCTCTGATGACCTTATCCAGTTTCTGTATAAACTCCAGATCACGCGAATCTTTCACCGTCTGAACCCCCTCAGGATGCGAGCCGTCATCTCGCTTTTCATTAAGCACGATACCTATTCTTGCCTTCAAGATGGTTGTGTCGTAAGGTTTTGTGATATAGTCCCTGGCACCAGCCTCCAGACCATAAACGATATCTGCACTATGAGACAATGACGACAGGAATACCACAGGTATCGTACTTGCTCCTGTTTTTTCCCTGATGGCATGACAGAATTCATCGCCACTCATTTCTTGCATCAGGAATTCTGAAATAACAAGGTCTATCTGAATATTGTCGATTGTACTGATGGCCTGTTGGGCATTTTTCACAAAGACTAAATCATATTCTTTTTGCAGACATGCCTTCAGATCAACTTCAGTATCCTTATCCATTCCAACCAATAGTATTCTGCTCTTCACGGCAGAACATGGCTTAGGTTGTCTGCGTCTGACATAAAGCCATACAAAAACTGCTATCAGCAAACAATTGATAAAAATACTAAAGGTCATCATAGGGACATCAAATCAGCTATTAGCGACAACCATTTTCCTGCCGAGGTAAGCCAAACTTCTTTATAACATGCATTATTCGTCATAGGGAAGTATGGAACATCAGTATTTCCAAGTGAGCGAATACCAACAGGAATCTCACCAACAATCTCTCCAGAAGAGAAACTATCCTGTGAAGGATAACGATGGCCTTCGCCATAGATGAGTGACTGACAGAGGGGATTCTTACCAACAGTCCAATACAACTGTTCGCGTCCTATATTAAGCAGAGTATCATCATTCAGATATTTTCCACAGAGAGCAGCTGCCTTTCCTGTAGAGAGAATAAGCGCCTCATTGCCATTAAAGATACTGAACCACACCGGAAATCTACGTATATAGTGATTATCATCCATCTGTATGCCCTCTTGCAATTGCAGATTATAAAGTTCAGGTGCATTCTCAGGGACCCAAAGATGAAGTCGGTAAAAACCGTCCTTATCTTCATATTCGTTCTTTTTGTAGATACCACTGGGAGCCATACCATAAGGTTGTGTCGATGCAACAATCTGCTTGAGATAATGCCCATACAGCTCTATGGCATTCTTCCATCGTATAAAGTCGGCATGAGTCGGCTGAGTTTTACAAAGCGCCACAAGTGCCTGAATAGGCAACTGCTCACGCGACTGATGGATATAATGAATTATGGCACGTCGCGACTTGTCACGATAGAAAAAACCAGCATAATGACCAGTCTGTTCCTGGCAGTCTAAAGTGTAGGCCATATACCTTGCTGCCTTTTCTGCATACGATGCTTCTCCCGTCAGTTCATATAACATTGAGGCAGACCATGAGGCAGCAGCCATCCAGGTAGCATCCGAAGTGTTATAAACATGCTCCATCACAATCTTAAAGCTGTCAATCCCTTCACGCAGGAACTGTTCATCAGCAAAACCGAAATCTTCTATGGCTACTTTCCTGAGATTGCTATCTTGAAGCACCATAGCAGCATAAGCTTCGTAAGCCGCATAGAGATAATTATCAAAAGCGTTATGCTGTTTGCGAACAGAATGAATATCATCAGCTGTTCCTGTAACGCCATCTGTCCAATGTAACAGTCCGATACTGCTGGCCCGCCAACCATTTCCCAATCGTGTATTAACAAGTTGGCGAAGACCATAAAGAGCCTCTTCTTTCAGCTGTGCAGCCAACTGCGGCTGATTCTGCTTACATGCCTGATAGGTCTCTAACAATGCATAAACCACATCGCCAGTCTGAAGCGTCTGTTGCGACAGGTCACCTGCATCATGCCATCCACCACCATAGCTTATTTGTCTGCCGTTATAGTCGCAGAACACATCAGTATGACATTTTCCATGAATACCTGGTACAACGTCACCGCAACGTTGACAACGTATAAAGTTCAGCATCTTCCACATTGTACCATCCATGCAATGACTACTAATGGAGAACGGCAGTGTATGCAGCGTATCGAGGGTTAAGCTATAGATACCTTCCTGCTTAAAATCTGAGAAGTCAAGAACAGACAGCCTACCATCAAGCGTCGTTTCAGGCATCATCGTAGTTCCCTCATACACTACCTGATGCGTCAACTCATCAATCAGTTGGAAATTGCCACCTATGCCAGTAACCACTGCCGTCTTATTACCATGAGGCAGATAGCCTGACATTGAATAGGCTATCTGTCCAGGCACCACCTGCCAACCACTCACCGGTTCAGGCTGAGCCACCCGTTCCAGTTGTAAGTTCCGGATCTCATAATGAATAGAATCCTTCTGAGATATATTTTTACCTTTTATATCTGTATATAAACGTATTGCCGACACATCTTTACGGGGCAATTCCGCAATCTGATAAACCACATGCTGCCAGTCATTACCCTTCACATTCACCAAATGAGCACCTAACCCACTATTTCGTTTCGTTTCCAAAGCTACATTCACATTGGCAACACCTGCATCCAGATCTGTACGGACATCAAACGAAAGTCGGTTCCATTTTTCCAGATTTCTGTTCTTTAAAGGCAGTGTGATACTGGCTGTTCCATAAATGGCATAGTCAGGATCATCAGGCTGTCCTGTGGCCCTTTTACCTGTGCTCATCGGCACAGATAAAGTAAGATGATCTCGTATCTGCTTAGAGGCCATAACAGGTTGCACTTTCAACCCTGCCTCTAAAGAAGCATCATCATAACACTTCATCGGACGGTTCAATCCCCATAGGATAGCATTCAAAAACATCTTGACAAAATCTGGATTATCGAAAAGCGAACCACTATGTCCTATTTGGAAATACACGTTACGCGCTGCTTTTTTCGGATTAGTCCAAATAACAGGGTGATCACCCATCCTAACCTTGGAGGTAGGCTGGTAGGAATCCTCGTTGACACTGGCCAACACATGGACCTGAGGACGCGGGGTTTTGTCATAAGTATACCACTCGTCTTCACGGATGATGAACTTTGGATGAACACCCAACATCACAGGATGGCCAGGATCTTCAACAGTTACCTCTCCATCAGCCCTTTCTGCAATATAGTTCTGGAATCGGATGCCTCCCAGAAAATCACTGAACCACTGCCACATGCCGTAGCCGTCAAACTCGCCCAACAAAGAAGCATGATGAAATCCAATCCAAGCCACTTTACCTTCGTCGACAGTCTTTTCAAAATCCTTTACAGAAGCATCACTCCACACATATGGCGGATAATTTAATTGCACTATAAGATCGTATTCAGTAATTTCACCCGCCTTCAATTCCCTGCAGTCGTTGATTTCTCTCACACTGAAGTTCTGAAGCTCGGCCTGCTGGTTCAACCAGCGCAATCCTCTTTGGGTAAACTCCGCATGTTGTCCACCAAGTTCTGTAATAACCAGTACACGCTGAGGATTAGCAAGAATCTTAACGACAAAACACAGGAGTAATAATACCACCCATAGTTTTTTCTCCATATATCTGTTATTCATATTTTAGTTGTTTAGCGCTTGCAAAGTTATGAAAAAAAACACATTGCTCAAACGGGTACTTACAAGAATGTGGACAACCGGGTAGTTTAAAATCGTCCAAATCTCTGGTTATCAATACATTTCTAAGAAAATAAGCCGATAAAATTAGTGGATATAAAAACGCCACCATCTTATCCCTCCCGCAACACAAAGGTTTCAGATAAGATGGTGGCAGTATAACAGTAATAATTTCCTATTTCATGCCCATCGACTGGATGTAATCCGTCTGGGGCTTACAGTTTTCAAAGCGGCAGTTCTTGGCAAACTCGTTGAGCAGCTGGCGGAACTGAGCCTGATTGGGGCGTGCCTCGCGCCACTCCTTGTAGGTATTTCGCGATGTCTCGGAGTATTTCACTACGATACTGTCCCAACCCTCTGGGCGCTGAATAGCCATCATACATGAGTTATCAACCTTCTTGTAGGGCCAGAAGGTGTAGCCAATGTTGTTCTGCTTCAGCACGTTTACAAAGTCGCGCTGCCACTCCATGGTATTATGGCCGAACTCGCCCATGTACATGGGGCGGTTGATAGAGTCGCGGAAGTTAATGTAGTGCGTAATAGCCTCCTTAGTGGCAGGCCCGCCGTAGCGATGACAGGTGTACATCAGCTTATCGTCGTAGCTGGCATCGTCGAGCATCCAGAAGAAGCTGTTCCAGTGGGCGCCGCCCAACAGTATGATGTGGTTCTGGTCTACATCGCGAATGGCCTTCACACATTTCTTGTACAGCGGCTGCAGCAGCTGATAGAGCGAATCGCGATTGTCGAAGTAGTGTGCGATGGGCTCATTCATCAGCTCGTAGCCGAGAATGGTTGTTTCCTTGCGATAGCGGAATGCTATCTCGCGCCAGATGCGGCAGAACTCCTCCTGACTCTTTTCGCTTTCGAACAGCCAGGGATAGCCGTGGCCGTCGTCGATGTTGTCGCCAGTCTGTCCGCCTGGGCAGTCGTGCATATCCAGAATCAGATACAGGTTGTTAGCCTTACACCAGTTCACCACCGAGTCGATGCGCTGGTAGCCGTCCTTCTGTCCGGTAAGCCCCATGTAATCTTCATCGGTAAAGAGTTTGTAGTTAAAGGGCAGACGGATGGTGTTGGCACCCTGCTGTGCAATAAAGTCGATATCGGCCTTAGTCACATAGTTGTCCTTGAACTGCTGCCAGAACTCTGCGGTGAAATCGGGGCCTACAGCCTCCTTCATCATCAGGTCTATCATCCAGGCCGAGTTGGTACGTCCGAATCCGAACATATATCCCTCGGGGTTCAACCAGTTGCCCAGGTTAGTACCCTGAATCAGGAGTTTCTCACCATTCGGTTTCACCAGGTCGTGCCCATTGATAGTTACAAAACCTGTAGTGCTTTTCTGTCCTGCACTGCAGGCAACAAGCAGTAGCGCAAAGAGGTAAACAAAAATCTTCTTCATTGTTTTACTATTTTTAGTCTGTTCTGGATATATATTCCTTTCTTGTTAATCTTCTGTACTCGACGACCTTGCATATCGTAGATGGCACCATTGTTACGGGGCCCGATAGCCTTGGCACTGTTGATACCGGCGGTTTCCAACTTCTGGGCAAAGGCTTGCTGCAGATATGGAATGTGAATATTCACAAACCCCTTCAGGTCGTTGATGTAGCCATCGTAGGTATTGTAGTAGCTATGCTTCTCCCAGTCGTACACCTTCTGGTTGATGGGCCACACCTCGAAGTTCTTTGCCTGAGTCTGCCAGATGGCGCCACGCAGGCTGTCGATAGCGCTTATCAGATGGGCCTGCAAGCCATCTTCTACCAACTGGTTCAGGCGGTCGTTGCATGCCTTGGCAAACCAAGGGTCTTGCCACAATCGTTGCAGAATTTTCTCGAACGGGCGGTTCCACAACCCCAGATAAGCCTCCAGGTTGCGCAGCAAACTCTTTTCCGAGCTGTTATCGTAACCCAGGTCCAAGTCCCACAGCGGACCGAAGTGCATCTTCTGTTCGTCGGCCTCCTTGTACATATAGATACTGTAGAGGGCATCGATGTTTCCCGTGATTTCGGCGCCTACATACCAGTTGATGAAGTCGGTCTCATCGATATAGGCCCGATAGCCTTTCTCCGGGTCGGTATAGTCGTTGCAGGCCACAGCAGCTTCGAAAGCCTCTATCCATTGGCCCATAGCTATACGCTTGTCTACCGTCAGCATCTCGTCCTTTGGATTCTTGAGATTATAGATGATACTGTATTTAGTCGACGTGATGTAAGGATCCTCTTTCGAGTTATCGTTGGCCACTTCCAACATCCATCCGTTGTCCTCGTCCACCTCCACACGTTTCTTGTGCACCTGCACCTGATCACTAATCTGATAGGTACCGCGGTAATTGCCATTAAGATAAAGATCGACGAACTTAGCCGCCGGGCAGAACTTCATCCCTATGAATCGTCCGAGTCGATAGGTCAGGGCATTGCGAATCATTGTCTTGTCGCCGTGATTGGCAAGCAGAGTCCAGTTCTTGGCATTCGCAAAGTCCTTACCTAGCAGTTGTTGTTTCTTATCGAACTTCACACGATAGGGTTTCTTGTCCGAGTTCCACCACGATGAGTTGCCTCGTCCTCTTATCTGGGTATTCTCGTAACGGGTTGTGTTGTCGCCATCAACCACTATCAGAGTGCACTTGATATAATTCTCCTTGCTGGTGATATTCTGACTGTTCTCAGTCTCGATATACACCGTAGGCACATCGGTAAGTTGTTTGTACTGCTGGGCCAGCAACTGACTGGCCACAGCAATACCGAACAACATAAAAACTAACCTTAATTTCATTTCTTCTGGAACACACGTACATAATCTACTTCCATGGTACATGGCAGTGCGCTTGGGTCTACGCCCTGAGCGGCACCCCAGTCGCCTCCCCAAGCAAGATTGAGGATTACGTAGAACGGATCGTCGTAGGGCCAGTCGTCGCGACCAAGATTTCGATTATTGTATGACAATTGTAATTTGCCGTCAACGTAGGTCGTGATGTTCTCATGTGTCCACTCAATGGCGTACTTATGGAACTCACCTTCTGCGCCCTTACAATACATCTCATGGGTTACCTGGGTTCCATTGCTGTGTACGTGAGTATTGGCATGCAAGCTCGACGACACATAGTCGGGGTGATAGCCTACCTCCTCCATAATATCAATCTCGCCATCAGCAGGCCATGAACGGAAGTTTACCGGCATCATCCAGAAGGCAGGCCATGTGCCCTTACCTTTTGGCAATTTGATGCTGGCTTCGATGTAGCCATACTTCCAACCCTGATTTTTCTTAGCGTATATACGGCCAGAATAGATTTTACCGTCAGAACCTTTGAAGCAATTAATGTGTAGACGTCCATCAATGATTTCTGTCACACGCTTTCCATCGGCAATGCCGTTACGATAGTTCTGCAGCTCGTTATTCACCCAACCAGAGTTCTGAACCTCGTGAGTCCAATCGCTGTTCAGGGTTGTTCCCTCGCTAAATTCATCGTGCCACACCAATCGATAGCCGTCCGGAGCATTAATTTCGCTATCTTCGGCCGATGCTTGATTGACGGTAATCTCCTTGCTCTCAACAGCAGTCTTTACCGTCACTTTGCCCGAACGCTCCTTTTGAGCATCATTGGCCGATGTGGTGATTGATAATACAGAACCGTTCTTGGCAGTCGTAATCCATGAGTCGCTAGCGGTTGCCGTCCAGTCCGACGAACTAATCACATCAACATCAATCGTTTCGCCTTTCGAAGATGTGTAGACCTGAGTCTTCGACACTTGGAGTGGTGCATCCTGCGAAATGATGATAGCCTTACGAGCCGTACCTGACTGTATGGTAATAGTACCAGTTCGTTGAGTGGTTCCTTTATTTTCACTGATCTTCACTGAAATACTACCCTTCGATGTGTTAGAGCCGGTAACTGTAGTCTTTATCCACTCAGAATCCGGATAAGCCCCCCACTCCACGCCCGTTGTAGTCACGTTGATAGTGTACGAGCCTCCAGTAGCAGGACTGCTAATGCTTTCGGGCGAGACAGTGATGATGATGGAGGCGGGCGGCGTATTGCCGCCTCCATCATCGCTGCCACTGCACGCTGTCAGTGATAACAACGACCAAAGGATTACTAAGAAATTCATCTTTTGAGTCATTCTTTCTTACTTCAATTTGTGCTTCTGAACAATGATATCACTGATTTTAACCTCAGTTCCAGCAGGGATACCACCGAGATCAACAAAGAACTTGGCTGTAGTAAACGAACCCTTTCCTTTCGTGATATTAGCAAACTGTATCAGGTTTTCACCCGCATCTGCAGTGATATTGCCGTTATAGAACAACAAATTGTCGTCATCATTCTGATCACAAATCTTTACTGTGAGGCGTTCCAGATCGGCACTTGTTGTAATCTTTACACTGAGATCATAAACCTGACCTTCTTCGATGTTGAGAGCAACATTCTGGATAGAGTTCTGAGCCTGCCACTCTGCTCCGCCATTCTCTGTTGCCACGATAGTGTATACACCGTCGGCGTAAGAGAATTGAGGATCGCCAAGCTTGGTCCAGCTACCATCGGCCCACCAGAATTCCATTGAGCCTACGCTATTGAAAGCAGCTCCCATGTTTTCGGCAGAGTTAACACCAGCCCAGTCAATCAACTTCGGATCACTCTCATCAATTGTTGGTTCTTCACCCTTCTGAATGATGATATCGCTTAACTGGACAGTTACACCAGAGTTGATACCACCGAGGTCAATGATGAGTTTGGCCTCTGCAAATGAACCACCACTCTTGATACCTGTCAGTTCTACAATATTATCACCGCCATCCAGCGAGAGATCACCGCGGTAGATGAGCAAATTGTCATCGTTAGCTTCATCGCAAACTTTGAAAGTATAGCGATCTATAGCTTCGCTAGCATTAATCTTGAAGCGGATATCGTAGTACTCATCCTTCACAATATTTGTTGTTACGTGATGGATAGAGTTCTGAGCCTGCCATTCAGCACCGCCATTCTCTGATGCAACGATAGTGTATACACCATTGGCATAAGAGAATTGAGGATCGCCAAGCTTGGTCCAGCTACCATCGGCCCACTAGAATTCCATATTACCTACTGTATTAAAGCCGGCTCCGAGATTATCGGGAGAGTCAACATCTACCCAATTTATAGCAGGTGTAGGAGGTGTATCTTCCTCGCTGGTCAGGATGAAGTGCCAAGCGATATTGCCATTATCAATAATGAGCGACATCTTCTTGGCCGAAATGCTCTCGATGTGGTACTCGCCAGCATTATACTGCTCGTCGTTGGCAATATAAGGGAAGAGCGTCTCAGCAGCCAACTTGATGATTACGTTTCCGTCGGCATCGGCATCCAGTGTGTAAGAAGAGGTCTGAGGATCAACAGGGACCATGAAGTCAGTTTCGGTGGCTTTGTTGATATTATAATCCGGATAGATTGAGCATCCCCAGTTGACGTAAACTGTACCGCCTGCACCAGGATTGTAGGTATAGCTACCATCTTCACCAAATGTGATACGGTCATCGTAAACACCATAGTCTACTTTGTCGTTAGGAGCAGCACTCCACCATCCGAGACCATCAGTTCCTGAAGGGCCACAGCCCAAGTGACCAGCCTCGTCGTATTTGATACGCCACTCTTTACCAACAAACTTGCTCTTGAAGGCATCGAAGTCAACCTTTGTCTCATTCATTGTGAAAGTCTTGGTTACAGCACCCTGGCTAATGCCATTGCGGTTACCAACCTTCATCGACACCTCATAATCGCCACGAAGTGCAAAAATCTTTGAAAGTACAGGCTGGGTAGAGTAAGTCTTACCGCCATCGAACGACCAAATAGGGTAAGAGCCTTTCTGGTTGTAGCTCACTGTCACCTGGTTGATGCTCTGGTCAACAACCACATCAAAGTCTGCGCCATTGGCTGTAGGGATACCAGCTTGGTCTGGACCATCGAACGACTCAGGAGAGCAAGCGGTCATCGTCAGCCCTGCGAACAGAGCTCCAGCCATATATTTAATAATATTCTTCATATTCTATAATCTTTTAAATGTTGAATTTGATGAATTAATAGCCAGGATTCTGTTCAAGGTTTGGATCAGCCTCGATATTGTCCTGTGGAATAGGCAGATACTTGTTGTGAACATCCCAGTCCTTGGTACGGAAGTTGAGTTCGTCGTTAGCAGCCTTCAGTACGGTTGCGGCATTGCCTGTACGTACGAGGTCCCAATAACGCTTGCCTTCACCCATGAACTCATGACGACGCTCATTAAGGATATCATCCTGGTCAACAGAACTCAGTGAAGCCAGACCAGCACGGTTGCGAACCTGATTAACATAGTCGGCAGCCTGAGAGGCACTACCACCTGTTTTCAACAGAAGCTCTGCAGCATAGAGGAGAGTCTCTGAATAACGGTACACGCGGAAGTTGTTGTTGAAATTCATGTCGCCAGCACCTGTGCAGCCTGCGTTACCACCAGCCATAGGCAGATACTTACCATTGCTGTAGTAGCTACCTGGTGTTCTCTCACGGAACATCCAGCCTGCATCCTGCATCTTCTCTGCATCACCATGTTCCCAAATATCAAATCCTGTTACGTCCTTACGTACATCGCCGTCCTCAAAGCTGCGGATTGACTTTGGAGGAATGTAGCCGAAGCCCCATCCTGCCTCAACAACACCTTCGTATGGATCGCCAGCCTTGGCAATAAAGCCACGGGGTCCACAGAGGCGGACATTCACGGTACCACCAGCGCCAAGACCATTGTCCCATGCACGGCCACCATTTACAGAGTAATAGTTGATTTCAAAGATCGACTCCTTGCTCCACTCGCCAGCCTCGGTCCAAATATCGGCATAGTTGTCAAGCAGACCGAACTTACCACTACCGATAATATTCTGCATATAACCGAGAGCTTTAGCATAACGAGTCTGATCGTTCTGGTACATCACCATCTCTGTAAAGAGCATGTATGCCATTGGCTTTGTTACACGACCGATGTTGGTGTCATCCCACTCATCTTTCAATGCGCCACGCTCAATAACATCCTCCAAATCAGCAATTACATTAGCATAAACCTCATCGGCCTTAAGTTGTGGAGCTGTGTAGGGAGCTTCCAGATTCTCGAAGAAGAAAGGAATGTTGCCATAGTACTTCCACAACAGATTGTAATAGTAGGCACGGAGCACGCGAGTCTGACTCAGTATCACGTTTTTGTCTGCATCCGACATTTCAGTTGCCCAGTCAAGATATTTAATAACATCGTTGGAACGCTTCACACCAGAATAGCAGTCAAGCCAGATTCCATTAATGTCTGTCAACGGAGTTGCCGAGAAGTTGAAGGCCAGCTGCAAGTAAGGGCAGTCGGCATCGTTACCACCATTGGGATACATATCGTCACTCATGATGTCAGACGACAGGTTGAGCGCATTGTAGTTGCTGGTTGTTCCATAGTCGAACCAATGGAGAGGTGCATAGGCAGCCACCAAAGCCTCGTTGATTTTCTCCTTAGAGGTATAATACTCCTCAATAGGGAAATCACTGGGACTGGTTACCTCCAGGAAGCCGTCAGAGCAGCTGGTTGCCGTTAGAGTAGCCAGTGCTAACAGACCTATTGTATATATTTTATTTCTTTTCATATGCTTGAATATTTTACTATTGATTCTTATAACCTGATTGATTTGATCTTATTAGAAAGAGAGGTTAAGACCCACTCTGAAGGTGCGAGGCTGGGGATATACACCGTAGTCGATACCGAGTGATGTACCACCAGATGAGATTTCTGGATCGAAGCCCCAGTACTTAGTAAAGGTCAGCAGATTCTCAGCGGCTACATATACACGCAGACGGCTGATGAATGCCTTCTTTGTTATAAACTCAGGGATAGTATAGCCTAATTCTATGTTCTTCAGACGGAAGTAGCTGCCATCATGAACATACAGGTCAGAGGACTTCCAGTTCTCAGTATCGTTGTTAACCCAGATAGGATACTTGTTAGAGGTTCCCTCTCCAGTCCAACGTGCAAAATACCATGAAGCAAGGTTACTTGATGCAATATCTACACGGCGAGTAGCATCAAACACCTCATTGCCCGCTGTGCCCTGCCAGAACATCATAAAGTCGAAACCCTTCCAAGCTGCGTTCAGCGTGATACCGAAGGTCCAGTCAGGTGTACCGTTACCAATGTTGGTCTTATCGTCGTCGCTGATCTTACCATCACCGTTGATGTCAACATAGCGTACGTAACCAGGTTTTGCATTAGGCTGAATCAGACCGCCTTCGGCATTGACATAATTGTTAACCTCATCCATGTTCTGGAAGATGCCTGCGGTCTTGTAGCCCCAGAAGAAAGGCCAAGGCTGACCGTTTTCAGCACGAGAGACGTTACCTACACCACCCTGTACCCAGTCATAAGTAGCAGTACCGGTGTCATTACCCAGCTTAATCAGCTTGTTCTTCAGGTAAGAGGCATTTCCCTTAATCTGGAATTTGGCATCAGCAATATTGAACTTGTAGCCAGCCTCAAACTCCAAACCGCTGTTCTCCATGTCGCCTACGTTACCAATAGGCTTCGACTCACCCACATAACTTGGGATAGCCATAGTCATCAGCATGCCATTAGTCTTCTTCTTGAACCAGTCAACAGTAAAGGTCACCTTATTGTTCAAGAATCCGAAGTCGATACCAAGGTCGTACTGCTCAGACTCCTCCCACTTAATATCTGGGTTGCCAAGTCCCGCAGCCTTTGTACTAACAACTTCCTGCTCTGCGCCACCACGACCGAAACCGTAGTTATTACCGCCCTGTGTCAACACGGTGTAGCGGAAGTCACCAATATTATCGTTACCGTTCTTACCCCAAGAGAAACGTACCTTCAGATTGTTCAACCAGTCGCGAGTGCTAGTCATGAACTTCTCGTTCATCACGTTCCATCCAAGAGAAACAGATGGGAATGTACCATACTTATTATTGGTACCGAAACGGCTAGAACCATCACGACGGATAGTACCCTGGAACATATAACGCTCATCATAGTTGTAGCTTACACGTGCAAAGAGTGATGACATAGTGTGTGGGGTATGAGGACCAGCCCAACCATCACGATCACCATCAGCAGCCAGACCGAGTGAAGCATTTACCCAAGGCTTGCTATAGTCGTTGATATTGTAGCGTGAAGCGCCAACGGTGAAACCAGTGTTCTCGAAAGCCGACTGACCCAATACAACGTTGACTGCGTGGGGGCCGAATTCCTTATCGTAAGTCAGAACGTTTTCAACCTGCCAAACCAGGCCACGGCTTGACTCAGAACCAGCAGACGAACGCTGGATAATATTTGTAGGCTTATGATAACCCACCTTAGAATACCAGTCACTGCCCCAGAAAGAGAGGTCGGCACTGTAGCTTGTACGGAATCTCAGACCGTCCCAGATCTGCAGAGTAGCAGCAAAGTTTGTAACGAACTTATGACTCCAAGAAGGAAGTACAGGAATCAGCAATTCATCGATTGGGTTACCAAACTCGTTGTAGTCAACGCCAGGCAGTGCAAGCTGCTTGCCATTGTGGAACACGGGATAATAGTAATCAGGATACATGGTTGAGTAATAGTCATCCTGTGCCTTCTGCTCAGCTTCTGTCTCCAAATATGGCTTCAAGATAGGTGAAAGAGCAACAGCTGTAGTTACCAGACCACCATACTGATCGTTTACATTAATACCTGTGCTATTTACGCGTGCGTAAGAAAGGTTTACGTCTACATCAAGCTTATTCAGCCAGTTGCGGTTCTTTGACTCATCAAAGATATTAAACTTAAAATTTCCGCGCAGAGTCATACGTCTGTAGTTAGAGCGGTCGAAGTTACCACCTACGATACCTTCCTGAGTATAGTAACCTGCTGAAAGGAAGTAGTTAATCTTCTCGCTGGCACCACTAACTGTCAACTCATGGTTCTGAACAGGAGCATTGTCGTTGAACAGCACATCCTGCCAGTCAGTACCCTCACCAAACTTATAAGGATCATCATAAAGAGGAGCCTGACCTGCATTTACAAGTGCTTCATTACGCATAATAGCATACTGAGTAGCGTTAAGAACGTCGCGATGCTTCCATGCCGACTGCCAACCCTGAGAGAAGTTGTAGTTAACAGAAACCTTACCCATCTTACCCTTCTTAGTGGTAACCAGAATAACACCGTTGGCAGCACGAGCTCCGTAGATGGCACCCGAAGCAGCATCTTTCAGTACCTCGATACTCTCGATGTCACTAGGGTTGATATAGTCAAGACCACCCTCGATAGGCATACCGTCAACAATGTAAAGAGGATTAGAATTGTTAATAGTACCTGTACCACGTACGCGTATACGAGAGGCAGCACCAGGCTGACCTGACGAAGATGTTACGTTAACACCAGCTGCCAAGCCTTTCAGGGCGTTGTCCATACGCACGGGAGCTGTTCCCTCCAAGTCATCAGCCGATACCTTGGCGATAGAGGCTGTTACCACGCTTTTCTTCTGAACGCCATAACCGATAACAACCACATCCTGCAGAGTCTGAGCATCCTCACGCAGAGTAATCTTCACGTTGTTTACGGCCTTAACCTCTTGGGTTACATAGCCAATATAACTAATAATAATAGGTGTACCCTCCTTCACCTTGATGGTAAATCTACCGTCAAAGTCGGTGATTGTTCCGTTCTGAGGATTACCTTTCTCAACGACTGAGGCACCGATAACGGCTTCGCCCTGGTCGTCAATCACAGTGCCCGAGATACCTTGGGCCCAAGATGTAAGTGACACCATAAGTGCCAACATCATCATCATAAACCTGCTTTTCTTCATACTTTGGTTTTATTAAATGTTAATTATAAGTTAGAATATACCAATTAGGTTTTCCTGTTGCAAAATTAGTAAAAAAAAAACATTCTCACCTCACCTCATAGAGTGAAAAGTGGAATGTTTCAATGTTTCTAAAAATTTAACCGCCTAATTATCAGGCGGTTAAATAAGTCACATCTCATTAAAAGAGTGGATAAAATATAGAGGTGTATTTTGTACATTTTAGCTAATTTTTGCTAATTTTTAAGTGTCCACAAAACGCTTATGCTACATCCTGCCGGCATAGGGTCCAGCCTCTGAGCATGGCGAAATAGTCGAGGGCGGCGGTGCCGTTTTCCTGGATGGCCATGGCGGTGGCTACTGCCATCCAGCGGGCGGGTTGGTCGCTCGGTATGCCGATTGGTTCGTCGGGGGCGATGCCCGTTAGGCGGCTCACGTTGGCGATATATGCCTCGGTCTTGTTCTCTATCGGCGGTGCCCATTTGCTGATGATAGCACGGATGGTATAAAGGCGGTACTTATGGTAGTAAGTACGCGTGAGCAGCCAGAAGGCTGCGCGCCAGCCCCACTCCATCGATTCAAACTGACAGAACGCTGCGTCTGTCTGCTGAGCCCTCAGGCCCTTCCACTTATCCTTACTACGGCGGATGTTCAGTGGATTGTTGTTTCTTATTCCTCTTGGTGTAGTCATAATTTTCTTTTTTTCTTGTTTACATTAATCGGTGTACTATTCGGGAATGCCACGCTATACGCGGCGTCGAGGGCCTTGAGGTCTACCTTGCGCAGACTGATGCCGAGGCTCACGGCAACAATGGCGCGAAGCAGCTCGCGATGCTTGCGCGGGTAGAGCGAGGGCGGTTTCAGCATATCGTTGCCGCAGGCCCACTCGTCGTCTACTATGGTATGGTGACATACCTCCCAGATAAAGTTGTCGGTGGCCTGCTGACCGAACCACACCTTCAACACATTGCGGATGCAGAATCGTTTGTACTGCCCCGCCAGCATCTGCCTGGTGCGCTCCAGCCTACGCCAGAGCTGCACAAAGCAGGCTTGATCGTTTCTTATTTCCATCATCGTTAATGACCTTAATGACAATGACAACTAATGACTCACCTTGCGATACCTATTAGGCGCAATCGGTACTATCAGCCCCTGATTCTTCCAGTTCTTCAGCATCTGGTGAACCTTGTTGCGACTCACATCGGCACCATTCATGCTGATGCTGTGCTGCATGGCCATATCAAAGCCGAACTCCAGATCCAGGCGCTCGTAAATCGTATCGTTCCGTCCATAGCGTTTGCGCTCGTTTCTGGCCGCATACTCGCGACTGCGGAAGGCATTCTCTATCCTGTCGCGGAAAAAGTAGAGCGCGTTATCAATCAGCGAGTCGGCTATCACGTCGTAGGTGTCGAGCATGGCGGGCGTCTGCGCTTTCAGCAGCAGCTCCTTCCATAGGTTCGGGTGGAGCTTCAGCTGCGTCTCGGCGCCGCTCTGTCCGTGCTTCTGTATCAGCTGCTCGCACACGCGACAGAGCATCAGGCAGCACACCATGCGCTGGGCAGTGACACAGGTGCGGAATCGCTCGCGGGCCTTTACGCGGTCGTCGTTCTTCATCGCTTCGAGGCGTATTTTCTCCAGCCAGTCGCGACCGCGCGCCTCTAGCTTGGGCAGCACCACCTCGCCGTACATCAGTGGCAGCAAGTGGGCTACCTGCCTGATGCGTTCGGCCTGTTTGTCGGTCAGCACGTAGGGCTTATCCTCCAGCGGCGCGTAGGTGTTGTCGGGCGTCTGAGCCAGCGCGATTCGGCTCTGGAATCCGTCGGTGTAGTTGGTCACCACGCGATACAGGGCGTCGGGCGTGCCGCACATGGTGACGTTCCACAGCAGATGCTTGATGTGCACATTCACCGCCTCGGCGCTGCGGGCCTCACGGTCGTACTTCGAGCCGTCGTAGCTCTGGCGCAGCATCACCGAGAAGTCGCACATGCTCGAGCGCCACTTCTGCGCCACCGTGTCGGCCTCGGGGGTAAACGAGAAAGCGTGTTTGCCTTCGGTGTTTCCCAGTCGCTCGGCCAGTTTGGCCACCGTGGTATTAAAGGTAATGTAGCGCACGGGCAGTTTCGGGTCTTCGGGCTGCTCCTTCTTGTTCTTGGCGGCCAGTTTCTTCTTGTTGTACTCCTCTTCCTGTTGCAAGTACATCGCGTCGAGCGCTGCTATCTCGCTCATCCAGGCATCCACCACGGGGTCTATCGAGCCCTTGCCGCTGGCAAAATCACCCGCGATATAAGAGATGAGGTTCAGCCCGCGCATGTGCCCGTGAACATCGAGCCTCACCCCCGTGGCCAGCGCCCCGATGCAAGGACATATAGCCGTGATAATCGGCATGGCCAGCGCCGGTCCCACAGCCGCTACGGAGTCTCTCACCCCCTGCGGCAGCCGCTTGGCTGAGAGTTCCGAGCCAGTACTCCCCTCCACGCAGGCAGGTACCAATGCACTCCCCTTCACGCTGTCAGGCCCCAATGCACTCCCCTCCTCCTGGGAGACCGCTCGACCCGAAGCCATACTCTGCGCCTTAGCATTAATCTCGCGCAGGCCCGCATTCATAAAGCCCTTATCGGCATTATAATTATCGTAGAAGTAATTAATCAGCGTGCGACAGTCATCCGTCTGCGAGTAGTTTTTCAGTCGCTCCGCCACCACAGCAAACAACTGTTCTCTCGACATCAGCTTGCCCACACCCACCGACAGCACCGCCATCAGATTCGAGTGCCAGTTCCGCTCGCCCCAGATATCCATCGAGCTTGCATCCAGCCCCGCCTCCTTGGCGCACAAGTCAAACTTCGCCAGCGATTCCGGAGTCGCCCTACTCCCCTCCTCTCGAGAGACCGCTCGACCCGAAGGGGCGCTTGCTACCGAAGGGACGCAAGATAGGTTAGGGGTGGTTTGATTATCCCAGAAGGGGGGGAGTGCCGCCTGCTCAAAAATCTTATCATCGAGATAAATCAGCTCGGCCTCGGTAGTTGTGAAGAACACGCGGGTGATGTCCTTGGCGCCCTTGTCGTACTCTACACCGAGCAGATCGCTGGCCCATTTCAGATTTTCTTCCTGCGATAGCTCAGGCTTTCGGGCGAACACCAGATGATAGCCCTCGCCGCGGGCACTCCCTTCGAGCATATCAAGGCCCAGTTCATCCTTCTTTTCGAGGATGCGTTCACGTAGCGGCTGCATCTCCTCGGGCGGCACATGGTCGATGTCCATCGCCACGGTGGTAGTCATACGCTTCGAGCCCTTCAGCGTGCCGTCGTCGTTAGGCAGACAGCTGTAGTTCATCTGCACCAGCAGGTGCTTCTTACTCTCATCGCCACGGCGAACGGCTGCAAGTATCGACTTCTGGCTACCGCCGTTTCGCAGTGACAAATACTCCTCTCGCGAATGGATGGGGCGCATCTTCTTCACCCCATCCTCAACATATATATAATGTACGCTCATAGATTTGATTTTTTTGAAGTTAAAGGGAAGTTAAAGGGAAGTTAAAGAATTCCTTTCCATTCCTTTAAAATTCCTTTAAAAATTGGGGTAACCCAGTTTAGCGTTAAGATAGTGCAGACCAGCCATGGTCCAGGTCATGTAGGTCTTGATTTTCTTTTCGCCCTTTAGCGAGTAAGACACGTGGATGCGCTCGGCGGTGTAGCCGCGACCCTGCAGATCGTCAGATAGGTTCCACTTTCCGCCTCGGCGGTACTGAATGCCCATGTCGCGCAGCACGGCGTTGAAGTCGTAGACATTCATATTGAATGTCTTAGCCACCTGCGTGGCGGTGAGGGTGTCCTCGGCGTCCTCGTTCAGCATGCTAAGTGTGCTGCCAATTATCTCATCGGCCAGCGCCAGAATCTTCTTGGGCGATGGCAGGCACAACTGCTGGCGGCGCTCCTGTTCCTTACGCTCCAGATATTCCCATCGAAGAACCAGCTTGGCTCGCGCCTCATCGTTAAACTTAGTGGCGATATAGAGCGTCTCGGTTTTGGTGAGAGAGTAACAGGGTTTTATACGTCCCAATCGGTCTTTATATTCGATGAGCTCAAATTTGAGCCCATGTACTTTCTCCCAAGCGGGCTCCATGTTTCTGATGTCTCGCATCAGGTTCTTGTGTTGCTTACCAGTCAGCTCTGCAATCTCGAGCGACGTCATTGTCTGTTCTATTTTAATAATGTTTGTTTCCATAATTTGAGTTGAATTAATAGAGAAGAAGTTTCAGATTCTTTGCGCATTTACTCGAGAACATCCTCCTCACTTCAACTCAGAGTTTTTTTTGTTTTACCTACGGATTTTACGGATTTTACGGATTAAGTAATAATTTCCTACGGTGTTAAATCTTTACGATATCAGTAACCAGTATCTCTTGGAATACTTGCCCCTGATACTCGTGGGTAGAGAAACGAAGGGTACATGCTACGATGTCACCCTCGTAGAACCTGCACGCCGCCAGATTACCCAGCATGGCGCACACATACTCGTTTTCGAACCTTCCACCCATCTCGCGCAATACGATATTGCACTTCTGGATCTGGCCGCTCTCACTCTTACTTGACTGCACGCCAAAGGCCTCGCCCTGGCGCACCACTCTTAAAATCTTTGTCTGCATAATGTTTGTATCAATAAGTCAAAGAACTCACAATTCCCGAGCAACCTCAGGTTTGCGTTGGCAAAAGTACAAACAAAAAAATTCCCGGCGATGTTAAAAAAGCACGTCGGGAAAGAATTGGGGAATAAGGGAAAAATATAGGGAACGAATTAGGGAACAATCGCCCTACTTCACCCTACTACGGTATAAATTCAAGAACCTTTTGCCAACATTTACACGTCGGTCGCCCTCTGTTTTATCAGCATCGATAAAAGTCAAATCAGGGAACACACCAAGCACCTTTTCGTTTTTCTTCTTGATGCTCGATTCTGAAGGCAGGCAGTCTAGCCCAATATTCTTCATAAAAGTAACGAACGACTGAGGACTGTCGAAACTCGGCAGCCCTTGGGTGTCGTTCATAGCCAGCATAACCCAGGTATAATCATACAAGTGAGATATAATCTCCTCGGCTCTAAGCTGCTGTATCACCTCTTTTATTATATCATTATCGCCGCCACCCTCGGCAACTACGGCCTTGCCATTGTCGCCAACATGAACCTCGCCTTTATCAACTGAGAGATTCACTACCTCGTTGTCGTGAATATCGACATACGAGCCCTGTACATAAATGTTGTTTCCTGCCATATCAATCCTGCTTTTTTAAACTGCTACTCGGCCGTTATCATGAATCTCGTTGTAGCAGCCCGCCACGTTAACCACCTTGGGCTCTATCTGCTCGTCGTCCAGATGGTCAAGCATGTCCACGATGTCATCGGGCAGCTCAACCTTGGCATTGGCAAAGAGCTCGGTGATGACCATCTTGGCCGCCTCGCGCTTGGCCAGCGTCTTGCGCTTCAAGGTCTTCAGATAACTGCGAAGCCACTGCTGCCTGGCCCATTCGACCTCGGCCTGCACCTTTTGCAACTCGTAGCTCAGACGCTCGTTCTCGGCTATCAACTCGTCGGTAGCCTCCATCATCCATCGCGAGTAATCCTGCAACCGCTCTTTTTTCTCTCTAAAACGCTCGATTCCGCGATCGAGCTGGCGCCGAGCGCCATCTTTCCAATCCTTAAGTTCTTCAACGTTCATTTCCATAAGTTTTAATGTTAAGCTTTATTATAGTCTGATGCCAGCTCGTTCAGAGCCACCGCCAGAACAATGATGAAAAATACACTTGCCATAATCTCAAAAATTTTTAATCGTTCACGAATTATTGATTTCTGGCTGCAAAATAAAACAGGGGGTGTATCAAAACAAGATACACCCCTCTGAAATTTAATATCTTTTAAGATTTTCGGCTATTGTTTGCCGCATTTTCTCGCGCAAATCGGGTGGCGAGAGCACTTCGATACCTGCTCCATGCGATAGCAACTGGCCCAGAAAGTCGGCAGTGGGACGTATGTCGAACGAGAAGTCGGTATACGTACCGCCGTCGGGCAGCGAGCCCGATTCCAACTCGCGCTGCGAGTGGTGCAGCGGCAGCGTGCGCAGGTAGTTGGGCGTATAGTTGTGAGCGCGTATCACCACGCGCGCCAAGGGGGTATCGTTAGTAAGCACCCCGAAATACTCTGCAAAATATTCCTGCGGCAGGAATCCGGCAGGCATCTCAAAAGTCTGGTCAGTAAGCGCTAAGCTGGTCACGCGGTCGAGCGCATAGATGCGCAGCTGCTCCTCGCTGTTCTTCGCCAGCAGATACCATCGGCGGTGAAACAGCTTCAGGGCGTAAGGGCACACCGTCTTCACGTAGCCCTCGGAGCCAAACTTCTGGTAGCCCAGCAGCAGTCGGCGCCCCGTGCGGAAGGCATGTATGATACTGCTCAGATAATGCTCGCCCGAGGGCACATCCTCAAGCACCACGCGATCCTTAATAGCCACACTCTCGGCCAGCACGCCATGCACCGTAAGTGTAGAATAGAGCCACTGCTCCAGACTGCCGTTCTGCAACCTCTGCGGGTTGGCGATATAATACTTATAGGTGATGGGTGCACTTTCGATGATAATGCCGAACATGTCTTGTATAGCCTTGCGATGGCGGGTGAACGAGGGGCGCGTCAGCGGGCTGCCGTCGTTCACTTTATCGTCCTGCCACTTCCGGCTCAGCTCCTCAAGCGTTAACGCCTTGAAGGCCATGAGCGTATTGATAATCCAAGTATATTGGTAATATATCTGACCTTGTTTCATGCTGCAAAGACACAAATTAAATCATAACGCTATGCTTGCCATGAAATACATCCACCTGACCACCACCATTCACTTCGTCGAGCTGTTCGTCCTTGAGCTGCTCGTCTTCTTTCTGCTTTTTAATCTTGTCTTCTGACATAGTTGTAATATTTTAAAAGTTTGATGTTTGATTTCGTTGCAAAGATAAGAAATAATCCACAATGCACAATGCAAATAAGCAAATTTTGTAAAATTGGCACAACATTTCTGTAACGTTGACACAAAAAAGGCCCGCAGCCAGGATTGGTGCGAGCCTTGTTGTATGCCAGGATCTGTCCCTTGGCAGCTTAATCAGTATAAACTCAAGTTACCTGTATCCGTGCTTTCTTTGGCAGCTTTTTTCGCTTGTTCCTTTACCTTGTCCCAGTAAAATCCACCATTGATTTCATTGAGTTGCTCATCGGAGAGCTCAATGGCGCCAGCTGCTACGAGTTCGTCGTAGATAGCCTTCATCTCTCTAGTTTTCTCTATGAGCAATTGCTTCTTCTGCTCAATTTGCGCTGCTGTAAGTGTTGCCATAATTATAATGTTTAAAAATTAAAGTATGCCAGGAACTGTCCCTTGGCAGGCGTAGTTCCTTCACCTCGGGCGCTCAGATGGATCGTAACCTGTAAACTCTCCACCTCCCGACACGTTGTCAAGCTGCTCATCGTTGAGCTCCTGTTGCTTCTTGTTCTCTTCTGGTTTCATAATTGTAATATTTAAAAATAATTCTACATCTACTTTATAACTTTTTCGCTTACTTTGTCTGTTTTGCCGGCAGCGCCTCCACCTGCTACTTTGTCGAGCTGCTCGTCGGTGAGCTCCTCTTGCTTTTTGCTTTCTTCTGTTTTCATAATAGTAATGTATAAAAATTAATGATTGAACTTATTTCTGCTGCAAAAGTAGACAAAATTTCCGAAACTGATGTATCACTGCCGGAAAAAGTTGTCTCAAATCAGGAAAAATGTGCCAGGAACCTCTGTCCCTTGGCAGCTTAATCAGTATAAACTCAAATTTTCTGTATTTTCCTTGGCAGCCCACCATTGATTTCATTGAGTTGCTCATCGTTGAGCTCCTGTTGCTTCTTGTTCTCTTCTGGTTTCATAATAGTAATGTTTAAAAATAATTCTACATCTACTTTATAACTTTTTTGCTTACTTTGCTTGTTTTGCCGGCAGCGCCTCCACCTGCTACTTTGTCGAGCTGCTCGTCGGTGAGCTCCTCTTGCTTTTTGCTTTCTTCTGTTTTCATAATAGTAATGTATAAAAATTAATGATTGAACTTATTTCTGCTGCAAAAGTAGACAAAATTTCCGAAACTGATGTATCACTGCCGGAAACGTTTACAGTTTTCTCCAGGTTAAGTAATGATGTTCGATACGACTATAGTCTTCGGTTTCGCCGTTTTCGAAATACCATTCATCGATGTCGGCAGTGAATTCCACTACCAGGCCACCCCGCACAACATAGCTGAAGTCACCATTAAGATAGCTAGATTTACCATCTGCTTCATGCTCAAAATGCAAATTGGAAATAAGGTGGCGTGTTGTCTTTCCGAAAAAACCCATTGGTGATAATGCATTTTCATAATAAGGTAAATACGCCATCAAATAAGGGAAATCAACCTCATAGGGGCTCGATGTAAAATTTATAATTCCTCCTTCAGCAGTATTTATCACATAACTAACCGCATCGCCGTTTTTCCATACGAGACTATCTCTACCATCTTCCATACATAACATGACGTGATCGTCGTCATCGTACTTATAACTACATTCAGACTCCCCCAACTCGTCTTTTATTCTCTCTACCAACCCCTTTGAGTTAAGATAGCAATAGGCAAAGTAAGTTGTTTCGTCGTTTTTCACCGACTTTCTTGTAATCAGATTCTCACTATAGGTGTATGTACTTACAATATGATCAGAAGTGTTATCTGAGTGATGAAAATCGAAAGTTTCCTTCGCCATCTTGCCTTCGGCATCGTACTCCCACACATACATTTGTAATTCTCCATCAGGACTGGTAATAGAATCCTTTACCAATACATACTTACCATCGGGGGGTGTAACGTTGTAGGGATTATCAACATTAGAACACGATGCGAACACTACGCCCACAGCCACCAAGGCCATGAGCGTATTGATAATCCAAGTATATTGGTAATATATCTGACCTTGTTTCATGCTGCAAAGACACAAATTAACGCAAAACGTTATACTTGCCATTAAATGCATCCTTAAATGCATCCACCTGACCACCATTCACTTCGTCGAGCTGTTCGTCCTTGAGCTGCTCGTCTTCTTTCTGCTTTTTAATCTTGTCTTCTGTCATAGTTGTAATATTTTAAAAGTTTGATGTTTGATTTCGTTGCAAAGATAAGAAATAATTCACAATGCACAATGCAAATAAGCAAATTTTGTAAAATTGGCACAACATTTTTGCGAAAATGGCACAAATAAAACTCACCGTTGTCATGGATTGTCATTGTCATGATTGTCATTAAGGGTTTGGAGGTTGGAGGGGTAAAATTATCTCTATAAAATATATATTATATATAATATATATTTTATAGCTACTTTTTAGAGTTCAGAAAGCTTAATGACCTTAATGACAATGACAATG
>NZ_FRBD01000030.1 GCF_900142525.1 Xylanibacter ruminicola | reverse complement strand
TTTCACCTGCTCGTCACTGCCACTTGATTTTACAAAATGTACCTGCGTACCTGCGTTCGCCCCCACCCTGCAAAAACAGGTGTTTGGAGTGGTACGGCAGAATCTGCTGGATTGTTTACGAGATTTTGCCAAAAATTTCCGAACTATCTCACAGATTGTTTCTGGACATCATTGGGATTGCTGATTTAGAGACGTTTTGCGCGCGAAGGTTTTCTTTACATTTTAACATTTAACGAAAAAATCGAGAAAAGTCAAAAAAAAGCTATTTTTGCGCCTTTTTTTTGTGTACCTTTGTACCCGCAATAAAGAAGTTGCGGGTACGAGTGAAGGCTGCGGCTCAGCATTGGCCAAGCGAGCTTGCACACTGCGTTCGCCTTGCGCTTCCCTTGCATTGCTTTTAATTAACTTTAGTATTAACCATTCTTGGCGGAGCCAAGCGGCAAAGCCGAGCGAAAACATTATTAGAGTATGGCGAAGATTTTTTATGAGTTGCGACAGAACAAGAATGTGAAGTCGAGTATTTTTGGCAAGTGGTTTGCCCACAGCAAGAGTGTTGAAACTATGAACACCCGCAAGCTGGCTAACCATATCAGTGAGCATGGTAGCGTGTACACCAGCGACGTGGTGTTTGGTGTGCTGGAGAAGTTCCGCAGCTGTCTGGTGGAGATGCTGCTGGAGAGCAAGCGTGTGAAGATTGAGGGTCTGGGTACCTTCTTCACCACCCTCGAGAACCAGGAGGGCGGCGCACAGAAGAAGGAGGACTTCAATGTGCAGAAGAACTTGAAGGCCCTGCACATCCGATTCATGCCTGAGGGCGAACAGGAGATGAACATCAGCAGCCGCGAGTTCATCAAGAAGGCCGAGTTCGTGAATGTAGACACCCTGACGGGTGGCGATTCCACCAGCGGCTCTGGCTCAAGTGATGAGGACGATGGGCCAACTGGTGGCTACACCCCTAATCCCGGGGATTAAAAATAGGTAAAAGAGTTTAATCACTCCACCCCTAGCCTATCTTGCGTCCCTTCGGTAGCAAGCGCCCCTTCGGGTCGAGCGGTCTCTCGAGAGGAGGGGAATACCTACGGAAAGTATTAACCATTAAAATCAAATCATTATGACAAAGAAAGAGACTGCAAAGTTTATAGTTCAGCTCATTGCCTCTATAGCGTCAGCCATTCTAACGGCGCTTGGTGCAACAAGCTGCATGGGCATATAGCCCAGCCAAAGACCTGCACTTGAGGGGTGCGCCCCTCATACTGCAGCGAGGCGCATTCGAATAGAAGTTCTTTTTTCATTTTTTAAAGTCTATCCCCCTTAGGCCAGCAGTGAATGCTCGCCTAAGGGATTTTTGTATATATTTACTTGCATAGATAAAATAAAAGTTGTCCCCACGACTTTTGCCAGCAGTGAGCAGACGACAGCCACAACCCCTTATTCCCCTATTTTGTCGCAAAACACCAAGCCTGTCGCAACAACTCCGATAAATATCTGGCATTTTTCTTGGAATCAGCCAAAAATTTCCTTACCTTTGCAATGTCAATCAGAACAAACGACATCTTAGAGACAAGAAACAGCAAGTTTAACAATTTAAAATTTATTAGATTATGAAACAGAATGAAGAGAACATCCAGAAGGATCAGGAGTTAACTAAGGAAGAGTTGGAGCAGGTAAACGGCGGAGGTTTTATACCACGTCCGAAAGGGTAGGCCCTCTGACGTGTTAATTGCTGCTGACTTTGCAATGTCAATCAGAACAAACGACATATTAGAGACAAGAAACAGCAAGTTTAACAATTTAAAATTTATTAGATTATGAAACAGAAAGAAGAGAACAGCCAGAAGGATCAGGAGTTAACTAAGGAAGAGTTGGAGCAGGTAAACGGCGGAATTTCATTCCAGGACGAACCCTCCAAAAGTGGAAAGGCTTTGTAGTGTATGTTACAGCCAGGGCTTTTTTGGGGTTTAGTCACTGGGACAGGTTAGTCACTGGGACAGATACTGTTTTAAAAACCAAACTTTTTGGATTAAAAGTGAGGCATTTTAAAACAGTATCTGTCCCCACGACTTACTTCTCTTCTCGTGAGGCCGCATACTGAGCCTTCAGCGCCTGCACATGGGGCTTTGCCTGAATCTCAGGCGCCACCTTGTCCACCAATGCCAACCACTCTTCCTCTGACATCTGAGCTAACGAGGCGTATATCAGACCCCAGTAACCGAGGAAATCGGAGGGATGCTCTTCAATCAGTTTGAGGCAGTAGTCACGCAATTCACCGGTAGCGGCAGAGTCAGTCTCCAGGCGGCTAAGCACATCCGCTAAGATCGGCGCAGAATCGCGCACCTGGAAGTTGAGCGATGTCTCTGGTGCGAATTCCTCGGCAACCGTCTTGAGGCCGTCTATCTCGTAGCGCACCGTGTCGCCGGTAGGGATGAATTTCTCCTTCCAGCCGTTGCCGTCCAGACCGAAACGGACGGACATGAGAGTCGTCTTGTCGCTGGGTATGTCGTAGCGGAAAACTCCGTCTTTCACGGGCACATTAGCCAGTTCTTCTCCTGTATCTTCGTTGAACAGGATTACATACTCAGGCACGTCATCCGTATTATGGAAATGACCCACCAAGACCGTTTGCTCCACTTTTGGCCCGCAGCCAGCCATCAGGGCCGCCGCTGCCAACATCACTAAATAATTAATTCGTTTCATTTTCTTTGGTTTTTATTGTTGTTAATCATCCATGCACAGAACCAAACGGCGGCAATCACCAGACATACGCCGCCAGCGATATAGGCAATCATTGATCAAAAACAGAACAGGCTGTGAAGCTCATTGATACGATCATTGCGAACAGGATGATGCCTGCTGCCATAACCATGTTCAGGATTCTATTACGTTTCATAAGCGGTTACATTAATTATTCTAGTTTGTCGTACATTAACAGTCATTACGTAAAAGAAGCATAACGCTCCGTAATTCCCATCATGTCGTGAAAAGCGACAGAGTCACCATTCAGGGGGCAAATATAGGAAAAAATGCGTGGACTGCCAAGTTTTTTATCGATTTTCTTTCATTTTACTGTAACTTTTCTTGTTACTAGAGGTCTACCACAAGAGGAATTAGCTTTGTGAAGCAAAGATTTTATTGATAGGATGGTTATATTCATAATCCTGAAATTAATTTGTTGTTTAATCTTGTTTTTAAGTTAGGTGCAAAGGTACTATAAAAAATTGGAATTTACAAACATTATGGCGAAGATTTTCATTACCTCTGACTACCTCGAAGGTAGGATGCATCTCGGAAATTCAAAGAAAAACAAGTTTTCCTTTGGTATTTCGCTCTAAAATTAGTAATTTTGCACGCAAAATTGAAAACATAGAAGAAAAAATATGGCAAAAGAATTAAAAGAACTTACTAAAAGGGCTGATAACTACAGCCAGTGGTTTAACGACCTGGTTGTAAAGGCCGACCTGGCTGAGCAGAGCGCCGTACGCGGATGTATGGTGATTAAGCCCTACGGCTACGCCATCTGGGAGAAGATGCAGCAGCAGCTGGACAAGATGTTTAAGGAGACTGGAGCACAGAACGCATACTTCCCCTTGCTGATTCCAAAGTCGTTCCTCTCGAAAGAGGCTGAGCACGTAGAGGGCTTTGCCAAGGAGTGCGCCGTGGTTACTCACTACCGTCTGCGCGCTAAGGAGGATAAGAGCGGTGTAGAGGTAGACCCAGCTGCTAAGCTGGAGGAAGAGCTGATAGTACGTCCTACATCGGAGACCATCATCTGGAACACCTATAAGAACTGGATTCAGTCGTGGCGCGATCTGCCACTGATGTGCAACCAGTGGTGTAACGTGATGCGCTGGGAGATGCGTACACGCCCATTCCTGCGTACATCGGAGTTTCTGTGGCAGGAAGGACACACTGCCCACGCTACTCGCGAAGAGGCTGAGGAGGAAGCACAGAAGATGCTGAAGGTGTATGCCAAGTTTGCTGAGGAGTGGATGGCTGTGCCAGTGGTACAGGGAGTGAAGAGCGAGACTGAGCGTTTTGCTGGTGCCCTGGACACATACACCATCGAGGCTATGATGCAGGACGGTAAGGCTCTGCAGAGCGGTACAAGCCACTTCCTTGGTCAGAACTTTGCTAAGGCTTTCGAGGTTACATATCTTAATAAGGAGAACAAGCCTGAGTATGTATGGGCTACTTCATGGGGTGTTTCTACACGACTGATTGGTGCGCTGATCATGACTCACAGCGATGACAACGGACTGGTATTGCCTCCACGTCTGGCTCCAATACAGGTAGTGATTATTCCTATCGCCAACAAGCCTGAGCAGATGGACCAGGTGAACAATGCAGTACAGCCTATCATCGACGAGCTGCGCAGCAAGGGCATCAGCGTGAAGTTTGACGATGCTGACAACAAGCGCCCTGGATTCAAGTTTGCCGACTATGAGCTGAAGGGTGTACCCGTACGACTGGTACTGGGTGCTCGCGACTTGGAGAACGGCACCATCGAGGTGATGCGCCGCGATACGCTGGAGAAGGAGACACGCTCTATCGACGGAATAGCTCAGTACGTAGAGCAGCTGCTTGAGGACATTCAGCAGAACATCTTCAAGAAGGCCAAGGACTATCGTGATGCTCACATCTACGAGTGCGAGAACTACGAGGAGTTTAAGGAGAAGGTGAAGGACGGAGGATTCTTCCTGTGCCACTGGGACGGTACTGCCGAGACTGAGGCAAGAATCAAGGAGGAGACTCAGGCCACAATACGATGCGTGCCATTCGGAGTTGAGCAGACTCCTGGTGTGGATATGGTGACTGGCAAGCCTGCTAAGGCTCGCGTTATAATAGCCCGCTCTTACTAAGAGCGAGCTATTATAAAAGCAAAAGAGGAACCTTCGCAGGTTCCTCTTTTTTTAACCATAAACTAATGTTCAAAAAATATGCAGAAACATTACTTTATGGAGGCCGAAATATCACTTACCTCACGATAAACGATCTTCTAATTAACCTTAATAATCTAATACCATGAAAAACACGCTGCAAAGGTAGAATTTTTCTTTAGAATGAGGTAAACTAGAAGAAGGAAATCGCAGTTATTTAACGTTTCTTCAGCAAATCATCGTCGCGCTTTACGATATTTTGCAGTTCTAATCTTCGGATGCGCTGCTGCTGGGCTGCGCTGAGCTCAGGCTGAGCAATGGGATGCCAGTTGGCTGAATAGTAATGCACCCTACTCTCGCCGTAGATAGAATCGACCAGGAATGTCTCGACAACTGCCACCACGCTGTCTATCGCAAGCATGTGGACACGCAGCGAGGGGTTCATCTGAATGGTCAGACTGTCGTCGGCTATAGACAGCATCTGGCTGGTGCCGCCCAGCTGATTCTTCACCTCGGCCTTCATACCAGAATCGAGGAAATCGATAAAGTCGAGACGATTGTTCTTTGAGAGATAAGGCATAAGAGAGTCGGGCATCTCCCTGAATGCGTCGCGAATATTGACGTTCTGGGCAGATGCCTGACTAAAAGTTGCGGCCACAAACAGGGCCAGGAATATTTTCTTCATCATCCGCGAGATGGTCTTAAATCCTTTACACGAACGGCTTTACCCTCGCTGACTGGTAATGAGCCCTTCTTAACAAGTTTTACCTGAGGTGTGAGCAGAATCTCGTCCTTCAATGCACGCTGGATGTCCTTCATCATCTTCTGCATCTCTGGATAGATATCAGTGTCCAGTCCATCAAGCTCAACCTCTACTGTCATCACATCGTTATCGTCGATGGTTTCGAGGGTGATGAGGTAATTGCTGCCCAAACCAGGATACTGCACCAGAATCTTCTCGACCTGCATGGGGAATACATTGACGCCCTTGATGATAAACATATCATCGGTACGACCCTTGATACGGTCGATACGGCGATGGGTACGGCCACACTTACATGGCTCGGCAATGATACGGGTGAGGTCGCGTGTGCGATAGCGCAGGATAGGCATCATATCACGATCGAGCGTGGTGAGTACCATCTCACCCATCTCGCCATCGGGCACAGGCTCGAGCGTATCAGGATCAACAATCTCTACGATATAGTTATCCTCCCACAGGTGCATACCATCCTGATACTTACACTCGAAGGCTACACCAGGGCCATTCATCTCGGTCATACCGAAAGAGTTGTAGGCCTTTACGCCCAGCATCTTCTCGATGCGACGACGCTGCTCCTCAGTATGAGGTTCGGCTCCAATACAGAGTGTGCGGAGCTTGGTTGATGCAGGGTCGACACCCTCTTCCTTGAACACCTCAGCCAGACGGATGGCGTAAGAAGGAATGGCATGCAGACAGGTTGTGCCAAAGTCCTTAATAAACTTAATCTGACGCTTTGAGTTACCAGCTGCAGCAGGAACAGTCATAGCACCAAGCCACTCGGCACCATACTGGAATCCCAGTCCGCCAGTAAACATACCATAGCCACTTGAGTTCTGGAATACATCGCTCTTACGGCAACCAACCATATAGAGGTTGCGGGCAATCATGTTGGCCCAAGAACAGATGTCGTGCTCGGAATAGACCACTACGCAGGGATTGCCTGTGGTACCACTGGTAGAGTGGATACGTACCGCATCGTCGAGATTGCCTCCAACAAGTCCGTAAGGATAGTTGTCGCGCAAATCCTGCTTGGTGGTGAAAGGAATCTTTCGCAGGTCGTCGAGCGAGTTGATGGAGTCGGCCGTAATGCCTGCCTCGCCCAAACGCTTCTTGTAGAATGGCGATTTAAGACAGACATTGATGGTGTCCTTTAGTTTCTTAACTTGGAGCTGCTGAAGCTGCTCTCTTGGCATAGTCTCGAGTTCGGGCTGCCAGTATTCGCCGTCGGGCTTGATGGTAGCCATAATTTTCTCGTCAGTCATATCTTATAGTTTATTTGGTTATCGGACTTATTTTTTTACATTACTTCTGTGCCAGCTGCATCATCATGACGGCTGAAAGACCTGCTGTCTCAGTGCGAAGTCGGCTAGCACCGAGGCTGACAGAAACCCAGCCCTCGGCTACGGCCTGCTTCACCTCGTCGATAGAGAAATCGCCCTCAGGACCAACCAGCACTGTTACGTCATCGGTATCGGAAGGCTTACGCAGTTCATCGAACAGATCAACACGAGGCACCTCGTCGTAGCAGTGGGCAATATACTTGCGCCCCTGGATGGGCTGCTGCAGGAAGGCCGAAAAATGGAGCATTTCATTAACCTGTGGCTTCCAGGCTTTGTGACTCTGCTTGACAGCTGCTGTGATAATCTTATCCAGACGAACCAACTTGACCAGTCGGCGCTCTGAGAACTTACAGTTAAGGAATGATACCTCGTCGACGCCAATCTCGGTAGCTTTCTCCATCATCCACTCCATACGATCCATCATCTTGGTAGGAGCAATGCCCAGATGCAGATGTCCCTTCCATTGGCGCTCCTGAGGCAGCTTCTCCAGAATCTCGTAATAACAGTGATGTGTAGCAGCTACCGTTACCTGAGCGCGGTAGTAATTTCCTTCGCCGTCCATCAGAAACAACTCGTCGCCACTCTTCAGGCGGAGCACTCGCATAGCGTGCATCGCCTCGTCGGTAGGCAACTCAGTCTGATTCTCAGCATCAGGCACAAAGAAATATCTTGTTTCCTTCATATTTATCTTATCTAGAATTAATTTTTCGTTTCAGGATGGAATACCAACGCAAAGGCCGCACCCACAACGAGGGCAAAGCCTGCGAAGATAAACCAGCAGGTGGTCCAGTCGCCCTGCAGGAATCCGTTGTTCCAAGCGCAATAATGGTTCACAATCTCGCCAGCAGCAAGCGTACCCACTGTGGCACCAATACCATTGGTCATCATCATAAACAGCCCCTGAGCCGAAGCCTTGATACTGGGCTCGCACTCTTGATCGACAAAGATACCGCCAGAGACATTGAAGAAGTCGAAAGCAACACCATACACGATACAAGAGAGGATGAACATGATAACACCAGGCATAGCGGGATTACCCACACCAAAGAATCCGAAGCGGAACACCCAGGCAAACATAGACATGAGCATGACTACCTTGATGCCATAACGCTTCAGGAAGAATGGAATCATCAGGATGCACAGCGCCTCGCTGATCTGCGAGATACTGGTGAGCAGTGTGGCATTGTTGGCAGCAAACGATGAAGCAACAGCAGCATCGGCACTACCCTTGAAGCTGGTGATGAACGGACCTGCATAGCCGTTGGTTACCTGCAGACACATGCCCAGCAGCGCTGAGAAGATGAAGAACAGAGCCATCTGGCGACTCTTGAACAGCTTGAAGGCATTGAGGCCCAGACTCTCAATGAGCGACACCTTCTCTTTGCGAACCACCTTGCACTCAGGCAGAGTGTAGCAATAGAAACATAGCAGGATGCTCAGAATACCTGATACAAAGAACTGCATATAGGTGTACTGGAACTTATAGTCGCTATCGGCCAGCGTCATCGTGAAACTGCCATCCTGCCAAACGGCGCAGTTAACAAACCACATGGTAACAATGAAACCAACGGTGCCCAACACACGGATGGGTGGAAAATCCTTCACGGTGTCGCCACCATTATTCTTCAATATGGTGAAAGCTGTGGTATTGGCCAAAGCAATAGTTGGCATAAAGAATGCTACGCTGATAGTATAGAGCGCGATGAACAGCGACTTGTTGTGCAGCTCCTGGCCAAAGCCTGCCTGCATACCAAGCCACCAGCATCCCAGCATAAAGCCTCCAGCTGCCAGATGGCACAATCCCAGCAATCGCTGAGGTTGTATATACTTATCGGCTACGATGCCCATCAGTGTAGGCATAAAGATACTTACGATACCCTGAATAGCATAGAACCAAGAGATCTTATCGCCCAGTCCGGCTACTCCAAGGTAGTTTCCCATACAAGTAAGATAGGCTCCCCAGACAGCGAACTCCAGGAAGTTCATCAATGCTAAACGGAATTTCAGATTCATAATTATTACTTAGATATTGGTTCCTTATTTATTTGTTATTGGAATTCTCTTCTGCATCTGTTCTATTCGATGCGTTTGCTGCATCTGACGCATTCTGGCTGCTTCGCCTATAGTCAGCGGATGATCGCTTGGAATGCGAGCGGCGTCGATTTTGTCAGGCATACTGTCGGCCCTTGCAGGCTGCGGCTCAACTGCAGCGGGTTCAGGCATGTTGTTGCGGAACTTAGCCAGCTGGATGTTGTTGATGAACATCAGACACAAGCTACTGGTGTTATCAGTACTTGGACGCATGCCACACATGATGAATCCCTTAATCTCCTTAACACGCTCTTTGCAATAAGGCACGCGCAGGTTGGTGGTGCCCGACGAAGAGATGGTAGAGAACTGCTTAGTGGTGCTGTCGTTGGCATAGGTGATGGCCAGATAGACTGTAGCCTGGCGATTGCCGTTCTGCATGAGCCATGAGGTGTTGACACTCATCATAAAGCTATCGCCCTCATGGTATGTAGTATCGGCCTTCTGACTGAACTGATACAGATGATACGGACGATCGTTGAGCAGCATGAGCGCACGCATACCCTTCCATACATCGATGGTATCACCGCTGGCCGAACTTGCCAGAATAGTCTGCACCTCGCTGGCAGCGCCATATTTCTCAGCTTCCTGATTCAGGCGGTCTTGAACGTGCTTATAGATTTCTTGGAATCTGTCGGCACGGGTATAGTAATACACCAGCGAAGAGTCGAACTCGGCCTGGGTAACACCGTGCTCCTTGAGCACCAGCTCGAAGGTATAACGACGATTATACTCGCTATTACCATCCTGCTGGGTGGCTATACCCTGAGCCATGTGGTAGTCGTAGATAAGGTTCTCCATATCGTCGGGCTGTATATACTGCGACGGAACCTGTGGCTTACAGCTAGCCAACAGCAGCACTGCAGCAGCCACATATATAATATGTATAGCCTTACTCTTCAACTTTCGCCTCGTCTTTCTTCAATGAAATCTTACTAATCTCCTCGCGATAGAACAACAGCAGCCAAACCACGCTGACGCTGATGCTGGCATCGGCAAAATTAAACACCGGGCTGAAGAACACAAAGTGATCGCCACCTACTAACGGCATCCACATGGGCCACTCTGTCTCAATCAGCGGGAAGTAGAACATGTCTACCACCTTGCCCATCAGAAACGGGGCATAGCCCGTACCAAAAGGCACGAAATACGACAGATAATAGGGCGACGACTCGTTGAACACCAAACCGTAGAACATACAGTCGATGAGGTTTCCTGCTGCACCAGCCAGCACCATCGACAAACAGATGATATAGCCTGTGCGGGCGTTCTTCTTAACCTTCTGCCAGATGTAATAACCCAGCACACAGATAGCAGCCACACGGAACAGCGACAGCACAATCTTGCTGCCCAACTGCATACCGAAAGCCATACCCATGTTCTCGATAAACGTGATGTAGAACCAGTCGGTGATGTGAATGCTCTCGTGGAGCGACATCGAGGTCTTTACCCAGATCTTAATTGCCTGGTCAATAAGGAGAATGGCGACTATAATAATTGTCGCCAATCTGCCTTTTGTGATAAGAGAATTATTCGTCACTTACTTCTTCTGGTTAAGCTTAGACTCCACACTGAGGGTTGCATGAGGAACAGCGCGAAGGCGCTCCTTTGGAATCAGCTTACCCGTGATACGGTCGATGCCGTAAGTCTTGTTCTCAATACGAATCAGCGCAGCTTTCAGTCCCTGGATGAACTTCTGCTGGCGGGCAGCCATAGAAATCAGTTCTTCCTTCGACTGGGTAGCACTACCCTCCTCCAATGCCTTGTAGGTGGGTGATGTATCGTCGACATCGTTGCTATCTTCGTTAGTAAGTACGCGCATCATCTGCTCGTAATCACGCTTGGCCAAAGCCATCTTTTCGTTTATGATCTGACGGAACTCCTCGAGCTCCTCATCAGTATAGCGAGTCTTCTCTGCCATAATACAAATAATTTAGTTATTGAATATTATTTAATTCTTAGTAACTTTAATGTTCAACTTAAACTCATCGAACTCAACTTCCTGACCGTCATTAGGTTGTAGAGTAATATTATCGGCCAGAACCTGAGTCTTGATGTAGTCGGCAAAGCTGTCAACAGCCTTCTTCACATCGTCGTTAGGAGCAATCTCAACATTGATGCGGTCTGTGATTTCAAAGCCGCTCTCCTTACGGATGTTCTGAATACGGTTGATGAGCTCACGTGCCATACCCTCGTTCTTGAGTTCGTCGGTGAGTTCTACCTCGAGTGCTACAGTCAGGTTGCCCTCGTTAGCTACCAGCCAGCCTGGAATATCCTCGCTGATGATATCAACGTCCTCAGCCAGAACTTCTACTCCCTCTAGTTCTGCGAGCCCGGCTAGTTTAATACTGCCATTCTTCTCGAGTTCTGCTATCTGCTCCTGAGTCAGGGCGTCCATAGCGGCAGCTACACTCTTCATGAGCTTACCGAACTTCTTACCCATGGTGCGGAAGTTACACTTCACCTTCTTAACCAGCACGCCAGCACCCTCAACGAAACGAAGCTCCTTCACGTTTACCTCGTTCATAATCAGGTCCTTAACAGCTTCAATATGCTTCTTCTGAGTTTCGTCGACAGCAGGAATCATGATAGCCTGCAGTGGCTGACGAACCTTGATGTTAACCTTACGGCGCAGAGCCAGTACCATAGAGGTAATCTTCTGAGCCATCAGCATACGAGCCTCGAGATCCTTATCGATCTGAGCATCGCAAGCTACAGGGAACTTATCGAGGTGTACAGAATCGAGCTCACCGCCCAGATCCTTATACAGCTGATCGGCATAGAATGGAGCAAATGGAGCCAGCAGCTTAGCTACTGTCATCAAGCAGGTGTAAAGCGTCTGATAAGCCGAGAGCTTATCCTCGCTCATCTCCTTACCCCAGAAACGTTTACGGTTCAAGCGTACGTACCAGTTACTCAGGTCGTCGTTAACGAAGGCGTCAATCAGTCGGCCTGCGCGTGTTGGATCGTATCCGTCGAGCTCAGCCTCGACACCCTTGATGAGTGTGTTCAGACAAGAGAGAATCCAGCGGTCGATCTCAGGACGCTTCTCGAATGCAACCTGCTCTGCTGTTGGGTCGAAACCATCCACATTAGCATAGAGTGCGAAGAAGCTATAGGTGTTGTAGAGTGTGCCAAAGAACTTACGGCGCACCTCATCTACACCCTCTGGGTCGAACTTCAGGTTGTCCCAAGGCTCCGAGTTAGTCATCATATACAGACGTACAGCGTCAGAGCCGTACTTGCCAATCATATCGAATGGGTTCACCACGTTACCCACGTGCTTCGACATCTTGTTGCCCTTAGCATCGAGCACCAGACCTGAAGAAATTACATTCTTGAAGGCTACTGAGTCGAAAATCATGGTAGCGATGGCGTGCAGGGTAAAGAACCAACCACGGGTCTGGTCAACACCCTCGTTGATGAAGTCGCATGGGAAGGCGATACCCTTATCAATCAGGTCCTTATTCTCGAATGGATAGTGAATCTGAGCGTAAGGCATTGAACCAGAATCGAACCAAACGTCAATCAGGTCGGTCTCACGCTTCATAGGCTTACCGCTTTCTGAAACGAGTACGATATTATCAACGTATGGACGGTGCAGGTCAATCTTATCATAATTTTCTTTACTCCAATCGCAAGGCACAAAACCATTGTCCTTCAGTGGGTTACTCTTCATGAAGCCAGCCTTAACTGCCTTCTCAATCTCGTTATAGAGTTCCTCTACCGAGCCGATGCAGATTTCCTTGCCATCCTCATCGCGCCAGATAGGAAGTGGTGTTCCCCAGAAACGTGAACGAGAGAGGTTCCAGTCGTTCAGGTTCTCAAGCCAGTTACCAAAGCGGCCTGTACCTGTTGACTCAGGCTGCCAGTTGATGGTCTTGTTGAGCTCGAACATGCGATCCTTCTTAGCAGTAGAACGGATGAACCAAGAATCCAATGGATAGTAGAGCACAGGCTTATCTGTACGCCAGCAGTGAGGATAGTTGTGTACATGCTTCTCAATCTTGAGTGCAGTACCCTCCTGCTTCATCTCCATACAGATCACGATATTCAGGTCTTCAGCCTTAGCTGCAGCCTGCTCGTCGTACTTACCATCCTTGTTAAACTCAGGTGCGTAGGCATTCTTTACGAAGTCGCCTGCATGGTGACCGTAACCAGCCACGTCTACACACTTTTCTACGAAGTTATTGTCGAGTTCGTCCAGCACATAGTACTTACCCTGAAGGTCAACCATTGGACGTGTCTCACCTTTCTTATTTATAAGGAACAGGCTTGGGATGTGGGCATCCTTAGCCACCTTGGCGTCGTCGGCACCGAAGGTTGGAGCGATATGTACGATACCAGCACCATCCTCAGTTGTAACGTAGTCGCCAGGGATGACACGGAAAGCCTCGCTCTCCATCTCAACAAACTGATCCTTGCCGTTCTCACCTGCAAATACCTTCTCAGGATGAGCAGCAGCATACTCCTTCACGTAGTCGGCAGCATTCTGGTCGAGCTTAGCCGATGGCTTTACCCAAGGCATGAGCTGCTGATACTTCATACCAACCAGCTCCTCGCCAGTATAGTGACCTACGATACGATAAGGCACAAACTTCTCGCCCTTATTGTACTCAGGCATCTCGTCGCCATCAGTCATGTTACCCTCTGGAGCCAGATAAGCGTTCAAGCGGCTCTCTGCCAGGATGATGGTAATCTTCTCGCCGTTATAAGCGTTATATGTATCAACAGCTACGTAGTCAATCTTCGGACCTACGCAGAGTGCTGTGTTTGAAGGCAATGTCCAAGGAGTTGTTGTCCAAGCCACGAAGTAAGGTGTACCCCACTTGGTCCACTCTTCCTTAGGATTCAGCGCCTTGAACAGAGCGGTAACGGTGGTATCCTTTACGTCGCGATAGCAACCTGGCTGATTCAGCTCGTGTGAGCTCAGACCAGTACCTGCACCTGGCGAATATGGCTGGATGGTGTAGCCCTTATAGAGCAGTCCCTTATTGTAGAACTGCTTGAGCAGCCACCACAGTGTCTCAATATACTTGTTGTCGTAAGTGATGTATGGGTTGTCCAGATCAACAAAGTAACCCATCTTCTCTGTGAGGTCGCGCCACTCCTGAGTGAACATCATCACGTTCTCACGGCACTTCTTGTTGTAATCCTCAGTAGAGATATACTTTGCACTCTGCTTGTTGTCGATATCAGCCTTAGTGATACCAAGCTCCTTCTCAACACCCAGCTCAACAGGCAGTCCGTGGGTATCCCAACCGGCCTTACGCTTTACCTGATAGCCCTTCATCGTCTTATAGCGATTAAAGGTATCCTTGATAGTACGTGCCAGCACGTGGTGAATTCCAGGGTGACCGTTAGCTGAGGGAGGACCCTCGAAGAAAACAAACTGCGGACAGCCTTCACGCTCCTCTACCGAGCGCCAGAAGACATTCTTCTCCCGCCACATTTCCAGGATATCATTGTTTACCTGGGTTAGATTCAAGCCGTTATGTTCGGCGAATTTCTTTGCCATATCTTAATTATATTTTCTATTTCTCTTATTTAGCGTGCAAAGGTACTAAAAATATCCAATTTGACCAAAGGAAATAAATATTTTTAATATTTCTGCTAAAAAAGTATGATATTTCAGATTATTTGTTTATATTTGCAAGCAGAAATCCAATAATTACAACTTAAAACAATTTAAGATTACCTATGATTACATTTACAATGATTCTGCAGCTCTGCATCGTATTAGGTGCACTGTGGGTAGGTTCTCGCTATGGCAGTTTGGCCTTGGGAGCTATTTCTGGTATCGGTTTGGCTATTTTGGTGTTCGGATTTGGGTTAAAACCTGGCACACCACCAACCGACGTTATTTACATTATTATAGCAGCCGTTACCTGCGCTGGTATTATGCAGGCATCGGGCGGTATGGACTGGTTGATCCAGATTGCTGAAAAACTACTGCGAAAACACCCCGATCACATCACGTTCTTTGCACCGCTGTGTACTTTCTTCCTTACCGTGCTGGTTGGAACAGGTCACGTGGTTTACACACTGATGCCTATCATCTGCGACATCGCCTTGAAGAAGGGCATCCGTCCTGAGCGTCCTTGCGGTGTAGCTTCTATCGCTTCTCAGGTTGGTATCACCTGTTCGCCTATCGCTGCTGCCGTTGTGGCATTCGTAACCATCTCTAATGCCAACCACTTCGATATCACCATCCCTCGCGTGCTGATGGTTTCAATCCCAGCTTGTGTTTGCGGACTGATGGCAGCTGCTACAGCTTCTTATCATCGTGGCCTCGACCTCGATAAGGATCCAGAGTTCCAGAAGAAGATTGCCGATCCTGCACAGCGCGAGTACATCTACGGTTCAACAGCCACCACACTCGATAAGGAGATTCCACAGTCGGCTAAGAATGCCGTATTTATTTTCCTCGGAGCGCTGGCCGTTATCGTGATGTTTGCTGCCCTACCCGACCTGCTGCCTTCATATCCAACAGTTAAGGCTGTTAAGGGTGCTGGCGACCTGACTTTGGTTAGTGGAGTCACAATTTCTGCATCGGCATTGGCTAAGGCAGGTGTTGTGGCCGAGGGATTTACAGAAAAGGGAATGGTAGACCTGAAGATGAACCTGGTGATTCAGATTGTGATGATTTCGGCTGCTGCCCTCATGATAATCTTCTGTAAGGCTAAGCCCAAGAAGGCTGTGGCTGGCCCAGTATGGCAGTCAGGTATGGTGGCAGTAGTTGCTATCTACGGTATCGCCTGGCTGGCCGACACCTACTTCTCTAACTATATGAGCGAGATGCAGACTATGCTGTCAGGCATCGTGAAGGAGTATCCTTGGAGCATCGCCTTCGTATTCTTCCTGGTATCTGTGCTCATCAACTCTCAGGGTGCCGTTGTGGTAGCCATGTTGCCACTAGCTTATAAGCTGGGCATCGATGGTCCGGTATTGCTGGGCGTGCTGCCAGCTGTTTACGGATACTTCTTTATCCCCAACTATCCATCGGATATCGCTACCGTTAACTTCGACCGCTCGGGTACTACGGTGATTGGAAAATACCTGTTGAACCACTCGTTCATGATGCCTGGACTCATCAGCGTAATCACCTCAACGATAGTGGCTTACTGCTTATCGATGATATTCTTCTAAAAGACATAAAAAAAGCCCCGCCAATCGGCGGGGTTCTTTTTTTATGCTTTTAGAGATTCAAGCTCTTCTTGAGGGCCTCAATCTTCTCATCAGCAGCCTTGATGCAGCGCTCGTAATCAGCAGCATCCTTGAAGCTTGGATCCTTCACCTCAGTATAGAACTTAATCTTTGGCTCAGTACCTGAAGGACGAACAGAAACCTTTGTACCATCCTCGCAGAACCACTGCAGCACGTTGCTGGTGTCTGGCATATTCAGCTTCTCTACGCTGCCGTCAGCCTTTGTAGCCTCGAGGGTCTTGTAGTCCTTCCACAAGCAAACCTTGCTGCCGCCCAACTCCTTTGGAGGATTAGAACGGAAGTCGGTCATCATCTGCTTAATCTCATCGGCACCAGTCTTACCAGGACGAACCACATTGATGGTTACCTCCTTCGAGAATCCGTACTCCTTATAGATGTTCATCAGCAGATCGTAGAGGGTCATACCGTTGTCGCGAGCCCAAGCAGCAATCTCACAAATCAAGCAGATAGATGCTGGAGAATCCTTATCGCGAACCTTATCGAATGGCAGGAATCCGAAGCTCTCCTCACCACCACCAATATATTTCTTCACGCCCTCAGAGATGCGGATCTCGTTAGCAATCCACTTAAATCCTGTGTAGCAGTCGCGATACTCCACGCCGTTCTTCTTGGCAATCTCAGCAATCACCTCGGTAGTAACGATAGTCTTTACCAGGAACTCGTTACCCTTGAGCTGACCCAGCTTCTTCTTGTTGGCAATGATGTACCAAGAGAACATCATACAGGTCTGGTTTCCGTTCAGAATCTCCCACTCGCCCTTAGCGTTACGACAAACGATAGCCAAGCGGTCGGCATCAGGGTCAGAAGCAATTACCAGGTCGGCATTCAGGCGTGTACCCAGCTTCATACCCAGCGTCATAGCCTCGGCATTCTCAGGGTTAGGACTAACTACTGTTGGGAAGTTGCCATCAATCACCATCTGCTCTGGAACCACGTGGATATTCTGGAAGCCCCATGAACGCAGAGCCTCAGGAATAATCACACGTCCGGTACCGTGCATTGGGCTGTAAACAATATTCAGATCCTTCTGGCGCAGAATCACGTCCTGATCTACCATAGCCTCCTTCACGGCCTGCAGGTAGTCCCAGTCCATCTCACCACCAATAATGTCGATGAGCTCCTTATTGCCCTCGAACTTCACGTCCTCAATCTTTACCTTGTTCACCTCGTCGATGATACCCTTATCGTGTGGAGCCAGTACCTGAGCGCCATCATCCCAGTAAGCCTTGTAGCCGTTGTACTCGCGTGGGTTGTGCGAAGCGGTGACGTTAACACCGGCCTGACAGCCCAGCTGACGGATAGCGAACGAGATTTCTGGTGTAGGACGCAGACTCTCGAACAGATACACCTTGATACCATTAGCCGAGAAGATATCAGCTACTGTCTCAGCAAACATACGTCCGTTGTTGCGGCAGTCGTGACCCACTACCACACTGCTCTGCTTGCCAGGGAATGCCTTCAGAATGTAGTTAGCAAAACCCTGTGTAGCCATACCAACAATGTACTTGTTCATGCGGTTGGTACCAGCGCCCATAATGCCGCGCAATCCACCTGTACCAAACTCCAGATTCTGATAGAAAGCATCAATGAGGGCTGTTTTATCCTCAGCCTCCAACATAGCCTGTACTTCCTTACGTGTCTCCTCGTCAAAGGCTGGAGAGAGCCATTCTTTAGCCCGTGCCTCGCACTGAGCAATCAGTTGTGAATTGTCTGCCATAATCTTTCTGTTTTTTATCTTTCGATTATTAATAATTTTCAATCCACAAAGATACACAAAAATACAGAAGAATGGGCGAAAAGTTATCTCGATTTATAAAATCTTAACTTTTCGCCCATTCACACATTCTCACTTTCTCACTTCTTCAGTATCTTATCTATCTCGTCGAATTGCTTACCCATGTTCAGATTAAAATAGATTCTGTACAATGCCGGAGCCCATTTATCCGTTTCGTCGGGCGCCATTTCGCGATATTTCTCCATATAAGGCCTAGCCCTCTCATACATTTTCTTGATCTGCTTCTTGTACTTTCGCGAATCCATTCGCTGGGCAATATTCAGGCAGGCTATACCGCCATTATAATAGATGTCGGCCAAGTTTGGATTCAGCCCTATCAGCTTGTCGCTAAACATCAGGCAGTCGCCATACTTCTTCAGGTTCAGCATCACCATCGACTTGGCAAAGAGATATAGCTCATTCAGCGAGTCGGTCTTCAGCGCCTCGTTTACCACGCTGTCGGCCATCTCGTAGTTGCCTCGGGTGTTGTAGTAGTCCATCAGTCGAGGAAAGTAGTAGCTCGACTTGGGATACTTGTTGAATCCCTGCCACAGTGTGGCGGTGTACATCGAGTCGTCTTCCAGCTTCTGCCAGGCCTCGGCCATATACTGCAGGGTGTACTCCAGTTTCTGCTCGTCGCGCTGGGCGGTAGCAGCATGTCGCAACACCAATACGGGGTCGTTCATGCGATATCCGCAGTAAGTAGCCCAATAGGCCACCTCGCCCATCTTGGGGTCTTTATACATATAGTCGTAGCCCGTAAACAGCGGCTGACGTTCGCAGTCCAGATACATCTCAAAGAAGTCGAATGCCTTTTTGTAGTCGCCCTTCTTCAGGTGGTGAGCACCTCCGTAGTAGATATTGGGACGATAGCCATTCATCTTAGCCGCGTTAGCCTTGCGATACTCAGGGTTAATCTTGCCGTTCTTATCGGGCTTAGCGTCGATAGAGTCCAGTCGCTCGGCTACCATAAACATGCGCTTTGCCAGGTCGAAGAACTTGGTTGTATCTACCTTGTTCTTTACATACATCTGCTCGTTAATGGCCAGATACTGTTTCTCTACAGCCTGCAGCCATATATCGTAGATACGGGTATTCTCCTCGTTAGCCTTATCTTTCAGCAGGTCGGTCATCAGTTTCTCGGCCTGCTCCAGATTCTTACCACTCTTCAGTATGGTTCTTGCATCACCAATCTGCTTTCGCTGAGCACAGCAAGCCGCACTCATCAACAGTCCGCAGATGGCAAAAAACATATATTTTCTCATTTAGTTTATACCTTATATATTATTTAGCGGGTGCAAAATTACAAAAAAACGGCAAAATACTTGCAAACTAAAGAAAAAATAACTATATTTGCAACCTAATTATCAACTAATGGCCCAAAATGATCATGAAAAAAAAGTATTTATTGTGGAGTTATGCCGTCATTGCTTGTGTAGTTATAGCAATACTCTTTTCCATCACTTTCACCTCTATCATGGGTATGAAGGCGGCTCGTAACGCGATGTCTAATCCTGAAAACCGAAAAGCAATCTACGACACCTCTGCTAAAGTTTCGCGCGACACCGGACTGAAGATTCCCACTTTCCGCATCCATCAGCACAAACCTGGCGAGTATCACGATGGAAGTCTGTTTCGCGACACTCTGGTAGTCTATTTCTATAAAGGCGTACCCGATAGTGTTTATACATCGTTTGTAGAACGAGCCCATGCCATCGAGGCCAAGAACGACTCAACCAAGCGTGTCGAAATCGACAACGATAACTATTTCTACGAAGATCAATATCTTAACGGTTTCTCATGCTATCTGGGCGTTCGCATCAGCAAGACTTCACCCTATGGCGAAATCATTTACGGCAACTGGAGGGCCGAAAAGAACGATTAAGAACACACTTTTGCAAAGAATTCACCGAAAAGTTTGGCAGTTTCAGAAAAAATAACTACCTTTGCAGCCGATTTCCCGCAAGGGGAAGTTATCAAGGCTGGTTCGGTAGCTCAGCTGGATAGAGCAACTGCCTTCTAAGCAGTAGGTCTTGGGTTCGAGCCCCAACCGAATCACGAAAAAGTGGGATATTATATAATATCCCACTTTGTATTTTTATAATAAAAATCCTGCTTTTATTTCTTATCGGCAAAGTCATCTATCTCCTTGATGGTTTTATTAAGCGTACGCTTCTCGCGGTAGAAGGTATAGAAAACAAATGAAAGACCTATAAGAATGATTAAGGCATCCTCGATTAAATGGGTAGTTGAGGGTAATGGAATATTTGTGCCATAATAAATATCAAATAAAATCCATACTATCCATAACAGAAGGATTGGTAACACAATAAAAAAGGAAAGTTTCTCCCTGCGCCTGAAAGCTGTAAGTCGCAGCTTTACACTGAGCACGTTGTCACATAGCAGATACTTATCACGAATGGTACTTATGTTCCAGATGCCGAAGGCAGCACTAAGGATAAGTATCAGTTCGCAGAACAGAATCGGGCCCCATGAACAACCTACAATGTTTCTAAATACCAGAATCACTATTGGTATCATCACTATATTTATGATAGCTCCCCCGATATTAAGCTGTTTTATCCATGAAATATGTCCTTTTGTTGTTGCAGCCATCAATAGTTTTCTATTTACTATCTCCTGCTCATCCATGCGATTCTTAAAATCGGCCACTTGTTGGCGAAGTAATTCCAATTCCTGCAAGTTGTCATTCTGATTTTCCATAATTTTGTTTTTATTCGTTTGACATGTTTTTTAATTCCTCCTTGATGCGATAGAGTCGAACAGAAACGTTTTTGACAGTGATTCCCATAATGGCGGCAATCTCCTCATAGCTAATATTCTCCAACCACAGCAAGATGATAGCACGATCAAATTGGCCTAATTTGGCGATGCGTCGTCGTAGCATATCCATCTGTCGTGAGTTCTGGTTGGATTCTGTTTCCTCAAAGGGATTGACACCCATTGTTAAAGGAACTGTTTTGCGACGGCGCTTCTTGCGGTCGAGCGAGATGCACACGTTAAGGCTTACGCGGTAGATCCATGAGCGCACATCACTACGTCCCTTAAACGATGGCAAACTGTTCCATAGGTTTATAAGCACCTCCTGAAACAAATCTGCCACTTCATCCTGGTCGTTAGAGAACATGTAGCAGACGGTGTATATTGTGCCTCGATGTTCTCTCACCAATTGTTCAAACTCTCGTTCTAAATCTTTCATTTTAGTCTTGATAAATAAACTTTGATAATAAGTCGCAAGAAGGATGCAAAAAACTACATAAAAACAAAAAAATGTTGGAAATTCAAACGTTTATTATAAAGTCTGAGAGTTTTTGGTTAGGGATTTTGTTCTTTAAGTAATGTTTGTTATTTGTCATTATAATGGCCCTCTAATTCCAAAACAAGGACAGTTACTACTTCATCATATATATCGTATATTATTCGGTCATGACCAGACAAATGACGTGAATATGTCACATCATTGCCTCCTTTAAGTGCCTCAGGATGCCCTGTGCCTGTTCTTGGATGCTCTTCTAGTTCTGGTAAGAGTTTATAGAGTTTCTTGAAAGAATTAGGATTCGATTTCTTCCACTTCTTAATGACTTTTTGTGCGTCCTCAGAAAATTCTATCTTATAATTCATAATTCCTCCATCCATTTCTGGGCATCTTTTGCACTCTCAAACTTAAGTGTTTTGCCTTCCTGGTACTCTTTTCGAGCCTTCTCTATCTTTTCTGCCATTTTTGGCGTGATAGAGAGATCGTCATCATCCATTAACACGATTGCATATTTCTTTTTATTGCCTCGATTAATGAATACAAACTCACCAGCATCGACACGGTCGAATGAGCTGGCCATGTTCTTTCTGAAATCGGTAAATGATAATGCTATCATAATTCTATTCATTTATATGTTACGGCGGCAAAGATAGGCAATTTATTATAATCTTCCAAATGTTTATGTACTTTTTTAAGTACTTTTTAATTATTTCTTGATATAATTTGGTGGTAACACAAAATTACAGTGGCAAAGGTAAGAAATGGGGAGTGATTTAAAAAAGACACGATTTTTGGAAGAATTGTTTTGTTTGTATAAATTTAATTAGTACTTTTGCAGGGATTTTAAAAAGATAATGATTATGGCAAACAATAAGCGTTTTATTTGGGAGAAAGTCCAGAACGGCATCATGAAAGATGCAAGTATCCTTATTGATAAAGAGACAGGTGTAAACTATCTATTTGTAGAGCATGGATATGCAGGTGGACTTACCCCTTTGCTCGATAAAGATGGTAAGCCGGTAATTACTCCACCAAATGAGATCATAGATAAGATGTAATATGTCTTGGAAACGGAAATTTCGCTGCAAGGCATGTGGCTATGAGGCAGAAGTGTATGAGGGACGTGGATTGTTCCGTCAGCAGATTACAGCTATGACTTGCCCTGATTGCAAGACCATCCAGAACATTGTTGTGGGTGGAATTATTGCCGATGTTGCACCATCCTACAGAAGTGAAGTTGGCCGATTATGTCTACAATGCGGCAGCGATAATATTCGTATTTGGGATGGTAAAACATGTCCTAAATGCAAGGGCGAAATGGAAGATACGGGAGAAAAGGAGTTTTGGACATGATGGATATCGAGCAGAACGCGAATTTACATAAGAAAACGTTTCAAGAGCTAACTACGGATGAACTGTACGAGCTGTTGAGAGTTCGTTGCGAAGTGTTTGTGGTGGAGCAGAATTGTGTGTATCAGGATCTGGATGGTGATGATCAGACATCTGTTCATCTGTGGCTGACCGTGGCAGACAAGGTTGTAGCTTTGGCTCGAGTATGTCCTGCAGGAACGCATATGCAGGAGGTATCAATAGGCAGGGTTATCACTACCGAACGTGGTAAAGGCTTTGGCAAGCAGATTATGCTCTATGCCATTGAGGCAGCTAAAGAGCATTTCAATGCGACATTAATAGCTATTGAGGCGCAGGAGTATGCCAAAGGCTTTTATGAAAGCGTCGGATTCCGTCAGTCGTCAGATACTTTTATGCTTGATGGCATCCCCCATATTAAAATGACATTAATGACAGAAAAATGAGAAAAGCAAGCAGAGAGATGGATGCAGCCTTCGCCTTGGAGGTATTTGACAAGGCGCCATATATTACAGTAAGCTTTACGCGAGCAGATGGCACGCCTTACGGTGTACCCTTGTCATTGGCTCGCACAGACGATAATACATTCTACTTCCATTGTGCTTTGGAGGGTGATAAGTTGGATTGTATTTCAACCAATCCGAAAGTTGCTTTGTCGGCAGTCACTAAGTGTGCCCCGACTGTAGGCCCTAAAGATGGCAGTTTCACACTCCAATTTAAATCGGCAATGGCCGTTGGTATGGCTGGGATAGTGACGGATAGAGACGAAAAGATAGAGGCTCTGAGAGTTATCTGCCAAAGATTCCTTCCTAAACACATGGATGCATTTGACGATGCCATTGCCCGTAGTCTTGAACGTACTGCTGTTGTAAAGATTACCCTGACTGAGCCTCCAACTGGTAAGCGCAAGCAGTACGACAAGGAAGGTGAAGAGATGAAATGGCAACGAATGGAATGAATTATGAACATAGCAGAGCTGCATGACGAAGAGAATCTGCACACGCAGATGGAAGACCGCTGGGAGAACTACGGCAGCTTGGATGGGATCATCGACTCTGATGACCCATTCACGCTACAAGGTGCACCGAGGTTTGAACTGTCAGAGAAGATAGACAGTTTGCTGAGTCATGCGCTGACTGATGATGAGAACCTGCTTCTTCGCCAGGTCCTCGGCATGGGTTGCAAACAACGGCCGATAAAGGAGCTTGCTAAGATGCACGGCATAACTTTGCAGGCAGTCCAGCAGCAGTTAGTGGATATCGTCAATAAACTGCGTCACCACGACGATTCTATTCAGCTATGGAAGTATTTGAATAGATAGTATTATAGATACATTTTTAGTAAATTAGTTTGTTCGTATTGTTTTAATTTGTATCTTTGCGGACAACAATTTTGAAATTTGTACTTTCGCAGCCACCTATGGATATACAGATTTTTTTCACATCGCTTTTAAACGTAGTTTGCGAGATGGCTCCCTTCTTGTTATTGGGATTCTTCATCGCAGGAGTGCTGCATGTATTTGTACCACAGAAGTTCTATGCCAATTATCTATCACTAAATAACAAGATGTCTGTACTTTGGGCGGCTCTGCTCGGAGTGCCCCTACCTTTATGTTCGTGTGGTGTGATTCCAACGGCAATTGGCCTGAGAAATGAGAAAGCATCGAAGGGAGCTATTGCTTCGTTTCTGATTGCCACGCCTCAGACGGGCATCGACTCCATCCTGGCCACTTTCTCGCTGATGGGACTGGGCTTTGCCATTATCCGTCCGGTAACGGCACTCGTAACAGGAGTCTGCGGCGGAATGTTGGTAAACCTACTTGTGCGTGAGGATAATATGACAGAAGCCCCCTGCACTTCATGTCAATTGGAACAAGGTAATAAGATCTGGCGAGTACTGAAATATGGCTATTATGATATTATACGCGACATTGGCCTGCGATTGCTTATTGGACTTGTCGTAGCGGCATTGATTCAGGTAGCGGTGCCAGATGAATTCTTCCTTTCGTTTGGCAACCAGCCATTTATGCAGATGCTTGTCATCTTAGCCATTGCTGTGCCGATGTATATTTGTTCTACAGGTAGCATACCTGTGGCTGCAGCATTAATAATGAAAGGACTCTCGCCTGGAGCTGCACTGGTGATGCTGATGGCGGGCCCTGCGGTCAATCTTGCCTCCATCCTTGTGGTTCATAAGGCGATGGGGCGGCGCTTCACCTGGATTTATCTGATGACCATCGTGGTTTTTGCAGTTCTCTTTGGTTTGCTGATTAATGCTACCGGATGGGATTTCTCTGTCTCCACACAAGATGCGTGCTGCATGACATCCGCTCTGCCCAGCCCGTTTAAACTGGTATGTGCCACAGTACTAACACTATTAATTATATTTGCTCTTATGATGAAATTATTCAGCAAGTTTACTTCCAAAAAGCCTTTAGACCCCGACGTGGTGGTCTACAGAGTAGAGGATATGCATTGCAGCCATTGCGAAGCTGCCGTTGTACGTGCCGTCGAGGATCTGCCCGGCGTAGAGAAAGCTAAGGCCAGTGCCTCTGCCAATACCCTTACCATCAAGGGTCCTGCTACAGAAGAAGCCATTCGCTCTGCAGTCGAAGGGATTGGCTACACTTTCAAGGGGAAGGCCTAGAATTAGTGGTGGTAGCGGCGGTAATTGTCGTCTAGGGATTGGGCGACTAGGCCGGTGAACTCTTGGCCGATGTTTTCGGCTAGGAAGTCACGGAGGTTTAGGACTGAGGAATAGTATTTTTTTGAGAACCACGATTTAGCGACGCGCTTCTTTTCGCGGCCGATGTCGCCGTGATTTCCACGGGGAATCTCCTTGCCGGTGCCAAAGTCTTGCCAGAGTCCGTATTCGGTGAAGAGCTGGGACAGGCCGATTTCCATGAAACGGCCGTCGGCTCGGACTGGTAAGGCGGTGACTAAACTCAACAGGTGGCCGGTGTCGATGACACCAAGCAAGGTGTTTACCTAAACTGGGCATGTGAAATCCCTAAACTTGTATAGGAATTTTCCAGAATACCATATTTGTGCGATGCGAAATACTATCGGCATGGTATTTCATATATCCAAATTTCGGCGTACCTTTGCAGCAGTTACTTTTGCTGTTTGAATAAATTATTGAATGGAAAGATCTATGGTAACGAAAGAATCCAATTATGGCCGTCAGTACAAGGAGTACACCACAGGTCAAGAAGAAGGCAGAAATGCTAAGATAGGCGCTCAGGTGCTCGGTGGAGAGCTCTGGTACAATTAACGCAGTTCCACAACCCGTATGAAAGGCAGCTGAAAAGCTGCCTGTTTTTTGTGCAAAAAAAGGAATCACATATTACTATGAGATTCCCTGTGGTTTCAGACTTCCTATAGCTTTCTGTTGGCATATTGCTGTATGCAGTCAGGATCTATGCGAGTGTATGACTCATCTCCAAGCAATGTGGAGGTAAGCAGCATATCCGCAGTAGTACGATTGGTGGCAAAGGCAATATTGTAAAGTGATGCCAGTCGACTAAGGGCTGATACATCGTTCTGGTGTCCCTGCACAGCGAGGTTATCGCAGAAGAATATCAGCATGTCAATCTTACCCTCGGCCAGCATAGCACCAATCTGCTGGTCGCCTCCTAATGGGCCGCTCAGCAGTCGTGTCACCTTACCCTCGAATGGATGTTCAGAACCTTCTTCTGTACCGAATTTAAGTTCGCTAATCAGTTTACCTGTTGTGCCTGTAGCGTAAAGATGATGCTTTGAAAGCAGGTCGGCATTGAAACGGACCCAATCCAGCAGTTCATTCTTACGTGAATCGTGTGCAACGAGTGCAATGTTAAGTGTTTCTTTCATAATAACTCCTTTCTTAAAATTAAACAATCTTCTTACCTTATCTAATACCTTTTCGGTATGTTATCCGCTGCAAAAGTAGGTATTTCTGCTTAGTATGATAACGAAATGACAATCTTTCTAAGCAGGAAACAGGAATTTCTTGGTTTAAGTCAAAGGTTTGATATAAAGCAAGGGAGCTGTATCACTGGAATGATGCTGCTCCCTACAATATAACCAAGTTTAGACTAATTACGAGACTTCGATGGCTTTAGTGACCTTCTGCTTCGGCTCAGCCTTTGGCATGGTGATGGTCAAGATGCCGTCCTCCACCTTGGCAGAGATCTGATCTTTCACTACATCATCAGGCAGCGTGTAGTTCTGCTCGTAGTTCGAGTAGCTGAACTCACGGCGCAGATAGTGGTGGTGCTTGTCCTCATGCTTGTGTTCGGCCTTGTTCTCAATGGCGATGGTGAGGTTGCCCTCGTCGTTGATGCTGACACGACAATATTCTTTTTTGATGCCTGGAGCTGCAAGTTCCATCGTGTAGGCCTTCTCACTCTCCTTGACATTGACTGCGGGTGCTGTACTGTTGGCACGAGGCATCCAATCAGTGTTCAGGAAATCTTCAAAAAATGTTGGCATCCAACTGTTCTGAAACATTACTGGTAACATAATCAATACCTCCTAATTATACTTTAAATTAAACAATGTTGTTGATCGCGTCGGCCTTTCAGCGTCAGCTTTCACAAGGCATCATACAACATTTGTGCCGATAGACAGATTGGCACTCGGATTAAGTCAATATGGCAAGAATTTTAAAACTAGATAAACATTGCTGCCAATTATTTAAACTCAGTTAAACAATGATGTCAGCATAGAGTACAGATAGCTGCCGAAGGGTATCATGCCCAGTAGCACATCCCGCAGGGCATTATTCAATACGGCCAGTGTCAGCGGGATGCTCTTGATGACGCGGGCGGAGAAGTAGACGAATGGCACGACGCAGATTAGTGCAATGGCATCGCCCCATCCGGGAATGACGCCTATGAGCGCATCCAAATAGTAGCGATCCATGTATCGGGTCAATCCCTCCATAGTCTGATAGGCTTTGTTGCCCATCAGACGCTGACGTCTCTGAAGTCGTTTCTCCTCGTTCATATTAGACTATACCAATTCTTTACCGAATGGTGACAGGGCCAGCTTTGCCAAACGGAAATGCATCTTCCCGAAGGGTATACCAATGATGGTGATACAGAAAATGATGCCATAGAATACATGAGTAAGCCAGATCCAGATGCCGCCCACGATGAACCACAGTACATTCATAAATATGCTCAGACAGCCTGGCTCCGTTGGCTTCCACTTAACCTTTGTACCAAATGGCCAAATGGCCAGCATACCCAGCTTCATGCTCTGTATGCCAAATGGTATGCCGATGATGGTAATCATCAAAATCAGACCAGCGATGAAATACTCCAGGGCGATATGCAGCCCACCAAAGATAATCCAAATGATGTTTCCTAATGTCTTCATTCTAATCTCTTTCTAAAAGTTTCTAACTTTTAGACGTAATCCAAAGTCGAAAAGTTGCAAGCCTATTTCATATTTCTATTAAAATATTGTTAAGTATGCTTGTTGGATGGCCTGTATTTTGTGGTTTTTTAGTATCTTCGCAACCGTTTTGCGCTCTCTGTGAGGGCATAGTAGTATTTTAAGGTTAAAAGATTGATATATTATGGGGTATTACTTATTAACGTATTATATAAAGAATACTAATGCGGGAACAAAGAATCTGTTTGAATTTGTTCCCTATAAGTCTGAAGAGTTGTCGATGACCGATGATCAGCTCATGAAACTTATCCATTCCAAGTTTCAGCAGTATCCATATCTGCGTTTTGTAACTGTAAGTGAAAAGCGTTGGGAGCATGATGATGAGTACAAATTGAAGTTTACTGCCAATAACTTGTATTACAGCGAGACGCCGGTTCCGAAGGATTATAATCCAGAGACTATTGAGAATAGGGATATGAGAGACTATGCCAATGCCGCATTCTTTAGTAAATACGAAGTATTGCATCAAGGGTTTGAGGTGAATCTCGAGAAGGAAGAAAAGGTCATCAGACTTGGGGCCTATTCTTACAAACTCAAAGGCGTTCTCATATGCGAAGCAAGTGAGGAGGAAAAGAAGAAATACTATTGCGACGAGTATATGATTTACCCAATAGTAGACGACCCATTGCGTGTATATGAGGGCGACGAGATAATTAATGGCATTGATAGGCTGGTAATTGGAAAGTGTGGGGATACTCTCCTTTTAAAAGATCTTTTCGAAGCCATTGATTATAATACAAGCGAAAACTGTTGCGAATACGAAGCTGTGCTACAAGATGTTGAAAGATGCGGTATAACGGTTTCAAACCGAAAGAGCCTGGATAGTAGTGAAGAACTGTCAGATACCATCGTACTTGAAGTAATTGAAGATAGGAAAAATTTATTCAGAATTCAAAGTATTGATGATAGTTATTACATAGGCCCGCGAAATTTCTATGTGGGCGATGACGATGAACTGTATGAGTGCAGGGGTGATGGAAGTAGCAGCCCGTATAATCAGAAAATCATCACTCGACTTGTTGATGATGTATATGGACTTTATTATTTCTTTAATAAGCCCAACCTGCGTGTGCTTGTAACGGCTCGAGTAGAGAAGGATAAAGAGAAATATGAATATGAAAATGTGACTATCCCTAAGGACTGGTATTACACGATACAGACTCTGGAGTCAGATGTAAATCGCGAACTCGACGAGTTGTTTAAGAAATATCCTAATAGTTATTACAAAGAGAAGCGACCTGATGTGTTTGTAGAGAAGAAATAAAGAAAATGGGGTTGTCATCGCGACAGCCCCACTTTCGTATATAACTAAACAAATACTTTATATGAACAATTGGCTAAAACTTTGTCGGTACAAAGGTACGGGGATTTATCCGTGTTTGCAATACCTAAAAAGTGGGATTTTCATTCATCGTCTTCATCATCAAAGTCATCATACTTGCCATCTTCATGGCGCTGCTCTCTTTCGTGCTCTTCATGAGCATCTTCATTGGCTTCCATAGCCAGAATTACTTTAGTTCTGAAAGTAATCACGCGCAAAAAGAGGCTCGCAGTGATGCGCGCCTCTTAATGCGCGGCAGTGCGGCAGTGCGGCAGCGCGGCATTAGGTGTTTGCATAGTATAGTAGTGAGGCATATATATCTATTTTAAATTATTATATATTATAATATATAATAATTATATATAATATAATAGAATAGGTTGCCGCGGATGATGAAAGTGCTGATGCCGCGCTGCCGCAGTGCCGCACTGCCGCACGCCTTTGTCTTTTCCTGATTTTGGTGGTTCTTCTGCAATTTAGTTGAAAAGAACGATAGTTTATCGGCTATATCAATCGCGATTTATTCTATCTAGTTTGACAAGATTTGCGAATGGTTTTATTTATATATAATTAACTGACAATCAATAATA
>NZ_FRBD01000014.1 GCF_900142525.1 Xylanibacter ruminicola | reverse complement strand
TCTGCCAAATGCTCAGAACCAGTCTTAAGCTTGGCCAATTTCTTTTCATCTAACTTCATCATCGTCATCATCCTCCTATATATACTTTTCAATTATCTTACGTGCCTTTTCTATTTCACCTTTATATTGTTTGGTATCCTTCTTCAAAAACGAATTAAGAAACAACACTCGTTTACATTGTACGTTTCTCTTACATCCTGATTCATGCCGCAAAAGTAATAAATAACTTCCATATCTCCAAAAAAAATGGAAGAAAATTGTTAATAATTAATTAAATTCTACATTTCTCATCCCCCTCTCTACTTATATAGTATAGAAAACGCAAAATTGTTACACCCCAAAAGTATTAAAAGATTATAAGCCTAAAAACATACCAACTATTTATTGTACCTTTGCACCCGATTTTTAATCGTTAAAGTATATATGGTTATTGATTTAGTCTTTTAAACGAACAGGAACTGGGCACGCAGTGATGCGCGCCCAGTTTTATAGTTCGATAACTATTTGTATTTAATAACTTTTAGACTACTCAAACTCCAATTTTGGGAGATTGTTCACGATATCTACCGTTTGAACCGACACGTTGATAACACTCAAAAGCAGGTCGAGAATGTAGCGAGGTTTGTGGTGCTCGCGGGCCCAGTCGTTGGCATCGTTCTTAATGAGCGACTTCTTATCCTGGCTCACACAATAACGCTCCACAATCCACTCAATGGCCGATTTGCCGTTGACGATATATTCGTAGGCTTTCTGTGGGATATTCTCGATGGTAATGTTACCATTATATATAATAGTGCTCTTATCGTCCTTGCTCTTAAAGCGCATCTTGTCTATTACTCGGAAGTACTCGTAAGCCTTATCGTCAGCAGGAGCCTGAACGTAGCCGCCAGTAGCTGGGTCGCGCTTAATGTCAAGTGGTACTTGGCGGTCGCCATGAACTATCACATCTGGATAAGCCTCAACTGTTTCGTAGTTAAGATGCAGTTCTGCCAACTCCTTGCCTGCCTTGTAGAATTCCATAAAGTCTTCTACTCTATCCACGATTGGTATTCGTGGAAGCGATTTCTTTAAGTCAGCAGCAAAACGCTCGCGATAATCCTTTGAGTGCAACAAACCATACACATAATAGAATATCATCTCCTTGGTGATATTCTTTGCGCCATAACGCGTGCGAACCTCTTTTAATATCCAATCGGTGATACCATCCCTACGAATATAGTCCTCGTTCGAGTCTTCATCAAAGAGTGAACGCTGCTTGTACTTGTTTTCTTCGTACCAGTAGAGAGGGAAGCATTGGCAGGCGGCATTAAGACCGAGATCAGGAAGAGTGTCAGTTATTAATGCACTATACGGTTTTGTACAACCTAAACCTGGCACACAGATTACTATATTTTTGCTCTTATTTGATGGAAATAACAATGGCAATAAAGCCACATCATTTGTAAGCTGTCTATCAAAATAAGATTGTAATTTACAGTATGGCCTATACATTGTCTTTGTTAATGCGGTTTTATCAAATACATATTTTCTATGTTTGGAAATATCATATCTGAAAGCACGACTCCAACTTATTTTTGACTCATCATTATTTATAAAATCTTCTACGCTCATTTTGTGATCAGATAAAGCATATCTGTCACTTTCATGATTAAAAAACTCAATTGTTCTTTTTACATTGGCTACTACTGCATTCTTACTATAATTGCTTACCCAAGAATCTCGATTAGTTTTTGCCCCATTACTGTAATAAGGAACAAAGAAAGTCTGTTTCAAATTCTTATTAGCCTTATCTCCAAGCAGAATCAAATCATCATATAAACCATCTCGGATATTTATCCAATCATTCTTTTCATTAGGTTCGATTTCATGCCAAGGAATATTAATAATAGAGCGGAATTCTTTAACTACATCCAACTTCTGCTTCTTAGTAAGATAATCGCCTATATCATAATAATAAATAGTCGCATTCTCGTGTTTTGAAGGATTTTTTACAAGCATTGTTATTGTAATAGTTGTTCTTGTTCCTTCGCCAAAAACGTTTCCACTCTCTTTTCTACGCTGCTCACCACTTGTTCTTGCATTTCCACGAAGGTTAAACACGTAAATAGAAGTAAATTCATCTTGAAGACATTTACGCATACCTTCTTGTGCGTTTCCATCAATCCATGCACCATTACTAATAAAAGTGACTATTCCGCCATCTTTCATCTGAGCTATTCGATCACTAGCCCATCGAAAGGCCTTAATGTATGAATCGTAAAGCGAGTTTTTATTTGTCGCATTGGTTTTTGCAGAATATGTATCCGCTATTCTTTTATCAAGAGCTGGATATTTCAAATTTTGAGCGTTGTCATTAGCAGAGCCTTGCCCCACCGAATACGGCGGGTTGCCAATAATCACGCGTACTGGTGCTTTCTTCTGCTTTTGAAGACGCTCGGAATTTTCTGGGAAGAGCTGCGAGAAAATATCATTATCACCATGCTCGTTGAGTTGGAATGTATCAGTAAGGCAGATGCCATCATACATTTCGTATTTATCAGGATGCATGATATCATGATAGACGGCCTCAATATTCACATCAGCGATGTAATAGGCCAAAAGTACAATCTCATTACAATGAATCTCGTTCTTGTACTTGCGCAGCATATCCTCTTTCTTTATCAGTCCGCTTTGCAGCAGGCGAGTAATAAAGGTTCCCGTGCCCACAAACGGATCAAGGATGTGCACATTCTCTTCGGTCAACGATGTATTGAACTCCTGTTGCAAAATATCCTCTACGCTGTGTATGATAAAGTCTACGCACTCCACAGGCGTATAAACAATACCCAGCTTTTCGACCGTCAATGGGAATGCACCCTTAAAGAACTTCTCATAGAGGTTCTTAATGATGGTCTGCTTAGCCTCCAGGTTATCGATGTTGCTGATATTGTTCTTTACTGAGGTATAGAACTTATCGAGCACGGCCGTATCCATCTCCATACCCTCGCTCTCGAGCACTTCGAGCATATCCTGCATAGAGCGGCTGACGGCGTTGTTGTTTACAAACTCGTATTCCTTAAACAGCGCATCGAACACGGGGCGGGTAATCATGTGCTGAGCCAGCATTTCAATGGCTTGGCCCTCATCAATGCTATCATTGATATTCTTATGCAGACCGCTGATGAAATCTTTAAAGTAATTGCGGGCATTCTCGTTCTCCTTGATCAACAGGGCGATACGCTCAATGAACTTCTGTGCAATCTCTCCAACCGACTTGGCCCAGTTTTCCCAATACATCTTGTCGCCCACCTTCTCAACCAGTCGGGCATAGATGCCATCTTGCAGCGTACCAAAACGCAACTCCAGTTGGCGCGCAACCTCTGCATTATCGAGTTGTTGTGCCCCATCCTCAGCAGCCATTGAGCCTAGTCCATATGTTTCACGAGGCACACGGGCCACGGTAATCTTTGGTGGGCGCGTCTTGTTCAGATTAATCTGATTGACATGAGCGTTAAAGTTTTCATCGTGCGAACGCAAGGCATTAAGAATAGTCCACACCACCTTGAATCGCTCGTTATCATTCAGCGCATCCTCGGGCTTAACATCGTTTGGCACAATCACAGGAATAATGATGTAACCATACTTCTTTTCCTTGTCGGTACCCTTGCCAAAGGTTCGCATCACGCGGCCTACGCTCTGTACCACCTCAACCTCGCTGTTTCGGGGCGACAGGAACAATACAGCATCGAGTGCTGGCACATCTACGCCCTCGCTCAAACAACGCACATTGCAGAGCACGCGGCACTCCTGTGGGTCTTCGGCGTCCTGTTTCAGCCAGGCTATCAACTCGTTACGGGTGTTGGCATCCATTGAGCCATCAATATGCTTGGCTTTTACGTTTACCACTTCCTTCTGTTCATCCTTAAACATCGTCTGTTTATACTCATCGCATATCGTTCCGAAATATTTGGCCAACTGGGTTGACGAGTAGTTAGGATTGCTCTTGGTGGGATTGATGGTCTGGCAGAAAGCCACGGCGCGTTTCATCATAATGGGGTCTTGTTCCTTGGTTACGCCATTATCGCCTTTTATACGCTTAGACAGACCATTAATACAGCCAATAATCTTGGTGGCATCGTCGAAGTTCAGTTCATGGAGTTTGTCTTTATCCGACGCAAAGTTATAGCTGGTCTTGATGTTCTCACGGATGTTCTGCGGGATATCTTCCTCACTAACAGTCAGCACCAATACCTTATAATCAGCCAATAAGCCTTGGCTCACTGCATCGTTAAAGGTCAGACGGTGGAATTCCTCGCCATAAAGCTCCTTTGAGTCCATCGAGCAGAGAATATCAACATTCTCATTCTCCTTGGCTTTTACCTTTACGTTGGCACTATACAGGCGAGGTGTGGCTGTCATATACAAGCGACGCTTGGATGCTATAAAGTCGTTGCTATGAATCTTAGTAAAGTTGCTTTCAGCTTTATCTTTCAGGATGACGCCAGTGGTACGATGCGCCTCGTCACAGATAATCAGATCGACCTCGCGACCGTACATATCTATAGCCTCTTTCACCACATCAATACTCTGATAGGTAGAGAAAATAACAGTACGACAATCTTCCTTACCATATTGTTGCAGCTGCTTGAGTATCGATTTGGTATTAGTCGTGGCAGGCACAGCCAAGTCGATAACGCTTGCATCCTCATCGTCGGCATCAACCATTTTTCTGCTCGCCTTGGCATCCGAGCAAACGCAGACGGCACGCATATCATCCTGTTTATCGGCCATCCATGCATTCAGCGTTTGACCTAAGAGCGCGATACTTGGCACAAGAAACAGAACAAAGGCATCCTTATCTGTCATCTGTTCCATGATTTTAAGACTGGTATAGGTTTTACCTGTACCGCAAGCCATAATCAGTTTGCCACGCTCGTTGCCCTGTTCTACAAAGTATTCGTAGGCCTTCGACATAGCCGCCAGCTGGTGTGGACGGGGCTGTTTGCCGGGCAGTTTGGCGTTATCGCCATAAAGACCAGCCTTGAGCTTCTCCCAGTCAACAGCTGAGATTTCTAAATCATAAAGCGATATGCGGTTAAATGGCTTGCTAAGTCCTTGTATAGCCATTTCGGCATTAGCGCCCCAACGCTTACGGGTAGTCTGCACCCAGAGCAGATTCGAGAACTCTCGAGTCTGGAAGGTCTCGGGATCGAGAAAGGTACGACTGGCATTAGCCAAGAAGCTATCTACTGCGCCTTTCGAAATCTGCGCATCTTCGGCATAGCATTTACACTGTATAGCCCAGTAGTCGCCTGTTTCAGTGCGGGCTACAAGGTCTATACCAAGGTCTTTGCCACCAAAGTCCTTGCGGGCAGGAAATTCTTCCCACAGCCAAACCTGTTGCAGGTTGGCATAACGTGGATCGGTAAGAAACCAGAGCTTCATCAGACGTTCAAAGTCTGTGCCCTTTTCTTTCTCAGTAATTGACTTCTGGCGGATTTCCGTCAGTATATCGCTGATGCCATACAATGATGGCTCCTGGGCATACTGCCCCTTGGATAGATTCTTCGGCATAGTTGGTCGGACGCTTTAAAAATCTAATTCTATGTTCAAAAAAGGTAAATTGACGTTGGGGCACAAAGAAAGCGTACCAACTTTCTAACATCTCCACACCCAGGAATTCGCGTCCGACCAAAGATTTAAACCCTTACGAAGAAATGAAAGGAAGTGGCACGCCTATGAAGCATAGACGCACTCACATTCCTAGGTTCTTCGTAATGTTGGTCGGACATTTTTAGGTGTAGAACCATCAGAATTGAATACGAATATTCAATATACCCACGATGTCAATGCAAAGCAGCCTAAGCCACAATGCATCTGCAAAAATAGGTATTATTTACGAAATACGCAAATAAAAAGGAGAAAAAATGGTTTTAGGGTGAGAAAAGAGCTCACACGCAGTAACGCAGTAACGCAGTAACATTAGAAAAATTGATTATGGAGGGTTGGGGGAGGAAAATATTAGATATTATATTTATATTATATATTATATTATAATATAATATATAATATAAAATTTTGGAGCAAAGTTTTCGAGGCAAATATCACAAAATCAAATGTTACTGCGTTACTGCGTTACTGCGTGGGTAACATGTGTCGTAATATCATCGACGAATAAATTACGTTTTATATGACCGAAAATTACGGTTCTTCGGTCATGAAATGATACACTAATTTATTTAACATTTATTTAACACAAATTGTTGCTAAAATATTTGGTAGATTCAAATATTTTTCGTACCTTTGTACTCGCATTAGGAAATAAACTTTTAACCAATTAAAATTTACAAACATTATGGCAAAGATTTTTTATCTGTTGAAGCAGAACAACGCTAAAAATTCTGCAGTGAAAGGTAAGTGGTTCGCTAAGAGCAAGACCATCGAAACTCTGAACACCCGTAAGCTGGCTAACCACATCAGTGAGCACGGAAGCATCTACACCCCCGACGTGGTGTTCGGCGTGCTGGAGAAGTTCCGCAGCTGTCTGCTGGAGATGCTGCTCGACTCGAAGCGAGTGAAGATTGACGGACTTGGAATCTTCTACACCACCCTGGAGAATGAGGCAGGCGGTGCCGACAAGAAGGAGGATTTTACTCCACAGAAGAACCTGAAGGCGCTGCACATCCGATTCCTGCCCGACCAGCAGGCCGAGACCAACATCTCGAGTCGTGAGTTCATCAAGAAGGCCGAGTTCGTGAATGCCGAGACGTTTGCAGGTGCGCTGGTAGAGGATTCGGGTAGCGAGGAGGATGATGGGCCAACTGGTGGCTACACGCCTAATCCGGGGGATTAAGTAATCGGGGGTACCTCCGAAATATTAACCATTAAAATTCAAAATCAACCATGACCAAGAAAGAAACCATTAAATTCATCGTGCAGATTATTGCATCTGTGGCGTCGGCGATATTGACTGCACTGGGTGCTACATCATGTATGGGCATGTAGTTCATCGACAAGCGAAGCGGCAAGAAAGCCGAGAAATGGTGAAACAGGTAGTGCCTGAAACAGAGAAAACTCCCCTCATCTCAGGATGAGGGGAGTTTTTATTTAAACATCTCGGCGCTGAGGAACAGCTGGCAGATAATTCTGAACTACTGAAGATTCGCATGCAGAATGTCTGGAACAACGTAGAAGAATCACGCCAACAGCTCCAGATAGCCAAACGCAGTATTGAACAGGCCGAGGAGAATCTGCGTCTGAATCGCGACTACTACAAGGAAATGGTTACCAGAGAAATAGACAAGAAAAGATTACACCTTTAAAATTTTTTCCCGGAAACCATATATGCAAAAGTCTGAAATATGATTTTAAAGTCAAAAAACCATGAGCGATGTTGAAGATAGAACAAGTCATAACGTAAACGAGTTACCATCTTCTCTATTGTATCCGTATAGCCATTATGCAATGTTGCGTAACTCGTCAGTCCCGGGCGAATTTGGTACAGCATATAATAGCGGGGATCTTTCTCTTCAATCTGTTTGATATAAAATTGACGCTCTGGTCTTGGGCCAACGAAAGACATATCTCCTCTGACAACATTCCATAGTTGCGGCAACTCATCCAGATGACGCATACGCAGGAATTTTCCTACCTTCGTCAATCGCGGGTCCTTTTCCTGTCCCTGGAATAACTCTGGCCCGTATTTTTCGGCATCCAGTTTCATTGATCGGAACTTCAGGATGTTAAATGGCCTTCCAAATCGTCCTATACGTTCCTGTTTGAAGATTGCCGGACCGCGGTCTTCCCATTTTATTGCAATGTAGCAGCAGAGGAACACGGGAGATAATATCACTAATGCGCAACTGGCAAGGACACAATCCAATATTCGCTTGATATTTCGCTCAAACGCATTCATCCCATCGGGTATATATTTTACATGTTCCTTACTATTAACTCTTTTAACTTGCTTCATATTAATTCTGATGAAGTTTTTCTTTTATGTAGTAGGCAGGATTACAAATTCCTTGTACTTTTTCATTTGTTGTTCAAATGAGAACTCTTCTAAAGAGGCTTTAGTGCAATTGAGATGCATTTGTCTGTAATCATCGTCTGACATTTCTTTCATCTTGATGATATTACATTTTAGCGTTTCATAGTCTCCTGGTGGTGACACTAAGCCGAAGCCATGGGCTTTAATGATGTTTTCTCCCTCGCCACCTCCTGAGAAGAGAATGGGTATGCCATGCGGCAGGAGGTCGAAAATCTTCGATGGTACAGCACCTTTTATCCGCACTGAAAGCGGTATGATAGAGGCATGGTATTGGCCCAATACTGAGTTTATCGTCTCTTTCGGCTGGTAGCCGAGATATATGATACCGCAATCGTGCTGATTAACAAATTGCTGAATCTGAGTAGCTTGGTTCCCGCCACCATATATGTGTAGCTCGGCTCCCAACTCCTTAAAATTTATGTGCTTGACAATGCTCAATATATTCTGTGCAACACCTAACAGCCCGGCATATACAATTTTAAATGTATCACGGCAGGGAACGCTATTGTTACTTACAACAACTAATGGTTGTAGGTTACGGTACAGAAAATGAGTTTTCTCATATCCAAAAGTTTGTATATGATCGATAATCTCTTGACTCTGCCCTTGGTAGGCTGAGGCATTCCGATAGAGAAAACGCTCCATGTGTAGCAGAATCTTATGGTAGAGAGAACCTTCCTTGACAGCTCCTAATTCGATGGCAGAAAGGGGCCATAGGTCTGACACGTTCAGAATGGTGATTCGCCGATAGAGGCATCGGAACAGCATCATGGCCGAATAGGCCACCATAATTGGGGGGCTTTGGATAATCACACGGTCGTATCGAAGCACTTTCCAGAATTTCAGTCCGAATATCCAGATGGCCATGGCAAAAAACAGCATGCCCATGATACGAGCCAAGCTACCCTTCGATACGGTGGAATAGGTCCAGTAACGGTAGATACTGACACTATTGATGGTCTCTTTCTTATACAAACTCCCCCGATAACCATCGAATATCTTTCCCTTTGGATAGTTGGGCAGACAAGTTAGAATGTCTACGTCGAAACCTTCTTTTTGAAGCCCTTCGGCCATGTTGGTTATACGTGAAGGGGCAGCTCCTATCTCGGGAGCATAGTAGAAGGAAACAATCAGTACTTTCATATTACTTTCTGAAGATGCCACAGAAATCCAATATCACTTTGTCATCCCGCCATTTCAGTTCCTTGAATGGTGTGTGGGCTGTCAAAAATACTACGATGTCGGCTTTGTCGTAAGCCTCCCTGTAGTCGGTAAGCTTAAATACCTTGTGTTCTGTTATATTAGGTTCGACCACCAGTATGTTGGCATTGTTGCATTCCTGCATAACTTTGGCAACGATATACTTGGCTGGACTTTCACGTAAGTCATCGATATTGGGTTTAAAAGCCAAACCCATCATGGCCACTACAGGTTTGCGCTTGTTGTCAAGTTCAAAGCGAAGCATAGCATTCTGAACTTTTTCGGCACACCAGTCAGCCTTGGAGTTGTTCACTTCACGGGCCATAGCAATCATCCTGGCCTCCTTGGGGAACTCGCTGCTAATGAAGTAGGGATCGACAGCTATGCAGTGGCCTCCCACACCGCAGCCTGGCTGCAAAATATTAACGCGAGGGTGCTTGTTTGCCAGGCTGATAAGTTCCCAGACATTGATGCCGGCCTTGTCGCAGATGATGCTTAACTCATTGGCAAAGGCTATTTGCATGTCGCGGCTGCTGTTTTCTGTCAGTTTGCACATTTCGGCAGTCCTGCAGTTCGTCGGGTGTAGTGTACCTTTTACGAACAGACTATAGAATTCCTGCGCTTTCCTAGTAGAGGCCTCGTTGAGACCACCGATGACGCGATCGTTATGTATAAGTTCGTAAATAACGTTGCCTGGCAACACGCGCTCTGGACAATATGCAATATATACCTTGTCTTTTAGTTCGGGACGCTCGGTATAAATGAGTTCAGCCATTTTTTCAGTTGTACCGACGGGCGATGTCGATTCAATAACATATAGATCACCCTCTTTCAAAAGAGGGAGTACCATGCGTGTGGCCGACTCGACATAAGAGATATCAGGTTCGTGGTCTCCTTTAAATGGGGTGGGTACCACTATGAAGTAGGCATCGCTGACCTCTGGGGTATTACTGGCATGCAGACATCCATTATTTACTACTTCTTGTAACATCTCTTTCATTCCGGGCTCGATGATATGCAGGCGACCTTGGTTGGTCATATTAACCACCTGCGAATTGATGTCAACGCCTATAATTTTAACCCCGTGTTTGGCTGCAATGATTGACGTTGGCAATCCTATATATCCAAGTCCCATAAAACATGCTTTCATAATTCGGATACAGATTTAGTCTTTAATATATTGATGATTCGTTCACAAGCCTTGCCGTCTCCATAAGGGTTGACGGCTTGGCTCATTTTAGCATATTCAGCTGGATTGTCAAGCAGTGTGCTGACTTCGCTCACAATTTTATCATAGTTCGTACCAATTAGTTTCACAGTGCCTGCCGTCAATGCTTCAGGCCGTTCAGTGGTGTCACGCATCACTAATACAGGCTTACCCAGACTGGGAGCCTCTTCCTGAATACCACCACTGTCGGTGAGAACAATAGTCGATTTCTCCATCAGGTAAACAAACTCCAGATATTGCAACGGTTCGATGAAAAACATGTTGCCAAGGTTTTCCAGTTTCTCACCGAATACCTCATGAATAGGTTTGCGCACATTGGGATTGGGATGCATTGGATAAACAAAGTCCACGTCGGGATATTTCCGGCTCAGTTCTTTTATAGCTGTTATCATGTGAACAAAACTGTCGCCGAAATTCTCACGGCGATGGGCGGTAATCAGTATCAGCTGTCTGCCGCTGGAAAGCCGGTTGCAGTCGTATCCGGCTTTCCTGATAATCTCGTTTTGCTTATTGGTCAGAGTCGTATCATCCTTCAGCCTGTTGACCACCATATAGAGCGCATCAATAACGGTGTTTCCTGTGATGGCTATTTTGTTTTCCTCAATGTTCTCGTTCAACAGATTCTTGCGGCACATTGGGGTGGGTGCAAAGTGCCAGGTGGCTATACGGTCAGTCAACTGACGGTTTATCTCCTCTGGCCAGGGACTGTATATATTATAAGTACGCAAGCCAGCCTCTACATGACCGACAGGTATTTGCTGATAGAAAGCTGCCAATGCCGCTGCTGTGGAAGTAGTTGTGTCGCCATGGACCAGAACCACGTCGGGGTGTACGCTTCTCAGTACATCCCTCATTCCTGTAAGCACACGACAAGTTACATCATAGAGGTCTTGACCCTGCTTCATGATGTTTAAGTTGTAATCGGGTTTGATATCAAAAATATCAAGAACTTGATCTAGCATCTCACGGTGCTGTCCCGTCACACACACTACTGTATCAAAATGGGCCGTTTCTCTTTTCAATTGGATAACCAGAGGTGCCATTTTAATAGCTTCAGGACGAGTACCGAAGACTAACATTATTTTTTTCATACTTTACATAACCTTAATGGAATAACTCAGTTGTTGTTGAAAGGATAATTCAAGCACCTGACAGGGCTGAAGCTTATTATATTCTGTAGAAACATAGTCGGTTTTGACACTGATGCCATTGAATCCCTCTGCCTTTATCATGACTTTACCAGCCTTTATGATACCGTCAGTTTCTGAAACAATGCTTACATCTGTCTGAGGACTAAAATGTAAATAGCTGATAGCATTGGTAACGTTTCCAATGATAAGGTCTTCGATATGGATGGAGTGGTCACAAAGGGCAAAATGTCGTTGATGTATGATATGGCGTCCAAATCCGTCGTGATGCGCTAATATTTCCGTAGGGCAGTCTTTCACAATGGTAACCTTCGCCCTTCTACCCACGCGGAAACCACCCCAAACCATACTGGAGTCCTTACCAGCGACAGAAACAGTGTTATGGGCTGCTGTACTGCGCTCATATTGTCGCCGTGGGTCTTTGTTGTAAGTGGAGATGCCAGTATCTATAATGACAGGCTGGCCGTCGATGCGCAACTCGTAGTTGAACGTGTCGGCATGGGAATGGCCCGGCTGATAGGAGGCTGTGATATTGCCGATGTCGAGTATGACTTCCATCCCCTTGTCGTTTAGTTTCCTATAGCCGCATTCCCTGAGAGGTATGGGGTTCCACAGAATGTTCAGTTTCCGTGCATAGTCGAACAGCTGGCCGGCGGTGGGCGCAATGTCATAGGCCGAATCGTTGAGCAGTGGTATGGAGCCGTCGCTGTAGATGATGCTCTGCAAATGGCCCAGCATCAAGGCTGCCTTCTGCTTGAGCGTGTTGGTAAATGTTTCTTGAAGGACGAACAGTTGGTTGTTGGCCGAGAAATTGATGCAGTCGAGCAAACGGTCGAGCATGATGCAGTGGTACATGGGCGACTGCTCGTAGTGTGCACCGTCTGGAAGAATCTGCTCCCTTAACTGCTCTTCCAAAAGATGGGCCGCCTTGCTGAACAAACGTTCGTCACTAAAGAAAACTGAGGCTATGAAGAGGGCGTAGGCATCTTCCAGCAAGTGGTTGCCCAGCAGGTGATATTCTAACTTATGCTCAAGCAAGAGAATTTGAGCATACATGGAGTCTATCCGCTTTTTATTGCAACCTTGGGGATGACGGCTAAGGAACTTTGCCCAGTTGATAGCTCTCAAGGCTATGGGGTAAGGGTCAAGGCCGACGTGGTTACTAGGAAGTTCGTCAATGAAACGGTCTAACCACATCAGGCACTCCTCTTCACTGATCCCCTCCTGCCCCAACCAGTCCATGTAGTTAAGATTGTAAGCCCACAGCATCCCGTGTTCGTCCATGTTCCAGTCTCGAAAACTGTCAGAGATGTTCAGGAAGGTGAACCGTCCCTGACTGTCGTAGCAGCAAGGCTTGGCAATAGGCTCTGTAAACATTGTCACACCTGGATGAGTCTTAGGAGGGGACGCGACGCGGAGCGCAGGCCTGTAGAGCCGGTGTTTTAGCTGGTGGGTCATCTGCGTCAACCGCAGATGCCTCAAGGTCTCTAAATAACAGAAAATAGACATCTTTATAACAGATTGTCTAATAAGAGTTTCATCGCCTTGTCAGGCTGAAAGTCCATAGCCTTTCTTCTGCAAGCCCCTCTCATGGCGTTCACCCTTTCCGGGGCATTTGCCAGTTCCAGCAGTTTTTCACTGATGGCACTGGCTGATCGTGGCTCCACCAAGAATCCGGTCTTTCCTTCTTCTACCACCTCACCATTCGAGTTCCAATTAGTTGCTACGACCGGTAGTCCGGCTGCCATCGCATCTATGAGCGTCTGGGGAAATCCTTCCCCGTCATAGTACGTGGGGAAAATCATAGCGAAGTAGTTTTTGAGTACTGGCGTACACTTATCGAAATCCACCAACCCCTTGTATTGTATCTCATTAGGCTGATTCTCCATCAATTTAGTAAACCATTCCTCCTGTTGCACCTTACCGTAGAGGTCGAGCGTGAAAAGCGTCTTACCTGCTTTCTTGTTACATGCATTCACTGCCTCTACAGCCTCTGCTATTCCTTTCAGTTTTGTTATTCGGGTGAAGACACATACTGGGAATGGGGCATTAGTGTTGTTATACATCTTTTTCTCATCTACGATGGTAGTGCTCTTACAGTTGTACATCGTCACTGCATTTTTTACGCCCAACTCTTTCATGTCTCTTTCCATGCCATCTGTCTCCATATAGAGCAAATGGAATCTCCCAAATAATTTTCGGAAGAGCCGGTGCCTTTTGCTGAAGGCAGGCAGCCAACCACCTACTACGGTATAGTGAATCCTGCGGTGGAAAATAAGGTTGAACATGGCAGTAAGCGGTATGACCATCCATATTCCCTTGCGTGATGGCATTACAGCCACGTTTTTGTGGTTGAGCAACAGGTTACTTATCACGAAAGGAAGCTTGAAGATGTTGATCCAACCTCCGTATGTGTTCTTCAGCGTCACTTCCTGTTTTCCGTAATTCCTTTCAAGAATATCGCCCACCATCAGCGCGCGGCCTATCTGGCCTCCTGTTACTTCTTTGCCAGAACCGAAGTTACTAAGAAATGCAACTTTCTTCATTCTTTTTTGAATAAATGTTTGAATTACTTGTATTTCATCATGGCATTCCTAATGGCCTGAAGCCAGCCATGTCCAAATTTCTGGTCAGGTTCCACATAGTTACCTTCGCCCCATTCGTTCCATGACTTTAGGAATAGGATTTGGTGTTCAGGCTGCTTGTTAGCAATAATCTGGATGGCCTGTTCTGTGTAGTGCTGAAATTTATCGGGAGAACTACTCGTGACGATCTCCGTCTTTGAACCTGCCCTTGGCGTACGGTCCCACTGAGGCAACAGCGTGGGGTAGACATTTTCCCAGCGGTCTTCCTCTACATAGTAGTTTTCCATCAGGCGACCATAGTCTATTTTTGAGTACGTTGGCATGAAGGAATTGAACGACAGCAATTTCAGCGTCATCTTTGCTCTACCCTGTGCCAAGGCAACGGCCCTGCGATAACCTTGTGACATAACAGCATCGAACCCCAAGTCAAGCACTGACTTATAATAATCCTTTGCCATGTCGGCAGAGTAATAGTTGGCTTTTTTTCCAGAGAGTGCCTTACCCGTGTTGTCGGTCTGCCCCACGAAGTGTATTCCTTTAAGACCATTCTCTTGTGCCATTTTCTGCCATAGGTCGATAAACTCCTTGCCATCTGGGATATTCCTGGGGGCCCATACGGCAAAAAGTGGCTTGCCGTCAACCTTAATGTAGCGCGGATTGCGGAAAGCTGGGAGCAGATAGTTGAAGTGTCGAACGTAATCTTCACGCGAGTATTCCATTTTCATAATCATGGTGTCGCGGCGCAAACTGCTGCCTTTCTCCCAGGTCTTGCTAGTCCAGTCATGATTGGCCCAGCAGAGACAGAAGGGGAAGTCAGGCTTGCCACTGGCCAGCACTTCTTCGAACGGGCGTTGTAGTAATTGTTTGCCGTTGCCAAACCAGTAATGGTAGTAGCAAAATCCCTCTAATCCTGCCTCACGCGCTAATTCTGCCTGTTGCTCGCGCACCTCTGGCAGTCGCAGGTCATAAAAGCCCAGATCGGCTGGCAAATGCGGCTGGTAATGCCCGCGGAACAGTGGCTTTGCTTTCACCACATTATTCCACTCTGTAAACCCCTTTCCCCACCACTCGTCGTTTTCGGGGATGGGATGGTATTGAGGCAAATACAATCCTATAATTCTTGGTTTCATTTCTTTAATAATACTATAATTGCTTGATTACTTTCGCAGGTATGCCGGCTGCTACAGCATATGCAGGAATATTATGGGTAACAACGCTATTGGCTCCGATAATGGCTCCGTCTCCGATGGTTACTCCTGGCATGACGCAGACGTTGTTTCCCAGCCATACATTATTGCCGATAGCAACAGGTCCTTTGCTATACAGTGGGCGCTCTGTGAAAGGCATACTCATGTGTTCGCGAATGCTCTGTCCATGGCTATTGTCGGTAATAAGCACATTGGTGCCTGTTAGGAGATGATTGCCAATGGCAATGCAATTAATAGCAGTAATATGACAGTTTTCACGTATAGCACAACAGTTACCAATGGTGATAGATGGGTTATACCTGTTGCCGTTATGGCTGTCCCAGGCTGTAAGTTGTGCACCTGAAGCAATGAATGTTTTGTCGCCTACTGATATATACTGAAGACCTTTCAGTCTCAGAGCCTTCCATCCTATATGAGTACCCTTCCCCAAATGGGCAAAACGTGGACGTAAGAACAGTGTATATATTCTGATAAAGAAGTAGTTGATAATTCTTGACATATTAGCTTTCTGAAAATTTATTCATTCGTTGCTTTAAGAAATGGCTTAGCGTTTGTTGTTCTTTGGCAGAAAGTGCTAAGAAATAGACTGTAAGGAGTGTTGTAATGCATGAAGATGCAAAAACAGCGATTAGCCTTACAATGCCTGGATGTAATGCTTGGTGAACAAGGTAGACAACAAAGAAGGTGCATACAGCTACGAATAGCCCCCTCAGAATGATTCCCGAAATATAAGTGGCATAGCTAAATGAGGGATATTGACGTCGTAGAATGACAAGTCTGACAAGATGAGCTATCATACACATCACTATCATTAGTATAATGCTTATTTCGGATGATGCTCCAAGGTGGAAGGCTAGCCATGTGGCAGGAAGACATAAAATGACTATACTGTCAACAAAAAAACTATAATACTTAAGTTGTCCAGTTGACTGGATAATAGTTGTTACAGGGTTATGCATGGAGAAGCACAGCATATATATGATGATAAGTCGGGTATAGATGATGGCTTCTTCTGAAACAGGGCCCAGCCACCAATCGAGAATGGTGCGCAATTCCAATATAATGGGTATTGCAACCATCAGGAGTAGATAGAGTATGAATTTATTGTTGGCACTGAACATCTTGTTGAGCGAAGTGTAGTCTTTCTCTGCAAAAGATTTCACCATCGCGGGGCGGAAGGCAACAACAATACTGTTACTTAGCGCTGCGAATGCGTGTAACACTTGTTGCGCAATAGCGTATGCTGCCGTGGCTAACGGGCCAAAAAACATATAGAGCAAGATAGTAATGCCTTGCGTTATACCTACAGCGGCCAAAGCACTATACATAGTCCATCCGGAAAAGGCCAGCAGTGAACGATAGGTTTCTTTGGGTATTTTCCTGCAATATCTGTATTCCGGGTAGCGGTGACGAGCAATAAATGCATAGAGCAAGAATATAATCACAGCTACGGCACTAAGCCCAATACTATAGAAAATCAAGCCGTCCGTAGCGGTGATGCCGATAAAAAATATCACGCCGAGACGTAGCACGCATTCGGTCAGGGAAATGAGAGCGAACACTCCCATCTCCTCTTGTGCAAAGATAGCTGCAGTAAAGGGCAGCTGCAGTAAGCCAAACCATAATGTGATTAGCGAGAAATGAAATATCCAATTGGCAGCGACAAGACGTTCTGGTGGTATTGATAATTGGTTGTTGACAAACCAAAGGCCAATAGTTTCAAAGATAAAAAGCAGTGCTATAGACAATACCAAGATGATATTCATGCTAGCTGAAAAGATAGTTGAAAGCTGGTTGCTTTCTCCTTTTCCCAGCGTATATGAGTAGAAACGCTGAATACTGACTGCCAGTGTGGTTGTAATGAAGGTACTGGCCAGTACGACACCTGCAACGGCATTGAAAGTACCATAATCTTCTTGCCCCAGGTTTCGTAATAGCAGGCGTACAGCATATAGGTTGATGGCTGTGATAACCATCATCCTTGCAAACAGCATTAAGCTATTCGATGCGATGCGTTTAGACTTTGGGGAATTTTTTAAGTAAGGCCTCATGGTATCTAAGCCAAATATATAGTATAATTATTGCGCCAATGGTTAGGTTGCCAGTGTCTGAATACATGAAGAGTGTCATTCCTCCCTGAAGACTGACGCATAAGGCAAAATAAACAAGAAGTAGCTGATGTAGTTTGATGGTGCCATCACACGGTCGTATTTGGAGTATAGCCCACACGTTGAACGCAACGAAGATAATAAAGGCACCCAAAGGGCTGAAGTCAATGGCAAAATCGCCTACAAATGTTGTAAAAACGATGTCGTCAACATTTAAATTACTGTATTTTTCACGTCTTTCCGTATAGTTTTTCGGTGTGTCGGACGACAGAAGCCTTTTCGCCAAATTGATGGTGCGGTCGCCATTTCTTGTGCCACCGGCATCAAGGGCATAGTTATTGAAATAGATGTTGGCTTGGCCTATGTACCAATATACATAACCGCTTGTTTCGGGACTATCTTTTCTGTCGCTGAATCGGCTGATGGTTATCGCTATAATGGGTATAGCCACTATGGCGGTTAACGTAATGCCAGCAATTTGTATGATGCGATCAATTCGTTTAGAGATGAATTTGCGGAAGAGCATATAGCCCGCTATAATCGTTAAGCCACATTTGATAACCGACCCTCGCCGTCCGTCCATGACTGGTATTATCATTCCGATGATAATGGCGAGAAACAGAAGGACGAGAAAAAAGACGTTTTTATCTTTTCGTGTGAGGAAAAAAAAGAAAATAAATACTGAGCAGTCAATTAAAATGTTATATAATACAGCTGGTAGGTTACTGATTTCGCTTCCCGCGCTTTCGGCATCTCCTAATGCCTCCAGATAAGCTTCTTTTCCAGCATCGCTATCAGTTAGTAGACTGATAAAACCACTGTTGAAATTTGACAAAACAGAGGGTATCTGCGCAAAAATGCATAGGATGACAACAAAACATGGGATTAGCAACGCCTTTGAGTGAGGATCTTCTATTTCTGTAACAGGACTGCAATGTAACTTGATTGCAGGTAATAGAGCTAACATCATCATCACATACAGATAGATAAAAGGGAACAGGCGAAGATGTTCGTATGTGATATCGAAGAAATCATCGTTTAAAGTGATAAATGAAAAAAAACAGTAAACAATATAACTGGCCATAACGGCACTACCACCGTCTATGTGTCGGTTTTTGTAGTGGTACAATATAAATGAGATTAGCCAAAGTAATGTATAGAAGGCTAACAAAATATTGTCTGCAGCTGTGGCCATAACTGGATCTGTTATTTCCTGTCAGTCTTAATGATTTCCCACATAATATATCCACTGGTACATATAGCGGCAAGCAACACTACTATGAAAACAAATCTTACACGCCTTGGACCTGTTGGCTTTACAGGCACAGAAGCTGCTTTCAAGATGGTGAAAGCTGGAGTACATTCCTGTACCTTGGCCTTGGCTGCCTGCAACTGGGTGTTGAGTTTTGTGTAAGTATTATATTTTTCCTGTGTGTCGTTGGCAATGTCCTGTAATCTTTGTGTTACACTTTGAAGGGTAACATGGGTGCTCGCATCAGCCATATGGGCGTATTTATGGCGTTGTTTTTCAAAATCAATTCTTGCACTGTCTGTTAGCTTTTGATAATATTCACAATCAATTCGGGCCTTGTTAGTACGGTATTGGGTAATAAACACCTGTAGTTTGTCTTTTATGGAATCTCCAAGAGTCTTACAAATCACTGGATCTTGAGATGTGGCCCTAATGGTGATTACTCTTGTTTTCTTATCAACGGAAATATTGATGTCATGACGTGCCATTTCATATATATCATCCTCTTCCTTGGTTATGTTGTTAGGGTCGTAACCATCTTGGCCAAATTTATCTTCATGTTCTTGTATTAATCTTGACAGCCAGTCGATAGGATATTCCCACCAAGCTAATTTTTGATAGTTCTTCAGGTAGTCATAGTAGGTAGTATTTATGTTATTATCCTGATTGTAGACTTTGACATTCAACAGACTATATACGAAGCTATTATCTTCCATTAAGTCCGGGTATAATAAAGGCGTAATGGCATCGTTAGTTTGCATGCGACTAAGATCAATGCCAAACGAGGATGCTAGTGTCCCTAAAGATCCACCGGTTTTAGAAGAACTCTCAAGTTCAGGAGCTAATTTTACTTCAGAATGGTAGTATTTAGGTATACTGAATATAAATATACTAGATAATATAAAGGCTAATGGCAATGTCTTGTAAAATAACTTGCGTCTACCCCATATTTCCTTTAGTACAGCATTCCAGTCCACTCTTTCTATTATTTTATTCTTATTATCTTCCATATTATCTTTTTCTTATGTCATCATTTCAGCAGGTTAGCAATAGAGGCGGCCATTGTTCCAAGGGAAGCGGCAGTGGTGCCAACGCTGAGCCACTGTTGGAGGGCTAAGCCGTTTTTTTGTTTTTTGGAGGGAATAACAATCTGACAGCCTGGTGCTGGCATGTTTTTTGAGTTGGCCTTAGCAACCATTCCGTTCATGTAGATAATGATTGCCTTTGATTTCTTGGCCGAAGAAGTATAACCACCTGCCTGTTCTATATAGTACTTGGCTTTCTTTCCTTCCTTGAAACGGATGGCATTAGGATAGAGAACTTCACCGTTAATCGTGACATTGCTCGTCTTTCGTGGAACAATAATGCGGTCGCCTTCGCGCAGGATGGGGTCGTCGTCGGTGCCAGGGTGTTCAAGTGCTTTGCTCAGTTCGATAGCTAAGGGGTAATTGTTGTTGGCCATAATTTTCTTGACGTCAATGGAATCCTTGCCGTTACCTGCATTTCGGGAAGCGACACGTAACAATGTCTCCGTGACAGCACGCTCCTCGTCAGTCATTTGACGGAGAAGTTTCGTGCCTTCTACGTATGCCTCCTTCGTAAGTCCACCTGCAGCCTTGATAATCTCACTCAAGCGCTGGGTCTTGTTCTTCAGAGCATAGTTACCTTCAAAAATCACCTCACCTTCTACGATAACATTTTGCAGAGTATTGAAAGCCGGGCTACGTCTCACATAAATCTCGTCATATGGTAGCAGCCTGAATTTTTCCTGCTCGTTTATAGTAAAGTCGGGATTGATATTGAAACTGAACATTTGGCTGATGCTGTCAGCGTCTTCTTTAGCGTAAGGGTTCGCAATACGACGCGAAATGTCAACTTTGCTAAGTGAAGCGGCATCTGTGAGACCACCTGCCCGCAAGATGAGGTCTTCGATGGTCTCGCTCTCAGCGTATGGATACTCACCAGGGTTGGTTATCTCACCTTTGATGGTAACGATTTTCTTCATATTGAGCGTTTCGTTGCTTGCAACGTATAGTACATCTTCATTTTGGAGAGGGGGATCGGGGACTGTGCCATTAATAATGTTGCCAAGATCTACACTGAGAGCCTCCAATGTGCGGTCAGGTTTCATGCGATATAACACACCATGGGTGGAAATCGCGTCTTCCTTGAGTCCATCGGCCGCTTGTATAAGGGCTTTCACTGTTGTAATGTCACCACCAACTTGATACTTACCTGGGCGGAAAACAGCTCCCTTGATTTCCACCATGTTCTGATAACGGTTCAAAGTAGCATCTACGCAGACACTATCTTCGTCCATGAGGTGGAAGCTGCTGTAATCAAATTCTCCAACACTGAAAACGGAGAGCTTTGGCTCGGTCTTGCGAAATACACTGATAGCTCTTGTATGGGCTGCTCCAGTAAATCCGCCAGCATAGTTAAGTAGCGTCAAAGCACTTTCGTTTTTCTTCATCTCATAGTACATCGGACGTTTCACTTTGCCAGTAATACAAACCAATGCCTCGTATGGGCTGACTGTGATAATATCATTGTCTTGCAGACGGACATCGCCGCTAAGCTTTCCGTTTAGCAGGAATTCGTAAACATCAACATTGGATAGCAGACGTCCGCGGCGGTAAACCTTGATGTTTCGTAGTGTGCCAATGTTGTTAGGTCCACCTGCCATATATAAAGCGTTGAATACAGTGGAGAAGGCAGATACGGTGTATGTTCCAGGAACTTTTACCTCACCCATGACGTTGACAGTAATGGTACGCGTCTGACCTAGCGTAAGTTCTATTTTCGAATCCAGAAAGCGAGGCCCTATTTCCTTTTTGAGCTTGGCTTTAGCTTGACTAACAGTAAGCCCCCCCAAATGGATGACGCCGATATCGTTAATAACGATGGTTCCGTCGGGTGAGATTGGCAGGGTCATACTCTCTTGGGTATTACCCCAAATGTCCACGTTGACCTCGTCTCCAGGCCCCAGAACATAATTCTGAGGTGTAGCCAGATTCATCGAACTTTGGAAAGTCAGGTTCTTGTTGTTGAAGACATCATGACCAAATATTTTACGATGTGTGTTGATTTTGTCCATACTGGTATAGAAATCTTCCACATGGGTCTTGAATTCTTCCCGCTGTTCGCTATTGACACTACGCATCCTAGATGTCGTGCCTTTCGACATATTTTTATGATCCGATGAATTGTCTGATTCTTTTTGATTTTCATATTTGCTATAGAGACTCTTCAGTTGAGCCTCTGTAATTCCTTTTTTCAGAAGTTCCATATATATCTGCTCTTTCGACAATCCTTTGTTCTTGAGCGTAATTGCATAATCTTTGATTTGTTCGTCTGACATTGAAGTTTGTGCGCTCGCATATTGGCACGTCAGAGTCATAATAAATATAAACAATAAGATTTTTTTCATTTTATGTTCTTAAGTTTTAATTGTAATACATTTATTTAGTTTTCTTATTTATAATTATTTCACATTAATGTTCACTTCTCTCTATTTCCCTCAGAAATACGGCGGGGACAAAGGCGATAGCAACACCAGCAATCCCTTTCAATTCTACTACGACTCTCTTACAACGCTTCACGCGGCGTATCACTCCTTTCACGCCCTTGAAGACGCCGCCAATAATCTGCACATGTTTGCCTTCCTTCCCTATAACGCTCTCATCATCCAGGAATATCACACTGTTATCAGTCATAGAGGCCACGCGCATAAAATTTTCCATTTCTCCATCCCTCACTGTCATAATGGTGTGAGCCTCTTGAGTAGTCTGGTCAAGTATGTATCGCAACGGCTCAAGCACCTCGTTCTTCTGCTTCAGATAACTAATCCGCTCCTGTGTAGAGTGCACGAAAATGAGGTTATTGATGGCCGGCACCAACTTACGATGGGGATGCTCCGTATCAGCATCCATTAGCTTATTTGTCATCGGGATAAAGTTCTCAATCATCAGTCTATCCAACTCGGCTTTAATCTTCAGTTCACGCGAATAAGTCACCCGCATTGGAAACCAAACCTTGGGGTCACCACACATCGTTGTGTCGTGTCCCAGAGATATTCCGTCTTTGTCTGCCATCGTCATATCACTCTGATTTTCAGTTGCTTTATGATTTCAGCGCAAGCCTCGTACATTAACAAAGCTTATCTTTTAGTCGCAAATGTACAAAATAATGTATATATATTATGGATTAAGAATCTATTCTACCCGCTTTTTTAATATAAATTAACGAAACGATTACTAAAAGAAGAATATGTCCATCTACTTCCCCCGCGAAGCCGACACCACCCCCGGCGAGGCCGTTATGACCTTAATGACAATGACAATGCTGACAATGAATCGGCTCCCACGTGTGAGCGTAAAAACTCCCACGTGTGGCCGCAAAAACTTCACTATTCACTATCCACTATTCACTAATAAATGCTGGCACGTATCAATACTCCTACCGCAGACATACCTCGCACCACCGCCCCGGGGGATTAAGTAATCGGGGGTACCTCCGAAATATTAACCATTAAAATTCAAAATCAACCATGACCAAGAAAGAAACCATTAAATTTATCGTGCAGATTATCGCATCTGTGGCGTCGGCGATACTGACTGCACTGGGTGCTACATCATGTATGGGCATGTAGTTCTTCGAGAAGCGAAGCGGCAAGAAAGCCGAGAAATGGTGAAACAGGTAGTGCCTGAAACAGAGAAAACTCCCCTCATCTCAGGATGAGGGGAGTTTTTATTTCTTTCATTCTCAGTTGCTGCCACTCAGTCTGCGGGCGGATAGGGAAATTACTGTACCTTGGTCATCTCGAAGGTGGCGGTATAAGTGGTGCCATCCTCACGCATACGCAGGGCCTTCCACTTCATCACACCGTCCTTGATGCTCTCAATCTCCCACCATTCGCGCAGTTCATTGCTGTCGATGGTCTTCTTCCAACGGGTGCAGAGCAGAATGCCATCAACGAAATAGTCTGCCATGACATCGTTACCGGCCTTCCATTCGTCGTTCTCCTTGCTATAATATACGTAGGTGCCGTTGGCTTTGTACTCCCAGCGGTGCAGTTCGCCGTCGGTGTGTTCGTCTTCGCTGCTGGTTACCTTGCCCTCCCAAGTACCAATGATGTCGTTTTCGTAGTCGTCGGTTATGCGGATATAACGCTCCTTGTCATATACCTCATTGATAACCTGCTCGCCATCAACAAAGACTTTCCAGTCAGATTTCAACATCATGTCATTGGCTGTAATTGAGGAAATGTTAGCCACCGTTACATGTTTGATGTGCTCATTTTCGAATGCAGTGAGCGTCACATCATTGCCATTGATAACGACATCGGCTGAGGCATGGTTGTTCCATGATTCGCTATAGTAATCAGAAAGACTACCGTATGCTTTTGTCGGCGACACGAATGTGATGACAGCTTTCAGGTTGGTAGGACATGTCTGACCGTCCAGTTCTTCCACCATCCACTTACCTATAATCTTTTCGGCCACATTCAGGTCGGGCTGTGTGGGGTTATCGTCGTTCGACGAACACGATGTGAACACACTTGCGCCGCAAATGAGGATGGCGGCAAACATCCAATGGAAAAAATTCTTTTTCATAATTGTTTTGGGTTAGATGTTAATAATTGCTCTACAAAGGTACACATTTTTTTTAAAAAAAGAAAACATTTTCGTGAATTTCAATGTTTTTTTACTTAAATTTGACTATTTATAAATTAACGAAACATCTCGGCGCCGAGGTAGAAGCCTGGCTCTGAGGGCTGGTTGTAGCCCACATTCTGAGCGGCGGTTGAGAGGCGGTAAGGGATATCCTCCATGAGGCAGGTGATGCGATGCTGGGTGGGGATGGGCGAAACGAAGATGCGTAGCTCGCTGCTATCAGGGGTGCGGGCCATGACTTCCTCGCGCCAATCGCCCAGGATATCGGCCGAGAGGCAGGGATTGGACTTGGTGCCGTTATTGAACACAACACCCGAGAACTTTACTACATCGACAATGGTGTGATTAAGCCAATCGTACTTGGAAACGGTTTCGTGGTCGAGCAGCTCGCGCAACAGGTCGCCATCCCACCAGATGCCGAAATTGACGGAGAGGGGGCGGCCACCAAGCTTGAGATGCTGCTGATGTTGAGGATCGTCAGGATCCTGAGCGGAATAGATGACCTGGCCCTTGACATTGCGGATGCCGTGGCTATCGCTGCTCCACATCTCGACACCGGGATTGGTGGGGTCGATATCGGCGGCCATACAGCGACCTACATCGCTCTTAGAGGGCACCTGGAAGATGACCTCGCCGGTGCGGGCATTGCGGAAGTCGGAGCCGTCGCGACGATTCTCGTGGCAATCCCACACCTGCAGCTCGGGCGAATCGGGATAGAAAGCCATGAGGTGGATGGCATCGCCATGGCCCATGCCGGTGTTATAGAGGCCGCGGCCATCGTGGTCGACAGCCATGGAGCCATAGGTAATCTCGTCGCAACCATCGCCATCTACATCGGCCACACGCAGATTATGATTGCCCTGGCCGGCATAGCTGGCCCACTCGGGGGTGTTGGTATCGAACACCCAGTGCTGACGGAGCTCACGGCCATCCCAATCCCACGCCGCCAAGACGGTGCGGGTGTAATAGCCGCGACAGAACACGGCCGAGGCATGAACGCCATCGAGATAGCCCACAGCAGCCAGCATGCGATCGGAACGGTTGGCATAGTTGTCGCCCCAATCGCTCAGATTGCCACGCTCGGGGATATAGGGTTTGGAGTTGAGAGCACGGCCGGTAAGGCCATCGAACACGGTGATATACTCACGGCCGGTAAGGATGCGGCCGGTCATGGGGCGGCCGGGACGATTGTATTTGCCCCACTCGCGTTCGGGTGAGGGGTTCTGGGTGATAGGTGATGGGTGGTGGCGGTAGTCGGCTGTGGCATCGCCGATGACCTGCCCTGCCCCATCGCGGGTGCCGTCGGAGGTGCGCACGATGAACTCGGCACGCCCGTCGCCATCGAGATCGTAGAAGATAAAAGGCACGTAGTGGGCGCCGCTGCGGATATTGATGCCCATATCGATGCGCCAGAGCAACGTGCCGTCGAGGCGATAGCAATCGAAGATGGTGGGGCCGGTATAGCCGTCGTGGGCGTTGTCGTGGGCATTAGAGGGATCCCACTTGAGCAGAATCTCGTATTGACCATCGCCATCTACATCGGCCACCGAGGCATCGTTGGCCGAATAGAAATACTTACGCCCATCGGGCGTTTCGCCGCCATCGGGGCGCTGCAGCTTGACGGGCAGATAGCCGCAGGGGGCATCGGGCAGCAAGGTGAACTGACCATTGAGCCCGCCACCACGCACCTCGTAGACGGCCTTGGTAGCCAAGGGCGACTCGTCGATGAAGAAGGTGCCGCCATGGGTGAGGGGCTTCGACGTGAGCTTGCGCCCATTGCGATACACATGGAAGGCCTGATGGGGCTTATCGGACAAGAGCGAACGCCAACTGACAACGACCTGCTGGCCGCTACGGATGGCTACAACGCCACGATTAAGGGTTTCGCGATGAAGCTGCTGCATGTTATAACGCGGCTGGGCCCAGATGATGAGAGCAGCCAGCAGCAAGAGCAGAGTGGTTAGTGTTAGTCTTTTCATTGTCTTTTTTAAGTTTTTGGGGCAAAGATACGGCATTTTTGCAGCCCAAAACCACGATTTTTATTCGGAAATCAATAGATTTGTACGTTTTCTATGCATCTAATTCGAAAATATTGAGTATTTTTGCACCCAATAACAACTAACGATAATGAACTTACGATTGTACCTAATACAAGCATTGCTCTGTATGAGCAGCGTGATGACTGCACAAGACAGACTGCTTACTAACAGCCGACACATCAGTTCGGCTGACGGACTGCCCAGTAACCAGATATTTGATATGACGCAGGATGCCGACGGATACATCTGGATGGCATCGGCCAACGGACTGTGCCGCTACGACGGCTATCACTTCTACAACATCTACGAACTGAGTCCGGGAAAGGACAAGATTCAGGGCGTGGTGGGCTACGTGTTTCCGGATGTTGACGGGCGGCACCTGTGGCTGCGCACATCGACCTACGTGTTCTGCTGCTACGATCTGCGCGAAGGACGTTTTATCGACTTTACGGGTCGTCAAGACTATACCCGCACCTATCGCCGCTATACGCGCGGAAAGCAGGGCGTGGTGTGGATGTTTGACGACGAAAGCGGCGTGCGACGCGTGAAGAGCAACGCCGAGGGCCAGCTGCAATGCACCGATTACAACAAGAAGAACAACAAACTGCCCGTGAACCACGTGAGCGACGCGATAGAGGACAACAAGGGCCGACTATGGGCTTTTACTACCGGCGGACTCACCATCATAGACACGGAGGGCCACTCGAGAACCGTAAGCCAAGGCACCAACTTTCGCCGTGGCATACAGATAGGACAAAAGGTGCTGGGGCTGACGGAGAGCCACGAGATAGTGACCTACGACATGAACGGCAAGGAACTGAGACGAACACCGTTTACGGCTAACGACGGCCAGAAAGTGCCCACGGTGACGGCCAGCTTTTGCTGGCATGGTAAGTGGATAATTATGACCTACGGGCGCACCTTTATCGTATCGCCCGAAGACGGTAGCGCCACAGCGTCGGAGAAATACCACGTAGCCGGAGGTACGGTGATGGAAGGACTGACCAACGACGACAACTACTTTGTGAGCAACAGCACGGGTGTGCTGTGCGTGTTTCCAGCCAACGGCGACATGCGGGTGCTGGACCTGATGAAAGGCATACAATCGACCGTGGATCGCGGCCGACGCTACAACATACGCAAGGGTACCGACGGACGCTACTATATAGCCAGCTACGGCAACGGACTATTTGTGTACGACATACAGCAGAACAAGATGCAGCACTATTCGGCCACAGACCCCTGGGCCATAGTGGGCAACAGCTATCTGAACAACATACTGATAGACCGTAGCGGATGCATCTGGCTGAGCGAAGAGTCGACGGGAGTTACCTGCATACAGCCGCAAGGCAATGCCAACGCCGACTACTACTACCCGCAACCCGACCGCAAGGGCGACTGGAGCAACTTTGTGAGGATGGTGCACTATAATGGCGACAGAGTGCTGCTGAGTACCAAGGACAACCATCTGTATGAGTTGCAACCCAACACGTGGAAATCGCTGGCACCCCCGGTAACGCTGCCTTCGACGGCCTATGCCTTCTACAAAGACAGCAAAGGCCACGAGTGGATGGGTATGCGAGGCGGCGGCTTGTATCTGGACAGAAAACCGATAGACTTCCCATCCAGTCAGATATACGACATTCTGGAGGACGACTTGGGGCGTATATGGGTAGGCACCTGGGGCGACGGACTGTTTGTGGTGACACTTGACAACGAGGGCAACATCAACAGCCAACAGCTGATGAAGCGAACCTACAACGAGAGCTGCATACGCTGTATCAGGGCCGATGCCAACAAGCAACTCTGGATAACATCGAACAACGGCGTGTACAACATTGACATGCGGAAGAAACAACTGAGCAATGACGATTTCGAGATTCACAACACCCAGAACGACGAGTTTCCCTTTGACGAGATTACCTGCCTGCAACCCACTGCCGACGGCAGCATCTGGGTGGGCGGACGTGGAGGCGGACTACAGCGATGCCGTTACGACGCCGGAAAATTTACGGTTGAGAAAGGCTATACCACCCACGACGGACTGATTACGAACAATGTATTCTCGATTATAGCCGACCGACAAGGCAACATATGGGCCGGCACCGACAACGGACTAACCTGCATACGCAAAGACACGAAGGTGATATCATATCAGTTCGGGCGCACACTGGAGAGCAACATCTACTCGGAAAACAGCGCCGCCACACTACCCGACGGCCGACTGCTATTTGGTACGGCCTACGGCATGATGATACTGAAGCCAGAGGCGCTGAACGTGAATAGCGACCAGAAGATAGGAAACCCCATCATCACCATGGTGAGCATAAACGGCGCCGACCGCTACATATCGACATCGGACAAGCGATTGGTGCTAAGCCACGACCAGAACTCGATAGAGTTAGGATTCTCGAACCTTGACTTTGCCGGCACCACCTCTACGCAATACCGCTACTATCTGGAAGGGGCCGAGAACGATTGGCGACAACTGACCAGCGACAACACCGCCCGCTACAACGGATTGCCACCGGGCACATACAAGTTCCACCTGAGTTCGCTGAACAAGAACAACCAGTGGAGCGAGGAGTGCGTATTCACCATCGTGATACGTCAACCTTGGTACAACACGTGGTGGGCATGGATTATCTATCTGTTTATCATCGGCGTGCTGTTCTGGTATTTCTACCGGGCTTGGCGACGTAACTTTGAGCTTGACCAGCAGATACGCGTGGAGAAGGAGCTTACTACCTTCCGACTGAACTTCTTTACCCATATTGCTCACGAATTCCGTACGCCGCTGGCCATCATCAGTGGTGCTGCCGACAAGCTGACACAGAGCGGCAACGAGCAGCAGGTGTCGCGTTCGGCCGTACAAACGGTGCGCCGAGGTACACACCGACTAACCAAGCTGGTGAATCAGCTGATGGAGTTCAGACGTATCAATACCGGTAACCAGCGGTTAGGCGTGGTTGAGGACGACATTATCAAGCTGGCCCGCACCACCTGCGACGAATTCCGCGAGGTGGCAGCACGAAAGGATCAGACACTGACCTTTACCCCATTTGCCCACCAGCACACCATGACCTTCGACCCGCACCTGATTGAGACTATACTGTATAACCTGCTGAGCAACGCCATCAAATATACCCCACAGGGTGGCAGCATCAGCCTGAAAGCAAAACTCGACGAGGCGCAACAGCAGCTACTGCTGATAGTAGAAGACAGCGGCCCCGGCATCAGCGAGCAGCAGATGCCACAGCTATACCAGCCCTTTATGCACGGCTATGTATCGCAGGGCGGCATGGGCATCGGCCTATACACCGCCTACCAATCGGCCAAGCTGCACAAAGGCGATTTGAGCTACGAGCGCATCTCGGCCGAGGGTGGCTCGCGCTTCACCATCACCATTCCGGCTACGGCCGATGTTTACAGTGCCGACGACTACGCCGGAACAATGGCCGTTAACACTGCTACGCACACAGAGCATACCCCAGCCAACATACGCGAGCTGGCACCCGTGGCCTTTAACGAGAACTATACGGTGGCCATTATCGAAGACGATCCGGACATGCTGGATCAGATTCGCGAGAGCGTGGGCCGCTACTTCCGCACCATCAGCTATACCGAGGGGCAGAAGGCGCTGAACGATATAGCCGGGCAACAGCCTAGTATGATACTCTGCGACGTGATGCTGCCCGACGTGAACGGCTTTGAAATAGTGCGCCAACTGCGTGCGGCCGAGGCTTCGAAAAACATACCCATCATCATGCTGACCGCGCTGGATGGCGACGAACAGCTACTGAGGGGCTACAAGGCCGGAGCCGACGACTATATGGTGAAGCCCTGCAACTTTGAGTTGCTGGTACTACGCATAACCCAGCTGATAAAATGGTATAGCCGCATGAAGAGCGCAGACGGCGCCACCAACGATACGGTTGCATCGCAACCCATCATCACCGACGAGGCCGACCAGCGTTTCCGCGAAAAGATGGAAACGATTGTGGCCCAGCACATGGGTGATGCCGACTTCAACGTAGACACGCTGGCTGCCCTGCTGAAGATGGGGCGCACCAAGTTCTATGGCAAGATGAAAGAGTTTACCGGCATGTCGCCCAACACCTATCTACAGACAGAACGCCTGAAGAAAGCAGCCGAAATGCTGATAGAAGGCGACCTGAATGTGACCGAAATCAGCTATAAGGTTGGCTTCCAATCGCCCACGTATTTCTACAAATGCTTTAAAGAGAAATACGGTGTTCCACCCAGCAAATACGGCAAACAGAAATAAGAAAAACAATAACCGCCCCAAGGAGTCGCTACTCCTGGGGCGGTCTTCAAGAAACAACTAACTATATTAATAACCTGGATTCTGCATAGCCTGCTTCTGCTCAGCTGTCAGACTGGTTCCATCTTCATTAGTAATATCATTGAGGAATGACTGAGGAATAGGACGATAGTAGTGCTTAGCAGGATCAAAGTTTCCAATTCCCTGACCAGCACCATCGTTAAAGGCATGCCAACGGGCATCGAGTGTACGGGTACGTACCAAATCCTCGTAACGATGACCCTCACCAATCAGCTCACGGCTACGCTCATCGAGCAGGAAGCACATCATCTTCTGAGCATTGGTTGTGCAGTTCAGAGCCTGATAGATACGCTGCTCGTTAGGCATATTATAAACATCGTCAACACTATTCAAGTGCATAACAGACTTGGTCTCAGCTGTTGTAACTGCAATATTGTTAGACTCGTAGTAGGTGTTAGCATCGGTATAGATGGCACCATCGAGGTTAGCAACACCTGTTCCGAGAGGATTGTTCAAATAAGCCTGACCACCATCAGGGCTCTTAGAGCGATCCTCACCTGCGGCGTAACCAGCACGGTCGCGCAGCATGTTCAGATAGGTAATAGCATTACCATACTCACTCTCACCCTTGCGGATATAGGCTTCGGCTACCATCAGCACATCCTCTGCAGATCGGGCAGTGATAGCATCACGGCAACCAAACTGAGAGTTGTAACCATTACGTGAGCCATCACGATACTTTGACAGGGCTACACTGCGGTTGTGAGGATACAGAGTGTAATAGTTACCAGTACGCTCTTCCTTCTTCACATTCCAATTGAACGACTCATTGGCATAGTAACGAATAAATGTGTGAGTATTCTCAAGCTTACCATCCTTCAGCACAGCTAAATCGCTACGACCAGTACCAGCATCTGTAAAGCGGGTATCCTCAGGATTGTTAACAATATACTTAATACCAATCTCACCACCCTTGAAACGAGTATCGCCAGCAACAGCACCCTCTGGGAAGTAAGCTGCGTCAGAAGCATCCCACTTAGGAGCTGCACTACCCTTGTTACATCCGTAGCAGGTAATGAATGACTTCCAGAAACGAGAGTCGTTTACACGATCGAAGACCTCCATAGCATACTCAGTAGCGCTGACATAGCAGAACTCACGACCACCTGAGATGTCACGAACACAACCAGCAAGATTCTGATAAACAGAAGGATAACAAAGGCTCATCTGGTTGCCGAAGCGGCCCCAAGAATCAGAGTTATCAGAGAACTGGGCAGCCAGCACAACCTCGCTAACGCTCTCGTTAGCGTCATTAGGTTTGGTGTAGTTCCACAAGTCGAGGAAGTTTGCACATAATGGATGAGCTGCAATAACCTCCTTACCATACTTAATAACGGCATCCAGGTCAGCAGCTTTGTAGCTACTATTCCATGTGTCGCAACCCTCAGAAGCACGGAAAAGGTGAGCCTTTGCCAGGAAATGGGCAGCAGCACTCTTCAGAATACGACCAGTCTGATTACTGCTTGTAGGCAACAGATTGTATGCCTGCTCGAAATCGCTGATAATCTGCTTGTAACATTCCTCTTCAGATGCACGAGTGAAATAAGTTTCAACACCAACTGATGGTGCCAACTTAATGGGCACACCGCCAAAGAGCTTAACCAACTCGAAGTAACCATAGGCACGAAGGAAATAACCCTCACCTAAACGGGTGTTATAGTTGGCATTGCTCTTATTATAGTACTCAGGAACATTCTGGATAATAATATTCGACTGCTCAATCAGTCCGTAATAGGTGTTCCAGACTTGAGCCAGATCACCCTGTGAAGAATTTAGGGCAGATCCATAGTGGTTGTAATCGGCCATATCGTTATTACCACCAGTAAACTCGTCGATACCCATGTGCCACATCTTATAGGCCCACTGGTACTCATAACGGAATTTCAGTGTCTGATAGGCACCTGTCACAAGAGCATCAATACCCTCCTGAGTCTTAAAATACTCAGTATCATGCTTGGTTATTTGGTTTTCGTCAAGGAAATCCTCCGTACACGACGACATCCCAACTGTTCCGGCAACAAGAAGTGCCGCAATATATACTTTATTGAGTTTCATATCTCTATCTTATTTTTAGAATCCAACATTAAGACCAACAACCCAGCTACGGATGGTAGTTGTAGTACCAAAGTTGCGAGTATTGTTATCGTAGTTCATCATATCCGTATCAAGCCACTTGCACTTTGAGTAGATAGTGAATGGGTTCATGGCCTGTACATATACTTTAAGAGTGTTGATACCCAGAGGCTTGAGCTGCTTCTTGGTGAAGTTGTAACCCAGAGAAATGTTACGCATCTTGATGTAAGAACCATCTTGATAGTTCATAGAAGTGGCATAGCGATCCTGTGCCTGACCATTGGTACCAGGGCCATAATAGAGGGCATCCTCATTCTCACCAGCTACCCAATAGTCGAGACTACGCATAGCATAGCGACCATCGAGGTTTGCAGAGCCTGCTGGAACAGTAAACTTCCAACGAGAGAAGATGAAGAACGAGAGTTCGAATTCCTTGTAAGTGAATGTATTGCGCCATCCTGCTGACCAGCGAGGACGTACCCTACCAACAATAGCACGATCGTTGTTTGCATCCAACTGTCCGTCTTCGTTCAAGTCCTTAACACGAATCTGGCCTGGCTTACAGCCATACTTGGCAGCCTCTGCAGCTTCTGAGGTCTTCCAAATGCCATCGTATACATAATCGTAGTAAACGCCAATCTCCTCACCAACGAACCAATTACGGTTGATATTCTCTGTAACGCCATTGTTAAGTTTCTCAATCTTGTTGCGATCGAGCGACCAAGACAGAACAGTATTCCACTCAAAGTCCTTTGTCTTGATTGGCAATGCATTAATCTGCAAATCGATACCCCAACCAGAAGTCTCACCTACGTTAGCCATTGTTGTGGTATAACCATTAAGCGAAGGAATAGTGGTTGACATCAACAGATCCTTGGTATAGGTTGTATAAACATCCAGAGAACCACCAATACGGCCATTCAGGAAACTATAGTCGATACCGTAGTTCCACTGTGAAGTCTTCTCCCAACCCAGTTCCTGGTTAGCCATCATGTTAGGAGACTTGGCATTTGGATCAGAAGGCACATATCCTACCTCGGTAGTCTTGCCCCAAGTGTATGTCAGATCCTGAATAGCACCCTTTGTAGCGTAGGCAGAGATAGCAGCATTACCTGATATACCCCAACCCAGACGAAGCTTCAACTGATCAATCCATGTGATATTTCTCATAAACTTCTCCTGCTCCAAGCGCCAACCCAAAGAAATAGAGGGGAAGCTGGCCCACTTATGGCCTTTAGAAAGCTGAGAAGCACCATCCCAACGCATAGAAGCAGTAAGCAAATAGCGATCCATCAATGAGTAGTTCAGACGAGCCATGTATGAAGTCATAGAAGTCTCAGTCAGACCTGTAGAATAATCGGTAGGATCGTTATTAGAATGAGCGTTGTACCACAACTCATCGGCAGTAGCCACATTAGCGCGGATGTTAGCTCCCTCATAGTGGAAATCAGAAGCAGACTGCAACAGAGTGATACCTACGTTATGGATATCAGCGAAAGTTCTGTTATAGTTAACAATGTTATCCAAAGTCCAAGCTACACGCTGATAAGGATTATAAACAATCTTGTTGCTACCTGCACCGTTGATACCCTCTGCAGCATTGGCTGTTCCTGCACGATAATACTGCAGTTCAGGACCAAACTGAATGCGATATGAAAGGCCATCGAGCTGATTCCAAATCTGACCAAAATTAATCTGACCATAAGCACTACCATTGATACGGAAGTTCTTACGCTGGTTCTTAGTATAGTTCAACTCATCGATGGGGTTCTGGATGTTAACATCACCAGTAGGATACTCAATGAAATTACCATCTGCATCATAAGGAACTGACCAAGGGAGCATACCACGAAGTGCGTTGTAGTAGTCACCTGCACCAGTTGTCGACTTGGTAAAGCTATAACCATACTCCTGAGTGCCATAAGATGCATTCATGGTCATACCCATGGTGAAGTAAGGAAGCACCTTACCCTCGAAAGAGGTATTCAAGGTGAAACGCTGGTAGCTCTGGCCAGGCATAACACCCTTCTCGTTCAGGTAACCAAATGAACCATATCCACTGAACTTCTCAGTACCACCCGATGCACTAAGTGTGTGTTCATGAGCAATACCAGTACGCTTACCTGCGCTCTCCCAATCGTATGAACCTACCTTTGAGTAATCGAATGTGGTGTGATCAGCACTCCAACCCTTCTCGATGTTTGCCCAAGAGGCAGGAACATTACCATAAATCTTATAATCGAGATCGTAGTTAGGTGTACCATCACCGTATGCGCCCTGATTATAATAAGCATAACGAGAATACTTCAACCACTCAGCAGCATTCATCATTTCAGCCACATTACTGAGCGTAGAGAAAGTAACGGTACCTGAGTAGTTCAAAGTAACCTTACCCTGTTTACCCTTCTTTGTTGTAACAAGCACAACACCATTAGCACCACGGCTACCATAGATAGCTGTAGAAGAAGCATCCTTCAGAACCTCGATACTTTCAATATCTGCTGGATTGATATTCTCAATACCACCGGTTTGGATTGTCATACCGTCGACAACGTAAAGAGGACCATTGTTAGCATCGATAGAACGCTGACCACGAACGGTAATTGAACCAACTTCACCAGGACGCTGGCTATTGGTGATGTCAACACCGGCAGCCTTACCCTGCATAGCCTGCAATGCATTGCTTACAGGCATGTTTGTCAATTCCTTGGCATCCATATGTGCAAGGGCGCCTGTTACATCACTCTTACGCTGAACGCCATAACCTACTACAACGACTTCGTCAAGCAATTGACGGTCTTCTTCGAGAGTTACATTGAATTGAGACTTACCTGCGATGGCCAAAACCTGAGTTTTGTAGCCAACGTAGGATACCTCAAGACTACCTTTAGCAGGAACATTAGAAACTGTAAACTTACCATCAAGATCGGTAATTGTACCATTACTTGTTCCTTTAACAACGACACTTGCGCCGATGATGGGTTCGCCCTGAGCATCGACGACAGTACCGGTTACTTTGTTCTGTGCATAGGCACCAATAGCCAACACTGCAAACAGAACCGTAAACATCAACCTCTGGAGCATGCCCCAGCAGTTGTTCAGACTTGATTTACCAATGTCCTTCATACTGTGTTAATTTTTTTAATTTATAGTTTATTTAAAATTGGTTTTGCTGCAAAAGTAGTAGTTTCACCATTTATGCAGATATAAAAATTGTTCGATTACTATGATTATAGTACAAATATGATATTTTTAATTGCCATCGGGCTTTAACAGGTTACTATTACCTGAGGGATACCATACGAATTTAGCGGGATCGTCAGGATGCGATGGATCGTAATCCTTCCAATCTGTACGCAGATGTCCGACAAGCGGCGAGTGTATCTGTTTCAGCCCCATCACAATAAGCTTAGCCACCTGCCACGCACCATAAGGATTAAAGTGAGTGTTATCGGCCAATGGCTGTGGCTGATTGGCAAAGGTATTGGCGGGATAATGAACCAATGCTTTCTTAGAGCCCTCGAAACCGAGTGTCTCGTAAAGAACTGTTGTCATACCGTTCAGCTCGATATAGGGCACCTTTTCGCGACGTGCTACCATACGCATGGCCTCGGGATAATCGCCGTGGGTGTTGCGCAGAGTCATCATGTCGTCCTCAAAGAATCGGCGAGCCGTGGGAGTAACAAAGATGATGTTACCGCCTTTTTCGCGCACACGGTCGGCAAATATCTTCAGATTGCGCGAATAGCTATACCAAGCGCCATCGCCGGCTTTCTTCTCTTTCTCGTCATTATGACCAAACTCACAGATCACGTAGTCGCCCTTACGTAACTGACTTAGTATTTTGTCAAGACGCAGCTGAGCCAAAAACGTGGTGGCCGAGAGTCCGCTTTCGGCATAGTTGGCAATCACCACACTATCGTCAAACCAACGTGTAATCATCTGCCCCCATGAGGCCCAAGGCTCTTCTTCCTGATCTACCACCGTGCTGTTGCCACAAAGAAATACGGTAGTTGCAGTTGTATCGGGCTCGATAGTAACACGCTGAACAGCAGGAGCAGGACCACAGAACTGCAGATTCAAGGCGTCGTCCCAGTTCTTATAACCCAGCTCACGAGGTTTCAGCTTCACACTACGATCGGCATCAATCTCAGGCGTGTGCTTATTAACCACGAAGCTCACGGTTTCGTATTTTCCCTTCTTCGTGCTGACGACATCAGTATAATGACGACGCGACTCTGCACGAACCACCGTCTTAGCTGCACGTTTCTTAGAACCGAGCGTAACGGTGACACGATAATTTCCATCGGGCACAGGGACCGAGAAATTGATAGGGCCGGCACTATATATATTTAATAAGGTGTCGACGCGCTGAGCTTTACAACACATGATGGCTGTCATAGCCACAGTTAGAATTAATAGTCTTTTCATCAAAGTTTTTATTAGCTGGTGCAAAAGTACCACCTTTATCACCACGATACACCCGATTATCGTCCGTAAACTATCAAAGTTGTACAAAATTACTAATTTCAGAACGAACGGATATGTATCTGCATGGCTTATTTGGCTACTTTTGCAGCAGAAAACTAAAAACGTACGAAAAAAATGAAGATAAATCGAATCGTCACAATGGCCTTACCGCTGTTAATAGCAACGGGCGCATGGGCACAACCAAGAGCAGTACAGAATCTGAACTTCGGTTGGGAATTCTCACGCGACTCATTGTTTAAGGAATCACATATCATAGACGTTCCCCACGACTTCCAGATAGAGCAACCTTGGATAGCCCCCGGTGCCGACGAACGTGCCGACAACACCGATGTGGCTGCAAATATAAAAAGCCGACTATCGGCCCGAGGATTTAAAGAGATGGGAGCAGGATGGTATCGCAAGACCATCACACCAGATGCTGCAATGAAAGGCCGACGCGTATTACTAGACTTCGAGGGTATCATGTACGTGGGTGATGTATGGCTGAACGGACAACATATAGGAGGAACAGATTATGGCTACGTAGGATTTGAAATAGATGTGACCAAGCTGCTGCGCTATGATCAGCCCAACGAAATTAAGGTGAAGGCCCACACCATGAGCGAGCGCAACTCACGCTGGTATACCGGAGGTGGATTATTCAGAAATGTAAGTCTGACCGACACCCCAGCCGATCTGTACTTCGAGCGTCATCCGCTATATATCACCACTCGCCAAAATAAATACGTAAATGTGGCTGCCGATTTTACAAATCGCACCAAGAACCGTCAAACGAGTATGAAGGTAAGCATTTACGCACCCAATGGCCAACTGGTGACTGAACAGACTGCAACACGAGGCAGCAATCCGCAAACACGTACACTCACCATCCAGATGCCCGAGATGGAAATCTCCGACGCAAAGTTATGGGATACCGAGCATCCATACCTATACACTGCTGTAGCCCAATTGCTGCGCGAGGATGGTAGTGTGGCCGATGAGGTGAGTGAGCAGTTCGGTATCCGCACGATAGAATATGGTCCCGACTACGGTCTGAAGCTGAACGGCCAGAAGGTGCTGCTGAAAGGTTACGCCAATCACCACACCTTGGGTGCGCTTGGAGCAGCGGCCTACCCTCGCGCCATCGAGAAGCGCATACAGCTGATGAAGCAATTTGGTATTAACCACATACGCACATCGCATAATCCATATAGCCGCGACTTCATCAAACTGTGCGACCAATACGGCATACTGGTGGTTGACGAGCTCTACGACAAATGGACCCGACAGCATACCGGCGGGCGCGTGCCATTTATGAACCATTGGGCACAAGACGTGACCGAGTGGATTAAACGCGATCGCAACTCGCCATCGGTCATTATGTGGAGTCTGGGTAACGAGCTGCAACAGGATCCAAACCAGCCCTTCAACGATTGGGGTGTAACCTGCTATCGCATGATGCGCCCAGTGGTGCATCGTTACGACTCTACCCGCAAAGTAACCGTAGCCATGCATCCCCGCTATCGCAACTGGGAAACCGACTCACTGCCCTGCGATCTGGCAAAAGAGACGGATATTCAGGCCTATAATTATAGGTATATGTATTTCCCTGGCGACGGGCGCCGATTCCCCTGGATGACCTTCTACCAAAGCGAAGCCAGCATCAGCAACATGGGAATGAACTGGTTTGAGATGGATCTGAACAAAGTAATCGGGTTGGCCTATTGGGGCGCCATCGACTATCTGGGCGAGAGTCAGGGATGGCCAGCCAAGGGTTGGGCACAGGGCGTTTTCGACATCGCATTAAACCCCAAGCCTAAGGCTTATTTCATGAAGAGTTTCCTGAAAGACGACCCTATGGTACATCTGGCGGTGATAGAGAGCGACCAACAGAATATAGAATGGAACGGCATACAGACCGGTAACGCCACATTCTCAGAAGACTGGAACCGCACAGAAGGAACAACGGTTAATCTGATGACCTTTACCAATGCCGACGAGGTAGAGTTGCTGCTGAACGGCAAAAGTCTTGGCAAGCAGCAGAACCCCGAAAACCCCAAGTTGCGCAACCAAATATTCTGGAAAGATATAGCCTATCGTGCCGGCAAACTCGAAGCTGTAGCCTATAAGAACGGTAAGATAATAGCCCGTCACGCCATAGAAACCACAGGACGTGCCGTAAAACTGATAGCCACGCCCGACAACTATCATTGGAAGGCTGACGGACAGGACTTGCAGCACATACGCATCGTAGCTGTAGATAGCAAGGGGCGTCGTGTACTACATGCAGACAACGAACTGAAGTTCGAAGTTGAAGGCGACGCCCGCATCGTAGCTGTGACCAATGGCGATATTCAGAGCAACGAGCTCAACGTGACCAATCACCGCAGCTTGTGGCAAGGAGCCGCTATGGTTATCCTGCGTGCCGGCAAACAACCGTCAAAGATAACGCTGAAAACAACTTCGGACAAGTTTAAGACTGTGACCACCAAATTAGTAACTGAATAAACTACATAGAAATGAAGAAAACCATCATCACACTTGTAGCTCTCATCGGCATGATGACGTCAGCTACAGCTCAGAACAATGTGTTAGAGACAGCACAGAGAACCAACAACTACTTCATGGCGAAGTACAGCGACCCCACGCTGCCCACTAATGTCAAGAAGGTTCGTCCTTCATCGCTTTGGACACGCGCCGTTTACTACGAAGGACTGATGGCCCTGAATGCCATCGACCCGCAACAGCGTTACATTAACTACGCTATGACGTGGGCCGACTTCCACAAGTGGACGCCACGCAACGGAGTGAACACCTGCGATGCCGACGACCAATGCTGCGGACAAACCTACGTAGAACTTGCTGCTTTGAAGGGGGGCAATCAGAAAGCACTCCTTGCTAACGTAATAGCCAATCTGGACCACCAGATGGCCACACCAAACACCAAGAAACAAACTACCACACCTAAGGCTAAAACCAACGTCAACTCGCTTTATGGTTGGTGGACTTGGATTGATGCCATACAGATGGCCATGCCCCTCTATATGCAGATAGCCAAGGTTACTGACGAGCAGAAATACCGCGATCACGCCATGCAGATGTATCGCTGGACGCGCAATGAATGCGGAGGTGGACTCTTCAACACCAAGTCTGGTCTGTGGTGGCGCGATGCCGACTATGTGCCCCCTTATAAAGAGAAAGACGGCAACGACTGCTACTGGAGCCGTGGTAACGGCTGGGTATATGCAGCATTGGTACGTTGCATGAACCAACTCTCGCCCAAGAGCAAGGAATACAAGGAACTTAAGAAAGACTTCCTGCTGATGAGTAAAGGTCTGTTGGATTGTCAGCACGAAGACGGATTCTGGCACGCTAGTTTGGTGAGCGATGTCGACTACCCTACCCCCGAGATGACGGGTACAGCCCTGTTTCTCTACGGTATGGCATGGGGCATCCAACAGGGATTGCTGAAAGCCAACATTTATCGCCCTGCTTGCGATAAAGCTTGGCAGGCATTAGCATCGTGCGTTCATAACGACGGATTCCTGGGGTGGAACCAAGGAACGGGTAAGGATCCCTCAGCTGGTCAGCCAGTTACCTTCTACACCGTTCCCGACTTCGAAGACTACGGTACTGGCTGCTTCCTTCTTGGCGCCAGTGAATACTACAAACTCATCAGATAATGCGGAAACTGTTAACCATTATATGTGCTGTTTGCTATGCCTCGGCCACATGGGCTCAGGCATGGCCTACAGCCAAGCCAGAGGCGAAACCAGGCACCCGTTGGTGGTGGCTGGGTTCAGCTGTTGATAAAGCCAACCTGGAATGGAACCTTAGCGAATATGCACGTGCTGGCATCGGTGCTGTAGAGATAACCCCCATCTATGGTGTAAAAGGCAACGATAGGAACAATATACCGTATCTTTCACCCCAATGGATGCAGATGCTACAGACCACACAGGACATAGCACACCCACTAGGTATCCAGGTGGATATGAACTGTGGTACAGGTTGGCCATTTGGTGGCCCACATATCTCACTCGACGATGCTGCTTGCAGAGCCATCTTCAATGATACTCTCATCAATGGTATTCATCAGTTCACCGTTGAGGTAGGCCGCACCAAGCAAAAAGTAAAGCGCGCTGCTCCTGGGGGCGAGGGATGGGTAGTTGACCACTTCGATCGCAATGCCGTACGCCACTATCTCGACCGTTTCGAGCAGGCATTTGCCACTTCGGGCGTATCCTATCCGCACACCTTCTTCAACGACTCTTACGAGGTGTATAAGGCCGACTGGACCCCTACCCTCTTCGACGAGTTTAAGAAACGTCGCGGCTACGACCTCCGCGGAAAACTGCCCGAACTGCTAGGCAAGGTTGACGACGGCAATCAGGTGCTTGCCGACTACCGCGAGACGCTCAGCGACATGCTGCTCGAGAATTTCACCCAGCAATGGGTGGCATGGGCTCATCAGCACGGCGTAAAAGTACGCAATCAGGCACATGGTTCACCCGCCAACCTGCTCGACCTCTATGCTGCTGTCGACATACCTGAAATAGAAGGTTTCGGTCTTTCAGAGTTCGGCATCAAAGGGTTGCGTACCGATCCAGGCAAAACCCGAAAGAATGATAGCGATGTGTCGATGCTGAAATACGCCTCTTCGGCCGCTCACGTCATGGGCAAGCCGTTCACATCGAGCGAGACGTTTACATGGCTCACCGAGCACTTCCGTACGTCGTTGTCGCAGATGAAGCCCGATCTCGACCTCATGTTCACCTGCGGTGTGAACCACGTCTACTTCCATGGTTCGTGCTACACCCCAAAGAACGATGCTTGGCCAGGATGGAAGTTCTACGCCTCGGTAGACATGAGCCCCACCAACTCCATCTGGCGCGATGCCCCGTACCTGATGAAATATATTGAGCGATGCCAGAGTTTCCTGCAATTGGGTCAGCCCGACAACGATTTTCTGGTCTACCTGCCCGTACGCGATATGTGGCATCAGCGTGATAAGAGTAACATGCTGCTTATGCAGTTCGACATCCATTCGATGGCCAAGAAGGCACCACAGTTCATCCAGAGCATTCTGACTATTGACAGCTTGGGCTACGACTGCGACTACATCAGCGACCGCCAATTGGCTAAAGTACGCATAGAGGATGGTATGCTGGTTACCGAAGGCGGTACCCGCTACAAGGCACTTATCATTCCTAGCGGCACCACCATCGATGCCTCGCTCAGCACCCAGATAGAGCGCCTGAGTCCCTATGTCATCAAGGGCGAAAAGCCGGCACTCATGGCCAAGTATGCCAAGGCCGAGGCCATGAAAGCCAAACTTGGACTACGCACCATACGTCGCCGTACTGCTGATGGCTGGCACTACTTCATCGCCAATCTCACGCCACACGATATGAACGGAGACATCACATTGGCTGTACCTTTTAAGGATGCCATGTGGTTTGATCCGCTAACGGGCAACCGATATCAAGCTCACATCGATGGCAATGAGATTGAACTGAATCTGCGTAGCGGGCAATCCATGATACTGCAGACCTTCAATCAGCCGCTAGCCCTACAAGAGAGCCTACCCGTGCTTGCCGATACGTGTGCTGTAGAAGAAATCGTTGCGCTCAATGGTCCTTGGACTCTGTCGTTTATCGACGAATGCCCACGCGTATCAGGCACTTTCAAGCTCGATAAACTCAAGACATGGGAGACACTTAGCGATTCAGCCGCAGTTACCATGGGTACAGGTGTCTACACCACAACCTTCAAGCTGTCGGCCAAGCAAGCCAAGCAGCATTGGCAGATTGACTTAGGCGATGTGCGCGAGTCAGCTCGTGTCTATATCAATGATCAGTTTATAGGTTGTGCCTGGGCAGTACCCTTTATTCTTGACTGCGGCTCGGCACTGCATAAAGGCAAGAACACACTACGCATTGAGGTAACAAACTTACCCGCCAACCGCATTGCAGATTTGGATCGTCACGACGTAAAGTGGCGCAAGTTCAACGAAATCAACGTGGTAGACATCAACTACAAGAATACAACATACAGCAATTGGACTCCAGTACCAAGCGGATTAAATTCTAAGGTTACGCTGATTAATAAACAATAATAAACAAAAGCTATGGTTTCGCCCCTCGAAACCATAGCTTTCATAAATCAGAACCGTAGCTTTGACATATTAAAAGCATAGCTTTCATCATGCGAAAGCTATGCTTTTATATAAGATTTATGCCGGAGATTACTACAGACCTGCTGCAGCAATCCACTCGTAAACGCAACTTACTACACCAAACAGGGCGATACCTGCAGTACAGAGAGCCAAAGCTATCTTAGTACCATTGTCGCTCTTGAATGTAGGCAGTGGAGTATCGGTCTTTGTGATGTACATAGCCTTAACGATGAGCAGATAGTAGTAAAGTGATACTACGGTGTTAACCAAGGCAATGAATACTACAATGTAGGCCATTGGATCACCATTCTGCACACCTGCCATAAATACAAAGAACTTAGAGAACATACCTGCAAACGGAGGAATACCAGCCAACGAGAACAAAGCCAGCGTCATGAGGAAGCTGAGTTTGGGATTAGTCTGATAGAATCCGTTGTAGGCAGCCATGTCGGTACGACCACCATTATTATGCTCAACCACATTGATAACAGTGAACACAGCCATATTGGCTACAATGTAAACAAGTACATAGTAGGTTAATGCGGCTACGCCCAGCTGACCGTTACCAACCACAGCCAGCATGATGTATCCGGCCTGTGAGATAGAGCTGAACGCCATGAAGCGCTTGAGCTCACTCTGACGGATGGCAAACAGGTTGGCCAAGGTAATCGACAGCACAATTACAATATAGAGCAGGTAGTTCCAGTACTCAACCATTGGACCGAAGGCTTTCATCAGGATGGTGCACAACGTGATGGCAGCAGCACCCTTAGAGATAACACTCAGGTATCCAGTTACTGGAGTTGGAGCACCCTGATAGGTGTCGGCTGTCCAGAAGTGGAATGGCACAAGTGAAATCTTGAAGCCAAGTCCGCTGAAGAAGAAGGTCAAGCCCATGATGCACAGAGGCGAACCAGTAACCACATTAGCGACATCATCGAAGTACAGAGTACCAGTAGCAGCATAGATGAACGAGATACCGAACAGCATGACACCACTAGAGAATGTAGCCACGAGGATATACTTTGCAGCACCCTCGGCGCTGTCCTTACGATGACGGTCGAAGGCCACCATACATGCCAGAGGCACTGAAGCAGTTTCGAGACCGAGGAAGAACAGCAGGAACGAGCCTGATGACATCATCATGAACATACCTAGCAGGGTAGAAATGAGGAGCATATAAAACTCGCCAGCCAGACGATGAGTCTTCTCAACCCATGGCTGAGCCATAATCATCACAATCAGCGTACCAAAGGCCAGGATGACCTTCATCACGTTGATGGCAGCCGACGAGGCATAAATTCCACCAAAGGCAGACTCTGGTGTAACCGACGTGGTAACCACACCTACAACCACCAAGAGGGCGGCAGCTAGTTTGCTCAACACGGCATTCTTACGCTCACTCTTATTCAGGCAGAAATCGCCAATGAATACTAATATCAGTGCGAGAACCAAGAAGGCCTCAGGAATCATTTTCAGAAATTCGCTATAATTCATATCTAAGTCCTCCTATTTTTACATAACACCAATTGACTCAAGGATTGTTCCAGCAGCAGGCGAGATGATATCGCTAACCCAGAATGGGAAGCTACCCAGACCAGCCACACAGAAAATCAGACAGATAACAGCAACACGCTCGTCCCATGTAGCATCGGTGAGCTCAAGGAAGTGCTTGTTCTCCACCTCGCCATACAGGATCTTACCAACAACACGCAGAATGTAAACTGCTGTTACAACGATACTCATACATGCGATGATGGTAGCTACCATACGGAACGAAGCATTGGGGTCGCCACTCATAGGATGAGCACCGAACGAACCAACGAAGATGGTCATCTCAGCAATGAAGCCAGAGAAACCAGGAAGTCCGAGGTTAGCAAGACCCGCAATCACATAACCTACAGCCAGGAAAGGCATAATCTTCATCAGTCCAGCCAACTCACGGATATCGCGAGTGTGGGTACGACCGTAGATCATACCGATCAGGGCGAAGAACAGGGCTGTCATCAGTCCGTGTGAAAGCATCTGCAGCACAGCACCTGTAACAGCTGTCTGACTCATCATGAGCAGAGCAAACAGTACCAGTCCGCAGTGAGAAACCGATGAGTAAGCATTGATATACTTCAGGTCGGTCTGTACACAAGCTGAGAGCGCACCGTAAACTACCGAGATAGTAGTGAGGATGAGGAAGATCCATGACAGATCCTGAGCAGCCTCAGGGAGCAGATACATAGCTACACGGAAGCAGCCATAACCTCCCAGCTTCATCAGCACACCTGCGTGCAGCATTGATACGGCTGTAGGCGCTGAAGCGTGACCATCGGGAGACCATGTGTGGAATGGGAACAGAGCGCCCAGTACACCGAATCCGATGAAGATAAATGGGAAGAAGATATTCTGGATGTGTCCAGGAATAACGTGGTTAGCTGCGATTGTAGTCAGCTCAAATGTGTACTCACCACTGTAAAGTCCGTTGAAGTAGTAGATACCCAGCAGACCAAGAATCAGCAGGGCCGAACCTCCCATCAGCATCAGAGTAAGCTTCATGGCTGAGTACTCCTTGCGGCCAGAACCCCAGACACCAATGAGCAGGTACATAGGAATCAGAGCTACCTCGTAGAACATGAACATGGTGAACAGGTCGGTAGAGATAAAGAAGCCGAACACACCTGTAGAAAGCAGGGTGAACCAAAGGAAGTACTCCTTGGTAAGTGGCTTGAGCTGCCAAGAGGCAAAAGTACCGGTGAACACAATGATACTTGACAGCAGCAGCATGACAACAGAAATGCCATCGACACCTACGCTGTAAGCAATGTTCAGAGGCTTGAACCAAGGCGTGCTATAAGTAAGCAGCATCTCAGCGGTGTTACCAGCTGCACGCTCCTGGATGAAATAGATGGTCAACCAAATAGAGAGGGCCAGCAGACACGAAGCTCCCGTTACCATCACACCACGCACCTGATTCAGGCTCTTTGAAAGCCAAAGACCCAGCAGCATCAGGGCGGGAATTATTACGAAAACACTTAATATACTCATATCTTTAGATGCATAAAAGGATTAATGTCAAAGCAACTGAACCCGTAATGAACCAAACGGCATACTGGCGAACATCGCCACTCTGCCAGCTACGGATACTCTCACCACCCTCGTTAGCACCCCAAGCCAGGAAGTTAAAGGTACCATCAACAACATGACGGTCGAACCAGGCAATAGGAGTAGAAACGCAGCGGAAGATAATACGATGAGTGACATACTGCCAAATCTCGTCCTGATAGAAACGCTTGTAAGCTGCACGATGCAGTTTTGGGAACGTCTTGTACAGACGATCGGCAATAGGCTGACTCTCACCCTTATAGATATAGGTGGCGAGACAGATGCTCAGAATCGCAATAACTGTAGAGGTAAGGGCAATCTGCGTGTTGAAGTGGATGGTATAGTCAGTACCAGCAGCTGATACGTAGCTACCGAACGAACCACCCCACTCCATGAAGCCACCCAGTGTGGTGTAAACACCAACACCAACAGTGATCACACAGAGTACGATCAATGGAATAGTCATAGTCAATGGAGCCTCATGTGGCGTGTGATGCTCGTGAGCCTCCTTATTCTCTGTTCCCCAGAATATACCATAGTACAGACGGAACATATAGAAGGCAGTCATGGCAGCGATACCAGTCATAATCCAACCTACTACAGGGCTGTACTCCATGCAGGCAGTGATAATCTCATCCTTTGAGCTGAAGCCCGAGAAGAATGGAATACCAGCAATAGCCAAACATGAGATGAGGAAGGTGATGTGGGTAATAGGCATATACTTACGCAGACCACCCATCAGCGCCATCTCGTTACTGTGAACAGCGTGGATGATACATCCGGCACCCAGGAACAGACAAGCCTTAAACATAGCGTGGGTAAACAGGTGGAACATACCAGCCATGTAACCCAGCTGAGCATGGTTGTCGAGAACGGCACCATGGTGACCTGGTAGCGATACGCCAAGGGCAACCATCATGAACGCAATCTGCGAGATAGTTGAGAAAGCGAGCACACGCTTGATATCGCTCTGGGCACAAGCCACAGCAGCAGCATAGAAAGCGGTGAACACACCCACCCAAACCACAATACTCATAGCCTGAGGTGCATACTCAATCCAAAGTGGGAACATACGTGCAATCTGGAATACACCAGCTACAACCATGGTAGCAGCATGGATCAGAGCCGAAACAGGAGTTGGACCCTCCATAGCATCGGGCAGCCAGATGTGCAGTGGGAACATAGCACTCTTACCAGCACCACCAATAAACATCAGAACCAGAGCGGTTGGGATGATGAAACCACCAGCGGCAACAGCCTTAGCGATGTTACCCTCGATGAATGGTGTGGTGCCCTGGCCCATCACGATATCGCCAGCAAATGAGAAGCTGAACGAATCAACGAAGTAACCAAAGGTCAGAATACCAACCAGGAAGAACATATCAGCAAAGCGGGTAACGATGAATGCCTTCTTAGATGCTGCAATAGCAGGCTTCAAAGGATAGTAGAAACCAATGAGCAGGTAAGAAGAAACACCTACCAACTCCCAGAACATGTACATCTGGAAGATGTTAGTAGCGAGCACCAATCCAAGCATTGACATGGTGAAGAGACTCAGGAATGCGTAGTAACGCTGGAATCCCTTCTCACCGTGCATATAGCCAAATGAGTAGATATGAACCATCAGTGAAACTGTTGAAATAACAATCAGCATCATGACGCTGATAGGATCCAACAGGATACCGAGGTCGAAATGCAGATTGCCAAGAGGCAACCATGTGAAGTTGTATGGAACAAAAGTCTGATATACCCCATCCACGCGTTCCATACCGAAGTACTGGAAGGCTGTAAGGTATGAGAGTATAGTAACAATTCCCAGTGAACAGGTACCGATCAATCCGGCTACCTTGTGCTGCATCTTCATGCCAGCCAGTCCAAGAACGATGAACGACAGCAGCGGCAGAAGCATTATAAACAATGTGTAACTAAACATAATCTTTACCGTTTTTTATCGTTTCATATTCTTGATGGCATCAACACTATCGCTCTTGAACTTGCGATAAACATTGATGATAATAGAGATGGCAACTGCACTTTCAGCAGCGGCAACACCAATCACAAAGAGTGTCATAAACATACCCTCGTTACCGTTGGGATACAACAGACGGTTGATAGCGGCAAAGTTGATGTCGACAGCATTCAGAATCAGCTCAACCGAGATGAGCATGGCAATCAGATTGCGACGAGTGGTGAAACCATAGACACCAATAAAGAACAAGATGGCACTAAGTGCGAAATAACATTCTACGGGTATCATGCCTCTTCCTCCTTTCTTGCTACAACCAAACCTCCGATGATACATGCCAGCAGGAATACTGAGATGAACTCGAAGGGTAATACATACTGATACTTACCTGAACCTACGAGAGCAGTACCGATTTCCTTCATCGGAACCTCTACGTTGGCAATCTCCTGAGTTAAGAAGCCGGCCTTGAGCAGAATCAGGCTTACTACAACCAAACCAGCAAGAGCACACAGAGCTCCAACGGCCATAGTGCCAGCCTTAACACGCTTCTCCAAACCCTGAAGAGCGCGCTTGCTTACCAGCTGGATAGCAAATACAAAGACCATCGTAACGCCTCCAGCATATACGGCGATCTGAGCTGCACCCAGGAAGGTGTAGTCGAGCAGGAAGTAGATACCTGCTACACCAAGGAGCACAAACAACATGAATGTTGCGGCTCTCACAATTCGCGTGGTGGCTACACACATCAGCGCCGAAACGATGATGAACACCGCGAGAATGATAAACATAATTATATTTGCCATAATGCGTTACTTAGTTTTAGTATTAAACTTACCTACTTGCCACTCAGCACCACCTTCAAGCAGATTGGGCAGTGAACCACCAGCATAAACCTCCTGGTTAAGGTGGAGCACCAACTTAGAGCGGTCGAATACGGCGTTCTCGAAATCATTAGTAAACTCGATGGCGTCGAAGTTGCAAGCGTTGGTACAAAGCTGGCAGAACATGCAGTCGCCAAGGTCGTACGCATAGTCGTCGAGCACCTTCTTTTTCTTACCTGTCTCAGGATCCTCAGCCATGTGGGCTGTAATCTTGATGGTTCCGTTAGGACAGGCCTTTTCGCACAATGTGCAAGCTGTACACTTGTAGCTGCCATCCTCATTGCGCTTGAATACCAGGCGACCACGATGACGCTTAGCAACATGGAGTGTAGTCTTGCGGTTCTCGGGGTACTGCTCGGTTGACTTATTGGTAAAGAAGTCCTTGAAATATTCCTTCCAAGAGGTCTTCATACCGATAGCCAGCGTCTTCAAGCCTTGCCCGATTTCTCCGAAATATGATTTATTATCTTCCATTGCTATACCTTATTTAATATATAGGCCGAGGGCCACAACAACTGTCATTAACACAAGGTTGATGAGACACATTGGCATCAAATACTTCCACTCCAGCTTCAGGATCTGGTCGATACGCAGACGTGGGAAAGTCCACTTAATCCACATCAGGATCCAAACCAGGAAGAAGGTTTTACCCATGAACCAAACGATACCTGGGATGTAGTTCATCACTGCATCAAAAGCATCGATACCGATGTTTACAGGAGCCCAACCACCCAGGAATACGGTAGCTGCGATACCTGCGATGATAAAGAGGTTCAAGAACTCAGCGAGGTAGAAGAAACCGAATCCCATACCACTATACTCGGTATGGTGTCCAGCAGTCAACTCACTCTCAGCCTCAGCCATATCGAATGGGCCACGGTTAGCCTCAGCGTTACCTGCGATGAGGAATACAAAGAAGGCGATGATGGCAGGGATATGACCCTGGAAAATCAACCACTTGAAAGGACCTGTCTGTGCCTCAACGATACCACTCATCTGCATGGTACCAGTCAGAATCACAGCGGTAATCAGGCAGAGACAGAGCGAAACCTCGTAAGAGATCATCTGTACAGCTGCACGCATGGCCGAAAGCACAGAGTACTTGTTGTTAGAGCCCCAACCTGCCAAGAAGATACCGATAACTCCGATTGAAGAGATGGCAGTAAGCAGGAAGACACCTACATTAAAGTCAAGGATTGTAGCACCATTGTTCCAAGGCAGGAACGAGAAGGCACCTACAGAACCCATAATCACCAAGATAGGAGCTACAAGATAGAGAATCTTATCAGCCTTGTCGACGATGAAGATCTCCTTGATCAACATCTTCAACACATCGGCAAATACCTGAAGCAATCCCCAGTAACCTACTCGCATAGGGCCAAGACGGCACTGGAAGTAGGCACAAACCTTACGCTCCATAAATATCAGTACGCAAGCTATGAGGGCATATCCCACCAGAATAGCAGTACCCACCAGCACGCACTCAATCAATATCGACAGGAAATCTCCCAAACCGAGTGTCTCGCGAAGGAGAGCGTCGAACCATTGTGTAACAATACTAAAATCAAACATAATCCTTCGCTTTTATCTGTCAATATCAGGAATAACTACATCAATAGCGGCACAGGTAGCAATCAGGTCGGCTACCTTCTGACCACGCAGCATGGGGTCGAAAGCACCTACCAGCGAGAGACCCATTGGACGCATCTTCATGCGGTATGGGCTCTTATCGCCACGAGAGTCGAGATAAACGCCAAACTCACCGGCCACACCCTCAACAGAGTAGTACCATTGTCCCTCGGGAACCTTGATGATAGGCTTCTGCTTCACATAGAAGTCGCCCTCTGGGATATTGTCAATCAGCTGCTCGATGATGTTCAGGCTCTGATACATCTCATTGATGTGAACCATATAACGAGCCATCGAGTCGCAACCGTCGAGTGTGCACTGCTCCCACTGTACCTTGTCGTACATGTCGTATGGATGGTTCTTACGAACGTCGTTCTTCCAACCTGATGCACGTCCAGCAGGACCGGTCACAGCGTAGTTGATACAATCCTCAAGATTCATCGGACCGCAGTTAACCAGACGGTTGTGAGTGATGATATTATCACCGAAGATATCCATATACTCCTGAATCATTGGGCGCAGATACTTAATCAGTTCCTTACAATTCTTCACGAAGTTAGGATCGATATCATCCTGCAATCCTCCGATGCGGTAGTAGTTCTGTATCAGACGACCACCTGTGGTCTCCTCCATCACGTTCAGCACGTGCTCGCGATCGCGCATACCATAAAGCATACCAGTGAGAGCACCAAGGTCCTGAGCCACACACGAAGTGTAAAGCAAGTGAGAGTCGAGACGCTGAAGCTCATCCATAATGGTACGGATGTACTTGATGCGGTCTGTCAGCTCAACTTCCATAGCCTCCTCAATCACACCTACCAAAGCGTGGCGGTGCTGCATAGCACCCAGATAGTTCAAACGGTCTGTCAGAGCCAGAGTCTGAGGATAGGTCATACCCTCCCACATCTTCTCGATAGCACGATGGATATATCCCAGGTGTGGATAGATGCGCTTTACAGTCTCACCGTCAAGCACGGTCTGCAAACGGAGCACACCGTGGGTAGCAGGGTGCTGAGGGCCGATGTTGATGACATACTCGTCAGAATCGAACAGTTTGTTCTGCTTAGTCTGCAGATAGCCATCCTTATCGAAATAGAACTCCAGACCATAGTCGGGCTCCACATCGTCGTCGAGTGTGTACTTATCGTTAAACTGCCAGTCCTTGCGGAAAGGATAACCCTTGAAGTCAGAACGCAGGAACAAGCGACGCATGTCAGGATGTCCGATGAATACGATACCGTAGAAGTCGAATACCTCGCGCTCCAGCAGGTCGGCCACACGCCATATCTTTGAAACGGTAGGAAGATAAGGAATCATCTGTCCGTCCATCTCGCCAGTACCGTTCGACGACATACCATCGCCACACTCCTTGGTGCGGGCAATCATCTTCACGCTGCAACGCTCGTGGGTGTTGCTGTTTTCAAGGATATATACGCAACCGAGACCTTCTTCAGCTCCAAAGTCCTCGCCTACGATGGTGACAAGATAGTCAAAGCCCTTCTTGTCCTTCAAGTTCTGCATCTCCTGTGCGAACTTGTCATAATCAAATGATAAGAACTCTAACTTCATGCCTTTTCCTCCTCTGCTTTAGCGTCTGCCTGAGCAGACTTCATTTCATCTACAAACTCCTGGGGAACATTTGTAACCACGATTGGCTCACGACGATGATCGCCCAGCTTCTCACGGAATGTCAACTCCTCGTTAGATACACCAAGCTCGCGCTCCTCAGCGGTTTGCTTGTGGTTAGCACCTCCGAAGAATTTTTCAATCTTCACCTTACGCTGCAGCTGCATCATGCCATACATGATAGCCTCTGGACGTGGAGGACAACCAGGAATAAATACATCTACGGGCACGATTTCCTCGATACCCTTCACTACATGGTAGCTCGACTTGAATGGACCACCACTGATGGCGCAACCACCAACAGCAATCACATACTTAGGCTCGGCCATCTCGTCGTACAGGCGCTTCAATGCTGGAGCCATCTTATGAGTAATGGTACCAGCACACATAATCAGGTCGGCCTGACGTGGAGAGTTACGTGTTACCTCGAAACCAAAGCGAGCAAAGTCATAACGGGCACAACCACAAGCCATAAACTCGATACCACAACAAGATGTAGCAAAGGTCAATGACCAGAGTGAGTTAGAGCGTCCCCAGTTAATCAACTGGTCGAGCGAGCCCGTAATCACATTGACGCCACCCTCATGGAGCTCGTCAATAATCTTCTCCAACGAGTCGTTGTCATTCCACTCCTCGTAGGGGATACTCTTGATACTGGGCTTTCTTACTTCCATTCCAAGTCTCCTTTCCGCCAAGCATAAGCCAAGCCTAATACCAGAACTACCAAGAAGAAACCGATGCTAAGCAATGCCATAGCACCAAAGTCCTTCACTACTACTGCCCATGGATACAGAAACACCGTTTCCACATCGAACATGAGGAACAAGATGGCAAAGAGGTAGAATCCTACAGAGATAGGCAACCATGAGCTGCCTCGAGTTGGGATACCACTCTCATACGGCTCACCCTTCACCTTAGCGTAAGACCTAGGTCCTATCAGCTTGGCTACTATGTAGGCCGCTACCACCAATGTCAAAGCCGTCACCAAGACGGTAATTAACAAAGTAAAGTTCATAAAAAGTTAAATATAATGTTATACTAATATACTATTCTATCACCTCTGTGATGGCCTCACCAATGCACGCGTTGGGCTGCTGGATATGAAGTTTCTGACACACCGTTGGAGCTATATCCACAATGTGCACCTCACGACTTGTGGCGCCATGCTTTACCTTCCAGCCGTAGAACAGCAGAGGTATATGGGCGTCGTATGGATTCCACTCGCCGTGGGTAGTACCTACTGGCGATGACCATTTTCCGAACCCGTACCATCCTGGCTCCAGCATAAAGATGATGTCGCCCGAACGGTCGTGGTGATAGCCCTTCAGTGCGCGCTCTTTCAGCATCTCAGGCACTGGGGCTGTGGCAGCCTTCTTAAAGTCGAAGGCAAATGCCACGTGGGGCGTATTCAACAGCTCTTCTACGATGGCATCACGAAGTGCCTGCTCGTCTACACCCTGTTCACGTATAGCATCCTTGTCCAGAACAATGCGATAGTCCAGACAATCCTTAATGACATTCTTTGTCAGATGGAATTTTGCGGCCAACTTCTTAGCAGCCTCTACCGAGAACACCTCGTCCCACTTAAAGGCGCCACCATTCAGCTTATGGTCTTCCATAAACTGGAAGTTGTGTGCAGCACCGTGGTCAGCAGTCAGGAACACCAGATAGTTACCCTCGCCCACCTGCTCGTCGAACGCCTTCAGCAGTTTGGCTATGTCCTTATCCAATTCCAGATAAGCCTCGTCGGTACGCTCACCTCGAGTACTCCACTCATGTCCGATAACGTCAGTCTGCGAGAAACTGATGCACAGCATATCGGTCTCTTCGCCCTTGCCAAGCTGTTCGCCCTTCAGGGCCGAGATAGCCATATCAGCAATCAGGTGGCCGCAGAGAGGATATAATCCTACATCTTTGCCCACCTTCTTCAGTTCCTTGTTTTTCTTCATCTGCACGTTGTAGTCCTTAGCCCACTGTGGCAGTTCTTGCATGTACCATGTGCTGCTGATAAACTGTCCGTTCTTGGTATCAATCCAGTAGGCAGCATTTGCACTACGTCCGGCTGGCAGAATGGCTGCACGGTCCTTGTAGCTCACGCCAATCACCTTCGACTTGAAGTCGGTATGCAGTCTCAGCTGGTCGCCAATGGTGGTGGCCAACAGGTTCACGGGCGATGAAGCATCTTTCTTGTCACTACCCACGGTACTCACGTCGTGATCCTCGCAACTGCTAATCTTCACACCATTCTTGTAAAAGGCGTTACCGCAGATACCATGAAAAGCGGGGGTGGTGCCGGTATAAGCGCTGGTATGTCCGATGGCAGTAACGGTTGGCAGATAATTAATTAGGCAGTTATTACACGAGTATCCCTTGTTTATCAGACGTTTCAATCCGTCTTCCTGATACTTGTCGTAATATCTGCCCAGGTAATCCCAACGCATCTGATCTACTACGATTCCAACCACGAGCTTAGGACGCTCGTTGAACTGCGTTTGTGCCTGACATTCAGCAATATAGCACGCCGCTAATGCAATGAATAGTAATATTTTCCTCATAATTGTGTGCAAAGGTACAAAAATTCCGCCAAAGCTCCAAATACTTTGGCGAAAATTTTTAATACAAAATACTTATGAGGTGAAAGGCAAGAGGCTTGAGATATATCAATTCTCTGCAGTTCTCTCAATTATCTCGAGACACATTCTACTGTTATGGTACGGACATTTCCAAAATCCGGCCTTGTCGCCAGTGGTGTTCAGGGTTCCGTCCGGATGCCTGCTCCAATACCACTCGCCATTATCCCAGTCTATCAACTGGTCTTTAATATACTTCCAGCATTTCTCAGCCTTTTCGAAGGCATCTTCATCACCAAAATGCTGCCACAGGTTAAACCAGCCTACCACATTTTCAGCCTGAACCCACCAATGCAAATCATCGTCAACATGACCAGTATCCAGATTGGCCTCGTGTATCATCGAACCATCCTGACGTAAACCTTTTTCCGATGCTTTTGCAACCTTTTGCACAACGCCTTCAATCTTAGCGAGCACTTTTTTATCGCCAAGTACCAATGCCGCCTCGTGCAATAGCCAAGAGCACTCTATATCGTGCCCGTAGCTCTCCAGATTCCCTGCACCTCGTTTCCAGTCCATATCAAAGAACAGGTCCAGATGATTGGTATTAGGATTCAGTATGAAATCTGTAAAAATGTCAATCAAATTACGCAACGACGACTCTATGCTCACGATGGTCTCTATAGGCACACTGATGCCTACAGGAAGCACCGATCCAATGGCAGGTACATAGTCGCACGATGCTTGAGCCTGCATCTCTTTCAGACACCTCAAGAGGTTGGTATATGGCTCAATAATGTGCAGATGCGTATTCTGCGACTTAGGATAGTTGGCATCCAACTCCGATAGTCGCATGTCGGCTATCTCTCCCCACTCTCGCGTACACGCCTCAATATAGCCATTATGCGCTTTATCAAATGCATGTTCCTCTATGCAGTCATACAGGTCGAGCGCATACTCCAGGGCCTCTCTATCGCCCGTGGCACGTGCATACTCACTCAGACCGTAAATAGCAAAGCCTATGGCATAGAATTGTTTCTTGGTGTCAAGCGGATTACCCTGATAGTCTACACTCCAATACACGCCTCCATATTCTGGGTCTATAAAGTGGTCTACCAGGTAGTCTTTCGCCCTCGTGGCAGCTTCCAGCAGCTCCTCCTTCTCCAGCACCCTGTAGGCAGCCGAGAAGGTCCACAGTATGCGGGCATTGAGTATGGCGCCTTTCTCGGCATCGGGGTGCAACACTCCGCTACCGTCTATACGGCCGTAAAAGCCACCATTCTCGTTGTCTTGCATTTTCTCGAGCCAGAAGGGCAGGATGTTGTTTTCCAGCACATCCTGCATCTCCAGCTTCATCATGTCAACGTGTTCTTCGTTCATTTTTTAATAGGATAAATCCATGTAAGCAGAATAATCAGTCCAGCGATAACGGCTGGGAACAGCGAGAACAGCGACCATACCATCGTGAGTACTGAGTCGGTAATCGATGCTGGGTCAACCATAGTGTTACCCATATCGTCGGTAATCATGCTAGCGCCAGCCAAGCCCAGGAACAGGGCTACCAGCGAACCAGAGATGGCTGTACCGAACTTCTGCGCCATGGTTCCCGACGAGAAGATAAGTCCTGTCGACGATGTGCCGTTCTTCTCAGTAGCATAGTCGGCCACGTCAGCATACATACTCCACAACAGTGGTGAGTAGAGTCCGATACCGATAGAGGTAAGTACTACCAAGGCCACCATCACCCAGATATAACCAGGATCCATGGGGATGAAGAAGAAAGCTACCGAAAATACTACACAAATCAGCGCGGCCATCATAAACGCCATGCGCTTAGAGCCAACCATCTTGGTAAATGCAGGCGACACACCGCCGAATATCATACAAGTCAGCTCACCAAAGGTCATAAACACAGTGTAGTTAATAATCAGTCCGCTAACGGTTACATCGCCATGCAGACAATACTCAATCATATAGCCCGCAACGGCGTAACGGAATCCATTAAAAAAGTTTGTACAGATTCCAATCAGTGTCAGAATAATCCAAGGCTTATTCTTAAACAGATCGCCAAACTGCTTAAACGAGAATTTCTCAGCGCGTACTGGCTTCAGGCGCTCCTTGGTCAGAAATCCGCAAGCCAGTGTGCCAGCAGCGGCTATAAAGCCAAAGAATGCACCCAGAACGGCATACTGATGCTGCTCGGTACCGCCCACCAGCCGCTGCAAGTATGGGAACGACAGCAGAGTGATAAATCCCATTGCATAAGCACCCACCATACGGAAGCTAGAGAACTGGTTTTTCTCATTATCATCGTCGGTCATCACGCCCAACAGCGAACCGTAAGGCACATTCACTGCGGTATACATCGCCATCATGAGCAGATAAAGGCTATAAGCCCAGATACGCTTGCCTGTCAGCCCGAAATCGGGTGTATAGAGCAGCAGAGCGAACACCAGTCCGAAGGGGATAGCACCAAATATCAGCCAAGGGCGATAGGTACCCCATCTGCTCTGCGTGCGATCGGCCAGCGATCCCATCAGTGGGTCAGTAACTACGTCGAACATACGTGCGATGAGCATCAGTGTTGCAGCATCAGCAAACGTCAATCCGAACACATTTGTAAAGAACAGCGGGAAGGCTATCGACATGATTTTCCATGTGATTCCTCCTGCAGCGGCATCGCCTAAGGCGTAACCGATTTTTTCTTTTAAACTAGCCATGGTTTGATTTTACTATTTAACAATTTTACAATTTACGATTCTTTTCCACCAATTTCTTGATGGTCTCAACGCTGGCGGCAGTGTAGTAGCCGTCTTCTGGGGTATTCATGCAGTAGTCTATCAACTTGTCGATGGTCGAAGTAGCCACGTGCATACGGGTATCGGCCGAGGCGTAGTAGATAAACACCTTACCATCCTCATCAGCAATCCATCCATTAGCAAAAGCCACGTTCATCACGTCGCCCAGATACTCATTACCCTCAGGCACCAAGAAGTATCCGCCTGGACGTGCTATCACCTTGGTTGGGTCGTCGAGGGCAGTCATATACATATAGAGTACGTAGCGCAATCCATCGGCAGTGGCACGCACGCCATGAGCCAGATGCAACCACCCCTTGGGTGTCTTGATGGGGTGTGGACCCTCACCGTTCTTCACCTCGGTAATCGTATGATACCTGCGCTCGTAGATAATCTTTTCTTCCTTGATTTCAGCGTTGGTGATGTCGTCGACCAGCGCCCAACCTATACCACCACCGCTACCAGTGTCGATAAATCCATCCTGCGGACGGGTATAGAAGGCGTATTTTCCATCTACAAACTCTGGGTGCAGCACGACGTTACGCTGCTGACTCCGTGTTTTCAAATCGGGCAGTCGATACCAGGTCTTCAGGTCCTTGGTACGAGCGATACCAGCCGTGGCTGTAGCAGCACTCAGGTTGCCTGGTTCATTATCGTCGTGGCGCTCAGCACAGAACACGCCATAAATCCAGCCATCCTCATGCTGAGTCACTCGCATATCGTACACATTGGTAGCAGGAATCACATCGTCGGGCATGGTGATAGGCTCCTCCCAGAAACGGAAGTTATCCACACCGTTAGGACTCTCGGCCACAGCAAAATAGCTCTTGCGGTCGGCTCCCTCTACGCGTACCACCAACAGGTATTTACCCTGCCACTTCAGGGCGCCTGCATTTAGCGCAGCGTTACACATAATACGCTGCATCAGGTAGGGATTATCCTGCTCGTTGAAGTCGTATTTCCACTCCAATGGCACGTGTTCGGCTGTTACCACTGGGTTTTTATACTTTTCGTATATCCCATTACCCCACTCCAGTTTTTCATTTTTCTTTGTCAGCAGCTCCTCATGATGTTTTCTCAAGGCTGCTACTCTTTCTTTAAAATTGCTCATATTCTATTTATTGTTTTGATATTTCCATGCACTTAGCTTAGTCGAGCTGACATTTTTATGCATTATTATTTTATATCTTTTAGGAATAAAGTATTATTCTTCTTGTACATTTCTACGAAGTATGGTGCATCAGGCTTGGCTGGCGATGGCCCAAACCACTCGTGTGGTGCATTTCGCCAAGTCAGCATATAGCTTATTGGGAATTGCTCTACAGCTGGCAGCAGTGTCGACGACCACCAAGTAGGCTCAGTCAGGTTTTTCATACCGCATTCAGTCAGAGCAGGTATCAGTCCGTGTTCCTCAGAAACTTTACAGAGCACTTCCAGATTCTGCTTGGTACGAGCCATGAAGGCATCTTTCTCCTCAGGCACCCACTGATAACCGTCAAGACCCAGCATATCTACGCGATCGTCGCCAGGATAGCGGTCAAGCAGTCTCTCAGCAGTCAGATTATCCTGACAACCTGGCGAGTATGCCCATACTATATTGTCGAACCCATCGGCCTTCAGCTTATCTTGCAGCATGTTCCATAGCGCCTTATACTCTTCTACCGTACAGAGTTTTTCGCCCCACCAGAACCAAGAGCCCGAATTTTCATGCCACGGACGGAAGATATAAGGTATCTTCTTGCCATCACTTGTCTTCAGTGTTGCCAGGAAGTCAGACAGTCTCTGCATCCATGTTTCAAACTTATCGTGATATTCGCCACCGTCAAGCACTTTCTTTACCACAGCGCTATCAGTCACGTCCCAAGCCGTTCCCTCTGGGAATTTCTGTCCTGCCAGTCCGCCACCGTCTATTGTAGTCACAGGATTGCGGGGATGCCAGCTGATGGTGATGATACCACCACGGTTATAGTGGTTGATGATTTCCTGAGTAATGCGGGTAAAGGGCACGCTGTCCAGGCTCTTCTCGTCGCCCATCTCTATGCCTCCCAACTCAAAGCCCATCACGGCAGGATAGTCTCCACACACGTTCTTCACGTCGCTCGAGTCGTTCTGATACGCCCAAGTCAGTCCGTAGAACGGGTCGTCCTGATGCCCATACATAATACCCTTTTCTCTTAGGGTATCCAGACGTTCTTTCAACAATTGAGCGCCAGTCTTTTCTGGCTCAGCATTCTTAATCCCTGCGCAGCTGGCAATCATCATTGCCCCCACTGTCAACACAAATAACTTTTTCATTATTATTTCACCTACGGATTATACAGTTTTTTCTAAACTATTCACTCTTAACTCTTCACCTCTCTAATCAGCCAATTCTCCCACTCATCCCACTGTTCCTGATGCCAGAAGTGCCAGGTAGCTTGGTAGGGTTTTATCTCCTTGGGACCAGTCACGGAGTTGTAGGTGCTCCATGCCGTTGTTGGAGGCACCACGTCGTCATTGTATCCAAACGAGAACCAGCCTTTCTGCTGATTGGTAATCAGTCGTGCAAAGTTCACGCCGTCATAATAGCGCGATGTCTCAATCTGCTTTTCCTGCCCCTTTCCCTTGTTCCAGTAGAAGTAGTGTGGCCATCCGCATGCCTCACCCTTCAGCGAGTTGGTGTGGTCGCAGAGTGCCGCATGCACAGGCACATAGCAGGTAATGCGTTTGTCCAACCCTGCAGTAGCCAATGTCAGGAATCCGCCTTGGCTCGACCCTGTCACACCCAGTCCTTTACCGTTCCATGGGGTGTACTGTTCAATATAGTCGAGCGCACGTATGCATCCCATGATGACATGGTGATAGTAATGCTTTTCGCGATTATCCATGTTATACTCCCAGTAGCCTTGCAGCGCACCGTTGTGCAGATTGTCGTACACGCCCTGCTCCATCGTCACAGGAATACCATGAATACCAATCTCCAGCGTTATTACACCTTGCTGAGCCGAATACACATCACCACCATAGGGACGTACACCAGCTCCAGGCACTCTGAGCAAGGCCGGATATTTGCCTTCGCGCACAGGCACACACAATATACCATAGGTACGCGATCCCCAGCGCTCGTTCTGGAAGCTCACCTCATACACGTTTACATCCTTGGTGCATCGCTCGGGCAGCAGTCGCTTAGTGGGGTCCAGCTCTGTCTTACGGGCTTCAGCTATCGACTTCTGCCAGAACGCCTCAAAGTCCTTTGGTATCACGGTGGATGGTTGCAACTTCTCTGGACTGAAGGCCGCACCACAGGCGCCACGATAATCCTTACCATCTACATGCGCTGTCACATCCAGGCGATAGAATCCGGGCTTCTTCATGGTGCCTGTCAATTTTAGCATACCATCTTTCAGTACTATGCTTTTCTTAACATCCTGATACATCTCAGGCCCCATCTGGTAGTCTATGTTAGCGTTCTTTACCAGGGTGCCCTCGCAACGCACCTCAACGGTAAAGTTCACTTTCTCGCCCACTTCATACTTCCAGTCAGTATGGTCGGGTTCCACTGTCACCACCACGCTATTACCGCGTATCTGTGCCTGCATCGCTACAGCCACCATCATTCCAAGAAGGAACATCCGCAATCTATTCATAATTATCAATTGTCAATTATTAGTTATTCGGCTGCAAAGATACAACAACTTTCCCAAACACCGATACTTTTTATTATCCAATACTTATACTATTTTGCCAATCTATTCATACGCTCCACCTGCGCCTTTATCACGTTTAGTGTCGATGTGTCGCCAGCAAATACTGAATTCAGCCCCTGAGCTTCCTGAGCAGGGTCGCCCGTATAGTCGTCGCCCACCTGCCATTGCTCTTCGTGCTTAGGCTGGGCAAATCCGCCCCACCCCCAGAAGTTGCAGCCTGCAAAGTAGCCACCTTGTTCAGCATTGTCGCCCACCAGCGAAAACACATACTCATAGAATCCGTCGCGCCCTTTGGTAGGTGTTCCCAAGCCGAACTTAAAGTCATCGCGAGGGTATCCGAACTCCTCCATCACCAGTGGCTTCTTTATTTTAGCGCAGATGTCCAGATGGCGGTCTATATACGCCTTGGTGTTCTCTTTGGCCCGAGGCAGATTCTCTATCAGCGAGTCTTGCTTAGCCCATCCCCAGTTGTAGGGCCACAGGTGTATGTTGGCATAGTCTATGTTCTTGTCGGCGCTGATGCGCTCCCAGCAGTCAAAGTCGCCCTCGCAGCCCCATGCGCCCTCGCTACCTATCGATATCAGGTGATTGGGATCCAGACTGCGAATCAGGGCCGATGCCTCACCGAGCCACTTCTCGAATGCGGGCAATGCCTCTTTGCTAAAGGCGCGCGGCTCATTACCTATCTGCCAACTCATAATGGCCGGATCGTCCTTATATGCAACGCCTGTATAGCGGTTGGTGCGGCCGATGATAAACTTCACGTAGTCGTAAAACAGCTGGTGCGCCTTCTCGTTGGCAGCATACTTACTCATAGCCTCCATAAAGGCGGGATAGCCCACGTCGTCGGGGCGTGGCTGCTTGCCCTCGCCAGCATGCTCCAGATAGAATCCGTAGCCGCCGCTCCACTCCCACGAGTTGTTCAGGTAGAGCACAGCCACCATCTGTCGCTTGCCCATCTCCTGCAGCAGATAGTCGAGTCCGGCCAGTATCGTGTCGTTATACACACCCGGTTTCACCTGTAGTGTAGGCTCCACCTTGGTGGTCACCCCGCGTTCGCCATCGCTGCCCACCAGTATGCGCAGGTTGTCAATCCCCATCTCCTTCATCTTGTCCAACTCACGGCACAGACGTTCGCGGTCGCCTCCCTGCCCTTCCGAGCCCAGTATGGCACCATACCAGAAGTTAGTGCCCACGTAGTAGTACGGTTTGCCGTCCTTCACAAAGTGCCCGTTCACCACCTTCACAAAGCCCGACTCCTGTGTCGCTTTATTAGCACACGCTACCACACACGCCATCAGGACTATGATTCTAAATAGTTTAATACGTTTCATCTATCATTATTCTTTTTTAGGTTGCCTGTCTATGCGGTTGCAAAGTTAGTATTATTTTTCGTCACGAGAGACACTTATCGCCGTTATTTTTCCATTTTTCCACAAATCTGTTAAATCCTGCAAAGAAAGTATTATTGCCACAACCATTTCATCCAAGCGAGTGCAAAGTTACAAATAAATTTTGTAATATACAAATATTTAGCGAAATATTTTTATAATATTTGTTAATACAAAAAAACATGCGTGAGCATAACAGCATAACAACATAACAACATAACATCTGCATTTTGAGACAGGGAAATGACAGCGGGAAGTAAAAGAGCATGGCGACAAGATAATAATTAAATAATATATATTATTATATTTAATATTATATATATTATAATATATATAATATTAAAATTTTAAGTGCAATGAATGGCGAGGATATGCCAAAACACGCCATGTTATGTTGTTATGCTGTTATGTTGTTATGGGGTTGATGAGCAAAGCAGCACTTCATAAGGCACAAAATTACGAATGTCGGGCAGATAAATTACATATTACGACCCAAGAAATAAAACATCAAATTATTTAACACATATTTACAGAAATAATAGTTGAAAAATTTGGTGAAGTCAGAATTTATTCGTACCTTTGCACCGTCAATCACGAGAGCCAAGCAAAACATTAATCATTAAAAAGACAAACACTTTACAGCCCACCTATTACAACATACGACAGCGAGCGAAAAAAAAATTTTTCGATTTTTCTTGGGTAATCGAAAAATAATAGTTACCTTTGCGGCGATTATATATTTTAAAAAACTAAAAAATTACAACTATGAGTGAAGAATTTTTGAATCAGAACGAGACTGTTCAGTGTGAAACGAAACTAATCGTAACAGAGAGCATGAAAGCCGACCTGCTTTGTGCAGCTAAGTGGGCTAAGTTTCTGTGTATCTTAGGATGCGTGGGAGTAGCACTGCTGGTAATCGTAGCCTTCTTAATGATGTTTGTGGGGGCCGTAGCCTCGAAGTTATTAGACGGTATGCCTTTAGGACCCGTGATGGGCATTACCTATCTACTGATAGCCGCACTCTACATCTACCCGCTGATAAAGGGATTCCAGTTTGCTAACGGCACCAAGGCCGCATGTCTGCAGAACGACCAGTTCCAGCTGGCAAGAGCCGCTGCAGGACTGAAAGACCTGCTGAAGTTTACGGGCATACTGACCATCATCGTGGTTTCGATCTACGTGGTGGCTCTGATATTCATCATGCTGTTTGCCGCCCTAGGCATAGCCGCCATGAGCTAAAAGAAAACTCTAGAACGAACACAAAGAGAGCTTGCAAAAAACTGCAAGCTCTCTTTATTTTTACTGATACGGATGCTTAATTGATGCCCAGGCGCTCTACCTCAAAGTCGGCTGCCGAGAACCACTTAGAGCGAACAGGCTTACCGGTGAACTTAGAATCGGTACTTACACCATAAACAAGGGTGTCGTTATCACCAACCTGAATGGTGACTACCACCTTGCTCCATCCGAAGCCGTTGCCCATATTGGCCTCCTTCTCGGCCGAACCATCGAGAGCATTCTCCCAGATCTCACCCTCGGTATTGCCATAGTGAGGAATCTCGACCAACTTAACACCATTCTTACCGCTCTTGGTGGTAGCAAAGACATAACAGCCTGCACCCTCGGCACGGGCACTACAGATGATGCGATAGGTGCCTGGCTCTACTGGCTGATACTTCTCGACCTGATAAACCTCCTGTCCGTGAGGGTTCCATGCATCGAGATAAGCCACCTGAGGATCGCCATTAAGGTACTCGCCCTTGTTGGCATAGCCGTTGTCGCAATACTCGTGCTTGGTGAGCGTCCAGCCGTTCTTACTGAGATACTGACGGCTCACTTCGTTCATCTTGATGCCCATATAGGTGTCGCGGTTCTGCTCTTTCTTAATCTCAAGGGCATGTTTGGCCTCCTTGATAATGGTACGTACAGAAGGTACCAGCACAAACAGGGCCACAACGAAAACGCACCACGAAGCGATGCGCTCTATCTTATGCATCTGCTTGCCTACCAGCAGATAGACAGCGGCCAGCAGCGTAAAGAACAGCGAAACAACATAGGTGGTGAGCACACCAGGGCGATTGGCCTGAAGATCGACAAGACCCAGACGCTTGAACGACATGGGGAGCTCGATGAGTTCAGGATCGGTTATCTTGCCTAAAATAATCTCGACTGCAAGTGTTATCATGGGTACTGCCACAAACACTCCTACGGCAATTAGAATCGCAGTTAAAATTCTTACACACAAGTTGATAATTGCATTTTTTTCCATATTACATTATTTTATTAATAGCTCAATTCTGATGATAAGCAATAAGCCCCTGAAGCGGGCTCTGCATGATAGCGCCAACCTGATAGCCATGCATCTGGAGTATAAGCTTGAGCTGCTCCTGATAATACCAGGCGATGCTGCCTACAAAAGATACAGAAAGGTCTTTACGACCATAGCGCGAAATATGATAGTTAACAAAGTCGTTAAAGGTAGAGTACACCAGCTGACGAACACCCTCGTCGTCGAGATGGCGATGAATAAACTCAGACAGGGATGCCAGGAAACGATTGGCCTGAGGTTCACGATAAACCTTGTTGATAATTTCAGACAACCCCATGCCCATTTCCTGTTCAAAGCACATACGCATACTATGCGACAGAACGCCCGTATAGAGATCGTGAAGCAGATGCTTGCCCAGCACAGCGCCACTACCCTCGTCGCCAAGGATATAGCCCAAAGCTGGCGTGTTGTGAACGATGCCACGACCATCGTAGACACAAGAGTTAGCACCTGTGCCCAGGATGCAAGCAATGCCCTGACCACTGCCACAAAGAGCACGACAGGCACCTAGCAAATCGCTATGAGCCTCGATGGTCTGCGCATCTGGAAAAGCCTCACTCAAAAGCCCAATAACACGGTCTTCGACCTCAGGACGAACACCACTGCCATAGAAATACACAGCATCGATACGGATGCCACCCAACTGAGGCAGCAGCTCGTGATTGAAGACCGAACGGATTTCATTGTCGGACACATGAAAAGGATTGAGCCCCACGGTGTGGACCTCGATCTGACTAACTGCACCACCAGGCTGGAGGCACACCCAATCGGTCTTTGTACTACCACTATCAGCTATGAGAATCGCCATAATACGTGTATTTAAGTGGATTTTGGTGCAAAAGTAACAAAAAAACAGCAAAAATCCAAAAGTTATGGTAAGAAAATGCAGAAAATAGAAAAAAAAAAACTAATTTTGCACATTGGAAAAAGAAACATCAGACTAAAAAGATATGAAGAGATTACTATTATTCTGCGTCTTTGCACTGGCCATAATCGTAGAAGCCGGAGCGGTACTGAAAGAGAAAGACCTGGAGCAGACGCTGGGAATACTGCGTACAGAACTGAAACAATACAACAGCGAACTGACAAGGCGATCGACTGCACGTAAAGATCGCACCAAGCGACTGATACAACAGCTGATGAGCACCATGAAGCGTGCCGACCAGAACGCACTGATGCTGTACTCACAGCAGCAGGACAACGTGTTCGATCTGACCTACGCCTGCCACGAGGCCACCAAGCAGTATCACGACTTCCATCGCAACCAGCTACCGTTTACCAGTTTTCTGGAGAAGACAGAGGGCGAGATAGTAAGATACGACAGCTTGATAAACCATCTGCAGGGAATACCCACGCGCATTATGACTAAATATGGCGCGCAGAACCGCGACTCATGCCTGGTGATAGCGAAGAGCATACGCGAAAAGCTGGAAGACAACGCCAGCACGCTGCGCCGCAACATCTACCTATATACCAAGGCCGAGAACCGACTGAAAGAGCTGAACGAATATGCCAACAAGCGCTACAACGAGATACAGCAGAACATCTTTATAAACGGTGGCGACAGCTACCCCACTCTGATCCAGAACCTGAGTAGGCGCTGGCAACAGATGGGCGACAACCTAAGGAAGAAGTACAGCTTTAACGCCAATGCCAACTCGCAGTGGAGCGCTGAGTGGATATTCGGAATGTTCCTAGGCATCCTGTTCTACGTGATTGTAGCCATCATACTGAACTTACTGTTCTTTAAGTTTGCACTACCCAACAAGTTTAAAACGGAGGAATTCAAGAAGAAGCGCTCGTGCATCATCATGGCCACCACCACGTTTACCTTTGCCATCATACAGGGATTGGTAATCAGCCAGTCGAGTCAGAACTTCCTGATCATGGCATCAAGTCTGCTGGTGGAGTACTCATGGCTGCTGGGCGTTATCCTGATATCGCTACTGCTACGTGTAAAGGGCGAACAGATTAAGAGCGCCTTCCGCATCTATGCCCCCTTAATAGCCGTGGGATTTGTGGTCATCGGATGCCGTATCATTCTGATTCCCAACGAGTTGGTCAACCTGATACTTCCCCCCATACTGCTGGCATGCACGATATGGCAATGGATAGTGATACGCCGCCACAACCAGAACATTCCGCGAAGCGACATCTTCTACACCTATATATCGCTCATCGTATTTGTGAGCTCGGTGGTATGCTCGTTTATAGGCTACACACTGTTTGCAGTACAGCTCATCATCTGGTGGATTATGCAGCTGACGTGTATCCTGACTATCAACTGTCTGAGTCGCTATCTGGAGATTTACGCTAAGCGTAAGCGCCTGATGCAGAAGCCTATCACCAAGACGTGGGCTTACTATCTGGTAGAAAAGACCGTGATACCCATCTTGGGCGTACACTCCGTGATGCTGAGTATCTATTGGGCTGCCAAGGTGTTCAACCTCACCGACATGTGTATCAGGATATTCATGTATCCCATCATCAATATGGAGAATCTGCAAGTGTCTATCATCAAACTCACGATGGTGATCAATGCCTGGTTCCTGTTCCGCTATATCTCGAAGACCACGCTGGCATTCCTGCGTATGCACTACGAGATTAGCGACCCATCGACAGCGGCCAGCAAGGAGGTGATGGGGCGCAACGTGATACAGGTGCTGGTATGGGGCGCATGGCTCATGTTCTCGCTATCGCTATTCCACATCAGTCTGGCTTGGTTGCTCGCCATCTCAGGAGGCTTGTCGACAGGTATCGGTTTTGCATCGAAGGATATCATCGAGAATATCTACTACGGTGCATCGCTGATGGCAGGACGAATCAAGGTGGGCGACTGGATTGACGTAGACGGAACCATGGGTAAGGTGGTATCCATCAGCTACACATCGACCATCATCGAGTCGATGCAGGGCGAGGTCATCGGATTCCAGAATGCACAGCTGTTCACCAAGAACTATAAGAACCTGACACGCAACCACGGCTACGTGATGGCCTCGGTGCCATTCGGTGTGGCTTACGGTTCGAACCTGAAGGAGGTGGCCAACATGGTGGAAGAGGCGGTAAACCGCATGCGTCACCAATATCTGGACCCAGAGAAACAGGCTAAGTGCATCGTGACAGAGATGGCCGACTCGAGCGTGAACTTCAAGTTGGTGGTATGGGTTGATGCACCTAAGCGCGCAGTGGTAATCAGCGATATGCTGAAGTGCATCTACGACACCCTCAATGAGCACAACATCAGCATCCCATTCCCACAGCGCGATATTCATATGATTTCATAAATATAAAGCCTACGGATTATACGGATTATACGGATTAATTAAATCTGCATCAAAAAAAATCCGTTAAATCCGTAGGTAAATACAATATTTTAAAAAAAAATATTTGGCTGATTTGAATAAAATACGTATTTTTGCACCGATAATATGAGCAACAAGACAACCATCATAGCAGGACCATGCGTCATTGAGAGTGCCGAACTACTCGACACCGTAGCGCAGAAGTTGCTGGAAATCAACAAGCAACTGGGTACCGACATCATCTTCAAAGCTTCGTTCGACAAGGCTAACCGCACGTCGATTACATCATTCCGTGGCCCAGGTATTGACCGCGGACTACAGATGCTGAGCGATGTGAAACAGAAGTACGGACTGCGTATACTGACCGACATACACGAGAGTTGGCAAGCCAAGCCTGTAGGCGAAGTATGCGACGTGATACAGATACCAGCATTTCTGTGCCGCCAGACTGACCTGATAGTAGCCGCCGCCAAGACTGGTGCTGTGGTGAACATCAAGAAAGCCCAGTTCCTTAGCGGTAAGGACATGGTTTACCCCGTGGGCAAGGCCAAGGACGCTGGCGCCAAGGAGGTTTGGCTCACAGAGCGAGGCAACATGATGGGCTACAACAACTTGGTAGTCGACTTCCGTAACATACCCGACATGCTGGAGATAGTGCCAACGGTGATCATGGACTGTACGCACAGTGTGCAGCGTCCTGGTGGCAGCAACGGGAAAACGGGTGGCGATCGCCGCTTTGTGCCACAGATGGCACTGGCCGCCAAGGCCTTCGGAGCCACAGGTTACTTCTTCGAGGTACACCCCGACCCCGACAATGGCCTCAGCGACGCCGCCAACATGCTGGAGTTGGATAAACTCCAGGAGCTAGTAAACAAACTAATATAATTATGAACGTTAGAGAAATTGCGATACAAGCTATAAAGGACGAGGCAGAGGCAGTGCTGGGACTGATACCCCAGTTGGACGAAAGCTTTGACAAGGCCGTAGAACTGATACTGAACTGCAAAGGAAAGGTAATTGTAACAGGTGTGGGCAAGAGCGGCCACATAGGCGCTAAAATAGCCGCCACACTCTCGAGCACAGGAACCCCATCGTTCTTTACTAATCCTCTGGACGTGTTCCACGGCGATCTGGGCGTGATGACCAGCGACGACGTGGTGCTGGCAATATCGAATTCAGGACAGACAGACGAACTGCTGCGATTCATACCCATGGTGCTACACATGCAGATACCCATCATAGGCATGAGCGGCAATCCGAAATCGCTGTTGGCCAAATACTCAACATGCCACCTGAACATAGCCGTTGAGAAAGAAGCCTGTCCGCTGAATCTGGCCCCCACAAGCTCTACCACCGCCACCTTGGTACTAGGCGACGCGCTGGCTATAGCACTGATGGAGCGTAGAAACTTCCAGCCACGCGACTTTGCCCAGTTCCACCCAGGCGGAGAACTTGGAAAACGCCTGCTGACAACCGCTCAGGACGTGATGCGAACAGAGGATATGCCAGTACTGCCACCAGAGATGCATCTGGGAGAGGCTATCATACTGGTGAGCAAAGCCAAGCTGGGACTTGGTATCGCCATGGTGAACAACGAAATAGTAGGTCTTATCACCGATGGCGACATACGTCGCGCTATGGAGAAATGGCAGGCCGAATTCTTCGACCGCACCGTGAGCGACATTATGACACGAACACCAAAGATGGTGAAACCTGAAACAAAGATTACAGAAATTCAACGAATCATGAACAAATATAAAGTGCACTCGGTACTGGTTACTGATGACAATAAACATTTGTTAGGAGTAGTTGACCATTATTCTTGTATGATATGATGAGTAAGATAAAAAAACTATTAATCGTTTTGATGCTGGCACTACCTGTAGTAGTGGTGGCCGACTATCTGTTTAAGACGCTGGAAGCCCGCGACGGACTGACATCCAGCCAGGTAAACTGTATACTGAAAGACTCACGCGGATACATGTGGTTTGGTACACCTGCAGGACTGTACCGATTTGACGGCTACACCTTCCGCAATTTCCAGAGCGACTCGCAAAACGGTAGTTCGCTGAGCGATAGTTATATCAACTCCATACAAGAAACACTTGATGGCAATCTGCTCATTGAGACAGCATCGGGCTACTGCATCTATCACCCACAGACTGAGAGCTTTGAGCGCGACATGAAGCAAGCCTTCGCGCGATGGGGTATCGAAACTATACCATCGGTAGTGTATGTAGACAAGCACAAGAACCTGTGGGGAGCCATTCCTAATAAAGGTGTGGTTTGCTACAACCAGCAGCAACAGCTGCTCTATGAATTCGGATATACTGACGACACACGTGGTGTGCCACAAGGTGTGGTTTGCTCTATCAGCGAGTGTAAGGAGGGCGCACTGATAGTTTACGACGACGGAAAGATAGCCTGCTGCGACGTGATGCACCAGCAGAACACCCTATGGGTGGTAGAAGGTATACCCGCACTAAGAGACCATAAGACAAAATCGCTACGAGCATACGCTGACGAATACGATAACATCTGGCTTTACGGACAGGGCACACTGGTGATGTATGACAAGCAGAAAGGTGCTTGGGATTACACCATCAGCCAAAAACTGGGCGTAACAGGTCTGGGTGTCGACCGTAATATCAACGGCATGGCTGGTAATGCAGGAAGCATCTGGATTGGTTCCGACCAGTTGGGACTGATGTGCATGGATCCCAAGACCCACGAAATAGAATCGGTTCAGCCACGAAACATCAACGAGAAACAGCTGATTACAGACAACGTGAGCATCCAGAGTGTATATATGGATGACACAGGACTGCTGTGGGTGGGAACCGAGAAATCGGGTGTGGCCTATACAGGTAAGTACATCTATAGATTCGGATCAGACTTGATGGGCGATGTAACAGCGATGGCCCAGCATGCTGACGGCTCCATCTGGTATGGTACCAGCGACAAGGGCGTGATAGGCTACAACGGCCCATTGGCCAGTCTGAAGGTTTCGTGCATGAGTAACACGCCTGATGGTAGCATCTGGATTGGTTCAAAGCGTAACGGACTGACACGTATCAAGGATGGTGTATCGACCATCTACTCGGTGGCCAAAGACAGCGTGCGCACCATCATCGACGACCACATTAACGACCTCACTTCTGATAAGATAGGTAACCTGTGGATAGCAACCAATGGCGGACTACAGGTTTACAACCCACGCATGAACTCGTTCTCATCATATACCCGCGAGAACGGCAAACTGAGCACCAACAGCATCACCTGTCTGTTCTACAAGCAGGATGCTACAGAAAACAATCTGCTGATTGGTACCAGCGAAGGATTGATCATTCTGAACCTATCGACCACAGAGAAGAAGGTGATGACTGGTAACAAATCGAATCTGAAGAGCTTTACCAACAACTACATCACACAGATATTCGAGGATTCACGCGGACTGATATGGGTAGGAACGCGCGAAGGACTGAACATACTGAATCTGGAGACCGACGAGCTTGACTACCTGACAGAAAAACAGGGATTGTGTAACAACAACATCTGTGGTATAGCCGAGGATAAGAACCACTGCATATGGGTAACAACCAGTCGCGGTGTGAGCCGTATTGTGATACAGCGCAACCATGAGGAAGGCGTGAACAACTACGGACTGTACAACTACACCACCGCTGACGGACTGCAGAGCAACGAGTTCAACACTGGTGCCATACTAACCAAGCAGGATGGCGAGGTATTGCTGGGCGGACTGTATGGTGTAAACTGGGTGCTGCATAGAGCTGGCGCTGAGAAGGAAGAGTTGCCACGCGTGATGCTTACCCAGCTGTTTATTGGCGAAGAAGAGGTATTGGCAGGACATGAGTATCATGGCAAGGTGATACTGAATCAGTCGCTGAACGAGACAAGCAAGATAGAGCTAAGTCATAACCAGAATACATTTACCATCAAGTTTGCTGCTGGAAACTATAACCAGAGCGAGCGCTTGCAGTTTATGTACTGGATGGAGGGTCGCGATGAGGATTGGCGCAATGGCGACGCACTGACCCACGGTGTGACATTCAACAACCTGAAGGCAGGAAGCTATATTCTCCACGTAAAAGCCATCAATGCTGAAGGAGCAGTAAGTAACCAGGAGCGCGTGTTAGAGATAAAAGTAGAGCGCCACTTCCTGTTGTCGTGGTGGATGATAACAGCCTATATCATTGTATTCTTTGTAATCATCTACTTCTGGCGTATTGGAATCAAACAGCTCAAGGCCATCAAGCACAGAAAAGAAGCTGTGATCAGGGAACTGAGACTGCAACGCGAAGAGATTAAGGCTGCAAGTGATGACTTGCGACAGCCAATGGCCCGTATGACATCTATCATAGGCAACCTCTCGGAGAAAGAGAAAACGCTCGAAGAGAAGGAACAGCTGAATGCCCTCCACTCGCAGATGCTGCAAATTATTACCCGCGTGGCTGATATGCAGATGAATCTGGAGCATCCAGAGGAGAGAGCCAAGAACAATGTTCAGGATCGCCTGCAGATGAACAACAAGGGCGAAATCGAGTTGCCAGAGATAGCAAGCGAAGTACTGACCACAGAGACCACACACTCGCGTGCGGCTATCGACTCGCCTACTGCACGATTCACCGTTATCATGATCGACGACAACGAGGAGTTCCTGGAGTTTGCTGCAGCACGACTGAAGTATGTATACAACTTCCACGTATATAACGACATCGAGAAGGCTGCAGAAGACCTTGAGCAGATGAAGTGCGACCTGGTTGTCTGCAAACAGGAGATGTTTGGTATGACGGGTAGTGACCTGTGTAACCAGTTGAAGACCAACTACGTGACACAGAACATGAAGTTCATACTGATGACTGATACCGTGCTTACGCCACAGGATATGCGCTCGAAGAACATCACGCTGAGTGCTGATGACTATCTGGCTAAGCCATTCAATATGCAGGAGGCCACCATGCGATTCAACAAGGTGCTGGGTCTTGGAGCTATACAGATGGACAACGACCTGATTGAGGGTGCAGAGACTCGACGACTGGAGGGACACACCAGCAGCATGACCACTGCCTCGGAGACCATGGATGCTGGCGAGATAGACACTACCGCTCTGGCTGAGATTGGTGCCGACGACCCAATGAGCAAGGTTGATACAGCCGTGGTTAAGAACCCACGCAGTCAGACCATGACCAACAATCTGCCTGAGGGCATCAAGGCATCGGATGATGACGAGGAAGGCGGAGGCAACGACTTCTCGATGGTCGACGCTATGGATCGGCAGCTGCTGAAGAACATTGAGCAATACGTACTGCAGAACATGAGCCGCGGACAGATCAGTCTGGAGGAGATGGCCAACGCCATGGGTATGGGTCGTGTTCCATTCTTCCACCGCGTGCGTAGCCTGACCAACAAGACGCCAGCCGAGCTGGTAAGAGACATGCGACTGAAACACGCATGCATCCTGTTGAAACGTACTAATATTAACATGAGTGAGTTGGCATCGAACATAGGATTTATGACAGCCGAGAACTTCATCAACATCTTCAAGGAGAAATTCGGCATGACGCCACTCGAATACAGATTGCAACATCGTAAATGATCATAAGAAAGCATCATCAGTCAGGAATAGTCACCATGCTATTCCTGCTGATTTCTCTAATAGCACAAGCCCAGACAAGCGACTCGCTGATAGTGAGCGGGATACGTGACGTGGGCATACACTTCTACCAGCATAATGACGTGAAGCTGATTATGTCGGGCAAGCAGAAGTTCGACATGATGTTCGATGACATACGCAATGCCAAGAGCAGTGTGCACCTGGAATACTTCAACTTCCGCAACGACTCAATCGCATCGCTGCTATTCGACATTCTGCGCGAGAAGCGAAAAGAGGGCGTGGAGGTGCGCGCCTTGTTCGATGGTTTTGGCAACGACTCGAACAACCAACCCCTCAAGAAGCATCACATCAAAAGTCTGCGCGAGGATAGCATCGACATCCATGAGTTCGACCCAGTGCGTTTTCCATGGGTAAATCACATCTGGCCACGCGACCATCGTAAGATTGTGGTGATTGATGGGCACATAGCCTATACAGGCGGTATGAATGTGGCCGACTACTACATCGTGGGCACAGAACAGGTGGGCGAATGGCGCGATATGCATTGCAGAATCGAAGGTCCTGTGGTGAATGAGCTTCAAGACATCTTCGCCCGCATCTGGCAGAAAACAACCAAAGAACAGCTGAATAACGAGAAATACTACAGAGGCAAAGAGAAAGGCGACATGATGGTGGGCATAGCTAATCGCGAACCCAACAAGACCAACAAGATTATGCGCCAGTTCTACATCTCGGCCCTCGACAATGCGCAGGATTCCATCAAAATTATCAACCCCTACTTCACCCTGACGCCATCCGTCAAGAAGGCCATACATCGCGCCATCAAGCGTGGCGTAAAGGTAGACATTCTGGTATCAGCCAAGAGCGATATTCCGCTCACACCTGATGCCGTATATTATAATGTGCACAAGCTGATGAAGAAGGGGGCTAACATCTGGTTGTATCAACCAGGATTCCACCATTCGAAGATTATGATGGTAGACGACAAGTTCTGCACCGTGGGTAGCACCAACCTGGATGCACGCAGTCTGCGATTCGACTACGAGGTGAACGCCCTCATCGTCAATAAGAAAATAACCAAGCAACTGAATGATATGTTTATGAGCGACACCCAAAAGAGCGTGAAGTTAACCAAGGAGGAGTGGGACAACTTCCGTACTGGTTGGCAGAAGTTCCGCGGATGGTTTGCCCATTTGCTTTCACCTTTCTTATAAATAGAGCCCATGAACAGAAACACCGTGATATCAATCAGTAAGGGCATAGCCATCATCCTGATGGTGATAGCCCATGCAGAAGCTCCAGGATGGTTGTGCAAATTCATCTTCGAGTTTCACATGCCTTTGTTCTTTATCACGGCTGGTTACTTCTTCTCGCTGAAGTATCTACACGACGAGGCTACTTTTGTGAAGAAGCGTGTAAAAGGGCTTTATGTGCCATTCGTGAAGTGGAGCGTCATCTTCCTGGCGCTACACAATCTGATGTTCAGGATTGGTATACTGAACGAGGCATACGGCAACGAGACGGGTGGCGTGACCCACCCCTATAGCTGGCACCAGATACAACAGAACCTATGGAACATTTTTACCGCCATGGGTGGTTACGACCAGTTTCTGTGTGGTGCGTTCTGGTTCTTCCGTGGGTTGTTTGTAGCCAGCATCCTATACCTTATTATATATAAGGTGCTGGATAGCAGCATCCGTACTGAAAAATGGAAGAAGGCTATCCCCTACCTCATCTGCGTTATCATGCTGATACTTTGTGGATGGAAAACCTACGAGGGATTGAAGGTTATCACCCTCGTACAGGGCGGCTATCGCGATATGATGGGTTGCTTCTTCTTTGGCGTCGGCTTCATCTTCCGTCAGTATGCTGAGAGCTACAACGCCTTGATTAAGCGCTACTACGCCATCATTTGGACCACCATCTTGTTTGGCGCCATCGTCTACGCTTTTTCGTATTATCTCACTGCCAACATGAACTGGCGCTCAAGCTACACCCAGTTCCTATCGCTTCCTGTACCAGCCCTGCTGGGATTCCTGATGACTTACAACATCAGTATGCTGCTGGATAAGAAGGACACTTGGCTCAAGCGATTCCTAGTGTATACGGGCGACCACACGCTGAACATCTTTATCTTCCATATTGTGGCCTACAAGGTGGTTAGTCTCATCAAGATATGGTACTATGGACTCGACATGCAGCAGATAGGTTGCCACATGGTGATACACGAACACTCGCAAGAAGATGCATTCTGGCTGCTCTACACCATTGCTGGCGTAGGTATACCTTTGGGTTGCACTTGGCTTGTAGAAAAATGGAAGCTTAAGCGCCAATCAAGTCGAACATCATCTTGATTTCCTCTTCGATGATGCCGTTCTTTTCCAACAGATAGTTCTCGTTCTCTATTTGGCTAAAGACATTCCTACCGCAAGAACGAAAGCAGCTTGCCGCCTCATCTATCTTACCCGTAAACCACAGGTAGAATCCGTAGTTAAGCATATCGTCTTCTAATGGATCCTCTATAGCCATCAACTGGTTGTACAAACGTCCGGCTTGCTCGTATTTGCCATCGCAAGTAAGCGCCCATGCTAACACACGAACTACATTCAGATTGTCAGGATCCTCGTAATTCAGGCGAAACAGTATCTGTTCGGCCTCGTCGTATCGACGCACATTGGTTAGACAAACCGCCTTGTTGAGCTGATACGATTTCTTATCAGGATTCAACTCCAGCAACTTTTCGTATAAGCGTAAGGCTTTTTCGTAATCTTTGTTTTTGAAACACTCCCTAGCCAATCCCCACATGGCACGCTCACTATTCGGATTCAGCTCAAGCGCCCTCTTGTAATGCCTCCATGAATCATCAGACAGATATGCAGCAAGCATCTGGTTTTCGTAAGTATCAAAGTACTTCGACTCATAACACTCCAACACCAATCTTGCATCATCCTTACGATGCCGCTTTATGAGGAAGGTGATAACATCATGTGACTGCTCCTGAAGTACTGAATCCAAGAAGATTTCATAATTAAAGAACAGACATGCAGAATCATCGTAGGTAAAGAAGTTGCGGAAGTATCCACGCTGTGGGAACAAACGGAAGAAACGGTACAAATCCTGCAGGTAGATTCTGCGGATGTATAGCGGAGAGTTGATCTCCTCTTGCGCCACCTTCTGCACCATCTGCGCCTCACCACGATCCAGCATCTCGCGAACGTTGGCAGGAATCTGACTCAACACACTCTCGAAGGCCAGCATAAACGAGTATTTATCGCTATTGCAGAAGGGGCCATACTCCATCATGCCCTTCAGGAATTTGATATCGCCAAACTTCTCGCATGCTGTGGCTATGCTAGGATGCTCTATAAAATAAGGTGTAAACCAGTTGACAATCTCGTTGAAGAATGGGAATCGCTTCATCTGCGAGAAACCGCCAAAGTAGATATCCGAACCTTGTTTCTGCATGTCAACCATCCTGCGGAAACTATTCTCGAACGCCTCAACAGCCTTTTCCTCCTCGTCGGGGTGCAGAATATCGTTCAGAACACTTTCCTCGTCTTGTTCCAGCATGCCATTGCGAACAATGTTGTTCTGGTTCTTAATCAGGTCGGGCATAATCTCCTTCTGAATCGTGTTATGATCTTCCTCAGCACTCATGCAGTAGTATATCTGCTTCTGAAGTTCGGCCAACTCTTTTCCGCAGTTGGGGTTCTCAAGGGCTTTGATTACTAGCTGTTTCATCTCTGGATAAACCTCTACATACAGATGGTCGTCGATACTCAGCACCCAACCTACAAGCGCGCGCTGGCGCACATATTCATCGCTACTCTGCTGATACACGTTCATCAAGGTGCGGAACTTGACGATATCAAAACAGTTCATCGCAGCCAGCGTGGTGGCGCTAACGATGATCTGCTGGTCGATAGAATCAACGGTGGGCGATAGCAACAACTGCTGCATCTCCTCGCCCTGACCTTCTGTCCACAAATCAGATGTCAGTATTTGGGAAAATATATCGCCAATAAGCTGGTGATGCTGACGATAGAGTTCCTTGCGACGTTCTTTCGAGGTGTGAGGCGGCTCCAGATCCAGCATGGCCACATCCGAGACGAATGATTCCAACTGCTCTCTTATCACCTGAACCGACCAATCTCTTGGACTAAGATTAGCTCGCATAAAGAGCGACGAGAGGAATGGCGACTGCAGCACGCGCGCGTTGTTAGCCACATTGGCATAAAGCACGTACATACGACGCACCAACTTATCGTATAGATGTGGCAGTTGCGGGTCCTTGTAACCATTACGCCAATAGTCGCGCATTACCTGATAATCGGTTTTGATGGCAAACAGGCGGTCGGAGTTTATCTGGTGCGGATGCATGGTCAGATAATTCTCCATACTCTGCATGGCATCATTCAATAGTTTTTTTTTCAGGAAATCTAATACTTCCTCCAGTATTTTATCTTGTTTCATGTGTTACTTCTTCTTTTCCAGCCAGCGTTTGGCACGGTCTATGTCTTTTTGTCTAGGTGCCTGATAGGTGAACTTCAGCGAATCGGGAAGCGCCTTGATGGCTTGGTCGTTCAGTCCATAGTACTTCTTCAGAATCTGCTTGTAGTGGGCCACTCCGAAGTGGTTAATCGAGTCGCAAGCCTGCTTGTAACCCTTCATAAACACCTCCATCTGGTGCAGGCGCGTCTTGTCGCCCATGTTCTTGGTACGAAACACGAGTGCACCCATCTGTATATCCTCCTTACGAGTGTCCATCATTACAAAGTGCTTCTTCATCAGTGCTTGCGATGCCTGAGGTTCTGTCAGCAACATGGCATCCATCTCGTTGTTCTCCAGCATTTTCAGGCGGATGTTCACATCGTTAATCTGTATGCGGAAAACGCGCTCTGGAGCCAATTTGGCGCTATCCACAGCCAGATCGCCCAGCAAGTCGGTAACCGAATAGCGGGTCATGGCCAGCATCTTATCGTCGAGATGCTTGAAGTTGGTGATACGCAATTGTCGCTGACTCAGCATCAGCCAATAGGCATTGGTAGCAGCCGCATATCGCAGGGGTGTGCCCTCTTTTATCATCTTCTCGGCCCTCACAAGGTCGGTGATGGCGCCTTCTACACGATTTCTGATTAACGCAGTATCGATGTCCATCTGGGCTCTGTAGCGCTTCAGGCGGATGTCGACGGCTGTATCAAACATCTGTCGATCCTTGGCCACAAAAACAGGCAGACAATCCAACGTGGGCATCACGGCTATTTTGAGTGCGGCCGAATCCTCACGCCACAGCTTCAAGCGCTGCTGACGAGTGAGGCGCTTGGTTTCTTCGTACGATTGCCCGCATGCAGCGAGCATCAAAAGAGCTACGAATCCAATAACTAATTTCTTCATAATCGCCTGCAAAGGTAGTTATTTTTTCCTACGGATTGTATGGATTATACTGATTATTTTATTCCTGATGCTTAAAAATTCGTAAAATCCGTATAATCCGTAGGCTATTATTTTTCCTTTTTGTAATTTTGAGCTTCGCTCGAAGGTACTCACGTTCGAAAAAACTCAAATTAATTTGGTTTTTTACTCACTTATTCGTACCTTTGCACCAATTATGGCAAAAGATAAAACAGCATACGTTTGTACCAACTGCGGACAGGAATCGCCCAAGTGGGTAGGAAAATGCCCTGCTTGTGGGCAATGGAACACGTTTAAGGAGATTAAGATTGCTGCTAGCTCTCCAGCTAAGGTGGCAGCTACAAGGGGTGGTCTGAGCAAAGGCAGTACGGCCCAATCATCAGCATTGAATGCTGGCAGAGTGCTCCGTCTGCACGAGATTTCAAGCCACGACGACCCACGTATCGATATGCACGATGCTGAGTTGAATCGCGTGCTGGGTGGTGGATTGGTTCCAGGTAGTATCGTGCTGCTTGGTGGCGAACCAGGTATCGGCAAGTCTACCCTCTCGCTGCAAACCATGCTGAATATGCCTGAAAAGAAGATTCTGTATGTATCAGGTGAGGAGAGCGCCCACCAGCTCAAAATGCGTGCAGAGCGACTTGGTGGTGGCGATACAGACAATTTCATGCTGCTTACAGAAAACTCGCTCGAAGCCATTTTCGAGCAAATCAAAGAGGTGCAGCCAGAACTGATAGTTATCGACTCTATCCAGACTATTTCTACTGAGGATGTGGAGTCGAGCGCTGGTTCTATTGCCCAAGTACGCGAGTGTGCCTCTGCCTTGTTGAGATTTGCCAAGACCAGTGGCGTGCCCGTTATTCTGATTGGTCATATCACCAAAGAAGGCACCCTAGCTGGCCCCAAGATTCTGGAGCATATTGTGGATACCGTCATCCAGTTTGAGGGCGACCAGCATTATATGTACCGCATACTTCGAAGCATCAAAAACCGCTTTGGCTCTACGGCCGAGTTGGGCATCTACGAGATGTTGCAGAATGGCTTGCGCCAAGTGAGCAACCCCTCAGAGCTGCTTTTGACGCAAGATCGCGACGGACTTTCTGGCATCGCCATCACTTCGGCCATCGAGGGCATACGTCCGTTCCTAGTTGAAACTCAGGCACTTGTATCTACTGCTGCCTATGGCACACCACAACGTTCGGCCACAGGTTTCGACCAGCGCAGATTGAACATGCTGCTAGCCGTTCTCGAAAAGCGCGTGGGCTTTAAGTTGGCCCAGAAGGATGTATTTGTCAACATCGCTGGAGGCCTCAGGGTAACTGACCTTGCGATGGACCTGAGTGTGATTGCTGCTGTGCTCTCATCGAATGTCGACACACCTATCGAGGCAGGTTGGTGTATGGCTGGCGAGGTGGGCCTGAGTGGTGAAGTGCGCCCCATCAATCGCATCGAGCAGCGTATCGCCGAGGCCGAGAAGCTGGGATTCACAGACATGATTATCCCCAAGTACAATCTGCAGGGCTTCGACCACAAGAAATACAAGATAAATCTGCATCCAGTTCGCAAAGTAGAAGAGGCGCTACGTGCAATCTTTGGATAACAAATTTTGAACACAGAGGCTCAGAGACACAGAGATTTATAATAAAAATAATAAAAAACAAAAAAAACTCTGAGTCTTTGAGTCTCTGTGTTGAAAAAATATCGTATCTTTGCAAGCGTTTAAACAGAAGTTTTTTACATTATTAATAATATTAAGATTATGACTATCAACGAATTCAACTTTGCCGGTAAGAAGGCAATCGTACGTGTAGACTTCAACGTACCCCTCGATGAGAATGGTAAGATCACAGACGACACCCGTATCCGTGGTGCCCTGCCTACCCTGAAGAAGATTCTGGCTGATGGTGGTGCTACTATCATTATGAGCCACATGGGTAAGCCCAAAGGTAAGGTAGACGCTAAGAAGTCACTCGGTCAGATCCGCGAGGCTGTAGAGAAGGCTCTGGGTGTTCCCGTTGCTTTCGCTCCTGATTGCGCTAAGGCTGCTGATGCTGCTAAGGCTCTGAAGATGGGTGAGGCTCTGCTTCTGGAGAACCTGCGTTTCTATCCTGAGGAAGAGGGTAAGCCAGTAGGTATCGACAAGGCTGATCCTGCATACGACGAGGCTAAGAAGGCTATGAAGGCCAGCCAGAAGGAGTTTGCTAAGACTCTCGCTTCTTACGCTGACTGCTACGTAATGGATGCCTTCGGTACAGCTCACCGCAAGCACGCTTCTACTGCTGTTATCGCCGATTACTTCGACGCTGACAACAAGATGCTCGGCCTGCTGATGGAGAAGGAGGTTCAGGCTGTCGACGCCGTTCTCTCTAACATCAAGCGTCCTTTCGTTGCCATCATGGGTGGTTCTAAGGTATCTTCTAAGATTGGTATCATCGAGAACCTGCTGGGTAAGGTTGATAAGCTCATCCTCTGCGGTGGTATGACTTACACCTTCGCTAAGGCTCACAATGGTGAGATTGGCGATTCAATCGTTGAGCTCGATAAGCTGGATGTAGCTCTGGGTGTTGAGGAGCTGGCTAAGAAGAACGGCGTAGAGCTGGTTCTTGGCAGCGACTGCACAGCTACTAACGGTCTCGACTTCGGTACTATGACCGTTAAGGAGGGTGCTGAGATCATCACTTGCCCTGCAAACAATGTTCCTGCAGGTTTCGAGGGTGTTGACGCAGGTCCTGCTTCTCAGGAGGACTTCCGCAAGGCTATCGAGGGCGCTAAGACCATTCTGTGGAACGGTCCTGCTGGCGTATTCGAGTGCGACGCATTCACCGCTGGTTCACGTGCCATCGGCGAGGCTATCGCTAAGGCAACTGCTGAGGGTGCATTCTCTCTGATTGGTGGTGGCGACTCTGTAGCTTGTGTTAACAAGTTCGGTCTGGCCGATCAGGTATCTTACATCTCTACTGGTGGTGGTGCTCTGCTCGAGGCCATCGAGGGTAAGGTTCTCCCAGGTGTTGCAGCTATCAAGGGCGAGTAATCCCCAACGATACGATATTATAAGGTGCCGAGCGATTGCTCGACACCTTTTTTATTTTACCATCAGGCACATCATTGTTAGGTCGTCGTTGGGTTCGGCACCGTTGCGGTGGACTTCAACTTCGGCCTTAAGGGTTTCTATTACCTGCTGGGCACTATCGAAACGGGTGTTCTGCAACAAGTCGAGCAGACGCTTTTCGCCGAACTGGTTCTGCTGCAAGTCCTCGGCCTCGGTAAGTCCATCGCTATATACAAACAGCGCACGATGCTTGATGTTTGCGATTTCCTCGCCCTCGTACTGCAATCCTTGCCACAGGCCGATTGGCGCGTTGGGCTCCATCTTCAGAAACTCACCATGTGATTGTCCGCCACCAATAGCTGGTGGGTTATGACCTGCATTGCAGAAGTCGAGATGGCCCGTCTGCATGTGGAGCATACCTATAAACATGGTTACAAACATGCCGCTCTCGTTGTTCTCGGCCAACTCGTCATTAAGGCGCGTGGCGATGGTTGCGGGCATCATGTGCTGCTTGGCCAGAGCACGGAAAAGACGTGTGGCCTGTGCCATGAAGAGCGAGGCAGGAACACCCTTACCGCTTACATCGCCTACACAGAAATAGAGGCTATCATCGAGTAGCAGACAATCGTAGAGATCGCCGCCAACCTCACGGGCTGGAGTCATCGAGGCATAGAGGTCTAAGCCTTCTCGCTGTGGGAACTCATGGGGCACCATCGACATCTGAATATCACGCGCAATGCGCAATTCGCTCTCTATGCGCTCCTGTACTGCGCGCATATTGGCCAAGCGCTGGGCGGCTCTGCGACGTGCCATCGTATAAATAGCAAAGAACACCAACAACAGCACAATCGCAATAATCAGCCCGATGTTACGCTGGCGTGATATCTCATAGTCCTTATTGGCTATCTGTGCCTGCTGTCGGGCTATCTCTGTCTCCTTCTGCTGGGTATCGTAAATGGTGGCCAATTCAGCTGCATCGCTGCGTTTCTGGGCAACGATGGCAGTATCGAGTGCATCCAGAATCTTAAAGCCCATGGCTATGGCAGAATCCTTGCGGCCGGCCTCGGCATTTGCCTTGAACTTGGGGAACATGTACTGCTGGATATTATCGAGCGATGGTACTATACCCCACTCTGCCAGCATACGATCGAGCAGTTTGAAATTATCGGCAGCCTCGGTATAGCGGTGCGCAGGCATCAGATAATCGGTAGCATCGTAGAGTCCGTCGAGACTCTTGCCAAACTTTGTCTTCAAGCATTTGTTGTAAGCCTCTGCGGCCTCAGCATGACGTTTACCATTCTCGAGCACCACAGCGCGATAGAGATAAACTCGGCCACGGAGGTCGTCTACATAATCAGGATCGGCATCAGGCAGTTTGGCGTAGCTGTCGGTAAGTTCTTCTACGCGATTCAGCCACAAGGGTGCCTCATTGTATTGGTGGGCGTTGAGATAATAGATGGCGATGTTGCACACATCATTAGCCACGGCCTCTTGAGTGGAGCGGTCGAGTTTGGTTTTAGCCTGACTCAGACCGTAATCGTAAGCCTTCTCGAAACTGGCTTCGGCCTCCGACTGGCGTCCAAGACTGAGTTGCGCGCTACCAATACAATTATATATCTTAGCCATCACCATATCGCTGCCCTGACTTGTATTTTTCATCTCGTCGATGATACTCAACCCCAAGCGGAGCGCATCTTCGTAATCAGATTTCATCATATAAACACTGACAAGGGCTGCTGCTGATACGTAGCGGAAATGCCGGTCTTCATCGTTTTTCACCTGGTGTTCGAGTGCGCGTTTGTAATAGTACTCTTCGAAACGCGGTTTACCCAGCTCATAGTATAAGATACCACGCAGATTATCGGCTCTTACGCCAGAGAGCTGGCCCGCCTTTTCGAGGCTATCGATAAGTAACATTTTCTGATCGAGATTCAGCGTATCGAGACCAATGGTTACAAGGCTGTCTACATGATTGGCTACATAAGTTGGCTGTGTGCCAGCATCAGCCTGACTCTGCTGCTGATGATTGCACGATGCCACCACAACCATAGTGGCCCAAAGCATGATATAGATTCGTAATTGTTTCATGGTTATCAATATTTATAATTCCTTTGCAAAAATAAGAAGAATATCTGAACCTGCAAAGAAATTACTGCAAAAATATCCCCCAGCCAAAAAAAAACTGTGATTCTGTGATACTGGGATAAAAAAACAACTGATATGCAGAAAAAAACAAAAAAAACTTGCTATTCTAAAATAAAAGCACTATATTTGCCAAAGAATCTAAAACAGTCTTTAAAACTTTTTGAACATGAAACACTATTTGCTAATATTTGCACTTACAATGTGTTCTGTTGGTATTAACGCACAAACAGTCGACACGAAGATTGCAGTCAATAGCATAACTGACGACAAGACCTTTGTAGTGATTGTATCTAACGAGAACTACAAGAACGAAGAGATAGTGCCCTTTGCCAAAAACGACGGAGAGGTGTTTAAAATCTACTGCCAGAAGACACTTGGAATACCCGATGATCACATCCGATTCGTCCCTGATGCCACACTGGGCGAGATGAACTATGCCATTTATTGGCTTGGCAATATGCTGAAGGCATATGATGGCGAAGCCAGAGCTATCGTCTATTATTCAGGTCACGGCATGCCAGATGAGAGTGATAAAGAGGCCTACCTGCTGCCCATCGACGGATTCAGCCAATCAAGCGATGGCGCCATGAGCACCAAGAAACTCTATGCCAAACTAGAAGAGATGCCATCACGAAGCATCATGGTTTTCCTCGACGCCTGTTTCAGTGGAGCAAACCGCGATGGCAAGATGCTGGCATCGTCGAGGGGCGTTGCCATTAAGGTTAAAGCCGATCCTGTTGGTGATAACACCGTTGTTTTCTCAGCCGCCCAAGGCGATGAAACGGCTTATCCCTATAAAAGCCAGAAGCATGGCATGTTTACCTATTATATATTAGAGAAAATTCAGCAGTCGGGTGGTTACACCACACTTGGCGAACTGAGCGATTACGTTACCCAGCAGGTTAAGCGCAAGGCAGTAGTAGAGAATAATGGTAAAAGCCAGACTCCAACAATTATTGCATCAAGCGGAAATCGCAATTGGCGCAATTGGCAGTTTGCCTCAGAAAAGGCTGGCAAATACGAAAACAGAGCGCTAGCCGCCAGCACTCCTACTCCAAATCCTACTCCAAATCCTACTCCAAATCCTACTCCAAATCCTACTCCAGCTCCAGCCGCTCCAAAGCAAGAAATCTCGACTCAAGTAATGTCACTCTCTGTTGCATCCGACCTTGTGACACAGGGCAAGAAACACATGCGTGCCATGAGTTACAGCAAGGCAAGGACTTGTTTCACCCAAGCAGCCCACCAAGGAAGCATCGAAGCACTTTACCAACTAGGCATGCTCTATAGCAACAGCAACTACGATGGTTACAACAAAGAAACAGCTACAGAATACTTCCTGAAGGCCGCCAACAACCGACATGTTGATGCGATGTATATGGCAGGTATGATGTATCTTGGCACCGACAACTCTACGGCCAAGTTCTGGTTCCACAAGGCTGCTGATAATGGCCACACCCAAGCCAAAGCCCAACTATCACGCCTAAAATAAAACTATAATAACATTAAAACAATAAGCATTATGAAAAAGTTTCTATTCATCATGATGGCGATATTCGCCTTTGGTTTGCAGAATGCAAGCGCACAAGATGCACCACTGAAAATTATAACCAATCACCCCGACTTTGACGTAAAAGTAAAACGTTGCGCAGCAAGTGGGAAATCAGTCATCATCGATATGGTGTTCACCAACAAGAGCGATAAAGACGTTATGATTGATGTTATTGCAAATGCGAATGGTTATTGGACCGTGGTGTATGATGACGAGGGAAATAAGTATGAAGGTATTAAGGGCGCCATCACTACCAAGGTTGCAAACAGTGGTAGCTACGCTGGCAAAGTAACAGATTATCGCCTGATATCTGGCATACCTGTAAAAGTTAGTTTTTGCATCAACAACGTTTCTACTACAGCAGAAAATATAGCGTATTTTGAGGGAGTCGTCTTTTGCAAGGAATGGGGAATACCAGCAAAAGACAAATGGCTGATAATCAGGAACATCCCTATTACCAGAAATTAACAAGCCCCAACAACAAGGTGCCCCGTCACAAAGCCGATTACAACAGCATTGCCGAAGTAACCGAAGCCGAAGTTCTGGTTCCGCAACGCTGCTGATAATGGCCACACCAAAGCCAAAGCCCAACTATCACGCCTAAAATAAAACTATAATAACATTAAAACAATAAGCATTATGAAAAAGTTTCTATTCATCATGATGGCGATATTCGCCTTTGGTTTGCAGAATGCAAGCGCACAAGATGCACCACTTAAGATTATTACTAACCATCCAGATTTCCAAATCAAGATTAAGCGTTGCGCTGCAAGTGGAAAGACTGTAATTCTAGATTTGATTTTGAACAATCTTGGAGTAAATGATATTGAAGACATCGAAGTGCAAGGATCTAAATCTGAGGTTTATGATAATGAAGGGAATATTTATCAAGGCGATAATATTAAAGTAAAAGTGGCAAATAGACCAAATTATAACTGGACTACAGAAACATTCAACATACCAACAGGAGTTCCTATGAGGTTAAGCATAAGCATTGAAGGTGTTCCACAAGCCGCAGAAAGTATTGCAAGACTAAAATTAATCGTACTTTGCGATAAATGGGGGCTGAATGGTGATAAGCCTGTAAGGTTTATGAATATTCCAATAACAAGAAATTAACATTTTATATACCAAGGTGCCGATCGATTGCTCGACACCTTTTTCATATATATATCACCAGCCCCCACAGAAAAATAACTGTGATTCTGGGATAGGGGGGATAAAATCAATATGCCATTTCTGCCTCTCTTGCTAGAACTTGGCGAACATAAGCATTAATTGTGATTCCTGACTTTTGAGCCAAAGCTGCAATTGCACTATGAATCTCTGGCGAAACTCTAACATTGAACGTGCCGCTATAAGGCTTACAGGGCTCTACGCCACGCGCAGCACACGATGCTATATAGTCATCGATTGCTCCTTCAAAATCCTGCTTTAATTCATTCAAGTCCATTCCCTCATAGGTGATGGCATGTTTACTCATACCCTGCACTTTTCCATAAAGACAGTTGTCTTCCTCACTATACTCTACACTTCCCGTGTAGCCTTTGTACTTTAAGTATTCCATATGGCAGCAAAGGCAACTAAAATTAGTTACACTTCCAAATTTTATTTAATATTTTTCTTTTACCGTTCCAAAAATAACTGTGATTCTGGGATACTGGGATAAACGAACAAAGGTGCCGAGCGATTGTACCCGACACCTTATTCTTTTATATCCTTTACTTTATAACAACGCACCTGCATGTAGCTGCTCAATTGGGAAAATCATATCCCAATTTTTACCCCATACAATATTTCCATTCTCGATTGCAAACTTCGAAAATTTCTTTGGGTCAAGATACTTGTTATACTGCGGATGCGGATGGCGACGAATAAAATCACCAATATCTACTGTCTGTGTTGTATTGTCGCTAAAGTGCAGGCAAACACTCAGATTCCCCACATCCAATGCCTTAGTAATGTAAATTGTTTCCATATAGTCCTCCTTTTTCTTTATTATAGTTTCTTCTTGATGTTAGTACTTCTTACGCTTTGCTTCAGTACAAAGAACTTCACCCACTTATCAATGATATTCTTATGATATTTACGAATAAATTCCTCTGCTGTTCGCTTATCCTTTTCAGGCAATGGTTCTGCACCTTTCTTTTCGCGAACATGTATTTCCACTAGTTCTCCATCCATCATAATGAGGTCGAAGATGCTTTCTTTCCCACCATGAATCACGTGCACATGAATTGGCTCGTGCTCATTTGAGAAGAAATAGAAGATAAAACCGAAATATTCAAATATCTTTGGCATAATGTATTCCTTTTATTCTTTATTCGGTGCAAATTTACAAAGTTTTGCCGAATGTTGCAAACTTCTTTGCTAAAAAAAGCTACCCCAATTAAAATTGGCCTTGAATTCATCGCAGTAGAATAACTGGGATACTGGGATAAACGAACAAAGGTGCCGAGCGATTGCTCAACACCTTTTATTTGTTTATTGCAATACATATTTTCCGTCGATCCATTTATAGAACCAGGCATCGTCTGTTAATATGTTTGGAAGATCTCCCTCTTCTGGTTTGATGAAAGCAAACTTCGAACCAGTAACTCCGATATCGTCATGTCCATCAGGCAAGCACCAATATGAGCCAGACATATCCTTCAGCATCATTCGCTTGCCCCAATCCAGGAAATGACTAGTGTCGTGCATGAATAACACTTTATCTTTCTCGCCATCTCCATCGATGTCGATATGTGCCGTTTTCTCTTCCGGCTCTTCGCTTTTACCAAATAGTTGGTCAACGGTAATGGTGGAAATCACTTCGCCCACATTTGGCACGATACATTCTGCCAGAACAACGCTATGATCATTATAAACATACCTGTCCTTACGAAGACCTACGTCTACTCTGAAAGAAGGTTTGCCTTTCCAGTTCTCAACCTTGATTTCAGGTTCTGCATTTGCGTCATTAAATCCTTCAGCTTTCTTGAATTCCTGTGTTTCTTTGTCGAAGTAAACAATGAATGGAGGTGCTATTGAGTTTCCACCGCCCCACTCATACACAACAGCCTCCAGTTCTCCATCACCATCATAATCGGCCTGGTCTAAGATGTTTACTTGTGTTCCTGAGATGCCTGTGGTTTTTCTTTCGCCGTTTGCTTCAGCAAAAAGTTCATACCCATACTCTCCACTATCGATCACATAAGTAAAACCTGTGAAATTCTTATCTTCTACTCCGTCAATTCCCCCTGATGATTGATTACTAGAGAGGTCTTGATAGAATGTATATAGATACTCCTTATTGATTTCAGGGAAGTAATACGAAACCAATTGAATAGAAGATTGCGAAGTAGGAATAGATTCGAAGAAAACGCCTAAATCGAGCTCACCGCTTTTCGCTTTCTGTACAATTAGCTGTGCATCGAGAACCTCATCAGCTCCTTGTAACTGTTTGCCAAATCTAAGTGCCGGCATTCCATCTTCTTCAACAGGAATCACCTTATACAATGACTCATCTTCCCAATTTTTACCTGTTACAATACGCTTGGTGAGCGGATTAATCAACACTCCATCATATAGTACTGCCACATCAAGCCAACAACCATCCATTTCGCTAAAAGAAGATATAAAACAAAGATTCTTATATTTTCCTTCTGTTTGCAATCCGAATCTGCTTTGATGCCAATTGTAGCTATTTAAATTTTGAAGCAGTTCTGGAGTTATAGGTTCAGGCTTAACTTCTCTACAATGCGTCTTTTGTATATAGCCATCTATCATGCCTACTTCATCGGCCAAAATTGTGACTTTATACCATTCTCCTTCTTCACTAATAACTGGTACTATATTTTTCCCATATAATGTATAATTGTACGAGGCATAACCTCGTTTGTCAGGAGTATCACTCCACTTGAAGTATTGGCTGACAACATCTGATGCCACATCCTCACGCATAATCTGCAATTGAGGGCTTATAGTTTTGGCCTCCTTGTATATAGGAACATCATCGTTTAATACTACCACAAACTTATCCCAAGCAGGCTTTTGTACAGGAAGAAGATCATTACCCTTACTACCAATTCCTAAGAACGACACTACTCCCCATATAACGAGTGCCAACGCAGCTACTCCTCCAACAGGTAATAGCCATTTCTTGTTCTTTTCAAACCATGGTATTTTTTCCCCTTCCTCAATCTCGACGATATTTTCAGCCTTTGCAAGAACCAAAGGTTCTGCTACAGGCTCATCTGCAACAGGTTCTTCTGCTATAGGTTCTTGTTGTGTTTCTTGCTGATGCTCATCAGGATCTGCAGGGCCACCCGTCATCACTCTATACCATCCCATGATTGGCCACCAGAAAGCACAGAATATTGAACAAGCCGCTATAATACTAATAATAAAAACTACGATGCCATACAAAAACCCCATGAACCCAATTGTATCCTCGGCAGCTTTTATTGTTTTACTATGTCCAAACATCCAGATTCCAAAGACTGCAAGCAATAACATAATGATAGCAGTCCACAAAGGCAACCACATTAATCTAATCTCGCAGACAGCTGCAAAGCGCAGGTTTCTCGATCCACGTTTGGCCCTATCATTAAAGTCTTCAGCAACCATCAGTCGTCCTGCTGCGTTTTTCATCTTATAATAGCAATACAATGTCATTATAAAGACAAATAAACGGAAGAACCAGCCTAAGACAGGTATTGATCCTAATACTCCAAACACCATGTCAATCATAACAACTACAGCTAAAACAATACCTGCAGTTCTAATCTTTCTAACTTGTGTTGCAGTTTCTTCCAATCGCTGTATAGAAGCAAATGAAGTAAGTCCCCAAATGTACAAAATGTAACCAATAATAACGAGGCCTTTAGACGAAAGTCCCCACTCCACGAAATCTGACATATCTATCAAAGAACCTCTTCCCAATGAGCCAAGTGCACTTGACGCCATACCTGACACCATTGAGAATATGGCAGCAGCATACGATATATAATCGTAAATAGTGCTGATAACACCAGCAAAGAACAGAAGAATAGTACTCCAGAAAATCTTCCGGGTGCTATTTTTCCATTCAGAGATAACAGAACTGTCTATTTGCATAATCGTTGTGTTTAAAGCTATTTATCAAAAGTTGATTGCCCCTTCCTGTTAATGTAACCGCGTTCACCATCATACCAAACAGCAGCCAAACCACCACTAAAGTCTCCTGCACTTTTAAACTTTTCAGGTATCACTAAATCGCCATCAGTATCATAATACCCCCAAAGGTCTCCTTCTTTACTTGCAGCAATCAATCCCTCACATTCTTCTTCCATATATTTAATTGTACATGGATGCATTTCTTTTCCAGTGCGGCTGAATATACCCCATCGATAAGAGTCGTCTTGTCTTTTTGCGGCCTGAATACAATTCTTAGAGATCTTTACCTCATCGTATCGGAATGGCAGGACCTCATTACCTTCATAATCCAATACACCTTGTTCTCCCCCTCTAGTGGCGTAAATCAAGCCATTAACAAATTTCAAAGAGGAGTATTTGCATGGGATAATCTGTTTGCCTGTTCTGTCAAAGACACCTCTCTGACCATTATTGTTTTCTGCAATAAAGTATTTGTCTTCAAAGAGAATAGGCTCATTGAAATAGTCGTTATTGGTAGCAATTAATGTGTATTCAGTAGGAAGAATCTCCTTACGATTAATAATATCCCAAACACCTACGAAGCGACCACTCCATGTAACAACCAAGCCATCGGAATAATTAGAGAAAGCTCTAAAGCGCTGGGGAATAATCTCTGTTCCCACAGAATCGACAAGACCTACATGCTCATTTCGAGAATCAAGAGTAGCACCAGGAGACCAAGAGCCTATAGCACGATAGACAACTTTGTCTGATTTATAATTCACTATCTTGTCAATAAATCCTCTAGTACCAATAATGATATTATCATCATTCTCATCAAATGGATAACAATTATTTCCTTCAAGATTATAAAAAATATAACTATTGTCACTCATTTTCATTCGTATAGTTCTTTGAGCAAGGAATACATCCATATCTGTATATTCTTCTGGTATTATTTCACGTCCCAAAGAATCAAGAACGCCCCATTTCCTATCAGATCCATAACGAATATTCCTTCCTGTAGAAAATTTGTAGAAACCATCCTCATAATACAAAAGCGTGTATTTGCATGGGACAACTTCTTTACCATTCATATCTATAAAACCAAAATATCCAGACTGAGTAGAAACTTCAGCAATGCCATGATGGAAATCACCATAAGTATAATAAGCACCATTATTTACAACATCTTTCAAGCCTTGCGAAATTTCAACTACAGGATAACTAACACGATTGTTACAACTCACTAACAATAAAATGCAACATAATGTCATAGATGCAAATAATACTTTTCTCATCTCTTTATAGTTTTTGTGTCTCGCTATTGCCCTATCACAAGACGATTTTAAAAGTTATTGGTTATACATAAAGACTTAAAAAGTGGGGCAACTATTCTTTACTAGTCTAATTTAATTTTTTAGACAATGCGTCAGAAAACACTTTCCGTCAATATGTCTCTCCAAATAATTGGAGTTCGGGTACAAAAATAAGAATATTTTACGAAACCACCAAATGTTTTACAAATTATTTTTCTTAGTGAATTATAATAACTATGATTTTGGGATAAACATATTAAATAGTATTAAAACTAATACCAAACCAAGAGATATGTTTTGAAAATAGTATTATTTTTATTACCTTTGCGCCATCATATATTGAATAATAATGAGAGCGTATAAAGTTATTGAAGTCATTAAACTACTTGAAGCCGACGGATGGATTCTTGTAGCTACTAAGGGTGACCATCGACAATATAAACACCCTACAAAGAAAGGCAAGGTAACTATCAGAGGACATAAGAATGAGGTATTAAGCCAATTTCTTTTGAATAGTATTTGGAAACAAGCAGGTTGGAAATAAAGGAAGAACTATGGAGAAAATTATTGTAAACGTATCTTGGTGCAATAAGAATTTTGGCGCATCACTTAGTGAGAATGTTCCTGGAGCTGTAGTTATTACAGCTAAAACGTATGATGAACTGATTGATGAAGTTCGCGAGACTCTGAACTTTCATGTTGAAGGTATGATTGCCGACGGCGATGATGTACCACAGTGGCTTCGTGATGGCGATTACGATTTCGAGTACCATCTAGATGCCGCAGCTTTACTGCAGATGTGTTCACCTTACGCATCAATTGCAGCCATCAGTAGAGTGTCTGGTATTAATCAACATCAACTCAGCCACTATGCCAACGGTATAAAGAAACCACGCCCCGAACAACGCAGACGCATAGTAGAAGGCCTCCACAAAATAGGCCGCGAGCTCATAGCAGTAGAATAAACAACCTAATGGTTAGTACGGAACAATCTACCAGTTTCTCGTTAAGAATCTCATAGTTTCTCGTAAAGAAACTATCAGCGAGCACCCACTTCATGGGGCACGAGATTACGTTTCGTGCCTTATCAGATGGTATACGGCCTTAGGGAGGGACAAAAAAACGTGAAACGTGAAGTGTGAATTGTGAATTTTGGCGTAGATAACGGGGCATAGAAAAAATTTACAAATCACTCTATCTATATATATTATATAAATATAATATATATAGATAGATTACAATCAAAAGATAATTGCCGAGGTAGCGAGCACAGATAATTCACGTTTCACATTTCACAAATTCACAATTTCTATGATAGTAGATTTGGCGTTTTGGAAAACTTTGCTTATCTTTGCACACTAAATAAAGTAAATAGAATGATGATAGAAACTAAGATAATGAACCTCTCGGCACCGTTCGATTATATCTATTGCAACGGAGAGCTGGGCAAGCATATTGGAACACTCATTGTTACCAAGGCTACTTGGAACGAAGAGGGTGAGTACGAACTTGAAACCCACAGCCATCCCATAGTACAGTACTGGAACTCGCCCAAAGGCACGGTATGGAACCAAGCAGAGCTAAGAGATTGCGAGGTGCTATGCAACGATGACGACAAGCGTGTAGATGTTGATACTTTCGGATTACTCTGCTATCAAAGATATAATCAGCTAACGAATGAGGCTGAAGAGACTCAAACTGAAACTCTCGCAGATAGTACTTCAGATGTAGCCATCTCCCTGAAAGAGGGGCTGCGACACTACTCTATTGGCTTTAGGAACGATGACAACGAGAAGCCATTTGAGCTATGCGTAGAAGTTAACAAGTGTCATGAAGGATATTATGCATTGACTATGGATCCTGGTGCCATATTCTTCAATATCACTGAAGAGACAATGGACCAGTTGGCCGCTTCGCTGAAAGAGGAGCGTGAATATTGGGAAGATTTCTTCGACCACACCATAAGAATCAAATATTCCCCAGAGTCTTCATTGGCCATAGGATTTGTTGAAAACATATAAGCAAGACCGTGGCACATTATTCACAAGGAATAGACCTTAGCGGACTGGACAAGGTCTTTAGAATTTGTGGTTGGGAGGCAGGCGTCGACCAGTTAAGGAAACGCGTGGCCGATTACTATACAGATAAAGATCCACAGGTGGTACAATTCCTAAAGGAGATGAAGAGTTACGATCAACCCAAGCTTAAAAAAGCCCCAGCGAGCAAGAACAACATGCCGCGCGAGGTTGACGAAGACTTTATTGACAGAGTAAAAGCCATTATAACCAAGGCCGCTGAAAAGAATAACAAGACCATCAAGACTAACGCGCGCGGGCACGCACGCGAATACATATATTATGTAGATAGTGAGTTATTCTGCAAAACGATGGATGCCTTTGCACGTGAACATAGCGACATGCTCATGCAATTTCTTGAAGGCAGCGTACAATGTGTACAGGTTACAAAGGTATGCCAGTTCATTGGTCACATATTAAGGATGCACATCATAAATGACCAGAATCTACAAATGGCCGACATACTATTTGCATTTAAGAAATACTATACACTAAGCACCGTCAAGGTAAAACTTAGTAAGCAAACACAGGGAACTTACGAAGACAAACTACTTTTTGAGTCGTTTAGAAGCGTTTCGAAACGTTACAAGACCCAGAATAACCCTGAATAACTTTTCTAGAGTTTTCAAGTTATCCAAGAATATCGCGCAAATGGTTGATTTTTAGCCATTTGCGCGTTTTTTATCAGGTACTCCAAAAATTTGGTTTCCAAGATTGTTATTTAGAATATTTGCACCGCCAATCTCGAGAAGGCAGAATTAACAAGAGTTGTAACCAAATTTTAATTTTTATGCTTAGTATTCAGACAAATTTTAGCTATCCTACATCTGTTATTAATGAACAGCAGTTCTACGCACTTGTACGTGCAACAAAGTGGAACGAGTATATTGATCAGTTCCGTCTTACTGGCGATGCATCACTGAAACGCAAGCTGCCTGCATTCATATTCCAGGCCACCTTCGATGAAACCATATCGAAGTCGGGCAAGCCGGGCCGTTGGCGCAAGCAGAGTGCAACCCAGCTGACAGGACTGGTGGTAATGGACATAGACCATATAGAGAATCCCAAGGCGGTGTTCGAGAAGTGGACATCGATGGATCTTGCAAAGCTTGGTATCCTGCTGGTCTATATCACCCCCAGTGGCAAAGGCCTGAAAATAGTGTTCAAGGCCGACACCAAAAAGGGCAACCTAATTGACAATCAGCACTTTATGGCTGAAATCCTTGACGTAATTGTAGACGAAAGCTGCAAGGACGCCAGCAGGATGAGTTTCATTTGTAAAGAGGAAGACATTTTGTATATGAACAAGGAATTGTTTACTTATGAGAACAAGGAGTTTGCTGAGAAATACAACCAGCTTTATCGCGAAGGGCACTCGCAGGCAACAATGAATGGCAGCCCTCTCAGCATTGCAAATGCTGATGTTATCTCCAGTCGAATTCTCGGACAAGCCAAGCGGCAAAGCCGAGCGGCAAATTCGACTGAACAAGGTGAGCTGGAGGTGGTATTGTGGAAGGATTACGACGTACAGCTACTCATAGACAAGCGCTATAAAGAAAAACTGCCTTGTAAGACCGATAGTAATCGTCACAACGAAAGCCTCAAATTGGCGTCAGACTTGCTGATAATGCTTGATGGCGACAAACGTACGGTTCAGATGGTTTTGGAGCGTCAATCATGGGTTCAGGAGATTATCAACGAGCGCAACGAGAACGTTGCACAGACAGTAGAGAGTGCTGCCGACCGTATGACAGAACGAGAAAAGAAGTACCTGAATCAGATGCCTTCTAAAGCCATGCAGAAGGCTATCAAGGAAGTAACGGGTAAGGAATATAAGGAGCTAATAGGGCTCCAGCCCTCAGCTTTCTCCATCACCACTGACGATAGCGAAACAGATATTGAGCGAAAGCTTTGGGAGTGGGGAGCGCAAATAGAAGAGTTGTTCGAAGCATACCCCATTCTAAAGGACATCTGCAAGGGACTTAAGCGCAATCAGTATCCTGCAGCACTAGCGGTAGCAAGTGCACTGATGATGACTCTGATGACTCGTTGCACATACCGCTTCTACCATCGTCCTGAGGAAAAGCGACGTCTTAACAGTTCTACACTTATAGTAGGCGATCCTGCATCAGGTAAGAGTTTTGCCACACGTCTCTACGAGATTCTGGCAGCTCCTATCATCAAGGCCGATAAGGCTGGACTCGAAGCTATTAATCGCTATCGCGAAGAAATGAGGAGTAAGGGCGCTAACAAAGAGAAACCCAAGAAGCCTAAGGTAATAGTTCGCGACCACCCTGCACGCACCTCGAACGCCCAGTTCATACAGGATATGGTGAATTCGGTTGAGATAATCGATGGCGAAGAAATGCAGTTACACATGCTCACCTTCGACACTGAGTTGGATAATACCCTATCAGTACAGAAGGGGGGAAGCTGGATTGACAAACAGAACCTGGAGCTTAAGGCTTTCCACAACGAGATTGATGGTCAGGCTTATAGCAACAACGACTCTGTGATGCAGAACTTCAAAGTGACATGGAACTACATCTACACAGGTACCCCCCTGGCACTGAAGAAGAAGATTAACGAAGCCAACTTCGGCTCAGGTCAGGCCACCCGACTCACCGTTGTGCCCCTGCCTAACACACACTTCCAGATGATGGAGCGTGAGCGCTATACGAAATCAGATGATGACAAGAGCCTGCGCTATTGGGCTGAAATGCTGGACAAGACTAAGGGCGAGTTGAATGTCGACAAGATAATAGACGTTCTTTATGACTGGACAGCACGCCGTATGGCCGATGCCGAGGAGAACAACTCAAAGGCTGAGGAGATGCTTGTTAAGCGGTGTGCTTATCATGGCATCAATATGTCGGCACCTTTCATCATGATTCGCCATTGGGACGAACTACACCAGAAGGGCGAATACTGGTGTGGCGAGTTCCATACTGACGAGGTCGACGAGAAGCTGGCCTTGCTGATAGTAAACATGCAGTTCATCTGTCAGCAGTACTATTTTGGTGCTATGGCCGAGAAGTACTTCGATGACCAGTTACGTACTGATGCAGCCATGAAGGTACGTCGAAAGAAGACGGTTGATGCCTATAATGAATTGCCCGAAATATTTAATAAGGACAACGTGAAGCATTGTTATCATTACGACAAAGATAATGACGATGCCGCCCGACAGCGCATTTCGCTACTGATTAAGGACAAGCTGGCAGAAAAGATTAAGGGCACAAAGACGTGGCGTAAGATTAATCAGTCGTCAATATAAAACGTGAAATGTGAAGTGTGAAATGTGAATTACTCAAACGTTTACATAAGTTTTTCAAGGCGTAGTGATACATTGTTGGCAGAAAGTGTGTATCTTTGCATCAGATAAACAGCTATCAAGCTAACAACAAACTACGTTTCGATATAATAATAGGTAAAAGAATGGGTAGAAAATTTGTTATCGGAAACCGTTTGAAGGATGAGTGGATATCGGTTCTGGACACAGACAAGAAGATTCTTGAATTTTCAAGCCACCTTGCCAACGCCCAAGAGTATCTGCAAGAAGAGGACGCACAGATTAATCTGGCTGAAATCCAAAAAACTGGTTACTTCAGCGATTTGCAAATCTACTTGAAAAGGGATAACAAGGCGTACAAGATTGACGAGCGCGACTCGTTGATGTAGACCCTACAAACGGAAATGTAAAAAGCTCCCAAAAGCTGGGAGCTTTTACTTTTTTTTATCTACACAAAGACATTAAACAGATACTGAACCACACGCGGAAAGTGCATCAGCGCCTTCAGCACAGCCAGTCCGCCACCACTATAAACCACGCGGTCAAGGAAATCCTCCTTGCGCTTTTTGCGATACATCACCCTGTTAACCTGGCGGAAATCGCGACCACTGATGATGGCCTCAGCAGCATTCTTACCTGTGGCAAAGGCATAGTAAAGTCCCTCGTACGACACACGATTGGGGAATCCGCCCGCATCGCCCACCAGCATCACCCGTTTAAAAGGCGACACCACCGAATTGCGAGGGATATAGGCTCCATGCAGGCGCTCATGGTCGTGAAGCGGATAGCCAATGGTGGCACATACATCCGAGGTTTTCTGCTTGGTGGCCACCAGATCGCAGAAGCCCACCACATCTTCCTTCTGATTAGGGAAATGGTAGAAGTAGCCGTGAACATAATCGCGCGACATAGCGATGGTGATGGTATCTCCAGCAGCCTCACTGCGGCTTTGATACTGCTCGAAACTCAACATGCCGTGAGGGCTATCGGGGGCTATCTGCTGGCGTACCCTACTGGTTGCACCATCGGCGCCCACCAGATACTTACAGGCTATCTGCTGCCCAGAACGGAGCGTTACCACCACAGGGTAATCGCCCCCCACCTCATCGAATCGCGCAAAGCTGCCCTTCAGAAACGCCCCACCCTCGCCCACGTAGCGCTGCAAAAGCAAATGGTCGAAATCGCGACGCTTCACAATGCGGATGTATCGCTTAGGGCTGTTGATAGAGAACTCACAACGAAACTCATCGTCGATAAACGTGCGAACACGGGTGATGGGATTGTAGGCATACTCGAGACCAGGGTATATCTGGTCGAGCAGTTGCCAAGCCTTTGGCGTTAATCCGCCACCACATATCTTATCGCGCGGAAACGAAGCATGGTCAATCAGCAGACAATCCTTGCCCGCCTTCTGAAGGAGGTATCCACAAACGGAGCCGGCAGGACCGGCTCCGATTATCACTACATCTACTGTTTTCATTTTTATTCTTTGTCTAACAGAATCTTCATCATCTCGACGGCGGCCTTCGCTACTGAAGTACCTGGGCCGAAGATGGCAGCCACGCCAGCCTTGTAGAGGAAGTCGTAGTCCTGAGCGGGGATTACACCACCTGCGATGACCATAATGTCCTCGCGGCCCAGTTTCTTGAGTTCCTCGATAAGCTGTGGAATAAGCGTCTTGTGTCCAGCTGCGAGCGAAGAGGCACCAACGCAATGCACGTCGTTCTCTACAGCCTCGCGAGCGGCCTCGGCAGGCGTCTGGAACAGCGGTCCCATATCCACGTCGAATCCACAATCGGCATAACCCGTTGCTACTACCTTTGCACCACGGTCGTGACCATCCTGACCCATCTTGGCGATGAAGATACGAGGACGGCGACCTTCCTTCTCTGCGAACTCATCGGTCAGCTTGCAAGCCAACTCGAAGTCGCTATCGTTCTTTGATTCTGAACTATACACGCCTGAAATTGTTCTGATTACTGCCTTATAACGGCCCACGATCTCTTCGCAGGCATCTGAAATCTCACCCAGAGTACAACGCAGCTGAGCGGCCTTGACAGCCAGATCCAGCAGGTTGTTCTCGCTCTTACGGCCCTCCTGGAAGTCGCGCACGCACTCGGTAATGGCCTTCAGAGCGGCCTGGCATGCAGCCTCATCGCGCTTGCCACGAACCTCCTTCAAGCTTTCCTCCTGCTGCTTGCGTACAGCGGTGTTATCAACCTCAAGGATATCGATAGGATCCTCGTGCTCAAGGCGATACTTGTTGGTACCCACGATGGTCTGAACGCCTGAGTCGATACGAGCCTGAGTGCGGGCTGCTGCCTCCTCAATACGCATCTTTGGCAGACCAGTCTCGATGGCCTTAGCCATACCGCCCAGCTTCTCAATCTCCTGAATGTGCTCCCAAGCCTTGTGAACCAGCTCGTTGGTCAATGTCTCAACATAGTAAGAACCAGCCCATGGGTCAATCTGCTTGCACACCTTGGTCTCATTCTGAATGTAGATCTGGGTGTTACGAGCGATACGAGCCGAGAAGTCGGTAGGCAGGGCGATAGCCTCATCGAGCGCGTTAGTGTGCAGCGACTGAGTGTGCCCCAATACGGCAGCCATAGCCTCGATACAGGTACGACCTACGTTGTTGAATGGATCCTGCTCTGTGAGACTCCAACCTGAGGTCTGAGAGTGTGTACGCAGCGCCAACGACTTAGGATTCTTAGCGCCAAAGCTCTTCACAATCTTAGCCCACAACAGTCTTCCAGCACGCATTTTGGCTATCTCCATGAAGTGGTTCATACCGATAGCCCAGAAGAACGAGAGTCGTGGAGCGAAGGCATCCACATCGATACCAGCATTCACACCAGTACGCAGGTAGTCCATACCATCGGCCAAGGTGTAAGCCAACTCGATATCAGCGGTAGCTCCAGCCTCCTGCATGTGATAACCAGAGATAGAGATGCTGTTGAACTTAGGCATCTTCTGAGAGGTGTACTCGAAGATATCGGCGATGATCTTCATGGAGAATGCAGGTGGGTAGATATAGGTATTTCGCACCATGAACTCCTTCAGGATATCGTTCTGGATAGTACCTGCCATCTCCTCGAGCTGAGCGCCCTGCTCCAGACCTGCTACGATGTAGAATGCCAGGATAGGCAGTACGGCACCGTTCATGGTCATTGATACAGACATCTTGTTCAAGGGGATACCAGAGAAGAGCACCTTCATGTTCTCCTCGTTACAGATACTTACACCAGCCTTACCCACATCGCCCACAACACGAGCGTTATCAGGGTCGTAACCACGATGAGTAGGCAGGTCGAAGGCTACAGAAAGTCCCTTCTGACCAGAAGCCAGGTTACGGCGATAGAAAGCGTTCGACTCTTCAGCAGTTGAAAAACCGGCATACTGACGGATGGTCCAAGGCTTGAAGGGGTACATCATTGAGTAAGGACCACGCAGATAAGGAGGAATACCAGCTGTAAAGTCGAGGTGCTCCATACCTTCGAGGTCTTCCTTTGTATAAACTGGGCGTACCTCAATGTGCTCTGGGGTCTTCCAGTTAGCCTCAATCTTATTATCGGCAATCCACTTGGCACCATCTTGAGCCTTGATGCCTGCATAGATATCAATATCTTTAAATTGTTTACGCATAATTCAAGTCTCCTATTCTTTAAATACCAAGTTTCTGATTATATTCTTTCAAAGTCTCGAGCACGTTGCACTTTACGTGAACAAAGTTCTCGATGCCGGCAGCCTTCAAGTCCTCCATGCAAGCAGGAGCACCAGCCACCACGAACATGGCGCGACCATCCAAGTACTTAAATGCAGGGATAGCATACTCAGCATACTCATCGTCGCTAGAGCAGATCACTACGATGTCGGCCTTAGCCTCGAGTGCAGCATCAACACCCTCCTCAACGGTCTTGAATCCCAGGTTATCAATCACCTTATAGCCAGCGCAAGCCAGGAAGTTGCACGAGAACTGTGCACGCGCCTGACGCATAGCCAGATTACCAATAGTCAACATGAATGCCACAGGCACCTTCTTCTCTTCAGTATGGATGCGGAGATCCTCGAAGTCGGCAGCCAAGCGGGTTGTCTCGATAGCCTTGAATGCCACAGCCTCCTCGCCCTGATGATGAACACCACCACAACCGCAGTTCTGCTTGTAAGCACGCTTGCCCTCGCTCTTCTCTGTGAAGTTAGGGAACTGGTTGGTGCCCAGCAGGAACTCCTTGCGCTTGGCAGCATCGCCATGACGCTTCACGTTGGTGGCATTAATATCGTCCTGAATGGTTCCAGCCTTGATAGCAGCCAGGAATCCGCCCTCGTCCTCTACCTTCAGGAATATCTTCCAAGCCTCCTGAGCCAAAGCATCAGTCAGGTGCTCGATGTAGTAAGAACCAGCTGATGGGTCGACGATACGGTCGAAGTGACTCTCCTCCTTAATCAGCAGCTGCTGGTTGCGAGCGATACGCTCAGAGAAATCAGTAGCCTCCTCGTAAGGCGCATCGAACGGAGTAACCACCATCGAGTGAACACTACCCAGAGCAGCACTCATAGCCTCAGTCTGCGAACGCAGCAGATTCACATAGCTATCAAACAGTGTCTGATTATATGTAGAGGTGGTAGCATTGATTATCATCTTGCAAGCGCAATCGCACTTTGGCTCGTACTGCTTCACAATCTGAGCCCACAACAGGCGTGCTGCACGGAACTTGGCAATCTCCATGAAGTAGTTCTCGCTCACACCCATGTTGAACTTGATGCTCTTAGCAGCCAAATCCACATCGACACCAGCATCTGTCAACTGCTGCAGGTATTCGTTACCCCAAGCCAGCGCATAGCCCAGCTCCTGAACGATGTAAGCACCAGCATTGTTGAGCGCATCGCTATGAACCACGATACCACGGAAGTTTGGATACTCCTTGAGCGACTCGGCCAACTTAGGTCCAAAGGCCAATACAGGCGATACATCCTTGCCCTTGAGCACCATCTTCTTCATAGGGTCCCACTCGATAGAGCCTACTATCTTCTCCTTGTCGTAGCCCTTCTTCTGCCAGTAACTCTTCAGAATCTCAGCCAACTCGAGCGAATGGCGCTGACAGGTCATGAAGTTCACCTCGATGATATCGCAGTAAATACCCTCGAGCAGTGTCTCGATAGTATCCATCGAAACCAGCTTACCTGGCACCTTGAAACCAATGGAGTCGATACCCTTGTTCAGGATGTCGAGAGCCTTGGCGTTAGCAGCCTTAGGATCTTCGACCACAATGTTTTGGCGTACATACCACTCGTTAGAGTCCTTCTTGTTTCCACGTACAAATGGGAACTCACCTGGGAGCGCATCGGGCGTCTTCAGGTTCGCCAGATCTTCACGGCGATAGAAGGGCTGTACATTAAAACCTTCGTTTGTTCTCCATACCAAGCGTTTCTGGAAGTCGGCACCTTTCAGGTCGACCTCAATCTTGTCCAACCATTCTTGTTTGGTAGGCGCTGTGAACTCGGTAAAGAGTTTCTCTTTGTTTGCCATAGATTTGTTACGTTTAATATTATATAAGTTATGTTTTAAGTTTATACTAACAGTGAGCAAAGATACAACATTTTTAGTCAAAATGGTGTTTTGAAGTGTGAAAGAAATAAAAAATCACTATTTATTCAAAATTTGATGCACAAAAATAACAGAAATGGGCAATTTTTAGCTAACTTTGCACTCGAAATTTGAGATATTATAAAGAACAGGTATTATTAAGAGTATTTTATGGAATCATTTCAGTGGTTAAGAGACCTTTTTACGACAACTGACTCAGTAGCGCATATCACGCTACTCTACGCTATTGTGATAGCGATTGGTGTTTATTTAGGAAAAATTAAGTTTTTTGGGGTATCATTGGGTGTTACCTTCGTTCTTTTTGCAGGTATTCTGGCTGGACACATCGGATTTACCGCTCCCACCCCCATTCTAACATTCGTACAGGACTTCGGACTGATCCTCTTCGTATTCATGATTGGTCTGCAGGTGGGTCCTGGATTCTTTGAGAGTTTTGGCACACAGGGTATCAAGCTGAACGCTATGGCCGCCAGCGCCATCCTGCTGAACATTCTGGTGATGTTTGCTTGCTACTACATCTTCTTCGACACCAGCAACGTAGCCAATCTGCCTATGATGGTTGGTACACTCTATGGTGCCGTAACTAACACCCCAGGACTTGGTGCTGCCAACGAGGCACTTTCTACCGTATTCGGCAGCAACGCTCCACAGATTGCATCGGCCTATGCCTGTGCCTACCCACTTGGTGTGCTCGGCATCATCGGCGCTATTATATTAGTAAGGTATATCTGTAAGGTAAAGCTCGACCACGAAGAGAAAATGCTGGAGGCACTCGACGAGACCAACGCCAACAAGAAGCCTTACAAGATGCACCTTGAGGTAACCAACAAATACCTGGAGGGAAAGACCCTGCTGCAGGTGCACGACTTCATGAACCGCGACTTCGTTGTATCGCGTCTGGTTCACGAGGGCGAGCTGTTTATCCCTAACCGCGACACCATCTTCCACCTGGGCGACCAGATGCTGATAGTATGTGCCGAGGCCGACCAGGAGGCTATCACCGCCTTTATCGGACCTAAGCTCGACATCGACTTCGAGCAGCAGGATCAGCCAATGGTTTCAAAGCGTATCGTCATTACCAATCCTAAGGTTAACGGTAAGACCCTGGCATCGCTCCACTTCTCGAGCGTTTATGGTGTTAACGTAACCCGCGTAACACGTCATGGCATGGACATCTTCGCCTCTCCTACCCTGCCTCTGCAGGTGGGCGACCGCATCATGGTGGTTGGTCCTGAGGATGCAGTAGACAACGTGGCTGGCAAGATGGGTAACTCTATCCGCCGTCTGGATGCACCAAACATCGCAACTATCTTCGTTGGTATCTTCATCGGACTCATCTTCGGTATGTTCCCAGTAGCTATTCCTGGCATGCCTGTTCCAGTTAAGCTTGGTTTGGCTGGTGGTCCGCTGATTATAGCTATCCTGATTGGTCGTTACGGTTATAAGATTCATCTGGTAACCTACACCACCACATCAGCCAATATGATGCTCCGCGAAATAGGATTGGTACTCTTCCTGGCATCAGTAGGTATCAAGGCCGGAGCTGGATTCTTTGAAACTGTGGTTCAGGGCGACGGACTGCTCTATGTGCTCACAGGTTTCCTCATCACCATCATCCCCATTCTGATTGTTGGTCCACTTGCACGCTGGAAGTTCGGATTCAACTACTTCACCTTGGCTGGTATGATAGCTGGTACCTATACCGATCCCCCCGCACTGGCCTATGCTAACAGCATCTGCTCGAAGGAGGCTCCTGCTCTGGGATACTCAACGGTTTATCCTCTGGCTATGTTCCTCAGAATCTTTACAGCTCAGATAGTTGTGTTGTTCTTCTGTGGGTAACTAGAGATACTAGCAGAACTAGCAGAACTAGAAATACTAGAATTTATAATAATACACCAACAAATGAAAAGAACCAAAATCCTGCTCAGCGGACTGCTGCTGGTTAGCACCTCGGCGATGATGGCACAAGGAGCCAAAAACATTCGCATTAACGAGGTGCTGACCAACAACACCGCCAGCATTCAGGATGATTACGGACAGAACCACGCATGGATTGAGTTAGAGAACACCTCGTTCACAACTTATAACGTGCGTGGTATGTATTTTACTACAGACAAGTCCGTTCTCGATCCAAAGATGAGCGTGCCTGAACGTATCAAGCGTATGAGCGTTATCCCCAGCGGTGACCCTCGTACACAGATAGGCGGGCGCCAGCACCTGATCTTCTTTTGCAACTCTAACCCTGCACAGAGTAAGTTGCATCTGTCTCTCAACGTCCCCATGTCGGAGCCACTTTGGCTGGGATTCTTCAATGGTAACGCCACTGAATTAATCGACTCAGTAACCATCCCTGCATTGGCAGCCGACCAGAGTTATGCACGTCAGGCCACCAACAAATGGGTTGTAAAATCAGCAGAAAACGTTACGCCTGGTATCGAGAACTTCATCAAGACCGATGAGACCAAGGATGCCAAGCTGAAGCGTGAGGATCCACACGGATTCGGCATCACTCTGCTGGCCATGGGTATCGTATTCTTCTGTCTGGCAGTACTATTCATTTTCTTCTGGGTATTCGGACTCATTATGCGCAACATTGAGACGGCTAAGAAGGTGGTTAACACCCAGCCTATCAAGCCTATCACCAAGACTGTTGAGGTGACTCACGACTTGGCTCACGCAACAGGAAACATCCTGCAAGACGGTCTGAAGACTAAAGGTATCGACAAGGAGGTTTACATAGCTGTTATCTCTATGGCACTCAAGCAGTACCAAGACGATGTGCACGATGTAGAATCTGGTATCATCACCATCAAATCGAAAGATACAGGCTGGGCAGATGAATCGAACCAGATGACGCACTTCTCCAAGCCCGTCATCCCAACCTCGCACAATGCACCAAGGATACCAACAACACCAGAGATTCGTTAATTTCAATATTATAGACTATGAATAAGTATCAATATAAAGTACAAGGCGTAGATTACGACGTAGAGATAGAAGAAGTGGAAGGCAACGTAGCAAAAGTTGTCGTTAATGGTGTGCGTTTCGATGTTGAGTTGAAACAGCCCATCAACCCCACAAGTACACTGAAGAAGGTTCACGTAGAGGCTCCAAAGACTGTGGCTCGTCCCACAGTTGCTCCAGCTGCAGCACCTGCTGCTAATAAGCCAATGGCTGCTGGAACAGGTTCGCCCATTAAGGCTCCTCTGCCTGGAACCATCATCGACCTGAAGGTGAATGTTGGTGACACTGTTAAGCAAGGCGACGTGGTTCTGGTGCTCGAGGCTATGAAGATGCAGAACAACATCGAGTCGGAATACGCAGGCACCGTTACCTCTATCACCGTTAAGCCTGGCGAAAGCGTGATGGAAGGCACTGTCCTCATGACCATAGGTTAATTGATAATTGAAAATTGATAATTGACAATTATGGATTTAGGACAGTTTATCATACAGAACTTTCAGGAGTTCCTTACCTATACGGCCTTTGCCAATGCTACGGTAGGAAATCTGATCATGATTGCGGTGGGAGCCTTCTTTATCTGGCTCGCCATCAAGAAAGACTTCGAACCATTGTTGCTCGTCCCCATCGGACTGGGCATCATTCTAGGTAATATCCCCTTCCGTGCTGATGCAGGATTAGAGATTGGTCTTTACGAAGACAACTCGGTGCTTAACATCTTCTATCAAGGTGTGCGCCAGGGTTGGTATCCACCGCTCATCTTCCTGGGCATTGGTGCTATGACAGACTTTACTGCTCTGCTGGCTAACCCCAAGCTGATGCTGATTGGAGCTTCGGCTCAGTTTGGTATCTTTGGAGCTTATATGGTGGCTCTGGCTATGGGCTTTGAGCCCTCGCAGGCTGCTGGTATCGCCATCATCGGTGGTGCCGATGGTCCTACAGCTATCTTCCTGAGCTCAAAGCTATCTCCAAACCTGATGGGAGCTATCGCCGTATGTGCCTACTCGTATATGGCGCTGGTACCTGTTATCCAGCCATTCATCATGCGACTGCTCACCACCAAGAAGGAACGTGTTATCAAGATGAAGCCAGGTCGCGAGGTATCGCAGACTGAGCGCATTCTGTTCCCCATCATCGGCTTGCTGCTTACTACCTTCATCGTACCATCTGGTCTGCCCCTACTGGGTATGCTGTTCTTTGGTAACCTGCTGAAGGAGAGCGGTAAGACCACCCGCTTGGCCAAGACCGCTGGTGCCGCCCTGAATGACATCGTTGTGATGCTGCTTGGTCTCACCGTAGGTTGTTCTACCCAGGCCAGCGAGTTCCTGACATTCAACACCATCAAGATTTTCGCCCTTGGCGCTATGGCATTTATGATTGCCACTGCATCGGGTGTTTGCTTTGTTAAGCTGATGAACCTCTTCCTGCCTGAAGGTAAGAAACTGAACCCACTCATCGGTAATGCCGGAGTGAGCGCTGTACCTATGGCAGCACGTATATCAAATAATTTAGGTCTGGAATACGACCGCCATAACTTCCTGCTGATGCACGCTATGGGTCCTAACGTGGCTGGTGTCATCGGATCGGCTGTAGCTGCAGGAGCATTATTAGGATTCCTATCATGAACATGAGACCCAAGATAGCCATTATCGACCCCAATACCCTCTCGGCATTGGGGTTGAAGGCTATCCTTCAGAACGTCATGCCTATTTTGACGGTCGACACTTTCGGATCGTTATCGGAGCTACAAGCCAACGATCCGAATAGTTATTATCACTATTTCACTGCAATGGCTGTTGTACTGGAAGACATGCCATTCTTCACAGAGCACAAACGTAAGACAATAGTCCTAACGCTTTCGCTCGACACGATGTCGCAGCTTGCAGATTTTAAGAGTCTCTGTGTAAACGTTCCAGAAAAAGAGTTAGTCCGATCACTACTCATACTTGTACAGCATGCTCATGGTAAAGGAGAAAATCTGCCCCCCATGCCAGAGATTCTGAACAGGAAAATTCTCTCCGATAGAGAAATCGAGGTGATGTCGCTCATTGTTCAAGGATATATTAATAAGGAAATAGCCGATAAACTCAATATCGGTCTGGCTACAGTGATTACCCATCGCAAGAACATCATGGACAAATTGGGCATGAAAAGTGTATCGGCCCTGACCATCTATGCCGTGATGCATGGGTACGTGGATATCAACAAAATATAGCGTAAAGGTTTCCGTGGTTTTTTACGTTTTTAGTTTCTATAAATTTGGATGTTTCGCAAAAATGGTCTATCTTTGCAATCGCAATTTAGAAATCAATAGTAACAATTAAAACAATATTAAAAATGAAACCTCTAAACAAACAATTTGCTCCTAAGAGCGTTATGCCTGAGAAGGTGATTCAGTTTGGCGAGGGAAACTTCCTCCGCGCATTTGTTGATTGGATTATCTGGAACATGGACCAGAAGACAGACTTCAATGGTTCGGTAGTTGTTGTACAGCCTATCGAGAAAGGTATGGCAGACTGGTTGAATGCTCAGGATTGTCTGTACCATGTAAACCTGCAGGGCCGTGAAAACGGTAAGCCCGTTAACACCCTCGAGCGTATTGATGTTATCAGCCGTGCGCTGAATCCTTATACACAGAATGCAGCCTTTATGGCACTGGCTGATCAGCCAGAGATTCGTTTCGTTATCTCTAACACTACTGAGGCTGGTATCGCATTCGATCCTACATGCAAACTGGAGGATGCACCTGCAAGCAGCTACCCAGGCAAGTTGGTTCAGCTGTTGTATCGTCGCTATCAGACTTTTAATGGCGACAAGACCAAGGGACTCATCATCTTCCCATGTGAGTTGATTTTCCTGAACGGTCACGTTTTGAAAGATTGTATTTACAAATATATCGAGCTGTGGAACCTTGGCGACGACTTCAAGAAGTGGTTCGAAGAGGCTTGTGGCGTATATGCTACCCTCGTAGACCGTATCGTTCCAGGATTCCCACGCAAGGAGATTGCTGAGATCCAGGAGAAGATTTCTTATCGCGACAATCTGGTAGTACAGGCTGAGAACTTCCACCTGTGGGTTATCGAGGCACCAAAAGAGGTGGCTCAGGAGTTCCCTGCCGACAAGGCTGGTCTGCACGTACTCTTCGTACCATCAGAGGAACCATACCACAAGCGTAAGGTTACCCTGCTGAATGGCCCTCACACCGTACTGAGTCCAGTAGCATTCCTGAGTGGTGTTAACATCGTTCGCGATGCCTGCAACCACGAGGTTATCGGCAAGTATATCCACAAGGTTCAGTTTGAGGAGCTGATGCAGACACTCGACCTGCCAATGGACGAGCTGGAGAAGTTTGCTGGCGACGTGCTGGAGCGTTTCGACAACCCATACGTTGACCACCAGGTAACCAGCATCATGCTGAACTCATTCCCCAAGTTCCAGGCTCGCGACCTTCCTGGAGTAAAGACCTACCTGGAGCGCAAGGGCGAGTTGCCTAAGGGCTTGGTATTCGGTCTGGCTGCTATCATCACCTATTATAAGGGTGGTAAGCGCGAGGATGGCGTAGAGATTGTACCTAACGACGACCAGAAGATAATGGATCTGCTGAAGGAGCTCTGGGCTACTGGCGATACACAGAAGGTGGCCGATGGCGTACTGGGAGCCGAGTTCATCTGGCAGGAGGACCTGAATAAGATTCCTGGTCTGAACGCTATGGTGAAGCAGGATCTCGACCTCATCAAGAGCGTAGGCATGCTCGAGGCCGTCAAGAGTATTTTATAATGAATGAATGATTCAATAGAGATAAAAGGGGCAAGAGTCAATAATCTAAAGAACATTGATGTCAAGATTCCCCGTAACCAATTCGTAGTAATTGCCGGAGTCAGTGGCTCCGGCAAATCTTCTTTGGCCTTCGACACTCTGTATGCCGAAGGCCAACGCCGTTATGTAGAGAGTTTGTCGAGTTACGCCCGCCAGTTCCTTGGTAGGATGAACAAACCCGAGTGCGATTTCATTCGCGGCATACCGCCTGCCATTGCCATCGAGCAGAAGGTGATATCACGCAATCCACGAAGCACCGTTGGCACCAGCACGGAGATTTACGAGTATCACCGATTGCTTTTTGCCCGCATAGGTCATACCTATTCGCCTATCAGCGGATGCGAAGTAAAGAAGCACTCCACAGAGGATGTGGTGCAGAAGATGCTCGAGTTCTCGAAAGGAACCCGTTTTGTGGTGATGGCCCCAATCCATCTGCACGAGGGCCGCACCATGGAGCAACAGCTCAAAACCTACCAGCTCGAAGGCTACGCCCGCATCTACGTAAATAACGATTTCCAGAGAATTGATGATTATCTGGCTAGCCTATCTAGCGATACTAGCAATGCTAGTAATACTAGTTCTCCTAGCATCTATCTAGTCATCGACCGCCTCTCAGTCGATGACACCAAGGATGTCATTGCTCGCCTTGTAGACTCAGCCGAGACAGCTTTCTACGAGGGGCATGGCGAATTGCGCCTGCTCTTCCCCCCCACCATCTTCTACGACTTCTCGATGAAGTTCGAGGCCGATGGTATGACATTCGAGGAGCCAACAGACCAAATGTTCTCATTCAACTCGCCAGCAGGAGCCTGTCCAGAGTGCCAGGGTTTCGGACGCATTATCGGCATCGACGAGAAGTTGGTAATTCCTAACACTACACTATCCGTTTACGATGGATGTGTGGTTTGCTGGCACGGCGAAAGAATGAAGGAGTGGAAGGATTGGTTCTGCCGTAATGCAGCCAAAGACGACTTCCCCATCTTCGAACCCTACATGAGTCTGAGTCAGAAACATAAGGATTGGTTGTGGCACGGACTCCCCTCAGACAAGGGAAAGAAGGAAAGACCTTGTATCGATGCCTTCTTCGATATGGTGCGTGAGAACCAGTACAAGATTCAATATCGTGTGATGCTGGCTCGCTACAGGGGTAAGACTAATTGTCCCAAGTGTCATGGCACTCGCTTGAAACCAGAAGCCGACTATGTAAAGATAGGTGGCAGAAGCATCACAGACCTTGTTCAGATGCCTATTATTAAGGTTAAAGAATGGTTCGAAAAACTAGAGCTTGACGCGCACGATGCAGAAATAGGCAAGAGACTGCTTACCGAAATCAAAAGCCGCCTCCAGTTCCTGCTTGATGTAGGTCTTGGCTATCTGACTCTAAACCGTCTTTCTAACACACTTTCAGGAGGTGAGAGTCAGCGTATTAATCTCTGTACCTCATTAGGTAGCTCATTGGTTGGTTCGTTGTATATCCTCGATGAGCCCAGCATTGGTCTGCATTCAAGAGATACAGACAGACTGATTCATGTGTTGAAGGAACTCCAATCATTAGGAAACACAGTGGTGGTGGTTGAGCACGACGAAGAAATCATGCGTGCAGCCGACCATCTGATAGATATTGGTCCTGATGCAGGACGACTTGGTGGTGAGGTGGTATTCGATGGCGATGCCAAGGAGGTGAACAAGGCTTCGCTGAAGAAGTGGCCCAAGAGCTATACCGTAAAATATCTGCTCCATCAAGAAGAGATTCCTGTACCAACGTCACGCAGACCTTGGAACAGATTCATCGATATCAAAGGTGCACGTATGAACAACCTGAAAGGTATCGATGTAAAGATACCTCTGAATGTGATGACTGTAGTCACAGGTGTTTCAGGCTCAGGAAAATCAAGTTTGATTAAGGGCATCCTCTACCCCGCCATGCGTCGCCGCATTGGTGAGGCTTGCGATGCTCCAGGCGAATACCTAGGACTCGAAGGCGATATGGATGCCATCAAGCATATAGAGTTTGTCGACCAGAATCCTATCGGTAAGAGCACTCGCTCTAACCCTGCCACCTACGTGAAGGCTTACGATGCCATTCGCGAACTCTATGCCGAACAGCCACTCTCTAAACAGATGGGATTCACTCCACAATACTTCTCATTTAATGCCGATGGCGGACGATGCGAGGAGTGTAAAGGTGCTGGTGTCATTACTGTTGAGATGCAGTTTATGGCCGACTTGGTTTTGGAGTGTGAAGCTTGTCATGGTCACAGATTCAAGAAAGAGATTCTGGATGTAAACTATCACGGCAAGAATGTTGACGACATCCTGAATATGACCATCACGGAGGCAGTTGAATTCTTCAAAGAGCATGGCGAAACAACCATCGTAAAACGTCTGAAGACACTTGAGGACGTTGGCTTGGGATACATCAAACTAGGCCAGAACTCCTCATCGCTTTCTGGTGGTGAGAACCAGCGTGTAAAATTGGCATACTTCATCGGTCAGGAGAAACAAGAGCCCACACTCTTCATCTTCGACGAGCCTACCACAGGTCTGCACTTCCACGATATACAGAGGTTGCTTAAAGCCTTTGATGCGCTGATATCACGAGGACACACCATCCTTATTATCGAGCATAATATGGAGGTGATAAAATGTGCCGACCACGTGATAGACCTAGGTCCAGACGGAGGCGACAAGGGCGGCCAACTAGTCATAGCGGGAACACCTGAAGAGGTAGCGGCATGCAAACAGAGTCTAACAGGTAAATACCTGAAAGAGAAACTGGAATAAAAGAGAACTTGAGATACGACCAACTATTCATTAAATCACTACTGACCTTCATGCTTCTCGGCATGACAATCAGTGTATCAGCAGCCAACAGAAGAGACTCGCTGATATTAGGTCGCATCTACGATTATCAACAAGCACACACCTCGTCTATCGACAGTCTCGAAGATCAGGTGTATGCCAAGTTCCGATATCATGTTGACAAGCGCAATGCCGTACTTTGGCTCATCCCATCGATGTACGTAATGGCTAAGGATCCAAGAGATTACATCCGTGAGTCGTATAGCAAGGTTCTTTTTAAGAATGCCCACAACTACAACATCTCGAGCCAAGTTCTTTCGGGCACTATAAGGGGCAATCGTAGAACTATGCCAACCCTGTTGGATTATATGACTCCCAACATCTATGACATAGCGCTTTACGATGGACACATACTCTCGCCTTTCAACAAGACAAATCGCAGATTCTATCGTTTTACACAAAAAGTACAGGCTGATGGGACAACAAGATTAGAATTCCGTCCAAAAATTTATAACACGCAATTACTTAACGGTTATGCAATTGTAGATACTCAATCAGGGCGAATCATTCGAGCACTGCTGAATGGTGAGTTTGACATGCTAAGATTTCGCACAGAAATAACCCAGGGCGAGGAAGGTGGATGGTCGCTGATGCCATCCAGATGTACTACTGCGGCAACTTTCAAGTTTATGGGTAATAGAATATCTGCACTCTTCGATGCTAATTACAACTGCAAATATGCCCTACCCGACAGCATTAATGAAACTTCTAGTCGCGAACTGATGGATCAGATACGCCCTTTACCGCTATCAGAAACCGACAAACAGATTTATGAGACATACGATCTGCAACACCAGAAAGATACTACTGCACAAGATACAACTCCAAAGAAACAACGCCTGTGGAAAAAGATTTTCTGGGACACTATAGGCGATAATCTGGTAACACCCCTAAGTGCAGAATCGGAAGACGCTTATATCACATTATCCCCCATCATCAATCCGCTATACATTAGCTATAGCCAGAGCCGTGGTATCAGATATAAGATGAATTTCCGTTCACGCTACACATTCTCGCCCAATAGATACTTAACACTTAATCCTACATTCGGATATGGGTTCAAAGAACGACAATTCTATTTCTCTGCCCCATTACGTATGACGTATAACCCCAAACGTAATGGATATGTAGAATTGCTATTTGAAAATGGTAATCGTATCAGCAATTCCAGTGTTATGGATGTTATCAATGCCGAAAACCAAGACACCATTAACTTTGAGAACACCAACATGGATTTATTCAAAGACGAACATCTTAGTCTGAAAAACAATATCATGTTGTTCGATTGGTTCGACATTGAAACAGGTTTTATATACCATCACCGTTCAGCAGTCAACAAAGATTTGATGAGTCAGTATGGTATGCCTACAGAATACAATAGTTTTTCCCCAGTTATTGGTTTAAAATTATCGCCTTGGTTTAATCGCGGACCACTCTTTTCTATCAACTACGAACGTGGCATCAAGGGCATCATCAACTCGAACCTAGAGTATGAACGTTGGGAGTTCGATGCACAGTGGAAAAAGAAGATTCCAGGTTTGAGGCTTCTGAATCTAAGAGCTGGATGCGGATTCTATACGAACAAAAAAGATAATCTGTTTGTAGATTATGCCAATTTCCGCGATGAGAATCTTCCTGAAGGATGGGATGACGACTGGAGCGGCAATTTCCAATTGCTGGGTAGCCGCACTTACAACGAATCGGATTATTACTTGCGAGGCAATATTTCCTACGAGTCACCAATGCTGGTGGCTACATGGATACCATATTTGGGGAAATACATTGAAAAAGAGCGTTTCTACCTAAGTAATGTGTTGCTCGAACGCTCTCGACCTTACTTTGAACTTGGCTATGGTTTCACCAACAGATATATCTCAGTTGGCGCCTTTGCAAGTTTTCAGAGCACCCATTTCGACAGATTTGGTATAGAAGTTGAATTTGAACTTTTCAGAAGATGGTAAACGAATCTATAAAACCCCTCACCGTATATAAGGCCAGTGCTGGAAGCGGAAAGACTTTCACACTTGCCACGGAGTATATCAGATTGCTTGTTGAGAATCCTCAGAGCTATCGCAACATCCTTGCCGTTACCTTTACCAACAAGGCAACAGAGGAGATGAAGATGCGAATTCTCAGTCAGTTGTATGGCATCTGGAAACAATTGCCTGATTCAGATAATTATCTGGCAAAAATTCAAGAGAAAACAGGTCTCGAGCCCAGTGTAATAAGTGAGCGTGCAGGTATAGCACTCAACAATCTCACGCATAATTATAATTACTTCCGCGTAGAAACCATCGACACGTTCTTCCAAAGTGTTCTTCGGAATATGGCGCGCGAGCTTGACCTTACCTCCAACCTCCGTATCGGACTTAATGACTATCAGGTTGAGGAGTTGGCGGTTGATCAGCTTATTGAAGATCTGACTACTACCGATGTGATGCTCCAATGGATTCTGAAGTACATCATGGAGAATATCTCCGACGATAAATCGTGGAATGTCATTGCACAGATCAAGAAGTTCGGTCAGAACATTTTCAAGGACTATTATAAGGAGGTAAGTATCACGCTTGAGCAGAAAATGGGCGAGGCGGGATTCTTTGAGAACTATACCACATGTCTACGCGACTTACGCCAAGCTGCCGAGGAACGCATGAAGACTATTGGCGAGAGTTTCTTTGAGACAATAGAGGCCGAAGGTTTCACCATAGACGATTTTGCACAGAAAAGGCGAGGCATAGCTAGCTTCTTCCTAAAACTTACCAATGGTGTTTTCGACCCATCGATCGAGAATCAGACGGTTGCAAAATGTCTTGAGGACTCGAAAAACTGGTTTGCCAAGAGTCACCTCCAACGCGCAGACATACAAGAATTGGTAGAAAGCGTACTCTTAGAGATGCTACGCTATGCTGTTGATGAGCGTAAGAAGCAATGGAAGATTTACCAATCGGCCCATCTCACTCTCCGCCACCTCAATCAACTCCGACTGCTTAGCAGCATTGAGAAAAAGGTGCGCGAGCTTAACGAGACCGAGAACCGTTTTCTGTTAAGCGACACCCAACAGTTGCTCCACTCGCTTATCGATGGTAGCGACTCACCATTCATCTTCGAGAAAATCGGTACCCAACTGAAACACGTCATGATCGACGAGTTTCAAGATACCTCTACCATCCAGTGGCAGAACTTCAAGGTACTACTCTCCGAGACTATGAGTCACGAGGATGGTAGCAATCTTATTGTGGGCGATGTCAAACAGAGCATCTATCGCTGGCGTTCGGGCGATTGGCGATTGCTTAACGGCATAGAGAATCAATTTAACTCCATGCTCATGGATATTAAATCGCTCTCTATCAACTACCGCTCCACCCGCAATGTCATCAACTTCAACAACACTTTCTTCCGTCACGCCGCCAAACTGGAATACCAAGCCCTTGAGGAGCTTGAATGCGACGAACGCGAGCAGCTCGAGAAAGCCTATGCCGACGTAGAGCAGCAGGTTCCCGACAGCAAGGGAAACGAAGGTCAGGTAACTATAGAGCTACTTCCTAACGACGATTATCAGGAAGCCGTTTTAGCGCATGTTGTAGAAGGAGTAAGAGGGTTAATCGATACAGGAGTAAGCCAGAAAGATATCGCCATACTTGTGCGATACAATTTCCATATTCCACTTATCGCTCAATACTTCCTCGAACACCTGCCTGAGGTTAGCATTGTGAGCGACGAGGCCTTCCGCCTTGATGCTTCAAGTGCTGTTTGCCTCATGATTCAAGCGCTTCAGTTGCTGCTCCACCCCGACGACCAACTAACCAAAGCTGCTATCGTAAAAACATGGCTGTGTACAGTTCAAGGTAAGGACTTGGCTGATAACGATTACATGATTGCCGGCACCAACCTCGACGAGTATCTCCCCGAGGCATATATCGCCCACCTCGATGAGTTGTTAACCCTACCTCTTTACGAGCTGGCTGAGAAGATTTACTCTATCTTTGAGCTGCACCGCCTTGAGGGGCAAGGTGCTTATCTATGTGCATTCTACGACCAATTGGCCAACTATGTCAACGAGAACACCACTGATATCCAGTCGTTCCTTGCCGAATGGGAAGAGACACTTTGCAAGAAGACCATCCAGAGCGATGAGACTAATGGCATTCGCATCATCTCCATCCACAAGTCAAAGGGTCTTGAGTTCGACCACGTATTCGTACCCTACTGCGATTGGATTTTAGAGAAGACAAGCGATAATATCATCTGGTGCCAACCCAACGAGGCGCCATTCAACGATCTGCCGATAGCACCTGTAGACTTTGGTCCTAAGATGATGGGTAGCATTTACGAGAAGGATTATCTGCACGAGCACCTACAAAACACGGTTGATAATCTCAACCTGCTTTATGTAGCCTTTACCCGTGCGGCTAAGAGCCTATATGTTATAGGTAAACGTGGCGCCAAGGCCACCCGCTCGGCCCTAATAGAACAGTGCCTACCATTAGTAGCCAAATCTATGCCAGAGGCCCAATTAGAAGGAATGGAAGATGACCAAGCAGCTATTTGCTTTGAGTTTGGGGCTAGCGATACTAGCTGTTCTAGCCAATCTAGCATAACTAGCCAGGCTAGCCATGCTAGTGATGCTAGTGATACTAGTAAAAACAGTCTTAACCCCTTCTTGCAGAAATCAGAGGCCATCACGGTATCTATCCGCACATACGATAGCAAGGTAAACTTCCGTCAGAGTAACCGCAGCCGCGATTTTATCGAAGGCGAGGATATCGACCAGCAGCGCCGATATATCCAGATAGGTAGCGTGCTGCACGAGATATTCTCTACCATCCAAACAGAAAAAGATATCCCGGAAGCCTTACAACGATTGCAGTTCGAAGGTATTCTCTACGATGAGGAAATGACCGCCGACCGCATCACCACTATGCTCCGCAAACGCCTCTCCGACCCGCGTGTAGCCTCGTGGTTCTCGCCCAAATGGACACTTTTTAATGAGTGTACCATCCTATCCGTCGAGGATGGCGAAGTGAAGGAGCAACGCCCCGACCGCGTCATGACAGATGGTAACGAATGGATAGTGGTCGACTTTAAGTTTGGTCATCCCGATCCAGAGTACCACACTCAGGTGCGCCGCTATATGGATTTGCTCTCGTCAATGGGGCACCAGAATATCAAGGGCTACCTTTGGTATGTTTACAGTAACAAAATTGAAGAAGTATGAAGAGTTTTCTAGAACATGTAGCAGAAGACCTGCTTTCAAGATATGGCACCAACCTCTCACGTGTAGCGGTGGTGTTCCCCAACAAGCGTGCATCATTGTTTCTCAATGAGCACTTAGCCCGATTGGCTGGCAAACCTATTTGGAGTCCTGCCTATATCACCATCAGCGATTTGTTTCGTAGTCACTCATCATTACAAGTGGCCGACCCCATCCTGCTGGTATGCGAACTCCATCAGGTATTTACAGCTTGCACGGGTATTGACGAGACGCTCGACCATTTTTACGGATGGGGCCAACTTCTGCTCTCCGATTTCGATGATTTAGATAAGAATATGGCTCCTGCCGATAAGGTGCTTGCCAATCTGCGCGACATCCATGAGCTCGACGACACCTCGTATCTCACACCCGAACAACGTGAGATGATCAAGCGTTTCTTCAGCAATTTCAGCGATGAGCACAACACCGAACTCAAGGAGCGATTCCTGCGATTGTGGAGTCATATTGGCGAAATCTATCACCAGTTCAACGCCCAATTGGCCGAGAAGCAGCTCGCCTACGAAGGCGCTCTCTATCGCCAGGTGGCAACAGATGAGAGCATAGAGTTCGAATACGATACCTATGTGTTTATTGGTTTCAACCTCTTGCAACAGGTAGAGCAAACACTCTTCCGCCGACTTGAGCAACAAGGCAAGGCCATTTTCTATCAAGATACCGACGAGGTTCCGCCTCAGCACATCAACTACATCTCGGCCCCTACTGAAAACATCCAGGCACGCTACATCAGCGAGTGGCTTAACGCCGACCGTATCAAAGATGGTCGCCGTACTGCCATCGTACTTTGTAACGAGGGATTGCTGCAAACAGTGATTCATTGTCTGCCTGAAAACGTAGAGAAGATTAATATCACCACCGGCTACCCGCTTAGCCAAACGTCGATAGCCTCGCTCATCAACACCTTGATTAATATGCAGGTTCACGGCTATTCGCTCCGCAAGCAGAAGTTTACACGCCGATGGGTTGAGAGCATCAAGCGCCATCCGTACGCCAGCATCATGTCTCAGGATTTTGCCGATACCCGATACACTGAGATACAGCCCCTGCTACATTGGCTCATCAGCATCACCCAGACCATCGCTGTATCTAAGAGCCCCATTATCGACTCACCACTCGATACCGAGAGTCTGTTCCGCATGTACACCTTACTTAATAGATTAAGCGGATTGGTTGATAGCGGCATCCTGATGGTAGACGTCATCACGCTTCAACGCCTTATCAGTCAGCTGATAACAACCACCTCTATCCCCTTCCACGGCGAACCTGCTGAGGGTATACAGGTGATGGGCGTACTCGAAACACGTAACCTCGACTTCGACCACGTGTTGCTCCTTTCGTGCAACGAGGGCAATATGCCACGTGGTGTTAACGACACTTCGTTTATCCCCTATGCACTTCGTAAGGCCTACGGGCTGACTACCGTCGACTATAAAGTGGCCATCTATCAGCATTATTTCCATCGTTTGTTGCAACGTGCATCTGATGTGACGATACTCTACAACAACGCTACCAGCGATGGTAAGACGGCCGAGATGTCGCGCTTCATGCTGCAACTGATGGTAGAGAATAAGATTCCCATCACGTTCCAAACGCTCAAAGCCGGACAAATGCCACAGATTCATGCCCCCAAGCCTATCGAGAAAACGCCAGAAGTCATCGCCCAGATGCAGAAGCGCTTTTCTAAGGAAGAGGGCGGCATTAGCCCTACGGCCATCAACAACTATCTGCGCTGCCAACTCCGATTCTTCTACCGCTATATTTGTGGCATCAACGAGCCCGATAATACCGATGAAGATATGATTGACAACCGTTTGTTTGGAAACATCTTCCACAAGGCTGCACAACTCATCTACGAGCGATTCGGCAAGAATACCATCAGCTCTATGATGATTGACGACCTGCTGAAAGAAGAAGTATCGATAGAGCGTGCCGTCGACGAAGCCATCAAGCAGGAGTTCTTTAAGATTGACGACCCTTCGCGCCCGTTACCACCGCTCGATGGATTACAACTCATCAATCGCGAAGTTATCATTAAGTACATCCGCCAACTGCTCGAGGTTGATCGTCGCCATACGCCATTCAGGATTCTTGGACTCGAAAAGTGGGTTGACATACAGATTGGCAACCTGAAGGTAGGCGGCATCATCGACCGCCTGGATAGCATCCATAATCCCAAAACGGGCGAAGACCAGATTCGTGTTCTCGATTATAAAACAGGTTCGCGAAATATCAAGCCTCTGCCAGATATAGCAACGATATTCTCGCCAGAGGCCATCAAAGACCATAGCGATTATTTCCTACAGACTTTTCTCTATGCCCACATCGTGCGTACCCGAACCACCAACCAAGTGGCACCATGCTTGTTGTTCATCCAGCATGCAGGTGGACAGGACTACGACCCAACGCTAGCCATAGGCAAAGAGCCCGTAACCGATATAGCTACGTACTCCGGTGAGTTCATCAACATGTTCCAGGATCTGCTGGCCGAGATGTTCAATCCTCAGTTGTCGTTCACGCCTACCGATGATCGCCGACGCTGCGAGACGTGCCCCTTTGCATCACTCTGCCGAGGCTAAGGGAGCTTTCTCTTCGCGCTCCTTTAGCTCCTTGCGTTGCTTCAACTCGTCCATATAGCCTGCCGTAATAATACCCGACGGCAAGGCGATGATGGCGATACCTACGATAGACGAAAGGATACTGATTACACGCCCGGTATTAGAGATGGGATACAAATCGCCATATCCCACAGTGGTAAGCGTACATGCAGCCCAATAGAATGCATCAAAGAAGTCGCGGAACAGCAATTGTCCCGTAACCGGATTAATATCCTCCTCGGCATTAAACATGATGAGGGCGGTAATAAAAATATAGAATAGCGACAGCGATGCCACCGTCCAGAGTATCTTTCCCTGACGGCGTATCACGGCCACAATAATCATCAACGGCTCAAAATATCTTATCACCTTGAATATACGCAACAATTTCAACAGACGCGACACACGAACCACCTTGAACGTTGGCGAAATCATGTTGAATACAGGCAGAATTGACAGCAAGTCGATAATAGCCATGGGTGTGAACGGATAAACCGCATACGCACGCCAGTCCTTGTATTTCGATTCGAAATCGGCGGTACACCATCTGAATATGTAGTCTATGATAAAGAGCAGACTCGATATCAGGTCCATCCACCAGAACCATTTGTTGTAGTGACGGAACATCAGCGGTAACACGCCAAAAATAATGGCAAACAGCATTATGCCGCCATATATGCGAGAACCTATGCTAACCTTTGGTGTTTTCACCATATCATGAATAAACTTGCGCCAATTTGTTTCCATAGTTTTTTATCTGTTTTTGTTATTAGTAAACCATACGTGCGTAAAGTGATACATAGCCAATGCCACTATCGTAAGTATCAATGCGGCAACGAGTGCCGAAGTAGTGTCGCCTTGGAACACAGCCAATCCTATGCCTACACCCCAAGCTATACCGCTCTCCCATCCCAGCAGGAATGTGCTTTGCGATGTACCTCGCTGACAATGGCGGCTCAGCTTGATAAAGAACAGCAGGAATCGCGATCCAATCAGTCCGGTACCCATACCGATAAACAGCGGTGCAGCTATCATCACTATTGGCAGGTTGCGGGTTAACATCATCAGTAGTGCGGCACCCATCAGTATCAGTCCTGTCACCACCTCACTTTTCAGTTCGGCATCCTTAAACACAAACCTCTGTGCCAATATGGCTGCGGCAAATCCCATCATCATCATCGAGTAGAAGTGCTCGTCGAGCACCACTGAAAGGATGATACCTACTGCCAGCGTAATGAGCTGCAGATTAACAAACAACGGGAAACCGTGAGGCAGGAAGAAGCGATCCAGACTCACTGTCGGGATATCGTCCTGAGGCGCACGGAAGGGGAAGTTCACTGTCAGCACCAACACAGCTACAGCTATGGCACACACAATGGTAGATAGCAGCACATAGTGGAATCCGGCTATACGTCCTATCAGCAGTCCAGCCATAGGGCCCATCGACAGGGCAAACCTCGAGAACCACGCTGCCGAGTGGTTGGCCTCGGTGCGCTGAAACGACTCGCTGGTGTCTATAATCAGCGTACTTGTAAGCACCATCTGCGCCAATCCGAAAACAGCTCCCTGCAACAATCGGTGTATGATAATAATCATAGGATCATTCACACGCATGTTCAGGCCGTCGACATAATACAACGCGCCTAACAGTAGTGCTTCGGCCAGCACCGCATAGATACACACCAGATTGCGGCGGTAGTGCTGAACCAGATAAGATATGAATGCGCCTAATGCAAACAGGCCCACGCCAAAGGCACCCATGGCTATACCGGCATCAACCATACCCAACTGCTGTTTTTCTACCAGCCATTGGGGCATCGTTGGCACCAGCATATATACCGTCATGGTAAGCAGAAAGTTGGCTATTGCCATCAGCCAGAAGTCCTTATGCCATAATCTAATATGTACGGGCGTACTCTGAGAATTCATCCAATTTTAATAGTTTGACATTAATTCGGGTGCAAAATTAGTATTTTTTTGCGAGATATTTGCTATTTTCGGGATTTTAGTGTAATTTTGCGCAAAAATATGTGCAAATAGTATGTCAAATAGACTTAAATTTACTCTTCTCATGGTGCTGATGGCAATTCTCACGGGTTGTCGCAACGATAACGAAGGCAAGCTGATGTTCGATAAAATCAAGGCCGAAAAATCCGTCAAATTATCCAACGAAGCCCAGTCGCCTTCTTGCAGTGTGAGCCTTAATATGGCTTGTGCCACCAAAGAGAGCGGCGAGGTAGGACAGAAGATAAATGCCGAGGTGGTTTATCGCCTTTTCAATCAGGAGGGGGTTAGCATGCAGGGCGCCATGGATCAGTATGTAGAGCAGTACTGCCTCACCTATCGCTCACACATGTTGCCGCTTTATAATGAAGACCGAGCCGACTCTACTAAGCGCTCGTGGTACGAGTTTCACTATATCATCAACTCTACTACCGAGCAGACATCGCGCAACACGCTGGCTTATCTGGCAACCATCGACTATAGCGAGGGCTACGCCAACAGCGTACACGAGCTACAGCCCATCAACTTCTACTCTACTACGGGCAATTACATCAAGACTTCCGATATTTTTGTAAGTGGCTACGAGATTAAACTCACCCCGATTCTGCTAAAAGCGCTGATGGAGAAAGAAGAGGTTAACAACCTCAATGCGCTCAAGGCCAAGGGCTACCTACAGACGGTAGATATGTACGTGCCCCAGAACTATATTGTGGGCGAAAGTACCATCACGTTTATTTTCAATCCCTCTGAGATTGCTTCACTCGAATTAGGTACCATCGAGCTGGTTCTCACCTATGCTCAGATGGGAAACATTATCAAACCCAAATTTTTAAAATCATTACAATGAACGCAGAGATTGTCTACAAATATTTTCCGAATCTTACCGACATCCAGCTCCAGCAGTTTGCCGCGCTTGGCGAGCTGTATCGCGACTGGAATACTAAGATCAATGTTATTTCGCGCAAGGATATCGACCAGCTCTACCAGCACCACGTGCTCCACTCGCTGGCCATCGCCAAGATCATCAACTTCCGTCCAGGCACCCGCATCCTCGATTTCGGTACTGGTGGCGGTTTCCCTGGTGTGCCTCTCTCTATCCTCTTTCCCGAGTGCCAGTTCAAACTCATCGACGGCACTGGTAAGAAGATTCGTGTGGCTCAGGAGGTGTGCAATGCCATCGGACTCAAAAACTGTGCCCCTACCCACCTGCGAGGCGAGGACGAGAAGGATAAGTACGACTTCATTGTGAGCCGTGCCGTGATGCCCCTGCCCGACCTTGTAAAGCTGATGCGCAAGAACATCTCGAAGACCTCGCAACGCTCGGCTTCGCCGCTTGGCTCTGTCAAGAATGCCCTTCCCAATGGCGTTCTCTGCCTCAAGGGCGGCAATCTGCAGGCCGAACTGCAGCCCTATCACAAGATAGTAGAAACCACCGATATTTCGCGATTCTTCAAGGAGGAGTGGTTTAAAGAAAAGTACGTCATCTATCTCCCATTGTAATGCTTAACATCCAGACATTCTGTTTCAATCTCCTTCAGGAGAATACCTATGTGGTAAGCGATGATACCCTCGAGTGTGTCATCATCGACTGCGGCGCCTATTACGATGCCGAGCGCGAGGCACTTGTCAACTATATCAGCACCAACAATCTCAAGCCTGTACACCTGCTGTGTACCCATGGTCATTTCGACCATAACTTCGGCATGAACACCGTCTATGATACATGGGGATTGAAACCGGAGATAGCAGCAGAAGATGAGTGGCTCATTTCCGACCTCCCCGGTCAGTTCTACGCCATGGCAGGCATCAAGCTACGATGTCAGTATCCCAAACCCGATCATTTCTTCGCCCCCGACGAGGTCATCCGCTTTGGCACCCACCAGCTGCAGATACTTCGCACTCCAGGCCATACGCCTGGTGGCGTTACCTTTTATTGCGAGGAAGAGAAAGTGGCCTTTACTGGCGACACACTATTCCGCATGAGCATTGGCCGCACCGATTTTGAGCGCGGTAGCTATGAAGACATACTGAACAGTCTGAACAAAACATTAGCTCAACTCCCCGCTGATACCACCGTTTACTGCGGCCATGGTCCAAAAACCACCATCAGCGACGAAATGGCATATAACCCATATATGAGGAATTAAAGGGAAGGTCCTTTTAAATTCCAAGCGATCGCAGATCGCGATAACTTCCCTTAAACGAGCTGTCTGGCTCGTTCTAAGGCAATATTGATGTGCGAGCAGATATTCTCCTCGCCCAGCATCTGGTCGAATCCAGCCTTGTGCAGCACATCCTGCACCTTAGCATTTACACCCGACAGCACCACCTGTATACCCTCCTTCTGACTCATCAGGCAGAGGTTAGTCAGGTTGTGGATACCTGTTGAGTCAACAAATGGCACCTTACGCATGCGGATGATTCTTACCTTCGGACGCTTATGCCCCATGGTGGCCATCAGGTCTTCAAACTTGTTACCGGCACCAAAGAAGTAAGGACCGTTAATCTCGTACACCTCTACGCCCTCGGGTATTGTCAGGTGCTCCAGGTTACCCATCTGGAAGTCGCTCTGCTCCTCCTCGGGGTCAATCTCGTCGCTAATCACCTTCACGTCGGTAGTCTCGGCCATACGACGCATAAACAGCAAGCAAGCGCAAATCAATCCTACCTCGATGGCGATGGTGAGGTCGAAGATCACGGTGAGCAGGAAGGTCACGCACAGCACGATGATATCGCTCTTGGGGTTCTTCATGATCGAAGCAAACGAGCGCCATCCGCTCATGTTGTAGCTCACGATAACCAGCACACCAGCCAAGCAGGCCATTGGTATGTACTGGGCCAGCGGCATGAGGAACAGGAAGATGAGCAGCAATACAGCCGCATGCACGATACCAGCCACTGGGGTACGACCGCCGTTGTTGATATTAGTCATAGTACGTGCGATGGCACCTGTAGCGGGGATACCGCCGAATATGGGGCTAGCCAGGTTGGCCACACCCTGAGCTATCAGCTCGGTATTAGAGTCGTGGCGGTCGCCAATCACACCATCGGCCACCGTGGCCGAAAGCAAAGATTCTATAGCACCAAGAATGGCGATAGTGATAGCTGGCGAAACCAAACCCTTTATAACATTCCACGAAAGCGAAGGCATCTCGGCATCGGGCAACTGGTTCGATATTGAGAATCGGTCACCGATGGTCTCCACGCTGTCCACACCTGCATACTGCTTCAGCAGCAGCACTACCACGGTCATCACGATAATGGCAATCAGACTTCCGGGCAACTTCTTCAGCACATTATTATATTTAGCAATCATGGGCCACGTAGCAATCACGGCTACCGAGCCTATACCCACGGCGGCGCTCCACCAGTCGATGGTTCCAAAGTCGCTGATGTAGGCTATCCACTTCTCGATAAAGTCGCTTGGCACGCTCTCCATGGTGAGTCCGAACAGATCTTTGATCTGAGTGGTAAAGATGGTGAGGGCGATACCACTGGTAAAACCTACCACAATGGGGTAAGGAATATACTTGATGATAGTGCCCAGATGCAGCACGCCAAACAGTATCAGAAACACACCCGCCATCAGCGTGGCAATGGTCAGTCCCTCGAATCCGTACTGCTGGATAATGCCGTAGATGATGATGATAAATGCACCTGTAGGACCGCCTATCTGCACCTTCGAACCGCCCAGCAGCGATACGATGAGTCCTGCTACAATAGCTGTAATAATACCCTTCTCAGGGGTTACGCCCGATGCGATACCGAAAGCAATGGCCAGAGGCAGCGCCACGATACCCACGATGATACCGGCCAGCAGGTCGGTGGTAAATTGTTGTTTGTTGTAGTGCCGAAGTGTCGACAAAAGCTTCGGCTTGAATGCTAATGTTGTCATCATTATTCTATAAATACCTTGTTGTTACCTTGAAAAACGGGTGCAAAAGTATAAAAAAAATAAAAAAGTAGCAAACTTTGCGCTTACATATTCTAAATTAGTGTACTTTTGTTGCCACATATCAAGTCATTTTTTATTGTTTTACTTAAAAATCAAAGCATTATGAAAAAAGTTCTTTTCGCAGTAATGGCCTGCTTAGCCATTGGTTTCGCATCTTGTGGTAACAAGACTCAGGCTCCAGCCGAAGTTGCCGACAGCGTATCAGTCGACGATCAGAATGTCGACGAGGCAGTAGGTGCTATCACCGCCGCACTCTCTGAGCAGATCGAGGCCAAGGATGCCAGCAAGCTCCAGGAGGTTCTGGCCACCGTTCAGCAGAAGGTTCAGGAGTTCCTCACCACCAACCCCGAGCTTGCCAAGGAGTATGTAACCAAGGTGCAGGATTTCCTGAAAGAGAATTCCGACAAGATCAAGGCCTTTGCTGGCGATAACGCTGCCGTTTCGGCTGCTGTTTCAGCCATCACCGAGACTCCTGCCGAGACATTTGTCAGCACAGTAAGCGCTGCTGTAGGTGGTATTCAGGATGCCGGCCAGGCTGCTATCGATAGCACCAAGAAGGCTGCCAACAAGGTGGTCGACGATACCAAGAAGGCTGCCGAGGATGCCGCTAAGGCTGCTCAAGACGATGCCAAGAAGAAGGCCAACGATGCCATCGATGCTGGTGCCGACAAGCTGAAGAAAGGCCTCGGCCTCTAACATTTAAATTTTCTATTAAAAATTTAAAGTTATCTCTACTGGGCAGTGATCGCTGCCCAGTATTTCTGTATGTATACGGGCATCATCCATCTGCTCGCGCAGCCGGTTGCTAATCACAAAGTAGTCAATACGCCACCCTGCATTCTTCTGTCGGGCCTGGAATCGGTAGCTCCACCACGAGTACGTCACTTGCTCAGGATACTTATAGCGGAACGAGTCGGTAAACCCTGAAGCCAGCAGTGTACTGAACTTCTCGCGCTCCTGGTCGGTAAATCCGGCATTCATGCGGTTGGTCTTCGGGTTCTTCAGGTCAATCTCCTCGTGGGCCACGTTCAGGTCGCCACACAGTATCACGGGTTTCTTCTGGTCTAGCGCCTTCAGATAGGCACGGAAGTCGTCCTCCCACGTCATTCGGTAGTCCAGTCGCTTCAGCCCGTCCTGCGAGTTCGGCGTGTAGCAGCACACCAGATAGAACGCCTCCATCTCCAGTGTTATCACGCGCCCCTCGTGGTCGTGCTCGTCTATGCCAATGCCGTACGTCACGCTCAGCGGCTTGTGCTTGGTGTAGATGGCCGTGCCGCTGTAGCCCTTCTTCTCGGCGTAGTTCCAGTAGCTCTCGTAGCCCTCGAACTGCAGGTCCAGCTGCCCCGCCTGCATCTTTGTCTCCTGCAGACAGAAGAAGTCGGCATCCAACTCGCGAAACACCTCACTAAATCCCTTTCCCTCACAAGCCCTCAGGCCATTCACGTTCCAACTTATCAGTTTCATAACAGGTCTTATCATCATGTTTGTGGTTATCTAATTGCCTGCAAAGATAAGAATTTTATTCTTTGCAGGCAAGGATTAAACATTATTTCACGCATTTATAAAGCTTATTTTCCTTCTGTTATTAGAAGGACGCACCGCAAAGTGCAGCCAGATGGCACCGTAGCGATTCTTGGACGAGCCAAGCGGCGAAGCCGAGCGACGCTCTATCAGCAGTTCGTCAAACTCCTGCTTGCTTTCATCAGCATAATCCAGCAAGATCACTGCATATCTCAGCGCCTGTTCCATGCCACTCACTCTTATATCACACGCGCAGCCCGTCATGTGATTGCTATTCGCATTCC
>NZ_FRBD01000011.1 GCF_900142525.1 Xylanibacter ruminicola | reverse complement strand
AGATTCTGCCGTACCACTCCAAACACCTGTTTTTGCAGGGTGGGGGCGAACGCAGGTACGCAGGTACATTTTGTAAAATCAAGTGGCAGTGACGAGCAGGTGAAATCTACCTTATATATTATAATATTATATATAATATAATAATATATAGATATATAATATATTAAATTAAGCACTCCTCTCCGTTCGCCTCTCCAGCATCTCGAACGCTTTTTGCTACAATTTTCGAAATTGAAAATGTACCTGCGTACCTGCGTTCGGTCGTTCAGAGGGAGGGTGAAGAGGATATTCATGTTGAATAAAAACTGTCTATAAATCTTAAATTCAGCCTTTTATAATTAAAATCTGTTAATTATAAGTGGGGTGTCCTGACTTTTAGGACTGCCTCCGCCTATATTTGCCCCAAAATTAATGTTTAATTTAAAACGATGGGCTTATGTTAGGTTGTTGGGTTTGGATTATTTTGATACTATTCATTGGATTTTGTGTCACTCCTTGGTAGTTCATACCATCAATAGTTTTTGGTACAATATTATGGCATATCTTTTTTGGTAAACACCAATACTAAATTTTATAAGAATCATGGCTGTGAATTATGATTTAAAATTACCTTATGCTCTGGATTCAGAAGATAAGCTAATCAGCATTGATCAAATAACGGTTAGCGGTTTAGCATGCAATTGTCGATGCCCTAAATGCAAGGAAAAGCTAGAAGCCAGAATAGGTACGGGCTTGCGTGAAAAACATTTTGCCCATTCTAAGCACTCAAATTGCACAGGTGCTTATATGACTATCCTGCATATGCTTTCTGAAGAAATAATAGAGAAGTATAAAGCTGTTATGGCTCCCAGATATACCTCCAATTATGGTTCCGTCTCACCCCGTATACTAGAGTTTGTTGATGTTGAGGTAGAGAGGCGCGAAGACAGAAAAGATTTGCAGCCTGATATTGTTGGAATAACAGAAGACGGAAAACGTTGGGCGATAGAAATACTAAATACCCATGAGGTTGACGACAAGAAAAGACAGAAGCTTTATGAGTCTGGTATAACATGTTTGGAGATAGATGTAAGTAATCAAACAGTGGATAATCTAGAGGAATTCTTGCTGCATTCTACTTCATATCGTGAATGGATTAATAATCCGAATGACGAGGAAACATTACTCATGTCATCTCTAGAGCAGATTGTTATGACTGAGGAAGAGGCTCAAAAAAGATTAGATTACTATTTGAATCAAAAGAATGAAAGATATAAACTGTATCATACAGTGCGCTGCGAGGGATGCCCCACACCACCAAGTTTGGGAAAATGTATTTATGCCAAAGAGGTGATAAAGACAAAAGACGCTATTTATACAATCTGTGACGATTTTAAGAGGAGGAAGGATTTGGAATACATTCCATCTTGTAGAGGAAGAGTCAGAGTGGCTGTCAATATAAAAGATGCGGTTATGAAAATACCTAACGAATGCCGTTGTCTTAATGACTATTATTTTTACATCAGTCAAAAACGATATTTTGTTTTTTGGGGTCAAAAACATCTTATAAGAAATATTGAATATAACAGTGATTGTGGACAGTTGTTGATACTTCATTCTTTCTGGTCAGGAGTTAGTTTTCACTATGTGTCATGTATTTATGTTGATAATGATGATAGTATAAAAGTAAAGACATTAGAATGTACAATGGATGATTGGCCAAATATACTTTATGCGAAACGAGAAGACTGGAAACAAATGATTGAGAAAACGAAAGAGAATGAAAGTTTGCCGTTTTCTAAGCCAGACAATGAAGACTTGCCGTTTTAATTGTTTTCAAATACAGGAAGGCAAATTTAAATACACAGAGTGCTGTGGAAGAAAAGGGGTATGGGGCAGCAGGAGTTAGCAGCGATGACGACGACTTTGATGAAGCGGAGTATCGTGCGTATCGCGAAGAATTAGCGGCGTATGATGATTTTGTGGCTTCGCTGGATATGGATGATTAGAAAAATGATAGTTTTTTGCGAAAAAACTTGGAAGTTTCAAAAAGAGTTCGTATCTTTGCGGCGTGAAAGGAAACGATTTCCTCCCGCTGAAATGAAAGAGTAGCACCGTAATCGGGTTAGCAAATCAGTTCAGCGGTTTTTTTTATTTCCTTAGGTTTTGTATCTCAGCATCAAACGTTTTCTGGTCGATAATTGCATAAGGTTTGAATAATCCAGTATTCTTTATTTTTCTTATACACAGATAGGCTTTTTCACCTAACTCCCTACTAAAATATGCGAAATAGGCTGTTTCTGGATGTTTGCCAGGTATAACCTCGCGCCAACCTTCATAGGTTGATTTCTCAATAAACCCTCTAATGTCTTGAGCCAATTTGTTTTTAAAAGCATTAAATCTATTGTCTTGAGTATTCTTGCTTACAATGGTTTTGAGGTCTGATTTTGTGATTTCAACGTCCATCGTTATTATATTGGTTATTGTAAAACGCATAGGGTTATCCTTAAGCTCGTCTGCCATAGTTAGCACCTCTTCCCTAAAGCGTTTACTCTCAAAGAAATATTCTTCGTCAGTACGTTTATTATCTGTCATTTGGATGATTATTCTATTTTTTATAAGCAAATGCAAAGGTACAACAAAACGATGACTCTACCAAACTTTTTGGGATAAAAGTTAATGGCAAAAATAATTTTGTGGAAATGCCTTTGTTGTATCGAAGAAAAGCACTATCTTTGGCCTTGATATTAAGGAGTCTCATTTGCGGGGCTCTTATTTTTCACAACTAATAAACTTATTTTTAATTATGTTCTACACTATTTGTCCGTTTCAACTCGTAAGCGAGGAGATATGGTATGCCAACCCGGATGGGTTACAACCACAGGAAGTCCTTTCGAAAGTGACGAGAGAAGACTTCCTACGACAGAACCAAAAATTACTTTTCACTGATGAAAGTCGAGAGCACGTGTTCTCGCATGTTTGCCTGTTTGAGCCAGATAATGGCATAGCAGTGATGAAAATTGCCAATGGATATGTGGCCCAGAATGACCACATGTTTTGGCACCGATATCCTTGGGAGGATAGGCAATTTGCCACGGTGGTGATAGTGAGCCGCAAAGAGGGCGAATACTGGTGCGGAGAGTTTGAAACTGATGAGATTGACGACAAGCTTGCAGAGCTTATAGTCAACATCCAGTTCGCATGCCAGCGTCACTACTTCGGTCCTCTCGCTGAAAAGTACTTTGATGATAAGATGCGTGATGCATGTTCTAATCGTCGCCACAGCCAGAAAACCATTGAGGGCTATAACAGATTACCAGAAGAGTTCTCGGCTGCAGATGTGATACGCTGTTTTAATTTGAAGGGTAATGATGCCGCACGAATGAGAATTAAGCGTATGCAGAAAGACGGCGCTATAGTTAAGTCTGGCGAATATGTGGAGAATGGCACCACTAAATTTCTCTATAAGAAGAAGGGCGTACTTATATTCTGAACAAGCGAACGCAGGTACGCAGGTACATTTCCTACATTAAACATTCTTGGCGGAGCCAAGCGGCAAAGCCGAGCGGAACATTAAACATTGAACATTAAATGGAACAGATAATACAATTGAATAGTCAAGCAAAACTCTCCGAGCACTTGGCTTCGCCGAGTGAGGCTGCGCTCGGCCATTCGAACAAGCTCGATGGCTCTCACTTATCGCCTAACTTTACGCTCGGGGAGTTGACCAGGAGTGCAAGCCATCCCGAAGTATATAACATCCCTAGTCATGAGGCGATAGCTAACCTGAAGCGGGTGTGCGTGTGGTTGGAGGAGTTGAGAAAGCGGTATAATCAACCGATTATAATTAACTCTGGCTATCGATCGCCGCAGTTGAATCGGGCGATTGGCGGGGTGGCTACATCGAACCATCTTACTGGCTGCGCGGTGGATATCTGTGTAAGTGGACTAGAGCAGTTGATAGTCTATGCGGCGATATTGCTCGACATCAGCCGCGACTGGCAACAGGATTTTGATGAACTGCTTATCGAGAAGAATCGATATGGGGCTGTTTGGCTGCATTTTGCGGTGCGTGCTAAGGATAACAGAAGAAAAATTTTGTTTATTAATGCTTAAAAAAGTTGTTTGTTTCGGATTTATATCATATCTTTGCACGCAGAAACGAATGTTTAGCGATTAATTAAAGATTAGAGAATTATGAAAAATTTAAAATCAATTGCTGCAGGTCTTTGTGCTGCGCTGGTAATGGTAGGATGTAACGTAAGTAACACTGCAAAGGGTACCGCAATCGGTGCTGGTGGTGGTGCTGCCGTAGGTGCAATCATTGGTAAGATAGCTGGTAACACAGCCGTAGGTGCTGCTATAGGTGGTGTGGTAGGTGCTGGTACAGGCGCTATCATAGGTAGCAAGATGGATAGAGCTAAGAAGCAGGCCGAGGCTGTGAAGAATGCTCAGGTGCAGACTATCACTGATGCTAACGGACTGGAGGCTATCAAGGTGACATTCGACTCTGGTATCCTGTTTGCTACTAACAAGGCTGATCTGAATGCTGAGTCGAAGGCTTCTCTGCAGCAGTTTGCTACAGTGCTGAAGGACAACAACGAGTGTGATATCGCCATCTTCGGTCATACTGATAACACTGGTAGCGATGCTATCAACAACCCTCTGTCGAAGAAGCGTGCTCAGAGCGTATCTAGCTACCTGAAGTCGCAGGGTGTATCTGCATCACAGATTAAGACTGTGGATGGTCAGGGTTCAACAAATCCTGTTGCCGACAACGCTACAGTTGAGGGCCGCAAGCAGAACCGTCGTGTAGAGGTTTACATGTATGCTTCGGAGCAGATGATTAAGGAGGCTAACGCTGAGGCTGGAAAGTAATTGAACATTCTTGGCGATGCCAAGCGGCAGAGCCGAGCGGATAATTGACCATTTTCAATTGAAAGTATTCAAAAAAATAATTAAGTGGATAGTGGTGGCATTCTTCGCTTCCACTATCCTTGCTGTTGTGGCACTGCGATTTGTGCCTGTGTACTTGACGCCCCTGATGCTGATGCGCTGCGTAGAGCAGATAGGCGAGGGGAAGAGTTTGAAATTGAAACACCACTGGGTGTCGCTGGAGAAGATATCGCCATCGTTGCCGATGGCTGTGATGGCCAGCGAGGATGCTAAGTTCATGCAGCACCACGGATTTGACTATCAGGCTATAGAACATGCGGCTAAGCGCAATAGGGAGCATCCTGAAAAGCGAAAACTGGGTGCATCGACCATTTCGCAGCAGACGGCTAAGAACGTGTTTCTGTGGCCTGGACGATCGTGGGTGCGCAAGGGATTTGAGGTTTACTTTACAGCGATGATAGAGCTGATGTGGAGTAAACAGAGGATTATGGAGGTGTATCTGAACTCGATTGAGATGGGCGATGGTATATATGGTGCGCAGGCTGTGGCTGAGGAGCACTTTAATACCGATGCCGAGAACCTGACAAAGGCTCAGTGCGCGCTGATAGCGGCTACGCTGCCTAACCCCAGAAAATTCTCGAGTAAGAATCCTTCGGGGTATATGCTGAAACGCCAGGCAAAGATTATGAGGGAGATGCGATATGTAACGCCATTACCTCAAGAAGGTAAAGATGTTAAGAAGAAGTGAAAGGGAAGTTAAAGGGAAGTATTCATTCCTTTCTTATTTCCCAGAAAGCTACTGCTGCGGCGGCTGCTACATTGAGCGAGTCGACCTGATGCGACATAGGAATGCGGACTGTAAAGTCTGCATTTTTTATGGTGTCGTGGGGCAGTCCATCGCCCTCGGTACCCATGATGAATGCCAGGCGCTGCTGCTGTTTCAGTATAGGATCGTTGAGCGAGATAGACTGATCGATAAGCGCCATAGCAGCTGTACGGAAGCCCAGCGAGGCTAGGGTGGAGTAACTGTCGAGCCAAGTCCAAGGCACCAAGAAGACGCTGCCCATTGACACGCGAACGGCGCGACGATTGAGCGGATCGCAACTGCTGCGGGTGAGCAGAACAGCATCGATACCAAGGGCGGCAGCACTGCGGAAGATGGCTCCGATATTAGTGGTGTCGACCACGCCATCGATGACTACCACGCGCTGTTTCTGGTTTGTAGGGATGGAAGACAGCACGGTTTCGACTGAGAGTTCGGGTTTACGACGCATGGCGCAGAGCACACCGCGGGTAAGGGTGTAGCCTGTTAACTGGGCCAGCAGCTGGCGCGAACCTGTATAAATGGGAATATCGCCACAGGTGGCTATGATATCAGCTGCATCGCCCTCAATATGCTTGCGTTCGCACAGGAGTGCAGTAGGCTCATAACCAGCCTGCAGGGCTACACGGATAACCTTGGGGCTCTCGGCGATGAAAAGGCCTTTTTCTGCATCGATCTTGTTGCGGAGCTGCGCTTCGGTAAGTGCGCCAAACACCTCAATGCCAGGCTGTTGGAGTGATGTTATTTCAGTAATTCTTGAATCCATTTATTTTGTATAGAAATCTATGAGACGTTCGAGCCACTGCTGGCATACCATACAGAACTCTGGCTCCTCGTTGGTGCGCATGCGGCAGTTCTCGTAACCACGCCAAACGCCCTTTGAGAGATATCCGCCTCCTTCGATTAAACCGGCTTTTCCTTCGCGCACCAGGTTCTCCCATTTGCCGTTGAAATCGTGCTTTGTTGTAATATTGGGCTCCCATGGCTCTGTGTCTGCAAAATACATGGGGTCGTCGTCGCCATAAGGATACTCGTCAGCCAAGCCTCCGAAGGAATGGCCGAATTCGTGAACCACCACAGGGCGGAAACTGGGGCCGTTGACGTAGGTAAGGTTGTAGGAGTTGTAAATGCCTCCACCTCCGTAACGATCGGTATTTACCAGCACTATGATATGCTCGTATGGGGTGCCTGCCAGCACGTTGTGCAGGCGCTTGAGATGGAGGGTGGTGAGATAGCGGTTGCTGTAGAAGGTATCGAAGTGTGAACCAAGAACGGTGTTCTTCCAGATGCCCTTGTTGGGCTCGCTGGTGCCTGTGTCTATTGATGGCGACTGCACTGCAACTATGTTGAAGCGGTCTTTCAGATGCTTGAATGGCTCGTGCTTGAACAGCGATTCCATCGCAACCTTACAATCCTCGATAAAACGGGGCATTTCGTCAGCCTGATATCCCTCAGCCACGTAGGCCACGTGTATGCAGCGACTGGTGTCAGCAGCCTGCTGCAGCGTGATATATGGCATTGTGGCGATGGAATCGGTTTTTCGGATAAGTATATCCTTGGGGTCAACGCGATGCGATGTGGTGGCGCTCACGCGGTCGTGATAGTCGTAAAGCTCTACTGTTACATCTACTGGCTGTTTGGGGAAGGGCACCAGAAACACGTTCTCGAATGATTTCTGCGTGTGCTTTGCCTCGTCAGTGGCCAGCCACTCCTGGAACAGCGTTGAAAACGAGTTGCGGTAGATAACCTCTTTGGTATCAGTGGTGCGTACAATTATCTGTCCGTTGCCTTTAAGCGGAACTTCAGCCAGATGCTGGCGCTTGCCATACCAGCGTGGCATGGATACAAGCTCGTCTACATATATGTTCTGAGTGAGATTATTGCCAGCAAAGATATAGTCGAGGCGCAGGGTGCGATCGCAGAAATAATCGCTGAATCGCTGTGCGAATGCTGCTGAAAACGATAATGATAAAACGCTGATTATTAATAACTTCTTCATAATTCGTTGATTAAATCCTTTACATAGCTGCGCTCCCAGTCGCGATGATGAAATCGCTGGTCGTCGTACTGCAGCAGGTCTAAGTCGAGGGTTACGATGCCATCCTCGTTGTGAGTACGCCCCTGGCGTTTCTCAGTTTCCTTGAGAACCTCGCTGAGCAAGTTGGGACCAAAGGCTGTGGTGCCTTGGCAAAGCTGGTTGAGATACATTGAACATTGACCATTGAACATTGAACATTGAACATTGAACATTGAACATTGATCTAGCGATGACAATTTCGATTCGAAGGGGGTAGCCTCCAAAGAATGGTCAATGTTCAATGTTCCATGTTCAATGACGCCAAATGGCTTGGTCCATTTGGCTGAGGTGAAGTGGGCCTCGGTTAGAAGCTGGGTGAGGGCCGTACGCGCAGCCTCGAGATTGGCCTCCTGATTGAAGTTGGATGCCAGACTGATAATGATGTGATGTAACTTTTGTGCCATAACGATTGCAAAGATACGAATAAGTGAGCAAAAATCCAAAAGTTTTTGGAAATAATGGTTTTAAATACAAAATTATTCATTACCTTTGCATCGTCGATTATATATAATAAGGTATAAGAAAATATCAAAAGATATAGAAAAGTGATATGTTGAGTTGACAAAATGAAAGAAAAAATCGAAATTATGTGAATTTCTGCTTAAATATTTGGTGGAATGAAATAAAAAGTGTAATTTCGCAGCGCAATTCTAAAAAGTGAATATAAACCATTTAAAAAATAAACAATCAAATGAAGAAGTACAACTTTAACGCAGGTCCCTCGATGCTTCCACGCGAAGTGATTGAGAAGACCGCTCAGCAGTGTCTTGATTTCAACGGCTCAGGTCTCTCTCTGATGGAGATCAGCCATCGTGCAAAGGATTTCCAGCCTGTAGTAGACGAGGCTGTAGCTCTGGTAAAGGAACTCCTTGAGGTTCCAGAGGGCTACTCAGTGATTTTCCTTGGTGGTGGTGCCAGTCTGGAGTTCTGTATGATTCCTTATAACTTCCTGATTAAGAAGGCTGCTTACCTGAACACTGGTGTTTGGGCTAAGAAGGCTATGAAGGAAGCTAAGCTTTTCGGTGAGGTAGTAGAGGTGGCTTCTTCAGCAGATGCCAACTATACCTTTATTCCTAAGGATTGGACAGTTCCTGCTGATGCTGACTATCTGCACATCACAACAAACAATACTATCTACGGTACTGAAATCCGCAAGGACCTCGACGTTCCCGTACGCCTGATTGCTGATATGTCGTCTGATATCTTCAGCCGTCCTGTTGACGTAGCTAAGTATGATGCTATCTACGCTGGTGCTCAGAAGAACCTGGCTATGGCTGGTGTTACCATCGTGATTGTTAAGGACGACGCGCTGGGCAAGGCTCCACGTGAGATCCCAACTATGCTCGACTATCGTACACACGTAGATAAGGGTTCTATGTTCAATACTCCTCCTGTAGTGCCCATCTACAGCGCACTGGAGAACCTGCGCTGGATCAAGGCTCAGGGTGGTGTAGCAGCTATGGACAAGCTGGCTCAGCAGCGCGCAGAGATTGTATACGGTGAGATTGACCGCAACAAGATGTTCAAGGGTACAGCTAAGGCTGAGGACCGCTCACTGATGAACCTCTGCTTCGTGATGGCTGATGAGTATAAGGAGCTGGAGAAGGACTTCCTTGACTTCGCAGTATCTAAGGGTATGGTAGGTGTGAAGGGCCATCGTTCAGTAGGTGGTTTCCGTGCATCTTGCTACAACGCTCAGACCATCGAGGGCTGCAACGCACTCGTAGCTTGCATGAAGGAGTTCGAGAGTAATCATTAAATTATTAACGACTACGAATTTCACGAATGATTCGAATTATTCAAGCACAAAAGATAATTAGTAAAATTCGTGTAATTCGTAGTTAAAAATAGATAACTATGAAAGTATTAGTTGCAACAGAGAAGCCATTTGCAGCAGCTGCTGTTAATGGTATCAAGGCAGAGATTGAGGCAGCAGGCAACGAGTTGGTGCTGCTCGAGAAATATACAGAGAAGGCACAGTTGCTGGACGCAGTGAAAGATGCTGATGCGCTGATTATCCGCAGTGATAAGGTTGACGCTGAGGTGCTGGACGCTGCTAAGCAGTTGAAGATTGTGGTTCGCGCAGGTGCAGGTTACGACAACATCGACCTGGCTGCTGCCACAGCTCACAACGTGGTAGCTGAGAACACTCCTGGTCAGAACTCAAACGCAGTAGCCGAGTTGGTATTCGGTCTGCTGGTAATGGCTGTTCGTGGTTTCTACAACGGTAAGAGCGGTTCTGAGCTGCTGGGTAAGAAGCTGGGTATCCTGGCATTTGGTAATGTAGGTCGCAATGTGGCTCGCATCGCTAAGGGCTTTGGTATGGACGTTTATGCTTACGATGCTTTCTGCCCAGCAGAGGTTATCGAGGCAGCTGGCGTTCACGCTGTAGCTAATCAGGACGCTCTGTTCGAGACTTGCGATGTAGTATCACTGCACATCCCAGCAACACCTGAGACCAAGCAGAGCATTAACGCTGCGCTGGTAGGCAAGATGAAGAAGGGTGGCGTGCTGGTTAACACAGCCCGTAAGGAGGTTATCAACGAGCCAGAGCTGATTAAGCTGATGCAGGAGCGCGAGGACCTGAAGTTTGTTACCGACATCATGCCTGATGCAAACGATGAGTTCGCTAAGTTCGAGGGGCGTTATTTCTCTACTCCTAAGAAGATGGGTGCTCAGACTGCCGAGGCTAACATCAACGCTGGTATCGCAGCTGCTAAGCAGATTAACGCATTCTTCAAGGATGGTGACACTAAGTTCCAGGTGAACAAGTAAGCTATGGCTATCATCAAACCATTTAAGGGTATCCGACCACCTAAGGAGTTGGTCGAGAAGGTAGAATCGCGTCCATACGACGTGCTCGATTCAGAGGAGGCTCGCGCTGAAGCTGGCGATAATGAGATGAGCTTGTATCATATCATTAAGCCTGAGATAGATTTTCCCGTAGGCACCTCTGAGTACGATCCACGCGTATATGAGAAAGCTGCCGAGAACTTCCAGAAGTTCCAGGATAAGGGCTGGCTGGTACAGGATGCCGATGAGCATTACTATATCTACGCTCAGACCATGAACGGTAAGACTCAGTACGGACTGGTGGTTGGCGCTTATGTAGACGACTACATGAAGGGCAACATCAAGAAGCATGAGCTGACACGCCGTGACAAAGAAGAGGACCGCATGAAGCACGTTCGTGTGAACAATGCCAACATCGAGCCCGTATTCTTTGCTTATCCTGATAATGCTGTACTCAACGAGCTGATTATGCGCTATGCTGCTACTGAGCCCGAGTATGATTTCATTGCACCAATCGATGGTTTCCGCCATCAGTTCTGGGTGATCAACGACGATAAGGATACAAAGGTTATCACTGAAGAATTTGCTAAGATGCCAAGTCTGTATATCGCTGACGGACACCATCGTAGTGCTGCTGCAGCACTGGTTGGTGCTGAAAAACAGAAGCAGAACCCCAACCACAACGGTACAGAGGAGTACAACTACTTTATGGCCGTTTGCTTCCAGGCATCTCAGCTCACCATCCTCGACTACAACCGCGTGGTGAAGGACCTGAACGGTCTCTCATCAGAGGAGTTCCTGGCTTCACTGCAAGTGAACTTCGAGGTTGAGGATAAGGGTACTGAAATCTACAAGCCCCAGCAGTTGCACGAGTTCTCACTCTATCTGGATGAGCATTGGTATAGCCTGAAGGCTAAGGAGGGTACATACGATAATTCTGATCCTATCGGAGTGCTGGATGTTGACATCTCAAGTCGTCTGATTCTGGATGAGATCCTGAATATCGGTGACTTGCGTTCATCGCAGCGTATCGACTTCGTTGGAGGTCTGCGTGGTTTGAAAGAGTTGAAGCGTCGTGTTGACTCTGGCGAGATGCGTGCTGCATTGGCTCTCTATCCTGTATCTATGCAACAGATTATGGATATTGCTGATAGTGGTAAGATTATGCCTCCAAAAGCTACATGGTTTGAGCCAAAGCTGCGCTCAGGTCTGGTTATCCACAAACTGAGCTAAGCCCATGAAGACAAAGCATGTACAGTATCAGACTCAAGGCACATGTTCGCAGCTGATTGACGTAACTGCCGATGAGAACAATGTGATTCAGCAGGTGTTCTTCCTTGGTGGATGCAATGGCAATCTGCAAGGTATCAGTCAGTTGGTGCGCGGACAGAAAATTGACGATGTAATCCCAAGGATTAACGGCATTCGCTGTGGAGCAAAGAATACTTCGTGCCCCGATCAGCTATGCAGAGCGCTAGAACAACTGAAGAACGCGCCACTTGAGGACTAAATAAAAAGAAGAAAGGCTCATCGAAATGATGAGCCTCTTCTTTTGTCTTAGCGGAAGGTGAGGGATTCAAACCCCCGATACCCGAAAGGGGTATACCGGATTTCGAGTCCAGCGCGATCGATCACTCTGCCAACCTTCCAGTAGGTTTCCTTGAAACCGGATGCAAAGGTAATGCATTTTTATGAAACCACCAAAATTATTTTGGAAAAAATTGCCTAACGATGACTTTTATTCAAAAGAAAGCTTTTTCAATCGGCTTTTTAGTTGCTCAGCCTCGCTTTTCCGGATGCTGAGCTTGATTTCGCAAGTGTTATCGTAGGTTTGCGAAACAATGTGCGGCTGCATTTCCTTCACAATGCGCATCACGTCGTTCATCATGGGGTAGGCGAACGAATAGGTGATGATTTCCTCAACCTGACGCGTCTCAATCTCAGAGTGGGCCAAGGCATCGGCAGCTGCTTCGCGATAGGCTACTATCAACCCTGATGTGCCAAGGTTTACACCACCATAATAGCGCACCACTACAATCAGAATATCAGTGAGCTCATTTGAGTTGATTTGTCCGAGTATGGGCTTGCCTGCCGTACTCGATGGTTCACCATCGTCGTTAGCCCTGAACTCGAGTCGCTCTGCACCAAGCATATAGGCATAGCAAACGTGACGGGCATCGTAGTACTTCTTACGATAGCCTGCTATCAGGTCTTTGATTTCATCAACCGTCTGCACATGATGAGCGAAGGCAAGGAACTTGCTACGCTTTTCAGTGTAGTAACCCTCGCCTCCGCTTTTTATTGTTTTGAATTCGTCTATCATTTTTAGAAGTTATCGGCCTTCGGCCTCGGAAGTTAAAGGGGAGTTAAAGGGAAGTTAAAGGGACATGTGTCTGTTCGCAGAGTATTGTCCCTTACACTTCTTTTTCACTTCCTTTCCATTCCCTTCTATTCCTTTAATTATTGTACTCCTGCCAAGACTTAATCTTCACATCATCCAGACCAATGGCTGTAAAGGCCTCGATAAATGCTTTGGCCAGACGAACGTTAGTCATCAATGGGATGTTGTGGTCGATGGCACCACGACGAATCTTATATCCGTTGGTGAGCTCACGGCTGGTGTGGTTCTTTGGAACGTTGATGACCAGTCCAACCTTGTGCTGAGAAATCAAATCCATTACATTGATTGAACATTGACCATTGACCATTGAACATTCTTCATCAGGCCATGCTACGGTGATAGCCTTCACGCCATTATCATTGAAGAACTTGGCTGTACCAGCGGTAGCATAGATGGTGTAGCCCTTCTTAGCCAACTGCTGTGCAGGCTCAAGCAGACTTACCTTACCCTTGGCACCGCCAGAACTGATGAGTACGGCATCCTTAGGAATAGAGTAGCCTGTAGCAATGAGCGAGTTGAGCAGAGCCTCGTTCAGGTCGTCGCCCAAGCAACCAACCTCACCAGTAGAGCTCATATCTACACCCAGCACTGGGTCGGCATTCTGCAAGCGAGCGAATGAGAACTGGCTGGCTTTTACACCAATACGATCGATATCGAACTCGCTCTTATCAGGCTTCTGATAAGGAGCATCGAGCATAATCTTGGTGGCAGTCTCGATGAAATTGCGCTTCAGAATCTTAGAAACGAATGGGAACGAACGGCTGGCACGCAGGTTACACTCAATTACCTTCACCTCGCGGTTCTTAGCCAGGAACTGGATATTGAATGGGCCGCTGATGTTCAGCTCGGCTGCTATTTTGCGGGCTATTTTCTTGATCTGGCGGATGGTAGAGAAGTAGATGTTCTGGGCTGGGAATACCATAGTGGCATCGCCTGAGTGAACACCTGCATACTCCACGTGCTCCGAGATGGCATATTCAATCACCTCACCCTTATCGGCCACGGCATCGAACTCAATCTCCTTAGTCTCGGTCATGAACTTAGACACTACAACAGGGAACTCCTTAGAAACCTCGGTTGCCATGTTGAGGAAACGGTGCAGCTCTTCTTCATCGTAGCAAACGTTCATGGCTGCACCTGAGAGTACGTAAGATGGACGAACCAGAACAGGATAGCCCACCTTGGCCACGAAATCCTTCACATCATCAAACGATGTCAAAGCTTGCCATGAAGGCTGGTCGATACCCAGCTTATCGAGCATGGCCGAGAACTTATCACGATTCTCTGCACGGTCGATATCTACTGGCGATGTGCCGAGTACGGGAACACTCTGGCGATGTAGCTTCATAGCCAGATTGTTTGGAATCTGACCACCTACAGATACGATGACACCACGAGGCTGCTCCAGGTCGATTACATCGAGCACGCGCTCCAGCGAGAGCTCATCGAAGTACAGACGGTCGCACATATCGTAGTCGGTAGATACGGTCTCTGGGTTGTAGTTAATCATGATACTCTTGTAACCCAGTTTGCGAGCAGTGTTGATGGCGTTAACTGAACACCAGTCGAACTCTACACTCGAACCAATGCGGTAGGCACCAGAGCCGAGTACAACCACCGACTTCTCGTTGTTATAATAATTAATATCGTGCGCGGGTACATATTTCTCTCCTTCAGCATTACCAAATGCTGGTACATGGGTATAAGTGAAGTAGAGATAGTTTGTAAGCTCAGGATGCTCAGAAGCTACAGTTGGGATACGCTTTACTGAAGGCACGATACCCTTCTGCTGGCGATATTTGCGAACAGCCAGATTCTCCTTTTCCATATTGCCACCCTGTGGCTTCAGTACGAAGCGGGCTATCTGGAAGTCGCTGAATCCGCAACGCTTCACTTCAAGCAACAGCTCATCAGGAAGCTCCTCCAACTTGTTGTACTTCAGCAGTTCGTGCTTCAGGTCAACAATATGCTTCAGGCGCTCCAGGAACCATACGTCGATCTTGGTGAGCTCCTCGATACGCTCGATGGTGTAACCCTCTTCCAGAGCCTGAGCGATGGCAAAGATACGCAGGTCGGTTGGGTTGGCCAGCTCCTCGTCGAGGTTGTCGAACTTGGTGTGGTCGTTGCCCACGAATCCGTGCATGCCCTGACCAATCATACGCAGGCCCTTCTGAATCATCTCCTCGAACGAGCGTCCGATTGACATGATCTCACCAACCGACTTCATCGAAGAACCAATCTGACGGCTCACGCCTGCAAACTTTGTGAGGTCCCAACGTGGAATCTTACAGATCATATAGTCGAGCTGTGGAGCTACGTAAGCACTTGATGTGGTGCCCATCTCGCCAATCTGGTCAAGGGTGTAGCCTAGAGCTATCTTAGCTGCTACGAATGCAAGGGGGTAGCCAGTGGCCTTAGAGGCCAGAGCAGAACTACGGCTCAAGCGAGCATTGATTTCGATAATACGATAGTCGTTAGTCTCAGCATTGAATGCGAACTGAATGTTACACTCGCCCACGATGCCCAGATGCTTTACACACTTGATGGTGATATCCTGCAGCATCTTAACCTGCTCTTCGCGAAGCGAACATGTAGGAGCCACAACGATTGACTCACCAGTATGGATACCCAGTGGGTCGAAGTTCTCCATCGAGGCCACGGTGAAACAACGGTCGTTAGCATCGCGGATGCACTCAAACTCTATCTCCTTCCATCCCTTCAGGCTCTCTTCAACCAGAATCTGTGGAGCAAAGGTAAAGGCCGACTCAGCCAGTTCGATAAACTTCTTCTCGTCAGGACAGATACCAGAACCGAGACCTCCCAGAGCGTAAGCAGAACGGATCATGATGGGGAATCCTATCTCGTGCGCAGCCTTCAGCGCATCCTCCATCGACTCTACAGCGTGAGATACAGGCACCTTGAGGTCAACCTCACCAAGCTTCTTAACAAACAGGTCGCGGTCTTCAGTGTTCATGATAGCCTCTACGCTTGTACCGAGCACCTCAACGCCATACTCCTTCAGTGTTCCGTTCAGGTAGAGTTCAGTACCGCAGTTCAGCGCAGTCTGTCCGCCAAATGCCAGCAGAATTCCGTCTGGGCGTTCCTTCTTGATGATCTCAGTCACAAAGTGAGTGTTCACAGGCTGGAAATACACCTTGTCTGCGATACCCTCGCTAGTCTGGATGGTAGCGATGTTAGGGTTTACGAGTACACTTTTGATACCCTCCTCACGCAGTGCCTTCAGCGCCTGTGAGCCAGAATAGTCAAACTCACCAGCTTGTCCGATTTTCAAGGCACCCGAGCCGAGTACCAACACTTTTTTCAGTTCTTTTTTCATATCTGTATTGGGTTTATTTTGAGTTACTGTTAATCGGCTGCAAAGTTACGAATAATAATTCAATCCTCCAAATTCTGCCCCGCCGTAAAGTGTTAAAAAGTGGGCTCACTTTCTTAAAAAATGAGCCCACTTTATAAAAAGGTGATGTTTATGCAATTACTCGTAATAGGTAATGGTGCGAGTCATTTCCATATCCTGCCCCATCATGTTAGTTTTGCGGCTTATCCAGTTACCCTTATCATCAAACTTGTAGTCGGTGAATGGGGTCTCTACGTCCTGGCCCATCATGTTCATCTTCTGAGCCTTAACCAGTCCTTTCTCATCGTAAACGAGGGTAGTCTTGATCTGCTGCCCAGCAGCATCGATAGTCTGAGAAATCAGCTTGCCATTCTCCCACGCAAACTTAATGGTTGCAGTCTGCCCCATGATGCTCATCGTAGCCTCCTGAATGTAGCCATTCTCATCGTACTTGGCATCAGTCATGCCTTCCTGTTTCATCTTGCCATCCTCGGTAAACTCTGTGTTGCGTGGCATACCCATCACGCTCATGCTGATAGACTTTACCTTGCCCTGAGCCTCGTTGGCTTCAACGTCGTGGAATTTTGTCTGAGCCTGCATTGCAACTGTCATTGCCAGTGCTGCAAAAATCATTGTAAGTTTCTTCATCATTTTAAAAGTTTTTATTGGTTGCACAATAGTTGATAAAACTTGTGCAAAGATACAACTTTTTTTTAGAATCCATCAAAAAAATCAAAAAAATATATGTATCTTTGCATCTGCAATACAAGAATGGTGTACATGAATAGTGATATATTAACACAATTGAATGAAAGTCAGCGCGTTGCGGTGGAATACTGCGATGGTGCATCGCTGGTGATAGCGGGAGCTGGATCGGGTAAAACGCGAGTGCTAACATATAAAATAGCTTGGCTACTGCAGCAAGGCATGGCCCCATGGCAGATACTGGCACTAACCTTTACCAACAAGGCTGCGCGAGAGATGAAAGAGCGCATAGGTCGACTTGTTGGCGAGGAACAGGCACGATACCTGCAGATGGGTACATTCCACAGTGTGTTTGCGCGCATACTGCGGGCAGAGGCTGACAAATTAGGTTATAACTCGAACTTTACCATCTACGACCAGACGGATGCACGATCGTTAGTAAAGACGATAATAAAGGAGATGGGGCTGGATGATAAGGTGTACAAGCCTTCATCGGTAGCCGATCGTATCTCGCTGGCTAAGAACCACTTACTTCTGCCTCAGGCTTATCAGCAGAGTGCGTGGGCAAGCGATGATGCCAGCCAGAAGCGTCCCCAAGTGGCTAATATATATAATAGGTACGCGGAGAGATGCCGACAGGCGAACGCAATGGACTTTGACGATTTGTTGGTTCAGACATGGGTCTTGTTCAAGAATCATGAAGAAATCCGCCAGAAATACGTCGAAAAATTCCATTTTGTGCTTGTTGATGAGTACCAGGATACCAACTTTGCCCAACAGCAAATAGTTTATCAGCTGACTAAAGAACGGCAGAAAGTGTGCGTGGTGGGCGACGATGCGCAGAGCATATACAGCTTCCGTGGGGCGAACATAGATAACATACTGAACTTCCAGAGCTTGTATGACAACGCTAAGCTGTTTAAACTGGAACAGAACTACCGTTCGACACAGCTGATAGTGCAGGCGGCCAACTCGCTCATCAGGCGTAATGAACGCCAGATACCAAAGAACGTGTTCTCGAAAAACGAGCATGGCGAGCGCTTGCAGCTAAAGCCTGCCTACAGCGACAGGGAAGAGGCGATGATTGTGACGCAGGATATTAAGCGACTGAAAGCTAACGACCGCTGCAGCTGGAGCGACTTTGCCATTCTGTATCGTACGAACTCGCAGAGCCGAAGCTTTGAGGAGCAGATGCGTAAAGACGGTATTCCGTATCGTATTTATGGCGGATTGAGCTTCTATCAGCGCAAGGAGATAAAAGATGTGATAGCCTATTTCCGCTTGATTGCTAACCCTAACGATGAAGAGGCGTTTAAACGTATCATCAACTATCCGGCTCGTGGTATAGGTGATACTACTGTTGGTAAAATCATCCAGACGGCTCAGCAGTATGGTGTAAGTTTGTGGCAGGTTATCAAGGAGCCCGTGCTATTCCCGATGGATGTGAGCAAGGGCACTATGACTAAGATACAGAACTTCCGACAGCTGATTGAGGGGTGGATTGACCGTATCCAGACAGAGGATGCCTACCAGCTGGGTCATGATATCATCATGAATTCTGGTATCAGCAAGGATATATATAGTGGAAGAAATCCTGAGGACATATCGCGCCAGGAGAACCTTGAAGAGTTTCTTAGCGGTATGCAGGACTTTGTAGAAAGTCGACGCGAGGAGGATATGGGTGATGAAGTATATATGCCTGACTTCTTGCAGGAGGTAGCATTGCTTACTGACTTGGATAGCGACGATGGCGACTCGAACGATAAGGTGGTATTGATGACAATTCATGCCGCTAAGGGATTGGAGTTCCCAACAGTTTTTGTAGTTGGTCTCGAAGAGAATATCTTCCCATCGCCCATGTGTACCAACTCCTTACGAGAGCTTGAAGAAGAGCGTAGATTGCTATATGTGGCCATCACGCGCGCAGAAAAACATTGCATATTGACTTGTGCACAGAATCGATTCCGTTATGGACGTATGGAGTATGATACGCCATCGCGCTTTATCCGCGATATCGATCCTGACCTGCTGGAGGTTCATGGCGAAGCGGGTGGGGCAGACACAGCTAGCAGAAAGCCTTATAATCGCTACGATGGCGGTACATATGGCACAGGAAATACATGGGGTGGTAACAGTCGTAGCAGATATCAGAGCGAAGGCCCCGAATGGATGCAGAATCCAAGACCAGTAGCCACACAATTCAAGGCCGATCCTAAGCCGAGGGTGGTAGCACCTCGAAAGCCTGAAAAGCCCGTTGATCCATTCGGCCCCAACTTTAAGCGTGTGTATAATGCCGTAGCGCCGCGCCCGATGGCAACGGCCCCAAGTTCCAGCGATTTGCATGAAGGTGCTAAGATTGAGCATATGCGTTTTGGTGTAGGTACCGTAGTTCGCATAGAAGGTACAGGCGAGAACACCAAGGCCACTGTAGAATTCATGAATGCCGGTACCAAGCAGCTGTTATTAAAGTTTGCTAAGTTTAAGATTATTAAATAGAAAAGAGAGGTAGAATATTACCTCTCTTAGATTATCACCCAGGCTTACGCCGCCCCTCGATTAACGAGGGTGCTCAAACATCATCGGGTCGCTCTATATTTCGGGGTTTAGCCTTGGGTAAGTGCTTCTTTTTTCGGATCCAAGCCGCCTTGCGTGCCTCGTAATCCTCATGATGTTTCTCTAGATATCCGTCGGCCATAATTTGTTGTTACTCTTTAAACTTGGCATATATCACCTGAACCTCAATCGGCTTATCTGCTCCACCAACTAGTTTAGTGCTCGAAAGTCCCATATTGTTGTATATGGCCGAGATGGTAGACGAGGTGTTGCCATAATAGTCGGTACTGGTAGAGGTTGCTGCAGCTATAGGCACCAGCACTACCTTATTCCAATCAGGGTGATTAGCTACCCAGTTAGCATCGTTCTTCAGTCCATTGGCCTTTTGCTGAGCCATCAATGTAATAATGTTACCTATATTGCTGAAGGTATATACATTTGTAGTACCAAGTGATGCAAGGAATGATCTCTTGTAATCATACATTGTCTTGTTCTCAAAGAACGAATACAAGCTGTCTTTCTGCACCATTAAGATATTTGATGGAGTAGTGAGAGGCTTTTCGCCTGTTTGTATATTATGATTCTCTCGCTGGAAACTTATACTAACTGATAGCAAAGAGTCAGTTGAATGGGCCTGCGATATCTCATCTACGGGCAGCGTAACTTCAGTAAAAATACCAGCAGGCGACTTGAGATAAGTGCAGCTGTTGTCATCAACCAGCTGCTTTAGTGCAGCCTTGTTGTTAGTTACATGCGCTGTTTGCAGTACCTCGGGAGTAGACGACAGATAGATTGAGGTAATAGCCTCGGTAGTATCATTCTGGAACTTATAGAACATCTGTAAGTCTATCTCCATAATGTTGGCCATTACACCTAAGCCATCGGTTATCTCAAAATTGAATCCTGGACATACATTATGAACAAACCTGTATGAATTTGTAAAATACTCAGGGTGCTCATAATAAGAGCGTATAATGTAAGTACCGTAGTTGTTATACGTTTTACCGTTTTTAGCGGTATAAGGTATATTCAGAGGGATCAGTATTCTGTCATAGTATCCGCTATCGCTCGATGTACCCTGCTTACTGATATTATTCTGCAGGCTCCACAGATTACCATCAGTCAGCTTCAGATCTCGAACCGTGAACATCTTGTTAACTTTTAGTCCATCGTTACGAATATATCCGTTCGATTTCAAATCGAAGTTGCTATAGTGGGTGTACTTGTCGTCGATAGGAGAGTCTAGTTCGGATACACGCATTTTCATGGCTGCTAACGTATCTCCAAAGGACTTAGGATATTTTACATACATCGAAATGTAGCATGAATCAGCTACAACTTCACCATCAACCTTGCTAAGAATCTTATCCTTGCTTGGCAGGAAGAATCCCTCAATCATGTTAAACTGAGCCATCATGTCGCTCTTAACATAAGTCTTAGTCTCTGGGTCTTTTACCATTCCAAAGTAGTAGTCAGTATTTCTGGTATACACCGAGTCGGCCAATATTGATCTGGAAGTAGCGTTGTATACACCTGTTGAATATACCAGCTTATCAGTTTCGTTGGTAATCGATGATCCGATAATGCCAGTATCTTCAGTACAAGAAATCACCGCCATTGCCGTTGCTGCAATCGCTGTAAACAATCTTAGTTTCATGTATGAATCGTATATTTATCTTATTTCAAATTTTATTCGCCAGCATAAAGCGACTCGTAGAATGCTTCGTAAGCATCAGCAAAGTCCTCGTTATATCCGAGCAACGGCACATTCTTGGCTGTAGCAAAATCAAGCAACTGCTTATCTACATTTGGAGCAGCCTGAATAACGCCATCACTATATGCGATTGCCAGCTTATTGAGCTCGTCAAAATCAAACTTATCCTTATAATCGCCTAACAATGATGCCTTGGCATCGCGGAACTCAAGGAACTGCTTGAAGTCATCGCCGAAATCCTTTTCGATGTTTTTGTCATACAACGAAGTAACAACCTTGGTTTCTGCAAACGATGGTTCATCGCGGTAGGCTGTCTTGACATAGAATGGTACAACACCGCTCATCCAACCCTGACAGTGAATGATATCGGGTACCCAACGCAGTTTCTTAACCGTCTCAAGCACACCACGTGCAAAGAATATTGCTCGTTCACCATTATCGTCGTACTCAACACCGTTTTCATCACGTTCTATCAGGCGCTTGCCAAAGTAATCATCATTATCAATGAAATATACCTGTACGCGAGCTGACTGGATAGATGCTACCTTGATGATCAAGGGGTGATCGGTATCGTTAATGATAAGGTTCATTCCCGATAGACGAATGACTTCGTGCAACTGACCTCGACGCTCATTGATGTTACCCCACTTAGGCATGAAGGTACGGATTTCGTGACTACGTTCCTGCATAACCTTAGGAAGGTCTTTTCCCATGAGCGACAATGCGTTGTCGGGGACGTAAGGAGTGATCTCCTGATTGATAAATAATATCTTCTTTTTAGCCATCTTAGATGAATTTACAATGCAAAGGTACTAATTATTTTGCACAAAAATGCCAATCTGTGCTCGTTTTTAGCAAAAAGTGACACTTTTAGCCCGATTTTTTAGTTTATTTTTGCCTTTTACCAATATATTAAGGTGTAAAAATGCACTTATACGTACTTTTTGATTAGTTCTACAAATCGCGTGCCGTACTTGCCTTTTTTGTGCTCACCTATTCCTGCTACATTGCCAAATTGATCGAGCGAGGTTGGCTTGATGGTAGCCAGAGAGTGTAGCACCTTGTCGCTGAAAACAATGTAAGGTGGAAAGCCTTCTTCTTCGGCACAAACTTTTCGTAGTTGACGTAGAGCTTCGAACAATTTCGGATCTTCGACACCAGTAGTCGGTGGCAGTCCGGGAATCGTTATCGTTGGAATCTCCAGTCTTAGTTTCGGCTTCTTTTTCGGCTCTTCTTTAGCACTATGATCAATCACACATAGCTCTGCCGTTTTTCTACCGAAAAGCACATCGTTGCCAATATCTGTTACTTTTACTTTGTTTCCGTCGTTATATGCTATCTCTATGAATCCCATCTGAAGCATCTGCAATAGATAGTCTTGCCAATCGTTCAAACTCAAATCGCGACCTACACCGAAGGTCTTCAGCTGGTCGTAACCGTTTCGAACAACACTTGGCGAGCGCATGCCTTTAAGAATCTCAACGATAGTAGAAACTCTGATCTCCTCGTTGGTGCGTTTGGCTGCACTTAGAGCCATCTGGACATATTTTGTACCGTCGAATCGTCTGGGCGGATTGTCGCATATATCGCAGTTTCCGCAGTCATGATCTGTCTGCTCGCTGAAGTAGTTAAGCAATATTCTGCGGCGACAGACACTCGACTCTGCGTATTCCTGCATACGCTTCAATTTTCCCATATTCACCTCCTGCTGCCCGCTTTGGCGCGCAAATTCGGTAAGCTGTATTATATCGGCTAGCGAATAGAACAACACAGTATCAGCTGGTGCACCATCACGGCCTGCACGGCCAATTTCCTGATAGAAACTCTCAATGCTTTTAGGCATATTAAAGTGTATCACCCAACGAACATTGCTCTTGTCGATTCCCATTCCGAACGCGATGGTAGCGCATACTACCAGTAGCTGATCGTTCTTAAACTGCTCTTGAGTCTGGCTTCGCTCCAGATTTGATAATCCTGCATGATAAGCAGCTGCATTAATGCCTATTTTACGCAGGTCGGCAGCTACTTTCTCGGTAGTTTTGCGGCTCAGGCAATATATAATTCCCGCATCGTTTGGACGTGCCTTGATAAAGTTTTGGATAAAATGCATCTTCTCTGCATTCTTATAGCCTCTCTTTACCGACAGACTGAGGTTGGGACGATCAAAACTAGACACAAATTCGCGCGCGTTCTTTAATTTAAGTTGCTCTATGATGTCATGTCTGGTTATTTTGTCGGCTGTGGCTGTCAATGCCATGATAGGAACATTGGGAAATCTTTCGCGAAGTATGCCAAGTTGGGTGTATTCTGGTCTGAAATCGTGCCCCCATTGGCTGATACAATGAGCTTCGTCGATTGCAAAAAGCGATATATTGAGATTAGGAAGCAAATAATCCAATTCTGCCAATAGTTTTTCGGGAGATATGTAAAGTAGTTTTATCTGTCCGGCTACGCATTTCCTGCGTATAATGGTGTCGATTGATGGGTCGTTTCCACTATTCAACGCTTCTGCTTCAATACCATTCGAACGGAGCGTCTCAACCTGGTCTTTCATTAAGCTGATTAATGGAGAAATTACTATCGCAATTCCTGACATTGTGAGTGCTGGAATCTGATAGCAAATACTCTTTCCTCCACCAGTTGGCATCAGTACCAGAGCATCGTTTCCCCCGATGACATGCCTGATAATTTCTTCTTGGTTCTCGCGGAAAGAATTATATCCGAAATATTGTCGTAAAACGCTAAAAATATCCATAAATATCTAAATTTTGTGCAAAGGTACTACATTTTTTACAATTTTTCTTCTAAAACCCTTGTTAATTCAAAAAAACTTTCTAAATTTGCACATCAATAAAATATTCACAAACGCAAATGGCAAAGTACAACATTATTGAAAAGAAGGAAAAAGAAGCTGCTTACAGAAGTTTGGTAAGCCCCAAGATGATGGATGAGATGCAGGAAAAAATCATGAACATCATCGTTATGCAGAAGAAGTATCGTGATAAGGATTTCTCAGCTAAAAAACTGGCAGAAGAATTAGGTACTAATACACGTTACATCTCGGCAGTAGTCAATGTGCGTTTTCATATGAACTATACATCATTTGTAAACAAGTACAGAATTGATGAGGCTATGACTATCCTTGTTGATAAGCGTTTTCAGGATTTACGCATGGAAGAGGTAAGCGATATGGTGGGTTTTGCTAACCGTCAGTCGTTCTATGCTTCTTTCTATAGAGTTATGGGCATGACCCCTCGAGATTATCGCATGCAGCACCTTAAGCAGCATCCTGCAATGAAGGCTACTGCTGCAAAGCGTGGACGTAAACCAAAGACAGAGAAAAAAAACTGAGAAGAAGTAATCCGTGGAATTTAACTATCAAAACGAGTGTTTTGCTGACTTGCAAATGCTCAGGTATCGTTTAAACGGATTTGAAAAGCTTTCATTACAACAGAAAAAATTAGTTTATTATCTGTCGAAAGCAACCCTGTTTGGACGAGACATAACATTCGATCAGTTTGGAAAATACAACCTCCGCATCCGCAAGATGTTGGAGGTTGTATATGTTGATATGAACATATCGCATGACACCGATGAATTCAGGGCTCTTGAGATATATCTTAAGCGCGTGTGGTTCTCAAGTGGTATACATCATCACTATGGTTGTGAGAAATTCAAACCAGACTTTACGGCCGATTATCTACGTGATGCACTCCATAGGGTAGACCCATGTAAGTTGCCGTTGAAATCTGGCGAAACCATCAATGAGATGTGTGATGAACTATTCCCTGTAATATTCGATGAAGAAGTAATGCCCAAGCGTGTTAATCAGGCTGATGGTGAGGACTTGCTACTTACATCGGCATGCAACTTCTACGATGGCGTTACTCAAGTCGAAGCTGAAGCTTTCTACGATGGCATGAAACAATCTGAAAAGAACCCAGATACGCCGCCATCATATGGGCTTAATTCTACTTTAGTAAAGGAGAATGGCGAAGTTAAGGAGATGGTTTGGAAAGCTGGTGGCAAATATTCAAATGCTATATACCATATTATATATTGGTTGGAAAAAGCAAGGGATGTAGCTGAGAATGAACAGCAGAAGAAAGTGATTTCTGAACTTATAACTTATTATAATACAGGAGATTTGTATACTTTCAATAAATATTGTATTGAATGGTTGAAAGAGCACGATTCTACTATTGATTTTATTAATGGATTCATCGAAGTATATGGCGACCCCCTTGGCTTAAAAGGTTCTTGGGAAGGTCTTGTAGAATACATCGACGAAGATGCCACGCATCGCACTCAGACCATCAGTAAGAATGCACAGTGGTTCGAAGATCACTCACCAGTCGATCCACGATTCCGCAAGCCTGTTGTCAAGGGTGTTTCGGCCAATGTTATCTGTGCTGCTATGCTTGGCGGCGATGAGTATCCTGCTACGGCTATAGGTATCAATCTGCCTAATGCCGACTGGATCAGGGCTCAGTACGGCAGCAAGAGCATTACCATCAGCAATATTACCGATGCTTATAACAAAGCCTCTCGTGGTAGTGGATTCAAGGAAGAGTTTGTTATCAATCAGGAAACGCTCGATCTGATCGAGAAATATGGCGATGTGTGCGATGATTTGCATACCGACCTCCATGAGTGCTTAGGACATGGCAGTGGTCAGTTGTTGCCTGGTGTAGATCCTGATTCGTTAAAGGCTTATAGCAGCACTATCGAGGAAGCTAGGGCAGACCTTTTCGGTCTTTATTACATTGCTGACTCTAAGTTGGTTGAACTGGGACTTGTTCCCGATGAAAAGGCATATCAGTCGCAATATTACACCTATATGATGAATGGACTGATGACCCAACTCATCCGCATTACTCCTGGCAATCAGCTTGAAGAGGCTCATATGCGCAACCGTGCACTCATAGCACATTGGTGCTATGAGAATGGCGATGTTATCAAGATGACAAAGCGTGATGGTAAGACCTACGTTGAAATTACCGATTATCCAGGTCTAAGAGCACTTATAGCCCAACTGCTGGCAGAAATTCAGCGCATTAAGAGCGAGGGAGATTACGAGGCGGCACGCGTTTTGGTTGAGCGTTATGCTGTTAAGGTAGATGCCGATTTGCATGCAGAGATCTTGGATCGATATAAACGTTTGAATCTGGCACCGTATAAAGGCTTTATTAATCCTCAACTGTTGCCAGTTTACGATGAAAACAACGAAATCCGTGATATTCAGGTTAACTATGGCGAAAGTTATGCTCATCAGATGCTTCGTTATAGTGCTGAGTATGGAACTCTTATTTGATTGAACATTGAAGATTGAACATTGAATGGAGATTAAGGAACAGATAAAGGAGATCAAGCAATCATTCCGTCAGATGATGGACGGGATGGTTGCTACTTCTATGCGTCAGAAAGGACTGCAATATAAACTTAACTGGGGAGCTACATTACCCAGACTGAAGGCAAAAGCTGATGAAATCGGACAGAATTACGATTTGGCTATTGCGCTTTGGAAAGAAAACGTCAGAGAATGTAAGATTCTGGCTACAATGTTGATGCCGCCCGACAAGATGCTGCCCGAAGTAGTAGATATTTGGATGGAACAGACTGACTGCCAAGAGATAGCCGAGCAGGCAACGTTCAATCTTTATCAATATCTGCCTTATGCTCCAGATAAAGCCTACACCTGGATGGCATCTGATAAGGAGTTGTATCAGCTATGTGGTTTTCATGTCCTTTCGCGATTGTTTATGAATCATCAGGAGCCTAACGAACGCGGTATCAACGAGTTCATCGATCAGGCGTTGGCCGCCCTACAGGGCGATAGTCTGATGGTAAAAAAAGCCGCCATGAATGCCATGATGCGTTTTGCTGATCTTGGATTAGTATACGAAAGACTTGCAAAAAGTGCATTAAAACGAGCTAATTTGGATTTTTTATAGAGAATGTTTCTTTTATCTGACGGAAAATGTGTACCTTTGTGCGGTTTTCGTGAAATAATCAGATGAAAGAAAGTGTTATTTCTGCTGTAGAAAGGCTTCTGGATAACTATCTTGAGATGAATAATCATCGCAAGACGCCAGAGCGTTATAGCATTCTTAGAGCCATTTACAGCATGAACGGCCACTTCACCATTGATGATTTGAAAGCCCGCCTAGCCAAGGATATGGATTTCCCTGTAAGCAGAGCAACCCTGTATAATACGCTCAATCTGTTTTTATCGCTCAGATTGGTTATCAGGCATCGATTCCAAGGCTCAACTAAGTATGAGGCATGTTACGACAACCAGAGTCATTGCCATCAGATCTGTTCAGTATGCGGAAAGGTAACCGAGATAAAATCTCCCGAAATTATCTCAGCCGTTGAGAACTTACATCTCAAGCGATTCAGAAAAGACGGCTTTACGCTTTATATTTACGGTATCTGCAGCACATGCCAGTTAAAGATGTCAAAGCGTAGGAAGACAACAGGAACAAAAAGTAATAACAAGAATACATCTAAAAAATGAACAAAGGAAAAGTTGATGTCCTGCTCGGATTGCAGTGGGGCGATGAAGGAAAAGGTAAGGTGGTTGACGTGTTAACCCCTAAGTATGATGTAGTAGCCCGTTTCCAGGGAGGTCCTAATGCTGGTCATACACTTGAGTTTGAGGGGCAGAAGTATGTGCTTCGTTCTATTCCATCAGGTATTTTCCAGGGCGATAAGGTAAACATTATCGGTAACGGCGTAGTACTGGCTCCCGACTTGTTTATGGATGAAGCTAAAGCACTCGAGGCTAGTGGTCATGAGCTGCGTAGCCGTCTGCACATTTCAAAGAAAGCCCATCTCATCATGCCAACCCACCGCGTACTCGATGCTGCCTACGAGGCTCAGAAGGGTAAGGACAAGGTAGGTACCACCGGTAAGGGTATTGGCCCTACTTATACCGATAAGGTAAGTCGTACAGGTCTGCGTGTAGGCGATATCCTTGAAAACTTCGAGGAGAAGTATGCTAAGGCCAAGGCGCGTCACCTGAACATCATCAACTCTATAAATCTGGATAAGGAGCAACGCTTTGCGCTCAATAATCAACTTACAACGCTTCACAAAGTCGAGAAGAAGTGGCTTGAGGGCGTTGAATACCTGCGTCAGTTCCCAATCGTTGATTCTGAGCACGAGATCAATAACCTTCTGAAGAACGGAAAGAGTGTACTTTGCGAAGGCGCTCAGGGCACTATGCTCGATGTTGACTTTGGTTCATATCCTTTTGTAACATCATCAAATACTATCTGCGCCGGTGCATGCACGGGCCTTGGCATCGGTCCTAACAAGATTGGTGATGTTTACGGTATCATGAAGGCTTACTGCACACGTGTTGGTGCAGGTCCATTCCCTACAGAGCTTTTCGATGAAACCGGTAAGAAGATCCGTGATCTGGGCCACGAATATGGTGCAGTAACTGGTCGTGAGCGCCGTTGTGGTTGGATCGACCTTGTTGCTCTGAAGTATTCAATCATGGTGAATGGCGTTACTCAGCTCATCATGATGAAGAGCGATGTACTTGATGGATTCGATACCATCAAGGCTTGTGTGGCTTATAAGCAGAACGGACAGGAAATTGATTACTTCCCATACAACATCGAGGAGGGCATTGAGCCTGTTTATCAGGAGCTGCCAGGCTGGAAGACTGATATGACTAAGTTTACTAGCGAAGATCAGTTCCCTAAGGAGTTCAACGATTATATCTCATTCTTGGAGAAGCAGTTAGAAACTCCTATTAGAATTATTTCTATCGGTCCAGATCGCGACCAGACAATTGTAAGAAAGTAATAAATGGCACAGAAACCAAGTATACCCAAAGGAACCCGCGACTTCTCACCATTAGAGATGGCGAAGCGCAATTATATTTTCGATACCATTAAGCAGGTTTACCAGCTTTATGGATTCCAGCAGATTGAAACTCCCGCTATGGAAACCCTCGGCACATTGATGGGAAAATATGGCGAAGAGGGAGATAAACTGCTCTTTAAAGTACTTAATTCAGGCGATTACCTCTCAAAAGTAACCCCTGAGGAACTGGCTGAGCGCAACTCGCTACATTTGGCAGCTAAGCTGTGTGAAAAGGGACTACGTTATGATCTGACTGTTCCCTTTGCCCGTTATGTGGTGATGCATCGCGATGAACTCCAATTGCCTTTCAAGCGTTATCAGATGCAGCCAGTATGGCGTGCTGACCGTCCTCAGAAGGGCCGTTATCGCGAGTTCTGGCAGTTTGACGGTGATATTGTTGGCTCTGATTCACTTCTGAATGAAGTAGAGCTGATGCAGATTGTTGATACCGTGTTCACTCGTTTCGGCGTTCGCGTTCAGATTAAGATCAACAACCGAAAGATTTTGACAGGTATTGCCGAGGTTATCGGCGCTGCCGAAAAGATAGTAGATATCACCGTTGCTATCGACAAACTCGATAAAATCGGACTCGACAATGTAAATCAGGAGCTTCGTGAAGACGGACTCACCGATGAGCAGATCGAGAAGCTACAGCCTATCATCTCGCTCGAAGGCACCAACGATGAGAAGCTGAACACGATTGCTGATGTTCTGGGGTCAAGCGAAACAGGACTGAAGGGAGTTGAGGAGACTCGTTTCATTCTTGATACTCTCAAGGCTCTTGGCCTGAAGAACGAGATTCAGCTCGATCTAACTCTGGCTCGTGGTCTGAATTATTATACCGGTGCCATCTTCGAGGTGAAGGCACTCGATGTTCAGATTGGTTCTATCACAGGTGGTGGTCGATATGATAATCTTACTGGTATCTTTGGTATGCCGGGCATATCGGGCGTAGGTATCTCATTTGGTGTCGATCGTATCTTCGATGTACTCAATGCTCTCGATTGCTATCCCAAGGATGCCACCAACGGCACTCAGCTGCTGTTCATCAACTTTGGCGAAAAGGAGACTGCTTATTGTCTGCCATCTGTATCAAAGGCTCGTGAGGCTGGTATTCGTACTGAGATTTTCCCTGATTCTACCAAGATGAAGAAGCAGATGTCGTATGCCAATGCCAAGCAGATTCCATATGTAGCACTGGCTGGTGAAAACGAGATGGCTGCAGGCAAACTGACGCTCAAGAACATGGAGAGCGGCGAGCAGAGTCTGGTTACCATTGATGAAATCATCAAAACAATTCAAGGCTAAGAATTACGTAAATTTGCTTAAATAGAAAATAAATCCTGCAAAAAACTTGTGGGATTTATTTTTTATTTCTATATTTGCAAACGGAAGTGTTTTTACTAACGTAAATTGATCTCATTATTAATAACTAAACAAATTTGAATTATGACAAAGAAATTTATTTGTGCCGTATGTGGTTACATTCACGAAGGTGATTCAGCTCCTGAGAAGTGCCCAATCTGTAAGGCTCCTGCTTCTAAGTTTTCTGAGCTTAAGGATGATGGCGATGTGACTTATGCTACTGTTCATCGTATTGGCGATGGTAAGCCTGAGGGTGTATCAGAGGAGATGATTAATGACCTGCGTGCTCACTTCAATGGCGAGTGCGGTGAGGTTGGTATGTATCTGGCTATGGCTCGTCAGGCTGACCGTGAGGGTTATCCTGAGATTGCCGAGGCATTCAAGCGCTATGCTTTCGAGGAGGCCGATCATGCTTCACGCTTTGCAGAGTTACTGGGCGAGTGTGTATGGGATACCAAGACAAATCTTGAGAAGCGTGCTGCTGCCGAGGCAGGTGCATGTGAGGATAAGTTCCGTATTGCTAAGAACGCTAAGGCTGCAGGTTTCGATGCTATCCACGACACCGTTCATGAGATGGCTAAGGACGAGGCTCGTCATGGCGCAGGCTTTGCAGGATTGCTCAAACGTTATTTTGGCAAGTAATCTATACAATAAAACTGCTTATAATCCGTTTTATCATTAAGATGAAACGGATTTTATTTTTCCTGATGGCAATAGCCTCTCTAGTGGCTTGTGTAGATGATGAGTCGTTCTCAACATCTACAGGTTTACGACTCGAACTGCCATACGACACTATTATGCTCGATACCGTATTCAGTCGTACAGCATCGTCTACATATACTTTCTGGGTGCATAACCGCAACAACGATGGCGTCAGATTGCAAAGTGTACGGCTGAAACGAGGCAACCAGACCGGTTTCCGTGTCAATGTGGATGGTATCTATCTCGATAATGCCAACGGCTCGCAGACCAACGACATTGAAATACGCAAGAACGATAGCATCTTGGTGTTTGTAGAGATTACGCCTTACGAGACCTATCGCCCAGAACCCGAATCTATCACCGATCTACTAGTGTTCACGCTTGAGAGTGGGGTTGAGCAGAGTATCTGTCTTCAGGCTTGGGCTTGGGATGCCGTTAAGTTGTATTCGCCCGTCATCGATAGAGATTCTGTTATCGAATCAGATAAGCCTTTGATTATTTATGGCGATTTCACCGTTAAAGAAGGTGTATCATTAGCAATTGTAAACACCACTCTATATTTCCATGATGGAGCGGGTTTGAATGTTCATGGAAGTCTGATAACCGACAACTGCACCATGCGTGGCGACCGATTGGACTATATGTTCTCATACCTGCCTTACGATCGTGTGCCGGGCCAGTGGCGAGGCGTTAGATTCTTTTCTACTTCAAGAGATAATGTGTTGAATAACACCGAGATACGTAATTCTTGTGAAGGATTGGTTTGCGATTCGTCAGCAGTCGATTCTCTCAATCCTCGACTCTTCTTGATTCAATCAGTTGTTCATAATACTCAGGGCAATGGTGTTACATTAAACCACGCATCAGCCGTATTGCTTAGCTGCCAGCTCACCAACGCTATGGGGCATTGCCTTTCCATTGACGGTGGATTCGTTGAAATTAACAATTGCACCCTCGCTCAATTCTATCCTTTTGCAGGCGGAAGTGGGGCAGCACTTAGCTTCGGCAATCAGAGTGCCCCGTTGTACAGTCTGTTTTGCCAGAGCTCCATACTAACCGGATATGACGACGATGTGTTGATGGGTAACGGTTCGGCCGATAAAGACTTTAATTACCGATTTGAGCATTGCTTGCTGCGCACACCTGCAGTTACCGACGATTCTGCCCATTTCAACGATATTATTTGGGAAACACCTCAGGATTCTATCCAAGGAAAAGGCCATTTCATCAAGATAGATGAAGACTATCTTGATTATGATTTCCACCTCGACGATGCTTCGCCAGCAGTAGGATTAGGATGTTATCGTTAGAATTTAGAGAACGTAAGCGGCATCAGTTCCCCGATACCATCAATTACGTACACGTACTTCTTTCCATATAGCAGTATGCGTATAGGTGCTTTTGCCCTCGTTTCTGATTCAATAATCACCTGTCGGCACGAACCGCATGGCCCCACCGGTTCTTCTTCCATTTCGCCGTTAGTACCTCTTGCTGCTATAGCAAGCATTCTTACGGGTACATCTGGATATTGCGCACCAGCAGCAAATAGCGCTGTACGCTCAGCACACAGACCTGAAGGATAGGCTGCATTCTCTTGATTACAACCTATTATTTCTACTCCATTATCCAATCTAACGGCTGCTCCTACATGGAATTTCGAATAGGGCGCATAACTACGGCTTGTGGCCTCGATAGCCAATTCTACCAAGTGTCTTTCTTCAGCACTCAGTTCCTCCATGTCGCATACCTTAATAATCGACTTTAGCTCCAGTTCCCTCATAAATTGCTATATTTTTGGGCAAAATTACAAATAATTCGAGAGAAATCATTACTTTTGCACAAATTATTCGCAAAAATATGAGAAAATTCATTCTATTCATAGCCATTTCCATGTCTTCATCTGCCTTTTCTCAGATAAAGTGGAATCAGGCATATCAACTATATGTAGACCAATATAAGGATATTGCCATCGAGCAGATGAAGCGCTATCGCATCCCGGCATCTATCACCTTGGCTCAAGGTTTGCTTGAAAGCGGAGCCGGTCGCAGCGAGCTCACCCGTACTAGCAATAATCACTTCGGCATTAAATGTAATAATGGTTGGACTGGCCGTCGCACATACCACGACGATGATCAGCGCAACGACTGCTTCCGTGTGTACGATTCGGCCTACGAATCTTACGAAGACCACTCTAAGTTCTTGGCTGGCAATCAGCGCTACCGTTCGCTGTTCCAGCTACAAACTACCGATTATAAGGGTTGGGCTAAGGGATTAAAGGCTGCTGGTTATGCCACAAACCCGATTTATGCCGAAAAGCTGATTGAAATTATTCAGTTGTATAAGCTCTATCAGTACGATAGCGCTAAAGGTTACGACCATTTTATGGCCCAGCGAACCAAGGATCATGAAGTTGGTGGTGCCTCGCTCCACACCATCAAGATATTTAATAAGAACTATTACCTGATAGCTCGCCGTGGCGATACCTTCAAGTCTATCGGACAGGAAATAGGCATCAGCTACCGTAAGATAGCTAAGTATAATGAGCGTAACCGCAAGGACCAGTTAGAGGAGGGCGAGATTATCTGGCTTAAGAAGAAGCAGAGCAAGGCGCCTAAGGACTACAAGGGCCGACTGCACTACGTGCGTGCTGGCGAGTCGATGTACACCATTGCCCAGAAGTATGGTATACGTTTAAAGAAGCTCTACAAGATGAACCACCTGGAGCCTGACCACCAAATAAAGGTGGGTGAGGCGCTTAGATTGAGATAAAACACAGAGATGACAATAAAAAGAGTAGGGAGCCTCACAGTTCCCTACTACTTTATGAGCGGAATACGGGAATCGAACCCGCCTCCTAGGCTTGGGAAGCCCATGCACTACCGATATGCTAATTCCGCCGATGAAAAAAATGATCACTGATTATTTTGCTTTGGAGAGCCGATAGCCGGACTCGAACCGGCGACCCACGCATTACGAATGCGTTGCTCTACCAACTGAGCCATATCGGCAGGTCTCCTTTAGCGGGTGCAAAAGTACTCATTTTATTTTGTACATGCAAATTTTTGGCCCATTATTTTCGAATGAATGGTTATTTTTCTTTCCTGGCTTGGGTTAACTGATTGAAACAGCCCGTTAGCTGAAATGAAAGGTGGTTTGGCTGAAACAAGCAGGATTGGCATTAAACTTGAGGCCAACTGAAGCGTCAAAAAGATAGTTGCAACAAACGAGATTAATAACTTGAATTATAAACAATTAAACAAAAAGTAGAACAATGAAAAAGATGATTGTAACAATGATGGCCGCTATGCTGGTTAGTACCGCAGCGATGGCTCAGGATGCTAAGAACGAACAGCGCCCACCACGTAAGTTTGACAAGACCGAGATGATTAAGCATCGCACCGACGAGACCGTGAGTCGCTACAAACTAAGCGACAAGCAGGCCAAGCAGCTGCTGGAGCTTAACACCAAGTATGCCGACAAGATGGGTCCACGCGGTCCTCACCATCACGGCCGTCCAGGCGCAGGTCGCCCACCAATGCCTCCAAAGGACGAAAAGGGCCAACGCCCAGAGCCACCAAAGGACGACAGCAAGATGAAGGAGCACCGCAAGGAGATGGAGGCCACGATGAAGGCTTACGATGATGAAATCAAGAAGATCATGACCGCCGATCAGTACAAGAGTTATCAGGCCGATCAGAAGAAGATGCGCGAAAAGCGTCGTGGTCCGAGACACTTCGATGAGACTCAAAAAAATAAGTAGCCAATCGGCTACTTATTTTTTATTGTAATGGTGTAAGCGGATATACAATATTTACTATAAATATGTTGGCCGCCAGAATTATGAGGTTCATCAGCAGTCCTATACGCATAAAGTCGCTGAACCGATATCCACCCGGGCCATACACTAGCATGTGGGTTGGCGATCCGATAGGTGTGGCAAAACTGCTGCTCACGCTTATCATTAGGGCTATGAGGAAGGGGTAGGGCTCGTAGCCCAGTTTCTCGGCAGCTTCGTACATAATGGGGAAGAACATGGCACCGGCAGCGGTATTAGATATAAACTCGGTGATAAACGTTCCTACAAAGCAGATGGCGGTCATCACTACAATAGGGTTAGTGCCGCACACATCCAGAATACCAAAGGCCAGTCGCTCAGCAATACCCGTTTTCTGTATGGCCAAGCCCAGTACTACCGAGCCTGCAAACACCATCAATATATCCCAGTTGATAGCCTTCATGGCCTGATCGGGTGTACAGCAACGGAACAGCAGCATGGCCAAAGCAGCCAGGAAAGCACATTGCAACAGCGGAATGATATTGAGTGCCGACAGCACTACCATAGTTATCATGATAGCGGTAGAAATCAGCGTTTTTGTGCCTACGTTTATCACCTCCTCGCCCTTAACCAGTCCGTGGGTGTTCTGTAGTTCCAGTATATCCTTGATGTTACCGGCAAATATCAGGTGGTCTCCACCCATAATAAACTCGTTCTCGCTGATGGACACCTTCACGTTGTCAAAGTGGTGCATCTTTATCAGTCGGCCTCCTTTTACATTACATAGCCCGGCATAACCTAGTGTCTCGCCGATAAACTGATTGTTCGATGGCACCAGCATCTCAACGGTATAATCTGCCGTATCCTCCGAGTCAGATTCGGGTGCCTGACGGTTGGGCAGCAGCTTGCGCATAGCAATGATGCTCAGCACGCCGATAAACAGACAGAACAATCCGGGGATAGTGGTGGCAAGCACGTTCATCGTTTTGCCGGTATGATCGGCATAAAGGCCCGATATAATCAGGTTTGGTGGTGTACCTATCAATGTACACACACCACCCATGCCCGAGGCATAGCTAAGCGGGATGAGCAGCTTTGAGGGTGAAATGCCCAGCTTTTTAGACCACATTTTTACGATGCTCACAAACAGAGCCACCACGGTGGTGTTGCTAAGAAACGAGCTGAGCGCAGCCACAGGCAGCATCAGTCTTACTACCGATCTGGCGTAGGTCTTAGGCTGCCCCAACAAATGCTTTACTATCCATTGCAGCACGCCTGTATGTGTCAGACCAGCCACAACTACAAACAACACGCCAATAACTATGACCGATGTGCTGCTAAAGCCCGTGAATGCCTCTTTGGCATCGAGCACACCTGTAACAAACAATACGCCTATAGCGCCAAGAAACACCAAGTCGGCGCGCAGCTTGGTAAACAGCAGCACGCTGAACATGGTTAGTACTGTAGCAATTGTAATCCAGGCATAGACATTAAATCCAAGTATCATCATTATTATTAGGTTAATTTAAATTGTTACTTATTTATTTTTATTATTACTTCATAGTGTTCTCGGCTATCTTTTTCAGATAATATTCTTTAAAGTCGTTCCACTTGTAGTAGGGCCAGTTGTCGGTAGCCAGAGGCAAGTGGGCCTCGCGTTCGTTAAACAGTACCTTCAACAGCACATCGCCCTGCATTCCCTTCTTGCGTCCCTCCGGTAGCAAGCGTCCTTTGGCAGAGCTTTTGGGGCGATAGAAGATAAACTGCACGTTACTGCCGGTTGGAATCAGATAATAGGTGCGGAACGAATTCTCCAGCTCGTCCAGATTCTCCACCTGCACAGCGGCTCCATCCAGATCCAGCATACACGCCAAAGGCAGCACCACGGTGTCGTGTCCGAATCGCAGCGATGCCTGTACCTGAGTCACGGTGTCGGCAGTCTCGATGATGTTCTTCAACAGATTCTTCTGGTTCCATTGCATGCGACCGCCAGTTTGAGGCGCGTTGCTGTACAGCAGATACCAGTACAGGTTGTTGCTACGCCACAGGTCGCGCAGCTCCTCGGGGGTAAACAGCTGCAGCAGCGTGGCATCACCGTCGTGGCTCTGCATGTTCAGAGCTATATCGGCTATCTTGCTCATCAGCTGTCCGGTGGCAACATTCAGGTATACCCAATGCTGGTCGTTAAACAGCTGCTGCATCAGTCGTTCAGGGTGCTTCAAGCTGTCGCTCATCTGCTGCTGTTTCTGTATGGCCTTCATCAGGTCAGGGCGGAACATGCCGCCTCCTTCGCCGCGTGGGGGCGAGTAGTTCATATACACCATGTCGGCCTTGCTGGCATCGTTGTATATCTTGGCCGATGGGTTGGCAGCCTGCAGCTCTTCGCACTCTGCCATCATCGATATGATAGCACGGATAGATGTGGTTGATACCGAGTGAATGGGCAGGTTGGGCTTCTTGAATATCTCTGGGAAGTTCTGCGCCATTCGCTTGGCTATACCGTGGTGCTGTCGCTGTCCTGTGGCGGTCAGGTCGCCCAGTCGGTCCTTGGTGGTATTCTGCATCGAGTCGAGCTTTGCCAGCACCTTGTTGCCCAGCGGTGTCAGCTTGCCTGCAAACTTAGCTTGTTGCAGGGTTTTAACTGGCATGGCGTAGTCGTTCTCATCCAGCATGAATCGAGCTCCGTGGCGTCCGTAGTGCGAAAAATAGTAAGGTTCGTAGCCCTTAGGTGCCGGCGTAAGGGCAGTACGGGGCAGATGGTCGTAGTCGGTCATATTGCCAGCTGCAAGAAACTTGTCGGCAGTAATCTCCTCGAGTGCCGTCTTACCTGAAAAACGTTGTACCTGTGCCTGTGTGGCTACAGAGCCTGCTAATAGCAGACATGTTAGAATTCTCTTCATATTCGGTTAGTACAAATAATAGTTGATATTATAAATACACCGCAAAAATAATTATTTTTTTCTGAATCAGCAAAGTTTTGAATTATTTTTTTGTATTTTTGTAGCCGTAATACATATTAATCTAAAATGAATATCAAGGATTTATTGAACGAAACCGATCGCTTTGCTAAAAATGCAGGCTGCAAGATAATAGAAGTTGACGAACATCACGCTGTGGCCGAAATGACCGTCGGCTCACAGCATCTCAACGGGGGTAATGTGTGCCAGGGAGGTGCGCTCTTTACCTTAGCCGATTTGGCCATAGCAGCATTAATGAATCAGCACGGAGAGCTTACTTTCGGTATTGCAAACAATATCATGTTTGTGGCTAGTGCCAAAGAGGGCGATATCCTTTCGGCCGAAGCTGTATTCGTGGCCGATCACCACAAGATTCCTTCTGTCGAAGTCCGCGTAACTAACCAAGTGGGGCGCTTGATTTGCCATGTAACTGGTATGGGCTATCGCAAATCTGCACCGCTTCCTAATAAATAATAATAAGGTATGAGAATGAAGAAAACAAGACTATGGATGTTTACCGCCATCCTGTCATTCAGCGGCATCACAATGGTGTCGTGCTTTACTGACACTAAGAAACATGCAGAGGTCATCGCTACCGATGATATCAGCCAGTTTGTAACCATTACCGACGTGGTGCCCGATGTGATACTCGAGATACGCTACTTTGGTACATACAACTTTGTAGGCACGCGCATCGATGGCTACGAAGAGCCTACAGCATTGCTCACCCGTCAGGCTGCCGACAGTTTGAAGGCAGTAAGCGATGATGTGATGAAGCAAGGCTATCGTTTGAAGATATACGATGCTTACCGTCCGCAGAAAGGTGTAGACCACTTTGTGCGCTGGGCTGAGAATATCAACGACTCGCTGATGAAGCCTTATTTCTATCCCGACCTTGACAAGAGCGTGCTGTTTCCTCAGGAGTATATCTGCCTGAAGAGCGGTCATACACGTGGCTCAACGCTCGACCTGACGCTGTTCGACATGACCACCGAGAAAGAGGTTGACATGGGCGGTACGTTCGACTGGTTCGGTCCCGAGAGTCATCCCGACTTTTGCGGCAATCCTGAAACGGGCGAGTATAATGGTGACAATTCGAAGAGCTCTGCAGGTCGCAGCATTACCGAGCAGCAGTTCAAGAATCGCATGATTCTGCGTCAGGCTATGCTGCGCCACGGTTTCAAGCCCTTCGACACCGAGTGGTGGCACTTCACTCTAAAGAACGAGCCCTTCCCCGAAACTTACTTCACCTTCCCGGTAAGGAAAATCTAAGGGGGAATTCTACTACTCTTCAAAAGCCTTTAGATTCTCTTGAATGGAATCCTGTATGGCATCTTCGTAGCCTGTTAGCGCGGAGAAGGGTGCAAACTGTGCCGCACGGTTCCACATCGACATCTGTGGATGCCGCTTCGACACATGATGTGGCAAGTTGATGATATCGTCGTATTTATCCATTATCCATTATCAATTAAGCTTTATGTCCTCCTATCTGAGCGTTGCGTTCTTTGGCCGTGGCACCTTCCTCGAAGTTTAACCCACGAAGAATGGCATTTTTGCCAAACTTCTGTTTGATCTTTAGCTGCACCTCCTGCATCCGCCGCTCCTTGGCCTGGCGTGCTTGCTCCTCCTGCTGCTGTTTTTTCAGTGCCTCGTAATCGGTAAACAAATCAAGCTGCACAGGCTCTTTGCTTTGTGCCTCCAATACCGACTCAGGCACCACGCGGTTAACTGTAAGGTTAAGTCGTCGAATCAGCAAATCAGGATTTACCAACCTGTCGAATAGCGCAGCTGCAGCATCCATCAACTGTCGCGATGAAGAGGTTGGCCTGTCGAAGTTCTGCGTGCCGTGAGTGTGCTTAGGTACAGCCTTACCATAATAGTTCGTTGTTATCTCGCCATGATACTTAGCGCGTATCTCTGGGCGAGTCAGGCTTTCGGCATCGTAGCCTACCGTCAGCACAACCTGATCAGTTACCAGCTGTTTTCTTACCAAATCGAGCGCCATACCCTCGGCCATCTCCTTGATCACTACACGCGCCTTGCTAAAGTCGTAAGGCTCCTGCAGCACCTGGCCGCTGCTAAAAGAATTGGTTTCCGGTCGATAGGCTTTCACCTCGGCTATCGTGCATGGTTCCCAGCCCCATGCGTGGTCTATCAACAGTTCGGCATTTACGCCAAACATGCGGTAAAGCAGTTCTTCGTTCTGCTCCGACATGCGAGCCAGCTTGCCCATGGTGTCGATGCCATAAACGGCCAGTTTGCTGGCAATACCTTTGCCCACACGCCAGAACTTGGTTATCGGCGTATAGTCCCACAGCTCGCGCCTATATGCCATCTCGTCGAGTTCGGCTATGCGCACACCGTCTTTATCTGCCGGCATCTTCTTGGCCATAATGTCCATAGCTACCTTGCATAGATACATGTTGGTGCCGATGCCGGCCGTTGCCGTAATACCTGTCAGCTTCAGCACGTCGCGTATCATTGTCATAGCCAGCTCGTGAGGCGTCATCTTGTAGGTTCCCAGATAGTTGGTTACGTCCATAAACACCTCGTCGATCGAGTAAACATGGATATCTTCAGGTGCGATATATTTCTGATACACGCTGTACACCTTTTTGCTCACCTCTATATAATAGGCCATTCGGGGTGGGGCAGCGATGTAATCTACGGCCCAATCAGGATGCGCCTTCAGTTCGTGCTCAAATACCGACTTGCCGGTTAATCTGTGCGTAGGCAGCTGGCTCTGCCTTTGGTAGTTCACCTCACGCATGCGCTGCACCACTTCAAACAGTCGTGCCCGACCACCTACGCCGTAAGCCTTCAGACTGGGCGACACCGCCAGACAGATGGTCTTCTCGGTCCTCGAAACATCGGCCACCACAAGGTTTGTGGTCAGCGGGTCTAATCCTCTGTCCACACACTCTACCGAAGCATAGAAACTCTTCAGGTCGATGGCTATATATGTCCGATTCACTTCCTTCATATTTCCGCTGCAAAATTACACAAAAATCATCAGATATGCGCGATTTAATGCGAGAATTTTATGATATATCATTAACATAATTTAAAGGTGTTGTTCGCTATTTAACAGGATTTTTTATTTACCTTTGCCACAGAAAACCCAAATACAGACAATATTAACAACCGATATTAGATGACATTAATACAATTCTGAAACAATATATTAAAACTTAGAAGATTATGAAAAAGATTATTTTAATGGTCGTAGCCGCCATGATGGCTAGCGTAAATGCAAATGCCCAGCACGAGGAAGGCGATATCACTATCCAGCCCAGAGTTGGTATCACCTTATCAAACTTGACTAACTATGAGGACGGCAAGATGAAACTCGACCTTACCTATGGCGTCGAGGTTGAACACTATCTTACCGATCAGTTAGGTTTGGCAGCAGGTGTGTTATACACCAATCAGGGTGTAAAAGACACAACCGATGATGGTACAGCCTGTAAGTTAGACAACCATTATATAGCTGTGCCCATAACGGTCAATTATTATGTGCTGCCAGGCCTTGCTCTGAAAGCAGGCGTGCAACCAGCCTTTAGGGTAAAGACCAAGTTGAAGGCTGACGGTAAATCGTATGATGTAGATAAAGCCATTGATCTTCTCTTCGATAATGATTATTTCAAGTTCAACAAATTCGATCTCTCCATTCCCGTTGGCTTCTCTTACGAGTACGGTGGATTAACCCTCGATGCCCGCTACAACTTCGGCCTCACCAAAGTAGTATCAGGTGCTGCAAAATCTATTCGTAACCAAGTCATCGTTGTAACATTAGGATACAAATTATAGTACACATAACGTATAGCTATAACAGAACAGCGTGGCCAACAATTAAGCGGATTTATTTATATCTTTGCCCACAAAATGTGGAACCATAAATAGAAACATGATATGGCAGTCAAAGAGTTTATTGATAGAGCGGGCGTCTATTTTAATCTGATGCCCGATAAGGAGGACGAACAGAGGATTATAGCCCAGATTACTGAGGGCGTGAGTTTCAGGGGGGCCAATCTGTGGGTGCTCATCTTTGCTATCTTTATCGCCTCACTAGGTCTGAACGTAAATTCTACAGCGGTTATCATCGGCGCCATGCTTATTTCGCCGCTAATGGGGCCTATAGTAGGTATGGGATTGGCTGTGGGCATCAACGATCTCAGTCTGCTTAAGCGGGCTGGTAAGAACTATGGCGTGGCTACTCTGATTAGTGTGCTCACGGCCACAGCTTATTTCCTGACATCGCCCCTCAGCGAGGCGCAGTCGGAATTGTTAGCCCGTACATCGCCTACGCTTTACGATGTGCTTATAGCCTTTTGCGGTGGTGCTGCGGGTATCATAGCCCTCTGTACTCGTGGTAAAGGCAACGTTATACCTGGTGTTGCCATCGCTACTGCGCTGATGCCACCGCTCTGTACGGCGGGGTTCGGACTGGCCACCGGTCATCTGCTCTATTTTCTTGGAGCGTTCTACCTGTTTTTCATCAACACGGTGTTTATCGCACTCGCCACATATTGTGGTGTGCGATTGATGCACTTCCAGAAGCAAGATTATCGGTTAAGCGAGAAAGCCATCAAGGGGCGCCGCATACTGGTTTCTATTGTCGTGGTCACCATATTGCCTGCTGCTTATATGACGGTTCACATTGTGCAGCAAAGCATATTCGATAACAACGTGCGTAAATTTGTAAAAACAGAACTGATGCAGCGCGGTACGCAGATTATCTCGAACACTGTAGACAAGGACAGTATGTACCTGCGTGTGGTGGCAGTGGGTCGCGAAATTAGCAGTAGCACTCAGGCAGAGGCCGAGCGCAGGATGAAAGAATACGGATTGAACAACTATTCGCTCCGTGTTATACAAGGTACTCAGAGCGACAGCGTGCTTGCGCTGAGTAATCAGGTGACGACACTGACTACCAGTCGCGCAACCGAGCAAAAGCAGCTGTTGCAGCTCACTACCGATAATGCGCAGCTTAGCGAGCAACTGCAGGAATATAAAAGATACGAGGCGCTTGCTGCCGAGATCAGACCAGAGTTAGCCTCGCTCTTCCCGCAGATCAGTAAACTTGCACTCCAAAGGGTGATCGAAGTAAATAGAGATTCTACAAAACGGAATACGTATGTGGCGGCTATCATAGAATCTGTGGGAAAGAAAGAGCTTTCTAAAGAAGACAGCAAGAAACTGCACAACTGGCTGCAGACAAGAGTAAAGGCAGACAGTGTGATTGTGATAAATCGAAAATAAGAATAGATGATGAAAAAGAATTCAATCCTTTCGCTGGTCATAGCAATGTTTATTTCGTGCGATGTGGTGTTTGTGTCATGTGCTACGCAGGAAGAGCGAGCCGCCCGAAAAGCTGAACAAGCCAAGATGGTGACCGATGCATTGGGCGCTCGTAAGTACAAAATCGACATAACCCGCATGATTCCAGGTAAAGGGCCTTCCAGGAGCGTGTCTACCTATTCGATCGAGGTGAGAAACGATTCGCTTATTTCGTATCTTCCTTACATCGGAAGGGCCTACAATGTGCCTTACGGTGGTGGTAACGGACTGAACTTCTCGGCCCCCATAAGCAGTTATAATGAGACGATTAAGAAAAACGGTAGGCGTGATATAGAAATCAGTGTGGCCAACAACGAAGACACCTATTTATATAGTCTGATGGTGTTCGACAACGGCAGTTCATCGCTCACTGTTCAATCCCGCCAGCGTGAACAAATATCATACTCTGGCAATATGGTATTATGTAAAAACCCCGAGACCCATTGAGTCTCGGGGAGGGTACCAGGCTGAGCGCTTAGTCTCCTGGATTAGGAGTCAGACCTCCAGTTGGACCGTCATCAGAATTCTCGTCATCGCCAGTCTCCTCGTCGGTGTTGCCCGACAGCAGGTTCTTGATGTTCACGAACTCGGCCTTCTTGATGAACTCACGGCTTGAGAGGTTGTCCTCGGCCGTCTGGTCAGGAAGGAAGCGGATGTGCAGAGCCTTCAGGTGCTCCTTCACGTTGAAGTCCTCTTCCTTGTCTGAACCGCCCTTCTGGCACTCAGCCGTCAGGTAGAATGTACCCAGACCAGCTACCTTTACCTTCTTCGACTCCAGCAGCATCTCAATCAGACAAGACTTAAACTTCTTCATCACTCCCTCCACCACGTCTTCGGTGTAAACCGAGCCATGTTCAGAGATGTGCTTGGCCAGTTTGGTCATGCTCATCGTCTCGATGCTCTTCAGCCTTGCGTACCACTTCCCGTACATCACACTCTCAGAGTCCTTGATGTCGTTTTTGTACACTTCGTACAGAATTTTACTCATGATATTAGATTATTAAGTGAGACATTATCCAGGTCAGGATTTTCCTGCCTTTCTTGGTTACAAAGGTACTAAATTTATTTGAAATAACCAAATATTTTAGAGACTATTTTTATTAATTATTGTAAATAAAAATCGAGCCATAATCTCGTTATTGATGAGGTTACGGCTCGCTACTAACGACATTACGTCTCGTTAAAAAAATGAGTTATGATTTCTTCATATAATATCCGTTTTTGATACGATTGGCAATGTGATACTTGCTGACAAAGAATCCTATGTATCGTTCAGCAGATTTCCAAGGTATGCCAAGTTTTTTAGCAACTTGTTTGCCATCCTGTGTGGTAAACTCATGGCTTAAAGCATCGAATAGTGCTTTCTCAGTTGTTGATAGTAATACACCATTATGTTTTTGCGTATCATCATGAGGCAATAGATTGGCATAAACGTGAGTAGTATGGTTAATCAGGCAGTTCGTGATGGTCATCACTGTCTGAAAATCCTCTTCTGTACAAACAAGAGTCTGTGACAATGGATCGAGCATGGGAGCACGCTCTTCACAGCGAAGCACGGTAAGAACCATTGCCATACGGAATGTGGTAAGACCAAGACGCTTAACAAAGGCATCTAACTGTTCACCGTAGAGTCCAATCTGCTCAAGCAATAAACCGGAGAAATATTCGTTGAACTGTTTTTGCTGTTCTATGCTTAGTACAAACTGAATCGGATGTTCCATTTGCTTCTCCAGCTCATGATACAGTGTCAGATAACGTTGACCGATTTTCAGGAAGCGGTCGGCAATGGGCTCGTTACATTCGGCAAAGACATTTCGCCATGCATGATGACTCTTCAAGTTGTAGAACAGGAAACGGTTTGCCAATCCGTTCTCCACCTGCTGCGGCGACAGAAGTTGTGGCACCTGTCCTGGAGTACAGGTCAACAAGGCTGCTAGTCGAGGGCAGTCTAGATTAACATGCTCGTCATCCTTTCTGCGACTATAACTGATAGCTTCGTGGTGGAAAGCCTTGCGAAGTCCATCGCTATAATCGCCATAATCCTGCTTAAGTGCTTGGGTTAGCGTGTCGGCTTCTGTTTCAAATATGATGCCCCATTCATTATTATCCGACAGCGCCTGATAAGCTGATGTGGCAGATGAATTAGCTGCAATGAAAAGAGAACGATAGGGTGGTTTGACAGGTTCGTTTTGTGAAGCACGCTGTTTTTTGTCAAGTGCCGTCCATTTTGCATATTCCTGTTGGTATTCCTCAAGCTGGCTATCATAGGCTTTTCGAATCTCCCATTCTATAGGTTTCACTAACTGGCGACAATCAGAGATAACACCCTTGTCGGCTCCTGAAGGTGCATCAATGAGTGTATAGAATGGTGGATATACACGCTTGCCGTCGTATATGCCATAAACTCCAGGCATTGCTCCCGAATAAAGTGTCAATGTAGCAAGTGTAACTTTGTCGCGCCCTTCTGCATCTGTCTGTGTCTCTATGAGATCTCGAAGCATGGTAGGAAGTCGAGATACGTCAAGTTTGTCAGAAAAAGTTTCGGTGTACTGCGCAAAGTCTTGACTCGGATTGACAGAATCGCTTTCGCCGTTTCCCTCAATTCCCGCATTTCCCTCATGGCCGAGGGAGTTTCCTGATGTTTGTGAAGCAAGAATACTGTTATCGTCTATACCTTTATTATAATCAGTGTTTTCAGACTGATAAACGTTGTTGTTGCTTACTTCTGAATGATTAATTCCCGCAGTGTGAGGGTTTGAGGGTGCTGAGGGAAACTGTCTACCGATAGCGCTCAGGTCTACGCCGGCGTTCTGTGCCATTTTGTAAAAAGTTGCGATAGTGATCCTGCCGTCATGTTTCGACAGGCATTCCTGCCATTTCTTCTCACAGTCAGTCTCTCGGTACTTAGTGCTTTGGCTCGAAATCTGATGAAACAGGTTGCCGGCCTCTGGACCAAGTTCGGCTAGTGCACAGCCGCAGTTCCACCAATCATCATAACTCTCGGCAATGTTGGCCCCAAGACGGATGAGCTCTTCAACGGTGGCCTTGGCCTTTTCCAGCTCATTCCCGATGAAGGGAATGGCCGACTTTGGGTTGGGTACTTGACCAGACTTGGTTTGGTCGTTGTTGTTGGCAGTCTTGTTGTTGCCAGTGGCTGCTGCCCATGCCATCGGATCAAAGATTGTATTGTTGTTCATACTAATCTATTTTATTTATGATTTGGGTTTACTAATTAAAAATACTCAACGAGTAAGGGGAGAATATACGCTTCTGCATCGTAACACAAGAAGCATGCTCTCGACGTGTTACCGCAAGCTTTATCTACCTGTTTGTCGTCCAGGTGATAAGTGTGCATAAGGTAGTTGCGTACTGCTATAAACCAAGTACGGTGATCGCAGCGCGAGAGGTCGATATGGATAAACCATTTCAGTCCTGAGCCGCGTGGCGAACGAAACAACAACAGCGTCATGAACATCGGATCATGAATCAGCAGTTGGAACAACTCCTCTACTCGGTTGTCCAGATGGTCCAGATCCATGCACAGTATGCCGGAATGACTGACGAGTGAATTGTCTGAGCAATAGCTGAAAACACCACTCGGAGTCACGTAGTCCAGGTTTTCCCCCTTAAAGTCGCGGGCTTTGTTGTCGTCGGTGATTGTTCTGAGCAGCTCTGTCTCAGGCTTATACCTACGAGTAATAATGTAACGGTAGACCTGAAACAGCGACAGTGGCTGTCCGCTAGGCCATTTGTTAGTGATAGGCTTCGTGAAGAAGCTCATGCGCACCTCAGCCGGATTCCAGCTGTTGGTGATTGTTGCGTTATTTTTTGCCTCCATACTAAACATATTTTTTATTGTATGAGGTTATCCCACTTGCACAAACGGACTTCGGTATAGTGGTTACGATTTCGCCTTGTCCGCCCCCCAGGCCCGTGCTCGGTTAATACCTGAGGTGTCGAATTCTGATGCAAAATTACATCTTATTTCGCAATCTACCATAAAACAAAATAGAATTGGAATAGGCTCGTATTATACTGATTTTTAGTGATATATAAGGCTGCTTTTCAATGGTTTTAGATTTTGTTGGGTGGTTTTAGATTTGCCGTTATTTAGTTTTAGATTATAGAGGCTTTGGTAAATCAAAAATCAGACATTTTGAATCTATTCCAGAGTTGAATAGATTACGATCTATGTTACTATACAAAAAAATATATCGACCCTTTTGAGGTCGATATATTATCGTGTATTTTGCCGCTATACTTACGATGTAGAAATCTAATTTCTATGCGCTTTGAGCCGTCATTTCTGACAAGTTTGCCTTCTTTAGCAAGGTGTCAATAGCAGAATGGAATTCTATTACTTCGGCAGAATGCTGGTCATATTCTTTTCCGTGACTATTAACAGCTGCATATTTTGAGACTTTCCATTTGCCGTTATAATGCTTGATAAAGTATTTTGTGGCGTTGCTTATATTACCAGGAAGTGCCCATTTGCAGAAATAATATTGGAACTTGCCCATCATCTTGTGTGAGAAATTATCAGGAAGCAATTCATCGAAATGCTTGATAACATACTTGATTCTTTTTATCCATGCAGGATTGTCGCCCCAATTGGCCAGTTCATCATTATCTAATTTGTTTTTATGCTTGGCTACAGCCAACTCTATCAGACAAAAATGGTCCATGTCTGTTATGTTGTGCTTATGGAACTCTTCCTGTGCAAATGCTTCGTCTGTTGCAAAACTCTTGAAGCGTTGGTAAGCTGGGGTAATTTCTTTAAGTGTACTTATCGTATCATCAGAAATCAGCAGAATCTGGCCTCTCAACTTCTCAAAAGCCTTACGCCTATACTTGTCAAGAACGTATTTACTCTTAACTGGATCTTTCCGAATTTCAGCTTCATCATTCAACACTTTTACGCAAATTTTCATACATTCATTTTCATCAGCAAAGAATTTCTTTAGTTCGCGAAATAGACCCGACACTTGAGCAGGTGTAGTCGGATCGTCAATACTGAAAATAGGCTTTTGATATGTATCAGAGGCCAAAACTGATTCTTTTCTTACCGATTTGGGCTTGATATGATGACGCTGACACGCCTTTTGGTTGGGATGCTTACGGCTGCAAGTCTTCTTGAGCAAATTATTCAGCGGACTTGTATGACTCCTGATGTGTCTCAACATAATTGCGACAGAATTATAGTAATCGTTATGGTCGGTTGCAAACATGTCATTAAAATCATCCTGGTATTTCTTGAGTCTGTTTAGTTCCGTTTCCATCTTCTGCCGAGATTGTACGATATAGACAGCTAAGCGATCTATCTCGTCAAGATCCCACTTGCGCATATCCATAGCGCACATCAATCTGTCTCCACCTTCTTTTAAGAAGATTTCGCAGATTCTAATAATCTCATGTAGATTCTCAAGCGTCGGCTCGATGTCTGTATAGTAATATGCCTGTCTTATTTCTTCCTTCTTGTTATCCATAAACAAAACATCTTTATTCTAAAATAACTTCTTTATCTTATACTTCCTATTCTTATACTCGCCCTCGCCAATGATTGCTATACTCTTCTTGACTGCCATGTGCTACTCAGTTTCAAGGTAAATACTTCCAAGGAATGGCAGGTCCACCAACTTGCCCTGCTTGTAGGCGTTGTATGGATTCATCGTCTTGTGCAGGCCGAGTGAAGAGAGTCGCTTCAACTGCGTAGCACCCTGGCTACTCTTATCAGTAAACCACACGATGTCCCTGCGAATAAAGTCCTCATTCAGCAGATTGATGTCATGGGTGGTCATCAGCAACTGCGATGAACCCTCGCTGTTAGCCAGGAACAGTTTGATGAAATAGGCAAGCAGCTCATAGTGGATGCTGGTCTCAATCTCATCGATAGGGATGAAATTGTTCTCGTGCAACACGTAGTACAGCACGATTGACATGCCCAAGAACCGATGCGTACCGGCAGACTCCAGCTTCTCATGCAACTCATATTCCCCATCCTCACCAGTATGTCTGAACATAATATCATCAAACTTGATGGTGCCGCGCTTTAGCATTTCTATCTTAGCCTCCTCAGATATCGGAGCACTCTTGATGGTCTTCTCCATTTCAGGAGTGATAGGCTCTTCGCGCTCGTCGAGTGTCATGTCAACGATGTTGAAGTCGCTGGCTTTCAACAACTGGAGCAGGAAGCGCTTTTTCTTGCCGTCCTTGTCATTTCGTAGTTCGTTTTTAACATCATACGACAGATAGTCTCTAGGAGTCAAGATATTCTGTAAACCAGCAAAGAAGAAATCAAACACATCGTTCAACTTTGACACGTGAGCATTCGATTGTCCAAAGGCAGCCATCACCGTGCAATTGTTAGTGGTGTTGCCTTCAATAGCACGCTGAGTGGCCTTGTCAATACCAGCCTTATTGCCAAAAAGCACCTCCGTATGGTCGGACTCCGATTGATAGACACGTTTGTAAAGAGAGGTAGGACGAGCGCTGGTATATACCATCAGCGATTCTTCGTAGATTCGCTTGCTATCGAATTCCAGGTTCAGGACGTACTTTTCTCCGTTTAGCCAGAATGTCATCTGCATCTGCGAATGCTCATCCCTGCTGTGTTTGTCGAGCAGGAATGGGAAGTAACCCATGCCTTCATTTTTTGATTCGGGCTTGTTGAGCATAACGCTACGGAAAAACGACAGGGCTTGGAGCAAGGTAGTTTTACCGCTGGCATTACTACCATACACGATGCCAATCTTCAGGAGTTCCACTCCTTCTGCCACTTCGTGTACGTATTGTTCACGCATATTACCATCGTTGGTCGGCACAAAACTAATAGTTTGCCGCTCCCTGATGCTGTAGAAATTCTGTACTTGAAACTCCTGTATCATAGTCGTACCATTAAATAATTGAATTTTGAGTGCAAATATACAACAAGAAAGCTGAAAAACCAAATATAAATTCATATTTCGTGAATAATTCACCATATTTTTAAATATAAATAACTGTTCAAGGCTTCAAAAACCCCAAAAATCGGCGAAATAGTCACTTACGTTATTTCCTTCAGGCCACGCCTTTTCAGCATGGCTATCTGTGCAGGAATGTCGAGCGGTTGCTTGTTGTACTTCATTGTGGCTATAAATAAAAAAGTTCCACCCTGGTACGCTGTTCTGACGGGAAGCGTGGTGGACTCTGACGATGCAAAGATAGACATTTTTGTCCAAATGTGGGGTAAAAAGTATAGATTTGGACAAAAACGCTTGTTTGATCCAAATCTTTTTCCTATATTTGCACCTGCAAGTACCGACACAGGGATTTCGTGTTGGCGCTATGAAATATAATAGACCGTTGGATATGAACGCATTGGATAATGCTAATATCAAGGACGAGAATTGCTCAGGATTTGTCTCCTTTGCCATCCCCGAAGCGAAAAGCTCAAAAACAGGGGTGTCGGTAAGATATGTGCCGTGTGAAGACAAGGCTTGGTATGTCCTCCGTATCAAGTATGGGCAGGCGCAGACGGTTGCAGATACCCTCATTGAAGACGGTACCTACGTCTATCTGGCGAAGATTTGGAAAGACATCAGGAACAAAGAGACGGGCAAGAAGCAAAGAAAGCTGTTCCCCTTCATGAACCTTCTTTTTGCCTATATGACGGAGCAAGAAGCGGAAAAGTATGTCAGGCATTCCAAAATGTCGCAATACACCACTTACTATTACAATCATTTCATCACGGACGAGAACGGCCACAACCCACCGTTGACAGTCCGTTCCAAAGATATGGAACCATTAGTCAGAGTTACCGCTCTGCTCGACGAGCATGTGATGGAAATCGACACCAATACCTGCCGGTTTCTTTCTAACGATTTAGTGCGTATCAACGATGGCCCCTTTAAAGATATAACAGGCCGTGTCGCCCGTATAGCAGGACAAAGGAGGGTGGTCATTACCATCAAAGGCCTTCAATCCGGCTTGACCACCGCTTATATTCCATCTTACTGTCTTGAAAAGGTTGAAAACAAAGAATCAGTTTAAACAATTATATGCAACAGCAAGTCTGGACAATGAAAATAAGGCCGCATGAAAAGCTGTGGCATATTGATATCAAGGAAATCTGGCGTTATCGTGACCTGATAGAACTGTTTGTCAGGCGCAATATCGTGGTGCAGTATAAGCAGACCATTTTGGGCCCGCTATGGTATCTGATACAACCCATTCTGACCGTCATCATGAATATGGTGGTGTTTGGCGGCATCGCCAAGATGAGCACCGACGGGATGCCCCAAGCCCTTTTCTATATGGCTGGCAACATCTGTTGGTTCTATTTCTCCGACTGTCTGAATCAGACGTCAAACACATTCACAGCCAATCAGAACATGTTTGGCAAGGTCTATTTCCCTCGTCTGGTGGTGCCCATCGCTGTGGTGATATCCAATTTGTTGCGATTTGTCATTCAGCTGGGGCTTTTTGTGGCACTCTATCTCTATTTCTTTGTGGGGGGTGCACCGATAGTCCCCAACTGGGCCATTCTGCTCATTCCTCTGTTGGTCGTGATGCTCGCAGGACTGGGACTTGGTTTTGGCATCCTGATATCCTCGCTCACCACCAAGTATCGCGACTTTACTATCCTCTTCACTTTTATCGTCCAACTCTGGATGTATGCCACGCCTATTGTCTATCCACTCAGCATGGTGGAAGAAGGGCCCCTACGCACACTGATTATGGCCAACCCGATGACCTCCATTATCGAGGCTTTCAAATATGCCACTTTGGGACAGGGCTATTTCTCTTGGCTCGCCTTAGGCTATAGCTTCCTGTTTATGAGTGTGCTGTTGCTATTCAGCGTCGTTATATTTAATAAGGTACAACGTAATTTTATGGATACTGTTTAGAACCTTATGGAATTAAAAGATTAAAGCTTTGCAAATAATAATTGACGAATTATGCTTTTCAATTCTTTAGAGTTCTTGGCATTCCTGCCGATAGTGTTCCTGCTCTATTGGTTTGTGTTTCGTGAGCGACGATGGCAAAACATGCTGATTGTCATTGCGAGTTACATCTTCTATGGATGGTGGAATTGGCGATTCTTATTCTTAATTGCCCTAACCTCATTTTGCAGTTATGGTAGTGGCCTCCTTTTGGAACACTACGAGGGACAGAGGCAAAAGCAGAAGTGGGTAAGTGCATCAAACATTGTTCTGAACCTCAGCATCCTTGGAGTGTTCAAGTACTATAACTTCTTTGTAGAAAACCTTGATGTAATGTTGGGTGCATTTGGTTGGCATTTGGACTGGGTGACCATGAACATTGTATTGCCCGTAGGCATCAGTTTCTATACGTTCCAGGCACTCAGCTATACCATTGACATTTACCAAAAGAAGCTACCTGCTACTCATGACCCTGTAGAGTTCTTTGCCTATATCAGTTTCTTTCCGCAGTTGGTGGCAGGTCCTATTGAACGGGCTACGAACCTTATACCCCAGTTCCAGCAACAAAGGCATTTCGACTATGCCAAGGCCGTTGACGGAATGCGGCAGATGCTATGGGGTTTTTTTAAGAAACTCGTTATTGCAGACAATTGTGCAACTGTTATTGACGACAATTGGGGGAACTATGCTGAACTACCGGGGGTGACACTTTTCCTTCTTTGTATCCTATTTGCATTTCAAGTTTATTGTGACTTTTCCGGTTATTCAGACATCGCCATCGGTTGCGCCCGTTTGTTTGGCATCAATCTGATGCGAAACTTCAACTTTCCGTATTTCTCACGAAGCATCCCTGAGTTCTGGCGTCGTTGGCACATCTCCTTTATTACATGGTTCCGCGACTATGTATATTTTCCCTTGGGTGGTAGTCGTTGCAATAAATGGAAAACCTTTCGCAATATCTATATCGTTTGGGCCCTCAGTGGTTTATGGCATGGAGCCAATTGGACTTATGTATGTTGGATGCTGTTCCACGCCACCCTGCTCATCATCTATAATCTTTTAGGCATTAACACAAAATACAAGAATGTGGTAGCATACGGTCATTACCTGCCCAATGTCAAGGAAGCACTTCAAATGGCATTTACTTTCTTCCTTTTCGTTACCAGTTTGGTACTACCCCGTGCTGAGTCTATGACACAAGCCGTTGGGTATCTGTCGGCAATGGTCACGAACAAGTTCTTTGGTTCCATTCCCCAGAACGGAAGAACCTATCTTTGTTTTGGCCTTGCTCTTCTTGCTGTTGAATGGCTACAAAGAGACAAGCAGCATGCACTACAGTTCCCTAATAACAGGTTGTTTAGTAAAAAAGTCACAAGGTGGGCGTTGTATATCATAATCTATCTGTTGATTCTGTTTAATACTGGGCAAAGTCAATCGTTTTTTTATTTCCAGTTCTGATAAATCATGAAAAAGTTTATACATAATATCACAATTATAGGCATAATACTATTGCTTATCAATATAGCGATAGAGTTTCTGTTGTTTTTACGGCCTAACACATATTCATATAAAAGAATGTATGTTGAAAAACATATTAACGATATAAGTTGTTTGCTTTTAGGCAATTCACACATAGATCATGCATTAAAGCCCAATATTCTTGGTAATGGTGTTTTCAATATGGCAATTGCTGGTAGAAATATTGTATATGACATAGAATTAGCAAAAAGATATGTTCCTCAAATGACTCAATTAAAGATATTAATCATGCCTTTGGATTATTATAGATTCTATTTTGGCAGAGAGAAAAACAATCCTAATGAGATGAAGAAGCCATTAGGGCGTGAAGGTACATATAAGTGTATGTATTATAAATATATGGGCATCCGAGTAGATGGCTTTTGGTACTGGCCTGAATTGTTGAATTCAAAACAAGACTATATGAAAAGGTTCCTGAAAAATGACGTAGATGCCAGAGAGTGTGATTCTTTGGGATATGTTAAGCGGAGTTTGTCAAAGAGAAATGCTAATTGGAAGGATAGGTCTCTGCCAAAGATTATTGACACCACAATAGATGCCAATCGAGAAAAACAAAAACTCCTATTTTCTCGTTATTGTACTCTTGCAGAACTTGCAATGAACCAAGGAGCAAAACTTGTTCTGATTTTTACGCCATTGTACAAAACCTACAACAACTCAACAAATCCTGTTGTTATTAAAGAAATGGAGTCTTTTGTGGCTAACTTAAAACAAAAATATCCAAATGTCGAATACTATGACTATAGTACCGACGAACGCTTTATCGACGAAGATTTTTATGATTCAAGTCATTTGACTGATATTGGGGCAAACAAATTCTCTAAAATAGTTAAAGAAGAGGTGCTTTCTTCATTGGAATAGGTATGAAGGCTATTGAGTTTAATCATGTAGGCAAGCAGTATCGCTTGGGGCTGGTATCTACGGGAACCTTCAGCCACGACCTGAGCCGTTGGTGGGCCATGAATGTCTTGGGAAAGGAAGACCCCTTCTTGAAGATTGGCGATACCAACATCCGTTCCAAGAAGGGCGAGAGCGAATTCGTATGGGCGCTGAAGGATATCAATTTCAGTGTTGAGCAAGGCGATGTGATTGGTATCATTGGCAAGAATGGTGCTGGTAAGAGTACCTTGCTGAAATTACTCTCTCGTGTGACTGCTCCAACCGTTGGCGAGATTAACGTCTGTGGGCGCATAGCCTCGCTGCTTGAGGTGGGAACGGGCTTTCATCCAGAGATGACAGGCCGTGAGAATATCTATATGAATGGTGCCATCATGGGCATGACCAAGGCAGAGATTACCCGCAAACTCGACGAGATTGTCGATTTTTCTGGTTGCGAACGCTATATCGATACCCCAGTCAAGCGCTATTCTTCGGGTATGAAGGTACGCTTAGGTTTTGCTGTAGCCGCTCATCTGGAGCCAGAGATTCTGGTGGTTGATGAAGTGTTGGCTGTAGGCGATGCCGAGTTCCAGAAGAAAGCCATCGGCAAGATGCAGGATGTATCGAAGGGGGAAGGAAGGACCGTGCTGTTTGTGAGTCATAATATGGCAGCCGTGCAGAAACTCTGCAAAAGAGGTATCCTGCTCGAAGATGGAGCAGTGAAATACTCGGGTGGAATTGAGGACACTGTCAGAATGTACATTGATGATGGCACCACACCCTCGCAAAGCGTGTTCTATGATGATTTGTCAACGGCCCCAGGCAATGACAAAGTTCGTATCAAGTCATTCGAGGTGCTGCCGGTAAAGGGCGACGTGGTGAGTGTCGCCTCGGGCATCCATTTCCGGCTGACATTTATGAATTACTATCCGACTTTCCATTTGGATGCAGCCTTTGTCCTACATACAGCAGACGATACCATTATATTTAATAGCGGTAAAGTCGTTAGTCCTCATTGCCAGTCTAAAATTGGTGAATACGTTGTCGAATTCTCTCTGCCGCCATTTATGCTCAATCGAGGCAAGTATTATATGACGATTTGGATGGGAGAGAAAAACAAATATCGTATCTGCGAAAAATATTCCCACCCCTTTATGGTTGAAGACGCTTTCCCCGATGACCCATATTTAGGGAAGCCTCGGCCAGGAATACTTAAAATGGAAATAAACGCTTCGTCACAATTCAGAGAAGTATATGGAAAATAAGCAACAAAAGACTTTCGAAAATCGAATTGCACTTGCAGATTACATTCGCGTGATGGCCTGTCTGACGGTGATGGTTGCCCATGCCTGCGGAAAATTCATTAATGTAGGGGGGGGAATTCTAATCGCCAACGAAAGCAATCGTTTTTGGGTATCAGTCTATGATGGTTGTTGTCATGTATCCGTACCGCTGTTTATGATGCTTTCAGCATTTCTGTTAGTACCCTTGAAGCCTGGTGTGACGATGAGCCAGTTCTATCGTCGGCGCTTCTTGCGCATCCTGCCGCCCTTCATCTTCTTCCTGCTACTTTATGCCGTGTTGCCCGCCACGTGGGGAGCTTTTACATGGAGCAAGGCTGTATCTCGACTACTGATGTTGCCTTTCAACTTTCCGTCAGGGGCCTATCATCTGTGGTTCATGTACCCGCTCATCGGTATCTACCTCATTATTCCAGTGGTGTCACCTTGGCTCGAAAAGGCCAGTGCCAAAGACGAGTTGATGTTCCTTGGTCTATTCGCCTTCTCGACACTCATCCCTTGGCTGCATCGGTTTGTTTCGCCCAGACTCTGGGGTGAATGTAATTGGAATCAGTTCCATGCTCTGTGGTACTGCTCAGGTTACTTGGGGTATCTTGTTCTGGCTCATTATATTCGTGTGCATCTGAAGTGGAGTCAGCAGAAGCGGCTGTTCATTGGAACAATTTGCTTCCTACTTGGCACTCTGTTTACTGCATGGTACGTCTGGTACAAGACCGTGCCCGGCATGCTAATAGACAAATCGATGCTGGAATTGTCAATGGAGGCCTGCACGCCCAATATGCTCCTTGCCACCTTCGGAGCCTTCCTGTTGTTCACCTGCATCCAGAAGGCTCCCAGTTGGATTACCAGTCTTGCCAAACTGTCCTTCGGCATGTATCTGATGCATGTATTCTTCCTGAGGTCTATAGCAGAATGGATCATTGGTGGCGATGTCGCTCATCCGCTACTGCCTGTATGGTTGGCTATTCCCGTTATTGGCCTGCTAACGTTTCTGTGCTGCGCCGTCGTCACAAAACTCATCTCACTGATTCCTGGTAGTAAATATTTAATCGGTTAACCCAAATAATGAATGTTTATGTCTCCTTTGTTTAGTATTATCATACCTCATAAAGAGATACCGGATCTGCTGATGCGGTGCCTGAAGTCCATCCCTGTATCTGAGGATATTCAGGTGATAGTAGTCGATGACAATAGTGCCGATGCTGACACCTATTTGGAAAGGTATCCAGAGTTGTCGCGCCCCTATCTGGAGTTCATCCCAACGACGAAAGGCGGAGGGGCAGGCTATGCCAGGAATGTGGGACTGGATCGGGCCAAGGGCAAATGGATATTGTTTGCCGATGCGGATGACTTCTTTGTCGATGATATGTATGACATTATCTGCTCATACGTTGATTCAGATGCGGATGTCATATACTTCAAAAACAAATCGGTTCTTTCGGGAAATACGAGTATAGAAGCGAAGCGATGTCCTTGGATAAATAAAAATATCGACAAATATCTGGCTGACGGTGATGAACGGCTCATAAGGGCTGAAATATATGTGCCATGGGGCAAAATGATTAAACTGAATTTGGTTGATAAATACCACATTCGTTTTGAAGAAATAATGTGTTATGAAGATCATTATTGTTCTTTGTTGATTGGTTGTAAAGCATCTGTAATTAAGGTTGTCGATAAAGTCCTTTATGTTATTACTTATCGCCCCAATTCGTTGAGTAAGAGTTTTGAAAACAATATAAACGGGCTAAGGATTAAGGCTGATGTGTACTTTCGTTCGGATAAGCTATTGATACAGTATAACATGTGTAGGGAAAGGCCTGTCGTGAAATATTTGTTGCTGTTACTACAAAAAGACCGGCCTTTATTCAAATATTATCTCAGGAGAATAGATGAAATCTATCCTACAAAGTTGTCAGCATTACGAGATATTAGCAAGAACAAATCCAGAAGGTTCAAAATCAAGTTCTATTTATACTCGTTTTTAGTATGGATAAGGATTCTGTAGGTATTACGACAAATAATAAAACTATGACTCCAACGTTTAGTATCATCATACCTCATAAAGAGATACCGGATCTGCTGATGCGGTGCTTGAAGTCCATACCTGTATCTGAGGATATTCAGGTGATAGTAGTCGATGACAATAGTGCCGATGCTGACACCTACTTGGAAAGGTATCCAGAGTTGTCGCGCCCCTATCTGGTGTTCGTAAGAACGACGAAAGGCGGAGGTGCAGGCTATGCCAGGAATGTGGCTTTGGAGCATGCTGAAGGAAGGTGGATTCTGTTTGCTGACGCAGATGATTTTTTTGTTGATGACCTTAATGAAATCATCTGTTCCTATGTAGGTTCTGAAGCGGATGTGATATACTTTAGGAAGAGGTCGGTGCTCTCAGAAGACATAGGTGTAGAAAACAACAGAAGTTCTTACATCGATAAAATCATTGATCAATATTTGACGGATGGTGATGAATATCCTGTAAGGTTCAAATTGCCTACTCCGTGGGGCAAAATGATCAAAAGGGATTTGCTTGTCAAACACAGCATACGTTTTGACGAAATAGTGTATTCGGCAGATGTGTTTTTCTCCTTGCTCGTTGGTTATTATGCTGAAACCATTAATGTTGTCAACAGAGTCCTTTATGTTGTTACTTATCGCTCTGATTCATTGAGTGCAGATTTTTGTTCTAAACCTGGTGAGTTGGAACAAAGAGCAGAGGTGGCTTTTCGTTGTGACATATTTATGCTTCAAAATGGGTTTTGCAGGGAGCGGATGTCGAGGTGTTATTTAACGAAGTTGTATAATCAAGACCGCAAGCTGTTCAAAGAATTCTTTTTTAAACTTGATGAGATTTATCCGTCGAAATGGTCGGCATTACGAGATATTAGCAGGAACAAATCCTGGAGATTTAAAATCAAGTTCTACTTATATTCATTGTTAGTATGGATAAGGATTCGGTAAGTATTACGGGTAATATGCCATTGGTGTGTCCAACGTTTAGTATCATCATACCTCATAAAGAGATACCGGATCTGCTGATGCGGTGCCTGAAGTCCATACCCGTATCTGAGGATATTCAGGTGATTGTGGTGGATGACAACAGTGCGGATGCTGACACCTACTTGGAGAGATTTCCAGAGTTGTCGCGTCCTTATTTGGAGTTTATCAGAACGACAAAAGGTGGAGGCGCTGGCTATGCTCGCAATATAGGATTGGATCATGCAAAGGGTGAATGGTTGCTATTTGCTGACGCCGATGATTTTTTTGTGGAAGACATGTATGATATCATTACTTCAAATTCAGACTCAGAAGCAGATGTCATTTATTTCAAGAAAGAATCTGTATGTTCAGAAAATATTATCCAAAAAACAGATAGGGATGTTTATATTGATAGAATGATTAATAATTATTATGCGAATGGTGACGAATGGCCTTTAAGATTTATGTATTGTCCTACATGGGGCAAGATGATCAAAAGAGATTTGATTAATAAATTTAACATCCGCTTTGAAGAAATAAGATACTCAAATGATGCGTTTTTCTCTTTGTTTGTAGGATATCATGCTGAAACTATTGAGGTAGTTAATAAAGTCCTTTATGTCTTGACTTCCCGCCCCGATTCGTTAGTGGCTAATTATTGTTCAAAACCAAATGAGTTAAGAATAAGGGCAGAAGTGCATTATCGTTCTGATCTGTTTTTGCATCAGCATCAAATGTGTAAGGAAAGGTCCATGAAACAATATTTGTTACTCATGTTCAATAATGACCGGAAACTGTTCAAATACTACTTCTTTAAACTTGATGAGATTTATCCGTCAAAGTTATCGGCACTGCGGGATTTTTGCAAGAACAAACCCCTAAGATTCAAGATTAAATTCTATTTATATTCATTTTTAGTATGGACAAGGATTCTGTAAGTATTGTCGCAAATATTAAAACGATGACTCCAACGTATAGTATCATCATTCCTCATAAGGAAATACCGGATCTGCTGATGCGGTGCTTGAGGTCCATACCTGTATCTGAGGATATACAGGTGATAGTAGTGGATGACAACAGCGCGGATGCTGATACTTATTTAGATACGTACCCAGAATTGTCGCGACCCTATCTGGAATTTATCAGGACGAAAACAGGAGGAGGGGCTGGCTATGCCAGGAATGTAGGATTGGATCATGCCAAAGGAAAATGGATTCTGTTTGCCGATGCGGATGACTTCTTTGTTGAAGATATGCATGACATCATCAGCTCATACGTTGATTCGGAAGCAGATGTCATATACTTCAAAAACAAGGCGGTTCTTTCGGAGAATATAAACATAGAATCAAATCGATGTTCTTGGATGAATAGAAAGATTGATCAATGTTTGAAAGATGGTGATGAATGGCCTGTAAGATTTAAGTTGTTTGTTGCATGGGCCAAAATGGTTAAAAGGGATTTAGTTATTAAATACAATATCCGATTTGACGAAGTAGTGTATTCGGCTGATGTATATTTTTCCATGCTTGTTGGTTATCATGCAGACATCATTAAGGTTACAAACATGATCCTATATGTCGTGACTTTTCGTCCCAAATCATTAAGTGCAGAATTTTGTACTAAGCCTGGAGAATTGAAAACAAGGGCAGAAGTGTTTTTCCGAGAAGAAAAATTCTTGATTAGGCATAATATCTGTAGAGTTAGGTCTATGAGAAAATATTTATTGATAATGTTGAAGAGAGACCATTCTTTATTCAAATATTACTTTTACCAGTTAGATGAATTATATCCATCAAAACTATTGGCATTGCATGATATAGGAAAAGGTACATCTCTGCTTACCAAGATCAAGTTGTATTTATATTCATTGCTGATATGGGCAAGGATTCTGTGAATATTCAACAAACATGAAAACAATGCATCCTACATTTAGTATTATCATTCCTCATAAGGAAATCCCTGATCTTTTGATGCGGTGCTTACAGTCAATCCCTGTATCTGAGGACATTCAAGTGATTGTGGTAGACGACAATAGTGCAGATGCTGACACCTACTTGGAGAGGTATCCGGAACTGTCACGCCCCTATCTGGAGTTTATCAGAACGACAAAAGGGGGAGGGGCTGGCTATGCCAGGAATGTGGGATTAGAGCATGCTAAAGGCAAATGGCTGCTGTTTGCCGATGCCGATGACTTTTATGTTGAAGACATGTATGACATCATCTGCTCATACGTTGATTCAGAAACAGATGTTATATACTTTAAATCTAATTCGGTTATTTCAGCAGATATAAATAGAGAAGCAAAACGGAATGCTCATGTAAACAAAAAAATTAATCAATACCTGATAGACGGTGACGAGTGGCCTATTAGAGCACAAATGTATGTACCATGGGGTAAAATGGTTAAAAGAGATGTGATGGTCAAACACGACATCCGTTTTGACGAAGTAATGTATGCTGATGATGCTTACTGTTCTTTACAGATAGGCTATTACGCAAGGACAATTCAGGTTGTTAATAGGGTCCTTTACGTTGTCACTTCTCGTCCTGATTCCCAGATGTCAGATTTTTGTTTAAAGCCCAATGAGTTGAAACTTAGAGCAGAGGCAGCCTTTCGGATGGACAAATTTATGCTGCAAAATGATTTTTGTAGAGAGCATCGATTGAAGTTTTTTTTAAATATGATGCTAATGCATGACCGGAGTTTGTTCAAGTTCTACTTCTTCAGGTTGGAAGAAATTTATCCGTCAAAGTTATCGGCATTACGGGATATTAGTAAAGGCAAATCACTAAGGTTTAAGATCAAGTTCTATTTATATTCAATTATGGTATGGGCAAGAATTCTGTAAGTATTACGGCTAATACGACATCGGTGAGTCCTACGTTTAGTATCATCATACCTCATAAAGACATACCGGATCTGCTAATGCGGTGCTTGAGGTCAATTCCTGTGTCTGAGGACATCCAGATGATAGTAGTCGATGACAATAGTGCCGATGCTGACACCTACTTGGAAAGGTATCCAGAGTTGTCGCGCCCTTATCTGGAGTTTGTCAGAACGACTAAGGGCGGAGGAGCTGGCTATGCCAGGAATGTAGGATTGGAACATGCCAAGGGCAAATGGATTCTGTTTGCCGATGCTGATGATTTCTTTGTTGATGATATGTATGACATCATCTGCTCATACGTTGATTCAGAAGCGGATGTGATATACTTCAAGAACAAAGCAGTTCTTTCTGACGATATAAGTATAAAATCAAACAGGAGTTCTTATGTAAATAAAAATATTGACCAATATCTGTCTGATGTAGATGAATGGCCTATAAGGTTTAAACTGCCTGCACCATGGGGCAAGATGATCAAAGGCAGTTTGGTCGGTAAACACAATATTCGTTTTGACGAAATAAAGTATTCAAATGATGGGCATTTTTCTTTGCTCGTTGGCTATTATGCTGAAAAAATTGTAGTGGCTGATAGGGTCATATATATTCTGACTTGTCGTTCCAATTCACTGGCTGCAGATTTTTGCTCTAAACCTGGTGAGCTTGAGATGAGGGCAGAGGTGGCTTTCCGGCAGGATGTTTTCCTGCTTCAGCATGATGCCTGTAGAGAGATGTACACACCTTGGTTTATGAAGGAAATGCTCCGTAAAGATCGGTCTTTATTAAGACATTATTATGAGAGACTAAATGGACTGTTTCCCTCCAAATTATCGGCATTGAGGGGCATTAGCAAAAGAACTTCCTGGAAATTCAGATTGTTCTACTATGTCTACTCTTTATTGGTCTGGATCAGACTTCTGTGATAATAATGATTATGATTCCTACGTTCAGTATCATCATACCCCATAAAGAGATACCGGATCTGCTAATGCGGTGCTTGAGGTCAATTCCTGTGTCTGAGGACATTCAGGTGATAGTAGTAGACGACAACAGTGCAGATGCAGATTCTTATTTGGATAAGTATCCAGAGCTGTCGCGCCCCTATCTGGGGTTCATCAGAACGACGAAAGGCGGAGGTGCAGGCTATGCCAGGAATGTGGGATTAGAGTATGCCCAAGGCAAATGGATATTGTTTGCCGATGCCGATGACTTTTTTGTCGAGGATATGTATGATATCATCTGCTCATACGCTGATTCGGAAGCAGATGTGATATACTTCAAGAACAAAGCAGTTCTTTCTGACGATATAAGCATAAAATCAAACAGGAGTTCTTATGTAAATAAAAATATTGACCAATATCTGTCTGATGGTGTCGAATGGCCTATTAGGACAAAAATGTATGTACCATGGGGCAAGATAATAAAAAGGAGTTTGATTGTTAAACACAACATCCGTTTTGACGAAGTAGTGTATTCGAATGATATGTATTTTTCTTTGCTTATTGGCTATTATGCTGAAAATATCAGGGCAGTTGATAGAGTCCTCTATGTCTGTACTTTCCGTTCCAATTCATTAGCTGCAGATTTTTGTTCTAAACCAGATGAGTTAAAAAAAAGAGCGGAAGTGGCTTTTCGATCGGATGTTTTTTTGATTCAGCATCATGCGTGTAAGAAAATGGAAATGCCTGTATATCTGCTTATAATGCTTCGTAAAGACAGGGCTTTATTTAAATATTTCTTTGAAAAATGGGATGAGATGTATCCCTCCAAATTTTCGGCATTGCGGGATGTAAGTAAAAATACATCTTTAAAGTTTACAATTTTATACTATATATATACCATTTTAGTATGGTTAAGAATTGTGTAAGTTTGAATCGTAGCTTTATCCCAAATATAAATCGCTTTTGAATCAGAATGCAGATGGCAGGTTATTATTTGATGATATTCATCTTTCTGTTAGGATTAGAATGCGCATACATTCTATTTGCTAAGAGAATGGGAATAGTGGACAGTCCGCATCGCCAGAGTTCTCATACCGGGGACGTGGTGAGAGGGGGAGGTATTATTTTCTTTGTTGCATACCTGCTTTGGTCATTTTCTCATGATTTCCAATGGCTGGGTGGCATGATAGGGCTAACTATTTTGGCAGGAGTAAGTTTTATCGATGATATTCGTGATGTTAATCCAAAGATTAGATTGGCGTGTCAGTTTGTTGCTATCATACTGATGCTTTATCACTCAGGTCTTGTCAGGAACTCACCGCATGTCATATTATTACTATCTTTCTTTTGTGTTGGCACATTGAACATATTTAATTTTATGGACGGCATAAACGGGATGACAGGTGGCTATTCTCTTGTTGTTGCACTGGCGCTGCTTTATGTTAATACCAATGTTGTGCATTTTGCTTCCTCAGATCTTATCGTTATGATGATCCTGTCGCTGATAGTCTTTAATCTTTTCAATTTTAGGCTGCGTACAATATGTTTTGCCGGGGATGTCGGATCGCTTGCAATAGGGTTTATTTTCGTGTATCTCGTACTGAGATTGTGCCTGCGAGGGGAGTCTATGAGTTGGATAGCGATGCTGTCGGTCTATTTGGTGGATGGAGGCCTGACTATTCTGCATCGCATACTGTTACGGGAGAATCTGATGAAACCTCATAAGAAGCATGCCTATCAGATTATGGCAAATGAACTGGAGATTCCGCATCTGGTGGTTTCCGGCATCTATATGGCTTTACAGTCAGTCTGCTGTGTTGTTTATATTATGTGGCCAGGCTACCCCGCATTCTTTGCTATATTCGGAGCCCTGACGGTGATGTATATCTTATTTATGAAGAAGTTTTATCATCTGCATGAAAACAAAGGTGGTATTTATAACTAACATACTTAGGCAACCTCGGTGCATCAGAAGGATTCAAGACTTCATTAACAGAGGTTACGGGGTGAAAGTCTATGGATTTGACAGAGGCGGAGACAGTAGGGCTCTTCCTCCTTTCGCGCATGAATGTATCGGGGTGGTGTCGAGTGAGACTTCTTATCTGAAACGCTTGTTCATAATCTGGGGTGGCATTTCAAAGGTAATCAGAAAAGAGGGGAAGGGTTGCTTATATTATTTGTTTAGTTTGGATAATGCCATTGTGGCAAGGTTGGCATGCCGGAATATTAAATACATATATGAGATATCCGATTTGATGGAACTGACGATTAATAATAAGTTTCTGTCACGTCTTTTGGCCCGGATGAACCGAGAAACAGTTAAGCACGCCATATTATCAGTTTATACATCTGAAGGTTTCGTTCAGTTCCTAAACCCCAAAGGGGCAGATCCCAAAAAGTCAGTGGTGCTTCCCAATAAACTGAATGCCAGTTGCAGGAATAAACTGTTGGCAAAGGAAAGCCCTGCGGATATGAATCACATTCGTTTCGGCTTCGTTGGCGCCATTAGGACAGAGACCACATATAACCTCATAAAAGCTATTGGTGAGTGCGGAAAACATGAGGTTCATCTATATGGTATCTTTACTGATGAGAATAATGGCAGATATTCAATCAGGAGTCTGGTAGGTCAGTATAAGAATGTGATCTACCACGGTCCTTTCAGGAATCCTGATGATCTCCCGAAAATCTATAGTCAGATAGACATTGTGTTATGTTATTACAAGTCATCGGAAAATGACCTGTACTTAGAGCCTAATAAACTTTATGAGGCTATCTATTTTGATTGCCCCATCATTGTCGCAGATGATACTTTCGTGGGCGGAAGGGTGAGACAGCTCCATGTCGGCTATACGATAGAGAGGGGAGATGCCGCTTCTCTTAATGATTTCATTACTTCTATCAATCAAGCCGATTTTGACGAAAAAGTAGCAGCCATCAAGGCCATTAGCAAGGATGACTGTATTGATAACCCGCAATTATTGTTTGACAGACTCAAGTCTATTCAACCCTTTGTCGTATGAAGCATCATCTTGTATCCGTCATTATGCCATGTCATAATGGAGAGCGCTATATAGAGCTATCTGTCAGGTCTGTTTTAGCACAAACCTATCAGAACTGGGAACTATTAGTGATTGACGATGCCTCAACTGACGCTTCTGTTGATATCGTTCAGGCAATCTGTCAGGAGGACGCCCGTGTCAAGTTGCTGATTAACGATAACCCCCTGGGGCTTCCTTATGCCCCAAGGAACTTTGGTATAGCTCGTGCGCAAGGGGACTATATCGCATTCCTGGACAGCGATGACCTGTGGAAGGAGTCGCATCTTGAAAATCTTCTTAAAGTATTTGAAGGCGACAGTGGTGTGGTTGTTGCTTTTTCGTGGTATAGCATAATAGATGGAAATGGGCATGTGGATGGATTGGTAAGAACTCCTGCGACTCTTTCCTACCATCATCTTTTTTATGATAACTTTATAGGCAATCTGACGGGGATGTATGACGCTGGGAAAAGAGGTAAGGTTTATCAGAGGGCTTGTGGGCATGAAGACTATATGATGTGGATGGAGGTGCTGAAGGATGGGGGAATCGCCAAGAGTTCCAATACGATAGAGGCATATTACAGGGTAACCAGCCAGTCTACGTCTTCTGATAAGATGAAAGCCATGAGATGGCGCTGGCATATTATGCGTCGTGAGGTTGGACTGTCTGCGGTTGAGAGTCTTTATTACGTTACGGCATCTTTGTTCTTTATCTGGTTAAAGAAATCAAGATATTCCTGCTTGTTATCCCGGTTAATTAAAGCTTGATTTAAAGTTGTGGCAATGGAGAAATTACTATTTACTGGAGCATCAGGTTTCTTAGGGTATAATATTCGTTCAATTCTAAAAGATACTTACGATGTATATACCATTGGCTTGACTGACGAAAATGACTTCAAGTGTAATCTCGCTGAGGAGGTGCCTCTTCTCAACACCCGCTACGATCTGGTCCTTCATGCGGCAGGTAAGGCTCACACGGTGCCTAAGACCGAGGTGGAGCGACAGGCTTTCTACGATATAAACTATCAGGGGACGGTGAACCTTTGTAAGGCGATGGAGAATGCAGGTGTTCCAAGGGCAATAGTATTTGTCAGTACTGTGGCTGTATATGGTTGTGAGTCAGGCGAACTTATTACTGAGGAGTGTCCGCTAAGAGGAACTTCATCTTATGCGAAAAGTAAGATCATGGCAGAGAGGTACCTGACGGAGTGGTGTGCTGAGAATGATGTCGTGCTTGGGATTCTGCGACCTTCGTTGATCGCAGGCCACAAGGCACCAGGTAATCTTGGAGCCATGGTGGAGGGCATCCGGAAAGGACTATATATGAACATTGCAAGCGGTAAGGTGCGGAAGAGTGTGCTGATGGCTGTAGATATAGCGCGACTTCTGCCTTTGGTGGAAGAGAAGGGGGGCGTATATAATGTCTGTGACACTTATCAGCCCACTTTGGGGGAGTTGTCTGCTTCTGTGGCTCAACAGATGGGAAGGCGCAAGCCTATAAGTCTGCCATATTGGACTGCCTGGTGTCTGGCAAAACTTGGTGACCTCGTCGGCAACTGGTTCCCGATTAACAGCTATAAGTTGGAAAGAATGACGAATAGTCTCACTTTCAGTAATAAAAAGGCTCGGATGGAACTCGGATGGGAACCTTTAGACGTACTGGAAAATTATAAAATTTGATTATAGTATCATCATACCTCATAATGACATTCGATTGATGTCATATTGCCCAGCGACTGATTTTACATGTGGCTTATAAAGCAGATAACGGGTAGAAAGGACATAGCCGAAATAAGCATCTTCTGCTATCAGGCCCATTTCCAACAATTTCGGGCAACTCTCCCTATAAACAGCCTCTGCGTTGCCTTTCCAAATATAGTGAAGTGTCAGCCAGTCAACTGCCGTACCTTGATTATACAGGTAGCCAAAGTCGCAGATATAAGTGATGCTGCTGGGTGTATATTATAACCTACTATTTTGATACCGGTATCAAAAAAAAATAGAAGAAATTGCAAATATTACAGAATAATATGTATCTTTGCAACAGAAACCTAAAACACCTATATAAGTATGAACAAAATGATGAAATGGATGATGGCCGCCATCCTGATTTGCGGCGCAAGTGTGTTCACGGCATGTTCGAGCAACGATGACAACCCGACGACACCCGACTTCAATCTCAGCGAGATGATTATCGGGAAGTGGATGCCTGCGGGGCTCGATGGGAAACCCGTGCTAACCGACAAGAAGGCTGTTTACACCTTCGTCTCGGCCACCAAGGCCTATATGAGCGTATCTACCAACCCGCAGCAAGGCGAAGAAACTGTGTGGAACGACCAGAAAGAACTTGACGTCGCCATCAGCGGAAACACGATGATCCTCACCAACCAATCCGACGAGCATACCACAATGGTAGAGGAGTTCTGCTTCACTGCCATCAGCGGCAGCGAGTTTACGGCTAACCACAAGCTGACCGTGAAGGTTGACGGTTCCGTGGTGCTTTCAAACGAAGGAGTCATTCGATTCGAGAAAACTACCGCCGACTACACTGAGCCTATCCTCGGCCTGTGGGAGTGCACAGGGCTGACGGGCATCGAGACGTACAACGACGCGAACGCACGGCTGGAGTTCATGGCCGACGGCACCTACCGCTACTATCGCAAGGAAGAAGGCGGGCAGTGGCAGGCCGTAAGCACCCGCGAGTTCCAGGACTACTTCGTAGACGGCACGCTGCTGGCCACCCGCTGGAAGAACCAGAGCGAGGAGGAGCTGCGCGAGTGGTGGGAAATAGCCTCGCTAGCCGACGGACAAATGCAGTGGACCGCCCTGCGCCAGAACACCGACGGCTCCACCATCCAGCAAACAATGACATGGACGAAGGTGGAGTAAGAACCCCAGTTCAGCAATAATCCTATTTATATCTTAATACGCGTAAACTAATCCGTACTTCTCATGCAAGCTACGGAGGGTGCCATCAGACTTCATCTGGGCGATTACGGCGTTGACAAGGGTGAGGAGATCGTCCTGTCCCTTGCGCATTAGCACACCAATTTCACCATGAGTGAAAGGCTTGTTTAGGAGAGGGGCTGCAAGGCGTGGGTCATTCTGCACATACCACGGAGCCTCGGTAATTTCGGTAATCATCACGTCGGCATGGCCTTCAGCCACCTGATTAGGAATTTCCTCGTTCTGCTGATAGACGATAATCTGAGCGTGAGTAAGGTTCGCATTGGCAAACTTCTCGTTAAGTCCTCCCGGATTCACCATCACGCGCACATCAGGCTTGTCTAAATCTGCCAGCGACTGGTAGCGGTCGGCATCGGCGGTACGGCAAAGGATGGTCTTGCCATTGGCCAGATATCCGTCACTCATTAGCATCGTCTCCTTTCGTGTGTCGGTAATGGTGATGCCTCCGATGGCGAGATCAAATGTCTGTGGTTCTGCCTGCACATCAGCTGTCAGCGTTGGCCATGAAGTATTTACGAATTCAATGCCTACACCGATGCGCTTGGCTATCTTCTGTGCAATTTCGATACCGAAGCCCCAATAGTTGCCGTTGGCCTCGCGGTACGAGAGAGGACGATAGTCGCCTGTGGTTCCTACCAACAACTTGCCTCGCTCAGTAATGCGTTGTATGGTGGGCTGTTGTATTTCAACAACAGGATTATCGTTACTGCTGCAGCAGCAAGTAGTTATGCAAGCGCCGCTAATGCAAAAGACGGCAGCAAGCAGCAAGATCCATGTTTTTCTCTTTTTCATTTTAGCCCTTCATAATTATTAATAGCCTGGCGCCACTCGTCAGGAAGAGGAATGGTTTGTTGGTGCTCCAAATCGTATAGCACCATGATCGATGTGCAGTGGCTTTTAACTTCCTGAGTATCAGCATCAATAATGTCCTGCTCAAGATGAAAACTCTTGTTTCCTATCTTGGTTATGCGGGTACGTCCGGCAATATGGTTATTGCCTTTAATCTGAGAAATAAAATCAGCCTCAATCTTCACTACTACAATAGCCAGCCGCTCCCAATCCACATCCTTGCATACGGTAGCAATATAGTCTGTTTTTGCTGTGTCATAGAACTGAAAATAGATAGTATTATTGACGTGGCCGAACTTGTCAACGTCATTGAATCTTATCTGTAATGGTATGATATGTTTATACCCGTTATTTATTTCTTCTACCATCTTTTTACCTTAGTCTTTATGAATTGGCTGCAAAGGTAATCATTTAAAATGGGTTTATTGGCATTCTTATCCTTAAAAATCAAATAATCTAATAGAAATTGACATAAGTCTAACACACTTCTGGGAATTTCCTGAATAGCGGCTCGAAATGTGCCTAAAAATAATATCTGTACGAGGTTTCCTTCACCGCGATAATACTCTAATTCCCTATCCTAGTTATGCGGGTGATATGGGATTCTCTTTTTTCATATAATCAACAATTATCGTTTAATAATTAGGTTGTTCACGATAATTTTGTTATCTTTGCAGCAGAAATTAAACATAACTAAAAAGACTCGTATGAAAAGAACGTTTTTAAGCCTATTGGCATTGGTAAGTGTGCTGACGCTCTCGGCACAGAGTGTGTATGATTTTAAGGTGAAAGATGATACAGGTAAAGAGGTGTCGCTAGCCAAGTATAAAGGTAAGGTGCTGTTGATTGTGAATACCGCAACCCGCTGTGGATTCACACCGCAGTACAACGAGCTACAAGCACTCTACGAGAAATATCAGGGCGAAGGATTGGAGATTCTGGATTTCCCCTGTAACCAGTTCGGCCAGCAGGCTCCTGGCACTATCGAGGAGATTCACGAGTTCTGCTCGGCCAATTTCAATATCAAGTTTCCGCAGTTCGACAAGATTGATGTGAATGGTGCCAACGAGCATCCGCTTTACACCTATCTGAAGTCACAGAAAGGCTTTGGCGGATTCGACCTCAACGACAAGACGGGCAAACTGCTCGACGATATGATGCGCAAGCGTGATGCTAACTACGACAAGAACTCTGATATCAAGTGGAATTTCACCAAGTTTCTGGTATCGGCTGACGGACGCGTGCTGAAGCGCTATGAGCCCACAGACAAGATGGCCGATATCGAGGCTGATGTGCTGATGGAGGTGAATCCCGTGCTGAGCAATATCATGGCGCGCCGATCCATCCGCAAGTATCTTGATAAGCCTGTAGAGCACGCTAAGCTTGAAATTGTGGTGCGTGCAGGCATCAATGCCCCAAGTGCCGTTAACCGTCAGCCTTGGATAGTTCGCGTGGTTGAGGATCAGAAGCTGATTGCTGACGTAACCGAGGTTTACAAAGAGGCAAATGCCGAAATGGTGAAGCGCGATAAAGACTTCAAGAATATGTTCCGCAATGCGCCTAACCTGATATGTGTTTGCACACCGGCAAATGGTGGTGGTGAGTTGGATGCAGGCCTGTTGGGCGAGAACATGATGCTGGCAGCTCAGTCTATCGGCCTCGGTACATGTTGCCTGGGTGGTCCTGTACGTTTCCTGTTGTCAAACGAGAAATGCAAGTTCTTCCTCGACCGTCTTGACATCCCCGAGGGATATAAGCTGAACTACATCCTTGCCATCGGCTATCCCGATGAGCAGCCCGCTGCCAAGCCCCGCGATGCTTCGAAGGTGAAATATCTGCAGAAAGCCCAAGAAGGCACGTAAGCCCCGCAATCAAAAAAGGCTCGTTTCACAACGAACCTTTTCCTTAATTACTTAAAAAACTAAATTAATCAACCATAAACCTTAACCATTAAAATCTGATGCAAAGATACAAAATAAAAATCATAGTGATGTTCACTTATCGTTTAATTATGTTCAAAATGAGCGAAATCACTGATTTTAATCATTTTCCTACCCATTTTGAACATCCACCCTAAAATCTATAGACTTTCTGGCTATGGAAGCCAATGAAGATACTCATGAAGAGAACGAAAGAGAGGAGCGCCACGAAAATGGCGAGTATGATGACTTTGATGATGAAGACGATGAATGAAAATCCCACTTTTTAGGTATTGCAAATACGGATAAATCCCCGTACCTTTGCACCGACAAAGTTTTAGCCAATTGTTCATATAAAGTATTTGTTTAGTTATATACGAATTTAGGCCTGTCGCGATGACAGGCCTTTTTCAGTATTAGTCATTTTGATAAATCCTGCATTCTTTCTTTGATGGCGCGTATCTCTTCAAGAAGATTCCAAACGCCATCCTCTGACAATACACCGCGTTTCAAATCTGGGGGCAAGAATCCTTTCTCATCATCGAGGAAGTCCTTCTTCCATTCTTCACTGCCATAATACGCCTCGAGTGCTTTCACGCTCTCCTGAACCTGGGCAAACTCTTCAAGTGAAGAGGAAAGCCTGTCCAGCACTTCGGAAGCACGTTCAAAATGCTTCTCAATCTCTTCTATACGTTCCCTTTGATTCATGCTGCAAAGATAAGCTATTTCTCTTATTTCTGCAATAAAACTGGCACATTATTGAGATTTTGAGAAATAATCCTTTGGCCATCAGCATAAAATGATGTATCTTTGCCCCCAAATAGAAGATATATGAAGAAAGATAATACGCCGATTGATGGCACCGCCTACACGCTGGCCATCTTCATTGACGGCCTCGTATGCTTCGGCACCTTCTGCCTTTTATGACTGATAGAAGTCCTTGTCAGGCAGCACCTGCCACTGATTTGTTTCTTCTGCTGCATCTTTGTTATATGCTTCGAAACCATGTTGGAAGGCTTCTTGCATTTCCTCTTTGAAAACTATGGTATGCTCCTCAGAGAGTCTGACAAGTCGGATGAAGCTATTTGTCATGATTGTTGTTTATTGCGTTTGAACTTATTCTTGAGTCGTTTATATCCTTCGACGCCCAGAATGGTTAGACCTCCATACTGACAGGTCTTTGCCAGTCCGAAGAGCACCGTCCAAAGGATGCCTTTTGCCGTAACGCTGATAGGTAATAGCATCTGGGCGAAGGATAATATATAGAAGGGGATGCAGCATAGCAGTACGATGACTCCCGTCCTGAACGAGAGCGACTGCAGCCAATGCTTCATGTTATAGAATGTGTGAACGATGGCATCTTTTGGAGAATACAGAATCATTCTTGGGCCTGCCCAGCGCATGATTTCACGAATCTGCTCACGCTCTTTTGACGCATAGCAATGCGTTGGACAGTTCTTGCATGCAGTCTTGTTTTCACCATATTTGCAATGGTCGAGACGGCGACATGCAAACTCTGCCAGATGTTGATACTCTTCTGGCATGGTTTCCACCTTCAGATGATGATGGCAATATAGCTCTATCATCCTCTGGACGGTCTGTTTCTCGCGCTCAATCCTGTTCATTCCATTCTTTGCCATTTGAACTTTGTTCGAACTCCATCACGACTCGGCAATGTTTAAGTAAACTTGACATTGCTCTCGCTGTTCTGTCGTTTCATTTCTTCACCTTCCTTGTCATACTGTTTACGCTTGCCTGTAGGAGGCTCTGTCAGGGTAATCTCTGCTTGCTTTTCTCATTTGATTCCTTATGTATTACATCTTATCTATGATCTCATTTGGTGGAGTAATTACCGGCTTACCAGCTTTATCGAGCAAAGGGGTAAGTCCACCTGCATATCCATGCTCTACAAATAGATAGTTTACACCTGTCTCTTTATCAATAAGGATACTTGCATCCTTCATGATGCCGTTCTGGACTTTCTCCCAAATAAAACGCTTATTGTTTGCCATAATCATTATCTTTTTAAAATCCCTGCAAAAATACACATTTATTCAATAACAACAAACAAATCTCCCATTTAATTCGTATCTTTTCTAAAACTCTCCCCATTTCTTACCGCATCCACAAGCCAAAGCGTTTTCAGTAAAATCGTACTCACTTTTCTCGAAATATTGGGCAAGCCGTGAGGTTTCCCCAATATTTTTTGTACCTTTGTCACCGTTTTTAAAATATGAATAATTAATAAGGATAAAGAAGAATTGAAAAAAATACTATTCTTACACGGCTTTTTTGCCAGTGGTCAATGTGTGCCCGCTAAGGCAATAAAGGAAGCTTTCGAAGGCAAGGCTGTCGTTCTTACTCCAGACATGCCTCTGCACCCAAAGGAAGCTCTGGCCTTTATTCGCAGTCTATGCGACAGCGAACAACCAGACATTCTTGTCGGCAACAGCTGCGGCTCCTTTTATGCCCAAATGATTGCACCAATCATCGGCGTTCCTGCATTGCTCGGCAATCCTCATTTCAAAATGACTGAGTTCCTGCAGCCACGTATCGGTGCTCATCAATACAAATCGCCGCGAGCCAATGGTAATCAAGACTTCATCATCGAAGAAGCATTGATTCAGGAATTCGCAGAGCTGGAAGCTCAGCAATTCAACTGCTGCTCACCATATTATAAAGATCGTATATGGGGTATTTTTGGTGAACAAGACTCATTAGCTCATTTCGAGCCGCTTTTCCTCGAGCATTATAATCAGTCATACCATTTCCCTGGTGCCCATACGCCCACCGAACAGGAAACAAAAACTTGGTATGTTCCAATGATTGAGAAGCTCCTGATGACATACCCTATAGAAGAAGGCAGAATTCGCTATTTTCAGCACTTCAAGGGCGGAAAATACCGCTTCGTCCACACAGCTCTAGATAGCGAAACGCAGGAGCGTGTTGTTATTTATCAGGCGCTCTATGGCAACCACCAATTCTGGGTTCGTCCTGAACGAATGTTCTTCGAAATCATTGAGCGCGACAATAAGCGATTCAATCGTTTCACTGAAATTGATTTATAGCTAATCAAAAGGTTGCCAACCGCAATGGTATTGTTACTCCAAGTGTTGTGCTGCTCGGAGGCGACTACGTAGGCAGTGGTCCTGATGCAGGAGATACTGGACAACCAGCCTTCACACTTGCCGACCTCCGATCAGAGATTTTCTCATCACTCGATCCTAACAAGACAGAGGTATTCTTTACTTACGGCTCACATGACCGGAACTGCACCGATGGCTATTCAGCCTTCTTTAGTGGTCCCCATCGGTGCAATGGCTATTATATCTATGGTATCAGCTACGCTCAAATGGCTTATGCCACTGACTCGTTGACACGAGCTGCAGTAGCCCTTTACGATGAGCAAGGTGATAACATTCCAGGCAACAATCCACCACCTGCTAATAATGATAGTACCATGCCAATGCCACAGCAACCATCTGGCGGTCTGCGCGCATACAATGGTATCGACATCGCCGACCCTTACTGCATTTCAGCCGAATCGGCCTCTGCTCGCTTCGCGGCATGGGCTGACACACTAAGCGGTCACGACCCAATCATCGTAATGTCACACGTACCTATTCACGCTTCTCGTAATGACAACCCCGGTGGGCTACGCTGGTTCAACACCCTTAGCCGTGCCGCCCAGAAGCACGACATTGTCCTACTGTTTGGACACAATCACACCCTCGAAGAACGAGGCAACTCGTCCGACTCAGGCATGTACCTTCTCGCTCCTGGTGATAGCATCACCGTACAAGGTGACAGCGTTCAAGGCGCACAGCGCCAACAACTTCCGTTCACCTATGCCAACGCTGGCTACCTCAAGCTTGGCTGGTGCACGCTTATCACCTTCAACGACACCGATGCCGACGGCCATCCTGACTACTTGCAGCTGCGCCGTTTCAGCGCCATCGGTGACAAAGCCACCCTTTTCGGTTCCACCGACAAGCCAAATCCTTGGCTCATCACCTTAAAAGCAAAATAGCCGAAAGAGGCAGCGCATAAAGCCCCGCCACATTCGCCGGGCCACTTGTTACATGACACTTTGGAGAGCATAGGCGCTGCTGATGCGGTATACGGCAACGCTTCAAAGCTGGTAACAAAAAAAGTTCCAATTGAACTGTGAGGTTCAACAATAACTTTTTTATGAACGAACTGGCTTATTTTAGATAGGTTTCAGGCGTAAGCGCCTGATTATAAAACAAAAGCAGCAAACACCTGTGTGTCTACTGCTTTATTCTTCTTAGTACACCCGCAGAGGCTCGAACTCTGGACACCCTGATTAAGAGTCAGGTGCTCTACCAACTGAGCTACGGGTGCATCGTTTTTTCAATGAAAAAGAAGGTCGCTTTCCTTCTTAAAGTACACCCGCAGAGGCTCGAACTCTGGACACCCTGATTAAGAGTCAGGTGCTCTACCAACTGAGCTACGGGTGCATCATTTTTCGCTTTGTATCAACTCTCTTGCTGATTTGCGGGTGCAAAGGTACTAACTTTTTTTTATTCCACCAAACTTTTTCGCGATTTTCTTTCAAAAAAGGCTAAAAATCTCGTGTATTCATGAATCCTTCGAGGTTTTCATACCTTCTTTTCATCATTCGGTTGTAAATATTGCGAATCCACAAGTGGTTGGTTACAATGAACGCCAGACCCAATACACACATAAATATATAGGTATAAGTGAGGCCTACTAACAGATAACCAAGACCGGTGATGGCAACAGGACCAATCAGCGCAAACATCTCGATGGCTATCTGGGCTCCATTCTCGAAATTGCCCTTAGCAGTAACCTTGAGCTGCAAGGGGAGGGTCTGCTTGTTGTAAACAGCCAACTGGAAGATGATGAAATGCAGGAAGCCGGCTGTTATCAGCATGTAGGCAATGACCATCAGCAGGGTGTATTTGCCTGCAAACACTGCTGGCAGCATGATAACAAACGGAATGATGAGAACACAAGTATAGAACCAGAACTTAGCTTGCAGCAGGGCAATCAGATTCTCACGGTGCATCATCAGCAGCTCGATGTAGTTGCCCTCCTGACCCATAATCTTGATAAGGGCCGTCATGCCGTAAAGGGCAAAGCAATAGATACACCAGAAGTTCTGCATCAGCTCGTTGTCGTAGATGCTGGTATAGGATACTAACAGCGTGAATACTACCACAGCCACCAGACTGGAGATGCAGCGGGTGCGCATGGTTTTATTGCGGATGTTAGACTTGAGTTCAATCTTGAGATACTCGCCAACCAGACCAAAGCGATTGAAGAAGGCAAACTGAGATACATGCTTGAGCTGGCGCTCGGCCTTCTTAGATATCTCCTCGTACACGTATTTGAACTGGAAATGGCGGTTGACAAAGAACAGGCCAGCAATGACCAGCAGCAATACTGGCAGGAACCACCACGACATGCCTACGCTGGAATAAAGATTGAAAACCTTATCGAAAGTACTGGCCTTAGGCTTGAATACCAAAGGTATGAAGGGTAGGGCATAGAGTGCTACGGCAGGGATGAACCACCACACGGTACGATTGATAAGTGTGCGGAAGAACAAGTAGATCTGACTGTTCAGAATGATGAGCAGCTGGGCTGTCAACACCTCATAGAATACCAGCCAGAAGCCCTCGCCAGCAAAGAGAAGTATGATGGCATAAGGCACAAACATGAAGAGCCATAAGAAGTTGTAGCCGCTGATGTGCTGGCCCATGAGGAAACACTCGATGGCGGTATAGCGCGAGATGGGTTGCAGAATGTAAGGCTTAACCATCATGCCTGGCGTGGTCTGCACGATGAATCGCAACAGATAGTCGATGGCCAGATAGATGATAGCGGCTCCAAGCATGAAGCCAGCAGCGCCCTCAGCAGCTGCACCGGCAATGCATCCATACATGATAAGATAGACAGCAAACATGGCTGCCCCGAAATACATTAATCCTTTGGCCCATTTGTTTTGTTCGAAAGCTGGGCTGCGCTTATAGCTAAGGTTCGTATTCTTACGAAGAAGACGATAGAGTTGAAATTTGTTCATATTTTATCTGAGGTCGATGATTTCTGCTTTTGGAAAATCCTTTGAGTTAAAACGGAACTGACTGTCGGAAAGGCTCTCCTTCTTGATATTCGTAATGTCGAAGGTGGTCCACTTTTTACCCTGCAGCATTTTTACCTGTACGGGCTGATAGGTCTTTTTATTAACCGACACGAAGAGCTCCTTGATTTTGCGTTCTGCCGAGTTGGCCGTCAGGTGAACCACGTAGTTATTGCCCGAGGCGTTCATGGTGTATGCATAGCCGCGCTTATAGAGATTGATGAAGTTGTAGGGATTGATGGCCTGCAACTGCGACTCGGTAGGATTGCTTACGTTTACCTCGTCGTTGTTCTTCATATAAGTCCATTGAGTCTTGCCGTCGAACCAAACGGTGGCCTGAGGCGTGGTAGCATAGAACTTCTTGCCCTTGATGGCGATAGAACCGGATGTGCTGCCGCTTGTGGCAGTCATCTTGAAGTTAGCTTTTACGCCTTGCTTGGCGGTAATAGTAGCAGCAGCCTTGTCGAGAACATCTTTGGCTGTCTGGGCGTTTACTGAAACGAATGAGCAGCTGAAAGTAAGAAATGCGGTTATAGCTACTCGGATGATTCCTGTATTCATCTTTTTATCTTAAACTATTTAGAAGGTTATTTAAACTGTTTTCATCCTGAATGAGCACCTCACGGGGTTTAGAACCCATAGCTGCGCCCACAACGCCAGCTCTTTCAAGCTGATCCATCAGTCGGCCGGCACGGTTGTATCCGATGGCAAACTTACGCTGAATGAGCGATGTAGAGCCACTCTGGTTAACCACAATCAGTCGTGCTGCATCGTCGAATAATGGGTCGAGGTGCGCCATATCCACATCCTTGTCGCCACCATCGCCCATATCAGCCTCAGGCATATCGGGCTCGGGCAGTTCGAATGGAGCGCCATAGCTCTGCTGATCGCTGATATACTCATTGATGCGCTCAACCTCGGGCGTATCGACAAAGGCACATTGAACACGCTCGGGCTCAGAACCGCCAACAAGTGCCAACATATCGCCTCGGCCGATGAGCTGCTGAGCGCCTGTGCGGTCGAGAATGGTCTTAGAGTCGATACCGGCCGAAACCTTGAAGGCAATACGGCTTGGGAAGTTGGCCTTGATGGTACCGGTGATGATGTTGGTGGTAGGACGCTGGGTAGCGATAATCATGTGGATGCCCACGGCACGAGCCAGCTGGGCAATACGAGCGATAGGCAGCTCAACCTCCTTACCTGCGGTCATAATCAGATCGCCGAACTCATCGATTACTACCACAATATATGGCAGGAAACGATGCCCGTTGTTAGGATTCAGCTGGCGGGCGATGAACTTCTGGTTGTATTCCTTGATGTTATGCGCGCGGGCTGATTTCAGCAGGTCGTAACGGGAGTCCATCTCCTTACAGAGCGAGTTAAGCGTGCGAACCACCTTGCTAACATCGGTGATGATAGGATCGGCCTCTTCATCGGGAACCTTAGCCAGGAAGTGGTTGGCAATAGGCTCGTAGAAACTGAACTCTACCTTCTTAGGGTCAACAAGTACTATCTTGAGCTCGGCAGGATGCTTCTTATATAATAAAGAGGTAATGATAGCGTTGAGACCAACTGACTTACCCTGACCAGTAGCACCGGCTACCAGCAGGTGAGGTGCCTTGGCCAGATCGAACATAAACACCTCGTTAGTAATCGTCTTACCGATGGCGCAAGGCAGCTCCATCTTTGACTCCTGGAACTTCTTAGAGTTCAGGATCGACTCCATCGATACGGTAGAGGGCTTAGCGTTTGGCACCTCGATACCCACGGTACCCTTACCGGGCATAGGAGCAATGATACGAATGCCGAGAGCTGCCAGCGAGAGGGCGATATCGTCCTCAAGGTTTTTAACCTTCTGGATGCGCACACCCTGAGCCAGGGTAATCTCGTAGAGGGTGATAGTAGGGCCAACGGTGGCCTTGATGCTGCTGATTTCAACACCAAAGGTCCGCAGCACCTCAACAATACGGTTCTTGTTGGCAGTCTGCTCAGCCATATCGATATAAGGCTTGCCGTCGTTATCGTATTTCTTCAGCAGGTCGAGCGTGGGGTAGTGGTAGTTCTCAAGATCGCGCTTCGGATCGTAAGGCTCCATGCTATTGACATCCTCAACCAGAGTCTTGGCGTTGGCTGTTTCGGTGTCGCCTTTGGCCACTTCGACCTCCATGCCTATTTCGTCGGTATTCTTGGTATCAGTAATTTCAGGCTTGGGCTGTTTTACTACAGGACCTTCCTTGATATTGCTGTCTTCATCGCGATAACCCTCGTCGATAACAACAGCACCACCTTTATCGTCGAAGATAACCTCGGATTTACCAGGATCATCGAACACCAGATTCTCTTCGGGTTCAGACTCTATATCGTCAGTATTGTCGCTAGGTTTTGCAACCGTGAATTTTACCTTATTAATATAGAGAGTAGGGTTAAGCATCTTACGGATAAAGATGACGGTTGCCGCGCTGAAATAGGTGAGAAACGCTACGGCTATAAGGGCCAGAATGGCCGTAAGACCAGGCGCACCAACCAGATTGCCAATGTAATGGCTGATATACATGCCGTGATCGCCTCCAGGACAGAAGCTTGAGTCGACAAAAAGTGGCTGGAGGAATGTGGCCAGCGCTACCGAAGCCCAAATCATGAGCAGAGTTACGGAAAGACACCATTTGAGCAGGTTTACACGATATGCCTTCATGAGATGGATGGCTGCAACGAAAAGCAGTAACGGAATAAGAAAAGCAGGCAAACCGAAGCAACGCTTGATTAAGAACCATGATGCATAGGCGCCCAAGCTTCCGCAAGTATTGGCAAATTCATGATGCTCATTGAGCACCTCGCCATCACGAGGTTCTTCAATAAGGGTTTGGTCGGCCGCACCCGTAGAGAAATACGATACGAATGCGAAACACAAGTAAATTGAAATACCGAAAAGTATGGCACCCAAGATAAAACTCAAGCGCTCTTTATTGTCGTTGTTTGTACTCTTTTTCTTAACCTTCTTCATACAGTTTATGATATTTTCGTGCAAAAGTAGCTGAAAAAAATAAGATTTCATCATAAATCGGGATTTTTTTTATATTTTTGCACACAGAAATGAAAAAGTTGATACAAAATAAGGTAGATAAGAAGACAATTGCTAACTATCCCAGGGTTAATTTCCCAGGCAGAATCGTTGTGGTTCTGTCGGCTGTAGAGGCTGAACGTGCAGTTGATTATCTTTTGTCACAACCTGTGCTTGGCTTCGACACGGAGACTCGACCAAGTTTCAAGAAGGGTGTGCATCACAAATGTTCGCTGTTGCAGGTATCTGCTGCCGATTGCTGTTTCTTGTTCCGCTTGAACTACATCGGCATGTGTCCCGCAGTGAAGCGCCTGCTTGAAGATACCAAAGTGACAAAAGTAGGACTGGCTTGGAGCAACGATGCCCACGGGCTGCAGGAACTGGGCGAATTCAAGATGGGCACATTTGTTGACCTGCAGGATATGGCCCGCAAGATAGGAATAGAGGATCAGAGTTTGATGAAACTATATGCCAATGTGTTTGGTGAGCGCATCAGCAAACGAGAGCAGCTAACCAACTGGGAGCGCGACGTACTTGAGGATTCGCAAAAGCGTTATGCCGCTATCGACGCATGGGCTTGTGTAAGATTATATAGTGAGTTTAAAAGAATGTTGGAACATAATGACTATGAGCTGGTTATAGTTCCAGAAGTAACAAATAAGAAAGATGAAGAAAATATATCTTAAACGTGGTAAGGAAGAGAGTTTATTGCGATTCCATCCTTGGGTATTCTCGGGCGCCATTCAGCAGGCCGACGAAGATTTGAAGGATGGCGATCTGGTTCGCGTGCTTACAAATCATGGCGATTTCATCGCTGTGGGTCATTTCCAGAAAGGTTCGATAGCCGTGCGAGTTCTTTCGTTCCGCGACGTAACTATAGATGCAGAATTCTGGGCTTCGCGCCTGGCTTCGGCATTACAAGTGCGCCAATCCATCGGTATTGCAGACAATCCGCAAAACAACACATATCGTCTGGTTCATGGCGAGGGCGACAACCTGCCAGGACTGATTATCGACGTTTACGATCGTACCGCAGTTATGCAGGCTCATAGCATAGGCATGCACTTGTGCCGTAAGGAGATAGCCGAGCAGTTGGTAAAGGTTATGGGGCATCGTATAGACAATGTTTACTATAAGAGCGAGACCACGCTGCCATTTATGGACGATATGGAGAACGGCTTTATTTACGGCGGTTCTGAGGATAATGTGGCACTTGAGAATGGTTTGAAATTCTATGTGGACTGGTTGCGCGGACAGAAGACCGGATTCTTTGTTGACCAACGCGACAACCGTTCGCTGCTTGAGAAGTATTCGGCAGGTAAGAGCGTGCTGAACATGTTTTGCTATACCGGCGGCTTCTCGGTTTATGCTATGCGTGGAGGCGCTAAGCTGGTGCACTCTGTAGACAGCAGCGCTAAAGCCATTGAGCTAACCAACCGCAACGTTGCTCTGAACTTTGAGGGCGATAAACGCCATGAGGCCTATTGCGAAGATGCATTCAAATATCTGGAGCAGGCTGGCAACAATTACGATTTAATCATTCTTGACCCTCCTGCATTTGCCAAACATCGTGGTGCTCTGCACAATGCACTGAAAGGATATACCCGCCTGAATAACAAGGCGTTCCAGAAGATACAGCCAGGCGGAATACTCTTTACGTTTAGTTGTTCGCAGGTGGTTACAAAGGAGCACTTCCGTAATGCAGTATTTACTGCAGCTGCTCAAGCCGGACGCAAGGTGCGCATTCTGCACCAGCTGCATCAGCCCGCCGATCATCCTATTAACATATACCACCCAGAGGGCGAATACCTGAAGGGACTTGTTCTGTTCGTAGAATAGTCATGTTATCCAGAATTCAGCATTTCATCGAGAAGAATCATCTTCTAGACATCCACAATCTTTATCTTGTGGGACTAAGCGGTGGGGGCGACTCTGTGGCTTTGATGCTGATTCTGCGAGGTCTGGGATACCAGATTGAGGCTGCGCATTGTAACTTTAAGTTGCGAGGCAACGAGAGCGACAGAGATGAGAATTTTGTACGCGAATTGTGCAAGAAGCACTCTATAAAGTTGCACGTAATCCACTTTGACACAACAGAATACGCCAACTTACATAAAGTAAGCATCGAAATGGCTGCACGCGATTTACGCTATGGCTATTTCAGGCAGTTGTGTAAGGATATCGGCGCCGAAGGCATCTGTATTGCTCACCATCGTGACGACGCCGTTGAAACCTTACTGATGAATCTTCTACGAGGAGCAGGAATCCATGGGCTGACCGGTATTCGTCCGAAGAACGATATCATAGTACGACCGTTGCTTTGCCTAAGTAGGGCAGAGATTACAGAATATCTAGATTCCATCGGACAAACCTATGTTACCGACTCAAGCAATCTAGTAGACGATGTACTTCGCAATAAGATACGCCTGCGCGTATTACCTCTTCTCGAAGAAATCGCACCTGGCGCTACAGCCAACATCGATAAAACCGCCAATTATCTGCGCGAGGCTGAGAAGGTTTACGATGCCGAAATGGTGCAAGAACAGATTGCCTTGAAGGCTGATTCTGGCGAAATGATGATTTCTTATCTTTTCAAACAGCCATCTCCCTCAGCATTTCTGCATGAGTGGCTGATGCCATTAGGATTCAATTCATCACAGACAGAACAAATTCTAGGTGCAGTAAACGGCGAACCTGGCCGGGAGTTTACATCGCCAACTCACACCTTGGTGATTGATCGCGAAAAGCTGATTGTAGAACCTATCAGCAAGCCGATGAAATCGATTAAGATTCCAGAAGTTGGCACATATCGCTACGATGAATCGACGACTTATAAGTTTGAAATTACAGACGAGATAAACATCTCTAAATCGGCTGGTGTTGCTACAGTTGATGCGGATAAGGTAGAATTTCCGCTTACTGTGCGTCCGATAGAGAATGGCGATTGGTTTATACCATTCGGTATGACAGGGCGAAAGCTGGTGAGCGATTATCTGACAGATAGGAAGTTCACCATCTTACAGAAGCGCCGACAGTTGACTTTGACCGATGCCTCTGGGGCTATCGTGTGGCTTGTAGGTTGCCGCACAGACAACAGGTTTAAGGTATCTTCTGAAACCACAAAGATATTACGTATAACATATAAACTTGACTAAGCAATGAAGAAATTCTTGATTTTCCTGGGCATTATCGCAGTTATTGCTGTAGCCCTGATGGCTACAACACCCGACAGACAACAGCATGCCGACACCATCAAATCAGTGATATCGGGTGCTGTAAATGCAGAATTACGCGATAATAACATAGACGGGCCGTTGGCATCTATTGCTTCGGTAGCTGCAACAACGGCTGTAGACCAATATCTGAATACCAGTTTCCTAGTACGCGACCATCGTTTCTATAGCTTGGGATTCATAGACTACAACAATGAGTTCCAACTAGTTTCGGTAGGTGTATTAAATCACGTATATACGCTAAATGAAGAACAGGCTCGTGAGATGATAAAGAAGAAATTGAGTCCTCTTGATTTGATGAAAGATAAACTGAAATAGAAAGTCATAGCTATTGCAATATAAAAGGTATGGCTATATAAAGTAAAACAACTTGTTTTGGTGTTGAAAACCTTATGTTTTAGATGAAAGATGCATAGGTTTTACTGATCAAAACAAGTTGTTTTGCATTGTGATGGATATGGTATTAATAATTAAAACATGTGGTTTATAAGTCTAAAAGCGTCTTACAACCTTTTAGAACATCTTGCCAAGTAGCCTCAAAGTCGCCTGTGTACCATGGGTCGGCTACGTCTTTATTGACGAGTAACGGATGAATCTTGCCTTCAGGATCTCCTCCGCAGATGCGTTCCATGTTTCGCAGATTCCATTGGTCCATTCCAATCAACAAATCAAAACGGTTATAATCAGCGCGGGTCATTTGGCGTGCTGAATGTCCATCGCAACGAATGCCGTGTTCGGCCAATTTGCGGCGGGCAGGTGGATATACCGGATTACCAATCTCCTCAGTAGAAGTAGCGGCTGACTCGATCAGGAATTGATCGGTCAGCCCCTCTTTCTCTACTAAGTATTTCATGACGAACTCTGCCATCGGACTGCGGCAGATGTTACCGTGACATACAAATAATATTTTCTTCATTATCCGTTCATCGACATTAGGAACTCCTCGTTACTACGGGTTGTAACAAGTCGGTCGCGAATAGTGCTCATTGCCTCGATTGGGTTCATATCAGCAATAAACTTGCGGATAATCCACATGCGGTTCAGTGTTGTATCGTCAAGCAGCAGATCGTCGCGGCGAGTTGACGACAGAACCAAGTCGATAGCTGGGAAGATGCGCTTGTTAGAGAGCGAACGGTTAAGCTGGATTTCGCTGTTACCAGTACCCTTGAACTCCTCGAAGATAACTTCGTCCATCTTAGAACCGGTATCAACCAGAGCTGTGGCGATAATGGTAAGCGAACCACCACCCTCGATGTTACGAGCAGCACCAAAGAAGCGCTTAGGCTTCTGTAGGGCATTACTATCTACACCACCGGTAAGAATCTTACCAGAAGTAGGAGCAACGGTATTATAGGCACGGGCCAGACGGGTGATAGAGTCAAGGAAGATAACTACATCGTGGCCGCACTCAACCATACGCTTTGCCTTCTCCAAGACGATACCGGCAATCTTAACATGACGATCGGCAGGCTCATCGAATGTTGAAGCAATTACCTCGGCATTAACAGTACGGGCCATATCTGTTACCTCCTCAGGGCGCTCATCGATAAGCAGCATCATGATATAAGCCTCAGGGTGGTTGGCAGCAATGGCATTGGCAATATCCTTCATCAACACAGTCTTACCTGTCTTTGGCTGAGCCACAATCAAGGCACGCTGACCTTTACCGATTGGCGAGAAGAGGTCAACAATACGCACACTTGGATTGACGGTAGAACGATCGCCACAAAGATTGAACTTCTCTTCTGGGAAGAGTGGTGTAAGATGCTCGAATGCTACACGGTTACGCACCTCACCAGGGTCGCGACCATTGATAGACTTCACATCTGTCAGGGCAAAGAACTTCTCGCCATCGTGAGGTGGGCGTACCTTGCAATCTACAACATCACCTGTCTTCAGACCATATTTCTTAATCTGCTGCGGCGATACATAAACATCATCGGGCGATGAGAGATAGTTGTAATCGCTCGAACGCAGGAATCCATATCCATCCGAAAGCATCTCGAGCACACCATTAGCATCAATCAGATCAGCAAAGTCAAAACGTGGCTGAGGATTGGGTGCAGGACGATTGGCAACTGGGGCTTCGTTGATTTGCGGAGCCATTGGACGGTCGAAGATGTCAAGGGTAGGGATAGCAGCCTGATCTTCGATGGGAATGTCGACAATTGTAATAAAGTCGGTTCCATCACCAGGATCACCTAACCACACACCATTTTCGTCTACTTCGTCAGTCAGGGGATCATGCTTCTCTTCTGCGAATTCCTCGGGCTCCTCAGGAGCGGGAGCAACAAGCTTGTTAGCAGCCATTTTCTCACGTAACTGTTCTATAGCATTTGGTGTGGCTTCGTCATCGTTACCTGAACCAACGGCAAACTCAGCAGCCTCGGGCACAACGAAATCCTCGGCAGCTGCCTGCATCTCTTCATGAGCGCTAGCCTCAGCAGCTGCAGCTTCTTCTGCAGCCTTTCGGGCAGCAGCCTCTTCTGCTTCTTTCTCTGCCTTGCTTTTACGTCCACGCTTCTTAGGCTTTTCTGCCACAGCAACAGTTGCCGATGTCTCTTCTGCTGGTGCTTCTATAGGCATGTCGGCAAATAACGATGGGGTTTCGGTTTTCTTACGTGTGCGGTTCGACTTAGAGTCGAGGTTCTCACCATCCTCACCGTTAACTGTATAAACTCGGCTTGTATCTTTCTTAGCAATACGTGTACGTTTGCGTTTGGGCGCATCATCGGCACTTGCGCTGTTCTCAGCAGCCTTGTCAAGTATGGCATAGACAACGGATTCCAACTGGTCATCTGGCGAAACCTTGATGCCAAGCTGGTCGGCAATACCCACAAGCTGGGGTATGTCCATAGATTCTAGTTCTTCTTTTGTATACATACAATATGTACTTAAATTAATTCTTATTTCGAAAAAAACGAGTGGAAATGCTTCGCGACTGGAAGCATTGTTTTGGAAAAACGATGCAAAGGTACGCATATTTTTGCGAACCACCAAATATTTTCGTTTTTTTTTCTTATCTTTGCACCCAAAATAGATATATAATGGAAATTAAGAAAGCAGAATTTACACTTAGTGCTCCAATGGAGTCGATGTGTCCGAAGGATACTAAGCCCGAGTATGCATTCATTGGCAGATCGAATGTAGGCAAGTCAAGTTTGATTAATATGCTTACAGGAAAGAAAAATCTGGCAAAGACTAGTGCTACTCCGGGTAAGACGTTGTTGATAAACCATTTCATCATTAACAATGAATGGTATCTGGTTGACCTACCTGGTTATGGATTTGCCAAGCGTTCAAAAAAGGAGATTCAGAAACTTGAGCAGATGATTAACGGATATATTCTGCAGAGAGAGCAACTGGTGAATGTGTTTCTGCTAATTGATATCCGACTGGAGGCACAGAAGATAGACCTAGAGTTTATTGAATGGCTTGGCACAAGTAGCGTTCCCTTTGCCATCATATTTACTAAGGCCGATAAGCTGAGTGCATCAAAGGCAGCACAAAATGTAGCTGCATATAAAAAAGTGCTCAGCGAGACCTGGGAGGAGTTGCCGCCGATTTTCGTCACATCTTCGGAGAAGAAACAGGGGCGTGATGAAGTGCTTGATTATATAGAAGGTATCAATAATGAGCTGAAAAATGGCTAAAGAGATACCTTATTTAGACGTACAACACCTAACGAAGTCGTTTGGCTCGTTAGTGTTATTTAATGACATTAGCTTTTCGGTTTCCGAGGGACAGAAGGTTGGATTGATTGCTAAAAACGGAACTGGTAAGAGTACACTGCTTTCTATTCTGTCTGGCAAAGAGGGTTATGATAATGGCGAAATCATCTTTCGTCGTGATCTTCGCGTGGGTATGCTTGAGCAGTCGCCCGACTTTGATCCAGCCGAGAGTGTTCTCGATGCCTGCTTTAATCATAAAGATGACCCAGAGAAGGTGTTGAAAGCCAAACAGATTCTTACCCAGCTTAAGATTCGCGACCTTAATCAGCCAATGGGACAACTTAGTGGCGGACAGCAGAAGCGTGTAGCTTTAGCAAATGTACTGATTACCGATCCTGACTTGCTGATTCTGGATGAGCCTACTAACCATCTAGATCTGGAGATGATTGAATGGCTTGAAGGTTTCTTGAATCGAGGCAACAAAACCCTGCTGATGGTAACTCACGACCGATTCTTTCTCGATCGTGTCTGTTCTGTTATTTTGGAGCTAGACGATCAGACTATCTACAGCTATCGCGGCAACTATAGTTATTATCTAGAGAAACGCCAAGAGCGTATCGACAATCGTCGTGCAGAGATAGCGAGAGCTAACAATCTGTATCGCACAGAGTTAGAGTGGATGCGTCGCATGCCTCAGGCTCGTGGACATAAAGCCCGCTATCGCGAAGAAGCCTTCTATGAACTCGAGAAAGTGGCTAAGCAGCGTATTGAGGAACGCCAGATACGACTGAAATCACGTAATGTATATATTGGCTCTAAAATCTTTGAATGCCAATATGTATCAAAGGCCTTTGATGAAAAGGTTATACTGAAGGACTTCTACTACAACTTCTCGCGATTCGAGAAAATGGGTATCGTAGGTAATAATGGTACCGGCAAGTCTACATTTATAAAAATGCTGCTAGGTCAAGTGGCTCCTGATACAGGAAAATTTGATATTGGTGACACCGTTCGTTTCGGCTATTTCTCGCAGGAGGGATTGCAGTTCGACGATCAGATGAAGGTGATAGATGTTGTAAAAGATATTGCTGAATATATAGATATGGGGGGCGGTAAGCACTTCTCAGCATCACAATTCCTACAGTATTTTCTGTTTACCCCCGAACAGCAACATAACTATGTTTATAAACTGAGTGGAGGTGAGCGTCGTAAGCTTTATCTCTGTACGGTTCTGATGAAGAACCCCAACTTCCTGGTACTCGACGAGCCTACCAACGACTTGGATATTGTAACGCTACAGATTCTTGAGGAATATCTGCAGGATTTTCCAGGTTGCGTGATTGTTGTAAGTCACGACCGTTACTTTATGGACAAAGTTGTAGACCATCTTTTAGTGTTTAATGGTGATGGAGATATAAAGGATTTCCCTGGAAACTACACACAGTATCGCCAATGGAGTCAGCTTCAACCTAATGAGCCCAAAGAGTCAAAGGAAACAAAAACAGATAAAGAAACAAAAACTGCACCTGAGAATAATACCCAGCAGAAACGCAAACTCACATACAAAGAGAAACGTGAGTTGGAACAACTTGAGATTGATATAGAAAAACTTGAAACAGAACAACGCGAACTTGAAGAGGCTTTATGCAGCGGAACTCTTTCGGTTGATGAACTGACAGAGAAGAGCAAACGTTTGCCACTACTTAAAGACGAACTAGATGAGAAATCAATGCGTTGGTTAGAACTTTCAGAGATATGATACAGCAACAATACCCATCACAGTTACTGGAAAAGGCCGTACAAGAGTTTTCGAAACTTCCCGGTATTGGTCGAAAGACTGCTTTGCGCCTTGTGCTCTGGATGCTTCGTCAGGACGATGCTGATATAGCCAGTTTTGCCGAAGCAGTTAGTAAACTGAAGGCCGAAGTGAAATACTGTAAGGTTTGCCATAATGTCAGCGATAGTGATATTTGTCCTATTTGTGCCGACCATCGTCGTGATCAGACTACGGTTTGCGTAGTTGAAAACATTCAGGACGTGATGGCCATTGAGAATACCCAGCAATTCCAAGGACTCTATCACGTGCTCGGCGGAGTCATCTCGCCAATGGACGGAATGGGGCCAGCTGATATCGAGATTGACTCGCTGATTAATCGAGTAGGCGAGGGTGAGGTGCAGGAGGTTATTCTAGCACTTAGTCCTACGATGGAGGGCGATACAACGAACTTCTATATTTATCGCAAGCTTGCCCCCCTTGGGGTTAAAGTCAGCGTGATAGCCCGTGGCATAGCTGTAGGCAACGAACTTGAGTATGCCGATGAGGTTACACTTGGACGCTCAATCACCAACCGCACATTATTTGAAGAAAAATAAAAACTATAGAATATGAAAGAGACAAGAAACCAATTGATGGCTGTATTTATATTTGCATTACTATTTGCAATAGGTGCGGTAGTGCTTTATGAGACCGGCTTCATGGAATCAGGCTTGTTTGTAGAACAAAAGAATTCCGAATTCCTTCTTACTGCGCTCATGGAGTTGTTAACTCTTGGTGGTGTGTTTTTAGCTTTGCGCTTGTTTAAATTCCCCAAAGTACACCAAGATCTTGTAACCAAGAAGGAACATGCTCTATTTAAGTGGGGCATTCTGCGTTTGGCTCTTCTATTGATTCCTATGGTGGCTAATACCTATTTATATTATATGTTCATGAATACCACCTTTGGCTACATGGCAATCATCCAGTTGCTTTGTTTGCCTTTCGTATTCCCCACCATGAGCCGTTGTCAATCTGAGGTTGAATCAGAAGAATGAAACTATCTGTAGTCATTGTTAACTATAACGTTCGACAATACCTTACTGCTTGTATTGATAGTGTCGCACTAGCTCTTAAAGATGTTGAGAGCGAAGTATTTGTTGTGGATAATAACAGCACGGATGATAGCGCAGAGGTAATAGCCCGAGATTATCCATGGGTACACCTTATTAATAATATAGAGAATCTTGGATTCTCAAAGGCAAACAATATAGCCATACGACAGAGTATGGGAGAATATGTCTTGTTGCTAAATCCTGATACAGTTGTAGCCGAAGACACTATACGTAACGTCCTTACTTTTATGGACGAACATCCTGAAGCTGGAGCTGCAGGCGTTAAGATGCATAATGCCGATGGCACCCTAGCTCCTGAAAGTCGTAGAGCTATACCAACACCATGGGTAGCTGCCCGCAAAATGCTGGGATTTACCAGGCGTTATTATATGAGCCATCTCTCGTGGGATGAACCTGGACAGATTCAGGTTGTTAGTGGAGCCTTCTTTATGGTTCGTCGTAAAGCACTAGACCTGATAGGACTTCTCGATGAGGATTTCTTTATGTATGGCGAAGATATCGACCTATCATATCGACTATTAAAGGGAGGATGGCAGAACTGGTATCTACCTTATTCTATTATACATTATAAAGGGCAGTCGACCAAGAAATCTGATTTTCGTTATGTGCATGTGTTCTATCAAGCCATGCTCATCTTCTTTCGCAAGCATTATAGTCATCTTAGCTTTTTCTTTACGCTGCCAGTAAAGTGCGCTATATATTTTCGCGCCTCGTTGGCTTTAGCTGATATAATACGTAAAAAACTACATTTAGGATGAAACAGATAAAACTGAGAGCTATCGAGCCTGAAGACCTCGATCTTCTTTATCGCATTGAGAATGATGTGGAGCTTTGGAATGTTGGTACTTCTAACGTTCCTTATTCACGTTATCTGCTCCACGACTATGTGGCAAATGCAAAAAACGATATCTATACCGATCGACAGGTACGTATGATGGTAGAGAATATAGAAGGAAAAATAGTTGGAGTTGTTGATCTTGTCAACTTCGACCCTGCAAATTGTCGCGCTGAGGTGGGGCTGATTATATTGAATTCTTATCGTCGTCAGGGGTATGGTACCGCTATTTTAAACAAGATTTCTGATTACGCACTAAGGATTTTGCATCTTCATCAGCTTTATGCTTATGTTGATACCAATAATAAACCATCAATTCTGTTGTTCAAAAAAGCAGGTTTCCAGATTGGTGCAGAAATCAAAGATTGGCTCTTTGATGGGGCAAAATATAGCGATTCTGTGCTCTTTCAGTATGTTTTTTAGAAAAAAATGCGATTTAATCGCAAAAAAGTGCCGAAAAGTTTTGGTATTTCCAAAAATATCACTACCTTTGCACCCGCAATTAAGCAAGAGAGCTTTAAGGTGCGTTAGTTCAGTAGGTTAGAATGCCTGCCTGTCACGCAGGAGGTCACGAGTTCGAATCTCGTACGCACCGCAAGTTTTTTTTCATTCGTTCCATAGTAATGGTGCGTTAGTTCAGTAGGTTAGAATGCCTGCCTGTCACGCAGGAGGTCACGAGTTCGAATCTCGTACGCACCGCAGAGAGTCCACCCAGATGTGAATCTTGGTGGACTTTTTGTTTTATGTAAGAAAATACAAAGATTTTTTAGCAAAATGTTTGTGGTTTCGGATTTTTATTGTAATTTTGCAGCCGAAATTACAATATATACGACAAAACGACAAAACAGGTTATGTGTGGAATCGTAGGATACATCGGGAATAAAGAAGCTTTCCCAATACTAATAAAAGGCTTACGCCGACTGGAATATCGAGGTTACGATAGCGCCGGTGTAGCACTCATCAACGATAATGGCGACTTGAATGTTTACAAGTCGAAAGGTAAAGTCGACAATCTTTGTGAATATTGTAACGATAAGAATATTAGCGGTACTATAGGTATTGCTCATACCCGTTGGGCTACACATGGTGAGCCTTCATCGCGTAATGCGCACCCACATTATTCAGAAAGCAAGAATCTGGCAATAATACATAATGGTATTATAGAGAACTACGCCGAGTTGAAGGAAAAACTTCAGACTAAAGGCGTACACTTCGTCTCTGATACAGATACCGAGGTGCTGGTACAGCTCATCGAATATATTAAGGAACATAAGCAGCTTACTCTTTTGGAGGCTGTTCAGGTTGCTTTGTATCAGGTTATCGGTGCTTATGCTATAGCAGTACTTGACAAGCGTGATCCGGATCAGATTATCTGTGCACGTAAGCAGAGTCCACTGGTTGTGGGTATAGGTGAGGATGAATTCTTCCTCGGCTCAGATGCAAGCCCAATCGTGGAGTATACCGACAAGGTTGTTTATCTCGAAGATGGTAACATTGCTGTTATCCGTCGTGGCGAGGATCTTCATGTGGTTAATATACATGGTGAAGATCAGGAGCTGGCAGTTAAGACTGTTGATATAGATCTCGGACAGATTGAGAAGGGTGGTTATCCGCACTTCATGCTGAAGGAGATCTTCGAACAGCCAGAATGCCTTACTAACTGTATGCGCGGACGTGTTAACGTAGAGGCTGATCATGTTACGCTTTCGGCTCTTATCGATTACCGCCGCCAACTGGTTAACGCTAAGCGTGTGGTTATCGTAGCCTGCGGAACATCTTGGCATGCAGGTCTTATCGGTAAGCAGATTATAGAGACGCTCTGCCGCATACCGGTTGAAGTAGAGTATGCATCAGAGTTCAGATATCGTAACCCAGTTGTAACCAAGGACGATGTTGTTATTGCTATCAGCCAGAGTGGTGAAACTGCCGACACCCTTGCCGCTGTACAGTTGGCTAAGGAGAAGGGCGCATTTATATATGGTATATGTAATGCCATTGGCTCAAGTATTCCACGTGCCACCGATACTGGTACATACATCCACGTTGGTCCTGAGATTGGCGTTGCTTCTACCAAGGCCTTTACTGGTCAGGTAACTGTACTTACAATGTTTGCCCTCGCATTATCCGAGGCAAAGGGTACTGTAAACCGCAAGGAATATCTTGAGATTGTAAAAGGTCTTAGTGAGATTCCTACGAAGATTCGTGAGGTGCTGCAGACCAACGATAAGGTTGCTGATTTGGCACGCACATTTACATATGCACATAACTTCCTCTATCTTGGTCGTGGATTCTCATATCCAGTTGCTTTAGAAGGTGCATTGAAGCTCAAAGAGATATCGTATATACATGCAGAAGGTTATCCAGCTGCAGAGATGAAACACGGACCTATCGCCCTTATTGATTCTGACATGCCGGTAGTTGTAATCGCTACACATAACGCGATGTACGAAAAAGTTCTATCGAATATTCAGGAAATTAAAGCACGTCAGGGTAGGGTCATTGCTTTGGTATCTAAGGGTGACGACACCATTTCTAAGATTGCCGATGAGGTGATTGAACTTCCAGACGTTTTGGAGTGTCTCGAACCATTGGTTGCAACGATTCCTCTTCAGTTGTTGGCTTATCACGTTGCTGTTTGCAAAGGTAAGAACGTTGACCAGCCGAGAAACTTAGCAAAATCTGTTACTGTTGAATAAATAGAGGGCGATTCGTTTTTTAACGTTTCGCCTTTTTTCTAAAAAGAAATAAGATATAATAAAGGAAAAATATGAGAGATGTAACACTTGTCCTTTCGGACGGAACAAAATTTCACGGCAAGAGCTTTGGTAGCGAGAAAGCCGTAGCTGGCGAAGTGGTGTTCAATACAGCAATGATGGGTTATCCCGAATCGCTTACAGACCCCAGCTATGCCGGACAATTGATGACACTTACTTATCCGTTGGTTGGTAATTATGGTGTACCACCATTCACTATTGAACAGAATGGCCTGGCCACATTTATGGAGAGCGACAAGATTTATGCTTCTGCTATTATTGTTAGCGATTATAGCGAGGCCTATTCACATTGGAATGCTAACGAGAGTCTTGCAGATTGGCTTAAGCGTGAGGGAGTTCCCGGCATTACCGGTATTGATACACGCCAACTAACAAAGGTACTTCGTGAGCACGGAGTTATGATGGGACAGATTATCTTTGACGATGAGCCAGAGAATATTCCATCAGCAGAATACGAAGGCGTTAACTGGGTTGATAAGGTTTCATGTAAGGACGTTGTTCGTTATAATGAGGGTGCAGGACGTAAGGTTGTTCTTGTTGATTGTGGCGTAAAGAATAATATCATCCGTTGCCTCATTAACCGTGATGTTGAGGTTATCCGAGTTCCTTGGAATTACGACTATACAGACATGCAGTTTGATGGACTTTTCCTTGCAAACGGTCCTGGCGATCCTGATATGTGTGTAGATGCTGTTGAGATCTTAAAGAAGCAGATGTCTGCATCGCGCAAGCCAATCTGTGGTATCTGTATGGGAAACCAGTTATTAGCAAAAGCGGGCGGAGCCACCATCTATAAACTTAAATATGGTCACCGCTCACACAATCAGCCAGTTCGTGAGGTTGGCACAAATCGTTGTTACGTAACTTCACAGAATCATGGTTATGCAGTTGATGCAAGTACACTAGGAAACGATTGGCGTGAATTGTTTGTCAATATGAATGATGGCTCTAATGAAGGTATTCGCCATCTTTCACATCCTTGGTTCTCTTCTCAGTTCCACCCAGAGGCTTGTTCAGGTCCTGTTGATACAGAATTTATGTTTGATCGCTTTATTGAAACCCTCTAATAATTGATAGATATGAAAGATAATAGTATAAAGAAAGTCCTGTTACTTGGTTCAGGTGCATTGAAGATAGGCGAAGCCGGTGAGTTCGACTATAGTGGATCTCAAGCCCTTAAGGCTCTTCGCGAAGAGGGTATTAAAACGGTTTTGATTAACCCGAATATTGCTACAGTTCAGACCTCTGAGGGTGTGGCTGATGAGATTTATTTCCTTCCTGTTCAGCCTTATTTCGTAGAAAAGGTTATAGCTAAGGAGCGTCCTGATGGTATTCTGTTGGCCTTTGGTGGTCAGACAGCATTGAACTGTGGTGTTGAACTTTATCAGAGTGGCGTACTCGAAAAGTATAATGTCAAGGTTCTAGGTACACCTGTTCAGGCTATCATGGATACTGAGGACCGTGAGCTCTTCGTAAAGAAGTTGGATGAGATTGGTGTAAAGACCATCAAGAGTCAGGCTTGCGATAATATTGAAGATGCCCGTAAGGCTGCTGCATCACTTGGCTATCCAGTCATCCTTCGTGCAGCTTATGCACTTGGAGGTCTGGGCTCAGGTTTCTGTGATAACGAGGAAGAGCTTAACAAACTTGCAGAAAAAGCTTTCGCTTTCTCTCCACAGGTATTGGTTGAGAAGTCTCTGAAAGGATGGAAGGAAATTGAGTACGAGGTTGTTCGTGACCGCTACGATAATTGTATCACAGTATGTAACATGGAGAACTTCGATCCACTAGGTATCCATACTGGTGAATCAATTGTAATTGCTCCATCTCAGACACTTACCAATTCTGAATATCATAAGTTGCGTGCACTTGCCATTAAGATTATCCGCCATATCGGTATTGTGGGTGAGTGTAATGTACAGTATGCTTTCGACCCTCAATCAGAAGATTACCGAGTTATTGAGGTTAATGCTCGCTTGAGTCGTTCTTCGGCTTTGGCTTCTAAGGCTACAGGTTATCCATTGGCTTTCGTTGCTGCTAAGTTGGGTATGGGTTATGGACTGTTTGAGCTTAAGAACAGCGTAACAAAGACTACCAGTGCATTCTTCGAGCCTGCACTCGACTATGTGGTTTGTAAGATTCCACGTTGGGACCTCTCTAAGTTCCACGGTGTAGATAAGGAACTTGGTTCTTCAATGAAGTCGGTAGGTGAGGTTATGGCTATCGGACGTAACTTTGAGGAGGCTATCCAGAAAGGTCTGCGTATGATTGGTCAGGGCATGCATGGATATGTTGAGAATAAGGAATTAAAGATTACCGATATCGATGCAGCCCTGCGCGAGCCAACCGATAAGCGTATCTTTGTCATCTCGAAGGCTATGCATGATCCTCAGTATGATATCGACCGCATCCACGAGCTGACAAAGATTGATAAGTGGTTCTTGCAGAAACTGAAGCACATCATCGACATTGATGAGCAACTGAAGAAGCAGAATATCAATACACTTGATAAGGATCTTCTTCGCCAGGCAAAAGTATATGGATTTACTGATTTCCAGATAGCTCGCGCCATTGGTCTTGAGGGTGAAACCCGCAATATGCACGAGGCACTTCTGTTGGTGCGTAATCGCCGTAAGCAATTTGGCATCCTACCTGTAGTTAAGCAGATAGATACTCTTGCAGCTGAGTATCCTGCACAGACTAACTATTTGTATGTTACATATAGTGGTGTTGCAAGCGATATTAAGTTCGAGGCCGACAAGAAGTCTATCATCGTTCTTGGTTCAGGTGCTTATCGCATCGGTTCGTCAGTAGAGTTCGACTGGTGCGGAGTTCAGGCTTTGAATACCATCCGTAAGGAAGGCTGGCGTTCGGTTATGATCAACTACAACCCTGAGACCGTTTCAACCGATTACGATATGTGTGATCGTCTTTACTTTGATGAGCTAACATTCGAGCGTGTTCTCGACATTATCGATATGGAACAGCCTTATGGTGTGATTGTTTCTACTGGTGGTCAGATACCTAATAATCTAGCAGTCTACCTTGATGAGCAGCACGTTAACATCCTTGGTACCCAAGCTGTTGATATTGATGGAGCCGAGGACCGCGCTAAGTTCTCACAGATGCTTAACGAGATAGGTGTTAATCAGCCAGAATGGAGTGCGCTCACCTCTATGGAGGATATTGATAACTTCGTAGATCGTGTTGGATTCCCGGTTTTGGTTCGTCCTTCATATGTGCTCTCTGGTGCAGCCATGAACGTATGCTCAAATAAGGAAGAACTTGAGAAGTTCCTGCAGCTTGCTGCAAATGTCTCTGAGGATCATCCAGTCGTAGTATCTAAGTTCATCGAAAATGCCAAAGAGATTGAAATGGATGCTGTAGCCAAGGATGGCGAGATTATGGCTTATGCCATCAGCGAACATATCGAATTTGCAGGTGTTCACTCTGGCGATGCCACAATACAATTCCCACCACAGAAACTATATGTAGAGACAGTTCGCCGTATCAAGCGTATCTCTCGTCAGATTGCCAAAGCACTACATATCAATGGTCCCTTCAACATTCAATATATGGCTCGCGAGAACGATATCCTTGTTATTGAGTGTAACCTACGTGCTTCTCGCTCATTCCCATTTGTAAGTAAGGTGCTCAAACTCAATCTGATTGATTTGGCCACAAAAGTAATGCTTGGCTTGCCTGTAGAAAAGCCGGAGAAGAATCTCTTTGATCTCGACTATGTTGGAATTAAGGCTTCTCAGTTCTCGTTCAACCGTTTACAGAAGGCCGACCCTGTTCTTGGCGTAGATATGGCATCAACTGGCGAGGTTGGTTGTATTGGAGACAATACTGATACTGCATTACTTAAGTCTATGCTTAGCGTAGGCCATCGCATTCCCAAGAAGACAGTCCTGCTGTCAACAGGTTCAGCCAAACAAAAAGCAGAGATGATTGATGCTGCACGACAGTTAGTTGAAAACGGCTACGAACTTTATGCCACAGGTGGTACTTCAAAGTATCTTACCGACAATGGTATCCAGAACACTTTGGTACATTGGCCATCTGAGGATGCCCAGCCTCAGGCACTAGACCTACTTCACGAACATAAGATTGATATGGTGGTGAACATCCCGAAGAACCTTACCACCCACGAGCTGACAAACGGTTATAAAATCCGCCGTGCAGCTATCGATCTTAATGTACCTCTTATTACCAACAGCCGTTTGGCAAGTGCATTTATCCATGCATTCTGCACGGTTGGTATCGAGGGTATTGGTATCAAATCATGGTCAGAATATAAGTAGAAATAGGCATTATAAGCCCTAAAATGCAAAAAAATGGTGTAATAATTTGGTAATTTCAAATTATTGCACTATTTTTGCAACCATATAAAACGTTTTATAAGTGCATTACTAGCTAAAAGTTATGGATGTAGCAGACACTCTCGAGTCCAAAATAAATCGCAGTGAGTATAAGATACTTATTGTAGATGATGTTGTGAGCAATGTTTTGTTGCTTAAAATATTACTCACTAACGAAAAATTCCAAGTTATTACCGCAAACAATGGTACTACCTGTATAGAACAGGCCCGTAAAGAGCATCCCGATCTTATTCTTCTAGATGTAATGATGCCGGATATCAGTGGTTTCGATGCAGCTGTAGTTTTAAAAAAGGAAGAGGACACCAAGGATATTCCTATCATCTTCCTTACGGCTTTGAATACACCTCAGGATCTAGTTCATGGATTCCAGGTTGGAGCAAGTGATTTCCTTACTAAACCTTTTAATAAGGAAGAGCTAGTTATGCGTGTTATGCAACAGATTTCTCTTGTTGCCGCCAAGCGTATCATCGAGCAACAAAATGCCGAACTGCGTGCCACACTTAGCAACCGTGACAAGATGTACTCGGTTATCGCACATGATTTGCGTTCACCAATGGCCAGCATACGTATGGTGCTCAATTTGGTTGTGGCATCAGCTACCCCTGAGACTGTTGGCCCCGAACTTTACGAACTCCTAGATAAGGCCAATCGTGAATCTGAAGAGGTACATGATTTGCTTGATAATCTTCTCAAGTGGACAAAGAGTCAGACAGGACGCCTAACAGTGGTCATTCAGGATCTCGATTTAAATGATATTGTTCCTGGTGTTGTTGATATTTTCGAGATGATAGCTCAGACAAAGCATATCAAACTTGATTTACAACCGTCGCCCGAAAGCCTCATCGTTACAGCTGATAATGATATGCTTAAGACAGTTATGCGAAATTTCCTTTCTAATGCTATCAAGTTCTCACCAGAGAATTCTAGTATTGAAATTAAAATGGGAGTTATGGGCGATTTTGCAAAAATTAGCGTTACCGACCATGGCGTTGGAATAGCAGCCGAACGACTTGGCTCTATTTTTAAGAAAGGTGATACCACATATGGCACAGGTGGTGAAGAAGGTTCAGGTTTAGGACTTCAGCTTTGCCAGGACTTTGCCCGTAAGAACGGTGGAGATTGTTATGTAGAATCAGTCGAAGGACAGGGTAGTACTTTTAGCTTTACTGTACCATTAAAGAAATAAATGAATACACCTATTTATATTATAGAAGAAACAAAGCTTCGCCGTAACCTCGCTCTAATTAGTGAAGTTGCGGCGAAAGCCGATATAGAGATTATTCTTGCTTTCAAAGCATTCGCTCTTTGGAAGACGTTCCCAATTTTCCGTGAGTATATTAATAGCACAACGGCAAGTTCACTTAGTGAAGCGCGTTTAGCGTTTGAAGAGTTTAAGGCTCCCGCACACACCTATTCGCCTGCCTATACAGAGGATGAGTTTCCTGAGATTGTTAAGTGCTCATCTCACCTCACGTTTAACTCGTTATCGCAGTATGAGCGATTCCACTCACAGGCCCAGTCTGTTTCTATAGGCCTACGTGTAAATCCTGAATATTCCGAGGTTGGAACCTTATTATATAATCCTTGTGCTCCTGGCACTCGCTTTGGTGTTACTGCCGACAAACTGCCAGAGGAATTGCCTTCTGATATTGAAGGTTTTCATTGTCATTGTCATTGTGAGAGTGGGGCAGATGTGTTTCAACGAACTTTGGTTCATATAGAAGAGAAATTTTCCAAATGGTTTCCACAACTAAAGTGGATAAACTTTGGCGGAGGACATCTTATGACCAGAAAAGACTATAATGTTGATTTGCTAATCAAATTGATGAACGATTTCCATAAACGTTATCCATGGCTAAAAATTATTCTTGAACCAGGAAGTGCATTTGCATGGCAAACTGGTCCACTTTTATCACATGTTGTCGATATTGTTGAAGATAAAGGTATTCGTACAGCAATTCTAGATGTTAGTTTTACATGTCACATGCCTGATTGTCTCGAAATGCCATACATGCCAGAGGTTCGTGGTGCAGAAATTGTCGAGCCCGAAGATCAAAAATGTAATTCACAGTTTGTTTATCGTCTCGGTGGTAATTCATGTTTGAGTGGTGATTTTATGTCATCATGGCGTTTTGATCACGAATTAAAAATTGGCGAAGAAGTTATTTTCGAGGATATGATTCATTATACAACTGTTAAAACTTGTACTTTTAACGGAATTTCACATCCTGCAATAGGTATGCTTCACTCAGATGGAAAATTGGAGATTCTACGCCATTTTGGGTATGAAGACTACCGAAATCGCATGGATTAGGGCCACATTTGTCAAAAAACTCGATAAAATCGCACTTTTTTGAAAAAAAACGCCCGAAAATTTTGTCAGTTTCAAAAAAAGCATTACCTTTGCATCCGCAATCGAGAGAGGTTGCTAAGACAAGCAAAATATAAAGCAAGTCTTGATGCAAAATGCGGAAATAGCTCAGTTGGTAGAGCACAACCTTGCCAAGGTTGGGGTCGCGGGTCCGAGTCCCGTTTTCCGCTCACTTGTTGAACAAAAAAGAGACATTTAGGAATGGCCTAGATGATAAAAATGCCCAGGTGGCGGAATTGGTAGACGCGCACGTTTCAGGTGCGTGTGCCGCAAGGCGTGCAGGTTCGAGTCCTGTTCTGGGCACTCTTTTTTATTCAGCGTATGTTGGAGAGGTGGCGGAATTGGTAGACGCGCTACTTTGAGGGGGTAGTGTCAATTGCGACGTGGGAGTTCGAGTCTCCTCCTCTTCACCATTTTTAATTTGAAATTTTGCGGAAATAGCTCAGTTGGTAGAGCACAACCTTGCCAAGGTTGGGGTCGCGGGTCCGAGTCCCGTTTTCCGCTCTATTTTATAAGGAAACCACATCTTTTTCAAAAACAAAAACAATGAATTTATATTTAAGATATTTTGATAAGGAAGTACTCGTGTATACTGTCGACGAGGCTATTGATTTTTTACGTTCAATCGAAGATATAGAAATGACCCCGCTGCTTGAGGCTGATATCCGCGAATATGTTGCTAGCGATGTATATTATCCTAAACGCTATAAGGTTCATCCACGAGTTTATTTCATTATAATCAAAACAGAAGCTAAAACAATGCAGGATTTTAAGGATAAGAAAGCTGTTCACGAGATAGATACTGTACAGCCTATATCTAAAGCTACACCTGCTGTTATACGTCTCAATGAAATTAATGATGGCTGGTACGAAGGTATCGTCGATTTTAAACGAGTTCTCCTTGTTCCTGGTACCGGTAAATTCCAGTATCGAGATACTCAGTTCGTTGCCCGTCTCAAAGCGATTTCAGGTATGGAGTGCTACGAGCGCATGATTGATTATCTTCGTGAACGTGTTGACGATCGCAGTCAATTCCCATCACCTAAAGGTAAGAATTTCAAATTCCGTTACCTAGGAAAATGCAAATAATATAGTGTGTCCATCATCTAAATGCTTTTATTATGAATAAAGTAATGCTTATCGGCAATGTGGGACAAGAGCCAGAAATCAAATATGTTGATCAGGGGGTAGCCGTGGCTCGTATACGATTGGCCACCACTGAACGAGGATATACACTTCAAAACGGTACTCAGGTACCTGATCATACCGATTGGCATAATGTAATTTTATGGCGTAGATTAGCTGAGATTGTCGAGAAGTATGTACATAAAGGCGATAAGCTTTACATAGAAGGACGTATACGTTATACGACTTACGACGATAAGCAAGGACAACGTCGATACGCCACTGAGATATGGGCTGATAATATGGAAATGCTTTCACCAAAATCAGAAAATGGATTATCTTCAACCGCTACTGAGTGAAGTAACTGTCAATGTTCCTACATGGGGACCATTGATAGCTATTATTATAGCAGCAATTTTACTTATATTCTCTGGCTTTGCTTCGGGGTCTGAGATTGCATTTTATTCGCTTACGCCCACTGATTTAAGTGAATTGGATGTCGATAAAAACGATTCTGATCGTAAAATAACACAATTACGCCAGGATTCCGAACGCACATTAGCGACCATCTTAATAACAAATAATTTAGTCAACGTAACTATTATCATGTTATGTAACTATTTCTTTGCCAATATCATTGATTTTGGTGAAGCTTATTGGTTACAGTTTATTGTTATTACTGTTTTATTAACTTTTTTGTTGCTACTATTTGGCGAAATAATGCCTAAAGTATATGCAGGTCAACGAGCTCTTTTCTTCTGTCGTCACGTTGCAGGCAGTATAATGGTACTTCGTAAGATCTTTTATCCGCTTTCATCTGTTCTTATTCGCTCTGGTATTATTGCCGAGAGAGTGGTGCAGATGGAAAACCATGCTTTATCTGTCGACGATCTTGAACAAGCCCTCGAACTTACCGATGAAGACGAACTCAAGGATGAGAAAAACATGCTTGAGGGTATTGTGCGATTTGGTGATGAAACTGCAAAGGAGGTTATGACCTCCCGTCAAGACGTTGTTGATATAGATTTTTCATTACCATTCTCTGATGTATTGAAATGTATCGTAGAAAACAATTATTCGCGTATACCAGTATATCAGAATACAATCGATAATATTCGTGGAATTCTTTATATTAAAGATCTTTTGCCACATATTTCTAAACCGGCCAACTTCCGTTGGCAGTCGCTTATACGTCCACCATATTTTGTTCCAGAGACTAAGAAAATTGACGATCTTCTTCGCGAATTTCAGGCAAATAAGGTACATATAGCCATCGTAGTTGATGAATTTGGAGGTACTAGCGGAATCATAACCCTCGAGGATATACTTGAAGAAATCGTTGGTGAGATTAATGATGAATATGATGAAGAAGAGAAGACTTATACTCGTATAAATGCTAATACATACATTTTTGAGGGTAAGACATTATTAAGTGATTTCTATAAGATTCTTGATATTGATGACGAAATATTTGATGATGTAGAGGGAGATGCCGACTCATTGGCAGGATTGTTGCTAGAAATAAAAGGTGACTTCCCTGAGTTGCATGAGCATTTAGACTATAAGAACTTTACTTTTGAGCCAACAGCAATAGATGGCCATCGTATTTCTAAAATCAAGATTATTATCCACGAACACTAAAACACCTCTGATAATACTATTTTTGTACAGAGATGATATTAATGTTACTTCTGCTCAAAAATAAGAAAATACCAAAATGAAAAAAATATATATTGTATTATTTATGATGATGCTGACAACAATGTTAGCATCATGTGGTTTACAGAAAGAATCTAAACCATACAAAACACCTGAACAGATACGTTTAGAAGAAATAAGTCGCTTGGACACCATAGAATTGTTGATGATAGTTAACCCTGATACAATAGAGGGACACCATAAACTCGACTCATTAACCGCTGATGCTTGGATACTTGTAGATGATACTACAGGTATCGTGATTTCAGCCAAAAACGCATATTGCAAGCGATATATGGCTTCAATTACAAAGATGATGACAGCATTGTTAGCACTTGAGAATGGTACAATGACTGACACTATCGAGATAACCAAGGATATGTATATTAATAAAGATAGTCGTGTAAAACCAGGCTACGCTTTCCTGATGGAAGACCTGATAACAGAAATGATGATGATAAGTGACAATGACGCCGCCTATGCATTAGCTAAGCATGTGGCTGGCGACACGTTGTCATTCTATGACATGATGAACCGCAAAGCTATGTATTTAGGGATGGATAGCACTCACTTTGCCAATCCTAACGGTATGCCTAACGATAATAACTTCAGCAGTGCTGCCGACCTGATAAAGCTAGCAAGATACTGCATGCGTGATAGCGCCTTTGCCGCCATAGTTGGTACTGCCGAAAAACAGATACCAATGATGGACGGTCGACATCTGGACTGCCGCAATAGCAATGCGCTGATACATACCTACGAGGGGTGCACAGGAATAAAAACAGGTTTTACACGCCAAGCTGGATACTGCCTAGCATCACAGGCTACACGCGACGGAATAACACTAACATTAGTGCTATTGAACAGTCGAAGTTTCAGAAGCAGGTTTGTGGAATCAGCAGTTATACTTGACTACGGATTCAGGGTAATGCAGGCTTACAAGCGGAACTCGAAGTGCTGATAATCTTTCATAGTGCGCCAAGTGCCCCCCCAGCTGAATCCGTGCTTGATAAATAGCTTATAGCAGAGATCACTGGTAGTGATTTTATAAGGGAAGTCGGCCTTGCGGTCAACGTAAGGCTTGCTTGTAGCGGGCTCTACTATCTGACTACCATCCTTCTTGCTGTTCCTGACATAAGGATTATAAAGTGGATTGATATCAATGGCCAATCCACGTGCATGTTTCGACAGTTTTTTTGACCCCGACACGTTACGATAGCAGAAGCAGCTGGTGTTGTTAGCTCGCATCTGCCGTTCGTCGTCGGCTCCATAGTTATCGGGCAGGCGCATCTGCTGGATAGGGTAGTGGGCGCGATACAGTTCGCGAAAGATGGTTATCAACTTATCGGCAATCAACTTGTTGCAAATGAGTTCTCCCACATGAGTGCGGCCCTCAAGGTCGTAATGCGATATACGCAGATAGCGCAGGTCGGCCCGGCTAATGTAAGGATTATCGTGCCAGGTGCGGCCCTGCATGGTTGCCCACACACTATCGGGAATAGCTTGAGAAAAAAAGGTCTGACCTTGTGCACTGAGCGTGCAAAGCAGAAATAGGATTAATGAACACGAAGATACGAAGATGCGAAGTTTTTTAATACACTTAGCACTGACCTTCGTTTCTTCGTTTCTTCGTGTTTTGTTTCTCATTATAATAATTTTTTTTGATTACATAAATGCTACGGTAAGACCTGCCATGACGATGCTAACCATCGACATGAGTTTGATCAGAATGTTGAGTGATGGGCCTGAAGTATCTTTGAATGGGTCGCCAACGGTGTCGCCAACGATGCAGGCCTTGTGGGCAAACGAGCCCTTACCACCATAGTTACCCTCTTCGATATTCTTCTTGGCATTATCCCATGCACCGCCGGCATTGGCCATGAACACAGCCAGGGTAAAGCCTCCAGCCAGACCGCCAACCAGCAATCCGAGTACACCTGCCACACCAAGCACGCAACCCACGATGATAGGAATGATGATGGCTAGTACGGATGGAACTATCATTTCGTGCTGAGCAGCACGGGTTGAAATCTCAACGCAACGACCATAATCGGGAGTGCCTGTACCCTCAAGGATGCCAGCAATCTCGCGGAACTGGCGACGAACCTCTTGTACCATCTTTTCAGCTGCACGACCCACAGCTTCCATCGTCATACCACAGAACAAGAAGGCGGCCATAGCACCGATAAAGGCACCAACCAGAACCTTAGGATTCATGAGGTTGACCTGGAAGAAGTTCATGAAGTCTGGAATATTTGCATCGGCAGCCGAGATTACATCGCCTTGCAGATTCTCCATTGCAACATTAGCTCGGGCCATAGCAATTTTGATTTCCTCAATATAAGATGCCAGCAGTGCTAGAGCAGTGAGAGCAGCCGATCCAATGGCAAAACCCTTACCAGTGGCAGCAGTGGTATTTCCAAGAGCATCGAGAGCATCAGTTCGGTGACGAACCTCCTCGCCAAGACTCGACATCTCAGCATTTCCTCCAGCGTTATCAGCTATAGGACCATAAGCATCGGTAGCCAATGTGATGCCAAGAGTTGACAACATACCTACAGCAGCAATACCAATACCATAAAGACCGTGAGCCAACGATTCGGATGACATAGAAAGATCGAACCCGTTAGCACAAAGGTAGCTGAGCATAATGGCAACACCAATAGTAATAACAGGTATACAAGTAGAAATCATACCTGTGCCAATACCCTTGATGATAACGGTAGCCGCACCTGTCTGTCCAGCCTCAGAAATCTGTTGGGTGGGTTTGTAAGAGTGAGAAGTATAATATTCGGTGGCCTGACCGATAATCACGCCAGCAGCAAGTCCAGATATTACTGAGAACGAAAGTCCGAGCCAATTCTCGATACCAAGCAGATACAGAATGACAAAGGTAGCTGCCGCTATGAGCACAGCACTGACGTTAGTACCAACAGAGAGTGAACGTAGCAAATCCTTCATGGTAGCTCCCTCCTTTGTACGAACCAGAAATATGCCTAACAGAGAGAGGAATACGCCAACAGCAGCAATCAGCATTGGAGCAATAACAGCTTTAAGCTGAATATCGAGTCCTGCTACACCAAAGGCTGCAGCACCAAGAGCAGCAGTACTGAGCACAGATCCACAATAACTCTCATAGAGATCAGCACCCATTCCTGCCACATCACCCACATTATCACCTACGTTATCGGCAATCGTAGCAGGATTACGTGGATCATCCTCAGGGATATCGGCTTCAACCTTACCAACGATATCGGCACCAACATCAGCCGCCTTGGTATAGATTCCGCCACCAACTCGAGCAAACAGTGCCTGGCACGATGCACCCATACCAAAGGTAAGCATGGTGGTGGTGATAGAGATAAGGCCATCGGCATCGAAGTGATTAAGCACAATGAACCAGATAGCGATATCGAGCAGACCAAGACCTACTACGGTGAGACCCATAACAGCGCCAGAACGGAAGGCAATCTTCAAACCTGCATCAAGACTCTCGCGGGCAGCATTAGCTGTGCGGGCAGAGGCATAAGTTGCTGTCTTCATACCGAAGAAACCTGCCAAGCCAGAGAAGAAACCGCCTGTGAGGAAGGCGAATGGAACCCAGGGGTTCTGGACATTAAGTCCGTAGGCCATAAAGGCAAACAGTACACAGAGCACCGCAAAAACAATGCCTACGACCTTGTACTGCTGCTTGAGATAAGCCATTGCACCTTTGCGCACATAGAGCGCAATCTCTTTCATTCGTGGCGTACCCTCGTCAGCCTTCATCATCTGAGTGAAGAAGTAATACGCCATGCCTAGTGCCACAATCGATGCGACGGGCACTAGCCAGAAAACGTTGGGAATCATCATAATAGGTTTTAGTTTTATTGGATTTGTTGATTAGGAAATATCGCTCATTGGATTACTCCTCAGAGAAGTCGATGAGCTCAGCAGCCTCTTCATCTTCTTCGCCACCAAGATCCATCATCGTAGAGTAGTTGTCCTCAGTGATATCATCGTCGTTTGGACCATCTACCTCCTCATCTTCTTCATCGTGCGAACTATAGTTATCTTCAACAACTACGTCAGAGTCATCGTCCTCTTCGTTAAAATCATCGTCACCATTCTTAATCTGCATACGCAGTTTAATTTCTTCGGGTTTAAGTTTAGCGAAAATCGCTTCAACCCATCCACCCTTGGCAACTTCAAGTACTTCATAACCATCTTCAACTTTCTTTTCATACATACCACCTTTCTTATGTAGGCGATCCTTAGGCAGAGTTGTTGTCGATATGTCAAAACCACTCTGAATGACGTCTTGAACTGACTGTGACAAAGAATCCCAGCCGCCACCAAAGTTACGATCAATTACCTCGAGCAGCTGTGTTGCTGTGATGTGACGAATATTCTCATAAGTAAGGTCCGTTACGCGCGAAATTGGGCGTTTCTTAATAGCCCAGATAAACTTCATGCTATCATCAAACTTAATGACTGCGACCTTATATCCACGAGCCTCAAAACTTTTACGAATTGGAGCAGAATCTTCTCGAAGATCCTCGACGAAGAATGCACTTTTGAAAATCTGAAGGTAGTGCTTAACATTTTCCTTTACTTCAGCATCCTTACATGCAGCCTCCCACATACGGATAACATCGTTTTCTTGGATATCCCAAACACTACTCTTTGTTACACTCTTAATTGATAATGACGGATTACTTTCCGGTTGTTGTTGTTTTGTTCTTGCCATATTATTCTACTAATTTTTGTGCAAATGTAACCACTTTATTTTTTATTAGCAAGTTTTTAGCTATTATTTTTTGTAAATTTCGCAATTTAACGTAACTTTGTGCCCGAATATGGCACAACCACTGGCTGAAAGACTACGTCCTCGCACATTAGATGAGTATATTGGACAAGAACATCTGGTAGGCGAAGGAGCAGTTCTGCGTAAAATGATTGACGCAGGACGCATACCGTCGTTTATACTTTGGGGCCCCCCAGGAGTGGGCAAAACAACACTAGCTCAAATCATTGCCAACCGATTAGAAACACCTTTTTACACATTATCTGCTGTAACAAGCGGAGTAAAAGATGTACGCGATGTGATTGAGAAGGCGCAAAAGGGCAGATTCTTCAACGAAGCATCACCTATTTTATTTATAGATGAGATTCACCGCTTTTCGAAATCGCAGCAAGACTCGCTGCTAGGAGCGGTAGAAAAGGGTATAGTAACGCTGATAGGCGCTACTACCGAGAACCCATCTTTCGAGGTTATCAGACCGCTTTTGTCGCGCTGTCAGCTCTATGTTCTGAAATCGTTGGAAAAGGACGACCTGCTGAAATTGATAGATAGAGCCATACACTGCGATGCCATACTGAAGGAACGGAACATCACACTTCAGGAGACCAATGCTATGCTTAGATACAGCGGAGGAGATGCGCGTAAATTACTGAATATCTTAGAATTAGTTGTAGAAGCTGAAGCAGAAGATGAGGTATTGATAACCGATGAAAAGGTGGTAAATCGGCTGCAGCAGAACCCGTTGGCATACGATAAGGATGGCGAGATGCACTATGATATTATCTCAGCTTTCATCAAGAGTATACGTGGTAGTGATCCTGATGCTGCATTATATTGGCTTGCCCGTATGATTGAAGGGGGCGAAGACCCGCAATTCATTGCACGCCGACTAGTTATAAGCGCTAGCGAGGATATTGGATTGGCAAACCCCAACGCATTGCTCCTAGCAAATGCTGCATTTGACGCTGTGATGAAGATAGGATGGCCAGAAGGCAGAATTCCTCTGGCCGAGGCTACAGTATATCTGGCCACTTCTCCAAAGAGTAATAGTGCATATCTAGGCGTTGACACTGCACTCGAATTAGTACGCCGTACAGGTAATCAGCCTGTGCCACTGCCAATTAGGAATGCTCCTACTAAATTGATGAAAGATTTAGGTTATCACGACGGGTATAAATACCCACACGACTTTGCCGGTCATTTTACTCCTCAGCAATATATGCCCGACGAGTTACAAGACGAACGCATTTGGCACGGACAGCATAACCCAACTGAAGAGAAAATGTATCAACGGATGGTAAATTATTGGGGAAAAAGATACGAGGATTAAAAATATAGATATAAGAATTTAGAGAGTGGAGCAAGGATTCATTATAGGTATAATAGAACTGCTGGGTACGTTTGCCTTTGCCATTTCGGGTATTAGACATGCGGCCGCCAAGCATTTCGATTGGTTTGGAGGTTATGTATGCGGGGTTGCTGTTGCAATCGGTGGCGGTACTATTCGCGACGTAATGTTGAGTACTACACCATTCTGGATGACTAACCCTATATATTTAATATGTACTGCAGTAGCCCTGATAACTGTTGTGGTATTTGGAAAATGGATGGAGCCGTTAAAGAATGCGTGGTTTGTGTTCGACACATTGGGTCTGGCGCTTTTCACCATAGCGGGAATACAGAAGAGTCTAGCTTTCGGTCAGCCTTTCTGGGTTGCCATTATCATGGGTTGCATTACGGGCTCAGCTGGTGGCGTTATCCGCGATGTACTGCTTAACAATGAGCCTGTAATATTTCATAAAGAGATTTATGCTATGGCTTGCGTTATAGGCGGTATAGCGTATTGGGGACTTGCAGAATTAGGCATGCCTGCAGAGGTTAGTGCAGGAATAAGCTTTGCCGTTACCTGCCTGATACGTTTCTTGGCAGTTCGTTACCACTTGTCTCTTCCTGTGCTAAAAGAAAAATAATAAAAATATATGGCAGAACAAACAAATAATAGAAGAAAAAAGGCCACACAGCCACTTGATCCTAGTTTGGGGCATCTGCAGCCGCAGGCTACTGATATAGAAAGGGCTGTACTTGGTGCACTAATGATTGATAAGGACGCATATGCGATAGTGTGTGAAATATTGCGCCCTGAAAGTTTCTACGAACCAAGAAACCAGATGGTATATACAGCCATCCGTGACTTGAGTATGGAGGAGAAACCTGTTGATATGCTCACAGTTGCCGACATGTTGGCAAAGATGGGCAAATTGGAACAGGTAGGCGGCCCAGGATATATAGCAGAACTCAGTTCTGGCGTTGCAACTTCTGCAAATATCGAGTATCACGCTAATATTATAGCACAAAAATCGCTGGCACGTCAGCTTATTTCGTTCGCAAGTTCAATACAGACGAAAGCTTTTGACGAAACAATCGATGTAGAAGATCTCATGCAGGAGGCTGAAGGTTCGTTGTTTGAACTGTCTCAGCACAATATGAAGAAAGACTATACTGCTATCGACCCTGTTATTGCACTGGCAGTAAAAGGAATACAAGATGCAGCCAAGAACACAGATGGACTTACAGGTGTATCAACAGGATACTTTAAGCTTGATGATATTACTAGTGGTTGGCAACCTTCCGACTTGGTAATTATTGCAGGACGTCCTGCGATGGGTAAAACATCGTTTGCTTTGTCGATGGCCAAAAACATAGCTGCCGACCTACGTACACCTATGGCTTTCTTCTCTCTTGAAATGTCAAACGTTCAGCTAGTTAACCGATTGATTTCGAATGCGTGCGAGATTCAAGGTTCTAAGATTCTGAACGGACAACTGCAACGAGACGAGTGGGAGAGACTGGATAAGAATATCAATAACCTGCTGGGAGCACCTTTGTATGTTGACGACACACCAGGTCTATCGGTATTCGAACTAAGAACAAAGGCACGCCGACTAGTTCGTGAGCATGGCATTAAACTGATTATGATTGACTATTTGCAGCTGATGAATGCAAATGGCATGCGATTCAGCAGCCGACAGGAAGAAGTTTCAACTATTTCACGTTCACTTAAAGGTCTTGCCAAGGAACTGAACATTCCTATCTTAGCACTTAGTCAGCTTAACCGTGGCGTTGAGAGTCGTGAAGGCCTTGAGGGTAAGCGCCCCCAATTGTCCGATTTGCGTGAATCAGGAGCTATCGAGCAGGATGCGGATATGGTATTATTCGTGCATCGTCCAGAGTATTATCATATTTATCAAGATGATAATGGTCGCGACTTGCATGGCATGGCCCAGATTATCATTGCCAAGCATCGTAAAGGTGCAACGGGTGATGTCTTACTTACATTCCGTGGTGAGTTTACACGCTTTGAGAATCCTGAAGACAAGACCGTTGATAATCGTGCTCCAATAGGCGGAGGAGAAATTATAGGTTCGAAAGTTAATGGTGAAGACAATCCATTACCACCACCAATGGAAGATGGACCACTACCATTCTAAATAAAAAATCTCTCCCTGATTGGGGAGAGATTTTTTTATTTATATTTCTCTATTAGCTTATCAGCTTGAAGATTTCCCAATTCTTTTGCCTTTTGCAAATTGGCTATTCCCTCTTTCTTGTTTCCTTTAAGGCATTGGGCAACACCTAAGAACAGGTAACCGTCGCTATCGTTAGGATCTACAGTAAGGCTTTCTTTAGCTGTAGCAATAGCCTTGTCATATAATCCTACGCGAACCTCTAGAGAAGCTTTTTCAGCATAATAGAATGACTCCTTAGGATTCATCACGATGGCACGAGTAATATCGTTTAAAGCCTGCTGATAAAGTCGTCCCTCAACTTCAGCTTGATGACGGATATAATAGAAGTTATCATTAATGTTTGCCATCATCAGTTCCTCGTAATCGTTCATATCAGCTACTGCCTCACGATACTTCTTAGCCTGCATACGAGCCTGAGCACGAGCCCATAAATAGGGAGCAGCCTCCTTGAGATAAGGCTTGGTAAAACAATTCATTGTACTATCAAGTAGGGCCAGCATCGCTGTCGAATCCTTAAGCATTTCTTTACAACGTGCTGCACTGAAATACAATTCAGGCCCGTTAAGATTGCTACTGGTAAGCTGCATGAAAATATCATAAGCCTCGTTGTATTTCTTCTGTCCGAATAGGATGTTTGCCTCCAGTTGGCGATACGTGGGCTGTGGATTAAGGGTGTAAGCCAGGCGAATCTGTTCAAGAGCCTTATCCAGCGACCAACTGTCGTAAGGTTTATCAGCCCGGAAAAGATTCTTGTTATAAATCATGCGCGCATAATTATAATAAATATCATCTTTCTGGGTAGAATTCTTGATAGCAATCTCCATATTGTTCTCGGCAGCAGCAAAATCATTCTCGTTTGCCTTCAACTGGGCACGATACAGATATCCATCTGCTGCCTTTGGAAACTTCTGAATGAAATCTTCAACAAGACTAGCATAGGTCGCAGAATCCTGACGACTGCTGGCCATGTATAGAGCCAACACTGCATCTTTGATGTTATCAGGTAACTCCTTTTTGATTTTAGTCAGTAGCAGTGTTGCCTCATTCATTCCAAAACCAGATATTTTGAGTGAATCAGCAAAACGCGCACTAACAGCATAGTTAAGTGTATCTTTATCATTGGCAGGCTGTTGCATCATACCCACAACCTCACCGGCCTGATTAATTAGCGGTGTACTTACGGTATTGGCAGGCATTGTCATTGCTATGGTATAATACTCGTATTCTTTCTGAAACGTCTCTGCCTTGCGAACAGTTCCCACAGGAACATTCTTCACTTCGTGATAAGGTAATAACCAAACTTGTGAGCCAACAGGAGTTGTTGTCGAACTAATAATGAGTGGCTGCGTTTTGCCGCTTACACGGAATTTAACCACATCATACATATCATTAACACCAACAATACTTACTACAGGTAGCTCCTTACCGGTGGCATCTATAACCACGGCTCGCGATGCACCCTTGAATGGCGTGTAGTTACTAACAGCATCACCATTAGCACTGGTAAAGAAACCATTGCTACTACCGATGAGAGAGCCGTCATCGGCAAAGGTCTTCAGAGTGAATACTGATTTTGTTGCCTTCTTCACCCAACTTGGCTGAGACTTTGCCATTAAGGGCAAGAAGAAGAAAAGTAAGAGTATAATTTTTATCCATCTAACAAAAAAATCCTTGTTCATCGAAATATTGTTTTTAATTTGTTATTGTTTTGAGTAATTCTTTTGCATTCTGTATGGCGGCTTCTGATATATCACTACCACTAAGCATTTGGGCTATCTCACGTACACGTTCTTTATCATCAAGCTGGCGCATCTTACTTGTTGTCCCACTAGCTGTTTCATTTTTCTCTACTTTATAGTGTACAGAACCAAGTGCAGCAATCTGTGGCAGGTGCGTGATACTGATAACTTGTCGCCCATGACCACCCATCTCTTTCATAATCTGAGCCATCATTTCTGCAGTCTTTCCGCTGACACCGGTATCAATCTCGTCAAAGATGATTGTCGGTAGCTTTACAGCACCGCTGATCATGGCTTTAAGTGAAAGCATAACACGAGCTATCTCTCCTCCCGATGCTACCTGAGACACAGGTTGGAGTGGGGTAGAGGTATTGGCGCTGAAGAGGAACGAAACCTTATCGGCACCATTTGCACCAAGTTCAATAGGATTGAGCTGTATACTAAACCTTACATGTGGCATTCCTAATGGAACCAGTCGCTTCTGCATTTCTAACTCAATTGTCTTTGCTGCTTTTGCGCGTAGATTTGTCAGTGTATCAGCCTCCTTACGTGCCTGAGTCTCTAACTCATGCCTACGTGCTTTGAGAGCATCCAACGATTCATCGCCATTTTCAATCGCCTCCAATTGCAGATGTAACTCATCGCGCTTAGCAATCAGTTCTTCTACTGTATCTACGTGGTACTTTTTCTCTAATTCGTAAATTCTGTCCAAGCGATTATTTACTTGATCAAGTTCTGCTGGATCAAAGTCAACCGATTCAAGAAGACTGCTAATCTCCTGACTGATGTCCTTCAGGTCGATATAGCTGCTATCAATACGCTCTACCAGCTCACTTACTTCTGGATAGACGGATTCAATGCTACGCAGTGCTGATAGCGATGTACGGAGCGACTCTATCACACCAACTTGTTCGGCCGACAGAGCATTATCTGTAGTATAAAGAGCACTTTTGATATCCTCAGAGTGTTCCATCGTCTCGCTACGTTGCTCCAGTTCTTCTTGCTCACCTTCCTGCAGATGAGCATTCTCAAGTTCCTCAAATTGGAAATGCAGAAAGTCACGGTTTTCTCGATTACGCTCTATGGCAAACATCATTTCTGCCAATTCCTTTTCTGCCTTCTGATATTCAACATAAGTATGTTGATACTTTGCCAGTTGTGCAGCATCATTAGCAATAATGTCTACAACCTCCAGTTGAAAGTCTTGTTTGTTCAATAACAGATTCTGATGCTGCGAGTGAACATCCATAAGTTGGTCGCCAAGCTCCTTTAGCATCGACAGTGCCACTGGCGTATCGTTGATAAAAGCACGACTCTTTCCTGCTGCAGTTAGTTCTCGACGTATGATACAGTCGTCGGCATCATATTCTATATCGTTCTCGTCGAAGAACGGCTGCAGATTGTAGCGCGACAGATCGAAGTGTGCTTCGATAATACACTTGTCTGCACCTTGCTTGATAGTTTTTGAATCAGCACGCTGACCTAACAATAAAGCAATGGCACCAAGTATGATACTTTTACCAGCTCCAGTCTCGCCGGTTATAACCGAGAATCCCTCATAGAGCGAGATATCGAGCTCGTCAATCAGCGTAAAGTTCTTAATATATAAATGCTTAAGCATAATAGTTACTATTTGATGATTTGTTCCCAACTATTGTTTTGCGATGCGTTTAACCCCATCAGCATATCATATATGCGTTGCTTCTCTTTCTGAGTACCTTTACCTTTATAGATGTTTGCCAACTCATCTTTCTTGAAGTCTGTCCATATCTGCGGCAATAAGCTTAGAGGTTTGTCGGCGTGAGCCTTTTGCAAATCATTTTCTAGTGCATCAGTTATTTCTGTTCTGCCTCTTTCAGCATTATTAGCCATCTCGTCAAGACCTTTTCGGTAATAATCATACTGTAACTGCCTGAATGATTTCATTGCCTCGTCGAGATAATCATTGATGACCGCAAAGCGGTTACGGTTATCCTCAAACGATTTCCATCCAGCAAATCCCAGATTCTGAGCATTATTTACTAACACCATACAGCGTTGTAGTACATCAGTACCCCCCATCGGTGAAAAACTATCCAGGTCGAGCCCTATAATCAGCATAGCGTAGTAGGCTAGGAGAGCTGTCAGCTGATTGTCGACATTCTCTTCGGTAAAGTTCAGTTGGTCGAACTGTTGGAAATCAAAGTTAAAATTGGCATCTCTATTATTATATAAGGTAGAGTTATATGCCGAATTGTATACAGGACGATTAGCTTGTATAAGCGCTGTACACTCAAAACGGTTTTCGTCACGCAGATACTTGTTAACGGTAATGCTGATAGTAGCTTGGATACGCTCGTTCTGCTGGAACTGTAGTTCAGTCCATGTGCGTTCATTAAGAAACTGTTCCATAGTCTGTTGCAGATTTTCGAACACACTGGCATCAGTTCCTTGAATCTGGCTATGATTAATATTAACTTTAACTTGCAGTTCCTGAGCATTAATTCCAAGAACTGCAAGCATAAGTATTGTTATTAATAAAGCCTCTTTCCTTATCATCCGTTAAGTTTTGATTCACGCAGACGGATTCTGGTAAGTACCTGTTTGGTGTTATAGGTAAAGTCTCCAGCAAGAATCCAGCTATAGTAACCGGGATCTATGTGCAACACGTCGGCAACAGGAATGCCTTTGTGCTTACCAAAATTAAATACTTCGGTAAGTTGGGGATTACCATCAGCATCGAGTAGGGGATTACCATTACGGTCTTTTACCTCACCCCATACAATACGACCAGCAAAGTCTACGTTATTATTAACACGTGAGAACTCGGCCAGCTTCGTCATATCGTTCTCCAACACCTTTTCTGGATCCTCATTGGCACCAGGAGCATACTTATCCAACTCACCCATCAGTACGCGATATGTAGCCTCGGTATCCTGATCGGCACGATGTGCTTCGAAATCATCTTCCATTTTGCGGCCACAATAGAACTTATATGCTGCTGCCAGATTACGACGCTCCATTTTATGAAAGATGGTTTGAGCATCAATCATCTTGCATTTACTGAAATCAAAGTCAATGCCAGCACGCAGAAACTCTTCAGCCAGCAAAGGAATATCAAAATGATTTGAATTAAAACCTGCGAAATCACATCCTGTGAATTTCTCGGCTAATACGGCACCTAACTGCTTAAAAGTTGGCTTATCCTTTACATCCTCGTTTGATATACCCGTTAATTGAGTAATAATAGGCTCAATGGGCTTCTCAGGGTTAACCAACTCATTTCCACGTTCCTCGCGTCCGTCGGGATAAACTTTAATATATGATATCTGGATAATACGGTCCTTAACCAAGTCAAGTCCCGTAGTCTCCAGGTCAAATATAACCAGTGGTTTAATAAGATTCAGTTTCACTTTCTCTTCCTCTCCACTGTTTAGTTATTAATCAGCATTGGCATCATCAGCATCACAACCTCCTGATTCTCTGGTTGCTCGTTTGGCAGTACAAGTCCTGCACGACTTGCATCAGCCAGCTGAATAAGAACATCTGGGCAGTCGATATTGCTCAAAACCTCGATAAACGCATTACCTTTGAAACCGATGCTCATAGGTATTCCATTATAATCGCAGGTCATGCGCTCGGTAGCAGTCTTTGAGAAGTCGAAGTCTTCTGCATCGAGCTGCAGTGTAGAGCCTTCAACGTGGAATCTTACCAAATTGCTCGAATCGTTAGCAAATGGCTGTACACGACGCAGAGCTGCCAGCAGACCAAGACGGTCTACACGAACCTCGTTAGGGTTATTCTGTGGGATTACAGAGTTATAGTTAGGGTAGCGACCCTCAATCAGACGACACTGAAGCACACCGTCTCCATAGTTAACCTCCGCATTACGTTCGTCAAAACGGATGGTTACATCACCGCCGTCTTTTCCAAGCAGATTCTTCAGCAGGTTAGCTGGTTTCTTTGGAAGGATAAATGCTGATGGCTCTTCGCTCTTAATGGTAAACACTTTATTACGAACCAACTTATGACCATCCGATGCTACTACAGCCAGATGATCGGCAGTCAGGTCGAAGTAGATACCATTCATTACTGGGCGCAGTTCATCCTGAGCTGTTGCGAAAATGCTACGATTAATATTCTCAGCAAGGATTGCATTTGGCAAAGTAATAATTTTAGCAAAATCGCTAACTGTCTGTGCTACAGGATATTCATCAGCATTATCAATTGGTAGCGAGAACAAACCGTTCTGGTAGCTAATCTTAACGAGAGACTGCTCCAGGTTCACATCGAATGTGATTGGCTGCTCGGAGATACCTTTGATAGCCTCAAGCATATCGTGGTTACCGATAGCAAAACGAACGCTGCCGTCACTTTCTGTCAGTTCGAGCTGAGTCTTCATAACATTCTCTGAATCCGACGCAGTCAGAAACAAAGTATTGTTGTCAATCTCGAATAAAAAGTCGCCCAGAATCGGGAGTGCATTCTTACTGTTAATAACTCTCGAAAGAGCGGTGAGCTTAGAGCTCAATGCTGTACTTGATAATGTAAAACGCATAGTTTATAGTTATTTTATTATTCTACATATTATATTATTGAGTACAAAATTACAAAAAAACGTTGTAATGAGCAAAAAAAAAAGGAGAAATTTTCTCTATTCAAACTATTTTTAGTAATTTCGCGCAGTGAAAACGAGAATTTCAACAAATAAAAACAAATAAAAACAATAAAAGTAATGGAATTAACAGGTAAAATTATCGCCGTTATGGCAGCTCAAAGTGGCGTTTCAGCCCGCACAGGCAATTCATGGATGTCTCAGGAATATGTAATCGAAGTACCTGGCCAATATCCACGCAAATGCGTTTTCCGTCTGTTTGGTGAGGACAAAATCAAGCAGTTCAATATTCAGCAGGGCGAAGATCTTACTATCCAGTTTGATATCGATGCTCATGAGTATAACGGACGTTGGTTCAACGAGATTCGTGCATGGAATGTTCTTCGCGGTCAGCAGCCTGCAGTAGCTCCTCAGAGTTCTGTAGCAGCTCCATCTGCAGCAACGTCACCATTCCCACCAGCACAGGAGCCTGCTGGCGAAGGATCATCTGACGATCTGCCATTCTAAAACAGTGCGATTTGATTAAAGATAGTCCGTTTCGGCGGACTATTCTTTTAAAAAATGAATTGGCATTATGATAAATAGGATATATAAGGTAGTATTTGTTAGTACTACTCTCATTGTAAATTATTTAAGATAGAATTCTTTTGTTAATTCGAAATACCATTCGCTGCGCTGATTATGAACTTCTTCTAGAATGACTTCTTTAAAATCCAAATCCTCAGTTCTGACCTTTCTCAGTTCTATAAGTTGTCGTTTAGGAAGTTTATTGGGTGTTGTTTTTATCATACAGATTCTGCTGATTAAAAATCCGGCAAATGCGGCTGCAGATTCTATAGCGTCGTTATTCTCTGTTGGAACAACGATTGAGAATACACCATCATTTTTTAATAATTTATATGCAGTTCCCATCAACTGCTCGTACGTCAGACTTACTGTATGTCTGGCTAACGTTCTTTGGTCTTTGGGACAAATCAACGAATCAACGAAATAAGGCGGATTACATACAATGGCATCGAATTCTTCTTTGTCCTCAATTTTTGTAGCATCACCATGAATAATTGTAATTCTGTCACTAAATGGCGATGCGCCAACATTCTCCTGAGCCTGCATGGCTGCATCCTTATCAATATCAATACCCACAACAGATGCTTCAGGATAACGTTGCGCCATCATCAGCGCCAGCAGCCCAGTACCGGTGCCTATATCCAATATTCTGCATGGTCTTTCAGGTGCATTTGCCCATGCTCCTAACAGCGTTCCGTCTGTACCTACTTTCATGGCACAGCGCTCTTGATTGATCGTGAATTGTTTGAATTGAAAGCTATTTTTTCCCATAATCGCAGCAAAGATACTAATTATTTGTAAATTATCAGCCTATCATTCTTAATTCTTAATTATTATTAGTAACTTTGCAGCCCAAATTAATAGTTTGAATAATGAGTAATCAGAATAACAATTCAGCATTCCAGATGATTGCTGACATCGAAGGAGATTTAAGTGATTTTTTGAATGTTAAAACTCCCGAACAAGTACCAGTGTTAGCTTTACGCAATATGGTCTTGTTTCCTGGCGTGGTAACACCAATCCTAATTGGCCGTATTTCAAGCAAGAAACTAGTAGAAAAAGCTGAACGTAAAGGCAATATTATCGGCGTTGTTTCCCAGCGTGACCCTGAGGTCGACTATCCCAGCATGTCCGATCTGTATCGTGTTGGTGTATATGCCAAAGTCATGAAGATTCTTACGTTGCCCAATGGAAACATTACTGCTATTGTACAGGGATTTGGCCGTATGAAGCTCGAGGAAATCGAATCTTTCGAGCCTTATCTTAAAGGTCGAACCTCCCCTATTGAGGAGATTGAACCCGAACAGAAAGACCGAGAGTTTAATACTGCATTAGCAGATTTACGCGACTTAGTATACGATTACATATCGGTAACCGAAGAGATTCCCGATGAGGCCAGCTTTGCCATCAAGAACATCTCTAATCCGATTATGATGCTCAATTTCGTGTGTACCACCATGCCTTTCAGTCATAAGGAGAAGCAGAAGATGCTCGAGGCCGAAACAGTGAAGGAGCGCCTGTTCATGACTATGAAGGTATTGAACCGAGAGATTAATCTGCAGAAATTGAAGGTCCAGATTCGCAATAAGACCCGTGAGGACATCGACGAGCAGCAGCGCAATTACTTCCTGCAGCAACAGATCAAGAACATGCAGGCTGAGATGGGCAACGGCGAATCGATCGAGAAGAGCGAACTTCTTCGTAAGGCCATGAAGAAAAACTGGTCGTACGAGATGAATCGTTTCTTCCGCAAAGAATGTGATAAGCTCGACAACTTAAATCCCCAGAGTCCTGAGTACAATGTACAGCTCACATATCTGCAGACGTTGGTAAATCTGCCATGGGGCCAATATACCCACGACGATTTGAATCTGAAACGTGCCCAGAAGATTCTCGACAAAGATCACTATGGCATGGAGAAGGTCAAGGAGCGTATTCTTGAGTATATGGCCGTGCTTGGTCTGCGTGGCGATCTCAAGTCGCCTATCCTTTGTCTTTATGGCCCTCCAGGAGTTGGTAAGACTTCGCTCGGCAAGTCTATTGCTGCAGCCATGAAGCGTAATTATGTCCGTGTGTCACTTGGTGGACTTCACGACGAGGCCGAGATTCGTGGTCACCGTCGTACCTATATCGGCGCTATGCCAGGCCGAATCATTAAGAGCATCCAGAAAGCAGGTTCCAGCAACCCAGTATTCATTCTCGACGAGATCGACAAGGTTACACAGAATACACATAACGGCGACCCTGCATCAGCACTGCTCGAGGTGCTCGATCCTGAGCAGAACAATGCTTTCCACGACAACTATCTCGATGTAGATTACGACCTGTCTAAGGTGCTGTTTATTGCTACCGCCAATAACCTCAGCACTATCCCTAGCCCCCTACTCGACCGTATGGAGATTATCGACGTAAGTGGTTATATTACAGAGGAAAAGATTGAAATATCAAAGCGTCACTTGATTCCACGTGAGCTCGAGAATACAGGTCTTAACAAGCCTGGTATGAAGCCCACATTCAATAAGGCTGCCATTGAGATGATTATTGAGCGCTATACCCGTGAGAGCGGTGTTCGTCAGCTCGAAAAGCAGATCAACAAAGCTCTTCGTAAGATTGCGTTCAACCGCCAGTTGGACGAGGCCAAAGCCTACAAGAAGATTACCCCGAGCGAGATTGAGGACCTGCTTGGCAAGCCACCTTTTTATCGCGACATCTATCAGGGCAACTCTTATGCTGGTGTTGTTACTGGTCTTGCGTGGACTTCTGTGGGCGGTGAGATTCTCTTCATCGAGACATCACTTTCTAAGGGCAAGGGCGCTAAGCTCACACTCACCGGTAACCTGGGCGATGTAATGAAAGAGTCGGCCATCCTTGCACTCGAGTATGTCAAGGCCCATGCCGAGACGCTTAACATCGACTATCGCATCTTCGATCACTGGAACATTCATATCCACGTGCCCGAGGGTGCCACACCAAAGGATGGTCCTTCGGCAGGTATCACCATCGCCACCAGTATCGCCTCTGCCCTCACCCAGCGCAAGGTTCGCAAGAACACCGCTATGACCGGCGAGATCACTCTGCGTGGAAAGGTGCTGCCCGTAGGCGGTATCAAGGAGAAGATTCTTGCAGCCAAGCGTGCAGGCATCACCGATATTGTGATGTGTCAGGAGAATGAGAAAGACATCCTCGAGATTCCCGATATTTACCTCAATGGTGTCACATTCCATTATGTAGAGAATGTGCAGGATGTATGGAATTATGCCCTTACCGATGAGATTGTAGAGAATCCTCTTGATTTCACTATTCCCGAAGAAACTGAAGACGAAAAGAAGAAGTAATGACATTCGAAGTACAACATACTGATGCAGCCAGCGACGCCCGTGCCGGATTGATAACCACCGACCACGGCCAGATACAGACACCTATCTTCATGCCTGTAGGCACTGTAGGTAGTGTAAAGGGTGTACATTTCAGCGAACTGCGCGAGCAGGTCAAGGCTCAGATTATTCTGGGCAACACCTATCATCTCTATCTCCGCCCAGGTCTCGACATCCTGCGCCAGGCAGGCGGACTGCACAAGTTCAACACTTGGGATCGCCCCATCCTTACCGATTCGGGCGGTTTCCAGGTATTCTCGCTCACCGGCATCCGTAAGCTCCGTGAGGAAGGTTGCGAGTTCCAGAGTCATATCGATGGTTCGCGCCACATCTTTACACCAGAGAATGTGATGGATACCGAGCGTGTCATCGGAGCCGATATCATGATGGCGTTCGACGAGTGCCCTCCAGGCCAGAGCGACTACAAGTATGCCGAAAACAGTTTGCGCCTCACCCAGCGTTGGCTGGAGCGCTGTGTCAAGCGATTCAACGAGACCGAGCCTCTCTACGGCTATAACCAGACGCTGTTCCCCATTGTTCAAGGCTGTACCTATAAGGACCTGCGCCAGGATGCTGCCAAGCACGTGTGCGACGTTCTGGGCAAGCTTAACGATGGCGGTGGTGCCTCTATCGGCGGTCTGGCCGTAGGCGAACCTACCGAGGTGATGTACGAGATGATCGAGGTGGTTAACGAGATCCTGCCTAAGGACCGTCCCCGTTACTTGATGGGCGTAGGCACACCTCAAAACATCCTCGAGGCCATTGAGCGTGGTGTCGACATGTTCGACTGCGTCATGCCAACGCGTAACGGCCGTAACGCCATGCTCTTCACTTACGAGGGCACCATGAACATGCGTAACAAGAAGTGGGAGAACGACTTCTCGCCTATCGATCCTGATGGCTGCGATATCGACCGCATCCACTCCAAGGCCTACCTGCACCATCTGTTCAAGGCACAGGAGCTGCTGGCCATGCAGATAGCATCGATTCATAATCTGGCATTCTACCTCCGACTGGTAGGCGATGCCCGACAGCATATCATCGCTGGCGATTTCGTTCAGTGGAAACGTAGTGTAATTGACCAATTAGGCAGAAGACGATGAAAGTAGCTAAATACTTACGATGGCTGAAATACCTGCGCTATCTGAACTATATCAATCCGTTCAGATACGTGTCTCGTCTTGACCGCTATCTGATAGCCAAGTTCATCGGAACCTACATCTTTGCAATCGTTCTGATTATTTCTATTTCGATTGTATTCGATATCAACGAGAATCTGGCCAAGTTCTCTACTAACGGTGCACCGCTCAAGGCTATTGTATTCGATTACTACGCCAACTTCGTGCCCTACTTTGCCAACCTCTTCTCGCCACTGTTCGTATTTATTGCCGTCATCTTCTTTACATCCAACTTGGCGGGCAATTCCGAGATTATAGCCATGCTGGCAGCAGGTGTCAGCTTTAAGCGTCTGTTGCGCCCCTATATGATTTCGGCAGCACTTATTGCTGCAGCCAATTTCTATCTGGGCGGATTTGTGATTCCAAAGGGCAATCAGGTCAAAATGGAGTTCGAGTCGAAGTATAAGAACAACAAGAAGACAGTCTCTGCCACCAATGTGCAGCTCATGGTGGCACCAGGTGTTATTGCCTATCTGCAGCAGTACGACGCCCAGACTCAGACCGGCTATGGCTTCTCGCTCGATAAATTCGAGAACAAGAAGCTTGTTAGCCACATGACGGCCTCAGTCATCCGCTACGATTCTATCAGCGATTCGCGCTATCACTGGAAGGCACAGAATTACAAGATACGTACCCTGAAAGGTCTGCGCGAGGAGATCCAGTCGGGTGCAGTCATCGATACCCTTGTACAGATGGAGCCTATGGACCTGATCTATTCCGACGGTCAGTCTGAGACGCTCACATCTAGCGAGCTTCACCGCTATATATCCAAGCAGATAGACCGCGGTTCAACCAATGTTGTGCAGTACGAAGTAGAGTATCACAAGCGAATAGCCACCTCATTTGCTTCGTTCATCCTTACTATCATCGGTGTTTCTCTCTCCAGCCGCAAGCGTAAGGGCGGCATGGGTCTTTATCTTGGCATCGGTCTGGCGCTCTCGTTCAGCTACATCTTGTTGCAGACCATCAGCTCCACCTTTGCCGTCAATGCCGATACACCAGCCCTGTTGGCTGCGTGGATACCTAACATATTATATTTATTTATAGCTTATTTGTGTTACAGACAAGCCCCCAACTAATTGATAGTTGATAATTGACAGTTATGACATTCGAAGAAACATATTTGAACGATAATATTCTCGATGCGCTTTACGACATGCACTTCGAAGATATGACGCCCATCCAGGAGCGTTGCATTCCTGAGATTCTGGACGGCTACGATGTGCTGGGTATCGCCCAGACGGGAACAGGAAAGACCGCAGCCTACCTGCTGCCTATTCTTTCACAACTCGACGATGGCGACTATCCCAAGGATGCCATCAACTGCGTCATCATGTCGCCTACGCGCGAACTCGCACAGCAGATTGACCAAGCCATGCAGGGCTTTGGCTACTATCTCGACGATGTGAGCAGCGTAGCCGTTTATGGCGGCAACGATGGCAACCGCTACGACCAGGAGCTGCGCTCTATGCGTATGGGTGCCGATGTGCTCATTGCCACACCGGGCCGATTGCTCAGTCACCTTAAGGTGGGCAACCTCGACCTCTCGCAATGCAGCTTCTTTGTGCTCGACGAGGCCGACCGCATGCTCGACATGGGATTCGTCGACGACATCATGAAGATAGTACAGCAGCTGCCCAAGAACTGCCAGCGCATCATGTTCTCGGCCACCATGCCTAAAAAGATACGCGAGCTTGCCGTACAGCTGCTCCATCATCCTGTAGAAGTGCAGATAGCCGTATCGCGCCCAGCTGAGAAAATTCACCAGATGGCCTACGTGTGCTATGAGCCTCAGAAGCTCAAGATTATCCAGCACATCTTCAAGAATGGCAACCTGCAGCGCGTCATCATCTTCTCGGGCAAGAAGGAGCGCGTAAAAGAGGTTACCCGCAAACTCAAGTCCATGCACATCAACTGCGACCAGATGCACTCCGACCTCTCGCAGTCCGAGCGCGACGAAGCCATGTATCGCTTCAAGGCTGGACAGACCGATGTACTGGTAGCCACCGACATTGTGGCCCGAGGCATTGATATAGACGATATCCGTCTGGTCATCAACTACGATGTGCCAGCCGACAGCGAGGACTACGTACACCGCATCGGCCGTACAGCCCGTGCCGATCGCGACGGCGAGGCCATCACCTTCGTCAGCGATACCGACATCTATCGTTTCCAGGGCATCGAGCACTTTCTGGGCAAGGAAGTTGAGAAGATAGCTCTGCCCGAAGGCCTCGGCGAAGCCCCCGAATACAAGAAACGTGAAAAGAAGCCTACCAGCCGTCGTAACGGACGTTGGCACTCTAAAGGCCACGGTCACGGAAAGAAGAAAATTGTCAAATAGTAAAATAAGTCCATGCTAACAAAGCCAATAGCAAAGATCAATCTCGGTCTAAACGTCGTAGAGAAACGTCCTGACGGTTACCATAACCTCGAGACGGTTTTCTATCCCGTGCCCATCACCGATGCGCTCGAGGTGTATGCTATGGACCCTGAGTTCCCATCAGCTGTGGATTGCGACCTCAAGGTTTCCAACATCCATATCGATGGCGACGAACAGCGCAACCTGGTGGTGCGTGCCTACAACCTGTTGAAGGCCGACTTCCCCACCCTGCCTCGCATCCATGCCCACCTCTTTAAGGGCATACCCACACAAGCCGGTATGGGCGGCGGCAGCAGCGATTGCGGTTTTATGATTACCCTGCTCAACCAGATGTTCCAGTTGGGACTTACCGATCAGCAGATGATCGACTATGCCGCTCGTCTGGGAGCCGACTGCGCTTTCTTCATCCTCAACCGCCCTTGTTATGCCGAGGGCATTGGCGAGAAGCTGCAGCCCATCGATCTCGACCTCTCAGGATGGTATCTCTCTCTGGTACGCCCCGATATCCCCGTGCCCACTCGCGAGGCCTTTGCGCTCATCAAGCCCCAGCGCCCTGAGGTGTGCTGCCGCGACGTAGTGAAACTGCCCGTAGAGCAGTGGGCCGATAAGCTTACCAACGATTTCGAGTACAGCGTCTTCTCTGCTCATCCCGAGCTGGGCGCCGTCAAGGATCGCCTCTATCAGCAGGGTGCCACTTATGCGGCTATGTCGGGCTCTGGCTCTACCCTCTTCGCACTCTCACGCCAGCCACTCTGTCTGGATGAGTTTAATCAGGAAGGAACATTCAAATCAACTATTTTAATATAATAAAGCATTATGAAACAAACTATCCTTGTTACTGGTGGAACCGGTTTTATCGGCAGTCACACCACCGTAGAACTGCAGGAAGCAGGCTACGAAGTTGTCATCATCGACAATCTGTCAAACTCTAATGCCAATGTTGTCGACGGTATCGAGAAGATCACTGGTCAGCGCCCTGCCTTCGAGAAGGTAGACTGCTGCGACTTCGATGCTCTCGAGGGTGTGTTCAAGAAGTACCCTAACATCGAGGGTATCATCCACTTTGCAGCATCTAAGGCTGTAGGCGAGAGCGTTGAGAAGCCTTTGCTCTATTATCGCAACAACCTCACATCGCTTGTCAACCTGCTCGAGCTCATGCCTAAGTACAATGTCAAGGGTATCATCTTCTCAAGCAGCTGCACCGTTTACGGCCAGCCAGCCCCTGAGAATCTGCCTGTAACCGAGAATGCTCCTATCCAGAAGGCTATGAGCCCTTACGGCAACACCAAGCAGATTAACGAGGAGATCATCCAGGATTACATCCACAGCGGCGCTCCTATCAAGAGCATCATCCTGCGTTACTTCAACCCCATTGGTGCTCACCCATCAGCACTCATCGGCGAGCTGCCTAACGGTGTGCCCATGAACCTCATTCCTTTCGTTACCCAGACAGCTATGGGCATTCGCGAGCAGCTCAAGATCTTCGGTAACGATTATAACACCCCCGACAAGACCTGTATCCGCGACTACATCTATGTAGTTGATCTGGCCAAGGCCCATGTGAAGGCTATGGAGCGCGTGCTCGATAAGCCAGAGTGCGAGGCTGTCGAGGTATTCAACATCGGTACCGGTAAGGGTCTGTCAACCCTCGAGGTTGTTGAGGGCTTCGAGAAGGCTACCGGCGTCAAGGTTAACTGGACCTACGCTCCACGTCGCGAGGGCGATATCGAGCAGGTATGGGGCAATGTAGATAAGGCCAACAAGGTACTTGGCTGGAAGGCCGAAACCCCAACCGAAGAGATTCTGCGCACCGCATGGCGCTGGCAGCAGAAACTGCGCGAAGAGGGCATTCAGTAATTAGATTTTTCCAAATTTATTCTTTCATACTGTGGGGGCTTGTATGTAAAAATGCAGGTCTCCACGCCTTTTATGTGAAAAAATAGACAAAAATCTTGCTATTTCTGAATTATTTAGTTATATTTGCAGCGCAATACTACTAATTTGAAGCATAATTAGGTCTATGGGAGAAGAAATGGACACCATGAAACAGAAGGCACGTTTAGCGCTGATACTAAAAACCAGTAAATTACGTCTCTGGTTTTTCCACCCCGCTACGCGCCATTATTTTTATCTCTCAGATACGGGCGAATATGAGCGTGAATACAATCCAGCTGAGTTTGCTCAGTTCTTTCATCGCGACGATCTCGATCTGATGCGCAAGATTATCTTCGACGTCTGCGAAGGTAAACAGGAAAAGGGCAAGGTGATGATACGCAATCGTGCCGACAATGATGCCGATTGCAGATACTATAATATGTCTATCTCTGTGGCCCATCGCGATGCCAACGGCGAGCCTTCGCTGATCATGACCATCCAGCATGATATAACCGAAGAGCGCCGCCGTCAGGATAAAGTCAACGAGATGCTTATCCGCTACCAGACCATCTTCAACTCGTCGCTGCTCGACATGCTGTACTACGACAAGGACGGTGTGCTACGCGACATCAACGAGCGCGCCTGTACGTCGTTCAACGTTCCCAGCCGCGACATGGCGCTCGATGGCAGTTTTCTGCTCAAGAATAACCCCTTCTACAGCCAGATAGCCATCGACAAGATGGAGAACTCTAACACCGGCAGCATTATCGATTTCGCCAAGTTCCAGAGTCCTGAGTACCGTGTGGATGAGCTGCAGCTGAAGGGCAAGATGTATTACGAGTCGACCATTAATCCCATACGCAAGGACGATGGCGAGCTCGAAGGTATCTATATGGCGGGCCATAACATCACCGAGATGGTAGAGTCGTTCCATCGCCTGCAGGAAGGTGTGCGCAATTTGCAGCAAGGCACCGAACATATCAGGCAGTATATTGCCAATATCGACTACGCCCTCAGTGTGAGCAGTGTACAGTTGGTGAACTACTACCCTCATTCTTACACCTTCGAGATTATCAACCGCAGCAACAACAGCAAGCTCCACATGTCGCAGCTGCGCTGCATACGCTTGGCCACTATGCGTTTCCGCCGTACCGTCAACAGTCTGCTCAACCGTATGGACCACTTGACGAAGCGTGGTATCACACAGGCCATCGAGATTGAGATACGCGATAAGAAGGGCCGCCAGATATGGCTGCTGTTCCACATGGTGCCCATGCTCAATGCCAATGGAGAGGTAGAACGCTATTTCGGCATGTTCCGTGATATTACCGATATGGTAGAAACCGAGCAGCAACTTGCCGTAGAGACCAAGAAGGCGCAGGATACCGAGCTGGTTAAGCAGGCCTTCTTGACCAATATGAGCTACGAGATACGTACGCCGCTTAATAACATCGTAGGATATGCCGGACTCTTCACTACCGAACACGATGAGGCCGACGAACCCTTCTTCCTCGAGCAGATCAAACAGAGCACCGGCGAGTTGCTGCTTTTGGTTAACGATGTGCTGTATATCTCTCGCCTTGAGGCAAATATGGAAGAATACGCCTACGAGAAGACCGACTTTGCTGCAATCTTCGAGAGTATTTGCCGCAGTGCCCTTTCGTCTGTCAACGCTCAGGTTTCGGCCGAGGTGATTCAGCCCTATACATGCCTTGAAGTCGAAATAGACCGCGCCCACCTGCAGATGATTATCGAACGTCTGTGCAAGCTGTCGTGCATGTTAACCACCAGTGGTTCTATCATCACCAGCTACGAGTATCACGGCGGCGAGCTCACCTTCCATCTCGAAGACACCGGTACTGGCATTCCTCCCGAAGTCCTGCCTCATATCTTCGATCGTTTTGCGCGTAACAACCAGGGCCTCATGGTGGGTTCAGGCCTCGATCTGCCTATCACACAGATGCTGACAAAGCAGATGGGCGGCACTATCGACATTCAGTCTAATTTCAGAAAAGGTACCAGCATCTGGGTTTCAATACCTTGCACAGCTTATACTATCGACAAGAAAAGAGATAATGATGGAAGACAATAAGATATTCGACGAGCAGCAGGTCATGCAGATGGCCCTCGACATCAGTGGTAGCCACGTTATGTGCCTCGACTTGGTGCACGACCGCGTGTACGACATTCATGGTGAGGCTATGTTCAAAACCAATGTAGGCCTCGAGGAGTGCTTCACCTATGTACATCCCGACGACCTCGACGCATTCCGCCAGTTGTTTCAGCGCCTTATCAATGGCACTGCGAAGGAAGACGAGTGCCGTTTCCGCTGGAACTTCAATAGGGATGGCGACACCCCCGACTGGCACGATATGTACGGTTATGCCATAGCCGAATACGAAGATGGCAAGCCCATCAACATCTTCTCTACGCTGACCGACGAGACCGAGACCATTCGCAAGGAGAACAGAATCAAGAGGATATCCGAGCGTTACCACAGCATATTCGAGAACTCTGTTATCGGCCAGTCGTTCTATACACCCGACGGATGGCTTGTAGATGCCAACCGCATCATGCGCAAGATATGTAACTTTGATAGCGACAATAACGATGAGTTCTTCTCAAAGATCAATCTTTTCGATATATCGCCGTTCAACGAGGTGCTTAATCGCTACCACCCCGAAGATTACTGGGCATGCTCGCTCAGCATTATTCCCGAGCGCAACATGCACGTCTATCTCGAAATCAGCGTTCACCCTATCTACAATGCCGACGGCAAGCTGCTGTATATCTCGGTTACAGCCAGCGATGTGACCGAAGAGCGCAACATGTATCTCAGTGTGCGGCAGAACGATGTAGATATGCAGCGCATCAGCAATGCCATCAGAACCTACGAATACGAACTGGGCATTCTGATGCAGTTCTGCCAGATGCAGGCCTTCCGCATCAGTCTCGACCGCGATGTGATTGAATTCTACAGCGGCCTTAACACCGTGGTGCGCTCGTTTAATCTTAAGCAGATGCAGAAGATCTTTGTTGACCAGGAGAACGAGTTCGTGAAGTCGCTTGGGCTTTCTACGCTCAGCCAGACGCTTAGCCATCCTATTGTGTATGTGGGTCAGATGCATCCGGTAGTAACCCAGAGCACCACCGAATTGCAGTGGGTGCATATCAACTGCATCCCCGAGTTCGACGACGAGGGCCGCCTGTTGGGCGCCTTTGGTGTATGGCGCAACATCAACGATGTGATGCATAAGCAAGACCTGCTGCGCCGCGAAACCCAGCGAGCTCAGGAGTCGGGCCAGCTTAAGACTCTGTTCCTGGCCAATATGACCCACGAGATACGCACCCCCATCAATGCCATCGTGGGCTTTGCCGAGCTGCTCTCATCGCTTCCGCCTTCCGACGACCGCAACGAAGTCATCAAGATTATCAAGAACAACTGCGACATGCTGTTACGTCTGGTCGACGATATCCTCACGGCATCATCGCTCGAGAGTGGCAGCATGAAAATCAAACCTGTTGATGTCGACTTCTCTCGCACCTTCAACGAGCTGTTCGAGTCGCTTCGCCCCCGTGTGCAGGAGATAGGCGTCGAGTTTATCAGCGACAACCCCTACCCCTCGTTCCCCATCAATGTCGATGCCGACCGCGTATCGCAGGTCATCATCAACTTTGTTACCAATGCCGTTAAGTACACCACTCAGGGCCACATCAAGCTGGGTTATCGTAGCGAGGCCCGCACAGTCGACGGGCAGCAACATGATGGTCTTTACGTTTACTGCGAGGATACCGGCTCAGGCATCCCTGTTGAGGCCCAGGACAAGATTTTTGAGCGTTTCTTCAAGGTCAACGACTTTGTTCAGGGCACAGGTCTCGGTCTGTCTATCTGCAAGGCCTTTGCCGACGCCAGTCATGGCGACATAGGTTTGATTTCCGATGGCGAAGGCCACGGCTCCACCTTCTGGCTCTGGATTCCCCTATAGATAACGTTCAAGTTGTTTGAAAAAATGACCGCCTCTCTCTATAGTGAGCACCTGGGTCCAAACCTTCTTCATCTTCTTGTCCAGTATTTCTATTTCTTCCGCCAGTTACATCATCGAGCTGTTGTTCGTTGAGTTGCTCTTCCTGCTTTTTGATTTTGTTTTCTGCCATAGTGGTATAAGTTTAAAATATTATTGTTCTGTTTGATTTCTGCGGCAAAGATAAGAAATAATCCGTAATCGGCAAAGCAAAAAAACAAGTTTTGTAAAATTGGCACAACATTTCGGTAACGTCACTTGTTTTATATACCATAAATAAGACAGATGACGATGATGGAAATTGCCAGATAGGCCAGCTTCACGGGGAGTCCGATGCGCAGGTAGTCCGTGGCGCTGTAACCGCCCGGACCGTAGACCAGCAGGTTGAGGGGTGTGCTGATGGGAGTCAGGAAGGCTGCATTCACCGCCAGCAAGAGTGCGAGGGAAAACGGAAGTGGGTCGCAGCCCATGTTCACAGCAGCTTCATAGATGATGGGAAACATCAAGGCGATGGTTGCCGAATTGGAAATGAACTCAGTGACGATTGCTGCCAACAGACAAAGAGCAATCATCACCAGGAGAGGCTGGCCGCCGCACAAATGAAGGACACCCGTCGCCATCTGATCGGCCAGACCTGTCTTCAGAAGGGCCGTACCCAATGCAATACCTCCTCCCAGGGATATCAGGATGTTCCATTTGATGGCGTTCATGGCCTGCGTTGGCGTACAGCACCCAAACACCAGCATGGCACCGGCGGCGAGGAAGGCACTCTGCAACAGCGACATGATGCCGGTAGTGGCCAAAAGTACCATGCTGATCATAATGACCGTCGAGACCAGCGGTTTCAGACCAGTCACAGGAATTTCAGGAGAATCAAAGAACTCCAGCTGTAATTTCATAGCTTCCGTATTGATCTTCTGGTGTGACTGATGGACAAAGAGCAGTGAGTCGCCGGCATGCAGGACGACATCGCGTGGAGGCACCTTGATGCGTTCACCCCGTCGCGATACGGCAACCAGCGTTATCTCATGGTCTCGTTCGAAAGTAGTATCTCCCATTCGGGTGTCTATCAGGTTGCTGCCGAAACAGATGTATGCCGTCTTGAAACACTGTTTGCCACCTGGCTCTTTGACGCTGAATACGGTATGGTCGGGAATGACAAACTGAAAGGTCTTAGTCAGTTCCAGCAGTTGGTCAATCTGACCCGAGAAGATGAGGCGGTCGCTTCCCAGCAGGGGCTCCTCTTCGCGCACCGGCAACACCAGCCGGTCGTTGTCGAAGTGAATCAGTTCCATGAGGCTGCCGGCAGGCACATGGTTCAGCCCCAGTTCGCCGACGGTCTGGCCAATATGACGATTGTTCGATGGGACCAGCATTTCCAAGGTGTACTCGCCGGTATTCTCAAAAGCCGACTCCGGGTTGTTGGTGTCGGGCAAGAGCCTGCGGAAGATGATGATGACCGACATGGCAACAGCCAAACAGACCAACGCTGGTAGCGTGGATGTAAAGATGCTCAGGGGCTGACCGGACTTGTATTCGTACATGTGGCTCAGCAATAAGGCCGTCGGCGTGGCAATAGCGGCCATAGGGCCGCCCATTCCAGCAGCATAACTCAATGGAATCAACAATTTGGAGGGTTGGATGCCCAATTTCCTGGACCACAGTTTGACAACTCCTACAAAGAGCGCCACGACGGAAGTGTTGTTCACAAATGAACTCAGCAGCGCCACGGGCACCATCAGGCGCAGCAGGGCATGGACCTCTCCCTTGGGCTGTCCAAGCACATGTTTCGATATCCACTGAAGAACACCTGTGAAGGACAGTCCTGTGACGACAACGAACATGACACCCACAATGATGACCGTCGAACTGACAAGGCCGGAAAAGGCTTCAGTGGTGTCCAGCACACCTGTCACGAATAAGATGCCGATGGCACCAAGAAAGACTACGTCAGACCTGAGCCGCGTAAACAATAGCGCTGCCATCACCGCAACGAGCGTCACGATGGTAATCCACGCGTCAATGCCTAAGACTATGAGCATCTTTCTTATTCTTCATGAATCAGGTGTACTCCTCTGTGAGTTCACGGAAACATCAATATAGCAGTGGTAGATTTCAATATATCTTCGATAGTAACATCACCGCCGTTTACCTGCTCCAACTCTTCCTCTGTCAACTCCTGAGCCTTCTGGCTGTTCATTTCATTCTGCTTCATAATCGTATAAATTTTAGTTAAACTTACTGGTGCAAAGATACGACAAATTTCTGAAATGAGCAAATATAAACGCACCAATTTTTCGTAAAGTTAACCAACCAGTTTTATTTTTCTCTTTTTTAATATTCTGCTTATCGAAAATTGTAACTACTATATTTGTAACTACAGCATGTTTTTCTAATCTGTAGTATTAATGTCGCCAATACACGTGCACGATAACAACAAAACCACAAAGTTAACGTTTCTTAAAAATGGGGGGGGGTAGTTAAAATAAACTAACAGTTTTATCAGTTAAATATATATCTTTGTAGTCAAATTTTGATATAACGAAACAATAGTAATAAACAATTTAATTCTATTAGCTTATGACAACAAAGAAAAAGTATGAGAAGCCCTCGATGCAGGTCTTCGAGTTGAAACAACAGCAGCAACTGCTGGCTGGCAGTAACGGCGGGCTGAAAGGCCAGAATTATGAAAAAAGCAACTACGACCCGTTCGAAGATGAATAAGCAATCACAGTGTAGAACAATTTAAAAACGTAAAGACAATGAAGACAACGAAATTATTCTTTATGGCTGCACTGGCTCTGATGACTGCCGCTTGCAGCAACGACGACAACGACTTCGAGAACCCCGCCCAGCAGCCCGCCGAGGCTCAGGGCATCCCCTTCACCGCCACCATCAGCATGGGCGGAGATAAAGCCACTACCCGCGCACTCAGCGACAACGGCTCAGGTCTCACGGCCACATGGATTGTGGACGAAGAGGTAGCATTGATTCATAACGGCATAATCGACAAGGTGACGGTCGCCAGCGTCAGCGGTAACGATGCTACCATCTCCGGTACTATCACGACTGATGCCGACGGTGCGGACGTGACGGTTATCTTTCCTTACAGTGCTGTCGACCTCGATACGAAGGATGTGAAGGCCGACCTGCTGTACGCTCAGAGCGGCGGTACATTGGATGACGTTGCTGCGAAATATGACGTGCGTAAAGGTAATGGTACGCTGAAGGTCAGTGGCACGGCTTCACTTAACGATGACGTGACGCTCACCAACCAGTTCGCCATCTTCAAGTTCACCGTCAAGAATGCCGACGGCTCGGCTACCATCGATGTCAAACCTTTTATCGTTTCCATTGATACGTACGACTACATCGTTACACCAGCGACTGCAACAAACGAGCTTTTCGTTGCCCTTCCCGCCATCAGCGGCAAGGAAGTCAAATTCACCGCTTTTGGTGCCGGAAGCAACATCTATATTAAATCCAAGACTGGCATTTCGTTCACGGCAGGTTCTTACTATCAATCTGTAGTGAAGCTGAACGCATCGTCGCTCAAGGCATTGATTATTCCAAAAGGTACGTCCCCATTAAAAGGTGCCAAGCTCTTGTTCTACCAAACTGGCGATACCTATCAGCAAGCCGCTGACCATATCGAAAACAAGAATGGCGAATTTGGTTGGAGCACATGGGCAGGTTGGGGTGAATCAACCATGTACTATAGAGAGAATGGCGGAGCGCAGGGTGATTTGTCCATAGACGGCAATCAGCAGTTTGGCGAAGATGGTCTCAATAACACCATCGATCCTACCCTGAATTTCTATTTCGTCGGAACATATTAGAAGACAAAAGCCGCTCAGACGAAGCTCCTCTCGGCTCTCGAATCGGCGGTTCTAGAAAGATTGCGAAGGTCTTTGATCTTTATTAAAGTGCGATCAAGACGATCACAGAGTCAAGCGCTCCTGATCATATCACACATAACAACTATAACGCAAACGCCTCGCATCGGAAGAATGATGCGAGGCATTTTTTCTTGAAAAACACTTGCAAGTTTCAAAAGATTGTTGTAACTTTGCAGCAGAATATATTAAATATAAGGTACAACATTTACCCAAAATGACAAGAGACGAACAAGTGCAGTACTGGCTCGACATAGCCAATTACGACCTCGACACAGCCGAGGCCATGCACCAAACGGGCCGCTGGCTCTATGTCGCTTTCATGTGCCACCAGGTTATAGAGAAAACCCTCAAGGCATATTGGTGTGCCACACAGCCCACAGACCCACCTTACACGCACAGTCACCAGCGACTGGCCACAGGATGCGGATTATACGACCTGATGAACGATGATCAGCGCGACTTCCTTGACACCATCACAAACTACAACATCGAGGCACGCTACCCCGAAGACAAAGAGGAACTCGCCCGCACGCTCACACCGCAGACCTGTCGACATATCATAGATGAAACCAAACAGATGCAACAATGGATAGAAGAACACTTACCCGCGACGAGGCCCTAGAGCTCGTACGTAAATACAAGCGAGTAATAAGCGCCCGCTTCGATGTGGAGCCGAAGGTAATGATGTTCGGTTCCTACAGTAAGGGATATGCCAACCCTGACAGCGATATCGACGTGGCTGTAATCGTACCCACTTATGGTGACAGCAAATTCGAAATATCCAAGAAACTATGGCGTGATGTCCGTGAGGTCAGCTTCCTCATCGAGCCAGTGCTCATGGCTGAAGACCGCCAGTCGCCACTCTACCACGACGTAATGCGAACAGGTGTGGCAGTGTAATAATAAATGCCTCGCATCGGAATATGGTGCGAGGCATTTTTCTTGCAAAACACTTGCAAGTTTCAAAAGATTGTTGTAACTTTGCACCCGAAATATTTAGATAAGTAAGATTATGGCAAAACCGATTGAACCTACACCAGTATTGAAAGGCGACGATGCTTACGAGTTCGTAGCTGAGATGGAAAAGCAGAAAAAAGCTTCTGCCGAAGAGAAAGCGCGTGTTGCTAAGGGGGCGGCTTTCATCAGATCATTGCTTACTTTTTCTTTCTAACCAGTAAGCAAAGGTAATGAAGATTGTACGTTTAACTCAGGAACACGTTTTTAACACAAAAGGGACGGTTCTTTTTGTGCACTCGGCCACAATCCCTAGCAAAACTACAAAATCATGACCGCATGTCCTAAACTTATACGATGTTTAACATCGGACATTTAGAACATAATCTATAATCTGGTGCAAAGGTAAGAGAATAGAGTCAAATCTGTCCAAAACGAAAAATATTCCGCCAAAAGCGCTGATTTTCTCAGATTTTTGTTGTACCTTTGCCATGTCATTAATGATTTATTAAAAAGGATGATGAGAAGATTCAAATTCTGGCTAATTGCAGGTCTGCTGACTATATCTGGCATTACCTGTGGACAAACAAACAACGTAGGACAGAAAGTGACTGCACTAGACACCCAATCATGGGATTGTTCGGAATGGATATCTGCAGCAGATGCTCCAGTTGCCAAGGGGCGTGCAGGCCAGATTCGACGTGCGGCTGACGGAGCAAATTGGTTCGTGACCAACATCAGGAATGAACAAACTGTGACTTCTGCCAAATGGATGACAGCCGGACTGGGAGTGTATGAACTCTACCTGAACGGTCAGCCTGTAGGACAGGAAATACTTAAGCCAGGCTTTACCCATTATGCCAAGACCAAGCGAAGCTTTACCTACGACATTACCGATGCCTTCACCAAAGAGAAAGGAAAAAAGAATACACTGTCGGCACAGGTAACGCCAGGCTGGTGGGCCGACAAAATCGTCACTCCCGGAGATATGGAAGGAATGCAAGGAAAGAAATGCGCTTTCCGCTGTGTTCTGGAACTGACTTTCGCCGATGGAACGAAAAAAAACTATGGCACCAACTGTGAGACATGGAAAGCTGGCATCGCAGGACCAGTGAAGCATGCAGGCATTTTCGACGGTGAGGAATACGATGCCCGTGTACAGCCAGGCTATGACACACCCGAGAAACTTTCAAAGCCTGAGATAAACAGGGAATTTAATGGTGAGATACTGCCTTCTGAAGGAGCTGAAGTTTATCTGCGCAAAGACCTAACTCTCCACCCCGTCAAGTCCTACATCTGGGAAGGGGTGACAGGAGCCAGGCAGGCAGAGAAGAAACAAGACATAGAGCATGGCACAGTGATCATCAAGCAACAATATGCCAGCGGTCAGGCCATCACACTGAAGAAAGGTGAGTCCCTTGTCGTGGACTTTGGGCAAAACTGCTCCGGAGTGCCCTATTTTGTGTTCAAAGCCAAATCAGGAACCGTGCTCAGTTGCTTGCCAGGCGAGATTCTCAATGATGGAAACGGAGCAGAGCGCAGGGGCATGGACGGTCCTGAAGGCAGTGTTCACCGCCGTAATCTCCGTTTTCAAGAGAGCTGCATGAGGATGGACTATACCTTTAGCGGCAAGCCCGATTTTGAAACCTACTATCCACACTGCACCTTCTTCGGCTATCGATTCATTTCTGTTACAGCTACTGACGATGTAACTTTCAAGACTATCGAGTCGATTCCTATCACATCTATTGCCCAGTCGATGGAAACAGGCAAGATCACAACAGGCCACGAACTTATCAACAAGCTCATATCCAATACTATCTGGGGACAGCGCTCCAACTATCTCTCCGTACCGACAGACTGTCCACAGCGCGACGAGCGTCTCGGATGGATGGCCGACACACAGGTTTTTGCAGAGACTGGCACTTTCTTCGCAAATACAGACCGTTTCTTCCATAAGTGGATGCGAGACGTGCGTGACTCCCAAGGCGAGACGGGAGCATTTCCTGGCGTGTCACCCGCAGCCCAATATGGTGCAGAACTGATGCGCCTGGGTTGGGCTGATGCTGGTATTATCGTGCCTTGGACTATCTGGAAACAGTTCGACGACCCGACTATCATTGATGAGAATTGGGAGGCCATGAACCGTTTCATGCAGCACGTCAACGAGACCAAGTACGACCACATGACACTCATCAAGGAGAATGACCACTACCAGTGGGCAGACTGGCTGAGCTACGAGCCATTGGAGACTTGTTCGAATCTGGCCTTTGACGACAACGGGAAACGCAAGCCTGATGCCGTTACTTACTGGAACTACCTCAGTGCCTGCTACTGGCAAATCGATGCAGAAATGATGCGCGACATGGCAAAGGCAACAGGGCGAGACGGCTCGAAATACCAGGAAATGGCTGAAACAGCCAAAGCCTACCTAAAGGACAACTTCCTCAACAGCGACGGCACCTTCAAGACCCCCATTCTAAACACCATGCAGACCCCAGCTCTCTTCGCACTGAAGAACGGTCTTGTGGAGGGTGTAGCCAAAGAGAACATGGCAGTCCGACTGCGCCAGAACTTCGCATCCCATGACAACTGTCTGCAGACAGGCTTCCTGGGCACCTCCATCCTGATGCAAACACTCACCGACAATGGCATGGCAGACATCGCCTACGAACTGCTATTCCAGAGGAAGAACCCAAGTTGGATATACTCTATCGACAATGGTGCCACCACCATCTGGGAGCGCTGGAACAGCTATATGAAAGACAAAGGTCTGGGCCCCAACGGCATGAACAGTTTCAACCATTATGCATACGGTTGTGTTTGTCAGTGGCTCTGGGAGACTGTTGCGGGTATTTCCGCTGATATTTCCAAACCTGGTTTCAAACATATCATCATGAAGCCACTCCCCGACAGGCGGTTAGGTTTCATCCAGGCAGAATATCCCTCAGCTGCCGGAACAATTAAGAGTTGTTGGAAATACCAAGGCGATCTATGGATATGGGAGTTCACCATTCCAGAGGGTTGCACAGCCTCCGTTACCATGCCAGGCGAGAGTGAATCCAAGATATTCACAGCAGGAACCCACCACATTTCCAAGAAAATGCAATAGCCTATATGTCATTGATGATTTTGCTTGTCTTGATTTGCAGCACTAAGGTAAGTGAAAAATCTGACATGGTATAAAGAAAGTTTAATTAAAGTGCTGCGGAATTTGGGTACTTATGAATAAGAATGAGCAATTTGTCATTACGATTAATCGTGAGTTAGGCAGTGGCGGTCGCACCGTTGGCGAGATCTTAGCCAAGAAACTGGGCGTTAGCTTCTACGACAAGGCCCTGATAAAGGCATTGAAAGAGAAGTATAACCTCACAGCCGATGAAATAGAGAAGCTGAAGGGCCGCAAGACCAGATGGTGGGAAGACTTCAAGCGCGTAGCTGATATCGGTAATGGATTGGTCGATAGCAGATTCTGTATTGCAAAATACGGTAAGGAGCCCAATGTGCTGACCACTGAAAACGTGTTTAAGGCAGAGACCGAGATCCTGCATGAGATTGCAGCTGAAGAGTCGTGTGTTATTGCAGGCCGTTGCGGATTCTTTCTGTTCCGCAACCATCCTAACCATTTGAGCGTCCTCATTCAGGCACCGCTATCTTTCCGTGTGGCACGTGTCGTCGCCAAACAGCATATCTCAGAGGAAGAGGCCCGTAAGATCATCGAGAAGGTGGATAAGATGCGCGAGAACTATGTGAAGCGCTTCACAGGTACCACGCGCTACGACACCCGTAACTACGACCTCGTCTTCAATGCCGCAGGCAAGACCGAAGAACAGATCGCCGATCTGATCCTGTCATATGTGGAGTAACGCTTAAAAACGCATAAGATGTTTTAGACGTTTCAAAGAAGAATCCTCGGCCATCGGTCGAGGATTCTCTGTCAACCATAACGATGATATTTTGGGTGCAAAGATACGAAGAAAAAACGTAAAACGCGATATTTTACATAAAAACATAGCATAAGAATACGATATTTTACGGTAGTGTAAGTTGAACTGTGTCAAGGCCATTTCCCTTATTATATTAACCTCAGATGGGGGACACGATTTTTAATCGTGTTTTCCAGATGAGGAGCCTTTCTAGCTGCAAAGTTACATAATTTCATACCTATCTCCAAATTTTATCGCTATTTGTTGTGAAATAAGTGCCCAGTTCGCCAGGGGCATAGTCCACTTCTCGCTAATGTTACGGTAAGCCAGGTAGACGAGTTTCTCCAAGGCTGTATCAGACGGGAATACGCCCTTGTTCTTCGTAACCTTGCGTATCTGACGGTGATAGCCTTCGACTGTATTGGTCGTGTAAATGAGACGACGAATCTC
>NZ_FRBD01000053.1 GCF_900142525.1 Xylanibacter ruminicola | reverse complement strand
TGTTTATCGACCATTTTCTCTGATGTAGAATCAATATAATGGTCGATATCAACCTTCAGGTGCTGGCAATGAAGGCGGGTCATGCAATCAAGGAATATGTTGATATCTTCCTGCTCGCGGGTATCAATCAGCGCTTGGATGTACTCGGCCTTGTCTTCTTTCAGAACCTTTGTCGGAAGTACATCGAACTCCATCTGTAGCAAGTTCATAAGAAGTCGGCAGGTGCGCCCATTACCATCTGCCCAAGGATGTATGGTAACTAAGTCGAAGTGAGCCCAGAAGCTAAGTTCGTAAATGGCGGCAATATCGTTGGCATCGATGGCCTTTCGCCTGCGATTAAGCTCTTCACAGAAAGCAGCGAGCCGTGCAGGAACTTTTAGGTACGACATATATGACTTACCACCAAGCCCTGCAGTGACATTCAGTTTGCGAAGTTCACCCTTGGCAGCAGAGAAATCACCTCCTGCAGCATGATACTCAGAGCCTGTGCGTGCCATCACTTTAGAGGCCAAAAGAACAAGCCAGTCGACAGTGATATCATGATGCAGCTTAATCCATTGTATGCCATAGTCGTAGGCCGCTTTTAGGTCAAGGTTCATCATCTGTTCCATCATGGTACGTTTACTGCTGGTGATGCCTTCATCAAACAGAAGTTGAGCCTCCACCTCTGTCACTGTTGAACCTTCGATAGCGGTAGAGTGAGAAATGATGGAATACAGATAGAACTTCTGATAGTCTATCTGCTCCGATATGCCCAGCTCTTTGTGCTGCTGCAGTAATCGCAATAATATATTCCTATTCTCTTGTGTCATATTTGCAAGGTTTACCTAACTTCGTGCAAAGATACAAAAAGTTTTGGATTTACAAGCAGAAAGAGAGAAAAGTTTGGATTGGGGCAAGAAAAAAGCCCTAAAATAAAAAAAGTACCAAAATATTTGGAACTTATTGAAAGATTTCATATCTTTGCAGCGTGAAAGGAACCTATTTAGAATGGGAGCCCCGGTTGGTTCGGCAAGCAACTCATTAAAATAGAAGCACTTTTAAACTCCGCTTCAGATGGATAGCCCCGGTTGGTCCGGCAAGCAAGGCCATTAAAGCGGAGTTCCTATTTCTAATTCACCAACATTATTCTCAAAAGCATATTGATCAATAATCGCGTATGGCTTATACGGCCCACCGTTCTTCATTTTGCGCATAGCAAGAATTGTTTTAACCCCAATCTCGCGATCAAAATAAGCAAAGTAAGCACTCTCTTCGTGTTTTCCTTCTAAAACCCTACGCCAACCAAGATATCTTCCTTTCTTTAAATATGACGGAATATCCTTTGCCAAAGCATTCTTAATGGCATTAAACTTATTATCACGAGAAGCCTTGCTAACAATAGTCTTAAGATCAGATTTTGTAATCTCAACGTCCATCGTTATGCCATTGGTGATAGTAAAACGCAAGGGTTCTCCTTTTAAGGCTTCGGCCATGGCCAATACTTCGTTTCGTATCCTCTTGCTTTCTATATAATAATCGTCTTTAGTTCTTACCATAATTGATTGCAAAAGTACAAAAAGTTTTTGGAATTACAAGCGGAAAGGGAGAAAAGTTTGGATTGGGACGAAAAAAGCCCTAATACATTATTGTATCAGGGCTGGATGAGGG
>NZ_FRBD01000020.1 GCF_900142525.1 Xylanibacter ruminicola | reverse complement strand
GCCGAGAAGATCAGCTACACTCGCGAGTTTAAGCAGACCACCAAGAAGAATGTAAGTCGCGGTTGGGAAGGCATCTGTCTGCCATTCGATGTACAGACCTTTACTCACGAGAGTCATGGTGTGATTGCTCCATTCGGAAACAGTGCCAGCAACTATCATTTCTGGTTGCACCAGTTTACCGAAGAGGGCATTAGCGATGCTGAAACGATTGAGGCCAACAAGCCATATATCATCAGTATGCCTAACAGCGATGAGTATAGCGATGAGTTTAACCAGGCTGGTATCATACAGTTTGCATCTGTTAATGTTACAGTACCGGTTACTGAAACTATGTCGGTAATGATTGGTGATACGTTGTTTGTTATACCAACTTTCCAGGAGGTTGAGGCTTTCAATCATGTCTATGCTCTGAACATTGGTGAGGATGTTGATAATTATGTTGAGGGTAGTGTATTCTTAAGGAATTATCGCAACATCCGTCCGTTCGAGGTATTTACCTTCCATGAGCCGCGTTATAACGAGGGCGCTGGCACACGTGCCATCAGCTTGTCTAGTCTGTATGGTGGCAGTGGCACTACAGGCATGGGCATTGTTACAACCGATTCGGCTAACGATGTCTGGTACGATCTTAGTGGTCGCCGCCTGCAGGGTAAACCTACTAAGAGCGGTCTCTACATCAATAATGGCAAGAAGGTCGTTGTTGGTAATTAATGGAGTGATGTCTTTGTTTAAAACAGTGAGAGGATGTGGTTCTACACATCCTCTCTTCTTTACACGCCCATGCACGATGGGCTCCAAGTGCCGTCAGTATCGCTGAGGCTACAGATGCTATGATCTGCACAATAAACTTAATCGTTTCTTTCTTTGTCATAGTGTTTTGGGGTTTTAAATGATTTTACCTACGGATTTAAATTTCCCCTCCTTAATCCCCTGGGTTAGGGGTGAGGCCGCCGGTTGGGCCGTCATCGTCGCCACCATTGTCCTCGATGTCACCTGTGTCGCCGCTGGTTACGCGCTTCAGAACCTTGCCGTCCTCATCCAGGTAGGTAATCTGAATCGAGGTGTTCTTCAGCTCGTCCTTCACCTCCACGCTTGGAGATTACTTTAATAGCCATAATTCAATCTAGTTTAATTTTTGTGTTGTTAAATATTTTGTTTATTCTCTCGTTGTCGCCATTCAGAGTAGCTAAGCACTGCGATTAAAGGTATCAACTGCTAGTATTAATGCGCGCAATTTCTAGATTTAAATCTCGCAATTTTTATCCTTAAGGCCGCCGCCCGCTCTCTTTCTTTTTGACAATGCAAAGGTACGATAATTTCGTCAATTATTCAAAGGATAAGTGTTAATCAATTGTTAAATGGGTGCTGCTTATAGTACTCGGATTCAGAAATTCAAAATTCAGTTATCTCAGCAGCACCCTCTAATGGCAGATAGAAATTTACTATTATATATAATATTTATATTATATATAATAGTATTATATTATGTAAAGATTTGTTCTTTCATAGCTGTTTATGGCTCAAAATAAAACTGAATTCTGAATTTCTGAATCCCGTTGAGATTATCTGAACAGTCAATACAAATAGTTTGATACAAGAATCCCCGCCAGAATTACTAGCGGGGATTACTTTTTATTTAGAGGTTTGTTTCTTATTGCTGCTTGTCGAGTTCTGCCAGGTTCTCGGCTATCATCTCGTCGGTAACCGTGTAGTTCTGCAGGTCGCCCTTGATGTACGACTCGTAGCTTGGCATATCGATCAATCCGTGACCAGAGAGGTTGAAGAGGATTACCTTCTCCTCGCCAGTTTCCTTGCACTTGTTGGCCTCGCGGATGGTAGCTGCGATGGCGTGACAGCTCTCAGGAGCAGGGATGATACCCTCGGTACGAGCAAACAGCATACCTGCCTCGAAGGTCTCGAGCTGAGGAATGTCGACACCATGCATCAGGCCGTCCTTAATGAGCTGAGAGATAATCATGCCGGCACCATGGTAGCGCAGACCGCCAGCGTGGATGTTTGATGGCTTGAAGTTATGACCCAGTGTGTACATAGGCAGCAGTGGGGTGTAGCCAGCCTCGTCGCCAAAGTCGTAGCGGAACTGTCCGCGAGTGAGCTTAGGACAGCTGTCGGGCTCGGCAGCGATGAACTCTGTGTGGCGCTCGCCGCTCAGGTTGTGGCGCATGAATGGGAAGGCAATACCGCCAAAGTTAGAACCGCCACCAAAGCAGCCGATCACGATATCGGGATACTCGCCTGCCATCTGCATCTGCTTCTCGGCCTCAAGACCGATGATGGTCTGGTGCAGACCTACGTGGTTCAATACCGAACCAAGGGTGTACTTACAGTTGGGGGTGGTGGTGGCCAGCTCAACAGCCTCAGAAATGGCTGTGCCCAGCGAACCAGAGTGGTTGGGGTCGCGAGTCAGGATGTCCTTACCAGCGCGGGTCGACATAGAGGGTGACCCCTCGACCACTGCACCGAATGTACGCATGATGCTAGAGCGGTAGGGCTTCTGCTGCATGGTGATCTTTACCTGATATACAGCGCAATCCAGACCATAGATCTTGGCGGCATAGCTCAGAGCTGCTCCCCACTGACCAGCACCGGTCTCGGTGGTTACGTTCTTGGTGCCCTCCTGCTTGGCATAGTAGCACTGAGGCAGGGCAGAGTTGATTTTATGCGAACCCAGAGGGTTGGTACTCTCGTTCTTGAAATAGATGTGGGCTGGGGTGCCGAGTGCCTCTTCGAGGGCATAGGCGCGGACCAGTGGGGTAGAGCGGTAGTACTTGTACTTGTCGAGTACATCTTCTGGAATGTCGATCCAGCGATGCTCTGTATCAAGCTCCTGCACACAGCATTCGCGTGGGAAGATGTGTGCCAGGTCGTCTACACCCAGAGGCTGCTTAGTAGCCGGATGGATGGGAGGCATAGGTTTATTAGGCATATCAGCCTGAATGTTGTACCACTGTGTAGGAATCTCACTCTCCTGGAGGATAAATTTTTTCTGTTTAGACATAATAATATTTTTTTTTAGAATTTGGAATTCTTGTAGAGGCAAGCGGCCAAGCCGAAACCGCTTGCAAAGATAATATTTTTAATTAAGAATTAAGAATTAAGAATTAAGAATTTAATAAAAATGTGTACCTTTGCACTCGATTATGTGGATGATTGCAATAATATTAGGTTATTTTGCAGTTCTGTTTGCCATCAGCAGGCTGACAGGACGAAGGGCTACGAACGATACCTTCTTTCGTGGCAACCGACAGTCGCCATGGTATATGGTGGCTTTTGGCATGATTGGTGCCTCGATATCGGGCGTAACGTTTGTGTCGGTGCCAGGTATGGTGACCGGTATCGATATGACTTATATGCAGACCTGTCTGGGATTTATTCTGGGCTACATCGCTGTGGCCTTCATCCTGCTGCCGCTGTACTACCGGCTTAATCTTACTACCATCTACTCGTATCTGGGAATGCGCATGGGGCAGCGGGCCTATAAGACGGGGGCGTCGTTCTTTCTGCTGTCGAAGATGGCTGGAGCGGTGGCGCGATTCTATGTGGTGTGCATGATACTGCAGCAGTTTGTGTTCGACCAGCTGGGCGTCCCGTTTGTGGTGACGATATCGGTGATGGTAGTGCTGATATGGCTGTACACCCGTGGCGGCGGCATCAAAACGCTGGTGTGGACGGATACTTTCCAGACGCTGTGCCTGTTTGCGGCGCTACTCCTTATTATATATAAGGTGATAGGCGAGCTGGGCATGACGATACCTGAGGCTGTGAGTGCGATAGCTACCGATGAGCACAGCAGGATATTTGTAATGGACGACTGGGTATCGAAGCAGAACTTCTGGAAGCAGTTTCTGAGTGGCGTGTTCATCGTGATAGTGATGACGGGTCTGGATCAGGATATGATGCAGAAAAACATGACTTGCAAGTCGCTGCGTGAGGCACAGAAGGATATGTGTACCTACGGCGTGGCTTTTGTGCCTGCTAATCTGCTGTTCCTGTCGCTAGGTGTGCTGCTGGTGATGCTGGGCGAGAAGGGCGTGTCGGATGCTTTGCTGCCAGGATATGTGCAGAAGAGCGGTCTGTCGGTGTTGATACCCTTCTCGATAGGTATCGTAGCGGCTGCTTTTTCGAGTGCCGATTCGGCCTTGACATCGCTAACCACCAGCTACTGTGTGGATATTAGGGGTAGGGAAGGCGACGAACAGCTGAGAAAAAGAGCCCATCTGGTTATCAGCGTGCTGTTTGTGGTGATGGTGATGCTGTTCAGAATGCTGAACTCTACCAGTGTGATTGATGCTATCTACGTGATGTGCAGTTATACTTACGGGCCGTTGCTGGGTCTGTTTGCTTTTGGAATGCTCACCAAAAGGGTGCCTCGCGACAAGTATGTGCCCTACATCTGCATCGCATCGCCGTTGGTGTGTTATGCCATCGATGCGTTGACCTGGAATGTGGCAGGCTATCGTTTCGGTTACGAGCTGCTGATGATGAACGGTGCGCTTACTTTTTTCGCTCTTTTTTCTGTAAGCTCTCGAGAAACTCCTTGGGCTGAATGCCAAAGTGCTTCTTGAAGCAGGTGGCGAAATAGCGGGGATCGTGGAACCCTACGCTGTAGGCCAAGTCGCTTACACGCATTCGGGGATTCTCGGTAGCCAACCGCTTGGCCTCTTTCATCCTGACGTCGCGGATAAAAGCAGAAACATGCATGCCCGTAATAGAGCGCAGCTTGTTATACAGGCTGGAAGCGCTGGAGCCCATATCGCTAGCTAGGGCATCGCGATCGTAGCTCTCGTCGTCGATATGTTTATGTACTAGCTCGATGGCTTCCTTGACGAATGTATCGTCGGCACCAGGTATCTTTTCTATCGTCTGTTGCTCTTCTTCTTCCGTCATCTGGCTGAATTCTGTCTGCATGCGTTTGCGGTTTTCGATAATATTATCTATACGCAACTTCAGATCGCCGAGGCGGAATGGTTTCCTCAGGTACTCATCGGCACCGTACAACAGGGCTTCTTGCTCGTCCTTCTCCTGCGTCTTGGCTGTAAGCAGGATGATGGGCAGATGGTTGAAGTTGGGGTCTGCCTTTACCTTTTGGGTGAGTTCCAGACCGTCCATCTCTGGCATCATCACATCGGAGATAATCAGGTCGAGCTCTTTCTCGTTGATGACTTTCAGCGCCTCTATACCATTGCGGGCTATATAGACGCGATAGGTTGACTTGAGAAGCTGTTTCATCAGCATGAGCAACTCCAGATTATCTTCTACCACCAGCAGCTTGTAGCCGTCTTCCTCAGTCTCATCTTCGGGTTCAGCATTCACATCGGGCACGATGGTGTTGATGTCGACGATGGTATTCTTCGGTATGCTGAAGTCGATTTTATGCTGCTCGTCTATCTGTCTTGGATCAAAGGCCTCTTTATTAATAGGTAATGTAACGGTGAATACGGTGCCCTTGCCTTCCTCGCTCTTGCAGTCGATGGTGCCGTGGTTAAGATCAACCAGATCGCGAGTGAGCGAGAGACCAAGTCCGGTGCCGATTGTCTGATGTTTGCGGTAATCGCCATCGTGGAATCGCTTAAACAGGTATTTCATGTGTTTGGGCGAGATGCCTTCGCCATCATCGCTCACCTTGATTTCTACCTGATCGTATGTGTTATTGGTGACGGCATCGATAGATACATGGCCGCCTACCTTGCCGTATTTTGCCGCATTCGACAGCAGATTATAGATTATCTTGTCTAGTTTATCCGTATCAATCCAGCCCATCATGCTTTCTGGCTGGCAGTTGATGCTGAATGTCATGTCTTTCTTGGCAATGAGCGGCTCCAGGCATTCGGCGGTTTCGCGTATATACCTCATTACATCGCCCTGAGCCACCAGCAGCCTTAACTCTCCTGCATCCGACTTGCTGGCTTCTAGTATCTGCTGTAATAGGCGCACCATGCGCTGAATATTGAATTGCATCAAGTCGTATTCGTGTACATAATCTGGTGCGGTATCGCGCAGTTTATCTACCGAAGCCGAGATAACGGCCAGGGGGGTGAGCAGTTCATGAGTAATATTAGTGAAAATAGCACTCATCTGCAATTGCCTCTTTCGTCTTTGACTTCGCAAGTACAAGCGGCGTCCTGCGAAGAGAATAATGGCTATTAGTGCCACTATGTAGAGGGTTAATAGTATACGGCTGTCCATAATTCATAAGTTTTATATGTGCAAAAATAAATAAATAAATCGAATTATCGACGATTTTTCGATAAAATTTGCTTTTTCAAGCGTTAAAATGTTTAAAATAGGCGCGAAAATGTTTAATTTAAGTGATTTAACGCATTTTAAACACAAAAAAATCTATAAATGAACATTTATTTAAAATATTTGCTATATCTTTGCAGCAGAAAAAGATTTTAATGGTTAAGGTTTATGGTTGATTAATTTAGTTTTTTAAGTAATTAAAGAAAAGGTTCGTTGTGAAACGAGCCTTTTCTGATTTTATATACTTACTGATTTTTTTATCGGTTCAAGAGGTAGCGTTCGGCCTCAATGGCTGCCTGGCAACCTGAACCTGCTGCAGAGATGGCCTGACGATAAACAGGGTCGGCGCAATCGCCTGCAACGAATATTCCAGGAATCTTGGTCTTAGGTGTGCCGTCTATCTTCTTCAGATAGCCAACCTCGTCCATATCCAACCAATCCTTAAAGATGTTTGTATTAGGTTTGTGACCGATAGCCAGGAAGAAACCATCGATAGCGATGTCTACCAGCTCCTCGTCGGGTTCGCCCTTACGCTTTACCAGATGAGCGCCCTCAACACCATTCTCGCCATAGAGGCCCAGGGTGTTGTGCTCAAAGAGAATCTCGATGTTCTCGTTCTCCTTAACACGCTGCTGCATGACCTGAGAGGCACGGAGGAAAGGCTTGCGGACTATGAGATACACCTTCTTGGCCAGACCGGCCAGATAGAGGGCATCCTCGCAAGCGGTATCGCCACCACCAACCACGGCTACCGTCTTCTTGCGATAGAAGAAACCGTCGCAGGTAGCGCATGCTGATACGCCCTGACCGTTGTACTTGCGCTCGTCGTCGAGTCCCAGATACTTAGCCGATGCGCCTGTAGCAATGATAACGGTATCGGCTTCGATCTCTGTACCATCATCGGCTGTGCAAACGTAAGGTGCCTTAGAGAAGTCGACCTTCACAATCTCGCCATCGCGGATGTCGGTGCCAAAGCGCTCGGCCTGTTCGCGCAGATCCATCATCATCTGGTTTCCGTCAACACCCTGAGGGTAGCCTGGGAAATTCTCGACTTCGGTGGTCTGGGTGAGCTGTCCACCAGGCTGCATGCCGCTATACTCAATAGGATTGAGGTTAGCGCGCGAGGCATAGATGGCTGCAGTATAGCCTGCAGGGCCACTGCCTATAATCAAACACTTGGTCTTCATAATTATCAATTATTTCAGCAGTTCTTCGATTTGCTTGGCAATGTTCTCGATATTCTCGGTAGGCTCGAAACGAGCAACAACCTGGCCTTTCTTGTTAATCAGGAACTTGGTGAAATTCCACTTGATGTCGGGCTTCTGCTTGTAGTCGGGATCCTCCTTCGACAGCATATCGTCAAGGATAGGGGCAATCTTGTGGCTCATATCCCAACCGGCAAAACCCTTCTGCTCCTGCAGGAACTTGTATAGAGGATCGGCATCGTCGCCGTTAACCTTAACCTTCTTGAAGCGGGGGAACTCTGTACCAAAGTTCAGCTTGCAGAACTCGTGGATACTCTCGTCGGTACCAGGGGCCTGCTGTCCGAACTGATTGCAAGGGAAGTCGAGAATCTCGAAACCCTGGCTGTGATACTGCTCGTAGAGCTTCTCCAGTTCATCGTACTGAGGGGTGAATCCACACTTGGTAGCTGTATTAACAATCAGTAATACCTCGTTTGCGTATTCCTTCAAGGATACGTCTTTGCCTTTCCTGTCCTTGACAGTGAAGTCATAAATTGTTTTCATATCGTGTTGTAATAATATAAAAAGATGCGGCCTTGGCATATGCAACTACCATGGACGCATCTTTTGATGTTCTTTGCGGTTTTTATCTTACTTCTTCGCAGCCTTACCGTAGCGGCTCATGAACTTATCAACACGTCCTGCTGTGTCAACGAGCTTGCTCTTACCTGTGTAGAATGGGTGAGAGGTGCTAGAGATTTCGACTTTTACCACTGGGTAAGTTTCGCCTTCGAATTCTACAGTGTCATTTGTCTTTGCAGTAGACTTCGTAAGGAACATATCGCCGTTGGACATATCCTTGAATACGACGGGGCGATAGTTTTCTGGATGAATACCTTTTTTCATTTTGAGTTTAAATATTAATGTTATAAATACTAATTTCGCATAAAGCGGGTGCAAAGTTACGAATATTTTTCTGAATTTACAAACTTTTTGTGCTTTTTTCTTTGTTTGCTCGGATTTTTATGCTATTTTTGCAACAAAATATAACTGATTATGTACAGAAAACATCTTTTATGGTTTGTTTTCCTTCTTGTTGCGACTGTTGGTATGGCTAAGTGCAAGAAGGGGCAAAATATATATGGTATAGGTTTCTATAATCTTGAAAATCTGTTTGATACGTGCCACGATGAAGGTAAAAATGATTACGAATTTCTGGCCGAAGGTACGTTTAAATGGACTGGCGAAAAGTACAAATGCAAGCTACAGAATATGTCGAAAGTTCTGGCCGAGATGGGTACAGATAAGTTGCCTGGAGTGGGCTGTGCTGCCATAGGTGTGGCCGAGGTTGAGAACGCTAAGTGTTTGGAAGACTTGTGCAATCAGCCTGCATTGAAGGCCCGCAATATACAGTTTATACATGTTGAAGGTCCTGACCAGCGTGGCATAGACTGTGCGCTGCTCTATAATCCGCAGTTGTTTAAGGTGAGAAACTACAAGCTTATACCTTATATATATAATAGACCTGAAGATGCCGGACGTGCCACACGTGGTTTCTTGGTGGTTAGTGGTACATTGGCTAAGGAGCACGTCACGATTATCGTAAACCATCTGCCTTCGCGAGGTGCTAAATCGTATGCCCGAGAGGATGGCGGAACCCAGCTGAGGGCTGTAAAAGACTCGCTGCAGAAGGACGATCCCAATGTGAAGCTGTTTATTATGGGCGATATGAACGACGATCCACATGACCCGTCGATGGCAAAATGCCTGGGTGCAAAGCGCGAAGTCAGTGAGGTAGAAGAGGGCGGACTCTGGAATCCCTGGTGGAACATGTTGGCTGCTGGTCAGGGAACGCTCCAATTCCAAGGTTCATGGAATCTGTTCGACCAGATTATCCTCTCGTCTAATCTGCTTAACAAGGCCGGTAATCAGGATTATAAGACCTTGAAACTCCTGGATTATCAGATATTCCGTCGTGATTATCTGATTCAGCAGGAAGGCGAATACAGAGGTAATACCTTGCGCACGAGTGCTGGCGGAAAGTGGCTCAACGGATATAGCGACCATCTGCCAACATTGGTTTATTTGATGAAAGAGTAATGAGTGAGATTATAGAGAGTCATCCCTTTGAGCCATTTCTGCCTGCGAATGCCAAGCTGCTGATGCTTGGAACCTTTCCTCCGGCAGAGAAACGATGGTGCATGCCATTCTATTATCCCAACTTTATCAACGATATGTGGCGTATCTTCGGCATCTGCTTCTATGGCGACAAACAGCACTTCGTATTAGAACAGGAAAAGCGCTACGATCTGGATAGTATCATCCCGTTCCTGAACGAAAAGGGGATAGCAATGTACGATACAGCCACCCGCATCCGCAGAACAAAGGATAATGCATCCGACAAGGATCTGGAGATTGTGGAAGAGACCGATCTGGACGCTATGCTGAGACAACTGCCAGAGTGCAAGGCTGTGATAACGGCAGGACAATTGGCAACCGACGTGTTTTGCAGCCATTATGGCGTACAGAGTCCGAAGGTGGGCGAGTATGCTGAGTTCAGTCTGGATAACAGAACAATGCGTCTCTATCGGATGCCAAGCAGCTCAAGAGCTTATCCGATGCGGACAGAGCGTAAAGCAGAATATTATAATATAGTTTTTAAATACCTTGAATTATGACAATCATTGGAATTGCAGGCGGTACTGGTTCTGGCAAGACTACCGTTGTAAAGCGAATAGCCAAAGCGCTGCCACCACATTGTGCAGCAGTTGTTCCCCTCGACTCGTATTATAATGATACCACAGGAATGACACCCGAAGAGCGTAAGGCCATCAATTTTGACCATCCTGACGCTTTCGACTGGAAACTGCTGACAGAGCATATTAAGAAACTGAAGAGTGGCGAGGCTATTGAGCAGCCCACCTACTCGTATATTGAGAGTAACCGACTGAAGGAAACCATACACGTAGAACCCAAGCCTGTGATTATTATCGAGGGAATCATGGCTTTGCACTATAAGAAGCTACGCGATATGATGGACCTGAAGATATTTGTTGATACCGATAGTGATGTACGCCTGATCCGTAACATTCGCCGTGATGTAGTGGAGCGTGGACGTACTGTGGATATGGTGCTGGATCGCTATGAGAAGGTGCTGAAGCCTATGCACGAGCAGTTTATCGAGCCAACCAAAAAGTTTGCCGACCTGATAGTACCTTGGGGTGGGGATAACCGTACGGGTATCCACATCCTTAAGACATATATTGAGGGAATAGTTACGGGAGTGTAGTCACTTCCGTAGCTTCTTTTTCTTCTTTCACTTCCTCGGCTACAGGTATCTCCTGTATTTTCTCAGCTTTACGCTTGTTGGAATGCACCTTCAGCGAGTTGATAATCTCGGTTATGCCGTAAAGAAGTGAGCACCAACCCAGAATAATCATTGCCATACTTGCAGGACTCATCGGCTTTAGCATCACATAAAGGCCTGTAAGTAGTATCAGCGATGGGAATACCCAATATCCAAAGCCTATCTTTCCGAATCGGCGACCGCCTACCAGTACCATAAACTGATTGATGGCACCCAGTATCAATATGGCTCCAATGATGTACATCAGCGCCTTGATAAAGATGCCTGGTGTGAGAGCAAGTAATAATCCAAGGATAATACTGCCCAGGCCCACAAGCGGGAATGTAGGCTTCTCACCGGCAATCACATGTCCGTCGGCATCCATGATCTTATACTCAGAAACGCTCTTGCTGGCATTGAAATATACTACTACCGAAATCACACCCGATAAAAGGAAAAGAATACCGATGGCTACTGTAATCCATGTTACAGTATTATCAGGATACTTAATCAGCATGATACCAATGGCTATGGCGCAAATGGCACGGAAAATAGAACTTTGTAATATCTTCATCTTCATAATTTCTTGGTTTTACGCTGCAAATATAAATAATTTAGGTGGAATCAGCAAATAATTATGTAATTTTGCAGCAAAATTTATAAGATAATGACAACTTTATACTTAGTAAGGCACGGCGAAACAGTGGATAACGCCAATCAAATCATGCAAGGACAGACTCAGGGCGAACTGAATGAGAACGGTATCAGACAGGCCAGGGAGTTTAGTGAGGCGTGGAAGGATAAGGCTATCGACGTGGTGATTGCCAGCGATTTGAAACGTTCTGTTGATACTGCCCGCATCATAGCAGAGCCGCATCATCTGGAGGTTCATACTACCCAACTGCTTCGCGAACGAGACTGGGGAAGCTTTACAGGTCGCTATATACCGGAACTGAAAGGCGAAGTATGGCCTGACGATATAGAGACACAAGAAAACCTTCTTTCCAGGGCTGGCGAATTCATCGCTTATGTCAGGCAGACATTTCCTGGAAAGAAGGTACTGGCCGTGGGCCATGGCATCATCAACAAAGCTATACAATCATTTTATTATCAAAAACCAATGAACGAAATTCAGAGGATGTCGAATGCTGAAGTACGTACACTCGAACTTTAGTTTATCTGCGACCTCCCATGTGGCTGCCACTACTATGTGAGCCTCCGCTATGAGAACTGCCACTGTGAGAACCACCGCCGCCGCGTGAACTGCTGTGTGAACCGCCGCGTGAACTGCTGTGCGATCCTACGTGTGAACCACCGTGCGAACTGCTATTCCCGCGGTAACCGCCGAATGAGCTGTTATTGCGGTGTGACTCAGAATGGCGATTTATCTCGTTGTGGCGATTCATTCCATGATGATGGCTCTCGATGCGATGGCTGTTGTGATGACGACCTGTTACGCGTGTTGAGCTGTAACGAGGGTTGCGGAAGTCGCCGCGATTCCAGCGATCGTGCATGCCGAAATGCTCTCTGTGAACGGGGCGGAAGTGCTCTCTGCGTCCATAATAGTATCCATGTGTGCCATGAATGTGCCAAGCATGTCCACCACGGTAGGTCGCATAGAAGTGAGGACGTCCGAAGTAGAAGAAGTCGCGGTGTGGATATACGCGATATATGCCAAAGTGCCAATATCCAGCCTCCCAATAGAGTGGGCGATAGAAGTATGAAGCAGCTATATAAGCATTCCACTGCCAATCGTACAGTATATAGCTCAGATCGAGATTACGACGCTCCCAATAGGTGCCGAAAACATCATCGCGTCCAGCTACTCCCATCAGATAGTCGAGGTTTATCTCGTATGCAGCCTCGTACTGTTCGTCGGTGAGGTTCAGCTCGTACGCCATCTTATCGGTGAGGAACAGGGCTTCGTTGCGAGCCTGCTCGTAGCTCATTGCACTCGCTGACAAAGTAGAGGTCAGCATCACCATCAGTGCGAAAAACAACTTCTTCATAACCATATCTTTTTTAATTGTTCTACATTCTTGTTTATTATTCACGTTGCAAAGGAACAACATTTTTAAGTCATATACAAAGGATTTTCCCTAATTGGGCGGAGGAAAATCCCTATTTCCCCACTTTTTTCCGCTTTTCACTCTTTACATTTCGCATTTTATTATTAACTTTGCCAGCGATATGAGGAATGTTCTATCTATTATATTAATAATGTGCGGCTCTCTGGCTGCGAGCGGACAGCAACGTTCGCTTACCGATAGTCTGCACTATCGAGCTGAGCTGCAGACTACATTATCAACTGGCGATCATACACCATTATGGCTCAATGCCAACAAATATGGACTCAGTTCGTTGAAAACTGCCAATGGCTATCTGCGTGGTGCTGTTGCCCGACCTCTCTCTGCCGATGATGGCAGGAAGTGGGGGATAGGTTATGGTGTAGATATGGCTGTAGCTGCTGGTTTTACCAGTACCTTGGTGATGCAGCAGGTTTATGTTGAAGGCCGATGGCTGAAAGGCACGCTGACTGTTGGAGCCAAAGAATATCCGATGGAACTGAAGAACCAGGAATTAAGCTCTGGCTCGCAGACGCTTGGTATCAATGCCCGGCCGGTTCCGCAGGTTAGAATAGCGCTTCCTGAATACTGGACTATACCAGGCACCAGGAACTGGCTAGCCCTGAAAGGTCATATAGCCTATGGTAAAACTACCGACGATAACTGGCAGAAAGACTTTGTATCTCCACAAAACCGCTATACCGAAGGTACTTTCTACCATAGCAAGGCCGGCTATCTGAAGATAGGTCCAAGCAAATTTACTGCCGAACTCGGTTTGGAAATGGCCTGCCAGTTTGGAGGAAAGTCGTATTATGAACTGTCGAGAGATGATTGGCAGTGGATTTCGAACGAGGGCGGTTTGAAGAGTATGATTCATGCTTTTGTTCCAGGCGGTGGCGAAGTGAACGAGACGACTTATGAAAATGCTAGTGGTAATCAGCTAGGCTCATGGATTGTTCGCCTGAATTATGAGGCAGACACATGGGAGGGAAGCTTTTATCTGGATCATTTCTTTGAAGATCAGTCGGCTATGTTTATGCTTGATTATGATGGATATGGTGACGGGGCAGAATGGAATACAAAGAAAGATAATAAATACCTGCTTTATGACTTTAAAGACATGATGTTGGGTTGGGAACTGAAACTCAAGCAATGCGACTGGCTCAAAAATATAGTAGTAGAGTATCTGTATTCGAAATATCAGAGTGGTCCTGTGTATCATGATAGAACCCAGACAATAAGCGACCATATCGGCGGTAATGATAATTATTATAACCATCATATTTTTACAGGATGGCAACATTGGGGACAAGTAATGGGAAATCCTCTGTACCGTTCGCCGCTTTATAATGATGATGGGTCTATTCGTGTGGCTGATAACCGATTTGTGGCTTGGCATCTGGGCATTAGCGGAAAGATTTGTGAGCCGCTTAACTATCGTGTGCTATCTACTTATCAAACGGGATTAGGTACATATAATGATCCTTTTACCTCAAAACAGTACAACTTCAGTCTGCTGGCAGAACTCTCTTGGCAGCTTAAGGCTGGCTGGAGTGTGCGAGGGGCGCTGGCTATGGATAGCGGCAAGCTTCTTGGCGACAACTTTGGAGCCCAAATATCAATCGCTAAATCTGGAATATTTGCAAAATGAAAAAGATATTATTCATATTAGTAGCCTTTGCATCATTTCTGGTATCGTGTGATATCGAAACTTCGGATAACGGGAATCTTGATGGTTATTGGCATATAGTAGCAGTTGATACATTGGCTAATTCTGCTCATACAGATATGTCGAACCAAAAGGTGTATTGGGCTTTCCAAAAGAATCTGCTTCAGCTTCGTGGATCTACTGATACAGAAAAGGCGCTTCAGGAGTTCTATCTACGTTTCTCGTTAGATAAAGATATGCTGACTCTTTCTGATATTCATCTGCGAGATCGCGAAAAGGATGACCCACTAGTTGATGAGTCTACTATGCCATTGATATACATTTATGGAATCAATCAGATGCGTGAGTCTTTTCAGGTTCTGAAACTGAATGGCCATGAGATGGTGCTACAGAACGAAACGATTCGTATTAGTTTTGTTAAGATGTAGTTTGTATTAGAACTTCTTACCAAACATGATATAAAGGAAGGTTTGGAATAGAATCTTTGCATCGAACCATATAGAATGGTGCTCCAAATAATACAGATCCATTTCCAAGCGGATGAGCATCTTTTCAATCGAGTCGGTATAACCATTGTATAGGGTAGCATAGCTGGTAACTCCTGGACGAATCTGGTACAAGAGCTGATATCTGGGGTCTTTCTCCATAATCAGGTCTATGTAGTATTGTCTTTCCGGGCGTGGGCCGATAAAAGCCATGTCTCCCCTTAGAACATTCCATAACTGAGGCAGCTCGTCTAGATGGTGGTCTCTTAGAAATCTTCCGATACGTGTAAGGTTCTCATTCTTCTCATGTTTGAATAAGGCATATTCGTCGCGGTTACCGTTTAAGGTCATACTTCTGAACTTCAGAATATTGAAAGGCTTTCCGCCCAGGCCTATTCGCTCTTGTTTGAAGAGTGCCGGGCCGCCATCCTCCAGTCTGATTGCCAGATAGCAGATGACGAATAATGGCGAGAAGATAATCAGGCAGATAAGTGCCAGACAGAAATCAATGACTCTTTTCATGCTATCAGACTTTTTAAGGTGAGAAAGATAATTCTGAAGTATTCCTGCATCGTATAATGCTCCAGATACTTCATGTTGAGCTTGATTTTATCGGGCATTACCTCTTCGATATATACACGATCGGGATCGTTGGCTTTACTGAGTAACTCATTCTCGTTGACATACTCTATCGATGCATAGTCGGTGATTCCTGGGCGTACACTTAGCACTTTACGTTGTTCTTCTGTGTATAAATCAACGTATTTCCTAACCTCTGGCCTGGGACCAACCAGACTCATATCGCCTTTTAAAACATTCAGTAGTTGCGGCAGCTCGTCTATTTTCGTTTTGCGGAGGAAATATCCAACTCGTGTTATTCTGTTATCATCTTTGCCAATGGTTAATAAGCCTTCCGAATCAGAGCCAACATGCATTGTGCGGAATTTGTAAAGCATGAATGGTCTTCCGTCTTTGCCTATTCTTTCCTGAACATAGAAGGCGCCTCCTTTGCTTCCTGTTCTAATGATAATATAGAGTACAATGAATATGGGAGAGAGCAGAATCAGTCCCATAACAGAGAACAATATGTCGAACAATCTGATCATATCACTTCCTTGAAGTTCTTTATTACATATTCCACTTGCTCGTCTGTAAGCTTAGTATAGAGTGGAAGTGTGATTTCGTTTTTAAACTGATTGTATGCATGCGGATAGTTGCTGATGTCGAATCCCAGCTTTTTGTATGCAGTCATCATGGGTAATGGTTTGAAATGCACATTGCATGCGATGTCGCGTTCTGCCATTTTTACGATGACCTCATTACGCTGCTTCTCCTCATATCCCAACAACCTTACCTGGTATAGATGCCCTGACGAGATATGCTCCGCATTATAATGGTCTCGTAATTGCAGGTTCAAACCAGATAATTCCTGGTTGTAGTGCTCTATGAGTTCTCTTCTGCGCTTCAGCATGGCTGGGTAACGCTTCATCTGTACCAGTCCGATAGCAGCTGTCAGATCGGTCATGTTGCTTTTGTAGGCTGGTGTCAGAATGTCGTATTCCCACGAACCAAGTCTGGCTCTCGATAAGGCGTCCTTGCTTTGCCCGTGAAGAGAGTTTAGCTGGAATTGCTGGTAAATCCAATCGTCATCAATACCCTTTATGGGTTTCCACATAAGAGCTCCGCCCTCAGCTGTGGTGAAGTTCTTGACTGCATGGAAAGAAAAAGATGTAAAGTCGGCAACAGAACCTACCTTTTTACCCTGCCAGCTAGCACCGAAAGCATGAGCAGCATCGTCTATAACAATCAGATGCCCTATAGCCTCTTGTATTTCGTTGGCTGGTTTAAACAGATGGCGTTTGCTTTCTACGATTCTGTTAATTGCTGCATAGTTGCATGGAACACCGCCAATATCTACAGGAATCACCACCTTGGTACGCTCGTTAATAGCGTTCGCCAGCTGTTCGTAGTCCATTTCGTACGAATCTTGTTGGGTGTCTACGAATACCAGTTTGGCTCCTACATGACATACAGGACTAGCTGTGGCCGTATAGGTATAGGCTGATGTAATCACTTCATCGCCAGGACCTACTCCAAGTATACGGAGTATGGCTTCGAGACAAGCTGTGGCGCTGCTTTGGCATACGGCAACATTGGTCTCGCAGAAACGGGCAATTTGTCTTTCAAACTCCTTGGTGCGAGGGCCTGTGGTAATCCAGCCTGATAATAGGGCGGCGGCCACTTCCTGTGCTTCTTCTTGTGTGATATCTGGAGGCGAAAAGGGTATCTTCATCTTATCTACTATGGGTTACCTGAGTTGTCTTTTTGCATATAACGTTGAATATACCAACGATATAGCCAATTCCATAACTCATGTGAATACTAAAAAATACATAAGGCATCAGCAATACTAGAAGCGGCTGATGTGCGCGTATGGCTCCCATGCTGCCTACTACGATTCCTACGAATAAATACAGCAACAGGATTGTGGTGTAAACCTGCAGAATGAATGGTGATAACAAACTACCGATTCCTCCAAACACAAGTCCCAATAGGAAAAACAGAGGGAAAAACTGTCTGACGGTAGTAGGCGCACCCAGTTTCTTGTTTACTAATGGCTTATACAGACCATATTGGTAGTACATCTTCCGCATCTTGCAAAGCGTATCGCGAGCTGTGTAGTTTATAACTACTTGAGGAATCAGATATATCTTTCCTCCAAGATTCTGCAGACGTCCATTAAACTCGTCATCCTGGTTTCGTACTAAATCGGTGTCAAACGGGCCTGTCTTTTCAAAGATCTCACGCTTGTAACATCCGAAAGGTACGGTATCTGTTTCCATGATTTTTGATGCGCCAATTTTGTGCATAGAGCCTCCTACACCAAATGGATGGCTCGAAGCTAACGCGATGGCCTGACAGACGGGAGTGTCTTTAGCAGGCTGAGTGCTCCATACGCCTCCTACATTGTCGGCATTTAACAGATACAGATATTTTACGAGTTCTGATATGTAGTTGGTAGGGTAGGTGCAGTGTCCGTCGAGTCGCATAATCACTTCTCCCTTGGCAGCTTGCAGTCCTCTGTTTAATGCATGGGGAACGATACGCTCGGGGTTGTCTAGGAGTTTTATAAAAGGATACTGCTCCATATAGCGACGAATAATGTCTACGGTATGGTCTGTACTCCGTCCATCTACAAATAGAATCTCCATCGCATCCTGAGGATAATCTTGTTCGATGATAGATATGATACATGCTTCAATGAAGGCCTCTTCATTGAACACAGGACATATCACCGACACATTTTTTATATTCATTTATATTATAAACGCAATTTTGCTTTAATCAGTGTGCAAAGGTACGTCTTTTTTTCGTAAAATCAATAAAAAATGCTGAGAATATAGTTCATTGCTTTTAGATTGTGTCTGCAATAATCTCTGTGCGACATCTTCTTTATAGAAACATGTTCTTTGTCGATTACTTTGATGCTAGGCTCATAAACTACCTTAAGACCTGCTTTCCTGCAGTTCTCGGCCAGGTATAGTTCTTCGCAGAAAAGAAACATAGGATAGTCTATGATGCCGCACTTGCTGAAATAACTCTTGGTTAGAATTATCAGCGAACCGTGGCCTGCATAGATAGGACCTGCGTTGGTCTTAGCATAGTATTTCTTTCTGCGATAAACGGTATGATGGTAGATGGTATCGAGAATCGGATACTGATAGAAAGCTCGGAGTATCTTCATTTTTCTGAGTGAAGGGCGAAATAGTCTGGCAGGGTTGCGATCTCGCTGTTCTAACTCTGACCATATTCTGGGTGCAATCCAGCCTGTATCTTCGGGACCTTCATAGTCAGCCAGTTTCTGGAAGAAATCTTCTTCAAGAATCAAGTCGACATTGCTGATGATAGAGTAGTCGTAGTCGGCAATTTCTACCTTTTGCATCAGTCGTCTTATCGCTCTGAAGTAACCTGGATTATCTTCTATGGTATTGTCGGCCATGTAGACGTCGACATGTACTTGGTCTGATGCTTTCCGCTTTGCTGTATCTATGGAGGCTAGATAAGCATCACGCTCTTTATCAGAGTTATACGATACGCAGAAGATAGCTATTTTAATCATTCGGTTGTTTCTTTTTGTAAGAATATGAATAAGAATAAGGCCACAGCAAACATGGCAATATAGCTGGTATATGCAAAGAAAGATGTGGCAAACGACCATAGCAAGTAAGCATATACGGCAGTTATGATGACCTGATTGAGAATGATACTTTTACCACATATCAGATTCTTGAATGAGTATTTAGAGAATGCTCCTAAAAGCAGCAAGACAAAATAGGCACCAGACTCTCCGAAATCTTCGATGAGTGATCTGAATATGGTGAAAATATTAGCTATTCCGTAATAACCGTTTTGGCCTATCTGGTGATATTCTTGATAGACGCCCTGAATCCTTTCTTCCAGACCTATAAGATTGGTTATACCTAGGAATGTCTTGCCGCCTAATGCATATTCGGATGTTTCGTGGAATGTGAACCACGTATCGAAACAATGGAACTGGCCAAAGGCGTAGGTTATGAACTTCTGGCTGATGTCCATGATAGCCCTTTCGCTTATTTCGCCTGTACGTAGTACCATTGATGAGAAAAGGATTCCGAAGAATACGGCGAATCCACCCATAAACCTCAGCAAGTGTTTAGCTTTGAGTCTTATCGGAATGTCGTAACTATAGGCACATACCAGATAGCCTGTAAACCAGAGTATGAATCCTGTAATCATACCCATTTTCATGGACTGGGTAAGTGCAATGAATATACCTGGAACAAGTGTTAAGATGCATATCGTTTTAGTAAAACGCCCACACCATCTGTAGCAGAATCCACCAAATAGTGGTGCGGCGTAGCAGAAGATGAGGAAGAACTGGTTGGCCATATTAGTGATGCCGCCCGTTGAATAGCGGTCTTCCGATATCTGCTTATTCATGTTCAAGATATCTTGCATACTTAACAAGGCATTGAGGTTGAATCCATGAAGAATAATTGAATAGAGCGGATTAACCATAGCGCCGATAAGTAGAAGCAGCATAACAGGAAGAATGCGTTCCTTCCTGATGGTTAGTTTTATGTTGTTTCCAGCAGGATGATATACAGAATCACAGAAGATGGTGCCCAGAATAAGCATGATGACGCCGCCAAGAATGAATAAGATGCCATAGAATTGCAGAGCAATATAATGCTGTAGCATCAGTACAAGCGGTATTGAGATAGCCCACATCGCAGCAAATACACCAGCAGGCTCAAGGCGCAGAATGTACTTCCACGACAAGGAGACCAGAACGGCGACGAGAGCTATGATAAGGATTGTCATTGGGCCTTACGAATTACTGGGGTTCTTAATAAATTGCCACGTTATCCATGATAGCACTCCTTGCAGGATGCTTACTAAGAAGTAGGCCCAAGCTAGTTGGGTGAGGGTAGTGCTGAGGCTGAACGATATCATCATTACCACCAGACAGATACCGAGGATAAAGGCATTATAGGGCTTGACGCTAACAGCATCAATCGGGTTGCGATACAGCAGATATAGGGCCTGTGGTAGAATAGCAAGAATCATGATGCGCGATGTTTCTACAGTAGCCAAATAGCTATCGGCAAAGAACAGAGAGGTGAAAAAGCCGATAAACAGATATAGAGCCGCTATGATGAGTAGCGATGTACCCAAATAGAGCGTAGCTAAATTGTTGATGAAAAGGTTGGCTCTTTTCTGCTCTTTCTGGGCCAGGCATTCTGAAACGTATGGCAGCAGGATGATGCCCATAAACGAATATAGCGGAGTAACCATCGTTACAAACGTTATTCCCACAGAATAGTAGGCCGTGGGTTGTAATCCTTGGGTTTTGCTGATATAGATAAGTGGGAATGCGGATAGCGAGAACAGAAAGAAGTCGGCTATCAATCTTCCTGATGAGTATTTAACGATGGTCTTTAACTCTTCTTTTATCGATGCAATATTCAGGTGCGGAAGCTTGTGGATGAACAGTTCTCGGCCCATATAGATGGCTACAAGCACAGAGGTGATGATTAACCACGACAAGAACACGATTCTGGTAGTAAGTATAGGCAGAAATATGAGTGGCAGGATAATAGCCAGCTGGATGACAAGTTGCGTGGCGTTATACCATTTGTAGTTGCCTGTTCCCCGATAATAGGCAAACACGAATTGCGACAACGCCAGGGTAAATGCGTAAGCAAGGGCTATCGCCAGGAGTGCATCGTTTACCATTGCTGCTGATATGATGCACACTATGATGGTGATGCCTGTCATATAGACGAGGGCTGCCGCCAGCAGAGGCACAATAGACCGCTGTTGCTCGCCGTTTCTGTATAGTGGGATATAGCGGGGTAGGGCGATGCCTACTCCTGCCAGCATCACAAACGATAGTACCTGAACGCTCCTTTTTATCAGATTATACTGTCCAAAATCCTCAATGCTTAAGCGATTACTCAATAACTTGTTAATGGCAAAAGCACAGAGCATAATCGTTATCTGAATGGTGAATGTCCAGACAACGTCTTTACTCATTTTGGATCTTAGTCCGATTCTCATTTTTGGGCGTTTCGTTCGCGAACAAAGATTCTGCAGGCAGGAATGAGAATGCCTAAAAGGAAGGCTCCGAAGAGTACGTTTTTCTTTACTGGTGAACTCTGCTCTTTAACGCCAACTGGTGGGGTGAGTACTCTGATGTCGGTCTTCATTTCCTTGGTCATCTGGAACTCCTCTCGTTTCTGCAGCAGGAATACATAAACCTCGTTCAGCACTCGCCAGTCGCGTTCGTCTGATAGTCCTCCGATGGCTTTCTGTGGGGCAGAAGCAATCAGTTGTTTACCCTCGTTCTCCTTGGCTGCAACGCTCTTGATTTGCACTTTCAACTGCTTGATAGCGTTCTCGGCTGCTATCAGCACGGCATCGTGCATAGCCGATAGCTGTTGGTCTATATCTTTAACCACAGGACTCTCCTTGCTCGAGCTGGCAATAATCTTGCTTCTCTGCAGTTGTAGCGTGTTGTATGCTTGCAATTGGTCGGCCAAGCCTTTATTGTCGGCTATCAGTAATGCTGGCAGCATCTGGTCTTTCTTCGATTCGTCTTTCAGATAATCGCGTATCGATTGGGCCACATATAGTTGATTGCTCAGTTCCATGTGGGCTGTAGAGATATCTTTTGCTCCTTCGGCATAAACTTTTGCCATCACTTCAAGGTCGGGCATCATGGTTTTGCTCTTATAGTCGGCCACACGCTGATCAAGTGTCTTCAGTTCGCCTTCAAGCCTTGCCAGTCGCTCCATCACATATTTCTCTGAAGCTGCTGATTGTAGATCCTGATCCTCGCGGGTTTCTTTGCGATATTCTGCAATCATGGCATTAATCACATCGGTAGCCCTCTGTCTTGATACGTCCTTATATTTAATGTCGATGATAGAGGCATCGCGGCTGCCAACTACCACGTTCAGACGCTTCTTCTTGATGAAATCCACCATTGCCATGGGCTCTGTGCGTTTTACGGTGATGGTTACTTCATCGTCTTTAAGTCTGTTGAAGTAGGGGGTAGCTTTGATTTCTATATCGCCAATCGAACTTTTCAGAGTCTGGTTGATGTGTCCGGTTAGCTCGTCATCGTATTTGTCGTCGTTCTTCTTGAGCTTATACAGCTTCAGGTCGCCGTTCTTCTTCAAGTCAACCTTCATCTTCACATCGTCGTCGTCGGTGATGTTCTTAAAGTTGATGGTTATGGGGAGTGTTTCGGCATACAGCTCCTTGTTGCGAATGCCCTTGATGGTGTAGCTCATGTCCAGATGTAGCTGGTTTACCACATTGAGCAGTAACCAGGGCGACTGCATGGCGTATAGCTCGTTATATACATTCTGCGAGCCCCCGATGCCTATCAATCCGCCCAGTTCTGCTAGTCCGCCAATCTGGCCCATAATGGCTCCCATGTTGTTTTCTTCTTTAACCAGCACCTGGGCCTTCTTGGTGTATTTGGGGGGAGTAACTATCAGATAAATGATGGCTAGTAGCATGATGACTACTACCGATGTTACAAACCATTTCCATTTGGCAAAGCATGCCTTGAAAAAACTATCTATAGTCATGTTGATGTTTCTTTATTTGAATATGAGCACAAGGATTGTAGTAAGTACCGATACGGCCGAAATCCAGAACGATCCTGTTGTGGTATCGTTGGCGTTAGCAGCTTGGCGCTGTCGGTAGTTGTTGGGTTGAACGTATATAATGTCGTTCTGCTGCAGTATATAGGCAGGCGATTTTGCCATAGCTTCGGCATTTTGCAGGCTCAGCACGTAGGTTTCCTGCTGGCCGTTTTCTTTCATTCTCAGCACTTTTACTTTGTTTCTGTCGCCATAGATGGTCATGTCGCCAGCTTTACTCAGCGCCTGCAGTAGTGTGGTCTTATCGTTGTCGAAGGGGTAGAAGCCAGGTGTTCTGACCTCTCCGATGACTGAGAATCCCAGGTTCAGATACTCTACGGTTACTACGGCATCTTTTGCAACACTGTTCTCGTTCAGCGCCTCCTTCAGGTGTGCGGCTAGTTCAGCGCGGGTTAGTCCGGATGCTTTCACCTTACCTATAATAGGAAAGTCGATGTAACCCTCGGCATCGATGGTGTAGCCTGATGAACCGCGACTCTGATTAGTGGATTGTAGAGCTGTATAACCTATAATCTGTGATGTTACAGGCAGGTTTAACACGTTGTTCAGGTCGGCCGATTTTGTGTTTACTATTATCGACAATTTATCTGCAGGCTTTAATACTATACCCTTGCTCTGAGCCAATGTAAGGATTTCGCCATCGGTAAGCTCAGGAAAGTATGCCACAGTCTTAGGCGTCATACATCCCGACAATAATATTGCCACAGATGCGCCCATGATGATATTCTTTATGATAGCTTTCATTATCTTTTAAAACGCTGTTTACACCTTATTATTTTAGAAATCGGGGGCAAAAATACTAAAAATTTGGATAAAAACATGGTTTGTATCAGAAAAAGTACTATCTTTGCAGCCGAATTTGCTAGTGAGCAGTTCGAAATTACGACTTTTTGTCTTGGGGTTGACTGGATTTGACGGCGAGATGAAATGGTACGTAAGCACGCGGAGGCTTCTTTGGTTCCCTCCATAATCTGAGTCAAGGAAATTATAATTGGCGAAAACAATTACGCTCTCGCTGCCTAATCGAAGTACAGTAGATTACTGGCTTTATTCTCTTACAAGGTAGGAGAACGAGACGTCGCTCCGAGGATGTTGTTCCGAATCCAAAGATCAAGCGGCGCAGGTTAAATCGGAAATAGTCTATGTAGGCTCCGATGCACGGATGAAGTTTTAGGAGATAAGGTGCCGGTTGGTGGCTTGGGTCTTGCCGACACACGAAAATGAAGGCCAAGATAAGCGTGTAGAAAGCGTATGGTTTCCTTGTGCGGACGAGGGTTCGACTCCCTCCAGCTCCACTAAGGTTTTGCGAATCATGACAAACGTGACAAATGACAGCATGATTATTTGAACGGGCATTGATTCGAAAAACTGTTTTTATCAACCATATTATATAATATATTATAATATATTATATAATATGAATTTTTGAACGGTGTTTTGTGAATGTCTTGGTGTGAAATATGACACTGTCATTTGTCATAATTGTCATGTGTCATGTTTCAAGATTTGCTACCCTTAAGGGAAAATGTTTTTTTCTAACGTGGTAACAATTTCGCTCATTAATACCCTTAGCTTGAGATTACGGCTATGGGCTCTCGAAATTACGTCTCGACATCATCGAAGTTGCGTTTCGTTCAATCCGAGCTGTCTTTGCCTTGATCTGAGGCCCAAAAACAAATAGGCAATGAAGCCATAATTCATGACACATGACAATTATGACAAATGACAGTGTCATTTTTCTTATGACTCTTCGCTTGACGTTCGGAGAATGATGGAGGTGGCACCAAGGGTGAATAGGGTGCCATCGCTGATAACGCGGCGCTCTTTTGGCGTGAGCTCCACATTATCTATAAATGTGCCGGTATTGCTATTGTTGTCTTTAAGCGTATAGCGCAATCCACCCTTCTTGTCGCGACTCACGGTGATGGTGCAATGATTCAAGTCTACGCTGGGGTCAACGGTCTCGAAAGCGGTATTGGCAGGATTGCCCTTCTGATAGCGGCCTATCACATTGTCGCCCATACGGAGTGGGATAACCTGCTTGTAGTGGAATACGTTTTCGATAACTACTATCGATCCGCAGCCTTCCTCGTTAGCCTGCTCGTCGGGGTTCTCGTCCTTCTGTCGCTCGCGTAGTTTGCTCACACCTATACGGATGCCGAACTCCTTGCCGCATTCGGGGCACTTGAATACCAACGACTGGCCAGCCTCGTACTTGGTCTCGTCGAAGGTGATATACTGGTCGCATTTTGGGCAGCGTACTCTCTTCATTCGCTCGTCTCGTTGTATTTGTAAACCCAAGCTTCTTCAAGTTCTTTCTCGCGTGATATCTTCTGAAGCTTGTTGTATGCATCGGCTTGATTATCGAAATGGCCATAAACCACACGCGTAATGTTGTTATGAACATAAATTTCTGCTCCCTCGTAGCCGCGTTGGGCCAGTCGGCTGATGAAATCCTCGGCATTATGCTTGCTTACCTGGCTGGCCAGAACGATGCAGTAGCCCTCGCGACTAGCTGCTTTAACCGCAGGCTTGCTTACCTCTGCAGGCTTGGCTGGCTTGATGGTGTCAAGTATGGCCTCGGCTGCCTTGGTGGCTGGCTTCTGAGCGTCCTTACGCTTAAAGTCGATGGCGCTGGTATTGGTGTCTTTCGACGACATCATGCCAAACAGCAACTGATTGTTCAGATTGCTGATAGTGCGAGTCATCAACTCTGTCTTGCCTGTTGGCATTGACACGAAGAATACTGCCAGCAGAATGGCTGCAACGGCAACGGCATTGCGAATCCATGTGAATTTGATGCGTACAACATCGTTTTCATCGTCCTCAACCTCATCGGTGGTTTCTGTGGCGTTATCGGCCGCATCTTCCATCAGATGTTTCATCGGGTGCTCAAGCTTAACCACATTCGACGACGTCTCCCTGACGGGCTCCTTCGCAGGCTCTTCTTCTGCAACGGCCTGTTCGTTCACCATCTGGAGAGTCTTCATCTCGAACGAGTTCAATCCGTAAAGGCTTGGCGACAGGATGCCTGCCTCGCAAGGGGTAAACACGTAGTTACCATCTTCGTTCAGCTCTAATATACCTATATTATTAAGCTCGTAACGGCCTTCGTTCTGCAGGTGCTGGGTAAGTTCGTTTACTTCGTCCTCAATACGCTGTATGGCCTCAGGATAGCTGATGTCGTAGGCCTCGATGTATGACTGGGTCAGCAGCGAATCGTTAATCTTAAGCTGGGGGTTAAATCCAAGTGTACGGAGTGGGGGGAGGAAAACGCCGTCTTCCTCGTCGTATCTTGCCTCGACATGGTGCACCATAAAGCCTCCCAAATTGGGCACAATCACGCAGTCGTTGTCGAGCAACAGTATCTCAATATGTCTCTCTAATTCAATCACGGGTGCAAATTTACATCAAAAAAATGAGATAAACAAATAAAAGATACTTAAAATGCTTGATAAATGAAAAAAATAGTGTACCTTTGCCGAAAAATTTCTAATTAACGATTATGAATATTGCAATTGTAGGAACCGGTTACGTGGGTTTGGTATCAGGAACATGTTTTGCTGATACCGGCGCAAATGTAACTTGTGTTGATGTAGACCAGAACAAGATTGAACGCCTGAAGAATGGCGAAATTCCCATCTATGAACCAGGTCTTGATGAGCTTGTAAAGAAGAATGTAGCCGCAGGACGACTGAAGTTTACTACCGATTTGGCGTCTGTACTCGACGATGTTGAGATTGTTTTCTCGGCCGTAGGTACACCTCCCGATGAAGACGGCTCGGCCGATTTGAAATACGTGCTTCAGGTGGCCAAGACTATCGGTCAGAACCTGAAGAAATACGTGGTTGTGGTTACAAAGAGTACTGTGCCTGTAGGTACAGCTAAGAAGGTGCGTAAGGCCATCGAGGAAGAGCTGGAGAAGCGTGGTGTTGACATCGAATTCGATGTAGCCTCGAACCCAGAGTTCCTGAAAGAGGGTAATGCCATCAAGGACTTTATGAGCCCCGACCGCGTGGTAGTAGGTGTAGAGAGCGAGAAGGCCCAAAAGGTGATGACAAAGCTCTACAAGCCCTTTATGATTAACAACTTCCGCGTGATATTTATGGATATCCCATCGGCCGAGATGACCAAATACGCTGCCAACTCGATGCTGGCCACACGTATCTCGTTTATGAACGATATAGCTAATCTCTGCGAGCGTGTGGGGGCCGATGTTAATATGGTACGCGCGGGTATAGGTTCGGATACACGTATCGGACGTAAGTTCCTCTATGCAGGTTGCGGATATGGTGGCTCTTGCTTCCCCAAAGACGTCAAGGCTCTGATTAAGACTGCCGACCAGAATGGTTACTCGATGGAGGTGCTGAAAGCCGTAGAGCGTGTGAACGAGAAACAGAAGAGTGTGCTTTTCGAGAAGCTGGTGAAGGCATACGGCAGCAAGGAGGCTCTGAAGGGAAAGACCGTCGCTATGTGGGGACTCTCGTTCAAGCCAGAGACCGACGATATGCGCGAATCAACAGCCTTGGTCATGATCGACCTTCTGATAGAGGCTGGCTGTAACGTTCGTGTTTACGACCCAATTGCTATGAACGAGTGTAAGCGCAGAATAGGCGATAAGGTGACATACTGTCGCGATATGTACGACGTGGTTCTGGATGCCGATGCCCTGCTGCTGCTCACAGAGTGGAAGGAGTTCCGTTTGCCAGGATGGGGTGTTATCAAGAAAGCCATGAAGCGCCCATTGGTTATCGACGGACGTAATATCTTCGATATCGAGGAGCTCGACGAAAATGGCTTCGAGTATCATTGCATAGGTAAATGAAGAAACTGTTTACGATATCATTATTGATGGTTGTTCTGGTGGCTTGCCATCAGAACAATTCATCGGTAGTGTCCGAGGATAAAGAGGCCAAGGCTATGCTTCAGGGCGTTTGGGTAGACGAGGAGAGTGGCAACGTGACTTTCAGAGCCAAAGGCGACACTATCTACTTTGCCGATGCCACCAGCATGCCTACCTATTTCCGTATCTACAAAGATTCGCTTTATCTGGGCTCGGGTGCGGTATATGGTATCGCAAAACAAACTGAACATCTCTTCTGGTTTAATAATCAGAATGGCGATCTGCTGAAATTGCAGAAGGGCGACGAGGCTGAAGAAGAGGCTGTACAAGAGCATAGTGCTCCAAGCATACTTACTTATACCCATCAGGTAAAGATCGACTCGGTGGTATCTTATAACAATACCCGTTACCATTGGTATATCGCCATTAATCCCACCAAGTATAAGGTGACCAAGCGCTCGTATAACGAAGATGGACTTGAGGTGGAAAACGTGTACTATGACAACATTATGCACATAAGCGTTTTCGTTGGGGCTAACAAGCTGTTCTCGAGCGATTTCCATAAGCAGCAGTTCAAGGGGATTGTGCCTGAATCCTTCTTGAATGAGGCTATATTGGCTAACATGGAGTATAGCCATGTAGATGCCGACGGACTGCATTTCAACGCCACACTATGTATCCCTGATGGTGCCTCGTGTTATATGGTTGAGACGACCATCAGTTATACAGGTGTATCATCGATGAAGCTGGTTGAATATTAATTTTTTTCTTCCAACCACGCATCGAGCAGCATACGTGCAATTGATAATTTTTCTGGAATAGTGGGCAGGTTATCGCGTTTAAACCAGCCTCCTTTTGCTATTTCGCTGGCTTGCAGGTGGATATCGCCTGATACGTAATCGGCATTAAATCCTACCATCAGTCCGCAAGGGTAGGGCCAAGGTTGTGAGCCAAAGTAACGGATATTGTTGATGCGTACTCCAGTCTCCTCGAATGCCTCGCGTGCTACAGCTTCTTCTAATGTCTCGCCTGTCTCTACAAATCCTGCAACCAATCCATAGAAATCGGTACGGAAGTTCTTGGCGCGAACCAACAGCACTTCATCCCCTTTGTGTATCAGCACGATGACGGCTGTGGCCAGCTGTGGCCATATCTCCTTGCCGCATTCGGTACATTTCTTCGAAATCTCGGTATCCATCTTCATGGGGGCGCCACAAACACCACAGAACTTGGTGTTGGCATCCCAATAAAGCAGCTCATGGCATTTGCCGGCTTTCTGATAAAGCGACTTCTCGAGTTTATAGAATGATTGGCGCAATCCGCACATCTCGTAGCGTGGATCATCACAAACGGGGTGGTCAATCTTGTAGGTCTTAACCTCGATACCATCCAGAGGCGTGATGTTCATCACGTTGGTCCATGGTTTCACTTCTGTTGGCGGTTCTTCCAGAAATGGAATCGTGTATCCGCCGTCGGGGGTCTTCTCTAATAACAGTTCTTCTTTACAGAATACAAAATAATGTTGTTTCATTTTCCGAATAATTGTTTACGGTCTCTTTCCAGAGCAGGCTTTACCCATGCTTCTGGCACAAATTTCCAGTTGTTATTCTTTTGTGGGTCGATAGTGCCCAAACGTTTAATCTCTTCAGTCAGATAGTGGCGCTGGTCCAGGTCGGTGTGGAACAGTACACGACTCTCGAGTGAGTCCTTGGGGATGCCGGCGCCGCGAGTCAGCAATTCGCCACCACCATTGGCGCGATAGCTGTTCATCACTACCTTATACCACTTATGTTCATCAAATGGTTCGCCATTCGACATGCGGAGAATCCTGACTTTCTGTCCGTCGGGCTTGGTCAGGTCTACCTCGTAATCGATGCCGCAAGCAGAATCGAAGTTGAAGGTGTAGTATTGGAAACCAGTACGTTGCTGGTCTTCCTTAGCATCGTCGTTTAATCTTAAAGCATGATCGCTTGGCGACTTCATGGTGTTGCACCACATGTCGTATGAGAACTCCAGATGCTTTCTGATTTCCTCACCAGTCATCTTGAGAACGAAGAGCAGATTCTCAAAGCGATAAAGCTTAAACATATCGGCCTGAGTCACCTCGCCTGCATCGATAGTCGTATCGAATGCCAAAGGTGCGTTGAATGATATGTCGGCCTTCGAGATGCTCATCTGCAGATTGTGAATCAGGTCGGTAAATGCAGAATTTCCAAAGAAACTCTCACGGGTATAGATGGGGTTCTTAAAGTAACCAATCTTGGTGTTTACATAATCCTTCACCTTGTCGATGGTAGGCTGGAAGTCCTTCAGCATCTGCTCGTCAATCTTTTCGTCGAGCACATTCACGATGTTTCCTTTAATATCCTTCTTGGCAAGTTTACCCTTTTTGTAGGTAAGGGTGATTTCTGCTTCGGCCACATTGGCTACATAGCATGAAGGGTCGACACACAGTACTTTATCGCCAACTTTATTGGTAACCCACATGTTGTGCACCTGATGGTCGTGACCAAAGAAGATGATATCGAATCCTGGTACCTCGCGGGCTACTGATTCTGTAGCGTTTTCTTCGTATTCGGGTGTGCTGATTCCGCCGTTAAGTCCTGAGTGGAACAATCCGAAAATCAGATCAGGCTTTTCAGTCTCCTTCACATACTTAATCCATTTCTTGGCGCACGATGTCATCTCTTCGAACTCTAATCCCTTCCATATTGATTTGTTCAACCAGTTTGGAATAGCTGGGGTAAGCATGCCGATAACTACAATCTTAACGCCATCCTTGTAGTGAACCGAATAGGGCTTAAGTCCTGTGTAGATATGCTCTGGGCGGGCATCGGCATTCTTGTATTGCTCTTTTACGATATTGGCTCCTAGTAGTGGGCAACGAACCTCACGAATCCACTTGTCGTAAACTTTGTGTCCTGGTTCTATATCGTGATTACCAACGGTCTCTGCATCATATTTCATGTAATTGATAACCGTAGCAGCCAGGTTCTCATCTTCTGGCATCACGTAGTTGGTCCAATATACACAAGGCTGACCTTGCAGAATGTCGCCATTATCTATCAGCAGGAAGTGGTCTTCACCATACTTCTTACGCTGCTCCTTAATATAAGAGTTGGCGCGTGTAAGTGTGCCCCTTATCGGCTTCTTTTCCATAAAATCGTATGGGAAGAAATGACCATGTACATCGCTGGTTTCAATCACTTTTATTTTAACTGTCTTGGAGTTCTTTGCCTCAATAGGTACAACTGATAACAGCGCAGAAATCAGTATCAATACTGTTTTATTCATATTCATATTAGCTATTTTGGTGCAAAAATACATATTTTAATCGATATTCCCAAACATTTAATTAATTATTTTTGAGGCCAACTTGGCACATTTTTTGCAGGAAACCGATTAAAAAGAAATAGGAGGATTAGATTATGGCATTTATTGATTATTACAAGATTTTAGGCGTAGATAAAACTATACCACAGAAAGATGTTAAGAAGGCTTATCTGAAGCGAGCCAAGCAGTTTCATCCTGATTTGCATCCTGATGATCCTAAGGCCCAGGCTAAGTTCCAGGCTCTTCAGGAGGCTTACGATGTAATTGGCGACCCGCAGAAGCGCGCCAAGTACGACCAATATGGCGAGAAATGGCGTGAGGCTGAACATTTCCAAGGCTTTGGCGGAGGAGGTCAGAGCGGAGGCAATCCGTTCAGCGGTTTCGACTTTAGCAGCTTCCAAGGTGGAGGCGGATTCTCGTCGTTCTTCGAAGACCTGTTTGGCCGCAAAGGTCAGCAGGGTGGAGGCTTTGGCGGATTCCAAGGTTTCGGTGGTCGCCAACCCAGAACGCATAGCGGCGAGATGAATGCTAACGTAACGATAGATCTTTACACGGCGATGCTGGGCGGTGAGGTGATTGTAACCTTGTCGAATGGTCAGAAGCTGAAGCTGAAAATTAAACCAGAAACCCAGCCAGGTACTAAGGTTCGCCTGCGTGGTAAAGGATATGATAGAGGTGATGGAACCTTTGGCGATCTCATCATTACCTATCAAGTAAAACTTCCGACAAATCTGACTGAGCGTCAGAAGGATTTGTTACGCCAGATGCTTCAGTAAGAATTCCTCTGCGCGAGTTAAATCCTCAGGGGTATCGATACCTACGGTTTCGATATCGGTAAGGCCCACACGGATACGATAACCGTTTTGTAACCAACGAAGTTGCTCAAGACTCTCTGCTTTCTCCAGACTGCTCATGGGCAACTTTGTTACTTCGGCCAGTACCTCGCGGCGATAGGCGTAAACACCCAGATGCTTCAGGAATGGATACTCGCCAAACCAGCTGTCGCGCTCTTTACCTCTTATATAAGGTATCACACTACGGCTGAAGTAAAGGGCAAAACCGCGATTATCAGTTACAATCTTTGGCGAGTTAGGATTCTCAACAGCCTCTATCGATTCGAATGGCTTGCCTAATGTGCCAATCTGAGTTTCGGGCGCATCGAAGAGGTGCATCAATGTTTCTATCTGTGAAGGCTGGATGAAAGGTTCGTCACCCTGAACATTGATGATAACATCGGCATCCAAACCAATCTTCTCTGCAGCTTCCTCAATGCGGTCGGTACCACTCTTGTGGTCGGTACGGGTCATCACAGCCTTACCGCTAAAACCAACTACTGCCTCGTAAATGCGGTCGTCATCGGTAGCTACATATACATCGTCGAGCACGCTTTTCACCTGCTCGTACACTCTCTGAATTACTGTTTTACCGCCCAGTATTGCAAGCGGTTTGCCCGGATATCTTGTTGAAGCATAACGGGCAGGAATAATAGCCATAAACTTCATAATGGGTGCAAAGGTAAATAAAAAAACTGATGAAAACGCAAAAACTTATAAAATTATACGTATGGAATTTGCGAACCTCAATAATTTTATTTAAATTTGCACACACAAAATAGGATTATAGTTCAAATGAATATAAATAAACTTTCGATTATAGCATTCACATTGTTTCTGCCCTTTACGGCAGGAGCACAGAAAATAACTCTCGGTTCGGCTACTACTAAGGATGGTGGCGAATATCAGGGAGAAATGGTAATGGGTAAGCCTCATGGCAAGGGTAAGGCCGTATATAAGAACGGCAACTGGTATGAAGGCGAATACGTGAAGGGTAAGCGCCAAGGATTTGGTACATACTCTTTTTTTGATGGTGAGAAGTACGAAGGCGAATGGTTTCAGGATCAGCAACATGGTAAGGGAACCTATTATTTCCAGAATAACAATCGCTACGATGGCCTTTGGTTCCGTGATTATCAGCAAGGGCATGGCATTATGTACTACTATAATGGCGATAAGTACGATGGCGAGTGGAAGCAGGATAAGCGCTCTGGCTATGGTATTTATACATTTGCCAGTGGTGCCTATTACAAGGGCGATTGGCTGAATGATAAGAAAAATGGTAAAGGTATCTACGATTGGGGCGACGGCTCGGTATATGATGGCGATTGGAAGGAGAATATGCGCTCGGGCAAAGGTACTTTTAAATATGCGGGCGGAGATGTCTATATCGGCCCCTGGGCTGATGACGAGATGAACGGTCGCGGCATCTATAAGTTCCAGAACGGCGATGTTTATGAAGGCGATTACGTGAAAGGCGAGCGAACAGGCTCGGGCATTTTCAAATATGCTAATGGCGACAAGTACACAGGTCAGTTCTCCAAAGGCGACAAACAAGGTCAGGGTACTTTTGTGTGGCAGAATGGCGATACTTATGTAGGACAATGGAAGGCTGATAAGCAGGAGGGTCGTGGTAAGCTGACCAAGAAGTGTGGTGATACCGTTGAGGGAACCTTCAAGGCTGGTCAGCCTAATGGCGAGTGTATCGTTCGCTTTGCCGATGGTTCCAAGTTCAAGGGTGTCTTCAAGAATGGTCGCCGTAATGGTGCTGCTATCGAGGAAGATAAGGATGGCAATCGTTTCGAAGGCTCGTATCAGGACGATTTGCGCGATGGAAACTTTGTAGAAAAAGATAGAAATGGAAAAGTTACCGCCCAAGGTACATATACTCGTGGGCACAGAGAAACAAAATAGAATACTTTAAAATTTATCCGATTATGATTATTGATACTATTGAGAATCTGGGCAAGTACACAACACTTAATCCGTTGTTTGCCGAAGTAGTTGAGTTTTTGAAGAATAACAATCTCCAGACTATGGAGGTAGGTAAATATCCAATTAAGGAAAAGGATTTGTTTATGAATCTTCAGGTGGCCAAACAGCGCACCAAGGATACTGCAGTTCTCGAGACTCATATCGAAATGATTGATATTCAAATTCCAATAACCTGCGCCGAGACATTTGGTTATACGCCATTGGCCGACCTTCCTGCTTTTGAATATAATGCAGAGAAGGACATCACCAAATATGGCGATACAAAGCCTCAGACCTATGTGACTGTTAATCCTGGTCAGTTTGCTATCTTCTTCCCTCAGGATGGTCATGCTCCTTGCATTATCGATGAGGCTGAGGTTAAGAAAGCAATTTTCAAAGTGAAGGCATAAAAGTAAAAGCATAATAAAAAAACATAAATAACTATGGAAACAAAAAAGAAACAATCTAAGGCTCCTGAGCATATCGGGTTGGTGCGTAATGACTCATGGTTGGAACCTTTTGAGGCAGCCATCCGTGGACGTCACGACCACGCTGTATGGAAGATTAACCAGTTGACAAAGAATGGCAAGAAGACTCTTAGTGATTTTGCTTCTGGTCATCTTTATTTCGGACTCCATAAGTTGGCTAAAGGCTGGGTGTTCCGCGAGTGGGCGCCTAATGCTACCGACATTTATCTGATTGGTGACTTTAACAACTGGCAGGAGAACGAGAAGTATCGTTGCAAGCGCATAGCTGGTACTGGTAACTGGGAGTTGAAACTTTCAGAGAAAGCCCTGAAGCATGGTCAGCTTTACAAAATGAAGGTAAAGTGGAATGGGGGAGAAGGAGAACGCATCCCTGCATGGTGCCGCCGTGTGGTTCAGGATGATAATACCAAGATATTCTCAGCTCAGGTTTGGAATCCTGAGAAGAAATACGAGTTCAAGAAAAAGAACTTCAAGCCCAAGAAGAACCCATTGCTCATTTACGAGTGCCATGTAGGTATGGGGCAGGATGCCGAGAAGGTGGGCACCTATAAGGAATTTAAGGATAATGTATTGCCTCGTGTCATTAAGGATGGTTATAACTGTATTCAGGTGATGGCCATTCAGGAGCATCCTTATTATGGCTCGTTCGGCTATCATGTATCATCTTTCTTTGCACCATCAAGCCGTTTCGGCACACCTGAGGATTTGAAGGAACTTATTGATACAGCCCACAAGAATGGCGTTGCCGTGATTATGGATATCGTTCACTCTCATGCTGTAAAGAATGAGGTTGAAGGCTTGGGAAATCTGGCTGGCGATCCTAATCAGTTCTTCTATCCAGGCGACCGTCATGAGCATCCGGCTTGGGATTCGCTCTGCTTCGACTATGGTAAGGATGATGTGCTGCACTTCCTGCTTTCTAACTGTAAGTATTGGCTAGAGGAGTATCAGTTCGATGGTTTCCGCTTTGATGGCGTAACCTCAATGCTTTATTACTCTCATGGCCTGGGTGAGGCATTTGGAGGATATGGTGATTACTTTAATGGTCATGAGGATGATAATGCTATCTGCTATCTCACCCTTGCTAATAAGCTGATTCATGAGGTTAATCCTAATGCAATTACTATTGCAGAAGAAGTATCAGGTATGCCTGGTCTCGCAGCCAAGTTCGAGGATGGAGGTTACGGCTTCGACTACCGTATGGCCATGAACATCCCTGATTACTGGATTAAGACTATTAAAGAGGTACGCGATGAGGATATCAACGTTTGCTCTATATTCTGGGAGGTGAAGAACCGCCGACCTGACGAGAAGACTATCTCGTATTGCGAGAGTCACGATCAGGCACTTGTGGGCGATAAGACCATTATCTTCCGTTTGATTGATGCCGATATGTATTGGCATTTTGCCAAGAAGGATGTAAACGATATCGCCCAGCGTGGTATCGCCCTCCATAAGATGATTCGCCTGGTAACTGTCGGAGCCATCAATGGTGGTTACCTAAACTTTATGGGTAACGAGTTCGGACATCCAGAGTGGATTGATTTCCCACGCGAAGGAAATGGATGGAGCTATAAGTATGCTCGTCGCCAATGGAATCTTGTAGATAATAAAGATCTCTGCTATCATTGGTTGGGCGACTTCGATCGCGAGATGTTGAAGACCATCAAGAGTGTGCGCAACTTCCAGGATAAACCCGTAGTTGAGATATGGCATGATGATGGCGATCAGGTACTTTGCTTCATGCGTGGCGATCTGGTATTTGTATTCAACTTCTCGCCTACACGCAGCTATACCGATTATGGCTTCCTGGTTCCAACGGGTTCTTATAAGGTGGTGTTGAATACCGACTCGAAGGATTTTGGTGGAAACGGTTTTGCCGACGACACAGTTACTCACTTCACAAACTACGATCCTCTTTATGTTGAGGATCATAAGGAGTGGCTCAAACTCTATATCCCGGCTCGTTCGGCCGTAGTATTGAAGAAAATCTGAAATGGCTTATAGAAATTATCGTAAAAAGCAACAAAATGATAGCGCAATGACCATCCGTGTCGTGTGCGCTATCGTTTTTGTACTCTTCTCTTGGTGTTGGACGTATTACTTCCAGCGCGATTTGTTAACTATGGCGCAGCATGTGTTGAGTCATGGTCTTACCCATTACAATCGTCTTGCTGGTGCTGTTGTGATAACCGTTGTGCTCTTAATCCTGCAGAATCTGGTACATAAGATATCCAGACTTAATAAAAGTTTCTACGCCCTCACTTTCTTTCCTTCCATGCTGTTTCTGGGTATGCTTACTAATATCACACCCGATCCTGAGGGGGGCATCACCCATGATTTCCCTGGTTGGCTAGCTGTTATCCTCCTCATCGTTTGGGGTGGTGTATCGTATGTGGCAACCAAGCTTCAGGAACTTGATGACGATCCTAATCCCAATATTCTCTCACGTTCCATGTGGGTTAATCTGCTCATCATGGTTTTTATGATGATGACTACTGCTGGCATTGCTAATACCAATGCTGTGTTCCATTATCGGATGAGGGCAGAGCGTTGTTTGCTTGACGGAGATTATGATGGGGCTTTGTCTGCAGGTAAAGAATCGCTTGAGTGCGATGAAACTCTTGTCATGTTACGTATGCAAGCTCTGGCTCGTAAGGATGCCCTTGGCGAGAAACTTTTTGAGTATAAGGTTTGTGGTACCAGTAAAACCATCCTGCCTACAAACGATAGTATCTGTCCGTTATTATTATATCCCGCCGAGCGTATGTATAAGTTCATTGGTGCTATTCCTGCCCATAAGATGGAACCTATGCACTATCTAAAGTTGGTTCAGCGTAAGGATTCTGTGCCACGTAAGGTTGTGACCGATTATCTGCTTTCAGGTTATCTGATTGATAAAGAGATTGATACTTTTGCCCGAGAGGTGAAAAAGTATTATCCCATGAACGACAGTCTGCCAAAGCATTATAGTGAGGCTATGGTGCTCTATACCCATCTGCGTTCAAAACCCGTTACGGTGTATCACAATACAGTCATGGATGAGGACTACGATAACTTCCGCGATCTTAGAAACAAGTATCCAAATAAGATGGAGCAGAAGGGTAAAGTAGAAGAAGAATACTTTGGTACCTATTGGTATTATTACTGGTACGAGTAAAAAAATAATAGCCTCCCGATTTATCGAGAGGCTTTCTTTTTGTTCTTATTTGTAAAGATAGCGTTTGATACTCTTCTTTGGCGTCTTTTCAAACTCTTCTTCGTGTATTTCTATCTCTGATATCTTTTCGTAAGCTGGAAGAATCTCGTTAAGACCATTGCGGTTCTGCTCCATGATATTCTTCAGATCTTCTTCCGAGAATCCCATGTTGTTGGCTTCGTCCATATCGGGATGTACCAAAGCTACGAGCTTGTTGTCGCGTTGTACAACGATGCTCTCTACAACCATAGTCATCGAGTTCAGCTTGTCCTCAATCTCCTCAGGATAGATGTTCTGTCCGTTAGGACCAAGCAGCATGTTCTTCGAACGTCCGTTGATAAACACGTTTCCATCGGCATCCATTGTTCCAAGGTCGCCTGTGTGATACCATCCGTCGCGGTCAATAGTCTCAGCAGTAGCTTCAGGGTTCTTGTAGTAACCCAGCATCACATTTGGTCCTTTGGTTAGAATCTCACCAGGAATACGTCTTGGGTCAGGCGATACAATCTTTACCTCCTGATGCAGGGCTGCGCATCCGCAAGAGCCTGGAGCAAAGGTCTTATAATCGCGATAGCAGATGATGGGTGCACACTCTGTGGCGCCATAGCCCACGGTATATGGGAAGTCTATGCGCTTCAGGAAATGTTCTACCTCCTGGTTCAGGGCTGCACCGCCGATGATGACCTCGTACATGTTTCCACCAAAAGCCTTCAGTACTTCCTGACAAATCATCTCTCGAACCTTCTTTGAGATGACTGGCATCTGTAGCAACAGACGCATACGGTTGTTCTGTATCTTTGGGAAAACCTTCTTGCGGATAATCTTCTCGATAATCAGAGGTACGGCAATCACGATTTTTGGTTTAACTTCCTGAAGTGCCTGAGCAATGATGGCTGGCGATGGAACGCGATTCAGGTAGTACACATGACAACCGTGCAGGAATTCGAATATAAACTCGAATGCCATTCCGTACATGTGGGCCATTGGCAACATTGATATCACCTTGTCGCCTGCCTTAATGATGTTACCCAGTACGCTGATGGCAAAGTCGTAGTTCGACCAAAGAGCGCGGTAGGGTAGCATCACACCCTTTGAGAATCCTGTTGTGCCGCTAGTGTAGTTGATAACAGCCAGTTCCTCAGGACTCTGCTCTATGTAGTAGCTAACATGTTCCTTACGGAAATACTTGGGAAATTTCTTTCCGTATAGCTCGTTCAGATGCTCGCGTGCATAAGTCAGCTTGTCGGTTCTTGACAGCATCAGCGAGTAGTCGGGGTTGTTAATGATACCCTCAAGTGTAGGCATAGCCTGGGGATCGATAATTGTAGCCACATGGTCGCCCACAAAGAGCAGTCGTGCTTCTGAGTGGTTGACGATGTTGTGTACCTGTTCGGCGTTAAACTCGTGCAGAATGGGCACGGCAATAGCACCATAGGTAAGTGTGGCAAGGAAAGCCACAGCCCATTGTGATGAGTTTCGTCCGCAGAGGGCGATCTTGTCGCCCTTCTGTATTCCGCTGTTTTCGAAAAGTATGTGTAACTTTTCGATTTTTCTGGCTACGTCATGAAACTGTAGCGTCTGTCCCTTAAAATCTGTAAGGGCATCGCGATCCCAATTGTCGATGATACTTTTCTGTATCAGAGCGTTAAAACTAGGTATATGTTCCATATGCTATTAGTTATTCTTATATAGGTAGCGTTTGATACTCTTCTTTGGTGTCTTGGCAAATTCCTCGTCTTGGAGTTCAATTGCCGAGATACGACTATATGCGGGCAGGATGTTATTCAATTCCTGACGGTTCTGCTCCATGATATTCTCCAGTTCCTCGCGGGTAAAGCTAACCACCTCGTCCTTATCGGGGTGTACCAGAGCCACCAGCTTGTCGCCACGCTGGATCACCAGACTTTCTGACACCATTGCCATCGTGTTAAGCTTGTCTTCTATTTCCTCTGGATATACGTTCTGTCCGTTAGCTCCCAGTAGCATATTCTTCAAGCGTCCACGGATAAAAATATGTCCGTCGGCCGACATTGTTGCCAAATCGCCAGTATGATACCATCCATCTGCGTCCAGCACTTCGCGGGTAGCCTCTTCGTTCATGTAATATCCTGTCATTACATTTGTACCTTTGGCCACAATCTCGCCTGCAATATTCTGTGGGTCTGGGCTCAGAATCTTTACCTCCATGCGGTCAACTGGTGTTCCGCATGATCCGGCAGCAAAGTCGTGATAGTCGCTGAACGAAATCAGCGGAGCGCACTCTGTAGTGCCATAGCCAACGGTTATTGGGAATCCGATTGATAACAGGAACTCCTCAACCTCTTTCGAGAGAGGGGCACCGCCCACGATAATTTCATAAAGGTTGCCGCCAAAGGCTTTGTAAACCTCATTGCAGATGCGTGTCTTTACCTTCTTGCTAACTATAGGCATAGCCAGCAGCAGGCGCATGCGATTATCCTGAATCTTTGGGAATACTTTTTTACGTATAATCTTCTCAATAATCAACGGAACAGTAATGATGACTGATGGCTTTACTGTAGCAAACGCCTCGGCTATGATGGCCGGACTCGGCAGACGGGTCAGGAAGAACAGATGGCATCCATTGCAGAATCCGAAAAGGAATTCTACCGCCATTCCGTACATGTGAGCCATAGGCAGAATGCTAAGCATGTTGTCGCCGGCCTTTACGTTGCGACCAAGTATGCGCAAACAAAACTCCACGTTGCTCCAGATGGTGCGGTAGGGTAACATTACTCCCTTTGAGAATCCGGTAGTTCCGCTGGTGTAGTTAATCATCGACAATTCTTCAGCCGAGTCTTCATGATACTTAACATGCTCTGCCCTGAATGCCTTGGGATATTTGCTGCCAAACATCATATTAAGATGTTCGCGCGCGTATGTAATCTTTTCCGATCTTGAAACAAACAGCGAGAAGTCGGGCAGATTGATAATAGCCTCAAGTGATGGCATCGCTTCAGGATCGATTGTCTTAACCGCAAAATCTCCGATAAACAAGAGTTTGGAGCCTGAGTGATTCACAATATTCTGAATCTGCTCACCATTAAACTCGTGTAGAATAGGCACAGCTACGGCACCATAGGTAAGTGTAGCCAGGAATGTTACTGCCCAATGGGCTGAATTACGACCGCAGATGGCAATCTTATCTCCTTTTATTACACCGCTGTTTTCAAATAATATATGGATTTTTTCGATTTTGCGTGCAACATCGTGATACTGGAGCGTAATGCCCTGATAATCAGTAAGGGCATCCTGGTCCCAGTTGTTCACTATGGCTTTCTGTATTAAAGCATTAAAACTGCTAAATTGTTCCATTAAAACTGCACAAATTTTGAAATTTTGTGCAAAGGTAATGCATTTTTTGCACACTACCAAATGTTTTTGTGCAATTTTTTAAAAAATTACTCGTATCTCATCGATTTCGCAGGGTGGATATGCGAAATCAAGTAACTTGGTGCAATTAAAACGAAAACACATATCAAAAGTGTGGCTACGTTTATCATTGCTATGAGTGGCAGATTCAGTTCCATTGGTGCCTCACTCACATAGTATGTCTGCGGGTCGAGTGCTATCAGTCCTGTATACTGTTGGAGTAGAACAATGCCAATACCTACTATGTTGCCCCAGAACAATCCTTGGCTGATGATGAATACCGAGAACCAAAGGAATGTGTGGCGAACCGTTTTGTTTCTGGCGCCCAGAGCTTTCAATATACCTATCATCTGGGTTCGCTCAAGTATGATAATCAGCAGTCCGCTAATCATGGTGAATCCAGCCACACATACCATCAGAGCCAGGATAATCCACACGTTGATGTCGAGCAGTTCCAGCCACGAGAATACCTGTGGGTATAGTTCGTAGATGGTCTCTGTAGTTAGCGCGTTGCCTTGTTCGTCGCTTGTGCGGTTCACGTTGTCGATAAACACGTTGGCTGTAGCGTCCAGGTGCTTAAAGTCTTTTACCAGTACCTCTATGCCTGTGGCTTGGTTCTCAGTCCAACCGTTCAGCTTGTTAGCGGTATACAGGTCGGTAAAACACAATGTCTCGTCAAAGCGTGTCATGTTGGTCTGATATATGCCGCTGATGGTGAACTTACGGGTTCTTACATCTTCGTTATCTATAAAGTAGCCGTACAGCTTGTCGCCGGCTTTCAGTCGCAACTTGTCGGCTATCATTTTCGATATCAACAACTTGTAGTGACTAGCTGAGTCGCTGAACTGTGGTATCGAACCTTCGGTGATGTGTTGGCTCAGAAAGGTGGTGTCGTATTCGGCTGCGATACCTTTAAATGCCACGCCCAGAAAGTCTTCGTCTGTTTTCAGTATTCCCTGTGTCATACTGAAGCGCTCGGCATGGGCTACACCATCCAAATGGCTGATAACCTTCATCAGACTATCGTTGGCGCAGATGGGGTGAGGGTCGCCACCATTATAGTTCAGAATGTTGTGTACTTGTATATGACTGCCAAATCCCACAACCTTATCGCGGATGGTGTGCTTGAATCCCAACACCACGCTAACTGTTACTATCATCACAGCCAGACCGATAGCCACTCCGATAGTAGCTATACGAATAGCTGGGCGACTCACTTTTCGTTTGTCGCCCTGATCACTATATATCTTCTTAGCTATGTATAGAGGAAAGTTCAATTGTCAATTATCAATTACTCTTCGTCCACTCTTCCTGGATATGCTTCAAGTGCCTTGCGCAGCACTACTAGCGCGCGCTCCAGATCTTTCTTCTTCAGCACGTAGGCTATACGAACCTGATTGATACCCGCACCAGGGGTGGTGTAGAATCCGGCAGCAGGAGCCATCATTACTGTCTCGCCCTCGTACTCAAACTCCGAGAGGCACCAGCGGCAGAACTTCTCTGCATCGTCTACTGGCAACTTGGCCACGGTGTAGAAGGCGCCCATTGGTATTGGCGAGTAAACGCCTGGAATACGGTTCAGTCCGTCAATCAGGCACTTACGGCGCTCCACATACTCATCGTACACATCGCGATAGTAATCCTCTGGTGCATCCAGCGATGCCTCGGCTACTATCTGTCCAATCAATGGGGGAGAAAGTCGGGCCTGACAGAATTTCATCACGGCCTTACGTACCTCTGGGTTCTTGGTAATCAGGGCGCCGATACGGATACCGCACTCTGAATAACGCTTTGATACCGAGTCAATCAGAATAACGTTCTGCTCAATACCCTCCAGATGGCAGGCTGAGATATATGGCGAACCTGTGTAGATGTACTCACGATATACCTCGTCTGAGAACAGATACAGGTCGTACTTCTTTACCAGGTCGCGTATCTGGTTCATCTCGCGGCGAGTGTACAGGTAACCCGTCGGGTTGTTTGGGTTACATATCATAATAGCGCGTGTGCGCTCGTTGATCAGCTCTTCGAACTTCTCTACCTTAGGCAGGCTGAATCCTTCCTCGATAGTTGTAGCAATAGTACGGATTTTGGCTCCTGCTGAGATGGCGAATGCCATATAGTTAGCATAAGCTGGCTCGGGCACGATAATCTCGTCGCCTGGGTTCAGGCAGCTCAGGAATGCAAAAAGTACTGCCTCACTACCACCGCTGGTAATAATGATATCGTCGGCAGTCACGTTGATATTGTACTTCGCGTAATAGTCTACCAGTTTCTCGCGATAGCTCTGATAGCCCTGCGAGGGTGAATACTCCAGGATTTCACGGTCTATCTGCTTCAAGGCGTCGAGTCCTACTTGTGGGGTTGGCAGGTCCGGCTGACCGATGTTCAGGTGGTACACCTTGGTACCTCTCTTTTTGGCGGCAACTGCTAGTGGAGCGAGTTTTCTGATAGGCGACTCGGGCATCTCCAGTCCGCGTACTGATATCTCAGGCATCTTTCTATTTGACTATTTTTACTATTTACAATTTTACATTTTGCGGTGCAAAGGTACTAAATTATTTTTAAAACTTGCTTTTTTTCGATTTATTTGTTTACTTTTGCACCAAAATTTTAGCAAACGATGAATTTCGAGGAATTATTAGAAACGCGCGACGTCAGGAAAACCACTAAAGTACGTCTGCCATACGGCTACTTCTACAAGCGGTTGATAGATGGAAAGTACTCGAACTTTGTGGAGTTTCACGACGAGGTGGCCGATCATGTGGCCTTCAGCAACTGTGTGCGTACCGAGGCTGCCGACATGGAGAAGGTGGCCAACAAACACCAGCTGCACTTTGTGCCTAACGAGGGCGACGGTGGTGTGTATGCTATCGCCGTAGAGGTGGGCAACTTCATCACCTTCGAGCAGCTGCTTAACGAGAATCCTGCTATCATCGCGCGTGAGTCGTTCGACATCGAGACCATTCACGACCTGGCCGAAATCACCGAGTTGCTAAACGATAAGGGCATCTATCATGTGTGTTTTGCACCCTGCAACGTGTTGGCCCGCAAAAACGATTCGAGCGTGCGCCTGCTGTGCCACGGCTCGTTCTATGCCAAGCTCGACCAGGAGACGCTCTACGACGGACTGGAGGATTACGTGGCCCCCGAGGTGCTGGCTGGTGGCGAGATTACCGCCCGTGCTGATGTCTACTCGCTGGCCAAGTTCGTCAACTGGTTGTATCACTCGGCCGGACTGCCTATGGAGTGGCGCTATGTCATCAAGCGTGCCACAGCTGCCGACCCCGAACGCCGCTATGCATCGGTCAAGGAGTTCTATAACGCCCTGACTAACTATAAGAACATGCGCCGCACGGCTCTGGTGGGCTTTGCTGCCATCGCCATCGCGCTGGCCATCGTGGGCGGTTACTTCTATATGTTGCCACAGCCTGATGATGTGGAGTATGTAGAGCCTGTTGAGGAGCCTATACCTGATGATTTGCTTGATGATAATAACCTCCTTTACGGTCTGGGTGCCGATGCCGACTCGGCTACCATCGCCAATATCGTAGCCAAGCAGATGCGTGCAAAGGATTCGGTTACTATCGACGAGAGAGAGATGAAGGCGTATGAGGCCAAGGCCGAACAGATATTCCGTAAGCAGTTTACCAAGGAGGCCGACCGTATCCTCAATAAGGTATATAATAAGAAGGAGATGAACCTCAATGAGAAGGATTTCATGACTCGCAGTCGCTCTATGACCGAGGAGCTTGCTAAGGTAGAGAGCGAATTGGCTAAGTCGTCTAACCTTGGCAATGAGAAGTCGCAGCGCATAGCCAGCGAGATTATCGACCAGCTTACCACCAAGAAGATGGAAGCGCTTGATAAAGATTATCTAGGAATAAAAAAGAATAAAACAGAAAAGAAATGAGAAGCAGAACAGCAATGTGGTTTGAATGCAAGATCCGTTACGAGAAGGTAATGGAGGATGGCTTGCAGAAGAAAGTAAACGAGAATTATGTAGTAGACGCACTCAGCTTCAGCGAGGCCGAGACTCGCATCACCGAGGAGATGTCGTCATATATCAGCGGAGAATTTGAAGTAGCAGATATCAAGAAGGCTGCCTTTAAGGAGGTGTTCTTTACCGATGATAACATCGCCGATAAGTGGTACAAGGCCAAGCTGCAGTTCATTACTATCGACGAGAAGACCGAGAAGGAGAAGCGCTCTACTGTTACCTATCTTGTTCAGGCAGGCTCAATGAATGGCGCCATGAAGAACATCGACGAGGTGATGGGTGGCACCATGATCGATTATGTGGTTGCCTCGGTAGCCGAGACCACTCTGATGGATGTCTACGAGTATGGCAAGTCGAACGACAAGCCTGAATACGAGCAGCAGTAATGGATTACGACGTTAAATCTCATCTGCACGAGGTCATCGACCATTTGCCACAGGGCGTTCGCCTTGTGGCTATCTCTAAGTATCACCCCAACGAGTATATCGAGGCTGCATACGAGGAAGGTCAGCGTGTGTTTGGTGAGAGTCACGAACAGGAGCTGCGATTGAAACACCAGTCGCTGCCAACTGATATTGAGTGGCACTTTATCGGCCATCTGCAGACTAACAAGGTGAAGTACATAGCTCCCTATGTGTCGATGATCGAGGCTGTTGATTCGCTCAAACTTCTGCGCGAGATTAACAAGCAGGCTGAGAAGTGCGGCCGGGTTATCAAAGTGCTGCTGGAACTGCATATAGCCGAAGAGGCTACCAAATACGGTCTTACCCTCGATGCCTGTCGCGAACTATTGGCTGGCGGCGAGTGGCGCGAGATGAAGAACGTGCAGATATGCGGATTGATGATGATGGCATCGTTTGTAGAGGATACTGAGCAGATTCGCCGCGAGATGAGCATCGCCCGCGATTTCTTCGACGAGGTTAAAGCTGAATACTTCGCCGATGATGATGCCTTCTGCGAGCGTTCGTGGGGCATGAGCGATGATTATCCCATAGCCCTCGAAACCGGCTCCACCATGATTCGTGTAGGAACGAAAATCTTCGGTCCAAGAGTATATTAATATTATTTTACCTACGGATTATACGGATTTTTATATTTTTTCGTGTTGCGATCTTAGAGATTAATCCGTAAAATCCGTAAAATCCGTAGGCTTTTATTATTTCTTAAAATAGTACTGCCCGCGTTTTCGGGTGATTTTGCCGAAGTTAATGGCGTGGGTAGGGCAGTAATGATAACAAGCCAAACATGAAGTACATCGTCCGTTGTGATTCCACTCGGGCGGTGTTCCTGTTATATTATCTACAGGACACACTTTCTGACATTTGCCGCATTTGATACACGCATCAGCATCAACCGTAAACTTCTTGTCGTTCACCATCCGCGCGTTGAAGTATGCGCCAATCACATACGAGTAGAGTCGGGGAGTGCTGCCTTTCTCCAGCTCCTCTATGCCTGTTTGCCTCTCGCGTATACATTCTATAATATGTGGCAACTGTTTTCGGGCTTCTGCAATCTTGGCTCGCTCCTTCTCCTCGGTATCTGTATACATAAACGGCAGACAGACATACGATTCGGGCATAATCACGCTGAACACCGCCGATGCCACCATAGGTTTTCCGCCGCATTTCAGTTTGTCGTTCGCTGCCAGCTCCTTATTCAGTATCGTCATCGCCTCGCCCATATTATCCCCACAAGTAGTCACCGCCCAAACATGGGTATTAGTTTCCCCTCCTGAGTAGGAGGGGCTAGGGGTGGTCTGATCAATCTTCAGCTTTCTAATGAATTCACTAACAATCCTAGGCGGCTGCCACCCATGCGTAGGAAAGCAGAAACCAATACTCTCATTGAGAGCAATCGAAAACTCGTACCGATTATCTCGAATAGCATCAGGAATAAACACCAGCTCCTCGCCGATGCCAGCAGCTATCTGCTCGGCCACAAACCTTGTATTACCAGTACCGCTAAAATAGAATATCATACCTCAAAGTTTATAGAAAAAACTTCTGGAACTCGCTTTCAAAGTTAGGAGTCAGCACATCTTTCCCGATGGCTTGGCGTATCTCGTCGAGAGTCCAGAATCTGCCGCCGTTCAGCTCCTCGGCCGATGGCGTTACAGGTCCGTCATAGGTAGTGCGATGCACATATACTAGCTCCTTTTCGCGTTTGCTTTCAAACACGTATTTGCCTATGCGCTCTGGCTTAAAGTCTGTGATACCCAGCTCCTCGCGCACTTCGCGTACCAATGCCTGTTCGGGCTCTTCGCCGTAGTCAATATGTCCGCCCACGCTGGTGTCCCACTTGCCAGGCTGTATGTCCTTCCAGTCAGGTCGGCGCTGCAGGTACACCTCGCCTTTGCTGTTAAACACATGCAGATGCACCACAGGGTGCAGCAACTTCGATCCGCTGTGGCACTCACCGCGTGTAGCCTCACCAATCACGCGCCCCTCCTCATCTACTATCGGAAACTTCTCAAAACTATTATCTTTCATATCGCCCGCAAAGGTAATCATACTTTCGATAATTCCTTGTCCTTTTTATTTATTTAACTCATAGAAATGGTCTTAAAAGGGCGTTTTGTTGCCTAACTAGATAACAATTGTTCCCTAACTAGGGAAATTTTGTTGCCTAACTAGAGAACAAAAATGACTCATTTTGGCTTGAAAAACAAAACTCTCAGTCAAAAAATGGGATTAAAAGCCTGTATTTTTTGCATTTGAGGCCTTTTAGAGGATTAGTATGACGGGCGTGGATGAAACTGGAATATTGTATCTTGTTGATATTCAGTCCTTTAGATGAGTGTTGAGAAGGAAAGCGTTCCAATTCCAGTTATTCCAGTTTGTTTCTTGAAATCGAGTTCTGTTAAATTCTATTAATTATTATATATAACTATCTATATATCAATTAGTTATATATATATTATAAGGATAATGCCCCTTCATTTTTTTTATTGGAATAACTGGAATTGGAATATTTCTGCTTTAAAAAGTTTGGATGTTTCATAGAATAATCATAACTTTGCACCCGAAATGAGAAAGTGGGTAATGATAGTAATGTTGTGTTGCTGTGCTTGCGCTGAGGCGCAGGAACAGCGCGATGTGCTGATGCCCGACACAACTTTCTCGTTGCCACCGCTTACTTATCGGGGCACTATAGCCACTTATCCCTATATAGGCAGTATGTTTACTGGTCTGGGTAATTGGGATCTGCATCCCGGGCTGAATGCGTCACTATCGGCATCGGCCATCTTCGGACTTGGAAAGAATTCGGGTAGCGGCTTTGCTAATAGTGTGGCGGTGATGTATGCTGGACAATTGATGCCAAAACTCTCGTTCTCTATTGGCGGATACTCGAGTTTTCTGGACTGGGGCCGACATCAGATGAAGGACGCCGGACTGACGGCGATGCTGAACTACCGCTTCGACGAGCATTGGGAGGCTGCCGTATTTGCGCAGAAGTCGTTGATGCAACCGCGAATGCCCCTACAGCAGATGTGGTGGCTGGGTAGCGACTTCGGCGATAAGATAGGTGCATCGGTAAAGTATAATATCAATCCGCACTTCAGCGTGCAGCTGAGTGTGTGGGATCAACGTAACGGATGGGATAACAGATGGTGAAGCGATATTTTATAACACTTAGCTACGACGGCACTAACTATCACGGATGGCAGGTGCAGCCTAACGGTATATCGGTGCAGGGCGAACTGCAACGGGTGCTGAGCACGCTGCTGAGGCGTGAGATAGCGATTACTGGGGCAGGGCGTACTGATGCAGGGGTGCATGCACGAACCATGGTAGCCCACTTTGATTATGAGGGCGAATTGGACTGCAAGCAGCTGGCGTATAAGATGAACAGAATGCTGGCGGGGGATATCTCGATCAGAAAGATAGAAGAGGTGTCGCCCGAGATGCATGCGCGATTCTCGGCTACTGAGCGTACTTATCATTACTATATCCATACGCGCAAGGATCCGTTCTTGAAGGCATACTCGTGCGAGATTCACTATCCGTTGGATTTCGAGGCGATGAATCGTGCCGGACAAATATTGATGGAGTACGAGGACTTTGGCGCTTTCTGCAAGGCGCACTCTGACGTAAAGACCACATTGTGCCACGTGACTCGTGCTGAGTGGATTCAGACGGGCGAGTATGAGTGGTACTTTGTGATTTCGGCCAACCGCTTTCTTCGTAATATGGTTCGTGCCGTGGTGGGTACGATGATCGACGTGGGGCGTGGACGATTGACGCTGGATGGACTGCGCGCCGTGATTGAAGGCAAGCAACGCAGCGATGCGGGCGACTCGATGCCGGGCAACGCGCTGTTCCTGGAAAATGTAGTATATTAAATTATGGCCTACGGGTTAAAATAAAGTTTTAGGATAATGTGGTTAATATTAGCATTTATGTCGGCGGCTTTGTTGGGCTGCTATGATTCGTTGAAGAAACAGGCCTTGAAGGCTAATGCCGTGATACCGGTTTTGTTTCTGAATACCTTGTTTTCGAGCATCATCTTCCTGCCGTTCATCGTACTGAGCGGTACTACCGACGTGCTTGATGGCGGCATGTTTCATGTGGCCAGCGGCGGTTGGGAGATGCATAAGTATATTCTGCTGAAGAGTCTGATAGTGCTGTCGAGCTGGATTCTGGGCTACTTCGGCATGAAGCACCTGCCCCTGACGATTGTGGGGCCTATCAACGCCACTCGCCCTGTGATGACGCTGGTGGGAGCGCTGCTGGTGTTTGGCGAGCGCCTGAACCATTGGCAATGGATTGGTGTGCTGCTGGCCATCGCCTCGTTCCTGTTGTTGAGCAAGAGTGGTAAGAAGGAGGGTATCGACTTTAAGCACGATCATTGGATATATATGATTGTAGGTGCTGCGGTGCTTGGCGCCGTGAGCGGACTATATGACAAATTCCTGATGGCTCCGGTAGAGAGTGGGGGCGTGGGACTGGACCGCATGATGGTGCAGTCGTGGTATAACATCTATCAATGTTTTATGATGGGTGCTATGCTGATGCTGTTGTGGTGGCCTAAGCATAAGGAGACAACGCCGTTCCACTGGTCGTGGTCGATAGTGGGCGTGAGTGTGTTTCTGTCGACAGCCGACTTTATGTACTTCTATTCGCTCAGTCTGCCCGAGGCGATGATATCGATTGTGTCGATGATTCGTCGTGGAAGCGTGATTGTAAGCTTTATGTTTGGTGCGATGTTCTTCCATGAGAAGAACCTCAAGGCCAAGGCCTTCGACCTGGCGCTGGTACTGCTGGGAATGGTGTTCCTGTATATAGGTAGTAAGTAAGGGGAGTTAAAGGGAATAGAAGAGAAGTGAAAGGGAAGTTAAAGGGACAATAGCTTTACTGTTGGTAATGTCCTTTTAACTTCCTTTTCACTTCCCTTTAACTTCCTTTCCATTCCTCCTTTTCTTCTTTGTTGTAAAGAGATCGCGAATGCCGTTGAAATCCTTTTTCATGATGAGGCCGATGCCTTGGGTGTTGAGCGATGACTTGGTGAAGTAGCGATCGTTAGTCTGGTTATACACCTTGAGGGCCAGGTTGCCATTGGGGTAGAGCAGGTACTGCACATCGAAGTCGCCAATGAACGACGGCGTGGCCTGAGTGGCATTGTCGCGATAGCCGAACTGACCATTGATGAGCAGTCTGTTATTCAGCATTCGTCCGTTTATAATACCCTCATATTCAGCATTATGCCATCCTTCATTTCCAGTAGAGATGTTAGCTCCGAAGTTCCAGTTGTCGTTCTTGATAAACTGGTTGATGAGCGTGTTGATTTGCGATGAAAGCGTACCAGAAAGGAAGCTCTGCATGGCCAGCGTGGTCTGGTCGGTGCGTTCGTTGCTGCCGCTGTTGTTAACGCCCTGATTGTAGAATCGGCCGATGGCTAGCAGGTAAACTACCTGCTGGTTCATCTCCTGCTGACCGTTGATGATAGAGCGTACCATCTGTTGCTCATCGGCATTCACGGTAGGCATCTCGAGGTCGAAGTCAACCCTTGGTGCTGCAGGCTGTCCGCTGATGTTCATCAGACAGTTTACGCGGATAGTGTTGTTGGTAAACGAGTTGCCGATGTTCAGGTCGCTCAGACTTACGCCATTAACTGTATATACGGCTTGCAGATTGAGTGCGGCCTGATAAGGATCGCCACCAAAAACAATGGTTCCACCGCGATTAAATGTGAAGTTCTTGCGGATGATGTTCTGGATGGTGATGCCATAGGTGCCGTGATCAACGGTGTAAGTGCCGAACATATTGAACGAGCCCTTGTTGTGGAATGATGCACGCAGCGAACCGTTGCCGTAGAGCGTGATGTAATCCTTGGTGTTCTGGTCCATGAGTAGCTTGACGGCTGCCGATGGATTGGCGTTTATCTGGAAATTGATGTAGATATCAGTATCGTCGGCGCGCGATGTCGCGCGCTCGGCAGAACTCGATATACTAGCCTTGCTAGACATGCTAGTATTATTATTCTCCCAGGTGATGAACTCCTGATTGCTGATGGCATCGGGGCTGGCGGCGTTATACACGAATACCGTGCCGGGCTGGGGGGTGACGTTGCAGTTGATGATCACGTCGTTGCCATGACCGCTGATAGATACATCGCCCGAGGCATAGACGGTGCCGTAGAAGGTTGACTCGCCGAAGTCGGTGAAATCGTAAGCCAGCAGGTTGTCGGCCCTTACAAAGAGATCGTAGCTCAGGTTGGTCAGGTGCTCGTGGTGGATACCGCCCGAGAGTGTGCCCTCGCTACCCAAGGCATCGACAATTCGCATGTTGTGGAGCTCGATTTCATCGGGAATCATGATAACGGTATCTCTTACCAGTTTATAGGTGGTGTTCAGCGGCGTTACGGTGGCCTCGCCATCTACAATCAGCTTTCCAGTCAGGTTGATGTTGTCGAGCGTGCCTGACAGGCGCACCTGACCTTCGCCCTGGCCTGTAATGCTGCTCAGGAAACTCTTGGTGAAGTTATGCATGAACTCGATGCTGGTGCCGTCGGCGCGGATGCCCAGATCGATGGTGTTGTGTACGGGCGATACGTAGCCGTCGACAAATGTCTTGGCCTCGGATCCATCGTTGGCTACGGCGTGGATGTCTATCTGCTGTGCCTCGTGGTTCCAGTTAGCCTTGGCGTGCAGCACACCCATGCGCCCGCGTTCGAACTTGAATTCATTGACGTTGAGATCGGCATTTGCCTTGAATTCATCGAACAGCTGCCAGGCGCGGGCCTTGCCCGTAGCCTTGCCGCTGAACTCTACGCTGTGGAAGTTCACCAGGTCGAGGATATAGCCCACCTCTACCTCGCGCAGGTCGACGGTAAGTGAGTCGGTCTCGTTTTTAGAGGCGATTCCATCCACGATGATATGCTGGCTGCCGTGGTGTACTGCAAAGTGGTCTACCAGCAGGAACTTGTCGCTGTAAAGCACGTCGGATGGCTCTACATTCCAGCCTTCGCCACGCAGAATGATGTGCGATGGCATGATGCGCAGGTGGGCCTCGGGCTTATTGGCTACATTATGGTATAGCTGCATGATGGTGTTCAGTTGGCCGCTCATGCGCTCGCTGGCGTCGTGATTGTCCCACAGAATCGATGTGGTGAGGTTGTTGTTAGCCGCATGGGCCGAGAGTCCAAGGTCTAGGTGCTGGCCGTTATCCATCAGCTTCTGTATGCTGACGTTGCAGCGCATGGTGTCGGCAGGCGATGAAATGTTGATATATCCGTCGCTGTACCACGAACCGTTATAAGCAAACGAGGGCAGGTCGCCATTCAGATACAACTCGCTGGTAAAGTCGTTGACGCGGGCTTGTAGCGTTACAGGCTGGCGCAGCTGTACGTCGATACCCAACAGGCGGCGCATCCAGTCGCTCTTGCTCACCATCAGTCGCATCACAAAATTGTTGTTGGCCTTGGTGCTTGTTGCGGGCAGACCAGGCAGAGTAGGGAGCTTAGACTTCAGCAGATTGGTAAGACTGGCTGCCAGCGTGCTGTAGTCGAACTGACCTCTCAGCTCGGCATCGGCAAAATCGCTCTTGATGGTCAGATAATGAATACCGTTTTCGCGACCAGTGGTGATGTTGAGGTTGTCAAGACTATAGGCAGGATGATTCTCTGTTGCCGAAATATGGAACTTGCTCAGGCGGATATTGCCCTGGGCATCGTTCAGGTTGCGAGCAGCCATATCGGCATCCAGCTGTCCGCTGATGGTTACATCGCCCCACTTGTCGGTTAGGTGAATAATCAATGGGTCTATCTTTGATATTGATGCTTGTAACTTAATGTTGTTCAGTTTGTTATGACTGATTTGTTTGTCTGATAGTTCAGTGTGGATTTGCGCCTCGAGATGTGGGTCGTTGATGTCGAGATTGGCATCGACGATGCCCTTCTTGTAACCTCCGTTAAGTGTCAGATTGTGGTACGAATAGCCCTTGTAGTCCAGTTGGCTGATGGTGCCTTCTACGTTTACATCGGGCTTCTGGCCCTCATTCAGCTTTCCGTTCAGTTTGAGGGTTGAGGTTAGCTTGCCAAGATTGTTGTCGCCCAGAATCTTCTGCAGGTTCAGGGCGTTGATGTCTATGGTGCCGCCAAACGTCTGGTCGGCAGCCAGATTCATAGCTACCGTAGCATCGCCAGCGCCTGTATGGATGTCGCTCTGCAAGGTACCGGCGCCCTGCTTGTCGCGATTGCAGCTGCCTGATATCTGTACGTTGCCAAGCGTGGCGAGCTGCGATGGAATCTGCGGAAATGCCTTTGAGAGCAGATTAAGATAGCCCTCGGAAACGGCAACGTGGTTAAGCTGCAGATTCCACGATGGACGCTGCTGCCAATTACTGATCCAGCCATTAGCGTTGATGTCTAAATCGTGCCCGGCTGATGATACCAGCAGGCTGGGGGTATACACTTCGGTGTTGGACCCCTTGAAACTTGTGGCTATAGAAATGGGATTCTTAAAATCCTTTAGTATAGGAACGAAACAACTTAGTTCTGAGGGGGTTATACGCGCTTCTGAAATCTTTCCGTAGTAGTCTATCGAACCCTTCTGCAGTCCGTTATCGGTTAGTAGATAGCTGGCATGGAGACTGTCTATCTGTACGCGCGACTGGGGTAGCTCTACCCACAGATTCTCCAGTTGCGACTGCTTGCGCCCGGCTGCCAGATGGAATTTGATACGCTTTACCGTGAGTCCGCTCTGCTCCTTAAACTCCAGGCGCTTTACATTCACGTTTAGCGAGTCGTCTGTTAGCGTACGCAGGTTGATATGGGCACTCAACCCCTGAACTTTCAAGTGTTGTGGGTTGAATACCTCGGGCGTGCGGGGCTGGTCCAGCTGGTCGTAAGTCAGGCTTGACCGGCGTATGATGAGCGATTTGATGCGCAGATCGAGTGGGTTGTGGCTGGTGGTGTCCTTTGATGCCAGCGAGTCGAGCGCAAACTGGAAGTTGGGCTTGCTCTGTGCATCTGCCTTATATAAAAGGAAATGTGCGCCAAACAGTTGTGCCGATGAGATGGATATTTTTCCGTCAAGTAGCGGCCAGAGTTCCAAACGTACCGACAGGCGGCCTACTTGCAGCATCTCTTTCTGCTGCTGGTCAAGTATCTTTACGTCGTCGATAATGATGCGGCTAAACAGTCCCAGATCCACTCGCCCGATACTTACTTGGGTGCCGAGTTTATCTGAAACAGCCCTTGCAATTTTGCCTCCAATGAAGCGTTGAGTCTGCGGAATATATGATACAGCCATAAGTGTCACATTTAGCAATATGACACCCCAAATTGTCAAACTAATAAATCGTTTAAGTAACTTCACGAGGCAAAAATACGACAATTTGTCCGGATTTGGGCATTTTTTTTCCATTATTTGTTATTATGTGGCATTTTTTTAGTAATTTTGCACTCGATTCGTGCAACTATTCTATAATTTCTGATATAAATGGCAAATGTGATTAAGTTACGCAAAGGCTTAGACATTACCCTTGAGGGCAAGGCCGAGGAGAAGAAAATCCAGCTGAAATCGAATGGCAAGTTTGCGCTTGTTCCAGATGATTTTGAGGGTGTAACTCCAAAGGTTGTTGTCAAGGAGGGCGATAAGGTCAAGGCCGGGGATGCCTTGTTTATTAACAAGCAGTATCCTGAAGTGAAGTTTGCCTCGCCAGTAAGCGGTACAGTCCGCGAGGTGGTGCGTGGTGAACGTAGAAAGGTGCTCTGCGTAAGAGTGGATGCCGACGAGAAGCAGGAGTTCGTTGACTTCGGCAAGAAGGATGTCGGCACGCTGACGGGCGAGCAAGTTATTAACGCATTATTGGAAGCAGGTCTTTTTGGTTACATCAACCAGTTGCCTTATGCTGTGTCTACCAACCCAAGTGTCCAGCCTAAGGCAATTTTTGTATCTGCCCTGCGCGACAAGCCTCTGGCATGCAACTTCGAGTATGAGGTAGCTGGACAGGAGCAGGACTTCCAGGCTGGTATTTCGGCTCTGTCGAAGATTGCCAAGACCTATCTGGGCGTGGGTGTAGGTTCAAAGCTTGAAGGCGTGAAGGATGCCGAGATTACCGTATTCGACGGCAAGTGCCCTGCAGGTAACGTAGGCGTACAGGTAAACAACATCGACCCTGTGAACAAGGGCGAGGTGGTTTGGACTATCGGCGATCCTACCGTTGTGCTGTTCATCGGCCGCCTGTTTAATACTGGTAAGGTTGACTTGCGCCGTACAGTAGCCCTGTGTGGTAGCGAGATTAAGAACCCTGCCCACGTTGATATGCTGGTGGGCGAGGAACTGTCAACTCTGCTCAGCAACAGCTACGATGCCGGCAAGAGCGTTCGTATTATCAATGGTAACGTGCTGACGGGCCGCCCAACTACCAAGGACGGATTCCTGGGGGCTCACACCAGCGAGATAACCGTTATCCCCGAGGGTAACGATGCCGACGAGATGCTGGGTTGGATTCTGCCTCGTTTCAAGCAGTTCTCTGTTAACCGCAGCTACTTCTCTTGGTTGTGTGGCAAGAAGCAGTACGCTCTCGATGCCCGCGTGAAGGGTGGCGAGCGCCACATGATTATGAGTGGTGAGTACGACAAGGTGCTGCCTATGGACATCTACGGCGAATACCTGATCAAAGCTATTATCGCTGGCGATATCGACCGTCAGGAAGCGCTGGGTATCTACGAGGTAAGTCCTGAGGATTTTGCTCTGGCAGAGTTCGTGGATAGCTCTAAGCTTGAGTTGCAACGCATTGTACGTGAAGGTCTTAACATCCTCCGTAAGGAGAATGCGTAATGTTTAATGTTTAACGTTTAATGTTTAATAAAAATGTCAGCATTAAGAAATTATCTCAATAAGATAAAGCCGAACTTTGAAGAGGGTGGCAAGCTTCATGCCTTCCGTTCTGTGTTCGACGGCTTTGAGACCTTCCTCTATGTGCCCAACGACACAGCGAAGGCTGGAGGCGTGAATATTCACGACTCCATCGACTCGAAGCGCATTATGAGTATGGTGGTTATCGCCCTGATGCCCGCCATGCTGTTTGGTATGTATAACATCGGCTATCAGAACTATCTGGCAGCAGGCACACTCGCAGGCGCAAGCTTCTTCGAGATCTTTGCTTACGGCTTCTTGGCTGTTCTGCCTAAGATTCTGGTGAGCTACATCGTAGGTCTGGGCATCGAGTTTGCCTGGGCACAATGGAAGGGCGAGGAAATCCAGGAGGGTTACCTTGTTTCAGGTATCATTATTCCGCTGATTATTCCTATCGGTTGTCCGCTGTGGATGCTGGCTCTGGCCTGCGCATTCTCAGTTATCTTCTGTAAGGAGATATTCGGAGGTACGGGTATGAACATCTTCAACCCTGCTGTTGCAGCACGTATGTTCCTGTTCTTCGCTTATCCTTCGAAGATGACTGGTGATACCGTTTGGGTGGCTCAGAATTCTATCTTCGGTTTGGGTAACGACCTGCCCGATGGCTTTACAGCAGCTACACCACTCGGTCAGCTGGCACAGAACATCACTCCCGATTCGTCGATTCTCGATATGGCCCTCGGTTTCATCCCAGGTTCAATCGGTGAGACATCGCTCGTGGCTATCGCTATCGGTGCTGCTATCCTGCTGTGGACAGGCATCGCCTCTTGGCGCACCATGCTCAGCGTGTTCGTGGGTGGTATCGCACTCGCCGTACTGTTCGAGCAGACTGGTCAGGGCATGACATGGTGGCATCACCTGGTAATGGGTGGTTTCGCATTCGGTGCCGTGTTTATGGCTACCGACCCTGTTACATCATGCCGCACAACCACAGGTCAGTACATCTACGGATTCCTGATTGGTGCTATGGCCATCATCATCCGTGTGCTGAATGCCGGTTATCCTGAGGGTATGATGCTCGCCATCTTCTTTGGTAACATGTTTGCTCCTACTATCGACCACTTCGTTGTGGAGCGCAATATCTCTAACCGTTTAAAGAGAGGAGGTCGCAAATGAAACTGAATACAAACTCTAACGCGTACATTATTATATATAGCGCGGTAATGGTGGTTATCGTAGCCTTCCTGCTGGCATTTGTCTATCAGGCCTTGAAGCCTATGCAGGATGCTAACGTAGCACTTGATGTGAAGAAGCAGATTCTCTACTCGCTCAACATCCGCAATCTGGATGGTGCCGAGGCCGAGGCTAAGTATGCCGAGGTGGTAAAGACCGAGAAGGAGGACGAGAATAATGGTCAGAAGGCCTATGAGTGCCAGATTGATGGTAAGAACGTTACTGTAGTTAGCCTGAAGGGTATGGGCCTTTGGGGGGGCATCAGCGGTTATCTTGCTATCGACGAAGAGGGCAAGGTTTACGGCGCCTACTTCAACCACGAAGGTGAGACCGCTGGTCTGGGTGCCGAAATCAAGGACTCTCAGGCTTGGCAGGAGAAGTTCATCGGCAAGAAGATCTGGGACGAGAACGGCAACGTAGTACTCTCAGTTGTTAAGAAGGTTGAGGATCCCGCTACTCAGGTCGACTGTGTAACTGGTGCAACCCTTACTTCGAATGGTGTTGACGCCATGCTGAAGGACGGATTGAAAGGTTTCCAGACCTATGCTATCGGCCGAATGCTCGAGACTGTTGCAAATACTGATTCAACTAAAGTAGTGGAGGAATAAACTATGGCATTATTCAGTAAACAAAATAAGGAGGTTTTTACAAACCCATTAAACGTCGACCATCCTATCCTTGGACAGGTGCTGGGCATCTGCTCGGCATTGGCTGTTACATCGCAGCTTAAGCCTGCCATCGTAATGGGACTCGCCGTTACTGTGATTACCGCTTTCTCTAACGTAATCATCTCAATCATCCGCAACACTATCCCTAACCGCATCCGTATTGTGGTTCAGCTGGTAGTTGTGGCTGCTCTTGTAACTATCGTTTCTCAGATTCTGAAGGCTTTCGCTTACGATGTGAGCGTTCAGCTGTCGGTATATGTAGGATTGATCATTACCAACTGTATCCTGATGGGTCGCCTCGAGGCGTTCGCCATGCAGAACAAGCCTTGGCCTTCGTTCCTCGATGGTGTAGGTAACGGTCTGGGCTACGCTATGATCCTGGTGATTGTTGGTGCCGTTCGCGAGTTACTGGGCCGCGGCAGTCTGCTGGGCTTCCAGATTGTACCCGATGCCTGCTACGACTTCGGTTACGTTAACAACGGTATGATGACGATGCCAGCCATGGCGCTGATTCTCGTGGGATGTGTGATTTGGGTTCATCGTGCTTACTTTTATAAGGAGAAATAAGATATGGAACACGCAATATCATTACTATTCAGGTCGATCTTTGTCGACAATATGATCTTCGCCTTCTTCCTCGGCATGTGCTCTTATCTGGCTGTGTCGAAGACTGTGAAGACTTCGCTGGGACTGGGTCTCGCTGTGACATTCGTGCTCACCGTTACCGTTCCCGTTAACTATCTGTTGCAGACCAAGGTGCTGGGCCCCGACTGTCTCGTTGAGGGCGTCGACCTGAGCTACCTGTCGTTTATCCTCTTCATCGCTGTGATTGCCGGTATGGTGCAGCTGGTTGAGATGACGGTCGAGAAGTACTCTCCATCGCTCTATGCAGCGCTGGGTATCTTCCTGCCTCTGATTGCCGTTAACTGCGCTATCATGGGTGCATCGCTGTTCATGCAGCAGCGCATCCTGATGGATCCCAGCAACTCGCAGGCCATCACCTCTATCTGGGATGCCATCATTTATGGCTTCGGCTCGGGTATCGGTTGGGCGCTGGCCATCGTTGCCATGGGTGCCATCCGCGAAAAGATGCAGTATTCTGATGTTCCCAAGCCCCTGCAGGGCCTCGGTATTGTGTTTATCACCGTGGGCCTCATGGCTATGGCGATGATGTGTTTCAGCGGACTGAACATATAGTAATTAAGAGTTAAGAATTAAGAATTAAGAAATATGGCTCAGTTTATAGCATATAGTATAGGGGTTTTCCTCTTGGTGATCATCCTGCTGGTGATTATCCTGTTGGTGGCTAAGAAGTATCTCAGCCCCAGCGGCAACGTGAATATTACAGTAAATGGCGATAAGGTGCTCAACGTGCCACAGGGCAACAACCTGATGGCTACCCTGAACCAGAACGGCATCTTCCTGCCTTCAGCCTGTGGCGGTAAGGCCAGCTGCGGACAGTGTAAGGTACAGGTGTTGGAGGGCGGCGGCGAGATTCTCGACTCTGAGAAGCCTCACTTCACCCGCAAGCAGATCAAGGACCATTGGCGTTTGGGCTGCCAGTGCAAGGTGAAGGGCGACCTGAAGATACACGTAGACGAGAGTATCCTCGGTGTTAAGGAGTACGAGTGTACCGTTATCTCTAACAAGAACGTGGCTACCTTTATCAAGGAGTTCAAGGTACAGCTGCCTGCTGGCGAGCACATGGACTTCCTGCCAGGTTCGTACGCTCAGATCAAGATTCCTAAGTTCGATTGCATCGACTACGATAAGGATATCGATAAGAGCCTGATTGGCGACGAGTATCTGCCCGCATGGGAGAAGTTCGGACTGTTCCCACTCAAGTGTAAGAATCCCGAGGACACCATCCGTGCCTACTCAATGGCTAACTATCCAGCCGAGGGTGATGTGTTTATGCTTACCGTACGTATCGCTACACCTCCATTCAAGGCCGACCGCAGTGGCTTCATGGATGTTAACCCTGGTATCGCTTCGTCTTACATCTTCTCGCTGAAACCAGGCGATAAGGTAATCATGAGCGGACCTTTCGGCGACTTCCACCCACACTTCGACTCGAAGAAGGAGATGATTTGGGTTGGTGGTGGTGCCGGTATGGCTCCTCTGCGTGCTCAGATCATGCACATGACAAAGACGCTGCACACCACCGATCGCGAGATGCACTACTTCTATGGTGCTCGCGCGCTGAACGAGGTGTTCTATCTCGAGGATTTCCTGGGACTGGAGAAGGAGTACCCCAACTTCCACTTCCACCTGGCACTCGACCGTCCAGACCCTGCAGCCGATGCAGCTGGCGTAAAGTACACACCAGGATTTGTTCACAACGTGATGTTCGAGACCTATCTGAAGGACCACGATGCTCCCGAGGATATCGAGTACTACATGTGCGGTCCTGGCCCAATGTCGAAGGCCGTTGTGGGCATGCTCGACTCTCTCGGCGTAGATCCCGAGTCAATCATGTACGATAACTTTGGTGGATAATCATTAGGTTTATCCCCTCTGATAATAAGATAAGTGTAGTAACTAAATGGTTACTACACTTTCTTTTGTTTTCAGGCCGTTTCTAAACCAGCCCATAGCCCATACACGATGTTGCTCCCAGTGCAGTCACAATCGCCGTTGCGATAGATGCTATCAACTGCACGATAAACTTTACGGTTTCTTTCTTACTCATAGATTTTCATTTTCCCTTTGTACTTTAAAAATTTCCCCTCCTCCTGGGAGGAGGGGTTAGGGGTGGAGGAGATAAACTCTTTTACCTATTATCAATCCTCGTCGCTGATGTAGCCACCGCCACCGTTGCCACTGCCTCCTGTCATGATTGTCATCATTGTCATTAAGAAAGCAGCGCACCCAACATCGGATGCGCTGCCTTTTTTATTAGGAGTAGGGGATGATGAATCCCCTACAACGATTCAAGGATTAATCCTCCCAGTTCTCCTGAGACTTGCGGATGTAAGTCTTGTAGCGCAGCTGAGCCATCTTCTGTGCCTCAGCGAACAGCTCCTCGGCCTCGTTAGGATAAGCCTTCTTGACAGAGAGGTAACGAACCTCACCGAGCAGGAAGTCGTGGAAGTTCTCCCAGTTAGGCTCCTTAGAGTCGAGTGAGAATGGGTTCTTGCCTTCGTCAGCCAGAGCTGGGTTGTAGCGCCACAGGTGCCAGTAACCGCACTCAACAGCCTTCTTCTCCTCAGCCTGGCTCTTACCCATACCGCCCTTGGCCTTCAGACCGTGGTTGATACATGGAGCGTAAGCGATGATGATTGAAGGTCCGTGCCAAGCCTCAGCCTCGCGGATAGCCTTGAGGGTCTGTGCGTGGTCGGCGCCCATAGCAATCTGAGCTACATATACATAACCGTAGGTGGTAGCAATCATACCCAGATCCTTCTTGCGGATGCGCTTACCCTGAGCAGCGAACTGAGCGATAGCACCAAGAGGAGTAGCCTTAGAAGCCTGACCACCGGTGTTAGAGTAAACCTCAGTATCGAGCACGAGGATGTTAACGTCCTCACCAGAAGCAATCACGTGGTCGAGACCGCCGTAACCGATATCGTAAGAAGCACCATCACCACCGATAATCCACTGGCTGCGCTTTACGAGATAGTGATCCAGAGTCTGGAGCTCCTTGCAAACTGGGCAACCCTTAGCGGCGCTCTCAGCGATGCAAGCACGAAGCTTTGGAGCAATCTCCTTGGTCTTCTCAGCATCCTCCTTGTTGGCGATCCACTCCTGAGCGAGAGCCTTGTACTCGTCGCTAGCGTTGCCGTCGATCATCTCCTGCAGCAGCTTAGCTACGCGCTCCTTCATCTTCTTGTTACCGAGAGCCATACCGAGACCGAACTCGCAGAAGTCCTCGAACAGTGAGTTGTTGAATACAGGACCCTGACCCTTCTCGTTCTTAGTATAAGGTGTAGAAGGAATAGAAGCAGAGTAGATAGAAGAACATCCAGTAGCGTTGGCAATCATCTGACGATCACCGAACAGCTGAGAAATCAGCTTCACATAAGGAGTCTCACCGCAACCAGAGCAAGCACCAGAGAACTCGAACAGAGGCTGAGCGAACTGAGAGTTCTTAACGTTGCTCTTGATGTCAACCAAGTGCTGCTTAGAAGGAACCTTAACAAGCTTGTCCCAATCGGCAGCCATCTTCTTGTTCTCGGTTGTATCGGGGTTGAATGGAACCATTGTGAGGGCCTTGCCTGTCTTAGGATTACCTGGGCAGATGTCGGCACAGTTGCCGCATCCCAGACAGTCGAGTACTGAAGGCTCGATAACGAAGTGCATACCCTTCATAGCTGCAGGAGCCTTCATCTCGAGAGTCTCGAGACCGTCGAACTGAGCAAGCTCCTCGTCGGTAAGAACGAATGGACGGATAGCAGCGTGAGGACAGATGTAAGCACACTGGTTACACTGGATACAGTTGTCCTTGTTCCAAGCAGGAACGAAGGCCTCAACACCACGCTTCTCGTAAGCGGCTGTACCAACCTCCCAAGAACCGTCGACGGTACCATGCTTAACGAAGTCAGAAACCTTCAGCAGGTCGCCGGCCTGAGCGTTGATAGGACGAACCAGCTCCTTAACGAATGCAGGAGCGTTGTCGGCCTTAGGCTCATCGTCTGGCAGGTTAGCCCACTCAGGCTTAACTGTGAGCTGCACGTACTCACCACCACGGTCGATAGCGGCGTAGTTCTTATCAACAACGTCCTGACCCTTAGCGCCGTAAGACTTCAAGGCAGCAGCCTTCATCTTCTCAACAGCCAGCTCTACAGGGATAACGCCTGTGATACGGAAGAATGCACTCTGCAGGATAGTGTTGGTACGGTTGCCCAAACCAATCTCCTGTGCAATCTTGGTAGCGTTGATAGTATATACAGTAATGTTGTTCTGTGCGAAGAAACGCTTTACCTTGTTAGGCATGAACTTCTCAAGCTCGTCGGCGTCGAAGATAGTGTTCAGCAGGAACTGACCGTTCTTCTGCAGACCACGGGTAACGTCGTACATGTGGAGATAAGCCTGAACGTGGCAAGCTACGAAGTTAGGTGTAGTTACCAGGTAGGTAGAGCGGATAGGTGTATCACCGAAACGCAGGTGAGAGCAGGTGAAACCTCCTGACTTCTTAGAGTCGTAAGAGAAGTAAGCCTGGCAGTACTTGTCGGTGTTGTCACCAATGATCTTAACTGAGTTCTTGTTAGCACCAACGGTACCATCAGCACCCAGACCGTAGAACTTAGCCTGGAACATGCCAGCGCCGCCGAGAGCAATCTCCTCAACCTCGGGCAGAGAAGTGAATGTTACGTCGTCTACGATACCGATAGTGAAGTGGTTCTTTGGCTCTGGCATAGCGAGGTTGTTGAACACGCTGATGATCTGAGCGGGAGTGGTGTCGCGGCTACCAAGACCGTAGCGGCCACCAACGATGAGGGGCTTGTTCTCTACGTCGTAGTAAGCATCCTTCACGTCGAGGTACAGAGGCTCGCCGTTTGCACCGGGCTCCTTAGTACGGTCGAGCACAGCGATACGCTTAACAGTCTTAGGAACTGAAGCGAGCAGGTGCTTAACGCTGAATGGACGATAGAGGTGAACAGAGATCATACCAACCTTCTGACCGTTAGCATTCAGATAGTCGATAGCCTCGCGAGCTGCATCGGTTGCAGAACCCATGAGGATAATCATACGGTCGGCATCCTCAGCACCATAATATGAGAAGAGGTGGTACTCACGGCCGGTGATCTTAGAGATCTCGCCGAGGTACTTCTCTACAACCTCAGGTACTGCATCGTAGTACTGGTTGCTGGCCTCACGGTGAGTGAAGAATGTCTCAGGGTTCTCAGCAGTACCACGGGTGATAGGACGCTCAGGGCTCATAGCACGATCGCGGAAACGCTTAACAAACTCCTCCTTAACCAGAGGACGGATATCCTCCTGATCCATCAACTCAATCTTGTGATACTCGTGAGAGGTGCGGAAACCATCGAAGAAATTAACGAAAGGTACGCAGGTCTCGAGAGTAGCCAGGTGAGGAACGGCTGTGAGGTCCATCACCTCCTGTACTGAACCAGAGCAGAACATAGCAAAACCGGTCTGACGGCAAGCCATTACGTCCTGGTGGTCACCGAAGATACAGAGAGAGTGAGAAGCCAGTGTACGGGCAGAAACGTCGAATACACATGGAATCAGCTCACCAGCAATCTTGTACATGTTAGGAATCATCAGCAGAAGACCCTGAGAAGCGGTGAATGTAGTGGTGAGGGCACCAGCCTGCAGCGAACCGTGAACGGCACCGGCAGCACCAGCCTCAGACTGCATTTCCTGAACTGAGACGTTCTGACCCCAGAGGTTCTTACGACCACGGGCAGCCCACTCGTCAACATGCTCCGCCATAGGCGAAGACGGGGTGATGGGGTAGATAGCAGCTACCTCCGAGAACATATAGCTCACATGAGCTGCAGCCTCGTTACCATCACAAGTGATAAACTTCTTTTCTTTAGCCATTTGTTTTTGATTTAAAAAGAATTACTAACTAAATATTCGTTTGTTATATTATTTACCTTATTATCTTTAATACAGGAATCCCAGCAACCACAAGGGAATTTGGTTATCCTTACCAATCTCGGTATTATAGCGGGCGTAGATCACATCGGGCGAGATGCGCATCTTGGCTGGCGACTTGGCATCAACCACACGGAACTTCAGTTTCTCGTCCACGATATAGTTGCAGTCGCGTGTGCTGGCCGTGTTTACCTTATGATCTTTCCACATAGAATTGACAAAGAACGTCTCCATAGCCTCCTGCTTATCTACCTGAATAGGATAGATGGCGTACATCAGGTTTGAGTTGTGAAGCATGATCTTGGCAGGCTTCTTGGGGAAGTCCTGGCCTACGGGATAGATAAGATTCAGCAGGCGGGCATCGGTCAGATACTTGATGTAGTTCATAACCGTGGCGCGACTGGTCTCAATGTCCTGTGCCAACTTACTAACGTTTGGCGTCTTGGCAGGACCCTCTTCGGCTATTTGGTAGAACAGCTTCTTGATCTTAGTAAGATACTTGAGTTCAATCTGCTTGATGAGCAGGATATCAACCTCGGTCATCATGTTCATGGTCTTTAGCAGGTTCTCGCTGTAGTTGCGATGCTCCTGGAAGAAGGGGTAGAAACCATGATGAATATAATCCTGGAAGTATTTGTTGGGCGATACCTTAGGCAGAATCTGCTTGATGATGCGCTCGTGATCCTTCAGGATCTCGTCGAGTGTGTAAGGGCGGAAGTTATTGCCTGTCATCAGGTTGATGAACTCGCGGAATGACAGACCACGCAGATTGTAGCTCTTAACGATGCCATTCAGTTCAGGGTTCTCGTCCTTGAGTCGCATCACGCTCGAGCCTGTGAATACAATCTTCAGGTTAGGGTAGAGGTCGTAGCACTTGCGGAGCTCGCTACTCCAGTTGGGCTGCTTAAACACCTGGTCGATAAGAAGAACACGGCCTCCATGCTTGTAGAAGTTGCCGGCAAAATCGGCTATACCTTCGCCCTGAAAATAGAAGTTGTTCATATTGATATACAGACATTGCTTGTCCATAATATCAAAATTCTCCTTAGCATATTGAAGTAGAAAAGTAGTCTTGCCGATGCCTCGCGTTCCTTTGATACCAATCATGCGGTCGTTCCAGTCTATCTCATCCATTAGAATGCGACGAACCGGTGCATTTACATGCTCTACGAGATATCTGTGCGTCCTGAAAAAAGCTTCCATTCCTGCTTTATTTGTTTCTATTTGCTTTTAAAAGTGGTTGCAAAGGTACAACAATTTTCTCAAATTGCAAAGTAGAAATAGCAAAATCTTGCAAAAAAAGTAATTTTTATCTTTTATTTATTTGTTTCAATGAATATCTCACGTTCTTTATCCATGATTTTTACGATTTCTATCATATTCCTTTTTTGTAGGAATGAATAGTGGTTATCATGTATGAAAATCCTAATGCAACTAGGTTGTAATCTTTCCCAATCTCCGGGATTCTTTTTAAAACTTTTGTAATTGAAGTCAACTTCCTCATCGCTAAGGATCTCACCATTTGGCGGATATTTTGAGAATTGATCAGCCAAGAAGCAATACACCTTTCCATTATATGGTCTGAAGAATATTGAAGCAATAAACTCATTTTTAATACGGTCTCTTTCCTTATTAATTTCTTCAGAAACATTAGGGAAATTCATGTAGAAAAGAGGTGCATCCTTATCTACATCATGGTGAAGGTAGCCGTCAAGTGAGAATACAATAGGTGATGCGATTCCTGCTTGTTTCATTTCTACAGCAAGTTGTAGAGCTATTTCACCCCCTATGCACCAACCTGTAATTCCAAATAGCTTTTTTCCTTTAAGCATTTTAGGTAGTACTTCCATATAACTGTTAAGTAAGTTGGCGAAAGTACAATCCTCTTTCATAAAGAAAAATTCGTGAATCGATTCTAAAACTAAGATCGTGTACTTGTCTTTAAGTAATTCTAGTAGATCATGATGATAGGGTTGTAAATATACTAATCCGCAGATAAGTATAATTACAGGCTTGTTTGCATCCTCATTATTATACCAATAATATGGATATGTTTTGTTATCGCGTAGGCAGGCTCGTATGCTTTTGTTTTTGTAAAGAGAAGAAACAGACAACTCAATACCTTGTTTTTTTGCCTCAAAAATAGCACTCATGGCTTGGATTGATTGAACACCATATTCCTCAAACAAGTTTGCTTCTACGCTGATGTGGTCTTGTTCTAATATTCTTGAAAAAATATTTACCAAGATATGTTCTGATGCAGTAGTAGGAGCTATGTAATCGCTTTTGTCATCTGAAGTATCTAAATCACATCCTTTTGGAAGTGAAGATCTGTCAATCTTACCATTGGTAGTTAAATTAAACTCATTAACAATTATCCATTTTGTGGGAATCATATATTCAGGTAAGTCCTTTGATAAAAACTCATAAAGCTTTTTGGGAGTAATAGCTTTACTACCTGATTGAAGTTTGATGTATGCAGCTATTTGTTTTTTACCATTTGATTGTGTAATAATAGTTGTGACAGCCAGATTAATATCTGGATGCATGTTCAAATGTCTTTCGATTTCTTCTAATTCTATTCTGTGTCCATTCAGTTTTATCTGAAAGTCTGCACGCCCTATATACTCTATGGTGAAATCTGGTTTCAAATATACAATGTCTCCTGTCTTGTAAATAAGCTGATTAACGTTATTCTCAATTTGATCTATATTTGCATATGGGTTTTGGATAAAACACTTAGAATTTAAATCTTCCTGATTCAAATAACCATCGGTTAGTTGGTTGCCACCTAAATAAAGTTCACCTGCTACACCATATGGTAACAGGTGTAGATTCTTATCAAGAACATAACAGGATACATTGTTTAATGGCTTACCGATATTTGTAGGTGACGATGTTTCTGTGATATCAGCAAATGTCGAACATACACAGTTTTCTGTTGGTCCATATGCATTGACAATGCGTATTCCTTTGTTTTGCCAACGGTCAAATACTTCTTTGGGAGTTGCCTCGCCAGCAAATACCATAGTTTTCATGTCTGGTAAATTGTTAACAGGTAAAATAGCCATGACTGCTGGAGGAATAGTCGCAAATGAAACACGTTCTCTTATTAGGAGGTCAAGTAGAAGTCCTATGTCTTTCCTTTCATTATCATCAGCAAAGACAAGTGTTGCTCCAGAATACAGAGCCGCAAAGATGTCAACAATAGAAGCATCAAAACTAATGCTTGCCATTTGGAGAACACGATCTTGTTCGTCAATCCATTTGTTATGATGGATAATATTGTGTATCAGTTGATGTAGGGAGTTTGTTGATATAGGTGTGGCTTTGGGAATTCCTGTTGTGCCTGATGTATAAATGATATATGCCGTATAGGGCATGCTTGCATTAACTGTAGTAGAATCTACAGTTTCATTTATGATGTCGTTAATATATGATATTTGGCAAGGTGCTGACGGTATGTCAATGCCTTTTTCCGTGAGTAATAGTGTTGCTTCACTATCTTTTAACATGAATTCCATTCTGGAATGAGGCGTGTCTTTGTCAAATGGTATATAAGTTGCACCAGCTTTCAAAACGCCTATAATGGTGGGGATTGTATAGATGCTCCTTTTTAGGCAAATAGCTACACGGAACTTGTCGCTTTTGTATTTTTTTACAAATTGACAGATTTTGTCTGTAAGTTCATCGAACTCGGCATATGATAAACTATTAGACTGGCAGATTATTGCTTTTTTGTTAGCAAAACGGTCACAATGTTGCTTTAGTTGTTGAATTAATGTTTTATTAATGTGGAACTGTTTAACTTTATTATGCTGGATGATTAGTTGTTCTCGTTCCGGGGTGATGAGTTGGTAATCATAAATAGGCTTGTCCTCTTTTGTTATTTGTTGAAGAACAAAACAGAAAGAATTTGCCAATTCTTGGATAAAATATGATGGAATAAAATCTTTATACATGATTTGGCATGTCGACTCTTTATCATCGTAGATGTGAAGTCCAATTGTTTCAACCAAATCCATGATAGGACGGTAGAAAAACTCAGATTCACAACCTTCGATATCTAAGACTGCCATTTTAGAGGAAACAGGGTAATTAATCATCAAATTGGGTGTAGAACTATAAAAGACAGAATCCTTTTTCCTTAGTTCTGACATTAGATCAATATAGTCTATAAATGGATATTCTCGAATGAGATGTCGTTCTTCACGTATAAACTCAAGCAGTTGCCTTGAAGATATGTTTCCTGAAAGGTCTATGAGTAATGGCATATTATTCACCATTGAACCAGCTACATTTTTTAAATTCTCTGAACGAATATTTATAGCATGATCTAAGATGATTTTTTCTTGGTTAAGCATTCTACTTAATACTATGCCCCATGCAGCACAGAAAACACGAAACAGAGTCTGTCCATTATCTGCGCAAAATTTTTTGCATTGAAGAATAAGTTCCTTCCCTAAAGAAAAACAGTAATCATTGCTACGGATTACAGCTACATTTGAGTTAAATGGTAATGGAGTGAAAAATGAAGCACCATTTAAGGCCTTGCATATTTTATCGATACCTTCATTCTGTAAAAGAGTTCCTTTCTGATGGAAGTCTATGAATTCGTTAGTTTCTTTTATAGACGGAATTGGTTCTAAAGAAGTTTTTTTGCCTAAAAATAAATTATATATTTGAGACAGCCGTTCAGAAAATTTTTGCATACCATAAGCATCCATGACGCAATGATGGAAGATTTCTAAGAAGATAAATTCTTTTTTAGAGAGTTTATATAGATAGAATCTACAAGGGAATTCTTTTCTCAGATCTATTGGCTCAGATGCTTTTTTCCATATTTCTTCCTTAATCTGGTCTGCTGTGATATTGTCTGATAATTGTATTTCATAAAATGGAATAGTGTACGGCGTTTTTACTTCCCAATATGGATAACCTTCATTGTCGGTAGTTATATTAGAATGCAAATAAACAAATTCTTCAAAATAGTATTCAATACTTTTTCTTAATATACTGCAATTAAATTCTCCAGCAATTTTCGCAGAAGAAGATAGGTTATATATATTGTGTGAATCACGTAATTCCGAATCTAGCCAAATTCTATATTGTATTCTATTAAGTTTAATCATCTTTGTTAAATTATTAAAGTGTAAGAGTTATAGTTCCTAAGAACCATCTGCTATTTTGTTTGATGGGTGAACGACTGGTTCCTCCCTGTTGGTATTGCTTGTTGAATAAATTGTGTACATTGGCTGATATTGCTAAATTCTTCCATTTGTAGTCAAATCCACAGCCAGCGATAATTCGAGCAGGAATATCTATATATTCATCGTTTTCCATTCCTGGAAAAGCTGAGACGTATGAAATCTGTTCCGATGTCCCTTGTACATTTGCATGTAGCCATAGTCCATGATCATTTCTCTCAAAGATTCTCTTTGCCAAAATGATGTTGTAGCTTAGTTTAGGGACGTTATTAACACGATGTCCAGTTGTTACATAGTTTTCTGCCGATATAGCATGTTGCCAAGTAGCATTCAATGTTCCCCGGAAAGAAGATGTTTGATATTTTAGAACATTTTCTATACCACATGCTTTGTATGAACCGGCATTTGAATAGGCATTACCTTCAGCAGATGTAGCACTATTATAATAGATAATATCCTTCATATCGTTATAGAAGAAATTAACCTCATAGTTCAACTCTGGATTGAAATGATAGTCAAATGTATATTGGAAGGAGTTCATGTATTCTGGAGATAGGTCTTCTGCACCCTTATAAGTTGGCAATATGTTAGAGCGCATAAAGTATGAGGCATCTACAAAAGCACGGTTAAAACTGAACTTCATATTCCATTTGTTTCGTGCATAGATGATAGCAAGACGTGGCGAAAGAGCTTCTTTTGTGTTATTGTTGAAACGTTTTTTTCTATCATAACGTAAACCAACATTGAAAATGAAGTTTTTGTATGTTTGTTTTATTTGAAAGAAAGAAGAAAGACCATTTTCACTACCTGTCTTCATATAGGCATTATCTTCGTTAGTGGTCCATAAGATATGATTAAAATTCCATCCAAGATTCAGAACATTATCTATCAACTCATATTTCTCATATTGACCACCTAACAAGATAGAACCTTTATTGCCATTGATAGAATAATTGTAGCTTGCACTAATGTTTCCTTCAAAATGATAGTCGTTCCATGTCATAATTTGATAACAGCCTACTGTTGGATAAATAATGGTGTCAACACCTTCAATATTAAATCCCATTACAGGCGGTATGATGTCTCCTGCGATGTCATAATTGTTATTAACGTCTGCATCATAACATAAGGATGCTTTTAGATTGAGATTCCCGAATGTTTTTTGATAGCCCAACTCACCTTTATGAGATGAGTGGCTGTGACCTGGTGATTGACCATTAAATAGTTCATACTTGTCATATGAATACGGTGCTTGGAATACATCCAGAGAGTAGCTTGGTGCTTGTTTTGCATATTGGTATGTGTAAAAAGCATAGAAATCATTCCATTTAAATCTGAAACCGAGATCAATAGATGGTTTTTTGCTAAATCTATGTAATATGACATCACCATTTAATGGGATAAGTCCATGACTCTCCTCTGCAGTCTCAAAATAAGTCTCTCCATTTGATGTATAGAGTGAAGCCCATCCTGTTACGTCAAAATCTGCATAGTGTTTTCCAAAAATGACATTTGCTTTGTTTTGCTTATAGTTTCCCATTCCATAAGACATTTTTACACCATCTATGTCATGGCCATCTTTGGTAATGATATTGATTACGCCTGTCAATGCAACGTTTCCATAAAGTGATGACGCAGGACCGCGAAGAACTTCTATCTGTTTAACTTTTTCAAGATTAATGCTATAATCTGGTGTTGCCGTATGAGTGGAATAACTATTAATACGATGACCATCTACCATGATGAGGACAGATTGTTGGCCAGATTTATAAACTCCACGCATGGCGAAATTCAGTTCGGTTGTACTTTCAATGATTGTAATACCTGGAACATATGCTGTTAAGACTTCTAGAAGATTTTTTGCTCCAATGTCTTTTATCATTTCTTGAGTAATAAGGATAACAGGAACAGGTACTTCGTCAAGCGTTTCTGCTTGATTAGAAGCCGTGGTAATAGTTGCTCTAGTGCCAGATTTGAGACGATTGATAATATCTTCGAACCGAATAGGGTCTTGAACTGAAGTATAATAAGGATTCTCTTTGAGAAGCTGCTCTGCGTAATCTTCGGATTGTCTCAGACTATCCTGTGCTAGATAACAAAGCGACATGAGACGATAGACGTTCTGTTTCAAATTTCCTTGAAAGTTATTAATGTGGGTTTGAAGCAAGTCTATTGCCTGATTCAGTCGTCCTAACCGATATTCACTTTCTGCCTGATCATAAATCTGGCGCATAGACTCGTTCTGCGCGTGGACTTGGAGCTGTATTGCTACCAATAATATAATAAGGTATAGACTCTTCTTCATTTCTTTATAGGTATAGTGAATGTGAAACTAGCACCTTGGCCTTCCTTTGATTCGAATGTGATTGTGCCTTGATGCTTATTCTCAATAATATCTCGTACAATATTCATGCCAAGACCAGTTCCTTCTCCAACTGGTTTCGTGGTAAAGAAATTCTCAAATAGTTTCTGTTTCACTTCATCGTTCATGCCTTCTCCATTGTCTGTCATTGTGATGATGCAGTTGTTTTCCTGTTTGCTGATGTTGATGGTTACTTCTGGCTTATAATCAGCATCAGCATTTTGAGATTTCTTCCATAATGAATAAAACGCATTGTTCATGATGTTGAGAATAGCGCGACTCAGATCCTGTGGGATGACCATCATCTGCGGAATGCCATCCTCGTATTGCTCATGAATGCTGGCATTGAAACCCTTGTGATTGGCACGCATGGCATGATAACTCAGCCAAACATATTCTTTTGCCAGCTTGCAGACATCTGTTGGGAGAAATTCGTTGTCCTTGCCTCGAGATACGAGTAGGATGCCGCGAATAATGCTGATGGCACGCTCACCATGCTCCACAATTTTCGCCATATTCTCTTTGAGATCTTCCACAATGTCTTCTAGATCCTCACGGTCTTCTTCTGGAAGCTTGTCTTCATTATCTTCTATAATCTCCATCAAATCTTTCAGCAATTTGTCAGACATCTTGCTGAAATTGATGACGAAATTTAGCGGATTCTGTATCTCATGAGCAATACCTGCACTGAGGATTCCCAGTGATGCCAACTTCTCTTGCTTCTGCAATTGTTCCTTGAGCTGATTGATTTCTTGTTCCATAAGTTAATCTGTTATTGCGGGCAACGTAATCGTAAATTGTGTATATTCATCTTTAACAGACTCAACGGTTATATTACCTCCATAGTTCTGTATGATATCATGACTCAGGTAAAGTCCAATACCTGAAGCCTCACCAGTAGTCTTTGTCGTAAAGAATGGGTCGAATATTTTGTCGATAATTTTCTCTTCAATTCCTATTCCATTATCTCTTATTACGAGCGTAATGACACCGTCTGCTAGTTTTGCATCGAGTGAAAGTGTGGCATCGTAAGGATTGCGTTGGGCTTTCTTGATGATTGCATAAATAGAGTTTCCAATCATACTCATTAAAGTCTTACTTAATAGCTCAGCATTTCCACGCATTATCAGACCAGACTCTGGATAGTTGAATTGATAGGTAATATGGTATTGAGCTATTTGCTCAGCATAATATTTGTTGAACATCTCCTCGTCCTGTTTGAGAACAGTTGCAAGATCCATTTCTACCACGCCGCCAGTTCTGTCTTTCAGCATTTCTTCCATTGCTTTCAGTGTGCGGGTGGTGTTTACGCCATGTTCGCCTACCTTCTGCAGATTACCCTTCAGCATGTCCAATACTTCTAATGTATCCTCATAATTGTCTTCGCTCATATTTTCTTTCTCGTCTTCGACATTGGCTTCAATGTCTTTTACGAGACCTTCGGATAGTTTTGAGAAATTATTAATATAGTTGAGCGGATTGAGGATACGGTCAATTAGACCCTGTGTTAATTTACCTACAGTTGCCATCTTCTCTTGACGTATCAACTGTGTTTGGGCACTATGAAGGTCGTCAAGTGCTTTTTCCAGACTATTTGATTTCTCCAAAATTTCGTCCTTTTGTTTTACGACCTCTGCTGTGCGTTCCTGAACCACTTTCTCTAGTCTCTGCTTATCTTTTTGCAGACTGCGTAGTCTTAGTTTTACCAATCCACCAATGAGAGAAGCAAAAAGAAAAAGATATAGGCAGATCATATACCACTTAAGATAGAATGGAGCTGCAATCCAGAAATCGATAGACACTACTTCCGTCTCACGTCCAAAACCGTCGCGGCCCTGAATTCTCAAGGTGTATCTTCCTGCGATAAGATTGGGGAAACTTATTTCCTGGTCGTCAGTCCAATCACTCCATTTTCTGTTGTTTAACTGATAACGATAAAGTGTTTCGCCAATCATTGGCACAAAATCAAGCGAGTAAGTGAATGTGATACTATTATCCTCGTTTTTAATTTGTGGCAGTTTGGTTGGCATTTCTCCATAACCTCCCCAAAGCACACTATCATTTCTCAGTTTGATAGAGCGTATCAGCAATTTTGGATTTGATTGTAAAGCAGGGTCGTTGACTGCTGCATTGATAATTGTAAAACCAGCATCGTTACCTAACCATATCTCTTTATCTTGAGCGAGCATGGCGCGTGTGGTTACTTTGTTGATAGGTCGCAGCAGATATTTTATGTCGTCCAATTTTTTACCATCTTTCCATCTGTAGAGTTTCTTTCCTTCGCTATTGGTGAGCCATGTTACACCTGAAGGATCCAGGTATGAGAAAAGAGGATAGGGGAATGGCTTTTCTGCCTCTGCGTCTACCACCATCACCGAATTGTTGTCTTCTACAATAGTCGCAATAGCATCTGTATTCTTGGAATGATGGGGCTGGAAACCTTTCTTCTGGTTTTGCTGGCACCACACCTCACCATAGATATTCTGAATCCAGATAGTGCCTTTCTTGTCTTTGATGATTTTGGAAACTTTTTCCAGTTTGCAGAGCATGTTACGTGCACCAGTAGACTTGCTGATAGAAAATACACCATCCATCTCGCCACTCAGAATCTCCGTTCCAAGATCAAGAATCGCAGTTGATCCCATACTAGACAATTGTCTGATAGTGCCATTGGTTGCAATACTGTAGATGCCGTTAGAAGTTGCGGCTAACAATCCTTGTGAGGTTACTAGTAATTGCCAACAACTATGATTGCCTATACCCACATTGACAAAGCGCTTGCCTTCTTGGCGGAACAAACCACCGATTGTTCCTACATATTTCTTCCCGTTGAGGACGGCGATTGACAATACCTCGTCTGCCAATCCCTCATTTCGTGTGAAGCGAGAGAATGCCGATGGAATGGCTATCGAAAAGATACCGTTATCTGTAGCTCCCCAAAGCTTTCCATGCCCATCGTAGTTTATATAAACAACGCTGTTCGTACAAAGGCCGTTGGCTTCGGTAATTGTATAGATTTCATTACCATTATTGTCTGTAATCGCAAGACCTTGTCCACGTTTTACAACGGCATTCAAACCATTTCCTAATGGCTCTTTTTGAGTGATATCTGATAGTACTTCTGCTTTGCCGTTCTCAATTAGTTCTTTGATGTTGATAACATCTGATAGGCCGATGGCCATATTCTCCTGGCTAATCTTCTTCTTAACAGAGATTTTGTTTCCCTTTACTTCATAAATATTACCATCGTTCACGAAGAAATTCAGAGTACCATTTTTATCTTCCCAGATCTCCTGTACTTCACCTCTGAATTGCCCCTGCTTGCCAATGGTCATAAGATAAAGATCGCCATTTGCTTTTCGCTGTATCTTGCCAAAATAGTTATAACCACCTGTCCAAACGTCATCATTCTTGTCGCAATAAACCACAGTGATACGTGTAATACCAGGCGTATGTAAGGTTCGCCACTCTACGTTGTCATAATAGAGTAACCCTTCGAAGTTGGCCACAAACACACTACCGTTATTCGTTGTTACCACATCGAAATTACGGTTGTGGGCATGATAATCATTGGCGGTATAGTTCTTGATGAAAGGTATGCCCTGAGCTGCAGTCATACAGGCATAGAATAACATCATGCCATAGAGTAATGCGCGTTTCATCGTTTGGCCTCCTTTCCTTTTGTCGAAATGAATGATTCATATGGTACCTTCTCACCAATGTAGTAATTCCATTCGTCTTGCGTAAAGTTACGCTTCAGTTTGTTATTGATTCTCTCTACCATCATAGGTACAGAAATCAGTATTTGTGAGAGATTACCTTTCTCGTCACCTACCCACAGATAATTCTTCTTACGGTCATAGTTGAAGTAGAGTATCCAGGAGTTGTTGGTGAACAAGGTGATAGGATCAACCTTTTCACTAGTAGCAATCCAAAGGTTGATAGTGCCATCGTAGCTAGATGAGAATACACGATTTCCATCAATCTTCAGTTTGGAAATGCGAGATTGATGTCCCACAAGGGTACGTACGTTTCCTTTCTTATCATAAAGGTAGATCGTGCCGTCTTTCATGCCATAAGCCTGGAAACCTGTAGTGTTAGAAGTTGCAAATGCTGTTACCTGTCCTTTTACTGGAATCTTTTGTGTGTCAATCTTTTGTAGACTCATAACTGTATGCATACGTCCTTTGTCATCAAATAGTAGGGGGCAGTGATTCACACGTGCTGTCAGCATTACCTTGAATCCCAAATCTTTGGAGCCAACTATTGTGTTGTTGCTCATATTAAGCTCTGCAATACTATTCTCGCCAATAAGGAGCAGGTGTTGCTCATCATGACACAATTGTAAACTAAAGGGTTTAACTAACATAGGTAACTCAAGCATCTTCACGTCATTACCTATTTTAATATATAAGTAACCGTTGCGACTGATGGCATAGATTCCGTCATTGGCAGGGTGAATATAGACATCGCGGAAGTCGTAGTTTTTGTTTTTGAAAAGCTCGGTTGTTTTCAGTTGGTTTCCGTTAAGTTCATGAAAAAGAAGTTCGCCATAGGTACTCGCGGACACTAATTGCTTATCGCTTTTAGGCATAAAAGAAATGCTTTGGACAGCACTGGCATGTCGGCTCCATTCATTCTGGCTTTTACTCGATTGGGCAAGTGCTTGATAAATGGCAGGATAATACACGTCACCATGATAGCGCTCTGTATATAGGTAGGAGGCATAGCTTAACAGATTGCCAATCTCTTCATTGCCTGCTCTAAACTGCGTGGATGCTAGCGCTCCGAGTGAACGCCCTAAGGCCAGATAACTTAGCGATTCTGCAGTACGCCTATTATCTTCTGCTACTTTTCGTTGGCTTTCTGCCAAGTCATAAGCATTAACCGCCATCCTTTCAGACTCCATTGCTTGCTGTTGAGCTAAAATGGCATGTTGCCGCTCTACTTCAGAACGCTGACGCATCTCGTTTGCAACCTTGGTTTGCTCTATCGCCTCTTCACGCTGCTCATCCGAGATTTTCTTTTGTTCATAAGCAATATCCTCCATTTGCTTGCTGACACTTTGCAATACGGCTGAACGCTTTTCCTGACGTTGAAGATTGGCTAACTGAGCCTTCAAATCGTCAATCTCCTTTTTTGACGAGTTCCATCCCTTGAATCCTACGATTGTAGTACCTGCAAAGATGAGAGTTGCAACACTGGTAATGATTACTTTCTTATCCACGTTGTGTATTTAAACAGCTTGATTCTACTTTCTCTTGAGTGCAAATAGGGTGATATCGTCGCTTTGTTCTGCTTCACCAACAAAGGCTGCAACATCGGCTCTCACCGTGTCGATAATCTGCTGACAATCCATACCGGCACATTTCTTTAACGATGCTTCCAATCGATCATCACCAAACATCTTGAAGTCGATATTCATTGCCTCATTCACGCCATCTGTGAACATTACGAGTGTTTCGCCAGGTTCTAGTTTCATTTGCATGTCGTGATACTCCAGTCCTTCTATAGCACCAACCAGGAAGTCTTTAGGCATAGGTAACATTTCTACGCTGCTGTCTGGCTTCAGGATGTATGGGGGATTATGACCGCCATTACAATAGGTGATTTCGCCTGTGCTGATTGTATAGATTCCATAAAAGACTGTGACGAACATGCAATTCACTGACTCATTGGAAAGCAACTGATTGGCATATTTCAGACATTCTGATGGCTTTCCGCCACGAATTCCTGTGGCACGAATCAATGTACGGCTCACAGCCATGAAGATGGCAGCTGGAATACCTTTACCACTTACATCCGCAATTACAAAGCCGATGTGGTCATCATCAATGCGGAAAAAGTCATAGAAATCGCCTCCAACATCTTTTGCTGCGTTCATAGATGCGGCAATGTCAAGTTGATGCTGGTTCTCAGGAAATGGTGGAAAAATTCGCGGCAGAATTGCCTGCTGAATCTCGCTTGCCACTGCCAGATCGCCTTTGATTGACTCCAGCTGGGTGTGCTCTTGTTGCATCTCGCGGATGTATTTGATCTGCTCGATTGCTTTCTCGATAGTAACACTCAGGTCGTCTAGATCTATTGGTTTTGTGGCGAAATCGAAGGCGCCATTGTTCATGGCCTGGCGGATATTTCCCATGTCACCATAAGCAGAAACCATGATACATTTGAGAGCAGGATTGCGCATCTCATTGATCTTCGTGAGTAACGTCAATCCGTCCATCTCGGGCATATTAATATCCGAAAGGATAATGTCATAATCCTTGTTTTTAACAAGCAAGGCTAGTGCTTCAAGCCCATTGTGGGCAAAAGAGAACTCGTATTCTCCCTTACGGATCTTCCTTCTAAAGTATTGGGTGAGCAGCAATTCCAAATCGCTCTCGTCATCTACACTAAGTATTTTTACAGCCATAAAGTTGAGTTTGGTTAATAATAATTTGCAAATTTAAGGCAAAAGTTTGATATTACCAAATTTTTTAGTAGATAATTGAAAATTTTTCTTTATATTTGTCCCCTGATAAGATGAAACTACTTGTTTTTAACCCTGAACATGACTTGGCATTGGCTGCAAATCTGAGTAATTTTACAGCCCCGCAAGCCGGACGTCAGCTGCGTGCAGACTTGGGATTTATTCCTGCAATCTGGGCTGGCGATGATGATTATATTTTGGTGGATGATGTAAAACAGGCTGAAATAGCCTATGGGCAATTGCGTGCTGAGTTAGGGCTAGCACCTAAGCAGTTTGTTGATAAAACGCAATTAAGTCGCCTATATATTAATAAGGTGGAACCTTGGGGGTGGGATTTGGCTCTGCGTTCGTTTCTGCTGAGGTATGGTGTGGATAATGTATCTTCAGAAGATGAAATTGCTATGATTCGTAATCTGTCGCATCGACGTCAGGGGGCCAGGTTATTGGAGAAATTGCAGATGGAAGGGGTTATCGGCATTTCGCAAGAGGCCGTCAGTATCGATGAGGTACATCAATTCATGAATGCACATCGGCATATTGTAGTAAAGGCACCTTGGAGTAGTAGTGGGCGAGGGGTGAGGTTCATTGCAGATACTATCGATGCTAATCAAGAACGTTGGATTAGCAACGTGATTGAAAAACAGGGCAGCGTGATGATTGAGCCTTATTATAATAAGGTGATGGACTTTGGGATGGAGTTTGAGAGTGATGGTGAGGGTAAGGTTGATTATCTGGGATTATCGTTATTCCATACCGTAAATGGTGCATATACAGGTAATCTGATAGCAGCAGAAGAAGATAAACTGAAAGTTTTAAGTGGTTATCTGTCAAGTACTTTTGTTGATAGTGTGAAGAAAAAGATATGTGATTGCCTTGGCGAAACTTTCAGCAGAAAATATCAGGGGCCGTTTGGCGTTGATATGATGATTGTAGCAGGTGATGATAATAAAGGATTTATGTTGCATCCATGTGTGGAGATTAATCTGCGTCGTACGATGGGACATGTGGCGCTGGCATTAACACCGTTTAGCGATGGACACAAACACGTGATGGAGATAACAAAAAGAGAGGATAACTTTAAGGTTATCCTCTCTCCAGTATCATAAGGTGAAACTTACTCAATAACAATCAGAGCATCGTCCTCCATTACACTCTCACCTATCTTTACGCAGATAGCTGTTACCTTACCATCCTTCTCGGCAGCCAGGTTGTTAGCCATCTTCATTGCCTCGAGTACTACAACAGTATCGCCAGCCTTCACTTCGTCACCCTCGGCAACCTTGATGTCAGTAATTACACCAGGCAGAGGAGCCTTAACGGCGTTAGCCTTGTTAACGGCAGCCTTGTTGGCTGTGGGCTCAGCGCTGCTTGATGCAGCAGCTGCGGGCTTTACTACAGGCTTTTTCTTCTCAGGTTCAGCCTGTTTCTCCATTTCTACTGTATACTGTTCGCCATTGACGGTCAGAGTAGCAATATTATCGGTAATATCGCCTACCACAACCTCATACTTATTACCATTAATGGTATACTTGTATTCTTTCATGTTTAGGGATGTTGAGTGAATGATTGTGCATAGCCATTCCACTGTGTGGGATGAGCGTTAATTGTAATGATGCCCGTTTCAACGTCGTGAACGTTGTTTCCCAGATGCTCGTGCAGGGCCAGGGCAATAGCAGCATATACTTCTTTATTCATACTTAATTATAACTGTCAATTACATAGGTATGTTACCATGTTTCTTAGCTGGCAGCGAGTCGCGCTTGGTAGCGAGCTGAGCCAGACCGCGGCAGATGCGGAAACGAGTGTTGCGAGGCTCGATCACATCATCGATGTAGCCATACTTGGCAGCCTGATATGGGTTAGCGAAGAGCTCATTGTATTCGTCTTCCTTCTCAGCGATGAATGCCTTAACGTCCTCACCAGCTTCCTTCTTAGCCTTAGCCTCCTTAGCGTACAGTACGGCAGCGGCACCTGATGCACCCATAACGGCAATCTCGGCTGATGGCCATGCGTAGTTAAGGTCGGTATGCAGCTGCTTAGAGCCCATAACGATGTGAGAACCACCGTAAGACTTACGAAGCGTAACGGTAATCTTGGGTACAGTAGCCTCTCCGTAAGCATAGAGCAGCTGAGCTCCGTGCAGGATAACGGCGTTGTACTCCTGACCTGTACCTGGCAGGAATCCTGGTACGTCTACGAGTGATACGATAGGAATGTTGAAGGCGTCGCAGAAACGAACGAAGCGTGCACCCTTACGGCTGGCGTTTACATCGAGCACACCAGCGTAGCAAGCAGGCTGGTTAGCAACGATACCTACGCTCTGACCATTGAAGCGAGCGAAACCAACGATGATGTTCTTAGCGAACTTAGGCTGAACCTCGAAGAACTCGCCGTTATCGGTGATAGCAGCGATAACCTTGTACATATCGTAAGCCTCGTTAGGATTTTCTGGGATAATCTCGTTCAGAGTGTCCTCCATACGGTTGATAGGATCGGTGCAAGGCTTCATTGGAGCTGTCTCCATGTTGTTTGATGGGATGTAGCTCAGCAGAGTCTTCAGCATCTGGATACCCTCTTCCTCAGTAGCAGCTGTGAAGTGAGTAACACCTGACTTAGTAGCGTGAACTGATGCACCACCCAGGTGCTCCTGATCGATATCCTCGCCAGTAACGGTCTTTACTACCTTTGGACCTGTGAGGAACATGTATGAAGTGTTCTCCATCATCAGGGTGAAGTCGGTGAGGGCAGGAGAGTAAACGGCACCACCTGCGCAAGGACCGAAGATACCTGAAATCTGTGGGATAACACCTGAAGCCAGGATGTTACGCTCGAAAATCTCAGCATAACCAGCCAGAGCGTTGATACCCTCCTGGATACGTGCACCACCTGAGTCGTTGATACCAATCAGAGGAGCACCCATCTTCATGGCCATATCCATAACCTTACAAATCTTCTGACTCATAGTCTCCGACAGAGAACCTGCGTGTACAGTGAAATCCTGTGCGAAGATGAATACCAGACGACCATCGATAGTACCTGAACCGGCAACAACGCCGTCGCCAAGGAACTGCTTCTTCTCCATACCGAAGTTATGGCAGCGATGCTCCTTAAACATATCGTACTCTTCGAACGAACCCTCGTCGAGCAGCATTTCTACGCGCTCACGAGCAGTATACTTACCGCGATCGTGCTGTTTCTGAATAGCTTTCTCACCACCACCGAGACGTGCCTGTTCGCGCTTCTCGATGAGTTGCTTGATTTTTTCTAATTGTTTGCTCATTGTTTTTATGTTACTATATGATAAAATTCGGTTTGTTACTCAGGGTGCTCACAGAGCTCTGTCAGGATTCCACAGGTTGACTTTGGGTGCAGGAATGCAATGTTCAGTCCTTCAGCTCCCTTGCGTGGCTTCTCGTCGATCAGGCGTACACCCTTCTCTGAAACCTCGGCAAGTGCCTTAGCTACGCCATCTTCTACGCAGAATGCTACGTGGTGTACACCCTTGTTGCCCTTGTCAAGCCACTTCTGGATGGTGCTTTCAGGTGATGTTGGCTCCAGCAACTCAAGTTTCACCTCGCCACACTTCAGGAAGGCGGTCTTCACTTTCTGGTCCTCAACAACTTCTGTTGCATAACACTCCAAGCCGAGCACGTCCTTAAAGAACGGCAGGCTTTCTTCGATGCTCTGGACGGCAATGCCCAGATGCTCAATGTGCGAAATCTTCATAACCTTAAAATTTAGAATTACTATTTCCGATGTGCAAAGGTACAAAACTTATATGAGAAAACACGCTTATTTTGCTTTTTTTATTAAAAAAAAGAGATTGTAGCGTAGAAATGTGCCACAATCTCTATTTTTATTCGAGTTATTACCAATTATCTGTTATATGGGTTGGTGTAAATCTTACTTTCGTCGTAAGAATCCTGCCATGCTCCATAGTTGTAGGCGTTGTTAGCCCAAGTCCTGAAGGCGGTATATGCATTGATAATGCTAACACGTTCTATCGGATAATTAAAATCGCCTGGAACAATCAGGGCAAATGGTGGTTCACCCTTCTCTGGCACGCGGATCTCATTACCTGCCTGTGAGTAGTTGCGGATATAGATGTTAGTGAGGAACTGCGGAATGGTAGTTGACTCACTTACCTCGTAGACTGCTGATACGGCGGAGATCACGCCTGCAGACAGCTCGGTATTGACGAAAGTATCGTTGGAAACACCAAACAGATCGTGAACCTCCTTGTTGTTAAGTTCTGTTCCGCTCACCAGTGATCCTCCAATACCCTCGATATAAACTTGGTCTTGTGCACCTGTTGCAATCAGCGACAACTCAAGTTGTGTAGGCGATTTGCGGATACAGCGCAGTACTACATCGTTCATATCGTAGTCGGCCACATTAGGACGGTCTTCGAAACACATGGTATATGGAAGATTGGCTACTTCCGGTACATCATCGAACATTAATACGCCGGTTTCACCAGAACTACCAATCTCTACGATGACATCGCTATACTGTGTGTCGGCTCCTTCCTCGAAGCAGAGGTAAACCTTGTTGTTGGCGTTGAATGTTGCCATACGTGGTGAATTCAACTCCATGCCGTAGGAGCTGACAGCTGTCTTAAACTGTCCGTAGGTATTGATTTCTGTATTCAATTCGCCATATCCGTACAAGCAGCCTTGTTTTTCGGTAGATGTCTTTTCTGAAACACCTTCACCACCATTCTTTCTGATCATAAAGCCGATACGATAGCCCTCAGGAATAATAGCCGAAGGTGTTGTGCTTGGGGGAACCATATGGTCAGATGGGTAGAGGGCAATAGGCAATTCGAAATCTGTAATAGCAGCTACTGGTGAGGGTGAATACTCCTCGAAAGTCCATTCTCTATATTCGTTCGTAGAATTCTTAGCACCAGTTCCCAGTTTTATGCCTGCGTCAGCTTTTACGCATTTGCTTTTGTTATATATGTATATATAGACTTGGGTTCTGCTATCTGTTGGATTAATTTTACTGTCGGTAATATAGAATTTATATTTTTGCAAAGAACTTTCGGTGATGTCATTTAAATAAGGGCGGTTATTGTTGCTATTTTGATCCTCTGGAAACCAAAGGAATTTCTTTGATGCAACGTTGTAGAACATAAAGGTACCATCAGATGAGTTTTCAAAAATCTGCCAGAGCTGTTCCTCAACGTTTTCTGTGTATTCTGCCTTCAAGTCGTCGTCTCGACCACCATTGGTGATAAAATGGTATTTATTATCAGAATAGTTGTAGATGCGATAGAGTTTTCCATCGGTGGTATAGCCATTTGATAGCAGACTGGCTGGCAGTAGTGAGAACTCTGAAACATTACCATAGAAAGGTAGCAGATACTCGTGCAATCTTTGGAATGTAGGGTCTTTATCATCTATAGCGATTCCGGAATTAGCGCTGAATGCCCGTCTCTCGGCAGTCACGTCGATAGCCTTGAATTTTGGTAAGGCCTTGATGTAGTCGGCTTCTGTGGTTCCTGTTGGAATATCCGCTGTTCTGTAGTAATAATAATAGATGCTGCACCAACAGGCCTCGGTAGAAGCCATCTGAACAGGGCATAGAGTGAGCGCAGCCTTGCCGTTACTTTCCAGATGGTTGCCGAATAACTTCACAGTGCTACTCTCGTTGATATACTGCAGATTATTTCTTGGTTTGCCGTTTACATATCGACTGAGCGAAGCATCGAATATATCCTGAAGGGTTGCCGCATCCTCATCGGATAAAGCTGGGGCGTCTTTGTAAATAACCGAATTGGACATTGTCCAACCGTTGGAATTTAAAGAACCGACAGGCTGCCACAAACGGTCTTGTTCCCAATTTTTGCCTATCCATTCGCTGTTTTTAGTAGAACGAATAGCGTTATACGATTTGAATGACGAACTGAAATCAAGACTAATAGTCGACAAGTCGGGCAGGCTTGACGATGCTCTGGTGATGCCTAAACCACGAGTGGTAGCAGGGGTGGAAGAACTGAAACTAATATTCTCGTCTTCGATATTGAAACCCTTAATATAATACTTTCCGTTGCTGTCTATGCAGGCTGCAATCAGTCGGTTGTTTGATCTTGGGGCATCGTAGTTTAATTTTACTGTCTGTCCGGCAGTAACATCGGCTTCAGCAAGAATCTTAGCCTGGTCATTAAAGAAGGGCGACTCTGTAAGAATCTGAACCTTAGCAATATCATCAAGGTCGGCATTAGCAGTGATGGTTACAGTTCCAGAAGTAACGGTACGCCAGTCCTGACTAGGGTCGATGAGACCGAAAATGTTTTCGGCGTTACTCATAATCTCATCAGACGGGTCGTAGTTAAACTCCTGCGTACAACTGTTTAAACTGCTTAAAGCTAAAATTGTTGTTAGTACCCAATTAGATTTCCTTTTCATCTCTATTTCTATTTTATTAGTTCCCAAATATACTTAAAACAAACTTCCTAAATTTGTGCAAAGATAATCGTTTTTATTTATATTGTACGCGCGTGATTTGAATATTTGTCTAATTTTAACAAATATTATAGTTCTATGGCAATTTTCGCATTAATTTGGCGATTCGTCAGGTAATTTGGTACGGCCCACTGTGTGTTGCTCACATCTGTAACCCAATAGTAGCTGTTTACGTTCGATATTCCAAATAGATTCAGGCAGTCTATTCCTAACCAAATGCCTTTAATTCCTTTTGCGTTTTTCAGGGCACAGTAGCTCATGCCGATGTCGGCTCGTTTGTAGGCAGGGGCGCGGTATTGCTGCTGTTCCAATCCACGGTGTGGAGCACCAAATGGCAGCCCGTCGGCAAAGGCAAGTCGTAATGTCATCTTCCATCTTTCAGTGCCAGGGAAATAGTCGGTAAAGTGCAGGTTTACGGCCCAGCGTTGGTCTGTAGGCATGGGTATCCACACGTTGTTAAGCTTCTGCCGGGTGCTCATCAGCGATAGTGTGAGCCACGAGTCGGTTCCCGGCACAAATTCGCCGTATAGTTTCAGATCCAGTCCTGTGGTGTATCCCTTGCTGATGTTGCCGCCGTAGTAAGTTATCTTCATGTTCTGTACGTTGTATGGTATCAGGTTTGATAAGGCTTTGTAATAGGCCTCGGCGGTGAATTTGAAGTGGCGGTTCAGCATCTTGAAACGATAGTCGGCAGCTGCGATGAAGTGTATTGACTGCTGACTTTTTATGTGGTCGTTCAATACGGCTGTTGTTATGCCGTTGACTGTTGTCGTATCACGCATTTCCTTGTAGAATGGTGCCTGATAATAAATGCCTGTTGCCAGACGGAAGGTGACATCGTTGTTGAAGGCTGGAACGATGGCCAGCGATGCACGAGGCGATACGGTGGTCTCTTTGTTATATGACCAGTTTGTGAGCCTGATTCCATAGTTTAGTGTGTAGTAGTTGTTGCCTTTGTTCCATCTGTAGTTGTCCTGCAGATAAGCCTCAATCCTATTGCTGCTGATGCTGTTGTTGGCAGTCAGCGTGTAAATCAGATCCAGACGATCGGCAGAGTGGGGTATGGAGTATCCGCTCGAGTCGCGCATTTCGTATTCGCGGCTCTGCTCCTTTATTTTCTCAGTCTTAAAACAGATGCTGGCTTCCATGTCGTGGTAGCGGGTACGATGATGACCTATCAGCTTAAAACTCAGTACGTCGGCTGTCAGATAGTTGCGTGCGTGCTCCATATATGTGCCCACTCCCAGGCTCTCTTGTGTCTGGGTGTCGTTAAGCCAATACTGACCTACTATGTCGTATGTTTCGCGCTCCTTGGTGTGGAATGCTGATGTCAGTAATTTTATACTTGTAGAGTCTTTGATGTTTCGTGTGATTCCAAGCGCTCCAAAGAGGGTGCTGAACCGGTCCTTCTCTTCACCGTCGAAGTATACCTTAAACTGCTTTACATCGGCCAGTGTACCAAAGCTTGTTTCGCGGTTTTCTGGTTTAAAGTTGTAGTGATTATCCGATATGTTTCCTATTAAATCTATCGTCCATTTTTTACTTGGATTATAACTTATATATGTTTGATAATCAATAAAATTAGGTCTGTATTCTCCCGTAGTTTCTATAGAGCCTAGCAGGTATCTGTTGGTCTTGTATCTGATGCCGTGGCTCATCGAGAATCGGCTGTTGCCGTAGCCCACAAATGCGCTTGCTCCTAATAGCGATGCCGTGGCATTGGCTTCGAAGCCTTTTATGCGGCGATAGGTGATGTCGAGAACCGACGACATTTTGTTGCCATATTTGGCTTCGAATCCACCAGTCGAGAAACCTATTTTTTCTACCATATCAGGGTTGATAACAGAGAGCCCTTCCTGCTGCCCGCTGCTGATAAGGAATGGACGGTAAACCTCAGTCTGATTGATGTAAACAGAGTTCTCGTCGAACGATCCGCCACGTACATTATACTGCGACGACAGCTCGTTGTGGGTCGATACGCCAGCTTGTTGCTGTATCAGCTCCTCAGTGGCATTACCTGTGGTAGATGGCGACTGTTTCAGGTCTTTTCTGTCCAGCTGTTCTGTTTGCGATGTCTGTCGGCGGCGCTGGGTTACTGTTACCTCGCTCAGTGTGGCAGCAGTGTGCATCACTATCTGCACCGTCATCTTTCCCTTGGGCTTGCGGAAAAGGCGCTTTCTCACGCCGTAGCCCACCATCGTAAACCTTACTTCTACTGAATCAGCCGTGTGTAAACCGATGCTGAACTCACCTTTCAGATTAGTCATGGTTACCTTTCCCTGAGCGGCGCACGATACGGTTACCAGTTCCAGTGCACGCCCTTCTTCGTCGATCACTTTCCCCTTCAGGGTGAAGTCGTCGGCGACTATCTGCAAGGTGCTCATAGCGAGCATCAATATGGTGATGAATAGCTTCAAACTGAGTCTCATTCTGATAATATAACGCTAAAAATGTATTTTTATTTGCTAATATTTCGTTTTTTCTTGGCTGTTTTGATAAAAATTTCTATTTTTGCACAGTGAATTTTAAAAAGCAATATTAATGAAGAAGTTTATACTTACAGCGTTTGTATACCTGTTTTGTATCTCGTTAGTACAAGCTTCTCCTGTTGATGAGGAGACGGCTCGTAAATCAGCCACTAATTTTCTGCGTAGCACAATACCAGCTACGCGTAGTGCTAACCTTAGTCTTACACGCGCTATAACCGGCGTTGCCGATGGCGATGATGCTGGTATCTATGTGTTTAACTCAGCCGATGCTTATGTGGTGATAAGTGCCGATGATGAGTTGCCTGCCGTATTGGCTTTTGGTGATGGTAAGCCGTATTATGCTGCCACTGCTCCAGCTGCCATGAAGGCCATGCTCGAGGCATATAGCAATGTTGCTAAGACCACGGCGAAAACTCGAGGCTTAGTAGATACACATGCTGATATCGAGCCACTGGTTAAGACGCAATGGAATCAGAGCGAACCTTACAATCTGCAATGCCCTAAAGATAAAGAAGGCGTACATTATCCCACAGGATGTGTTGCCACAGCTATGGCTCAAATTATGTATTATCACAAGTGCCCATCTACCTACGATTGGGATAAGATGACCACCACCTATAAATCGACTGATACTGGTACAGCTGCTAATGCTGTGGCCAAGTTGATGGCAGATTGTGGTAACAGCGTATTTATGGAGTATGCTTCTGATGGATCTAGTGCTCGCACACTGGATGCATGCGAAGCCTTGCGCAATGATTACGGTTATGCTGAGACTACTGACTTTGTACTGCGTACTGCTTATACGGCTAAATCGTGGGATGAGTTGATATATGCTGAGTTGGCTGCCAAACGCCCTGTATTATATGGAGGTAATTCGTGCTCGTCGGGTCAAGGTATTGCTGGTCATGCGTTTGTTATCGATGGATATAAGCTTAAAGATGGCACGGGCTATTACCATGTAAACTGGGGATGGGGTGGTTATAGCGATGGCTATTTCCTGATATCTGTGCTCGACCCAGAATATGAGTATACAGGAGGAAATGCGGGTTCTAGTGGCTATTCATTGGATCAAGAGGCTATTATTGGTATCCAGCCAGCTACTACTGCGTTGGAAAATGCTACACGTTATACGTTGCGCGATGTTTATGTTGTTGGTGATAAGAGTAGCTTTAATCGTACATCCTCTGGTAATTTCACTGGTTTTGCCATCAATTTCAGCTTCTATAATTTGGCGATGCCTGAGGCTACACGCTCGTACGATTATCGTGTGGCACTCTATAAAGATCGTGAGCTTGTAAAGGTTCTTGAAGAGTATACATTTATGGATAGTAAAGGTGATAAGAATTTTGAATACGGATATGGATTAAAGGGAATGCAAACTAACCTGCTGACATTTGGTAAAGGTCTTGATGATGGCAAATACCAGATAAGGTTCCTTAGCCGTGAATCAGGTAAGACGGAATGGCACTGGGCCATGAACTCCATCTTTATGTATACAGAAGTTACCATCAGTGGTAATACCCTGACTACTGAGAATTTCGGACGTTATGCCATTAAGAGTCCCGAACCAGATTTTACCATTAACAGTGTTGATGTTAGTGGAGCGAAAAAGGTGGGCGAGCCCATCACTTTCACCATTAATCTTACTGATAAAAATAATTATGGTAATGCTCCTATCTTCCTGTGGGGTAATGCCAGCATTGCTGAGGGTAGCAATAAATTCCAGTTATTAACGGGTGGTGGTACAAACCTTGATCCAGGCGAAACAGGTACCGTAGTGCTGAAGTATACACCACAGCGTGCAGGCAACTTTACTTTCTATCTCAGTTCTTCTAGCGATAAACTTAATAAACAGGGTGATGCGATTGAAGTCTCCTCTATTTCAGGTATGGCTCTGCATATGGATTTAGAGGTTGATGGTGCAAAATCTACTTCTTATGGTTGGAACGATGCTGCTACAGGAACTACGTTGAGTGGTAAGGCCTACATTACTAATTATGGTTCAGAGGTATATGATGATCAAATTAATATTGAATTGTACGGCGGTACCAGCGCGAATGGTCTCAATCGAGTGGATGTTCAGAAACCTTATAAGCCAATTGCTGTTGGCGAAACGGTAGAATTCTCATTTAGTTTCGATAATCTTACCGTTGGCAATTATTATTTGCCGCTGTTCATGGGATGGAATGGCAATGACCCGTTCCCTCTCAATTTCGAGTTGTTTGAAAAGGATGGCAAATCATATTTCTCATACAAATATAGTGCAATATATCATCTGGTAGAGGGCACAGCCATCCAGAGTATCAAGCAGGATGTACCAGCTGATGCCGACGTCTACGATATGCGTGGTGTGCGTGTGGGCAAGGCCTCGCAGCTCAAGAGCCTGCCTAAGGGCATATACATTATTAATAAACAGAAAGTAATCAACAATTAAACTCTTATTTGCGTTATGATCGACTATATCATGCAACATCTTTGGCAGTTGTGGGCCGTAGTAGCCGTTATCTGCCTGATTCTTGAACTCACGGCGGGCGATTTCTTTATTTTCTGCTTCGCCATTGGTGCCGCCGCAGCCGCCATCATAGCAGCTCTGGGCGCAGGTATCTATATCCAGATAGCCGTGTTTGCCATCGTTACGCTGCTCAGCCTGTTCTATGTGCGCCCCTTTGCCAAGCGCTATCTGCATAAGGGCGAAGATAAGCGCGTTAGTAATGCCGATGCCTTGATGGGCCGCGAGGGCAGGGTAGTAGAGACCGTGAAAGCTGGTGGCTACGGCCGAGTACAGATTGATGGCGACATCTGGAAGTCGGTAACCCACGAGCAGGCCGACATCCCCGAGGGTGCCAGCGTTCGCGTTGTAGGTCGCGAGAGCACCATCATCACAGTAGAATCAATTCATTAACAATTTAAAAAACTATTATTATGGACATTGCAACTTACATCCTGATTGCCATCGTGGTTTTGGTGATTATCTTTGCCAAGATGACGCTTGTTATTATTCCACAGTCAGAAACCAAGATTATCGAGCGCTTGGGGCGTTATTACGCCACCCTCCAGCCGGGTATCAACATCATCATCCCGTTCATCGATCGCGCCAAGTCTATCGTAGTGCTTCACCACGGCCGCTATATGTACTCAACCACTATCGATCTGCGTGAACAGGTGTACGACTTCCCTAAGCAGAACGTGATTACCAAGGATAACGTGCAGACTGAAATCAATGCGCTGCTCTACTTCCAGATTGTAGATCCGTTCAAGGCCACCTACGAGATCAACAACCTGCCTAACGCCATCGAGAAGCTTACCCAGACCACCCTGCGTAACATTATCGGTGAACTGGAGCTCGACGAGACGCTGACCTCGCGCGATACTATTAATAAGAAGCTGAGTGCCGTGCTCGACGATGCCACCGACAAGTGGGGCGTCAAGGTGAACCGCGTAGAGCTGCAGGACATCACACCTCCTGATTCTGTGCTCACCGCCATGGAGAAGCAGATGCAGGCCGAGCGTAACAAGCGCGCACAGATTCTGACTTCTGAGGGTCAGAAGGCTGCCGAGATTCTGGCTTCTGAGGGTGAGCGCACCGCCATCGTTAACAAGGCTGAGGCTGCCAAGGAGCAGGCTATCCTGCAGGCTGAGGGTGAGGCTCAGGCACGCATCCGTAAAGCTGAGGCCGAGGCTAAGGCCATCGAACTCATTACCCAGGCTGTAGGCAAGAGCACTAATCCTGCCAACTATCTGCTGGCTCAGAAGTACATCCAAATGATGCAGGAGCTGGCCGAGGGCGAAAAGACAAAGACGGTTTACCTGCCTTACGAGGCCACTAATCTGCTTGGCTCAATTGGTGGTATTAAGGACCTATTTAAAGCAGAATAACACTAAAATGAAAAAAATCGCAGCATTTTGCTGCGATTTTCATTTAAATTGTGTATCTTTGCAGCCGATAAGATTACAGATTTATGGTACACAATATTTTTAAGGGGCTTGGTATTGCACTCATCACCCCATTCAAAGAAGACGGCTCGGTTGACTACGATGCGCTGATACGTCTTGTAGACTATCAGCTTAACAATGGCGCCGACTTCTTTTGTATTCTCGCTACAACTGGCGAGACACCAACACTTACACGCGAAGAAAAGCAGAAAATCAAGGATCTTATAGTAGATTACGTGCAGGCGCGCGTACCTATTTTAATGGGATGCGGCGGCAACAACACGGCTGCTGTCATCGAAGAGCTGAAAACGGCCGACTTCAAGGGTATCGACGGCGTGCTCAGCGTGTGTCCTTACTACAACAAGCCATCGCAAGAGGGCCTCTACCAGCACTTCAAGGCTATTGCGGCTGCCACATCGCTGCCCGTAGTGCTCTATAATGTGCCTGGTCGTACGGGCGTTAACCTGCAGGCTGCCACTACCGTTCGCCTGGCGCGCGACTGCAAGAATATCGTAGCCATCAAGGAGGCCAGCGGCAATCTTGAGCAGGTAGACGAGATTATCAAGAACAAGCCTGCCGACTTCGATGTTATCTCGGGCGACGACTCGCTCACCTTCCCCATGGTTAGCTGCGGCGCAGTAGGTGTCATCTCTGTTATCGGCAATGCCCTGCCTAAGGAGTTCTCGCGCATGATCCGCCTCCAGATGCGAGGCGAGTACGATCCTGCCCGTACCATCCACCACCGCTTTACCGACCTGTTCTCGCTGCTCTTTGTCGATGGCAACCCTGCTGGCGTAAAGGCTATGTTGTCGGAGATGGGCTTCATTGAGAATGTGCTCCGCCTGCCGCTTGTGCCCATGCGCATCAACAACATGCAGCGTATGGCCGAGATTCTGAAAGAGCTTAAGATATGATAGAATCCAAGGTAATCCACGAGATTACGCCTCTGATGGGTAAGGATGTGCTCTACATTGCCGAACGCCGCAAAAAAGAGTTCACTTATCCCATCCATAATCATAAGGTTTTCGAGCTTAACTTCGTAGAGCATGCCCCTGGCGTTCGCCGTATCGTGGGCGACTCTAACGAGGTGATAAGCGACTACGATCTGGTGCTCATTACCAGCCCCGACCTGGAGCACGTCTGGGAGCAGGGCTCATGTACCAGCGAAGACATCCACGAAATCACCGTCCACTTCGAGTTCGATTTTTCCGACGAGAGCCTGTTTGGGCGCAATCCGTTTAATTCCGTGCGCCACATGCTGCAGGAGGCTCGCAAGGGGCTCAGTTTCCCCATGGATGCCATCATGCGCGTTTACCCCATGCTGTCGTCGCTCTGCCAGGTCAAGGATGGCTTCTATGCCTTCATGCAGTTCCTCACCATTCTCTACGAGTTGTCTAAGTGCGATGGCGCCCATACGCTGGCCTCCAGCAGCTTTGCCAAGGTCGAGGTTACCAGCGACAGCCGCCGCGTGCAGAAGGTGAAGAGCTACATCGAACAGAATTACAAGAACGAGATACGCCTTACCACTCTCGCCAACATCGCCGGTATGAGTCCTTCGGCCTTCAGCCGATTCTTCAAGCTGCATACAGGTCGCAACCTCAGCGAGTATATCATCGACCAGCGTTTGGGCTATGCCAGCCGTTTGCTTGTGGATAGTACCAACTCTGTAGCCGAAATCAGTTATCAGTGTGGGTTCAACAATCTGAGCAACTTCAATCGCATTTTTAAGAAACGTAAGGGTTGTAGCCCCTCAGAATTTCGCGAAAACTATCATAAAACTCGCATAATAGTGTAAAAACGCACTTTTTTCAAAAAAAAACTCGAAAACATTTGGTCAAGTCGAGAAAAGTGTGTACCTTTGCACCCGCAAATCGGAAATGGTTCCGTAGCTCAACTGAATAGAGCATCTGACTACGGATCAGAAGGTTGTGGGTTTGAATCCCGCCGGAATCACTTCTCAAGGTTGCAATCGTTCCACGGAACAGGGTTCCGTAGCTCAACTGAATAGAGCATCTGACTACGGATCAGAAGGTTGTGGGTTTGAATCCCGCCGGAATCACGAAGACGAGAAAATGACTGCCAAATGGCGGTCATTTTTCATTTAGGGGAATGACTCCTGAGAATAATTTGTTGCGGGCGGTGAGGTCGGAGAAGAACTTTGAGGCGTTCCAGGAGAATGTTGATTCTTCGGGAGCGACTGTTGGTTGGGGCTTGGGAATTATAGAGGTCATATTATCAACAATATTTATTATTTAGTGCAAATTTAGTTAAGAAAATAAGGCAGACAAAAGACATCGAATGCGTTTGCTGAAATATACGGGTGATTCGCAGAATAATTTTTCGTAGGAAAGAAAATATGAATACCTTTGCACCATCGAAAGAAATCAATTTAAGTATAACTAAAAGAAAGAAAAGATGAAAAAGATTGTATTAATGATGGTAGCGCTGATGATGCTGACAATGGCACAGGCTAAGACAAAGCCAAATTCATCGCAAAAGAAGATGACTCATTCAGAGATGACTACTCAGATGACCAGCAAGCTCAAGCTGAACGATACGCAGAAGAAAAAGGTGGCAGCTCTGAATAAAGAGTACGAATCAGTACTACAAGGACCGGGTATGTGCGATCAGAAGAATGGAAAGCAGCAGACAAAAAAGACTGATAACAAGGAAAAAAACTGTTGCCCCGAAATGACTGATGCTCAAAAGACTCAGATGAAGCAGCAACAGGTAAAGCGTCAGGAGTATGAATTGAAACTTAAGAAGATACTAACTGACGACCAGTACAAGAGCTATCAGAAGATGCAACCACAGCAAGGTAACAAACAGGGTAAGGATATCAAAAAGAAGTCTTCAAATTAACTACTTTATTTAATCAGATTCGCCAGCACTCCTTAGGAGAACGCTGGCGAATTTTTGTGTTGTTTTCGGAGTTCTGCTGTAGACAAGTCAGATGCGAACAGACGATAGACCATGAGCAGCTGCAGGTCTGTCAATTCGGCCCAACTTTCGGGGAGTATGATATTGAACTTTTTCATATTGCAAAGGTACGAAAGAAGTTCGTGGCAAGAAAAGACAAAAAGAGAATCCCATATCACTATGAGATTCCCTTGGGCCTCCTAAGAGGTATATATTCTAACTCAACTAACAATTACTTATCTGCGACCTGCAAAATGACCAGACATGCTACGGTTATTATTGGTAGCCATAGCCTTGTGACGCTCGTTGGTACCATGCTTCTTGTCATTGTGAACAGCAGGCTTATGATGCTTTCCACCCTTGTATGTTACGTATACCTTTGGATATGCATTGTAGAAATGACCTCTGTTGTAGTGAGAGTAAACGGCAAGAGTAAATCCACCAGCCTTCCATGCTACGGGGCGATAGAAGCGAGAAAGTGTGATGTACTTGTCGTACTGCCATGCATTGAGAACATAGCGGAGCTCAGCATTGCGGCGATCCCACCAGATTCCGAATACATCTGCACGTCCGTTGAGATTCATCAGATAATCGAGATTTATCTCATATACATCCTCATACTGTGAAGCTGTGAGGTTCAGCTCATATGCCATCTTGTCGCTCAGGAACAGTGCCTCGTTCTTTGCTGCGGAATAGCTCATCGCGCGGGCCGAGATAGTCATTACCATCATCATTGCCATTACCATCAAACGCTTAGTGCTCACTATCGTTTTCTTCATAATCGTACCTCCTATATTTAAAAGTTCGACATTTGTTTCTTGATCACGGTGCAAAGTACGGCATTTTTCGCGGCATTTCAAAAGGATTTATCCTAAACTGGCAATGGGAAATCCCTAAACTTGAGTAGGAATTTCCCATATTATTTAATTAAAAAATAGATGATAGCAGAGAGTACAAGTAGCTGCCAAAGGATTAGACTATACCAATTCTTTACCGAATGGTGACAGGGCCAGCTTTGCCAGACGGAAATGCATCTTCCCGAAGGGTATACCAATGATGGTGATGCAGAAAATGACTCCATAGAATACATGAGTGAGCCAGATCCAGATGCCGCCCACCAAAGATAATCCAAATGATGTTTCCTAATGTCTTCATTCTAATCTCTTTCTAAAAGTCTCTAACTTTTAGACGTAATCCAAAGTCGAAAAGTTGCAAGCCTATTTCATATTTCTATTAAAATATTGTTAAGTATGCATGTTGGATGGCCTGTATTTTGTGGTTTTTTAGTATCTTCGCAACCGTTTTGCGCACAAAGGCGTGCGGCAGTGCGGCAGCGCGGCATTAGGTGTTTGCATAGTATAGTAGTGAGGCATATATATCTATTTTAAATTATTATATATTATAATATATAA
>NZ_FRBD01000019.1 GCF_900142525.1 Xylanibacter ruminicola | reverse complement strand
TTCGTCGTCTCATTTACACGACCAATACAGTCGAAGGCTATCACCGTCAGATACGCAAGGTTACGAAGAACAAGGGCGTATTCCCGTCTGATACAGCCTTGGAGAAACTCGTCTACCTGGCTTACCGTAACATTAGCGAGAAGTGGACTATGCCCCTGGCGAACTGGGCACTTATTTCACAACAAATAGCGATAAAATTTGGAGATAGGTATGAAATTATGTAACTTTGCAGCTAGAAAGGCTCCTCATCTGGAAAACACGATTAAAAATCGTGTCCCCCATCTGAGGTTAATATAATAAGGGAAATGGCCTTGACACAGTTCAACTTACACTACCACGTTCTTTCCCTTCGAAAAAGAGCAGAAGGCTTTGTTGCCACTTTTTCCGCTCTTTAAAAGGAATGCGCTTAAGGACTGCATAAGCATCATCAAGTAGAATCTTATCATCTTCCTCAATGTTCATTTTCAACCATTCCATCTGTTCCCTACACTCATTTTCATCATGTATTTTTGCCAAATCTTTCTCAATTTTACTAGTAGGAATAAAACTAACATTTTCCACTTTTTTTAAGCAATTTGACAATGTATAACTATCAGTACCCTCTTTAGACAAAAATCTTAAAATATAATATGCCTCTTCTTGCGTAGGTGCTTTTCTAATTAAAATGTTGTAAAAAATCCTTTTATCTTCTACAGAAAGATTCACTATATAAACAACAGCCATTGAGAATTCATTAGCTTGACAATTCTTAAGGCACAATGAAATAATTCTTAATTCATGATCTCCTTTTTCCGCCATACCTAGTTTTTTACGTGCTTCTTCATAAATACAAAATGATGTGTAGAAACAACGTTGTACTAAAATAATTCGGGATATATACATGAGGTACAATTGTCTATTTTCGACATCGACAATACTTCCAAATTTAATAACAACTGGAATATGAGATATTAAACGTGACAACAATTGTCGTTCGTTTTCGGCGTATTTTTTACCATAAAAAAATCTAGATATTGATTTAGCTATAGCCTTTGCAGTATAAACTGACATCATATAGGAACACATTTTTTGAGCAACTGAATCAAAAAACGCCCAAAAATGATCAAAGTCTTCACTTTTTTTACATAATGAAGCTAAATCTGTGAACAAAAAATCCAAATCTCTATGGTTACAATCTTCATTTAGGAAATCATGATCCATTAAGGGCTTACACTGATTGTAACAATCTTCAAAACTTAATGTTTTATAATGAGAATCTATTTCATAATGTATTCTGCTTATATCGTCAAATGAAACACTATTGGTATTGTGATACTTATCTGTTTGTTCTACTAATAGATTATCAAAACCTTCAAACTGTTTTTCATCACCTGGATTTAAATGCCACGTCTTAGCAATTTTATAAAGTGAACGGATTGATTTCGCATCTGTTACCGGTAATAATTTTATAGATTGATCAATTTGCTTAATATTTACAGATCGTTCTGTTATTGCGGAAACAAGAGTTCGAAAATCTCTATCATTTGTATCCCACTTATGATTATTCTTCCATTTGTCAATTCTTCCAATTATATAATTTCGCATCACATCACAACGAGAATAATAATCATTTAATTCTTCATTACGATTCTTAAATGGCAAATTGTAGAATAGCATATAGTTATATGCTGGATTATCAAACAAGTCGCACTTATTAAAAATATTGCAAATAGCTTGGGTATCTTTTAAAGAATAAAGGTCATAAAGTATATTTTCATTGCCATCTAACCTTGTTTGCATCATTTCCCATGCCAAATCATCATAAATATTCACATTATAGTTATCCACACTTAAAAATAACTCGTATACAGTTAATTTCTCTGAAACCCCAAGATCTAAAATACTAATCCCATATTCGGGGAAAGAAAGGATATTTAACAATCGAACTATAACAGAATCATCAAAACGACCTGGGAAGATACCATTCAACAAGTTGCGAATTGATTCCAAATCATTTTTCTTCAATATTTCTTTAGCAATCTGGACTACCCGCAAAAATACACGCAATTGTCCATATATAGCATTTTCTTGATCATATTTATAGATATTATTTATCACTTTATTTTTATGAGCCCTTAGGAGTTCAACAAAGTCTGCAGCAATTTTCTTTTTATTATCATTGTTTTTATAACCGTAAACAAATTGGAACTCCCTAATTTCATCTTCAGTCAAGTCTTTTATATGCACTATTTTATAAGGCCAATCACTTATGTTAATTTTGTGAAGAAAAATATCATTATCATAAGGAGTATCTGTTCCTACGAATTTATATTGTTTACTATATATAACACTTAAAAATTTTAGTTGTTCCTCAGAAGTGAGGAAATTAAACACATCATTCACTTGGTCACAAACAAAATATAGCGATTTATTTGTGCTTGAAAACTCGAATGACGACGATTTAAACTTCATTAGTTTTTCATAGACAGGTCGAATAGTATGTCTATTCAGAACCACAACATTCTCATTTTCCATAGATGGGCTATGAAGCCATTCATATAATGCACGCGTTTTTCCAGAACCAGGTCTGCCAGAAATAAAAAGAAAAGAGTTCTCGTCTTGCATACTGGCAAAATTTGAAATTGAATTGTCAATACTACGCTTTACATAATATCGACTTCCTGCTTTGAATCCTTGTTCGCTAGAAGCACGTTTAGGATCATAAAACAATTCACCAGTAATTACATCTCTACTTTTTTTATAGAAGGGGAAAATACCTACATTAGATAGTTGTTTATATATGTATTCAATCAGACCTGACCTAAAGGTTGTATTTCCGTCTAGCTTACTATACGCATGCCCTTCACACTCACTTAAAGTATCAATACATTTTCTGGCTGTATTATCTCTTTTAAAAAATTCATTATAATTTCTAATTACTTGCAAAGAGTCAGTAAAAAGTGGCAAACAATAAACATTTTCATCATTTACCCGATTCGTGATAAGGTCAATTTCATGACAATAATAACTATATTTATCATTACCATCTTCATTCCATCCTTCTTGAAAACTATTTAGCGATTCTGGGGTTGTAAAAACGAAAAAGAATCTTGCATTTCTCAGTGCAACTTCTAATTGTTTATTCCACTTTTCGCCCCCTTTTAGTTTATCTTTATCCCAAAAAACGGAATAGCCTTCATCATGCAAAATATCATAGAGAGTTTTTGCTTCTTCTTTGTTTTCAGTCACTTTGTAACTAATAAAGATATCATAAGTGTCTTGAGAAAGCGTCTTTGCTAATTTCTCACTATTATTCGGGTTAATTTTTTTTTCCATATACTTATTTTTTAATAAATATCAAATGACATCAAAAGTTGATTTAACTTCTAAAAATTATTTGTCTAATATTCTACATAAACTTTTCATTTTTTCGTAGATAGAGGTTTCTACAACACCATAGTCAAAAGCCTTATAGTCTTTTATATAGGAAACTTGACTTGTTTCATTATCAAGTTTCTCCCACGGGCAAAGACAATTATGGAGCATCAAAGTCTCGTCGCAGCAACGCTCGGGTAATTTACCTATTGGTAAGAAAGAATAGCCCATAGCTTCATGTGAAGCATTCCACCTTAAATGCTCCAGTTTTGCAAGATTATCAATTAGTATTGCCTCATCATTAGACAATCCTATATACTGTTTTTTTTCATTACGTATACTATGAGCAGACTTTTCAGGATCAACATCTTCAAAATCAGGAAAAATCTTATTACCAATAGTCATCAAGCAATTGACTTCTGTAAGAATTCTAATCTTTGTTCCTTCATGCAAAGCATTTGATTTATCTTGCGACTCTTTTCTTCGCAATTTTTGAAGATTAGCAACACTTGGTTTAGTACGTTCTTCAACAGGAATATCTTCATATGTTTTTTTCTTTTTGTTTTCCTTTTTACTTCCTGTTAAAACACCTCTTCTTTCATCCCATGAACCCTCATCATTATCCGGATCAACTTTTAATGATCTATAGGTTTCATAATAATGTTTACCCTTATCTTCAAACTTATCATGTACGATGTTGTCATACTGGAATATTTCTTTTTTCTTTCCAAATATCACAATCCTAGTTTCATCTTCATTATAATGCTTTGCTATTTTTTCCATGTATGGCAGCAACTCTGGTTCATAAGAACGGACATATATTCTCATTTTGTTAAAATCACGTCCTTTTCTCATGGCATATTTCATAATGCGAACAGCTAATGTCATATTAGCCTCGTCATCACCTGTTGCAATGACAATATAGTTTAATTTACTTATCAAATCAGGAAGCAACTGAAGATAAAACTCCGGAGAATTAAAATTAATTTTGTGGAATTCAATTAAACCAGAATTATCCCCTCCAAACATTGAAGGAGCAGCATTAACAAATGGACTTTTCAACGTATCTATTTGACTATCCACGACATGACAACTAAAAGGACTGCGGAATGTAAATTTATCATTCGATTTACTATCAACAAAAGCGCCATATTCGTATAGGAACCGAAGAGCATCTTTTCCAGTCTCACCAAATCCAACAATAAGGCATGTAAAAGCAGATTTAACCGTTCCGATATTCTTTTCTTTATCTATATCTACGAAATTAACAGGATGCTGATTAACATCATGTTTGAGTAGTTCAATAGAAAGGTGAGATGGATCAACAATCCGAATATCTATCCCACTAATTGTATTTATATCCTCTATCGCACGATTTACACTATTATAACGGGCAAGACAGTGAATAGTAGTTTTTGCACGTTGTGCGCACTCAATTAACGTAACATCTTGTTGCAATTCCATTGCAGCAAATACATTCTCATCTCTTAGTTCATTATCATTTAAACAGAAAAGATGAATCTCACTATTATCGCCTCCCTTAATATTTTGGATAATTTTGCGTATATCACCCAGACCTAGAGCATTGAAAACATCTTGAGGACAATTTATCTCAGCCTTGAACTCACCATTCATGATAGCAAGGAAAGCATTCAGTTTGTTTACCGTATCGAACGTCTTTTTACGATGGGTAAATAAATTCACCATACTATCCCATCCGTTTTTCTCTTCTTCGTTTTGACCTTTTAGAGTTTTTTCAACGAAAATAATATGATAACTATCTTTGGCATTTCCTTCTTCACGCTCAATTATATCTTTAGCTAACAACACTGATTCCTCATTAATCCCAAAGAAAATAAAGAGACGATGATATACTGAACGACGCGCCCAAATGGCGAGCCACCAAAGAGAGATATATACCCTGAAACGAGAGAGAATCAACAATGATACAAATGCTACAGTACACCCCATAGCCAAGAATGAGACAAAAGCCAAATTACTTGAAAGCACCAAATGTCCTGTATCATGAAGTTTATCACAGACATTACTATCAACCCCACCAAAGAATAATTGAATAGAACTTGTGGCAGACCGGAATAACAATTCTGTAGTATTTGAGTTATCATACTTAAGAGCTAAATAATATAAAAGGTATCCAGAAGCCCACACGAAGAACATTATACTAGCCAACAATTTAATAGCCTGAGGCATTTTCTGACTAGGATAAGAGATGGAGGAATAGGAACTAATTTTCCATAACATAACTCCCATCGAAAGCAATGTAAACAAAGCAGGGATTATAATCCACAAATCTGTCGAAACAAGAGAATACAAATCTCTCCAAATGATTGCTATTTCCATATTACTTTTTTTATGTTTCTAGTTGGCGCAAAGATAATTGTTTTATCTGAATCTGCAAAATATAATATCCTTATTATAATACGATTATGCAATTTATACAAATTGGAACGGGCAGAAGGAGACTTTTGCTCTTCTGCGCTTATAATACTGTGATAGGTAGTATCTGATATTATAACTTTAAACATAATACTCTAGTTATAGATTATGTGGTGCAAATATAATAATATTTTACGAGCATACAAAAATTATTGCAAAAAAATTTGGTGGATTGGGGAATAATATCTATATTTGCCGGCGAAAAACGTAATTTTATCACGAACAATAAAAACAATTGAAGCAAAAATGAACAAGTTGACGAAGGTTTCTACCAGATGCCGAGCGGTTCTTAGGCGCCATCAGGTTGCCTTGTCGACTTGCGCGTTGACCTGACGGTCGGCTGCACGATCTTTGAGGCTTTGCCTCGAAGACCTTGGGCGCTCGAAAGAGCAAGAAAGCGAGCTTTCGCTCTTTACTCGCTACTGCGATCTTTGACTTACTGCTACAATTGTTTTTGAAAAAGTGATAGAGTATGCCTGAAGGATGACTCATTATGAACTAAGGGTGAGTGCGCAAGTGCTTGCCTGTTATCTCTTGCGCCCCAAAAACTGGGGTGTATACCATTATTATCATTTATTTTTTTTGATTTGATTTAGTTGACTATGACGAATTTGAATAGATTGATTAACGATTTTAAGCGACAGACTAAAGGTACTATCTGGAAACACATGGACGCTATGGCGGTGAACTACGCCGTCTACTCTAACAGACTGAAGGGCTTTGACCCTTACTACTACGACAATGATGTATATATTTACGCGAACTCGAATAACCTGGTGATCGTGGCTATAGACTGCTGCGATAAAGGCGAAAAGCAGATATACGAAGAATCTGAGGGTATCAACATGCTGATTTATCGTCCTGGCACTGAACTGCGCGAGAGCAAAGTGTGGAAGATGAAAGAGACGCTGGAAGTGATAAAAAACCGACTGAAACTGCACGAGGTGCATGCAGAGGTGTTGGGCATTTTGCTAACGGATGCTACCATCACAAACGCCGACGAGCTGGAGGACACATGGGAGGCCAACTGCATCAAGGTGATTGACGGATTTAAGACACTGAAACACCGAAAGGCTGAGGTGAACACAGACGACTACACAAGCGGAAAGATATATTTCGACACCGTCATGGACAAGAGCATAGATTTTAGAATGACTCCCAAGTGCGACGAGGGCATGGACCTGGACGAGGCTCTACTGAAGTTTGTGAACGATGCGCTGGATGGTGTAGATGAGACGCCACAGGAAGAGGATGAGCCACAACAGGAGCCTGAACAGGAGCCTGAGCCACAACAGGAGCCTGAGCCTGCCCCCTCGCCTACTACCAGCAGCGACACGATTGACCAGAATATGGGCCTGAGTGTGGAGGTGGAGATACTGAACCCAATAGACAATCCGCGCGAGGAGCTGGACAAGCTGATAGGCTGCGACGACATTAAGCGACGCATGGACGAGCTGGTGGCGCTGACCACCTACAACAAGACGATGCAAGAGCTGTTTCCCGACAGCAAGCAGCACGAGGTATCGCTGCACAGCGTGTTTCTGGGTCGCCCCGGGACGGGCAAGACTACCGTATGCAAGATATTCGGATCGCTGCTGCATCAGGCAGGCGCACTATCGAAAGGCCATGTGGTGGTGTGCGACAGAGGTACATTTATCGGCACCCTTTGGGGCGATGAGGAGCGCTCGGTGCGACAAGTGCTGGAAAAGGCCAAGGGCGGTGTGCTGATGATAGACGAGGCCTACTTGCTGAACAGCCGCAACGACAACGACCCGGGCCGACTGGTGATACAGCTGCTGATGAACATTCTGGCCGACGAAACGCAGCGCGACATAGCCGTGGTGCTGTGCGGATATAAGGACCAGATGCTGAAACTGCTTGAGACAAACCCCGGACTGCAATCGCGATTTCCCAATAGGTTCGAGTTCCAGGACTTTAGCGTGAACGAGCTGCTGGAGATAACCCAGACGCGCGTAAAGCACTATGAGTATCAGTTTACCGATCAGGCTTGGGACAAGTATCGCACCATGCTGAATCAGGCGTATCAGGTGCGTGATCCGCAGACATGGGGAAATGCCAGATTCGTGGCCAACCAGCTGGACCGCATCTACATACAGCATGCCACCAGATGCGTGAGGCAGAGGCCTGAGGACAAGCAGATGTGGCGCATGATTACGCCCGACGACATTGTGCCTATCGAGACACCACGACCAAAAGCCAAAATCGGTTTTTAAATCTATTGTTATTTATTCATTTAATATCGAGATGTACTCCTGGTACGGGATGTATCGTGCGCCCATGCTACGGAGATGCGGGGTTTCAAACTGGCAGTCGATCATACGTCCGCCATGAGCCTCCAGCACACGCGAAAGATGAATGAGAGCCAGCTTGGAGGCATTGGGTACCAGAGAGAACATGCTCTCGCCGAAGAACGACGAGCCGATGGTGATGCCGTAGAGTCCGCCTACCAGGCGATCGGCATCCCACACCTCGACGCTGGCCGCAAAGCCTTGGCGATGCATCTCGGTGTAAGCCTGAATCATAGCGGGGCCCAGCCAAGCGCCTTCTTCGCGGTTGCGGTTCTGAGCCGTAGCACACCCCTGGATAACGCCCTCGAAATGGCGATTGATAGTGACCTGATACTGGCCCTTGGCGATGAGCTGCTTCATAGAGTGGCTGACGTGAACCTCGCTGGGAAATATCACGAAGCGCTGTAATGGACAATACCACACGGGCTCATCCTGGTGCCGGAACGAGAACCAAGGGAAGAAACCATTAGAATAGGCGAGTAGCAGACGGTCGACCGACAGGTCGCCGCCTACAGCTATCATGCCGTCGGGCTCGCCCAAATGGGGATCGGGGAACCACAGATCATCGTCTAATTGATATACAGCCATTCTCAGTACCTATTTCAACCTTGCCACCTTGTTTCAGACTGCCGAAGAGTATCTCGCGCATCAGGAGCGGTTTGAGCCTCTGGGCTATCACACGATCCATCTCGCGTGCTCCATACTCGCGGGTGAAGCCCTCTTCGAGCAGTGCGTCGAATGCCTCGTCGCTCAGTGTCATCTCCACCTGTTTGGCATCCAGTTTCTGCTGCAGCTCGCCCAGTTTCTTCTTCAGAATGAGGCGGGCCATGGGCTCGTCCATATCGTTGAAGACCACTGTGCCCGAAAGGCGGTTGATAAACTCGGGTTTAAATGTTTTCTTGACTTGCTTAAGCATAGCCTCGCCACGCGAAACGTTGCCCGTAAAGCCCATATTGGCCTGACCGGCAAACTGCGCTCCGGCATTAGAGGTCATGATGAGGATGACGTTGCGGAAGTCGGCCTTGCGGCCCTTATTATCAGTAAGACGGGCATAGTCCATCACCTGCAGCAGGATGTTGTAGATATCCTGATGGGCCTTCTCAATCTCGTCGAGCAGCAGCACGCAGTTAGGCGTCTTGCGGATGGCATCGGTAAGCAGTCCGCCATCCTCATAGCCCACGTAACCTGCTGGTGAGCCTATGAGCTTGGCAACAGTATGTTTCTCGGTATACTCGCTCATATCGAAGCGCAGTAACTCAATACCTAATTCCTTGGCCAGAACACGGGCCACCTCGGTTTTACCAACACCTGTAGGACCAACAAAGAGCAGCGATGCCAGGGGTTTGTTGTCGTCGAGAAGACCGGCCTTCGACATCTGTACCGACTCTACCACCTGGCGAATGGCTTCGTCTTGTCCGTATATCTTCGAGAGCAGTCGTGGGGCTAGCGTTTCCAGTTCGCTGTTATCGTCGTCCTGGCTCATCGCCATCGCATCAACCTTACACGTTTTGGCAAGCACATCGGCTATGTCGTGTTTGTAAATCATGGAACCATGATTCACCTCCATCGCCGAACCCGCCTCGTCGATCAGGTCGATGGCCTTGTCGGGCAGGAAACGGTCGTTCACGTACTTGTAGCTGGCGTCGACGGCAAAGTCGAGCGCCTGTTCGTCGTAGCTCACGCCATGAAACTCCTCGTACTGATGGCGCAGCTGGCGCAGAATATGTTTGGTTTCCTCAGGCGTGGGCTCTGGAATGTCTATCTGCTGGAACCGACGCACAAGTCCCTTAGAACGCGAAAAATGACGGTTGTACTCCTCGTAGGTTGTAGAACCGATGAAACGAATGCTGCCCGACTCCAGATAGGGCTTGAGCATGTTCGAGGCATCCATCGAGCCCTCGCCTATAGCGCCTGCACCCACCAAGGTATGAATCTCGTCGATATAAACAATGTTCTTATCGCTCTCTTCCAGAATACCGTCCATGATCTGCTTGATGCGGTTTTCGAAATCGCCACGATACTGGGTGCCGGCCAGCAGCGTGCCGATGTCGAGCTGGTAAATTCGGCTGCCCTTCAATCGCTCGGGCACGTGGCCCTCTTCTATCATACGGGCCAAGCCCCATATCAGTGCAGTTTTACCCACACCCGGTTCGCCCACGTGCAGCGGGTTATTCTTGTCCTTTCGACAAAGCACCTGGATGGTTCTTTGCAACTCTGTTTCTCGGCCGATAAGCGGATTGTGCTTCTGATACAGCTCGTTCATACAGGTAACCAGCTTGCGCCAGGCTTCTTCTGATCTGCGTCTGCCGGTATCTTCCTCAAGGTGATCGTCTACATCATAGGCACTGATGAGTTGACTCACGAAGTCGGTTTCATTGCCGGCTAGAATCTTCTTCAACAGGTAGCCCGCCCACGAATCCTGGAGGTTCAGTATGCCCATCACCAGATGTGGAACATCTAATGCCTCGGCACTGCTGTTATAAACCTGGCTACAGGCAAACTCTATCACCTGCCCAAGCTGTGCAGAGGCCTCAGGCTCGTATGACTGGTCATCGGGCACAGGCTCCACATCCTTGAGTATCTCTTCCAGCTGCACGGCCAGTATATCTGAATCGCAGAATACGCTGAGCACTCTTTCGAAATCCTCATCCAGCAGCATAGCCAGAAGCAGATGCTCGGGCGAAACGAATTCGTGGCGATCCTGCTTGCAGTATTCCATCGCCAGATGCACCACGTGGGCAGCACGTTTTGTTTGTTTTATCTCAGCCATAGTCGTTATTCTTCTGGTTCAACAGTCAGGCGGAGTGGAAATCCTGCCTCGCGTGCCATATTAGTGGCCTTACGCACCTTCGATGTGGCTACATCGTAGCTGTAAATGCCCACAACGGCTTTATCAGAGTGATGCACCTGAAGCATCAAGGCTTCGGCCTCGGCCTCGCTCTTAAAGAATATCTGCTTCAGAATCATCACAACAAACTCCATGGTGGTGAAGTCGTCGTTGTATATCGTTACCGTATAGCGTCGCGGCTCACGCAAGTCAATACGCTGCCGTTCGCGAATGTTTGATTGTTCCTTTGCCATAATTATATTTCTCCGTGTGCAAAGTCAGCGCTCTTTGAGAACTGATTCGAAATATTCGATTGTCTTCTTCAGACCTTCATCCAGTTTAACCTTTGGCTCCCAATAAAGTTTCTCTTTAGCTAAAGATATGTCGGGACGGCGCATCTTCGGGTCGTCCTGAGGCAGAGGCTCGAAAACGATTTTACTCTTGGAACCTGTGAAATCAATCACTTTCTCGGCCAACTCCAGCATCGTGAACTCACCGGGGTTACCGATATTTACCGGTCCGGTAAAGTCGTCGCCGCTATCCATCATGCGTATCATACCCTCTACCAGGTCGCTCACATACTGGAAACTGCGCGTTTGTTTGCCATCGCCATAAATCGTGATATTCTCGCCACGAAGTGCCTGCATTATAAAGTTTGACACTACACGGCCATCGTGCTGAGCCATTCGAGGGCCATAGGTATTAAAGATGCGGATGACCTTGATTCGGACATTATGCTGACGGTGATAGTCGAAAAACATGGTCTCAGCACAGCGCTTACCCTCGTCGTAGCATGAGCGGATGCCGATGGTATTGACGTTTCCCCAATAGCTCTCAGGCTGCGGATGAACGGCAGGATCGCCATAGACCTCGCTGGTAGAACTCTGCAGAATCTTACACTTGGTTCTGCGGGCCAGTCCCAGCATGTAGTAAGCACCAAACACGCTGGTCTTTGTTGTCTGAATAGGGTCATATTGATAATGTATGGGCGATGCGGGGCATGCCAGATTATAGATCTCGTCGATTTCAGCCCAATAAGGCTGACAAACATCATGACGGACGATCTCAAAATTCGGCTTACCCAAGAGGTGCCACACATTTTCCTTGCTTCCAGTATAAAAATTGTCTAGACAAATAACATCGTGGCCATCGTTAACCAATCTTTCACATAAGTGCGAGCCTATGAACCCAGCTCCACCTGTTACCAAAATTCTTTTCATTGTAATAAGCTATATTAGTACTATTCTCTGCAAAGATATAAAAAAATCCGCAAACCAATCAAGATTTGCGGACTTTTTTATATAAGAGCGTATTTTTACTATTCAACAGCAGCCTGCGCGGCAGCTAACGGATACTTCGTTTCTCATTTTCGTAGAAACTCGCTGGGAGTGAGACCAAAGTGTTTTTTGAATACACGAGTAAAATGTTGCGGATATTCAAAGCCGAGGATTTCAGAAGTTTCTGAGATGGTTTTCCCGTCGTGCAGATAGGCGGTGGCTCGTTGCATCACGAAGTTGCGGATGATGGCTGTGGCTGTCTCGCCTGTAGCCTGACGGATAAGGTCGCCGAAGTAGTTAGGCGAAAGGAACAACTCCTGAGCACAATAGCGGACGGTGGGCAGGCCGAGCTTGCGCTGCCGTCCTTCGCTGTAATAGTGTTTCAGTAAATCATCGAAGCGTTTCAGAAGGTCGTTGTCGGCTGTAATCTCAGTCTTGAATTGACGCTCATAGAATCCAGCGCAATACTCCAGTATCAGTTCGAGGTAGGCGATGATGATGCGGCGCAGATGCTCGTTGTCTGGTTTAGAACGCAGTTCATTGCGAATCATCTTGAAGCAAACTTCTATCGTTCTTTGTTCTTCTGGCGTAGGATGCAACGACTCGCTTTCATAGTAGGAGAAGAAATGATAGTTATCTATGCGTCGTCCGAGGTCTGTGCCGTGAAGCAGTTCAGGCGAGAACAGTAGTACCCATCCTTTAATATGTATAATCTCACCATTGTCGCTCACACCTCCCGTCTGCCCTGGAGCCACGCAGAGCAACGAACCAGAACTGTGGCTATAGTGACCCTGCCCGTATGTAATGGTGTAAGGGCTTTCCTGCAACAAGAACACACCGTACACCTGATAGTTGTTCAGCGAATGGCGACAGTGCTCCAGCTCGTCGTAATGTATAATCGAGACGAGCGGATGCAACTCCTCTGCTCCGACGTAGCGGGCATAGTCGTTAACTGATTCAACATTCAAACTTTGCTTCATTTCGGGTACAAAGGTACACATTTTTTGCGAGACAAAGATGTAAAATTGGTAGAATCCGTAAATTTGGTAAAATCATCCGTAAATTGGTTAGGCGGTTGTCGGCAAAATCGCCGTACCTTTGCGCCCTGTAAACAGGTCGCAAATCAAAACAATTAGAAAATTATGGCAAAGATCGCATTAGGAACCTGGGCCTGGGGCGCAGGAGCATTTGGAGGAGACGCAGTATTCGGCAGCAAGACCGACGTAGAGAACTTGAAGCCCGTATTCGACGCGGCTATGAAGAACGGACTAAATCTCTGGGACACGGCTACCGTGTATGGCATGGGCGAGTCGGAGAAGATTCTTGGCTCGTTTGTGGCTGGCGAGAAGCGCGAGGATGTGGAGGTTTCAACTAAGTTTACCCCGCAGCTGGCAGAGGTTTATGAAAATAGCGTTGAGAAAATGGCTCTCGCTTCAATTGATCGCATGGGCATCGACTATATCGACATGTATTGGATTCACAACCCGATGGACGTGGAGCGTTGGACACCAGGACTGATTCCCCTGCTGCAGTCAGGCAAGGTGAAGCGCGTAGGCGTGTCGAACCATAACATCGCTGAGATACGTCGTGCCAACGAGATTCTGGGCGAGGCAGGTTTTAAGGTGAGTGCCGTGCAGAACCACTTCTCACTGCTCTACCGTTCGAGTGAGAAAGGTGGCGTGCTGGACTATTGCAAGGAGAACGGCATTGAGTTCTGGGCCTACATGGTACTGGAACAGGGTGCACTCTCAGGTAAATATAATAAGAAGAATCCGCTGCCTGCAGAGAGCGATCGCGGTAAGAAGTACAACCCCGTATTGTCGCAGCTGGAGGCGCTGACCAACGAGATGACCGCCATCGGACAGAAATATGGTGCATCGTGCTCGCAGATCGGCATCGCCTGGGCTATCGCCAAGGGAACACAGCCCATTATCGGAGCCACCAAAGAGCGTCACGTCATCGAGGCTGCCGAGGCCGCTAAGATTCAGTTGACCTCAGAGGAAGTTGCACGCCTCGAAGCTCTCGCAGATGCTACAGGTATTGATACTCGCGGAGGTTGGGAACACTCAATGGAATAATCAATTATGGTTGTTATCGACAAATGGATATGAGAAGAATTGTAATTCTGTTCGCCCTTGTGTTCTCCATCACGGCAGTAGCACAAGAAAATGAGACGATGATAGTCCGCCTAGCAGAAATCGAGGTTTATCCACAGCACCTCAAGGAGTATCTCGAATTTGCCAACGAGGTGGACCGTCTGAGTGTGGAACAAGAGCCGGGTGTTATCTGCCTCTACCCGATGCAGAGTGCCGAGGACTCCACAAAGATTCGCATCCTCGAAATCTATGCCTCCGAGAAAGCCTATCAGCAGCACTTGAAGACCGACCACTTCCAAAAATACAAGCAGGGCACGCTCCACATGGTGAAAGACCTGAAGCTACCCACGATGAAACCACTCGATCCAGAGACGATGAAACTGATATTCAAAAAGCAGAGATAATATGGACTACGTAAAACTTGGTAACTCAGACCTGCGTGTGTCGCGCATCTGCCTGGCCTTAGATCAACTATTCTTCTTATAGCTCTGCACAGTCCAACAGCCCATCAGTGTGCCGATGCCCGCAAGGGCTAAGACCTGGTGGGCTGTTTCGTGCAGTCCACCTCCACGGATAAAGACGGTGCGGATGGCATCGATGAAATAGTGCATGGGGTTGATGTAGGTGGTCAGATAGGCCCACTGGGGCATGGAGCGCGTGGGGGTGAAAAGTCCTGAGAGTAGCATAATACTTACCACAAAGAACCACATCACGAACATGGCCTGCTGCATGGTGTCGGAGTAGTTGGACACGATAAGTCCAAACGACGAGAAGAACAGCGCCAGCAACATGGCAAGCACGTAGATGAGCCACACGGGACCAGCAGGCGTGATGCCATAGACGAGCCACGCCAGCAGCAAGCACACGGTGATGACAAACAGCGCGATGAGCCAGTAAGGAATGAGTTTGGCAAGGATGAACGACCACTTGGAGACGGGTGTGACATTGATCTGTTCGATGGTACCAGCCTCCTTCTCACCAACGATATTAAGTGTGGGCAGGAAGCCCGTCATCAGCATCATCACAATGGCAAAGAGGGCCGGAATCATGAAGAGTTTGTAGTTCTGGCCCTTGTTGTAGAGGGTGGTTGTCGAGGAAGGAGGAAGGAGGGAAGAGGAAGATCCTCGAAGAATCTGACTCAGATAGGCGCTGCCCATTGAGCCCTTGGTGCCGTTGACGGCATTGGCAGCAATGAGATACTTACCATCTCGAATCTCGAGGATAACGTCGGCCCTACCCTTCTCGATGTCCTTTATTGCCTCAGCGTATGTAGCCTTCTGTCCACCGAAGATAAAGTAGTTGGAGGCAGCAATCTGCTGTACCAATCGCTGAGACTCCACAGTGTGGTCAATGTCCACCACATCCACCACGATGTTCTTCACCTCCATCTGCATCACCCACGGCATCACGCACATGATCACGATGGGGAACATGATGATGAGTTTGGGAAGAAACGCATTACGACGGATCTGCAGGAACTCCTTTTGTATGAGATATTTCAGTGTCATATCAGTTACTCCAATCTTACATTAAACTTCTTCAGCGCAATGGCGAGCAGCACCACCGTCATAACTGCCAGCACAGCTACCTCGTGAGCCACTTCGCCAATGCCCACGCCCATAATCATCAACTTGCGCATAGTCTCGATATAATAGCGTGGCGGCACGATAGCCGATATCCATTGCAGGAAAGTTGGCATCGATTCAACAGGAAACAGCATGCCCGACAGCATCACCACAGGCATCAACAGCACCATAGCTGACAGTAGCAGAGCCACAAGTTGCGTCTGTGCCACGTTGGAAATAAGCAGTCCCAGCGAGAGCGCCAGCAGAATATAGAGGGTACTCACAGCCAGAATCCAGAACAGCGAACCAGCCAGCGGTACTCCCAACACGAAACGTGCCATCAACAAGATGGTGATGAGGATGCCAAAGGCCAGTATCAGATAAGGCACTGCCTTAGCGATGATCACCATCAAGGGGCGCACGGGTGATACCAACAGCACCTCCATCGTACCTTTCTCTTTCTCACGGACAATCGAAATCGAGGTCATCATGGCACAGATGAGCATCAACAACATACCCATGATGGCAGGCACGAAATTATAAGCCGACTTCATCTGAGGGTTGTAGAGAAGTGAAGTGTGAATAGTGATAGGTGAATCATTCTTCGCAGCGTGAAGCGTCGCAGGTGCCGAGTGGTCTGCCGCTATGGTTTGCAGAGCATAGGTAGTCCATTGCTGTGCCATATTAGGATCGCTACCATCAACCATGATCTGCATGCCACGATTCTGTACAAACACCAGCGCCATATCGGCCTTCTGACTGCGGATGAGTTGTTCGGCTTCCCGTGGGGTGTTCACTGTCTGCGTGATGACAAAATATTCCGATTGTGCCAGTCGTTCTACGGCCTGCTGCGTACGGGGCGACATCTCTGACGTGACTACCACCGTGCGCACATTCTTCACATCAGTGGTGATGGCAAAGCCGAAAAGCAGCATCATCACCACAGGCATGCCGAAGAGTATCAGCATCGTACGCTTGTCGCGCAGAATATGCTTGGTTTCCTTGATTACAAATGCTATAAACTGTTTCATACACTTAATCGCTTGAACGAGTGGCCTGGCGGGCCAGATAGGTAAACACGTGATCCATATCGGGTTGGTGGAAACGTTGTTTCAGTTCGTCTGGTGTACCCAGTGCACTGATCTTGCCGTCCACCATGATTGAGATGCGGTCACAATACTCCGCCTCGTCCATATAATGGGTGGTCACAAAGACCGTGATGCCACGATGGGCTGCGTCGTAGATGAGCTCCCAGAACTGGCGGCGCGTAGCGGGATCAACACCACCCGTGGGTTCGTCGAGGAACACCACACCTGGGTCGTGGAATATCGAGACTGAGAAGGCCAACTTCTGCTTCCAACCTAAGGGCAACGAACCCACCAAGTCATCACGATGGTCTTCAAACTTCAACTGCCGCAGCACCTCGTCCATCTTACGCTTCACCTCGTCGGGTTTCATGCCGTAGATACCAGCAAAGAGACGAATATTCTCGGCAACAGTCAAGTCTTCGTAGAGCGAGAACCGCTGCGACATATAACCGATATGCTTCTTTATCTGCTCATATTCCGTGCGGATGTCAAAGCCTACCACCCTACCCGTTCCGCTGGTGGGCTGGTTCAGGCCTGTCAGCATGTGCATAGCCGTCGTCTTGCCGGCACCGTTGGCACCCAGGAATCCGAATATCTCACCCCTCTTTACACTGAATGAAATATCGTCGACGGCATGGAAATCGCCAAAGGCTTTAACCAGATGTTCTACTTCGATGACGTTATCTTCTTTCACTTCTGCAATCTTCTCGTGTTCAATGCCTGACGGATTGAAGATACTGGCAAACTGGGTGAGAATATCATCGGGAGTACCAATGCCGCGCACCTTACCCTGATCCAGAAAAGCGACACGCTCACAGCAGCGCACTTCATCAAGATAAGGCGTTGAAGCCAAGATACTTATTCCCCGTTCCTTCAACAAGAGCAGCATCTCCCATAACTCCTTGCGGCTCACAGGATCGACACCCGTGGTGGGCTCGTCGAGGAAGAGTACACTCGGCTGGTGTACCAATGCACACGAGAGCGCCAGCTTCTGCTTCATACCTCCCGAGAGAGCCCCTGCCTTACGGTCTTTGAAGCGTTCTATCTGCGAGTAGATGGCTTTGATGGAGTCGTAGCCTTCGTCAACAGTGGTGCCGAAAAGCGTGGCAAAGAAGTTCAAGTTCTCCTCGATAGTGAGATCCTGATAGAGCGAGAACTTGCCTGGCATATACCCTACCCGACTACGTACCTCACGCATCTGCTTCACCACATCGTGGCCATCTACCGCCGCCGTACCAGCATCAGGCAGCAACAGCGAACAGAGGATGCGAAACATCGACGTCTTGCCGGCTCCATCGGGGCCTATCAGTCCGAAGACCTCACCCTGGCCGACAGAAAACGACACATCGCTGAGCGCCAGCACCTTGCCGTACGATTTACTGATGTTCTTTACCTCTATTGCGTTCATAGCTTCAGTTCGCCATACATACCAATCTTCACGAAACCGTCGTTTTTAATAGCCACCTTGACAGCATACACCAGGTCGGCACGCTCATCGTCAGTGAGGATAGTCTTGGGTGTAAACTCCGAACGAGACGATATCCAACTGATGGTGCCAGCGTACGCTTTGCGCTGACCGTCACCATAGTCGGCAAACACCTTTACCTGTTGACCAATCTTGATGTTCTGCAACTGGGCAGAAGTGACGTAGGCACGCAGGTGCATTGACTCAGTATCGGCTATCTTAAACAACGGTTTACCCACACTCACAAACTCACCTCGCTCCACATATTTCTCGAGTACAGTACCCTTTGTGGGAGTCATGATGTGACACTTTCGTAACATATCCTGCAACTGTGCCTTCTGCACATCGGCAGCAGCCGTCTGCTTGTCGAGGGCTTGCGTGCTGGTGTTCAGCGATGATATCTGCGCATCCAGTTGTTTCTGCAGCACCTTCACCTGACTCGTGACATCGTCGAGCATCTTCGAGGGAGCTGCCCCATCGGCCACCAACTCACGGTAGCGCTGCTCGTCTTGCTGAGCCTTAGCCAACTGCTGACGCGTAGCTGCTATCTGGCGTTCCATATCGGGCTTCTGACTCTGATAAACCGCTTTCGTAGCATCCATCTGCTGAATCTTCAGCCACGTCTGTGTAGTGTCAATAAGCCCTACCTGACGAGCTGCCTCAATCATGTCACCTTCGTTCACATCGAACGACAGCAATGCCCCACTCTGTTCTGCGAACACGGTCGTCTCAGTAGCCTCGAACGTACCTGTTGCATCATACTCCTTCTCGCTTCCTCCGCAGGCAGCAAGAAAAGGTAAAAGGGTGAAAAGGTGAAAAGGTAAAGCACCTATCACCGACCCCAAATTCTTTAAACATTCGTTCTTTTCCATATTTATCATTTTTTACTTTCTTACTTTTCACCAATGGTGTATTTGTTATCGTATATCTCTTTCAGCATCTCAATCTCGTGTACCGACTGTTGCACACAAGCCGCATTCTCCTGATTAATCTCGCGCACTAAGTCGTTCACGTCGATGATGCCATGTGCCAGCTTCGATTCTGCCGCCTTTCTCACAGCCTGTCGCAGCGAGATAATCTCCCCGTCGTGGGCCATCAGTTTCTGGTAGCGCTCTATATTCTCGTTCTGCTGAATCTGTTCCAAGTTATTATTGAAGAGGAACACCTCCCGACTGCTCTCCGTCATATCACGCTGCAACTGCAGTTTTGCCTTGTCGTTCTTGCGGGTATAGAGGGCACCGATAGTCCATGTCACCCTTGCACCGACGAGGCCATTCAGGCTCCATTTGTGGCGCATCATGTCTTCGAACATATTCAGCCCCGGATAACCATAGAAGCCCTGTGCAAACACACTCACCTTCGGCATCAGTGCTGCGTTGAGCGCCTTCTCCTGAGCATTCAGCACACTGATCTGTGCATCCAGCACCTTCAGTTCTGGTCTCAGGTTTCCTGTCGCCAGATTTCTGCCATCAGACTTCACATGTGGCTTCTGTATGTTGTTGATCTCGATACCACAAAAAGTGCTCAGCATGCGTTGTAGCATCTGTTTCTGCGATACCAGCTCAGTGCCCTTCTGCACCGCATTCAGTCTCTCTGCCTTCACACTCTGCAGGTCGCTTTCGGCTGCTGTTCCGCGCTTGGTCATCGACTCCAGTTTGCGTTCGTTGCCTGCCAACAATGTCTGCAGGTCAGTGTTCAACTTGATTTGTTCGTCAATCAGCAACAGCCCGAAATACATCTCATTCACACGCTTGCGGACATTATAAATATTGACTTCGTTCTGTGCCGCCTGCACCTTGCCCTGTTCACGGGCTATACGCTTCTGGCTACCTATGACACCACCGTCGTAGATAGTCTGCTGCACATCGATACCCACTCGGTACTGATCCTTCGTCAGTCCTCTCATGTCGATGCCCATACCGCTCATCATCACTTTCATCTCACTGGGCCACGCCGTCACATCACTCTGATACGTGGCCTGTGCCTGAGCCGACACTTGCGGTAGCCACCCCTTCTGAATGTTGGCAACCGTCAGCTGGGTGGTCTTCTCGATGAGACCATACTGCTGTATCAACGGGTAATTCTTCTCTGCAGCCTGCTGACAATCGTCCAATGTCTGTCCCTGAGCCAGCATCGGCAACATTGTCAAAACTAAAAACAATTTCTTCATATTTTAATTATCATTGAATTCTGGGTGCAAAAGTACGATGTTATTTTCATATATGCGTTATCTACAGGAACGAAAAAATGTCCTTTTTGTTCGATTTATATAAAAAATAGAACATTATTTTGCAGAAAATGATTATCTTTGCCAACAAAAAAGGGACGTATGATAAATAAACAACCGCAACTCATGGACGTCACACGAATGCGCGACATCCTTATACCACACCTCTCGCAAATCCGCGAACATGCCTTTCTGAACAGCGAAATTGGAATGGTTCGTGGCGACCACACGGTATTCAGTCTGCTGATGCGCCAAAGGCCTCCTTTCACCATCAACGACCACCGTCTGGGCATCATCATGAGCGGCGAGGCTGAAATCAACTTCAACCTGCAAGACCGCCACCTCAAAAGCGGCACACTCGTCTATATCGGCCCAGGCACCATCATTCATCCCAAGCGTCTCTCGCCCGACCTCCGCATCTTCGGCATGGCCCTCTTCACTAATTTCCCCATGCCCTTTGCACAGGGACAGATGCCGTCGGCCTTCAATGGACAGGTGCGCGACTTCCAATTACCCGTCAGCGAAGAGGATATCGCTACTGCCACACATATTATGGACACCATCTGGCAAACGGTTCATGCCTCAGACGACTATCATCGTCCCACCGTCACGGCCCTCGTAGCAGCCCAGATGCACCACTACGACCATCTGTTTCATCAGCAGGCCGACCAGCTGGCAAGCAGCCGTTCGCGCGAGCAGACTATCTTCGACCGTTTCCTTCAACTGGTCACCCAGCATTGTGCCGAACAACACCAGATAGGCTACTATGCCGAGCGTATGTGCCTCACTGAGCGCTACCTGACCACTGTCATCCGCCAAACCAGCGGCACCACCGCCAAAGACTGGATAGACCGTGCCCTCATCACTCGCATCAAAATAGAACTGCGCCACACGGACAAATCTTCGGCACAGATAGCTGAGGAGATGCACTTTGCCAACCCCTCGTTCTTCTCCAAGTATTTCCGCCGTCTCACGGGGATGACACCTGGAGAGTATAAAAACTACGGTTGATTTTTTCCTAAGAACTCGCTGGGAGTAAGCCCCGTGATGCGCTTGAAGAGACGAGTAAAATGGTGGGGGAAATCGAATCCGAGCAGGCGGGAGGTCTCGCTGATGTTGTGACCCTGCATCAACAGAATTTTCGCCTGATTGATAACGTAGTTGTGGATGTAGCCAATAGCTGTGCCACCAGTTGCCTTGTGGACAATATCGCCAAAATAACGAGGCGAATAAGCCAGTTCGAAAGCGCACCAAGCGACGGTAGGCAAACCCTGCATCAGCTGACGGTTCTCACGAAAATAGGTTTGAAGCAAGTTGTGAAAGCGCTTCAGCAGGTCAGCCTCTCCCCTGTCCTCTTCGAAAAGCTGGCGCTGATAGATACGATTACAGTATTCCAGTATCAGGTGCAGATAGCCAAGCAGCACATTTCTCAAAGACGGGGAGTCCTCGTGTGTCTGCAACTCTTGTCGCATCTGGGTCACCAGTTGCGTGATACAGAGCCATTCGTCGGGCTCCATGCGCAGCGAACCATCAAAGAAATACGAGAAGAACTGATAGCGGTCTATCTGGCGTTCCAGTTCAGTGCCGTGCAACAGTTCAGGCGACCACAGCAATACCCAACCACACAACGAGATACGCTCGCCATTGTCTTCCAATCCGCCTATCTGTCCTGGTTCTACAGCTATGATGGAGGCATCGCTTACCTGCAGCGTCTTCATACCGTAAGAGAGCGTATTGGGAAACTGTCGCTGGATGAACAGACCATACACGCCATAGTTGTTCAGGCTATGACGGAAGGGCGCCAACTCGTCATAATGGATAATACTGATCAATGGGTGCAATACGGGTGCATCCACAAAACGGGCGTAGTCGTTAGGACAATCAACCTTCAAAATATTCCTCATATCGGGAACAAAGATACATAAAATAATCTAATAATGGTAGAAAATTAATACTTTTTTAGCGCTTTCTGCGAAATTGGTATATAATCAGCCAATTTGTGTAATAGCTATATAATATATAATGTGTACCTTTGCACCCAGAAACTTAAAACAGAATAATTATGTTAGGCAATTTTACATTCCACAATCCTACGAAGTTGCACTTTGGTGAGGATTCTTTAAGCAAACTGAGTGAAGAACTGAAAAACTATGGCAAGAAGGTGATGCTCTGCTATGGTGGTGGTAGTATTAAGCGCAATGGCATCTACGATCAGGTGATGGCCGAGCTGAAGAGGGCTGGCTGCGAAGTGGTAGAGATGGCGGGTGTGATGCCCAATCCTACTATAGAGAAGGTATTAGAGGGAGCCCACATGGCTCGGCAGGAGAATGTGGATTTCATCCTTGGCGTGGGCGGTGGCTCTACCGTTGACTACTGCAAGGCCGTAGCCGGAAGTGCTTGGTACGATGGTGACCCTTGGGAGTATTACTTCAAGAACTGGCAACCGATGACCTGCCGTTGGATTCCTGTGGGTTGTGTGCTCACAATGGCTGGCACAGGCTCTGAGATGGACAGCTGTTCGGTTATCTCCAGTCACTCGGAAAACCGCAAGTTGTTCTATAACTTCCGCAACCCAGATTTCTCCATTCTCAACCCTCGCTTCACCTTCACCGTTCCCAAGTATCAGATGGTGGCTGGTATCTACGACATCATGAGTCATATTCTGGAGCAGTATCTCTCGGGCACAGACGACAACACCAGCGACTATATCGCCGAAGGACTGATGCGCTCACTTATCGTCAGCAGCCGCAAGGCTAACGTGAATTCTGAGGACTACGAGGCTCGCTCGAACATCATGTGGACAGCCACTTGGGCACTCAACACACTCATCGACCGCGCTAAGGCCACCGACTGGATGGTGCACATGCTGGGTCAGGCTGTGGCTGCCTATACCGATGCCACTCACGGTCATACGCTCGCTGCCGTCAGCGGTGCCTATTACCGTCTGCTCATCAGCAAGTCGCCCGATGCCGTGCAGAAGTTCAAGCGTCTGGCCATGAACGTATGGGGCGTTTCTGCCAAGGTTAAGACCGACGAGCAGGTTGCGATGGAAGGTCTGGAGACGATGGAGCAGTGGATGCGCGAACTGGGATTGGCGATGAATATCACCGAATGTGGTGCCAAGCCAGAGCTGATTGAGGGAATGGCTGATGCCTGCCCCATCTGTCAGGGTGGTTACTACATTCTGAATCGCGACGAGGTTGTACAAGTTTTGAAAGATAGTCTTTAGAATATGAAACAGATATATTTCAAGAACCATAAAAAAGTTATCCTATGAACGTCAACAAACCTATCAGTCGAAGAAAAGCACTCAAGGTCATGGGCCTTGGAATGCTTGCAGCCTGCGTTCCGACGCTTCCGTCGTTTGGAGAGTCCCCAAAGGAAAATGAGAAGAAGATCAAACGTCTGATCTTCTATTTCTCTGCAACCGGCAATAGCCTTTATATAGCCAGGCAGTTGGGCGGAGATGAAGCGACCTTGCTGAGCATCTCACAGGAAATTCACAACGAGCATCCTGATTATGAGGCAGAAGAAATAGGATTCGTGTGTCCCGTCTACTGTTTCATTCCTCCTGCCATTGTCCAGGATTTCATTGCTCGTTCATCTTTCAAGGCCGATTATTTCTTTACAGTGGGCACTTATGGAGCCCATAGCACGATATTCCCAGAGTTCGTTGATGACCTTGCCAAGAAGCACGGTTTTCAGATGAATTATATCTCCACCATCCAGATGGTCGATACTTACCTGCCGTATTTCGACATGGAAAGGGAATTGGCCGACCCCAAGCTTCAGCGTATTCCCGAAAGAGTTGCCACAGTTCTTGCTTCTATCAACAATCGCGAAAACTATATTCAGGAGGTTACAGAGCAGGACAGGATGATATGTGACGGATATTACCGCATGTCGGGACGCGACCGCCAGCGCCCGACTGTGACAAGATCGGAGAAGATTGTCTTTGCCACGGATGACTGCATCGGATGTGGAGTTTGTACTTCGGTTTGTCCGCATGGCTCCTGGAAAGTGATTGATGGTCATTCGGTTGCCAATGGGGAATGCGAAAATTGTCTGGCATGTGTTCACAACTGCCCGAAGAAAGCAATTTCAATCATTCCCACGCCTCCTGAACCCGAAGAGGCAAACAGGAATGCACGATATCGTAATCCGAATGTCAGCTTAGCTGATCTCATCAAGGCCAATAGTCAAAAATAATATGAAAGTAATTTTAGCCGCAGTACTGATGGGCGGATTGCTCACAGCCTGCACAAACCAAGAACAAAATAAAAAAGAAGAGAATATGACAACATTGAATCTGACACAGGAGTGGGACAAGGTGTTCCCGCTGAGAGAGAAAGTGAACCACTGCAAGGTGACGTTCGAAACACAGTACGGCTTGACGCTGGCAGCTGACCTCTATACGCCAAAGGATGCCAAGGGCAAAATGGCCGCCATTGCCGTGAGTGGCCCATTCGGCGCCACCAAGGAGCAGTCGAGCGGACTCTATGCCATGCAGATGGCCGAGCGCGGCTTTGTAGCATTGGCTTTCGACCCGTCATTTACTGGCGAGAGCAGTGGAGAGCCTCGTCGCACAGCTTCACCCGACATCAATACCGAGGACTTTATGGCTGCTGTCGATTTCCTCTCAAAGCAGGACAATGTGGATGCCGAACGTATTGGCATCATCGGCATTTGCGGTTGGGGTGGCATCGCACTGAATGCTGCCGCTACCGACACACGCATCAAGGCTACTGTTGTCTCGACGATGTACGACATGACCCGCGTCAGTGGCAACGGCTATTTCGACAGCGAGGACAAGGAAGAGTCGCGCCATGCTGCCCGTGAGGCACTTGCCAAGCAGCGCCTGGCCGACCCGATGGCGATGGCCGGTGGCGTCGTCGATCCTCTGCCCGACGAGGCTCCTCAGTTCGTGAAGGACTACTACGATTATTACAAGACCGAGCGCGGATATCATGCCCGCAGCGGCAATTCGAACGACGGTTGGCGCGTCATCGGCACTCAGGCTTATGCCAACGCCCGTTTCCTTTATTATATCAACGAGATTCGTTCGGCAGTCCTTGTGATGCATGGTGAGAAGGCTCACTCGCGCTATTTCGGCGAAGCTGCCTACAAATATATGGTCGAAGGGAAGGCCGAAGGTTACAACACCGTCGGCAAACCTAATCCTAATCCTGAGAACAAGCAGCTGCTCATCATCCCCGGTGCCTCGCACTGCGACCTCTACGACGGCGGCTATACGGAGCTTGTGGGCAAGGGCGAGCCGAAGAATCTGATTCCTTGGGACAAGTTGGCTGATTTCTTTAAAGAGAATCTGAAATGAAGAGATTGAAGATAACGATTATCTCAATGACTTTAGCTACAACAGCAATTGCTCAGGGTGTGATGGATGTGCATAGCCACCTCATCACGCCTGAGTTTGCGTCATCACTTGAAAAAGAAGGACGATTGATGGACGAGGGATTTCCTCTGCCGAAATACGATGTGTACAATCATCTGAAATGGATGGATGAAGCCGGCGTTGAGACTTCCGTGCTGACGCTGGCAGCTCCACAGCCGACATCTGCCCAAACAGTCAGACAAACCAACGAGGCTGCCGCCCGCATCAAGAAGGAGCACCCTGAACGATTCATGTTCTGTGCTGCCCTACCCCTGCCCGATGTATCGAAAGCTATTGAGGAGGCGAAATATGCGCTCGATGTGCTGAAGGCTGATGGCATTAAACTGGCAACGAATGTTGACGGACAGTATCTTGGCGCACCTGAACTCGATACGCTTTTCTCGGTCTTGAACGAGCGTAAGGCAGTGGTAATCCTACATCCCCATCGCCCTGAACCAGTGAACAAGCAGGTGATGCAGCAGACACCGCTCGCCATGCAGGAATATCTCTCGGAGACCACTCGCGCCGTATCGAACATGATCAGTCGCAACGTGTTGGCCCGCTATAATAATATAAAGGTAATAGTGCCCCATTGCGGTGCCTATCTGCCTTTGGCTATCCCTCGCATGAAGTCATTGACTCCCGTGATGCAGGCCAACAAGATGGTGGGCGAGATTGACTACGAGGCCAACCTCCGAACCCTCTACTACGACCTTGCAGGGGCACACTCTCCAGAGGTCATCCGCATGCTGCTCACCATCACCACACCTGACCATCTGCTTTATGGTTCCGACTATCCCTACGTCGCTCCGCAAGTGCTCACACAGAGTCTGGCAAGGATGAAGGACTATCTCTCGAAAGAACCCGATCTGGCACCATTCAAGGAAATGATTCTGTGGAAAAATGCGAAGTGGCTGTTGGGACAAACAGGGGAAAAGCCATCAGCAGCAACTGCTACAGCAAACATGATTGTCCGCATTGCAGAGATTGAGGTATTCCCACAGTATCTGGAGGAATACTTAGCCTTTGCCAACGAGGTGGATCGTCTGAGTATAGAGCGCGAGCCAGGTGTCATCTGCCTCTACCCCATGCAGAGTGCCGAGGACTCATGCCAGATTCGCATCCTTGAGATCTATGCTTCTGAGGAAGCCTATCAGCAGCACCTGAAGACCCCTCACTTCCTGAAGTACAAGCAGGGCACGCTCCACATGGTGAAAGACCTGAAACTGCCCACGATGAAGCCGCTCGACCAAGAGACGATGAAACTGATATTTAAAAAAAGAGATAAATGAAAAGAATCGTTTTATTTTTAATCGCAATATTGACTATGTCTACAATAGATGCAAAGACGCTGACAGAGCGTCAGCAGGGATTGGCTGCATGTGCCTGCCTGATGGCACAGGGTGATTTGGAACGGTTGGAGCCTGCCGTGAAGATGGCACTCGACAACGGCGTGACTATCAATGAGCTGAAGGAGGCTTTTTCACAGCTCTATGCCTACACGGGCTTTCCACGCTCGCTGAATGCATTAGGCGTTCTAAATAAGGTGTTGGATAACAAACAGCCCTCATGGCAGGAAGGAAAGCCTTGGAAACGTCCTGAAATATGGGATGACGCTGCAAAAGCTCTGAAGCAAGGTACAGAGGTGCAGACGAAACTCTCTGGCCGTTCTTTCGATTACAACTTCTGTCCGCAGGATGACTACTATCTGAAATCGCACCTCTTCGGTGACATCTTCGCCAGCGACCAACTCTCTGCTGCCGACCGCGAGATAGTGACCGTTGCTGCCCTGAGTGGTCTCGAAGGTGTTGCTCCACAACTGGCTGCCCACAAGCAGGGCGCCGTGAATATGGGCAATAGTCAGGAACTGGTTGATGAACTCTGTGCCTGGCTCGACAGCGAGGGGTATACCTTGCGCAGCAAATGGCCGAAAGGCGAACCGAACCCTTACGGCAAGTATTTCATCGGTCAGAGTTATCTGGCTGACGTTGGCGGTGGTGTTATGAACGTCACCTTCGAGCCTCGCTGCCGTAACAACTGGCATATCCACCACAAAGCAGTACAAGTACTCATCTGTGTCAGTGGTCGTGGCTGGTATCAGGAATGGGGCAAGGCTCCCGTTGAGATGACTCCTGGCACAGTCATCGCCATTCCTGCAGAGGTAAAACACTGGCACGGTGCCGCCAAAGATTCATGGTTCCAACACCTTACTTATCACCGTGATGCTCAGGAAGGAGCCTCGAATGAGTGGCTTGAGCCTGTGACTGACGAAGTGTATAACAAACTGAAATAAGATCATTAGTGTCCACTAAATAAAATTAAGAGTCAATTGACCATCATCTGCAACATACTCAGGTTCCTTGGTAAAGAGTTCCTTGATAGGAGTCTTATCCAACAACGAAGCACTCAAAATTCTCAACACTTCGTAGGTGCTCCTGTGCAGCTTGAGGTCGTGCTCAACGATAGCCACCATGCAATATGCGGTGATGGCAGAGTATATCTGAATCCTGACAGCAGTCTCTGTCGTACCCCAAAAGGACTTAATCTTAAGATGCTGCTTAATCCATTTAAAGAAGAGTTCTACACGCCAACGATATTTCATTGATATGATAGAGTCTCTTCAGGTCAAAGTATCCTCGGTCAAACACGTAGTAAGCCCCTTGTTCATAAGGAATCTCGTCCATTGCGCGTTGGTCATTGACTTTCGCCTCAGTAATGTGGATGAACGTAGGAATATCCGTCTGAATTTCATAGAGCGTATGCATCTTGATGCCCGCCTTGGTTCTTCGAAACTTTGCCCACCAGAAGACGCTCAGACAAAGATCGATGGTAGTCGAGTCGAAGGCAAACACCTTCCCTTCTATCTCAAACTCTTTGTAGATTCTCTTTCGTCTCGCAATGTCTATCATATGGTAGGCAAACTCTTCGAAGATACGAGGTTCTCGTCTTTCGTTGACCTTTGCGAGATTGCTTCTCGTTACGTTCTTGCCAAAGCCAAGATGATAGGCCTTGTTGGAATGCGCAGAAATAATACTAGTCAGATCACGAAGGCTGTCACGGTTGCTCAGCTGCCCGAACATCATGACAAGCAACTGGTTCCAGCATGTGAAATGCTTCACGTATTTGTTCCCTTCGTATTTCATTACAATTCTATCAAAGATTCTCTGTGGCAAGAACTCTATAAGTTGAGCGAAGATATATTTTCCGGTGTTCATCGAATGACTGATTTGCTTTTGAATTGCAAAGGTAGTCAATTCAAATCGTCACCGTCAATTTTACGCTCTAAAACTCTATATTTAAGTAACTTACAAACATCTCCGCTAATTTTTAGTGGACACTAGTGTAAAAAAATATAAATCTCACTTCCACAAGCCTTGCGGACGCATTTTTGCTTGCATTATCCGTGAGAATTGCATATTTTTGCAATCAAAAAGAAAGATTATGGCAACACGTGAACAGATTGAGGCACTGAAAATTGACGAAAACGTCTTTGAATTGGCAGAGGATGCCGAGTTGGAATACCTTGTGCATTTTGCAGCCCCTTTACAGGTGGTGACAAATGCATAGTTCCCAAAGGAACAGTTTTTGCACCGCACAGCCCGATGCGAGGCGATGCACTATATATGCATCTAGTAGATGAGAACAATGAAGAATTGTATGCGAAGATGGAGGCACAAGTAAAAATCAACTACGAAAACCTCTTCACTCGTCTGCAAGGCTTCTCGTTCTTCATAACAGAAGAGCAACTCAAAACACTCCCTCTTAAATTTCGTAGCGGCAGTGCAAAGCGACTGCTTGACATCATGCGCCAGTTGCGCTCCCCCCTTTACCCCATGTTTCCATAAGTCAATAGGGCTTCCTTTTGATATTTATAGGTGTATGCCATATTTTACAAGTTTATCTACTAACTCCTTACAGTTCCTAAAACCCTCCGCTTCCTGCACCTTGGCTGCCCTGCTTTGGTTTTCGCCTTTCTCAATTTGCTCCCCTCGCAACATTTCGTAGGTGACAAAAGTCTTCATCTCACTATTACCGTCAGGCAACTCTCTCCCCAAAGCGACACCACTTGGATAAACGCAGAAGATGCCATCGGGGTATTTCTCATTGCCTTGTGCATCCGAATTAAGATGCAGATTCTTCATGATCCAATCCTTCATCACGTCCATCTTTGGCATATCCATCGGCAAGCCCGTCCTCTCCCTGTACCTATCAAAGAAGTGAGGCGTAAAGAATGCTTTCTCCGGCTTTGCCAAAGGATTGGAATCAAGATACATGAAACCTACGAGATGGAAGCCATCCGTCAGGCGGTACACCCCGAAATACATGTAGTCGAGCAACCGTTGTTTCTTTGTTATCTGCCAGTCTCGACTCAGCATGTATATCATATAGTCGATGCCCCTATTGCCGTTCACCATCACAGGTGCGAAAATCTTCAATCCCTTGGGTTTCGTCTTTATCACAATGCGCCAATACTTCGGCTGAAGCGCATCAATCTGATGATGCACAAACGCTTCATCAAGGTCAAGCACCCTGACAATATCGTCGTAGTCGAATGTATCTGTAATAATAGCAGGCATCTGTCAGAAGACTATTTGTTTTTTACAACCTCCCAATAACCATCTTTTCGACCATCTTTGCGGACCACAATCCCCATCGCCTGGAGCTGGGAGATATGTCGCTGGAGGGTTCTGAACTTTATACCAGTCTTTTGCGCCATTTCACTGGTCGTAATAGACGAATCGAATTGCATTTCTTTTATAATAACATCCTGAATATCAGATAGTTCTTTTGTGCCACCTTTTACGCCGCCTTTTACGCCACTTTCGGTATGTTGCTATTGTTCAGTACCATTCTCTATCACTTCCCAATAGCCGCCCTTGTCGCCTCCTATGCGGCGAATGACACCATTTTCGCGCAAAGTTTTAATACGTTTTTCCACTGCACGCGAGGACACCCCAAGCTTCATGGCAATTTCAGCCGCAGTAACTTTGGGATTTAGCCTAATAGCAGAGATGATTGCTTGGTTTTTCTCCGAACTTTTCTCCGAACCAGAACCATTTTTCTCCGAACCTATGGCACTTTTCTCCGTAGTAATCACCGTAGTTTTCTCAGTAGCGGGTTTATTGCCACATCCAGCATGAACAGGGATATGAATCAGGAAGGTCAAGCGGTCTTCAGTAGTCTCAAAAGTGGCACGGGGAGAACCATTATCAGCAAGTTTCTCTTGGATGGTGGGTACACCTGTAGAGCGGCCTTCTGTCAGATCCAATTCCTTCAAGAAGTCTCCAAGGCGGCGATTCCTATAACGGCGGCTCTTCAAGATGTCACCTTTCTCAATGGCCGACATAGGAATACTTCGGTCAGGCCCAGGACAGTTCAGTATGGATATTCCTTCAGGCTCAATGGTAATCTCCACGGGTTCGTGTTGGGCATAATCTCTGTGATAAAGAGAGTTGACCACAGCCTCCTCCAGCGCATCGTAAGGATAGTTCCAGTAGCGGTTGGCTTCTTGCTTTCCAGAAACCTTCTCCACTGTTTCATAGAGAATATTGGTGCTGAAAAAGTCCATGGTCTGCTTAATAATCTGCGGTATGCTGCCCTTGAATGTCTTTTCTGTAAAGTTCTGAGGATTCTTCACCTTCCCATCAGGGAACACCACAATCTCTACCTGGGTATAAGGGAAGAACTTCTCCGGATGCTCGCAGAACATCATCGCCGCCACATTCTTAATCATGCGGTTCTCAGTCGGGCCGGCCATCAGTTCCATCTGCTCCAAGGTCTCCACCAAAGGCTGTGTAAACAGTGAAGCCTCCAGTTTGCTGCCAATTGTAGCCAGATAGTCCCTCAGCAGCACCATCGAAATGTCGCTCATGGCGATGTTCGGATTGGGCCGTTCGTCAAAAGGCACGCGGTTAGCCATGTCCCTCAACTCGTCCAGTACCTCGCCTTTGGCAATGATACTGCTCGAACCGCTGCGAACATAATACCTCATCTGCTTCACCTTGGCCTGCACATCCATCGGTATCGCATACGGACGGTTCACGCCCGACGGTGCCCATATCACCAGCACTTGCTGCCCGTCCACCTCCTCCACCGACGTCCTCGGCAGATAGTATGGGTCAAACATGTTGTTAAATCCCACCATCTGTTTCAGGATGCCATCCACCTCTTCGATGTTAATCCCTGCTACAGGCCGCTTGGCGAGTCCGTTGTCATGTTGCTCCACGCCCACAAGGATGTAGCCGCCTCCGAGGTTATCGAAGTCGTTGGCAAACGCACAGATACTGTGATAGATGTCCGCAGGGTTCCAGCCCTTCTTAAACTCTATCCTGTTGCCTTCGATCTTCCGCTTATTCAGCAGATCTTCTATGTTAATCGGTAGTGCCATATATTCTTATAACGTTTTCGATTTCTGTTCTATTATCCTATATCACATCTTACTTCTTTCCTTAGACTTCTTGCATCAATCACCCCAGATCAGTCAAGACGAAATCGAGCATGCGGTGCTTGACGCCATCGACGCGTCCGAGGAGGTCCCATATGGCATCCTCGCTCAGAACGCCGCGTTTTAGGTCCTGGGGCAGGAGACCTAATTCGTCGGATCTGAAATCTGCTTTCCATTCGTCGCCGGAATAGTAGGTGTCGAGTTTCAGGATGTCGTCCTCAAGGCTCGTGATTGTATCCACAGCTTCCTCCAATGCCCGCAGCGCCCTGTCCACGCGGTCAAAGCATTGTTCCATGTCGGTTATACGTTCAATGTCTGTCATATTCTGCTACTGTATTTTTGACTTTATAACTTCCACCACTCCCACATCCGCTGGCAGCCACTTCACGCTGTCCAACTCATTCTTCGCCAGCCACTTCGCAGCCTCGTGCTCATTCAAATATAGCGCCTCACCAATGAGCGAGCACAAATAGCAATGCATCTTTAAATGAAAGGCTGGATAATCATGTTCCACCGTACAAAGAAACTCATCCACGTTGATCCCCGCAGACAGCTCCTCGCGAATCTCCCTCACAAGCGCCTCTTCTGGTGTCTCCCCAGTTTCCACCTTCCCGCCAGGAAACTCCCACCAGTCTTTCCACTCGCCATATCCCCGCTGCGTGGCAAATATCTTATCACCCTTGCGAATAATCGCTGCTACAACTTCTATCTGTTTCATTATCTATTTTCTTCCGCAGCTTTTAAGCAACCTTCAACATCTTTAATGAATTTCGTAATGTCATCAATGATTACAGCAGTAATTCGTAGGCGAAAACTATCATCGATAAGACGGAAGGTAGCATCATTATTAATATCCCAAGAATCTATATACTCGTCTTCTGGTATTGAAGGGTATTTCCATATATACCAATTCTCATCATCTTCGTATTCCTCATTATTCGCTACCAGCGTTGCAAAAGTCTTAACATATTGTTTGGGCAGCTTCTGTTCCTTCGTTACGCCAAAGTACAACTCATCAGGATATTCTTCAATCAGAATATTAAATGGCGACGACGTTTTGATTACAATCGAAAGACTTGCATTATTCCTCTTTCTACTGCTACCGTGAACGATGTCAGAAAAGTCCTCTTCCGTTGGATTCTGCAATACCTCATAGCCATTTTTTTCTAAAGCCATTACTAAGCCATCCCAGAAATCGGCTATAGTATGCCAATGTAAATGTTTGACGTTGTCAATGAGGAGCTTGGCGCTTTCTAAATTGCTCTTTGACTCGCCAATCAATTTCTTTATTTCAACTCTCTCTTCTATATCAACATTATTAGTCATATCATCAATCAATTTAATGTATTGTATAATAGTTTCTCGTTGAAAGGGTTTATCATAAACAAATGGCATACATCCTTGCAACCATCTGACGATTTCATTGGGATAAGAGATGCACTGGACCTTCTCGCCCAACTTAGGATACTTATTTTTTGTGGAAACACTATCCGTAGAAGGTTCATGCCCATCGAGAGAAAGATAATACACTTCGATGTTGTCTTCAGGTATCTTTTCCTCTTCAATAACTATCCTGTAGTACTTTTCTAACTGCCCTTCATTCTCATGATTACTGTCGGAGGCATAGATTTTATTCTCAATAATGACAGCTCGCTTCGTTGACTTGTCCATCAGCAAGATGTCAATATCATGCAACTCCTTATGAATTTCCAACGAATTCAAGTTGTATTCGAAAGAGCTATCAACACATTTCAGAAAAGCATTTAGATAGCGATATTCATTGCCTGTTTTGAAATTGAGAAGTGAGAAGATAAACTGAGAATGTAAATTCACCTCGTCTGATGCATCAAGCATTGCTGTGAAGATATTGAACTGGTCTTTTCGAGCCTCGATATCCTCATATCGTTTCCTGATAACATCAAGTTTCTCAAGAAAATTCCTTAGATGGACTATTTTTTCATTTATCATCATTGTCATTGACTAGTTTCCCAGTAGATTATCGATTTATCATAAAGCAGTATTATTGAGGCGTGTTTCTTCAGTAGAATTTTTATTTTTAGACAAGACTACATTCGCCAAACAAACAGCATATTCTACATTTGAGTCTTGTGGTTTCCAAGCCAAAGTATAACTTACCCTTACACTAATGACTTCATAACCCTTATCCGTCCACGCTTTCAATTTGTCTTTACCTGATGCAGACAAAGCTGCAACATTGATATCTTGTTCATTCATTAGGTATCCGTCTTTGTATTGTAGATTATCACCGCTTCTAAGATGAAGCACATGCTCCTTGATTCCTCTAAAGAAATCAAGCCATACATCTTTCATATTGAGTGGTAAAGATACAGAAGAACATTCTGTTTGAGGATTAGTTACAAGATACAGGGTTCGCTTTGCACGAGTGAGTCCCACGTAATAGGAACGCATATCATCTACACTTCTTCCATCTGGTATGGCAGACATAAGATAGACATTATCGAATTCTCGTCCTTTTGCTTTGTGGATAGTACTTACAAACACAGACCTTTCATCAGCAGCAATGAAATCCTCAATTTTCGACTCAAAGATGTATTCACGCAAGTCACTGCGATAGTAGGATTGATGAGTTATCTCAAAGTCAGAAATAAAATGCTGCATGATGTTGAGACAAGTACTAGACGCATAAGTCTCAAATGTACGTTGTTTGGCCTCATTCCACTTTTCTTTCGTTATAGTCACACCATCTTTGCCACCAAGTTGTTTAAGGAAATAGCGTACTTCTGCTAGATTGCCAAAACGAAAACCACCCATAGACTGAGCAACAGTAGCATGTAAGCCACGCTGTTCCAATTCGTAGGCTACCTGCATCGTTTCCTCATTGGTACGTGTAAGTATTGCGGTACTTCCTTCCACTTTAATTTCAGCATCCAGAAGCGACTTCAAGGTCATCACTTTGCCATCTTTTCCTGTTGCAGACTGGATGGAAGTATGCTTCAGGCGACCAGGAATACGCTGTACATAGCGATTGGCGCAATCAACTATCGCTTTTGCAGAGCGGTAGTTATCTGTCATCTCGTACAGTTTCGCACCATCCTGTTCAACGAGTGACTGCATATATTTTGAATTGGAGCCACGGAAACCATAGATATTCTGATCATCATCACCCACAGCAATGACGCGCATTTCTTCATTCTGTTGCATCAGCGCTTGAACTAGTCGGAAGTCATCTTCGCCCATATCCTGAGCCTCGTCAATGACAAGCACACTCTTGGCTATCTTAGATGCTTCCACCTCTCCGTTTTCAATCATCTCTGCAGCAATACGTACCACATCCTTAGCCTCATCAAGACTTCCTTGTTTACCAACAAGGTCAAAACTATATGAATGGAATGTCTTGATGTCTACGTAGTGAGCTGCATTGCCCACCAAATCTATGAGTCGTTTCTTAAACTCCGTTGCTGCAGCTCTTGAGAACGTAAGCATCAGCAATTGTTCATGCTTTACATCTTCCAACAACAGCAATGATGCCAACTTATGCACTAACACGCGCGTCTTACCGCTCCCTGGTCCTGCTGCCACCACAATATATTTCGACTCCTTGTCATCAATAATCTCCCATTGGCGGTTGGAGAGCTCACCGAAGAGTTTGTTGTATTTGGCAGGAGTGATATTCTGATCTATCTGCGCCCGACGTTCCTCCTTGAAATACTGATTGATGAACTTGCGGAAATCCATTGTAAAATAGTCATTGACGAAACGAAGTGCAGCATTGTAGTCACGAACCATCAGGTTGGCATATTCACCAACAATGTGTATCTGGCGGATTCGCTGCTTATAGAATTCGTCTAGCAAACGGTATTGTTCCTTACCATATCGTGTACGTGTAGCAACGAGGCGACCTATCTGCATAGTATTATAGAGGACGATAAAGCCGCCCTCTATCTTCACCATTTCTGTTTTAGTAAGATACAACAATGCTTCCTCAATATCAGCGATTGTGGGCTTTTCATTGTCAGAAAACATCATTTCTTGTCGACTGGCAATGAATTGCTGGAGGAGTTCTACAACGGAAAAGTTAACAAGCGCCGTATCCTTACTATCATCCTTCTGAGCACTCAAACAATCAACAATAAACCTACTAATATCCATACGTCGTTCGAATCGGCTCTTTGTCGCCTCTCTGGAAGACTGAAGCCGTACATTGACGAAACCCGAAATGCTGTGCTCTTGTTTATAGATATATCCTTTCAGCGTCATGAAGTGAAGCAACATCCTCATCCGTTTGACATTGGAGTAATTCATGCCAGCCTTCTGAACTTCCTCATTTAGTTCCTTATAGCTAAAACGACGTGACTCTTCTGAGAATTGCTGTAACATAAACTGTTCAAGTCTCAGCATGGCATCAAGGTTCCTCACTGTTGTACTCTTAGTAATCCATGCTTGCATGTCGCGGCTATCTGCCAACAAGCCATCTTGACGCATCAGGTTAATATTCCTGATGACGGTTGCCTTATTCATTCCAAGAATGTCAGCAAGATAATCCACGCGACTCTCTGCTTCTGCTCCTCTACCTTCAGCTGTGGCACGAGCACTGATAAGCGATTTGATAATTCGCGCTGCTTCCTCACGCGACTGTTCATCAAAGAGAGGTGAGATCATCAGTTTGCGACGAGCCTCATCCATATTCTTCACAGCAATACCCGTAGCAAATACATGCGGCGAGTTACTGCCACGTTGTATGAATCCTGCATCCTCGAGAGCTGCTATTGCTGCTTTAACACGCGTCTCAATGTCGTCTATTTCATCTCCCCATCCAGCCTGACGTGCTATGTCCAAAGGCGAACAACTTACCTTGTCTCGTTTAGCAGTAAGATCCTTGATGGCTTTCCATACTTGCTGAATCTCGCTGATACTGAGTTTCGTTTGATTAAGGAGAATAAAGTGCTTATCAAGGTCGCTGTCAGCATACAGTACAAAGCATTCTGCCTGCATTTGTGGATCACGTCCTGCACGGCCAGCCTCTTGCACATAGTTCTCCAATGAGTCGCTGATGTTATAGTGTACCACCAGTCCCACATCTTTCTTGTCAACGCCCATACCGAAAGCAGACGTTGCCACAATCACCTGAGCCTCGCCACTCATAAAAGCATTCTGGTTCTTCACTTTGTCGGCAGCCTCCATCTTTCCATTGAATGGTAAGGCCCGTATGCCGTCGTTGACCAAATGTTGTGCTAATTCGCGCGTCCGTTTGGTACGTGATACATATACAATTGATGGGCAATTGTGCCCAAGTATCAATGAGCGCAACAAGTTGTATTTTTCATCAGCAGTATCGGCATGAAGCACGGAGTAACGCAGGTTCTTACGCTCAGCATTGGCGGCAAACACTTTCAGTTCCAAGCCCAACTTTACTCTGAAGTAGTCGCATATGTCACTAATTACTTTTTGTTTTGCTGTCGCTGTAAAACAAGATACTGCAATGGGCTGTTCCAATTGTTTTTTCTCCTGCAACTGTCGAATGAAATCACCGATATACAGATAGTCTACACGAAAGTCATGGCCCCAAGCAGAGAAACAGTGTGCCTCGTCTATCACAAAACGAACAACATAGCGTCCCATCAACAGTCGCTCTATAGTCTTACTACGCAGCATTTCTGGAGCGATATAAAGCAGATTGGCTGTTCCATCAGCCACCTGTTCTATGGCTGTTGCTCGTTCGATAGGGTCTAACAATCCATTGATGGTCACTGCGTCACTAATTCCACGAGCTGCAAGATTATCCACCTGATCCTTCATCAACGACTGCAAAGGCGAAATAACAACAGTAAGTCCATGTGTATTCCGTCCTGCCATCAAAGCAGGTAGCTGGAAGGTAAGACTCTTTCCGCCACCCGTTGGAAATATCGTCAGCAGTGATTCTCCTCGAATAGCAGATTCTACCGCTTGCTGTTGCATTGGTACGCCATCGAAGATACGGAACTCATCATAACCAAAGAACTCCTTCAATCCATTGTGGGCATCCAACCGCTGATGACAATACTCGCAATCACCACAAGACTTATTGCAAAGCATGTTCATCACATTCACCACCTGCGGGTAGTTCCGTATTACCCATGCTGGAGTAATAGAAAAAATGTCGTCAGCACCAATCACAGCCAAGCAATACGCCAACTCTATAGGATACTGCTTAACCAAGGTCTCGAAGTCTGCATGACTGCATACCTTCCCATCATATTCCTCGACAATCAATTGCTTCCAATTCAGTTTGGATGAAAATATTGATGATATCCAACTGACATTTGGCGAATATCCAAGATACTTGAAGAATCCTCCGAACTCTTGTGTTTCATTCAACAGATAATAGTAGATCTCCTTTCTGTGATCCGTCAACTGATTCCAAGCTGCCACTTCGTCATTTAATAAGTCGCGAGCCTTCATAGAGTCATTTACAGGATTGTTCAGTTCATCTACCTGCAACTTATCATCCTTGACCAGATGATGATACGGTCGCTTGGGAAACAACAAGGGCGAAAGAAACAGCGTATCAATAATCGTAGGATTACCCCTCAAAGAGGTATATTTCAGGTCGAAATTGATAATATTGTGTCCACACACCGTATCGCATTTTGACACAAAAGCATCGAAGTCAGCCTTGGAACTAGAGTGCAACACTGCACCATCCTCCCTGACTGCTCCGTAATCCGCCACCTTCTTCGTCTGCGGATTCACCTCTGTATCAATAAATGCAATCATATCTTCGTTTTTGTTTTTATACTCTTGTTTACTTCTTACTATCTTCTATCCATCTTCTTGGGGCATTCTTACCCTATTCTTACCCTAACGAAAGACTCGGTTTGGTTCCTCGAAGGCCTCTCGAACCTCTCCCAAAGGTCTCGGCTTGCTCTTGGCCACCTCTATCCTCGGTCTAAGCAACGCCTATCCTACGCCCTTGCTACGATATAGCTACGACCTACGAACGACGGAGGAACGACCTTGCTACGATAGTACATTATTCATTTTAACTCCTGAGAAAGGAGATATTGTTTGTACTCTCTCACAAAGAGTTCTTTTAAGTCAACTTCCAGTAGATCTGCAATCTTTAATATACATGCAAGGTCTGGTTGGGAAGAGTTCGTACACCACTTGCTAACAGTCGAGGGGTTAACACCGAGCTGTTCTGCCAGCCATTTGCTGGTACGTTTTTTCTCCACAAGAACCAATTTAATTCTGTTTACATCTTCCATACGATAAATTTTTTATGCTACAAAGATAATGAAAATTTTTCATTTTCTGCCGAATATCTTGGTTTTTCTTCTAAAATTATGTTTTTTTACGAGTTTAGGTCTGACGACACGTTAACATTGGCACGATTGACAACGGTCAAAACATCTGTCCCACATATATAATAAGGTGGGACAGCAGTTTAGTGGTTTCTTTATATCTCAATGGGGGACTGTCTGCCATTGTATTAGAATACTGAAGAATTATTTGGTGATTTCGAGGAAAATGATTACCTTTGCATCAGATATTTGACATATTGAAACAAAGCAGAACGACGCAGACAGGAAGTTTCTAGACCGTTACCTATTATAATTTTGCCTGTCTGTAAGTGATTGATAATTAAAAGAGTAGCCATTAGGCTCGCGGATATAAGTGGTATTAAACTATCGAATGATGAAACTGAAGAAACGGGAAATCAAGTATTCGGCAATATTCTTTCTCTGCTGGTTTGCCTTTCTGGTCTTTCTGATAGATGGAGTCCTGAAATTCCAGACATTGGTGGACTACTTCGGGTCGTACGCATTGTTAGAGGTTGCGTTGCTGCTATTGGTTATCCTTCCTACGTTAACAATTTACAAGTTTACAAAAGAACATAAAAATAAAGAATAATGACAATACAAGAATTTCGTGATTACATGGCATCGGGCAAACCCGTCGTTGGCGGTGGTGATGTCCACATGATGTTCCATCAGCTGTCGCAGGAGGCACTGAAGATAACAGCAGAGATTAACGGCAAGTATCATACTCCAGAGCAGTTGCACGATTTGCTGGAACAGCTTTGGGGACGTGAAGTGCCCAAGACGGTAGGCATGTTTCCTCCGTTTCATACCGATTGCGGCAAGAACACCATCGTTGGTGAACGGGTCTTCATCAACATGGGCTGTAAGTTCCAGGATCAGGGCGGTATCACCATCGACGAGGGCGCTCTCATCGGTCACAACGTCGTGCTGGCAACCATCAACCACGACCTTGACCCGGCCAAGCGCCAGAGCATGAGTTATGCACCAATTCACATCGGCAAAAACGTATGGATTGGAGCCAATGCCACCGTTCTTGCTGGAGTAACCATCGGCGATGGAGCCGTAGTGGCTGCTGGTGCAGTAGTGACAAAGGACGTTGAACCGAATACCATTGTTGGTGGCGTTCCAGCCAAGGTAATAAAAAAGATAGAGATAAAAGACAGATAAACAAGGAATTTATGGAAAAGATAACATTCAGTCGTACAGATATTAGTGAAGATGTGCTATTACAGTTAACCAAAACATCTGAGCTTATCAAGCGATTAAACAGTCTGTCTTTGGTCAATCATATCCAGAAGCAAGAAATTGTCAAGGAATTGTTCGGATCTTCTGGTAGTAATCCTTTCGTTGGTGATAATTTCCATTGCGACTTTGGCAAGAATATCCATGTCGGCGACAATTTCCATGCTGATTATAATTGTACGATGCTCGACGTTGCAGAAATACACATCGGCAATAACTGTCTGATTGGGCCTGATGTGGGAATTTATACAGCTGGTCATCGTCTCCAACCCGAAGGTAGAACGCTTGATGGCTATGGAATTCCAATTACTATTGGCAATGATGTTTGGGTTGGTGGCCATTCCGTGATACTGCCTGGTGTCGTAATTGGTGATGGTGCAGTCATTGCTGCAGGTTCTGTGGTAACCAGTAATGTCGCTCCACGGACCTTAGTGGCTGGTAATCCCGCAAAATTCAAAAAAGAAATCATATAAATTCCAATTTAGCAAACAAACACATAATATAATTCACTTAAAAAGGTCTTGGTAGAGACCAGAGCCGCGACTCGAAACACTCCAAGGAAATATGAAGAAAGTAATGTTTTTGCTGGCAGTAGGAGTGATGTGCCTGACAGCCTGCGCCCAGAAGAAGAAGGGCGGTGAACGTGGTCCTCGCCAAGGTGGCCACATGGTGATTAACAAAGATTCTGACAGTGTTTTCGCGGCATTGAAGCAAGAGACACTAGGAAAGTTCAAGCAACTGACGTACAACGACAAACAGACAGGCAAGACAATGGAGTATAATCTGCTGGTTCCCGAAGGTGCCGAGGCAGGTCAGAAACTCCCCTTAGTGCTCTTCATGGCTGATGCCAGTACTGCAGGAAAGGAAGTGACGGCTCCGCTCACGCAAGGGTATGGTGCCTTGGAGTTCGCTTCAAATAGAGACCAGCAGAAGCATCCTTCATTCGTGTTGGTGCCACAATATACTGACTGGGCTGTGCAGGATGATTGGAGTACGACGGACGAGGTGGAAATGACAATCCGACTGCTTCAGACCGTCTGCAAGGAATACAATGTAGATACCAACCGCCTATACACCACAGGACAGTCAATGGGCGGCATGATGTCGTTCTACTTCAACATCACATATCCCGATCTTTTTGCGGCCTCATTGTTTGTCAGCAGTCAGTGGGACACTTCGAAAATGCAAGACTTCGGCAAGAAGCATTTCTTCTACATCGTGGCTGGCGGCGACCAGAAAGCATCGGGTGGCATGAAAGATTTGGCTGAGGTGCTGAAGGAGAACAATGCCCGTGTTGACTCCACATCATGGAGTGCAAAGCTTCCAAGCGAAGAACAGGAACGATTGGCCGAGGAACTGATAGCCAAGGGCGGCAATATCAACTTCATCAAGTGGGAGGCAGGCAGTGTACTCCCTGAATCAGGCAAGGGTATGGAGCACATGGCATCTTTTGACTACGGCTATAAGATTGCAGCAGTGCGCGACTGGCTGTTCATGCAGAGTAAATAGACTTTGACAAATCTAAACCGACCGATGCAGAGATTATATATTGAGCGTTTCTACTTGAATAGGGCCGATGACGAGTACCCTATGACGGTGCGCATCGTTCTTCAGATGAAAGATGATGTGGATAGGCATCTGCTCGAAGAAGCAGTTGCAGCAGCACAGACGAGATACCCTTACCTGTGTGTCAAACTTGGTGTCGAACGCGATGCTGACGGCAGCGAGCACTATGTCTATCACGACAATCCACAGCCTTGGAAAGTCACGGGCTGCCGACAGCCGGTATGCTTGTGCAGTGAAGAAGCCAACGAACATCTGATGGCTTTTTCATGGTGGGACGATTGCGTGGCATTGGATTTCTTTCATGCACTCATCGACGGGACTGCCGCCTATCGCATCCTCCGGACATTGCTCTATGAATACTGCCGGCGACGCTACGATAGTGAGTTAGACCCTGCAGGAGTCTGGGTTGCAGGTGACATCATCGACGAGGCAGAATGGACTGATCCCACCACACTGCCAAGACCAACGAGCATCCACCCGCAGCAGCTGCCTGAACGTCCTAAGGTTATCAATCTGGCCACCGATGCCATCGTACCCCTTGCTGATAAGAAAGAAGTGGTACAGATACGCATCTCTGAGGAGCAGATGATGAAGCGTGTGCGGGCATGCGGTGCCACGCCTACTTCTTTCCTAACCCTGCTTCTGGCAAGAGCCATCGCCCGTCTGCATCCAGAGAGTGCGCCTCTGGCACCAACCGTTACAGTAGCAGTTGATTTGAGAAAGACACTCGGAACCACAGCGGCACACCATTCACAAGTAGGCGGACTGTTCCTGCCACTGGGGCAAGATATGCAGCAGGCGGACTTTGATACTCAGATAGCAGCTTTCCGCAAGATGATAGCCGAGCAGACTTATCCAGACAACCTGCAAGACTATTTCTGGCAGACCCAAGACCGGATGGAAAGGGTGGAACAACTGCCCACGCTTCAAGCCCGCTATCAGGCCTTTGCTCCAACAAACCAACTGAGCCAGCAGTACGGTTCGTGCATGTTCAGCTATGTAGGGAAGGCTGGTCTTGGTGCTGCCGAACAATATATCAGGGAGATGCGCACAGAGACCGACTCTGCCTATATGATTGTAGTGGAAGTCAGTGCTGCCGCAGGTGTTTTCAGCATCAGTTTCATGCAGCGTTTTGCAACCGATGTATATCTTGATACGTTCCTCGACGAGCTGCATCAGCAGGGGCTGACTTACGAGATTCCAGACCGTCATCCGCTACAGATAGCCCCCATTGCCGATTATCGAAATGCTAAGCCGAAATGAACATAGAAGACTATCGCGAGTATTGCCTGTCGCTAGGCGAAGACATTGAGGAGAAACTTCCTTTCCAGAAGTTCAAGAACGGAGAGGGAGTATTGGTGTTCTACGTAATGGGCCACATGTTCTCATTCTTCGACTGCAATGATTTCTCAGTCATCTCGCTGAAATGCCAGCCAGAGCGCATCGAAGACCTGAAGGCACAGTACGAGTGCATCGGCAATCCGTATAACGAATCGCCCAAGCATTGGATAGGCATCAACCCCTTGACTGCCCCTGATGACCTGCTAAAGGAACTGACCCGAAACTCTTTTGAGATTGTAAAGATTAAATATGCGAGTAAGCGAGAGCAGAAACAAACTCGTTTGGATTCTGCCGAGCGTGAGCATATTCAACCGAAGGTTAAATATACGAAAACGAAGAAGATATAATTCTAAAACCACAAAAATTATGAAAGCATTATTTATCAACGGAAGTCCGCGTAAGAACGGCAATACGGCACAGCTGCTGAAGCGTGCCATGGATGGTGCCAGAGAGGCTGGTGCTGAGGTGGAACTGGTGAACCTCTATGACCGCAGTATGAACTACAAGGGCTGCATGTCGTGTTTTGCCTGTAAGCTGAAGGGAGGCAAGAAGGGTGTCTGCTCTTTCAAGGACGACCTGCAGCCCATACTCCAGAAGGCTGTGGAGGCCGACGTACTGGTGTGCGGTTCGCCCAACTATTGTGGCTACCCCTCAGCCGCCCTTCGTGCCTTTATGGAACGAATGGAGTTTCCTGCAGTCAACTATTCTGACTACTCCAAACCCGTCGTGCTAAAGCGCATCTGTTCGGCTACGATCTATACGATGAACTGTCCCAACGAAGAGGTGTACCGTCAGATGAACTACCCTATCCTCATGGACACCTCTGCCAAGCAACTCGCTGTGTTCGGTCCTACAGAGATATTATGCAGCTATGACACTTATCAGTTCTCGAACTACGACCGCTACGATGCCGCCACGTTCAGCGAGGCTCACAAGGCCGAGGTACGCGACACACAATTCCCCATCGACCTCGAAAAAGCCTACGAACTGGGCAAGCGACTGGTGGCAAAGGCCAAGGAATAACAAACTAAAACAAAGAAGAAATAATCATGTACAGTTTGAATTATAAGGTAACGACAAGTGCCTGTGACAGCGAGGGACGGCTGAAGCTCTACTCTGCCCTCCAGATGATGCAGGACTGCTCCGAAATGTGGATTGATTCAGAGCCTGGCGTAAAACAGTACTTTACGGAGCAGAACATGGCTCAGCTGTTGGCAACCCGGCAGGTTGAAATTATTCGAGTACCTGAATACAAAGAGGAACTGAAGGTGACGACCTCCGTCTATGGCATGAAACCCATGTTCGGATTCCGTAACACGTTCATCTACGATTCACAGGGCAATCCCTGCTACAAGACATGGAGCATGGGAGCATTCGTTGATAAGGTGGCAGGAAAACTGAAACGCGTGAATGATGCAACCATTCAGTCCATGACACTGGAACCCCAGTTGGAGATGAACTATAAGGACCGACGCATCATCCTGCCCAAAAGCGATGGTGAGGTGTTGGAGCCTATCAGAGTACTCCGTGCCGACATCGACTACAACAAGCACGTGAACAATGCCAACTATGTCCGCATGGCGATGGAACTGTTGCCGGAGGATTACGTTGTAAGCAGTTTGAGGGTAGAGTACCGAGTGGCTGCCAAACTCGGTGAGATGCTAGTTCCTACCATCTACAAGAATGATAACGTGATTATAGTTTCCCTTTCAATAGGAGAAGATGTGAGTGCAATTATTGAATTTTCTTAACTATCGTAATATATGAAAGTATTATTAGCCGCAATGCTGCTGAGCGGAATGCTGGCAGGCTGCACAAGCAACAGACAAACTACTAATAACAACATGGAACAAGAGTTAGATTTGACGCAGGAGTGGGACAAGGTGTTCCCGCCGAGCGAGAAGGTGAACCACAAGAAGGTGACGTTTAAAACACAGTATGGACTGACGCTGGCGGCAGACCTCTATACACCAGCCTTCCCCGACCCCTCCAAAGAGAGGGGAGAAAAGTTACCTGCCATTGCGGTCTCTGGTCCCTTTGGTGCCGTGAAGGAGCAGTGCAGTGGTCTCTATGCCATGAAGATGGCAGAGTGTGGTTTCGTGGCACTGGCTTTCGACCCTTCCTATACAGGTGAAAGCAGCGGTGAACCGCGTCGCACGGCATCGCCCGACATCAATACCGAGGACTTTATGGCTGCAGTCGATTTCCTGTCGAAGCAGGACAATGTGGATGCCGAACGGATTGGCATCATCGGCATTTGCGGTTGGGGAGGCATCGCGCTGAATGTTGCCGCTACCGATACTCGCATCAAGGCTACCGTAGCCTCTACGATGTATGATATGACTCGTGTCAGTGGCAACGACTATAACGATGCTTTCGACAACGAGCAGTGGCGTCATAGGAACCGCGAAAACCTTTCAAAGCAACGCCTCACCGACCCCAACGCGATGGCAGGAGGTGTGCTGGATACCGTTCCACCACAGGCGCCCAACTTTGTGCACGACTACTACGACTATTACAAGACCCCACGCGGCTACCACAAGCGCTCCGGCAACTCTAACGACGGCTGGCGCGTCATCGGAACACAGGCCTATGCCAACAGCCGCTTCCTCTATTATATCAACGAAATCCGCTCTGCCGTTCTCGTGATGCACGGTGCTGACGCCCACTCACGCTACTTTGGCGAGGCTGCTTATCACTATATGGTGGATGGCAAAGCTGAGGGTTATAAGTTTGTTGGCGAGCCAAATCCCAACCCAGAGAACAAGCAACTGCTCATCATACCAGATGCCTCTCACTGCGACCTCTACGATGGCGGCTACGAGGAAAAGGCAGGTCAGGGTCAGCCCAAGAACATGATTCCGTGGGATAAGCTGGCAGAGTTTTTCACCAAGAATATGAAGTAATAAGAAAAGATTATTTTTTGCTATATTAATCATGATGATGACAATATGAAGATGCATTATAGGCAGCATCATCTACAGGCTCGCACCACTCGTTACCAGCTCCTTCCTGAACATCCTTATGATAGGTCAGGTGTTGAAACCATGAGTCTTTCTGTGCTCCGTGCCAATGTTTGACATCTGCGGGTACGGCGATGACAGTGCCGGGAGTCATCTCAACGGGAGCCTTGCCCCATTCCTGATACCAGCCGCGCCCAGCAATGCAGATGAGCACTTGTACCTGCTTGTGGTGAAATCACACCACCACCGACATCTGCCAATTACATGCTCTCCTTAAGAATCTCTGTCACGTCTGACTTCGTCAGATTCAGATAACCGGCGGGATAGCAGATGGTGCCCTCGGTGATGCCAGCAATCATATCGTCAGTAGCACCCAACTCGCTGATGGTCAGTGGCAGACCTATCTCCAGCATCCATGCCTTCAGGGCCTGCAGACCAGCTTCGGCTATCTGTTCGTCGGTCATTCCGTTGCTCTGGATATTCCACACGTTCTTGGCGAAGCGCACAAACTTAGATAGACCGTTCTGCATGGCGCGGCGATAGTAGGCCATTGAGACAGATGCCAGCGCATAGCCGTGTGGGGCATGTGTCCAAGCACCCACGCTGTGACCAATCATGTGAACCATCCAGTCCTGCTGCTTGCCCAGCCCGATAAGGGTGTTCAGTGCCCATGTGGCTGTCCACATGATGTTCGAGCGTGCCTCGTAGTCCTGAGGATTCTTTACAGCGATGCGGCTGCTGTGGATGACAGAGCGCATCAGTCCTTCAGAGAGGTAGTCGCTGGTGTTGTCATCGAAGTCCGAGAAGTACTGCTCCATGATGTGATTCATGATATCGTAGATGCCGGCTTTCATTTGGTTCTCAGGCACGGTCATCGTGAATTTCGGATTGAGGATAGAGAACTTTGGCATCAGGCGGTTGTCGAACACATGGCCCACCTTAAACGTGTGCTCGGCATCGGTAATCACCGTGCCTGCATTCATCTCAGAGCCTGTGCCTGCCATCGTCAGGATACAGCCCACAGGCAGCAGTCTCTGGTCCTTAGCGGGATTTTCCTGCTTCAGCCAGAACTTGTCCCAGTAGTCGCCTTCATAATAGACAGATGCAGCCACGGCCTTCGAGTAGTCGCAAACGCTGCCGCCGCCAAGGGCAAGGATCAAGTCTACCTCGTTCTCGCGGGCAATCTTGACGCCCTCATGCAGTTTCTCTAAGGTGGGATTGGTCATCACGCCAGAGTTCTCAACGATGGTCTTGCCTGCCTCTTTGAGGATAGCCACCACCTGGTCGTAGATGCCGTTACGCTTTACGCTGCCACTGCCGTAGTTGAGCAGCACCACTGGGCCGTAGCCCTTCAGTTCGTCCTTGAGGAAGTTCAAAGACTCATCACCAAAATACAGTTTGGTTGGGTTGTAATAAGAAAAGTTTCCTAACATAGTTGTTTTTTTTATTATCCGTAATTTTGACTTCGTCGAACATACTCACGCTCGGCGGAATTCATGCAAGCATGATTCTGCCCTCACTTAACCGTATGTTTCAATTAAGTATTTCACGAACTGTGGGTCGCCGAAATCTCTGGTGCCTGCGTCGTGCTGGTTCATCTTGGCAATCTGAGCCATCTCCTCGTTACTCAGCGTGAAGTCGAAGATGTCGATATTCTGCGCCATGCGCTCCTTATGGCTCGACTTGGGAATAGCCACGATGCCACGCTGGGTGAGCCAACGAAGGGCTATCTGTGCGGCAGTCTTACCATATTTGGCTCCGATAGTAGCCAATAACTCACTCTTTACGATGCCGTCTGTGCCTTGTCCGCCAAGTGGATACCAAGCCATCATCTTGGTGCCAAACTCGCCATGAATGGGTTCGATGCCCGTCTGCTGAGAGAGGGTGTTGCATTCCAACTGGTTCACCATCGGTTTCACATCTACATAGTGGGCGAAGTCGAAGAAACGGCCTGCCTGGAAATTGCTGACGCCGATGGCGCGAACCTTGCCAGCACGATAAGCCTTTTCCATCGCCCGCCAAGTACCGAACACGTCGCCGTAGGCTTGGTGGATAAGCAGCAGGTCAATATACTCCGTCTGCAACTTGCGCAGGCTCTCGTCGATACTCTTGGCGGCCTTTTCCTCACCAGCATTGGATATCCATATTTTTGTCACGAGGAATAAATCTTCGCGTTTGATGCCACTCTTGCGCCAGGCAGTGCCAACGGCTTCCTCGTTCTGGTAGGCCTGTGCCGTATCAATCAGGCGATAGCCCACGCTCAAAGCATCACTCACACAACGCTCACACTCGTCAGGGCTTACGAGAAACACACCGTAGCCCAATGTCGGCATCTTGACGCCGTTTGATAATGTAATGTACTCCATATTATTTCAATCCATTAATCCATTTTTCTACTTTCGCTTTCTCTGTGCGCACCTCGTGACCGTAGATGCTAAAGCCCTTTGTGACATTTGCACCAGGGAAGGCATCCTTCACATCCTCCACGCAGTTGGCCAATCCCGAGCCTTCGTGAGTGGTGAAAGGAATGACGGTCTTGTCCTTCAGATCGTTTGCATGCTTCTTGAAGAAGGTGAACATCACTTGCGGATAGGTTCCCCACCATACGGGACCACCTATGAAAACGGTGTCGTACTTTGACAAATCGATGTCGCCCTCATACTCAGGCAGTTCACCGTTCTTGGTCTCTTCCTTCGCCAGATTAATGAGTGGTGTATAAGCCATACCGTCATACTTGTGGGTGACGATTTCAAACTGTTCTGCGCCAGTTAACTCAGTGATGTAGTCGGCAACAATCTTCGTGTTGCCCACCTCAATGTTTCCTACTGCGTAGTTGTCTCCAGCATGTGAGAAGAACACTACAATTGCCTTTGAATCCTTATCCATGACTTTCTCCTGTTTTGAGCCACCGCTGCAAGCCGTGGAAACCAACAATGCTATGGCGGCTGTGATGATACTTTTAATATTCATTTTAAATATACTTTTGAATCTGGGTGCAAAGGTACGACGATTTTTCGATACTGCGGTTTCACAAATCACCTCACAATTTTCACTTTTTGCCGAAATCGTTCTTTTATATATAAAATAATGTGTAATTTTGCACAGTAAACTGCGCGAACTTGCTCATGCTCGGCAAAAAGCAAGCTTCCTGCGCTCGCTTAATCGCAACTTTCGCAGCCATGAAGGAAGATTTTCTATATTCAACAGACTTCTACGGGATGAATGCCCGTGAGTTGAGTCACACCTGCATGCATCTGCTTTGCTTAGCAGGCGAGGCAAGTTTTGTATTCAACGAGCATTGCTACCACATTGTCAAAAACGACCTGGTTGTGATACCGATGCCCGATAGGGTAAAGAACCTTGCGGCACATGCAGACTTGCAGGTGGAGTGGTTTGCTGCCGATTACAAGTTCCTGCAGAACCTGTTGCCGTCGAACAACTACAGCATCGGTGGCAGTATCTCGCTGAACCAAGACCCTGTCATCAAACTGACAGATGAACAAGCACAACATCTGCTTGATGACTTCCATCGTCTTCGTGACCGCAAGGATGACCGCCATCTGCAGTTCTATCGCGAACTGATGGGCAGTCTCTGCCTGACGATGATGTACGACATCTTCGAGGCCCATGCCCAACGAGAATCCACAGATAGCCATACCGACCGCACAGCCTACATCGCGAAACAACTGATGACATTACTTTCCACCGGCATCAGCCGAACGGAGCGTGATGTGAGCTACTATGCCGAGCGACTGAATGTATCGCCAAAGTATCTATCTGCCACCATCAAGCGCGTGACGGGACACAGTGTAACCTCATACATCGACCGCCATACCATACCTATATTAAAAGACTATCTGAATGATGAACGCCTGTCGCTCACTCAGATAGCCGACCTGATGAACTTCACGTCGCTCTCTTACTTCAGCCGTTACTGCACCAAGCATCTCGGCCAGTCGCCCAGCGATTACCGCCTGAGTCTTCAACCGAAGTAAAGCGATCTGCACGAATATTAGCAAAAGAACCATCACACCGAGATTGCCCGACTGATAAAGGACTTTCTTGCTACAACTCTATCACATGCGGTTTGATGTCTGTATCGTGAGTGGCAAGGCTCTCGATGCAATTGGCATCCATTGACTGTTCGCGAATCCACTGGAGCGACTTGCGCTGCATCTCCTTGTCGAGCGACACACCGCTGGTAATCATCTCCTTCCACGACTTCGTGGCATAACCGCCATCTGAGAACAGTAGCACGTAGTGTCCGTCCTCGCGGGTAATCTTCACGGCACAAAGTCCGTCGCAGTGACCGGGTATGTTGATCATCTGCCGAGGCCTGTGCAGCGATAGCATTATATATTTTGTGAGGGCTTGCAACTTTTCACTACGTTCAAACGTCTGATGGACAACAAAGCCTATCAGACGATGAGTGGTCTGACGCGCTACATGGATCGCTACTATCTGGATGCACTCATTGGCATCATCCCTGGCTGGGGCGATGCCCTTGTGTTACTCTGTGTAGTGCCGTTCGTATATTTCTCGTCGAGAGTCATCAAGAGCATACCTTTGACGCTGGCCGTCCTCAATAATGCCCTGCGTGACGTGCTCTTGGGCATGATTCCCTTCTTCGTCGGTGACGTTATCGACATCTTCCATCGTGCCAACACAAAGAATATGGCAATGATTCAGGGCTTTGTTGACGGTGATGAAACCATCATCAAGCAAGTGAACCAACGAACTTGGCAGTCAGCCATCGTCCTCATTGTCCTACTATTGCTCATAGCCTTGATGATATGGGCACTCATCAGCTTTGGCAGCTACCTGTATTCATTGGTAGCATCCATCTTCTAAAGGGTACACGAAGAAAACATCGCAGACGATATATTGTTAAACTCTCTTAAAGTTTTTGATAAATCGCTTGCGATATAAAGTATTCTTCTTACCTTTGCATCGCGAACGATATAAACAGATAAAAGATATGGCAAAGATTTATGATTTCAAGGCTCTTACGAGCAAAGGTAAGGAGATAGATTTCTCACAGTTTCAGGATAAGGTATTGCTGATTGTCAACACTGCCAGCAAGTGTGGATTCACACCTCAGTTCGCAGGACTGGAGGAACTGAACCAGAAGTACAAGGACAAAGGACTGGTGATTGTCGGCTTCCCCTGCAACCAGTTCAAGGAGCAGGATCCTGAGGGCGATGCAAAGATTGAGGAGTTCTGCCAACTGAACTACGGTGTTACATTTCAGATTATGAAGAAGGGTGATGTCAACGGCCCCGATGCGCAGCCCATCTTCGAGTATTTGAAGAGCGTAGCTCCCACAGAGGAGTACAACGGCCTGAAAGCCAAAGCTGCCAAGACGCTCTTCAAGGCCATCAGCAAGAGCGTGGAGAAGGACAGTGACATCAAGTGGAATTTCACCAAGTTCCTGATCTCAAAGGATGGTGAGACCATCAAGCGCTTTGCGCCCACCACAGAGCCCAAAGACTTCGAGAAGGACGTGGAAGCCATGCTGGCTTAATTGACAATTGAGAATTGAAAATTATGCACACAGAATTACAGCTTGACAACCAGATATGCTTCCGTCTGCTACTTGGTCTCTTCATGACCTACGCAGGCATCAGTCATCTGACGATAGCTCGTCAGGAGTTCGTAGCACAGGTGCCTACATGGCTTCAGTTCAGTCCGGGCTTTACAGATTTCGTCGTATTGGCATCGGGCGTGATTGAGATTGCCCTCGGCCTTGGCATGTTGTTCCTTTGGAAAAAGAAAGCACTCGTCGGTGCGCTGCTCGCACTCTTCTATGTGCTCATCTTCCCAGGCAACATCAACCAGTATGTGAACCATATCGATGCCTTCGGTCTCAACACCGATCAGGCCCGTCTCATCCGACTGTTCTTCCAGCCGGTACTCATCTTCCTCGCCCTTTGGTCAACAGGTGGCTGGAAGTATTGCAAGAAACTCTGTAACAGCTGCAGGAAAGGATAACTTCGAATGGGCATGAAGATCAAAGAGTGGCTGCAATCCCTTTCGTTCAGGACTGGTGTCATTGTCCTGATGTGCTGCATACCCTTCTATATCCTGTCCTTTGCCCAGATGTTGCTGCCCATCAGTGCCACAATAAAGGGCGTGCTTTGGGCTGTGCTCTTCGGACTGGCCAAGACCTGCCAGTATGGAGGACTGACGATCCTGGGCGTTGAAGGCTATAAACGACTACGGAATAAATTCAGAAAGCAATAAAAAAATACAATATGATTTACGGACTTACAAAAGGAACAGATTTTGAGAAATTATGCGACGGAGCCGCCAAGGCTGAAGCCGCAGAAGTGATGACGTACTATGCCCTCGCACGTATGGCAAAGGAGCAAGGCTATCCCGAAGAGGTCTCGGAAACCTTCATAGAGATGGCCAATCAGGAGGCCGTCCATGCAGGATTCTATGCCACGCTCAACGGCAAGTATAATGCCGACATCTGGCAGATCGCAGAGAACTATGCAGCCGGAGAGGAAAAGGGAGAGGAACAGGTGAACCAGTTTGCCCAGGCATTCCGGGCTGCAGGCATGAACGAGGCTGCCGACGAGATGGAGATTTTTGCCAAGCAGGAAGGTCATCATGGTGCCACCTTGCGGGCTATGATCGAAAAATACAAGAAATAAAAGAATAAAGGTATGAAGAATTTTATGAAATCATCAGCCTTCGTGCTGACAGGCGCACTGCTCATTGCCGCCTGTGGAAATAAGGAGCAGAAGAGTGAGGCAAACGTCAATGAGAATCCTACTCAGGAGAAAGTCGAGGTAAAGGCAGTTGAGGGTCGCAAGAACTTCAGCGACAAGGCTGTTATCACACCACTGCCCGCCATCATGATTGCTACATGGGACGAAAACAAGAATCCCGACGTGATGATGGCTGCTTGGGGAGGCCAGTGCGGACCTAAACACATCACCTTCGAACTCTCCAAGCACAAGACCACAGACAATATCCGTCTGAAGAAGGCTTTCACCATCAGTTTTGCCACGAAGGGTGATATTGTCCAGAGCGACTATTTCGGCATCGTGTCCGGCAACGACGTGCCCGACAAGGTGGCTAAAGCGGGATTCACCATCACACCAAGTCCCAATGTCGATGCACCTATCATCAACGAGTACAAGCTGACGTTGGAGTGCAAGGTCGTGACCTTCGATGAAGACGAGAACGGTGGTGCCCGTGTCGTTGGCGAGATTGTCAACATGAGTGCTGACGAGAGCATCCTCGACGAGGAGGGTAACATCGACCTCGGCAAGCTTCAGCCCGTCATCTTCGATTCTGCCAAGAACGAATACCGTGTAGTCGGCGAGAAAGTCGGCACGGCTTGGGGATCTGGCAAGACCATTCAGGAACGTGAGGTGAAGTGATCAATTCTTGAACAACCTTCGATACTGCCGTCTGTAATAGATGGCAGTTTTTGTGCTGTCAAAATCGAGACAATGTTTAAAGGAGTTTAAGATAGCGTCAGCATTGTTTAAGCGAGTTTAAATTCCGTACCATAATGACCTTCTCCGATTGACATTTTGTCACTTGAGCCACCTGTCGGCATGTACTTTGCTTATCTGTTAGTGAAAGCTGAAGCGAAAGCAGAGGCGATCAAGAACAAACAAGTTAAACTAAAAGTATAATTAGGAGGTATTGATTATGTTGAACGGATTAATGAAAAGCAACGGTTGGTTCCCAACAATGTTTGATGATTTCTTTAACACTGATTTCATGCCTCGTGCCAACAGTACAGCACCCGCAGTCAATGTCAAGGAGACAGACAAGAGCTATGTAATGGAACTTGCAACTCCAGGCATCAAGAAAGAATATTGCCGCGTAGCCATCAACGACGAGGGCAACCTCACCATCGCCATTGAGAACAAACAGGAACACAAGCATGAGGACAAGCACCATCACTATCTGCGCCGCGAGTTCAGCTACTCAAACTACGAGCAGAACTACGTGCTGCCAGACGATGTGGTGAAGGATCAGATTTCTGCTAAGGTGGAGGACGGCATCCTGACCATCACCATGCCGAAGACTGAACCGAAGGAGAAAGTCACCAAGGCCATCGAGGTATCATAAGCCTCGCAGGGCTTTGTCTAAATAAGATTGAAACATCTAAAAACAGTTGGGAGCAGCATCCATTGCGGTGTTGCTCCTCTTTATTTATTTCTCTGGCCATGGCTCAAATTCCAATTCCAACTCAATCCATTGATTTTCTTCATGTGGTGTGGCAATCTTTTGATTGGAAACGCCCAATCCTAACAGTCGGATGGGGTGTGAGTGGAATTCCACTTGCTGCATCAGTTGTTTCGCCAACGGCAGGATCTCATCTTTGGTGCGGAGAATATGGTCAACGGTGATGCTGCGGGTGATTTGCTGGAAGTCTAAGAATTTTACTTTCAATGTCAACGTCCGACCTTCGAAATCGTTCTTCTCTATGCGCCTGACCAGTTCGAGCACCGTGTGATACAGATGAATGGTGACGGCAGCATTCTCGCTGATGTCCGATTCAAAGGTCTGCTCACAGCTGACACTCTTCCGTTCCCACTCACTGATAATAGGACGGTTGTCGATGCCTCGCGAGAAATCGTAGAACACCTGTCCCATCTTGCCGAACTCCTGCGTCAGTCGGCTCAGTGACATGTTTCTCAGGTCAAGTCCCGTGAAGATTCCCATTCGGTGCATTTTCTCAGCGGTCTTTTGACCTACTCCCCAAATCTTCTCCACCTTCAGTTGTGCGATGAAGTCCAAAGCCCTGTCTGGGTGAATCACCGTCAGTCCGTCGGGTTTTCGCCAATCGGAAGCAATCTTTGCCAGGAACTTGCAGTAGCTCACGCCTGCCGATGCCGTCAGTCCCGTCGTCTCACGGATGCGCTGCTTGATTTCTCGCGCAATATCCACGCCCAACTCAATTCCCTTCTTATTCTCCGTCACATCAAGAAAGGCTTCGTCGAGGGATATAGGCTCTATCAGGTCGGTATAGTCGTGGAATATCTTGTGCAACCGTGCCGACACCTCCTTATACTTTTGGAAATGCGGCTCCACGATGATGAGTTGCGGACACAGCCGCTTGGCAACCTGAATGGACTGTGCAGAATGCACGCCAAACCGCCGTGCCTCGTAACTGGCCGTTGACACCACACCCCGCTCCGCATCGTGTCCTACCGCTATCGGCTTGCCACGAAGCTCCGGCTGGTCACGCTGCTCTACAGCTGCGAAAAACTGATCCATGTCCACATGTATGACCTTCATAAGCTAATTCTTTGCCTATTTCGCTTCGATGTTAATCACTCCGTCATAGTCGCTGATGGCCTTGCGCCATTCGTCGGGAAACGGCATGGACAGCTTCTGTTCCAAGTCATATAGCACCAATATCGACAGGCAGCGGCTCTTCACCTCCTGCGTGTCAGTGTCAAAGATTTCCTGTTCCAGATGGAAACTCTTGTTGCCGAGTTTGGCAGTACGGGTGCGGACGGCAATACGGTCAGTGCCTTTTATCTGGGCAAAGAACTCCACTTCTATCTTCACCACGAAGATAGCATAGCGATCCCAGTCAAAACCTTTGCATACGGTGGAGACATAGTCAGTCTTACCAGAGTCGTAGAACTGAAAATATATGGTATTGTTCACGTGCCCGAACTTGTCAACGTCGTTGAAACGTATCTGCAGCGGCACCACATTGTGAAACTCGTTATTACTTTCTTCTGCCATCTTATTAGGCTTAATCTCTGTATAAATCGGCTGCAAAGATACAAAAAGTTTTGGAAAGTTATACGCATTTACAACATTTTTCGTATCTTTGCAATCAGATTAGAAAATCGTTCCTTCAAAAACGGAGGGGGATAGGCATTCTCAAGCGAAGAGGATGTTTCTAAATTTTAAATTATGTAAATTACAACTCTGCGAAAATTCGTCGCAAAATTGGCGCAAAAGCAAAATGCAGAAACGCTGAAATGCCGATAAATACAGGGGTCCTAGGCAATTAGACAACTTGCTTGTGGTTCTGAATGTCGTGGGTTCGAGTCCCACCAGGCACCCCAAAGAGTTTAAAACTCGCGTAAATCCCTGTAAGTAAACAACTTACGGGGACTTTCTTTTTTACCTCTGTTTTTGAAATATTTCTACGTTAGGTGTACATTGGGTGTACACTTTGAAATTAGCATTTCTCATCATTTATCAACTGACGTAATTCAACAATGAAAGATTTAATATCCGATCTGTGCTCACCAAACTTTTCCAATCCTTCAAGTAGGCTCTTTCTTAGTAGTACTAAATTACGAATGCGCTACATTATTTTTGAATTCATTGCAAGAATATGCCAACTACCATCGTCACGTCGGTCCACATAGCCTTTCTTCCTGAATCCCTCAATCTGCTTTTGCACTGCTGAACGATTTACTGATATACGATCTGCCATTTCGGAGAAGGTTATAAAAGGCTTATCATGCATAAGTGTAAGCAACAGACTACCATTCTCGCTTCTGAAGTTAATTCTCTGTCCATCGTACCACCAAGTGTCTTTATCTGCATTCTTTACGATGTCTATCTCACATTGCATTTCCTCGCATACTGTCTGACGAAAGAAAGCGAGGAATGATGTTATCTTACCTATTGTGGCGTGAGCACCATCAGAAGGTACTTTACCGATTTTCTGGTCAGAACGATGTAAAGCCTCTAAGTATTCAGCCTTTTTGCGATTGCGGATAACAATCATGGGCCAACCATGACGAGCCATAATGTAGTTCACCATCAAACGAGCAATACGTCCGTTACCATCTTCGAATGGGTGAATACGGATGTAGCGGTAATGAAACAAAGCTGCCAACTCAACAGGCGATAACTTACCATCTTGCTCAGCAGAGTTATACCAATCCACAAGATCCCCCATCAGTGATGCCGTTTCTTCAGGCGATGCATATTCAAAGCGGTCGCCATATCGAGTTATAACACTGTTGGGACGTGTTTTATACTGTCCTGCATGAACGGTATAACTTGTCTGTCCACCTCCAGGAAGATCTCGATAGACGGTATAGTCTTCGCGCAGAAGCACTTTGTGTAACTGACGGATAAAATTCTGTGTCAGTGGCATGTTTTTGTCACGTACAGCTTCCATAACCATCTCTACACCCACCTGACTGGCTTTCATATCAACAAAGTCCTTTAGGTTTCCTTCGCCACTCACCTTGCCAAACATTAAAAGCAACTCTGTCTGTCCATAGGTCAGCGTGTTGCCTTCAATGTGGTTACTGTTGTAGTTATACTCAGTCGTAAACTTGTTACGCAAAAGCTCCACGTGCGCTTCCGAAAGTGGGAAGAGCGACTTCCAATCTTTGTATATTTCTTCTACCTTCATAATTGTACCACCATTTTAAGTGGGTTACATACCACCTTTTAAGGTCGATTTATGCAAATTTGCCATACATACCACCTTTTTAAGTGGGTTGCGTACCACCTTTATAGATACTGGCCACAAAGATAGTAGTTTCTTAGCAAACAACAAAACTTTTAGCAAAAAAGTTAATGATTGATGTCCCAAAATACATTTTGGCATAACGAAATACGCTGTAGTTGTAGTTGTTACGACATTTTGTTTTGCTATAATGTTGCTGCAGTAGTGCGCTCGCGGCAGCTGCATGATTACCTGACTTCACAAGTTCGCCAACTGAGCCAATCGTTAAACAATCCTCGCAATTGTTCTACACTCTAAATGACAGTCATGACAATGACAGTTTTAAGCATAGCTGGTGTCTGGGTTTTCAGCAGCACCTCAGAGGTTACCCAGCGCTTGAAGGCCTTGGCCTGCGGGAGCTTAGATGAGAGGATGAGTGAGTAGAGACCTGACTCGTTGATGACCACGACTCGAGTTTCATAGGCAGTCTCCCGAATTGGGAGGGTGCCCTTATCTTCAGGGTCTACGTGTTGGCCTTGTAGTTTGAACCTGATACCTGAATTAGGTATGAGGTTTTGTTGTCAGAGTCGACGTGAACCTTGAGTGCATTAGATGTTTGGTTATTAACTTGGCAAGTACGAATCTCGCCGAACTTTCGCTTGTAAATATTTGAATGTTCCCCCCCGATGCCATTAAGATGTCTGACAAACACTCTGATTTTCTCTACCGACACTTCTCGTCAGATTTCCTTTATAGGTCCGTTTGGTGTCATAACAATGCGGAGGCCGCGTGAGTTTGGCGATGTAGGACGGCCTTGAAGGTCGAAACTGCGTCCGTCAAGTTTCTGATTGCTTGTTCTTGGCGAATGGATGCCTAACGTAGAAAACTCCTCTGTACACCGTTGTCATGGATTGTCATTGTCATGATTGTCATTAAGGGTTTGGAGGTTGGATGGGTAAAATTATCTCTATAAAATATATATTATATATAATATATATTTTATAGCTACTTTTTAGAGTTCAGAAAGCTTAATGACCTTAATGACAATGACAATGATGACAATGAATAGGGATAAAAATTTCTCACAAATAATTAGAAAAGTATTCGCAAACCGCAATCTATTTGTAGTACCTTTGCATCGTAAAAATAACGCTCTCACGTGCGCGCGTAAAAACTCTCACGTGCGGCGGTAAACATTGAACATTGAACATTGACCATTGAACATTGAACATTGACCATTAAACATTGACCATTGAACATTGAACATTTCACTATTCACTATTCACCATTCACCATTCACTAATAAAGAATAAACAAGATTCTCGACGTTGGAGATTTGTAAAAGAGGGAAGCGATTTTGATAATGAATACGAGTTCAAAATTAAGAAATAATTAATGGATATGAGTTTAGACATAAAGAAAACGGTAGAGACACTTGGGGCCTTAATATCTATTTCTCAACGCGCGTTATCAAAAGTATACCCCTTACTCTTGCTATTATCAACAATGCACTTCGAGATGTGCTTTTGGGCATGATACCATTCTTTATTGGCGACATTATTGATGTTTTCCATCGCGCCAATACCAAAAATATGGCGATGATTCAAGGATTTGTCGACGGCAATGAACTAGTCATCAAAGAAGTAAACCGAAAAGCCATACAATCAGCCGTAATTCTCATCATCCTGCTTTTACTCATTGCTCTTATGATATGGGCTTTAGTAAGTTTCGGCAGTTACCTATATTCATTAATTGCTTCTTTATTTTAAAAACAACAAACTCATAATCACCTAACAGTCAAACACTTAACAGTGTACCAGAAATTTTACTCAGTGGAGTGAGTAATATTACTCAGTGCAAAAACTACACTTTTCAATAAAAATCCCCATCAAGTGATGACTTGACGGGGTTCTTTTTTTATAATGATTGAAGGGGATTACTCTTCAACTGCTGCCTGTGCGGCGGCTAACAGATGTTGATTATCAACGAGTTACAGAGTTATTGTAAACTACTGGCGACTCTTTTACGACACATTCTGCACGTTTTTACACGCTCATGGCAACGAAAACGTGTTTTTACGGCAGAAAAATCTATTTCTATGTCATTTTCTTGTTTTTCGCTAAATTGAAATTTACCGCTTCTGACCACTCAGCCATCTTTCAATATATTCATAATCATAACCTTTGGGCCCCTGAAAGAATCCTCCAATGTGGTTTGTCTTGGATAATTCAATCTTTTCTTGAACTTGGTCAAGATTACCTGAGTGTATGTCCATCATTAGTTCGTAAATGCGGTTAGTTCGCCCCGTTGGGCAAAAAGCATCGGGATTGGGATTCTCGCTGAGGAAATGAGCAATGTCTGATTCTATGGTATTGAACGTGCTTTCCCATCGGGCGACCACATCATCTTCTGTGTAAACAGGAATTTTGTCTGTATCAAAGACAAAGTACTCCTTTAAGTGTACATCTGGAACAGCAAAAGCTCCATTACCTCTTAAACTCTTAGGTGCTTGTTTGCATTCTGGCACCTCAAATATGTCCCACCATAAATCATCAATAAAATATGGCTTCACGGAAAGCTCAACCTGCTCCAAGACACAATGACACAAGCTGAAATAATAGCCGGAATCAATTTTCCAATTGAGATAGTCGCATTGTTTCCAACCAAAGTTCTTTGCTACTTGTTTCCTACACTTATTTGAGACTTTCTCCAATGCGTTACGTGCTCTTGATTCTTCTCTGGTCATAATTTTAAATTCATATGTTTACATTTCTATTTTTTCTATTCTCTATTACTTGCAACTATATACGAACAGTATTTACTGAGTAGATTAGACAATGGCAAATCGCCTTTCTGGAATCGGTCAGCATCGAGTCTGAGAATTCTTTCGCAAATTGGTTTCTTACCTTTATACAAGGCATTGAGATATGGAATGCCATTTTCTTCAGTAATGCTTATCTCTGCGAAGAATTGCGTCATGTCTTCTGCATCATAGACAATGGAGTAGCTTGGGCGTTTAGCTCCTGGAATGTCCTCTTTCAGGATGTTCTTGTTAATCAAGTCCTGTATGTCACGTATAGCTGTGTCTTTCGAGCACTTGGCCAATGATGCCCACGTCTTTGACGTTATCTTTGCCTCGTAGCCGTCAAGGAACAGATTGAGCATCTGCGTTTGCCTTTCTGTCATTGGTACAGCGGAAGCTTTCTGCCAGAAGAAACTCTTATTCAAAATGGTAGTGACGATGGTATCTGCTTCGTCGAGAGCATCCACCAATTTCTGCATGTACCACACCAACCACTCCGTTATATCGCCATCGCCATGCTGCATCCGTTCCAGAATCTCGTAGTAGTGATTCTTGTCCTTATTAATCTGTGATGAAACATTGTAGAAACGGAACTCGCTCTTTTCTCCACGAGCAAGAAGCATGTCTGAAAGAATGCGGGCCAACCGCCCATTACCATCCTCGAAGGGATGAATGCTTACAAACCAAAAATGAGCGATGGCAGAACGGATGACGCTGCTTACTGGCTCCTCGCCATCAAACCAGATGAGGAATTTTCCCATCTCCTCTTCTACACGCTCTGGAGAAGGAGCAATATAGTGAATCTTCTCACGTCCGAACATCCCGCTGACAATATGCTCCTCGTTTGTACGGTACTGACCTATTTCTATCTGGCTTCCTTCGCTATAACCCGAAGGAAAGAAAGCGGATTGCCAAGCGCACAATTTCTCTTTACTGAGGGGCATATCATAATGTTGAACCGCTTCGAGCATCACACCCACGACGGAATCGACATAATGCGATGGCGCAGTATATTTCACATTCTCAATACCAAGCTTCCGGGCAATGGAAGAACGCACCTCATCTACGTTCAGCCGTATGCCTTCAATTTCCGAAGAATACACTACGTCGTAGGTCAGGTTCTCCGCCATCGCACGTAATTTGCTGTCAAATCCCAATGAACTTAACCTGCCATAAAGCAACCCCTGCTTACGGAATACTATCTCCTGAAGAAGCGACACCTTAGAAGTGTCCCAACGGAAGTTTGTCCAATTGTCTCTTTCGTGTATATACATAATGCATTCGTACTTTATGCGACAAAATTTCATATACAACGTCGCAAATTCTGCGGCAAAAATACTAAAATAATGTCGAATAGCCAAACAAATCTGCAAATTATCGCAAATTATGCAACGTTTTTAGTCAATAATCGTCGGAAACCTTCTTCCGAAGACTAAAAAAGGACCTGCCCAAACGGACAGGTCCCTTTCATTATATCAGAGTATTCAGATTACTCTTCAACAGCTGCCTGCGCGGCGGCGAGGCGTGCGATGGGCACACGGAATGGAGAACAGCTTGCGTAGTTCATGCCAACCTTAGCGCAGAACTTAACAGAGCTAGGCTCACCACCATGCTCACCACAGATACCGCAACGCAGGTCTGGACGAACCTCACGACCCTCCTTAACGGCAAACTTAATGAGACGGCCTACACCAACCTGGTCGAGAACCTGGAATGGGTCAACCTTCAGAATCTTCTTGTCGAGGTATACAGGCAGGAACGAAGCGATATCGTCGCGGCTGTAACCGAAGGTCATCTGAGTGAGGTCGTTGGTACCGAATGAGAAGTACTGAGCCTCTGAAGCAATCAGATCAGCAGTCAGGGCAGCACGTGGAATCTCGATCATTGTACCGATTTCGAACTCAACCTCGATACCGTACTCAGCGAATACCTCCTTAGCGGCATACTGGATAATCTCCTTCTGCTGCTTGAGCTCGTTGATAGTACCAATCAGAGGAACCATGATCTCTGGCATTGGGTTTTTGCCCTCCTTCTTCAGCTCGCAAGCGGCAGAGAGGATAGCCTTGGTCTGCATAGCGGTAATCTCAGGGAAGGTGATACCCAGACGGCAACCACGGTGACCCAGCATTGGGTTGTTCTCAGCGAGTGAGTCAACACGACGCTTGATCTCCTCCAAGCTTACGCCCATCTCCTTAGCCATGGTCTCCTGACCAGCCTGATCGTGGGGAACGAACTCGTGGAGAGGTGGATCGAGCAGACGGATGTTAACGGGCAGACCGTCCATAGCCTCGAGGATACCCTTGAAGTCGGCCTTCTGGTAAGGCAGCAGCTTAGCAAGAGCCTTCTCACGTCCGGCAACGCTATCAGCCAGAATCATCTCACGCATAGCAACGATCTTCTGATCCTCGAAGAACATGTGCTCGGTACGTGTCAGACCGATACCCTTAGCACCGAATGCGCGAGCAACCTGTGCATCGTGTGGTGTATCAGCATTGGTACGAACCTGCAGCTTGGTGTACTTGTCGCAGAGGTCCATCAGCTCCTTGAAGTCGCCCGAAAGCTCAGCAGCCTTGGTTGGAACCTCGCCAGCGTAAACCTGACCGGTTGTACCGTTCAGAGAGATGTAGTCACCCTCCTTATATACTGTACCGTCGATCTCAACAGTCTTATCCTTATAGCTTACATTCAGAGCACCAACACCCGATACGCAGCACTTACCCATACCACGAGCCACAACAGCAGCGTGAGAGGTCATACCACCACGAGCGGTGAGGATACCCTCGGCAGCAGCCATACCAGCCAGATCCTCAGGTGAGGTCTCGATACGAACCAGAACTACCTGATGACCATTCTCGTGCCACTCCTTAGCATCGTCAGCGTGGAATACAATCTGACCGCAGGCAGCACCTGGAGATGCAGGCAGACCCTGAGCGATAACCTTGGCCTGAGCCAGAGCCTTCTTATCGAATACGGGGTGCAGCAGCTCGTCGAGCTTCTGAGGCTCGCAGCGCTGGATGGCAGTCTTCTCGTCGATCATACCCTCGTGCAGCAGGTCGATAGCAATCTTAACCATAGCAGCACCAGTACGCTTACCGTTACGTGTCTGGAGGAACCACAGCTTGCCCTCCTGAACGGTGAACTCCATATCCTGCATATCGTGATAGTGGTGCTCCAGCTTGTCCTGGATACCATTCAGCTCGGCATAGATCTCAGGCATAGCCTCCTCCATTGAAGGATACTTGGCAACGCGCTCCTCCTCAGAGATACCAGCGCGCTCAGCCCAGCGCTGAGAACCGATCTTGGTAATCTGCTGTGGAGTACGGATACCAGCCACAACGTCCTCACCCTGAGCATTAACCAGATACTCACCGTTGAACAGGTTCTCACCATTGGCAGCATCACGGCTGAAGCAAACACCAGTAGCTGATGTATCGCCCATGTTACCGAATACCATAGCCATTACTGATACGGCTGTACCCCACTCGTCGGGGATTCCTTCCATCTTACGATACAGGATAGCACGCTCGTTCATCCAACTGCGGAATACAGCGCAGATAGCGCCCCAGAGCTGCTCGATAGGATCGTTGGGGAAGTCCTTACCAGTGCGCTCCTTGATGGCAGCCTTGAACAGCTGAACCAGTTTCTTCAGATCCTCTACTGAGAGGTCCTTATCCAGAACAACACCGCTCTCCTTCTTAACCTTCTCGATAATCTCCTCGAATGGGTCGATATCGGTCTTATTTACAGGCTTCATCTCGAGCACTACATCACCGTACATCTGTACGAAACGGCGATAAGAGTCGTATACGAAGTGAGGATTGTTTGTCTTCTTAGCCATACCCTCGGCAACCTCGTCGTTCAATCCCAGGTTCAGGATGGTGTCCATCATACCAGGCATTGAGGCGCGGGCACCAGAACGTACTGATACCAACAGAGGATTCTGGGCATCGCCGAATTTACAGTTCATCAGGTCTTCAATGTGCTTCACGGCAGCCATCACGTCGTCATTCAGAAGTTCCATAATCTTCTGCTGACCAACCTGATAGTACTCATTACAACAATCTGTGGTGATTGTGAAACCTGGAGGAACAGGCACACCGATATGGTTCATCTCGGCAAGGTTAGCACCCTTACCGCCAAGTTCCTCACGCATTTTTGCATTACCTTCGGCCTTACCATTACCGAAGAGGTAAACTCTTTTCTGACTCATACGTAATATTTATTTGTTGATGATAAATTATTTTTGATTAGATTTTGCAAAGATACTAAAATCCAATCAATTCTGCAAGAAAAAAAGGCAAAATTTGTAAAGTCGACCTTACATTTTTGATTTTTTGACCTATAACCCTGCAATTAGTTTGGATTTTTGCTATAATTATAGTACCTTTGCACCCAAAATAAAGAATTGTATGGCAAGAAACAAGAAACCATTACCACTCCTTGAGGGTGTTGAGATTGAGGCTGTAGCTGCCGAGGGCAAGTGCCTGTTCCACTGGAACGACATGGTGGTGTTTGTACCATTCTGCGTGCCTGGCGACGTGTGCGACGTGCAGATTCGCCGCAAGAAGCACTCGTTTGCCGAGGGCGAAGTAGTACGGTTCATCAAATATAGTAATGTACGCGCGACCCCTTTCTGCGCCCACTTCGGTGTGTGCGGAGGATGTAAGTGGCAGAACCTGCCCTACGAAGAGCAGCTGAAGTTCAAGCAGCAGCAAGTGAAAGACCAGCTGACACGCATCGGCAAGATTGAGTTGCCCGAGTTCCGCCCCATCATGGGTTCGGTTCACACCCAGGAGTATCGCAATAAGCTCGACTTTGGTTGCGCCAACAAGCGCTACCTAACCAAGGAGCAGATACAGACACTGCCTAACGACGAGAGTCAGAGCCTGAAGGATGTACCCGCCATCGGATTCCACATCACAGGTGCATTCGACAAGATTCTGCCCATCGAGAAGTGTTGGCTGATGGACGATTTGCAGAACCAGATTCGCAACGAGGTGCGCGACTATGCCATGGAGAAGGGCTTGAGTTTCTTCGACCTGAGAGCTCAGGTAGGACTGCTGCGCGATGTGATTATCCGCAATAGCGCCAGCGGCGAGTGGATGGTGATATTCCAGTTCCACTACGACCGCACTACAGACGAGGCGCTCGCACAGAGCGAGACTGAGGCTAAAGGACTGCTGCAGCACATTGCCGACAAGTTCCCACAGATCAGTTCACTGATGTATCTGGACAACCAGAAGTGCAACGACACCATTGGCGATCAGGACATCATGGTGTTTAAGGGTACCGACCATATCTTTGAGCTGATGGAAGACCTGAAGTTCAAGGTAGGCCCCAAGAGCTTCTATCAGACCAATACCGAGCAGGCATACCATCTATACTCAGTAGCTCGCGAGTTTGCATTTTCTAATTTATCTAGTGATACTAGCAAGCCCTTGGTTTACGACCTCTACACAGGTACAGGCACCATTGCCAACTTTGTGGCTAAGAAGGCCAAGAAGGTAATCGGTATCGAATACGTGCCCGAGGCCATCGAGGATGCCAAGGTGAATTCAGAGATTAACGGCATCGACAACACCCTGTTCTTTGCTGGCGACATGAAGGATATTCTGACAGATGAGTTCATTGCAGAATACGGGCGCCCCGACGTGATTATTACCGACCCTCCACGTGCCGGTATGCACCCCGATGTGGTAAAAACAATTCTGAATGCGGCTCCCGAAAGAATTGTGTACGTATCGTGCAACCCTGCCACACAGGCTCGCGATTTGCAGGCCATGGATGCAAACTACAAAGTAGCAGAAGTGCAGCCAGTGGATATGTTCCCCCACACGCCGCACGTAGAAAATGTGGTTTTACTTACAAAACGATAAATTTTATTTAACTTTTGGTGCAAAATGTTTGGATTATTAGAAAATAATCCTTATATTTGCGCCATACTAATTTAAACTAAAGGAATTATGAAGAGATTAACTTGGTTATTCGCATTGCTCATCGCATCGGTTGGCATTGCAAACGCAGAAACTGTTGCTGAAGTTGAAGAAACACAGGCAACTACCGAGAAGGCTACCATTGAGGTTCCTGCTTGGGTGAAAAACATCAAGTTCAGCGGCTACGGCATGCTGCAATATCAGGGAGAAGACACTGAGGGTGCTCACACAAACACATTTAATCTTCGTTTGGCTCGTTTCATTCTGGACGGTAAGATTGGCGATTTCGACTGGCGTGCTCAGATTCAGGGCACAAACGTAACTGGTCCTGGACAGCCAACCGTACAGTTGGTTGACCTCTATGCTGAGTGGCGCAAATATCCTGAGTTCAAGATTCGTGCTGGTCAGTTCAAGCGTGCCTTCACATTCGAGAACCCCACCCACCCCATCACTCAGGGATGGTATTCTTACGCTATGGTTATCAACAATCTCTCTGGTTTCGGCGATCGTACAGGTGAGAAGTCATCAGGAGGTCGTGACATCGGTATTCAGTTCTCTGGAGATTTGTTCCCCAATGCCAACGGACGCCGATTGCTGCACTACCAGATTGGTGTTTACAATGGTGAGGGTGTGAACGAGAAGGATAAGGACAACCGCAAGGATATTATCGGTGGTCTATGGGTAATGCCTATCAAGGGTTTGCGCATCGGTGCTTTCGGATGGACTGGTACCCGCGGTGGAATGTACGACCCAGTGATAGAGAAAACAAGAAGCGTTGAGAAGAACCGTTACGCCATTTCGGCTGAGTACGACAAGGACGAGTACACATTCCGTGCTGAATATCTGCACAGCCAGGGCTGGGGTGCAGAAAAAGCTGGTAACAACGTTCGTCAGATAGATTACTCTAAGGGCGACAAGGCCGATGGTTGGTATGCATTCGGTATCGTTCCTGTAATCAAGGGCAAGCTCCACGCTAAGGCTCGTTATCAGACATATCGCAGCCAGAAGGAATGGAGCACATCAAAGTCGATGTACGAGATCGGTTTGAACTATTACTTCTCAAAGAATCTGCAGCTTAACGCAGAGTATGGTCTTGTAAACGAGCGTTCAGTTAACAAGAACCACAACTTTGTAGATGTAGAGCTCGACTTCCGCTTCTAATCCTTGCGGAACCTACGGGTTAGGGCCTGCCACAGATGAGTCTTCTTACGAAGTATCTGGAGTGAATACAGGCTGCTCGCCGAAACAACGAACAGTTCTACTAGCCAGTAGACAAAGCCATCAAGAACGATGGTACAGGCGTAGGCGAGGAATCCAAGAGAAAACAAAACAATAGCATAACGAGATACGGTTACCGAAACGCGGTAGCCGTATTTTTTATAGGCATAGAGGTTAATCATCACGTAGTCGAACACATGAGCCAATGTGATGGCAACGCCCGTGCCCAACAGTCCCGCATACTGATAGCCCAGCACAATGAGCAGCACAAACACCACGTAATACGACGATTCAAGCACCAGATAAGTCATAGAGTAGCCACGAGCCAGCGTGATATAAGCCACAGGCAGTGTGAGCACCTTAAAGAACATAGCCAGAGCCGCCACCTGAGCCATAGGCACCATAGGCAGGAACTCGCTGGTAAACAACTGCGGAATCAACACTGGCAGCAAGGCTATCAGCGCAGTAAGCATGGGGGCAATAATAAGCAGCGACACCTCCATCTGGCGATTCACGGTATAGTTGGTGGCTTCTACATCGCGATTAACGCCTGAGAGTCGTGGGAAATAGTCGGTCTCCATAGCCGAGAACACCATGCCAGCATAGGTAATGGTGAGCATGTAGCCGGCATTATAGAGTCCCAGCATATCCAGATCGGCCACCACATTCAGGTACGAACGTACTATCATCTCGGCAGCACTAGCCGCTATACCTGCCAACGTAAAGGCTACACCAAGGCGCACCATCTCCATACCCTCGCCCAGTATGCCGCGGGCACCACTTAGCTGCAACGGGAAGATGCGCCACGAGAACCACAACGTGGCACACATGGTGACAAATGCCATCAGCACGATGACAGGTACGATACCGGCCTGCCAGAAGAAATAATAGATAGGTATCGAGATGACCAGAGATGCCAATGCCGCTACAATCTGTACTAAAGCCAAGGCACCCAGTTTGCGCTGACCTTTAAGTATCGCCGTTTCGCCACCGGTAATGGCTATCATACCGATAGCAGGCGCCAGCAGTATAAAGTGCAACGTGTGATTACCCCACGCAAAGGTGGCATCGCTCAGAAACGGGCCCACCACCACGCACAGCAGCATTCCCAGCAGCGCAGTAAGCAGGCACCAGCCTCGCACCACCTTAACGTAGTGGGCAGCCTTCTCTGTTTCGCCGGCATCGTAATACTCCGATATACGGCGCACAGCACTAAAAGAGATGCCGAGATGTGTGGCTTGCGAAAGAAGCTGAACAGTGGTATTGAAAAGCGACACCAAGCCCATGCCACCAGGCCCCAACAACAACGCCACAAACTTATTGCGCACAAGGCCTATCAACACATTCAGACCTTGCACTCCACCAAACAGTCCCGTGAATTTAAGCACGTGACTATATGTTTCGTCGCGTTTGCTTGTCATTTTCTATAAAACCAAACGCAAAAGTAATTAAAAAATTACGTTTATCCAAATATAATTTGGAATTTTACTCGCTTATTCGTATTTTTGCACCCATGAAACTGAGTATCATCATTCCTGTATATCGCGTAGAAGCCACGCTCAACAGATGTATCGAGAGTGTGCTGAATCAGAATCTGGATGATTTTGAGGTGATACTCATCGACGACGGATCGCCCGACAACTGCCCCCAGATGTGCGACGATTGGGCCCATAAAGATAGCCGCATACGCGTGATACACAAGTATAATGGCGGTTTGAGTGATGCACGAAACGCTGGTATAGCCCAAGCTCAGGGCGATTACATCACCTTTGTAGATTCGGATGATTTCGTAGCCGGAAATACTTACGCACCCTTGATTGAGACGCTGGCATCTGATTCAACGATAGACATCATTGAATATCCCATCAGAGATTTTGCTTTCAATCCACCAACCGTCTATACCCACATGGACGATTACTGGTACTCAGGCCAGGCTTATCTGCACACTTATGCCTGCAATAAGATTTTCAGCAGAACGCTGTTTACCGATGTCAGATTTCCTGAAGGCAGAGTCTTCGAAGATGTCTATACCCTCCCCCAACTTCTGAAGAAGGCACATAAGGTGATGACAACCAACAGGGGATTCTACCACTATTGTTACAACCCAGAAGGAATCACAGCAAAGGCCGATGGCAAGGCGCTGAAACAGTTGCTGAAGCCCCACGCAGACATCATCAGAAACAGCACCCGAGGCGATGCCGCCTTCCAGCAGTACTACATGCACGTACTGAACATACAGATGGATGTTTTTGAGCTGACAGGCGAGACCCCGATTCTGCCCACGTGCCACATCAGCATGAGCAACGTAACAGGCATATCGAAGTTAAAGGCGCTGGCGCTCCATCTGCTGGGCATCAAAACATTATGCAAACTCAACAAAATCATTCACCGCGTATGGAGAAACCATTAGTTAGTTTTATTATTCCATATTACAATCTGCCCATACAGATGCTCTGCGATTGTATCGACAGCATCCTGGCATTATCGCTCTCGCCCAATGAACGCGAGATAATTGTAGTCGACGATGGCTCGGATGAAAGTCCTGTTAACCATCTCATGAAATACGGCAACGACATATTATACATCCGCCAGCGAAATACTGGTCCTAGCGAAGCAAGAAATGCGGGCATACAAATGGCCACAGCACAATATCTGCAATTTGTAGATGCCGACGACTTCCTGATAAGCGATGCATACGAGCACTGTTTGCAAATAGCACGTAGCCAGAGTCCGGAGATGGTGGTATTCGATTTTGCCACCACCACACCAACAGATAGCAAGGAATACAAAGACCAACCCATACAAAGCGGTTGTCACTATATGCGCCACAACAACATCCACGGTATGGCTTGCGGCTATCTCTTTAAGCGCTCCATCCTGGGCGATTTGCGCTTCACCCCAGGCATCTACCACGAGGACGAGGAGTTTACAGCCCTTATCATGTTGCGTGCAGAAACACTCTGTCTCACATCTGCCCAGGCTTATTGCTACCAGAATCGCACAGATTCCAGAGTGCGTAACCACAATCAGCAGCAAACCACTCAGCGCCTCAACGATCTGAAAGGTGTCATCAACAGACTCCATATTGCGGCCGATCGCATGCCAATCGATGATAAGACGGCCTTGCAACGCCGTGTGGCACAACTCACCATGGATTACATCTATCAGGTAGTTTGGCACACACACTCACGCCAGCAGTTGGAAAGCGAAATTCAGGAGCTTACCCGCCTCAGTCTGTTCCCCCTACCCGATAAGGATTATACCACCAAATACACATGGTTTCGCCGTTTATCAGCCACATCTATAGGCCGACGCATGCTTCTGAGCATCATTCCACTAACCCGCAAAGAACGATGAAGATATTACTACTTGGCGAATATAGCAACGTACACAATACTTTGGCCCTAGGACTGCGAGCGCTGGGGCATCAGGTTGTGGTAATATCCAACGGCGATTTCTGGAAGGACTACCCTCGCGATATCGATGTGGCCCGCATGCCGGGCAAACTGGGTGGCATCATGCTGATGGCCAAGCTCTATGCCTTGCTCCCCAAGTTGCGAGGCTACGATGTGGTGCAACTTATCAACCCCATCTTCTTCGAACTGAAAGCCGAGCGCCTGTTCTGGTTCTATCGCTATCTGCGCCAGCACAACAAGCGGGTGTTTCTGGGGGCCTTCGGCATGGATTATTACTGGGTTCACGCCTGTACGTATGAAAAGCCTCTGCGCTATAGCGACTTCAACATCGGCAACCATGTGCGCACAGATACCGAAGCTGTCAAGTACCAGCGCGACTGGCTAGGCACAACCAAAGAGCAGCTCAACAAGCTGATAGCCCAGGATTGCGATGGCATCATAGCGGGCCTGTACGAGTATTGGGCATGCTATAGCCCTGTGTATGCCGATAAAACGTGCTTTATCCCCTTTCCTATCAAGATGCCCGAGAGCTACAATACCGAGCGGGCTCAGAAATCAAAGGTAGTCATCTTTATCGGTATCAATCGCGAACGCTCGGTTTATAAAGGCACCGACATCATGCTTCAGGCAGCAAAGGATGTTCAGCACAAATATCCGCAACGCATGAAACTGAACATAGCCGAGTCGGTTCCGTTTGCTGAGTACAGCCAACTGATGGAAGGTAGCGATGCCATCCTCGACCAGCTTTATGCCTACACGCCTTCGATGAATCCCCTACTCGCCATGTCGAAGGGCATTATCTGTATAGGGGGTGGCGAACCGGAGAATTACGAGATTATCAACGAAACCGAACTGTGTCCCATCATCAACGTTGAGCCTACTTATGAGAGTGTTTATCACGAACTAGAGCAGTTGGTGCTAAATCCTAATCGCATTCCAGAACTCAAACGCCAAAGCGTGGCATACGTCAAGAAGCACCACGATTATCTGAAAGTAGCCCAGCAGTACCTTGATTTTTGGACAAAATAAAAGCTCCACAAAATGTGGAGCCTTTAAAACTTTCAATTGTCAATTGTCTTAAGCCTCAGCAGGAGCCTCCTCTGTAGCGGGAGCCTCAGCAGCAGCCTCAGCAGCCTCAGCCTCTGCCTTAGCAGCAGCCTCTGCAGCCTTCTTGTCAGCTACCTTCTTAGCAATAGCCTCGTTAACAGCCTTCTCTGCCTTCAGAGCGTTAGCAGCAGCGTCCTTCTTAGCCTTTGCCTCAGCCTCAGCGATCTTAGCCAGACCGTTCTGCTTGTCAGCCTTCCATGCGTCGAACTTCTTCTGTGCAGCAGCCTCATCGAAAGCGCCCTTCTTTACGCCACCCTTCAGGTGCTTCATCAGGTAAACGCCCTCACGGCTCAGGATGTTACGTACAGTGTCTGTGGGCTGAGCACCTGTCTCTACCCAGTACAGTGCACGCTCGAAATTCAGGTCTACTGTGGCAGGATTGGTGTTAGGGTTGTAAGTACCAATCTTTTCAGTGAAACGACCATCACGTGGTGCACGAGCGTCAGCGATTACGATGCTGTAGAAAGCATAACCTTTACGACCGCCACGCTGCAATCTGATTTTTGTTGCCATGTTTTTAAATCTTTAAATTTTAATTAATTAATTGAATTTCATGCTCTTATCTCGTAAAAGCGGGTGCAAAGTTACGACAAAAAAGTGAATAGCGAATAGTGAACAGTGAAAAGTGTATCGAATTTAACGTTTTTTGGGAAGAAAAGCATCTGTCTGTGATAGAAAATGCTTACTTTTGCACGCTGTAATGAGCAATAAGGCTATATCCATATTGATTCCGATATACAATTCTGTTTGCGTTAATCTGGTAAAAGAGTTAGCAGCTCAAGCCCGGCAATTGAACGTAGACTACGAGATAATTGTAGCCGACGACGACTCGCCCCTGAAAGAAGCCGTCAAGGGCAACGAGGCTATCAACGCCATTCCCCATTGCCGTTACATTGTAAAACCCACTAACACAGGTAGTGCCGCAACTCGTAATTTCCTGGCGCAGCAGAGTCAATATCCCTGGCTATTATTTATTGATTGCGATGTAGTTATCACTAATCCAATATTCCTAAATACCTATTTATTATTAATAGAGCATAGTGAAGGTGTGATTAATGGAGGTATCGCCATTGCCGAAATGCCGCAGATGGCCCATAACCTGAGATATATTTACGAGAAGGATGCCGAAGCTGAGCACACAGCCCAAAAGCGCCAACAAAACAAGTATCAGGAGTTTCGCTCAACTAACTTCATGATTCGTCGTGATGCTTTTCTTCAGAATCCCTTCGACGAGCGATTCAAAAAGAGTGGCTACGAAGATGTGCTTTTCGGCAAGCAGCTTAAGCTGAACAACATCCCCGTACTGCACATAGCCAATTCTGTAACGATGATGGAGTTTGAATCCAACCCTGATTATGTAGCCAAGACAGAGCGTAACCTGCGCACGCTTTATGAGTTTCGCAGCGACCTGCGTGGCTATTCGCGCCTGCTCACATTGGTATCCGGCATCCATATCCCCGCCATTCTGTGGCTCATCCGCCTGTGGCACCGCATGTTTGGAGTAATAGAAAGGCGGAACCTCTGTGGATCCCGCCCTTATCTGTTGGTTTTCAAATTATACCGCCTGGGGTATTACCTAAGCTTACTCAAGAACTGAGAAGGTTAATTTCTCGTAACCCTCAAAGTCGTCAAACTGAATCTGGAAGTCAGCATACTGGTAGTAGTTACCACCGGTATTGTGAGTATCCTTCAGCGAGTTACTCTTAGCCAGCGCATTCAGAATCTGATTGTAAACCACCTTGTCGTTGTTATCATCAGGAATCTGAATAGCCATAGAGGTAACGATTCCACCTACTACCTTATAAGTGTAATCACCTGCAGCATACAGCTGGAAATCGTCAGTCTCCAGAATAGTCTCAAGCTCACCAACCTTCTCTACGAGTTCATCGTATGTCAAGTTAACATGAGTAATGGGCACACGGTTCTCGTCAAGTTTAATATAAGTGGTGTCACACTCGCTGGTGACTTGATTCTCTTCTGCATAGCTCATGATCGGACCCATCATCAGGGCGATCAGCAAAATTGTTACTTTTTCTCTCATCTTCATATCAATCCATCTCATTTTTCCGTTGCAAAGGTAACAATTTATCATATACCCACCAAGCGTTTTTGGCTAAAAATTCATAAAATAACCATCTGAGGTTAACTTTTTGACTGAAATCAAGCCTCAGATGGTTACATTTTGCTATAAATTGTGCATAAATATTGCACAAATTATTTTATCGGGCGGATAGCGAAGGTAAAGTCGTAGTCCTTATATGGCATCAGATACTCAGCACGAGGCCATGCTCCCCATGAGTTTACACAGCCCAGTCCCATCTGGCGCTGCTGGATGTGTACCTGAGTCAATGGGCGCTCAATCAGGTCGCCTGAGTGACGGCCTATCTCCTTATCCTTGCTAGCACCATCGTCCAGATCCTCAGTCAGGAAGTTCAGCGCACTTGCCTCCATAGGCGCATTGCTGTAGAACTCCAGTCCGTTGCCCTTGGCATTAACCACGCGGAACCAGCGCACATCGGTATGGTTGCCCGACTCCTGTGGACGTACGTATGCAAAGTACTCATCGGCCACCTTGTTCTGATAGACGCCGATAAACTCGCTTGAGTTACGGTCGATGTAGTTCTCAACCGGACCACGACCGTAGTAGCTCACTGCATCGAACTCCTTAGGCATCTGCAGCTGCACGCCATAGCGGAACAAGCCGCTCACCTTGGCATCCTTGTCGGTATTCAGCTGCTGGTGTACTATCACCTCGCCTTCAGCAGTGAGTGTATAGGTCATCACCAGTGTTGCCTTTACGTCAGGCATGTCGAAGGTCGAAGTAACAGTGTTGCCGTCAACCTTACAATCCTTCAGCTTCATCTCTGGGTTCTTCCATGCACCGAAACGGTTCTGCAGACCAGCACCATAGTCGTTATCGGTTGGTGCACGCCAGAACTCAGGCACTATCGACTGGTGGTCTACCAGCATCTCCTTGCCGTCTACATCCAGATAGTCAATCCAACCGCTCCACTTACCAATGGTGAGTGTGGTACCAGCTGCATCCAGCTTCACGTAGCTCTCAGTCTCCTCCTTCTCAACCTGAGCCTTCTCAGCCTTCAGCTCGGGGAACTGGTATGGATTCAGCACAAACTGCTGACGGGCCATCACCTGTCCCTTCTCGATGAGCGGCTGAGCCTGCTTAGCCTTGAACTGGAACACTACAAACAGCTCCTGGTCGCCATGGTGCCCCATCATCTTGGTGATGATCTTCTGCATATCCTCGCATACGATGAGCTTGCGCTGCTGTGGAGCAATGCCGCTGATGTCCATCTTACCGCCATGACCGAATGTCAATCCGGCAGGGCGATTGCCACCGTGATGGTGTCCGCCTTCGGCAGCTCCGCCAACAAACCACTCCAGCTCCAGGTCGTCGAGTGTCTTGAAGAAGTTCTCATTGTAGATTTCAAACTTACCTTCCTTCAGGTTCTTCTCTGTTACCCATACGTTCTGATAGTAGTACTGCACCTCGTAGGCGTGTGGATTCAGTCTGCGGTCGGGAGCTATGATACCATTACAGTTGAAGTTGTGGTCGGTAGCAGGATAGCGTCCGTAGTCGCCACCGTATGTAAATATCTCCTTACCGGTAATCTTGCTCTTATCACGCAGTCCCTGGTCTACAAAGTCCCAGATGTAGCCACCCTGATAGGTGGGATACTTACGGATAAGATCCCAGTACTCCTTGAATCCACCCATCGAGTTACCCATAGCGTGGGCATACTCACACTGTATCAGAGGCTTAACCTCCTTTGAGCCACCCAACTGGTTGCCCTTATACGAAGTTGTTCCGCTCTGCGAATATTTCTCGCAGTCCTCATACCCCAGATACATGGGGCAGAAGATGTCGGTCTTACCTTCAATGCGAGCCTGCTCATACTGGCATGGACGGGTATTGTCGTATGCCTTCACCCAGTCGTAAGCCTTCTCAAAGTTCTCTCCATAGCCAGCCTCGTTACCCAGGCTCCATACGATGATGCTGGGGTGATTCTTATAAGTCATCATGTTACCCTCCTGGCGCTCTATGTGAGCCTTAGCAAAGAGTGGGTTCTTAGCCAGCGTCTTTTCGCGATAGCCCATACCGTGACTCTCCAGATTACTCTCGGCTGTGACATACAGTCCATACTCGTCGCACAGGTCGTACCAGCGTGGATCGTCAGGATAGTGGCAGGTACGCACGGCGTTGATGTTCAGCTGCTTCATAATCTTGATGTCCTGAATCATGCGGTCTACGCTCACGATGTAGCCACCGTCGGGATCCAGCTCGTGGCGGTCGGCACCCTTAATCAGTATAGGCTGTCCGTTCACCAGCAGCTGTCCGCCCTTAATCTCGATATGGCGGAAACCCACCTTCTGCTTAATCACCTCAGTAGTCTCGTTACCCTTCTTCAGCGAAACCTCGAGAGTATATAAATAAGGTGTCTCGTCTGTCCATGCCTTGGCATTCTCTACGGTAGCGTTCAGTCCCTCAGCCACCAGTTTGCCTTCGGCATCATACAGCTTAGCCTCTACAGGAGCCTTGCCGCCAGCCAGCTTCACGTCAACATTCAGCACCCCCTTGCCCTGCAGGTAGTCCTGCTTTACAAACACATCCTGAATGTGCACCTTTGGTGTGGCATACAGATACACCTCGCGGGCGATACCGGTAAAGCGCCAGAAGTCCTGGTCCTCCAGATAGCTACCGTCGCACCAGCGCATAATCTGCATGGCTATCAGGTTCTTGCCAGGCTTCAGATACTTGGTGATGTTGAATTCGGCAGCCACCTTCGAATCCTCGCTGTAGCCCACATACTTACCGTTTACCCATACGCTCAGGTTGCTGGTAGCGCTACCCACGTAGAAGTAAACCTGCTGACCCTTCCAGCTGGCGGGCAACTCGAAGGTCTTACGGTACGAGCCGGTGTAGTTGTTAGTCTCGCCGATGTATGGCGGATTGCTCTTAAAGGTAGTGCTCCAAGAGTAACCTGTGTTCTTGTAGATTTTGTCGCCATACCCCTCAATCTCAAACAGTCCTGGCACGGGGAAGTCTACCCACTTCGAGTCGTCGTACTTCAGGGCATAGAATCCCTGAGGTGCATCCTGATGGTTCTTCACGAAGTTGAACTTCCATTTACCTTCCATCGACAGATAGCGACCTGACTTCTTCTTGTCGCCCTTCGCCTTCTCAGCGTTTTCAAACCCAAAGAAATGAGCATGTCTAGTCTCACGATTCTGCTGGTTCACGCCAGCATCTTTCCATACTGGTGTTTTCTGCGCACTCGCCATTGTGAATGCGCCACACACCATGCATAATAATAGTTTCCTTATCATACGTTAGTTTATCAAATTAATTGTTTTCAATTTCCGTGCAAAGATACAAAAAATTTCCGATACTTCCAAATAGTATAGAGAGATTTTTTAGAGATAAGCACGGCAAAATTCCCAATCTCGCTGCATGGCGAAGTCGTCTATACTCTCCGTACCATTTTCCAGTTTTTCACTTTGGAACCGTTCCTTCTGTACACAAACGTGTACACAAACGGAACCGTCCCTTTTGTGTACTACGAGGATGGAGGTTATAAAGTTATAACTTATAACTCCTGACACCTGACATTTAGGTTTTTGTATTTTGGAAAAGGTGGTAAAGAGTAGTTTGGGTATAATAATACAGCATAATATATTTTATTATATATATTATATATAATATATATAATAAAAAACTTCGTTTCAAACAAAACGAAATATTAAGATGTCAGGTGTCAGGAGTTATAAGTTAATAACTTTCTGAAAAAAGACACAGATTTAAAAAAAATAATTGCTAAAAACTTGTACAATTCAAAAAATTATTCGTACCTTTGCATCATAGATGCAATACAAAGAAAAGCATCTAAAAATTACGAACAAGCCAGAGAATTTTTTTTGTAGGCCTACCAGAAAAAATTCAGAGGCTAACGACGCAAATCTACGACTAAGGAAGAGGTTTTAAGGAAAAGGAAAGTTTATTACACCCTTAAAATTATTAATTCATTTATGGCATCGAAAGTAAAGGCATTAGAGAGACTGCTGAAGTTTGACATCAAAGCATGGGCCACAAGCTGCATGGGCATTTATCAGCAGAAACGAAGAACCCATAATCAAGGCTCCTCGCTTATATTTTTACTGAAAGTTGAAAATATTCTTGGCTCAAATCGTGATTTTTTAACCAAATTGTGCTATCTTTGCAGGCAGTTTACTAATCATAATTTTGAAAACATGGTAGAACTTAAAAACGAACTGCTGACAATCAAGGTGGCAGAAATGGGAGCTGAGCTCCAGAGTGTGAAGGACAATAACGGTAGGGAGTATATGTGGCAGGCCGGCGAGAAATGGCCCAGACACTCACCGATACTCTTCCCGATAGTATGCAGCGTGAATAAGGATACGTATACGGTGGATGGCAAGGAATATCACCTGCCACGACACGGATTTGCACGCGACACGATGTTTACACTGGTACGACAGACACCAGAGAAGGTGACAATGGCACTACACGACAGCGAGGAAACACTGAAGGTGTATCCATATAAGTTTAACCTGGCTATCACCTACCGACTGGAGGGCAACAAGATTCACGTGATATGGCACGTGGAGAATACCGACACTAAAGAGATTCACTTCCAGATAGGTGGACACCCCGCATTCAACACGCCTAGCGGAAAGCTGGACGGCATTATCAAGCTGGACAACGAGGAGCCTATGGACTCACTGAAGAGTTACATAGACGGTAGTCATGAAATGACAGAGATACCACTGGAGGCAGACATGGGCATCATGGAGATTTCGAACAACCTTTTCCGCGATGACTCGGTGAAGATTCACAAGTGCCAGACTCATCGCGCTATGCTGATAGACACCAACGGTGAGCCAGCTGTGACGGTGGACTATAAGTGCCCTGTGATTGCTTTCTGGAGCCCGTTTGACAAGCAGGCACCATTTGTGTGCATTGAACCTTGGTACGGACTGGGCGATCCGCGTGGATTCAAAGGTGAGTTTAAGGACAAGCCGCTGATGAATCATCTGCAGCCCGGGGCTTCGTTTATGAGTAAGTATACGATTACGATTGGATAAAGAAAAATCTCCCCCTGAGTAGGGGGAGATAGAGGGGGTCTGAGCAATGCTTGATTATGCGCTTGTTCAGACCCCTTTGGATTCCCCCTAACTTAGGGGGAAAAACAACTACTTCTTCTCTGCGGGAGCTGCAGGAGCCTCGGTTGCAGGAGCTGCGGGAGCAGCTGCATCCTTCTGCTGCTGACTGGCACCGAAACCAGGAAGGTTATTAGGATTGGTTGCAGGAGCCTGATAATTCTCCATTACTGAGCTCTCGCCACCTGCCTGAGGAGCTACATATGCGCAGCATACGCTAACGAGAACCATGAAACCAGCGAGGAACCAAGTGGCCTTCTCGATGAAGTCGGTAGTTTTACGAACACCGCCAATCTGGTTATAACCTGAGAACTGAGAAGCCAGACCGCCTCCCTTTGACTCCTGAATGAGCACAATGCCAATCATGAGCAGTGCTGCAATCACGATAAGAATTACAAATAATGTGTACATTTTTTTATTTATTATTTTTATTATTATTTATCACTAATTTCTCTAAGAAACGTATTTGATCTGCAAAGTAAGCATTTTTTTTCGGATTATCCAAACTTAAACGCCTAATTATTTCTAAAGCTTTCGAATATCTACCCTGTTTGATGTAAATTCGTGCCAAAGTTTCAGTAAAAAACTCTCCACCTACCTCAATTTCGCTATTTTCGGGTTCTGATTGAGGCTCAGGACGATACTCGGGCGTATCGCTGAGAATAAACTTGCCTTTGTCATCATTTATGAACGAATCAATAAGGTCCTGACCTGGCATTTGCGGTACCTCGCCAGGCATCTCCTGACCACCATCTGGCTCAGCCTCAACAAGGTAGCTGATATAGTCGACAGCAGCATCGGCAGGGGTGGGCTTGCGCTTGGCTTTACGTTCAGTCTCCTCGACATAATCCTTAGGAATCTGATCAAGGAAATTGTCGATAAGCGTTGCAGTACGATCCTCGTTATCGGCTACCTTTGACTTAGCTGCCTGCTGCTTCTGCGGAATCATGTTGCGATACTCGTAGTGGCGCCCCTCGATCATCTTGAACACCACGCGGCGATCGGTGATATAGGCCGAAGCGCGACGCAGCTCCTCGTCGAAGGTGGCATCGTGAAGCAGATAGAGGTTCTGAAGCATCAACAAACGGGCCGTCTGGAAATAGGGATAGAGAGCCAACAAGGAGCGCAACTCGTAGAGCGTGTCGCGGTCCATCCTCTCCGGATGTTTTATCAGTTCCGTTATTCTATCCATATGCGGTTTACCAGTTGGCTACGGTCTTGTTGAATATCTGGTCGCAGAGGTCCTTCACCATTTGAGTTACTAACTCCTCCTGAACGCTATTGAGCGACTGAGTAGTTTCGTAGCTGGCAGAGGCAGAGAACTGCTGCTCGAAATCTTCATTGTGGTTCTTGTTATTCGTAAAACGCACGTTGACAGTCATCGTGAGCTCAGTCATTGCCGAATAGCCCTCGGCACTTACGCTCTTGTTGCGCTGTTCGTAGCGTGTAATCTCTCCTTCAATCTTAAGGTCGCCATTGCGCTTAACCTGCTCCAGGCGGGTGTGGTTGGCAAACTGATCCTTAAGCTGATTATTAAACATCGGACCCATAGGACCCCATACATAGCTACTACGGATGGGGAACTCGGCAATCTGGATGGTCTTGGTCTGCGAGTAGTCGATGCTGGCACCGTTGAACTTATAGCTGACGGAGCAAGATGTAGTGAATAGTGAACAGTGAATAGTGAATAGTATCACACCAATGTATACCATCCACTTTCTGACATATTTTGTTATCAATATCTTATTCATCACTATTCACTATTCACTATTCACTTCTCCAGCCCATATTGTTTCAGTCTGCGATAGAGGGTTCGGTCGCTAATGCCCAGTTCCTGGGCTGCTTTCTTGCGGTTGCCATGATTACGCTCCAGGGCCTTTTCAAGCATCTGCTTACCAAGATCATTGAGGTTCAGGCTCTCAAGCTCCTTCTCGGGTTCGATATACTCCTCGGCATAAGCATCCTCGACAGACGCTATAGGTGAGGAGGCGAGAGGATGAGCGGGTGAGACAGTGGGCAGTGTGGTGGCGGCAGGCATAGGGTCGATGGTGGCAGGCTTGGCGGTCTGCACATCGGCGAGCTGTTTCTTCAGCGCACTCATCTCGCGACGCATGTCGTTTACGTTACCACGCAGCTCAAACAGGATTTTATATAAAATCTCGCGTTCGTTCTCAAAACTATGATCGCCACTACCCTCACGGTGAATGGTGGCCAACTGGGTTGACTCCTGATCCTGAGGGATGAATTGCGAAAGCACCTGAGCCGTAATGTTACGCTCGGGCGAGAGAACACTGATCTGCTCGGTGATATTCTTAAGCTGGCGCACATTGCCCGGCCACTTGTAGTGCATCAGCAACTGCTTGGCACCCTCATCGAGCGCCACGCGGTCCATCTTATATTTCTCGGCCATCTGCAAAGCAAACAATCGGAACAACAATATGATATCCTCGCCACGCTCGCGCAGAGGTGGCATCTGGATGGGTATAGAGTTGAGACGATAGTAAAGGTCCTCGCGGAAGCGACCCTCGCTGATGGCCTGACGGATATTAACGTTAGTAGCGGCAACAATGCGTACATCGGTCTTGCGAACCTCGGTGGCTCCCACAGGGATATACTCGCCTGTTTCGAGCACACGCAGCAATCGGGCCTGAGTAGCCAAAGGCAACTCGCCAACCTCGTCGAGGAACAATGTACCCTTATTGGCCACACCAAAATATCCAGGTGAATCGTTGATAGCACCTGTGTACGACCCCTTGACGTGTCCAAAGAGTTCGGAATCGATGGTACCTTCGGGGATTGATCCGCAGTTGATGGCGAAGTATTTTTCACGGCGACGAGGAGAGTTATCGTGAATGACACGGGGAATAATCTCCTTACCCACTCCGCTCTCGCCCACGATAAGCACACTAAGATCGGTGGGCGCAACCTGAAGGGCTACGTCGAGCACGTGGTTCAAAGCATCGCAATTGCCTACGATGTTGTACCGCTGTTTGATGTTTTGAAGTTCACTTGTCTTCATTGAGCTGACAAAATTACATATTTTTTCTGAAACATCTGCAATTTTGGCAGATTTTTAACGCAAATTACTTATCTTTCTTATCGAGCTTGATTAAAAGCAGTCCGATAGCAGTCCAAATCAGCTCACGGACACGTACCAGCAGGGCAACAAAGATACCTGCATTGGCTGTCATGCTAAGGCCCTCGGTACTCATGAGGAATCCGCCCTCGCGACCACCCAACTGCAACGGCATAAAGAACAGCATGTTGGCAAACAGCGTGGTGAAGGCATAGATCAATATACACTGAGGAACAGTTACCTCGGGCATTATCACAAGCAGAATAAAATATATCTCGAAGGTTGACGCCAAACGGCACAGCAACTCCAGAATAACCGCAGCCTTGAACGTGTGCGGATTCAGATTGTGGAGAGCTGCTATCTGCTGATCGACCTCGGCCAGCTTTTCGCGATTATTCTCGATATAAGGCTGTGCCCACTTCTTGACCATGGGGAAATGGCTGAGAATCTTCATACCCGTCATGGCAATGCCGCGCTTATAACCACGCAGGAAGAACCAGATGGCCAACAATGCTATACCGGCAATAATGGGCAGCAGGATATAGCTAAGCGGTGTCATCTTCTGTGTAATAATATAAAGAGGTACGCTAAGCAGCCAGAACCAGAAGTGGCTGTAGATATGCGTCATCACATACAGAATGACACTCGACGATGCACGCTGTCCACCAATCTTGGGCGACAGCGACATGATGCGATAGGGTTCGCCACCCATCAGTCCGCCAGGTGTGGCATAGTTGAGAGCAAAGGCAGAGATGGTAATCTTATAGAGCCACCAGAAGCCAACCTTGCACTTACGACAAACGCCCTGCTCGTTGCCAATGGTATTGATGATAAGATACCACGAGGCGGTATTGATCATATAAAGGAATGCCCATAGCACCAGTACATTGGCAAACCAATAGCCTGCATGCCGAATGCCATCCCAGGCCTGACGGAAGTCAAGCTGGGAGGCCATTATGACGAGAACTAACAATCCGAAAAGGAAAAAGTAGTTCTGGTACTTTTTATTCATTTATTGCTTGTCTAGTTTACTTAAATACGTCCTTGGCACGAGGCATAGCAAAACGGGCCTTGTCGCCATCCTCACGCTTCTCATGATAGAGCTTGGGCAGAGGATTAGCCATTGGCTCGTCGTACTCCTTACGATGGCGGTACATATCTACCGCAGCATATATGGCCTGACGTAGCGATGTTGGATCAGCTATACCCTGACCTGCAATCTCGAACGAAGGACCGTGGTCGGTAGTGGTACAGATGGCTGTGATACCAGCCTTGAGCTTTACTCCGAATTCGGGAGCAAGAGAATTGAATGGCAGCATGCCCTGATCGTCGTACATAGCCAGTATGCCATCAAACTGCTCGTGATTGTTACATGCAAAGAACTCCTCGGCAGCGTATGGACCGAAGGCCTGAACATTCTGCTTTTCGAGTTCCTCGATAGCAGGAGCGATAATCTGCTCTTCCTCGGTACCTGGCTGCGGATTAAGTGCCAACACAGCGATACGAGGATTATTGATTCGGAAATCGCGCTTCAAACTATTAAAGAAAATCTTTCCCTTCTCAACTATCTTCTCGATGCTGATGGCCTGTGCCACTTCCTTGATGGGCAGATGGTTGGTAAGTAAGCCAATACGAACACGATCGCTGAGCATAATGGTGAGTGCCTTATCCTCGCGATGGGGGTTGGGGTTAGGTACTACCGGCCCCAGCACCAGCACATCGTACAGATGCTTCTGCATATCCTCCTTAGCACGGGCTACAGCCTGCTTGGCAGCACGGTCGCTAGCCTCGGTAGGCTTACCAAACTCTACAGGCACCTCCTCATCGAAGGCGGCCAACAAGTTCACTCTGCCGTCTTTTGCCTCTTCAGCATCCTTAATGATGGTAAACTGGGTTTCTATGTTCAGCGCCTTACGATGGAAGGTTGCTGCTTTGGGCGAACCATAAATAATAGGTGTGCACATATCCAGCATCATGGGATCCTCGAAAGCTCGAAGGATGACCTCATAGCCTATGCCGTTGGTGTCGCCATGCGTGATTGCCACGCGAATTTTTCTATTCTCCATTTATATTTCAGTTATTCAATGTTCAATCTCATTCTTCTTCGCAGTCGATAGCAGTCCACATGCTGCAAAGATATCCTGACCACGACTGGCACGGATGGTGGTAAACACGCCGTGGGCTGTCAGATAGTCGCGCAGTGCCTCCATACGTTTCTCGTCAGCTCCAGGCAAATCTACACCTGGTATCTCGTGGAATCGTATCAGATTTACCCTACAATCCAGTCCGCGCAACAGTTTGATGATTTCGCGAGCATGGGTGGTGGTGTCGTTAAGACCTGCAAAACAGATATACTCGAACGAACAACGGCGCTGGTGACTGAAATCGTACTGTTTCAACAGATCGACCACCTCGGTAATCGACATCTGCTTTTCGGCAGGCATCAGGCGCTGGCGCTGTTCAGGCAGCGGAGAGTGCATCGAGATAGCCACATGGCACTCGCTCTCATCGAGGAAACGCTTCAGTTTATTCTTGACACCTACACTCGAAACGGTGATGCGACGTGGACTCCAGGCGTAACCATAATCGCTGGTCAACACCTCGGTAGCACGTAGTACAGCGTCGAGATTATCCATAGGCTCGCCCTGACCCATAAACACAATATTGGTAAGTGTTTCACGCTCAGGCAGCGAATAAATCTGATTCAGGATGTCGCCAGCACTCAAACTGCCCTCGTAGCCCTGCTTTCCCGTCTGACAGAAAAGACAGTTCATTTTGCAGCCCACCTGGCACGACACACAGAGTGTGGCACGATCGCCATCGGGGATGTAAACCGTTTCTACGAAATGTCCGCTGGCAACTGGAAACAGGTATTTGATGGTGCCGTCTTTCGACTTCTGGCAATCAATAGGCGCCATGCTGCCCACCTGAAAGCTATCGTTCAGCTTTTCACGATTAGCCTTCGACAGATTAGTCATCTCGTCGATGGTTGCTACATGCTGCTGATAGAGCCACTTAGCTATCTGGCCGGCGGTAAATTTGGGCATACCCAAATCAGCCACTACCTGCTGCAATTCAGCAAGCGACATGCCTAATAACACCTTCTTTTCGTCGTACATCTTTACTTTTTGCCTGCAAAGGTAGAAAAAAAACTTGAATAATATGGTTTTCTCGGAAAATATTACTACTTTTGCCCTGCAATAAAACAATTATTCACAGAATGAGAGAAAAAATAGATTGTTTCCTGCCTTGCAACGACCTGGAGTCGGCCCGCAACGTTGTGGCCCAGATAAAGGGCAGCAAGACGATACAACATATTTATCTGCTAGTAAACAAACCACTTGGCGAACTGGATGGTGCACTTTGCGACTGCCAGCAGATAGTAGTAGCCGACCTGACTAGTAGCAACACACTGATGGCAATAGCCGAGAATGCAAAAGCCGACTATGCACTACTGCAGATAAGACCACGAGAGATACAGATGGCCAAAGGCACACTAGACCGCATGCTGCGTATAGCCAGCGATTCGGATGCTGCCATGATCTATGCAGACCACAACGACCTGATAGACGGCAAGCTGCAGCCACATCCCGTTATCGATTATCAGATAGGTAGCATTCGCGATGATTTCGACCTCGGTTCACTTATCTTAGTCAAGACATCACTGCTACACACATTCGCTATGCAGGCTGGTGAACACGACTACCGGTATGCTGCGGTATATGCCCTGCGTCTGTTTCTGAGTCGCGAAGGTCGCATTTTCCACATCAACGAGAAACTGTACACTGAGCAGGAAACTGACACTCGTGCATCGGGCGAGAAGCAGTTTGACTATGTGAACCCACGCAATCGTGAAGTGCAGATTGAGATGGAGCATGCTGCTACAGCGCATCTGGCCGCCATAGGCGCCAAGATCGATCCTTCGTTCTATCGCCGTCCTGACTTCAACGAGCAGGAGTTCGATGTCGAGGCATCGGTGGTGATTCCGGTTTACAATCGCGAGAAGACCATTTGTGATGCAGTGAACAGCGCACTCAGTCAGAAGACAAAATTCAAATTCAACGTGATTGTGGTAGACAACCACTCTACCGACAAGACAACCGAGTTACTGCGTGGATTCCATGATGAGCGACTGATACATATCATACCCGATCGCTACGACCTAGGCATTGGCGGATGCTGGAACACCGCTATCCACGACGACAGATGCGGACGTTTTGCTGTACAACTTGACTCCGACGACCTGTATTCGTCGCCAAAGACCCTGCAACAGATTGTAGATGCATTCTACAAGCAGAACGCTGCTATGGTGATAGGTTCATACCGCATGTGTGACTTCGATCTGAACACACTACCCCCAGGACTTATTGACCACGCCGAATGGACCGATGAGAACGGACCTAACAATGCTCTGCGCATTAACGGACTTGGTGCGCCACGTGCTTTCTTTACGCCGTTGCTACGTCAGGTTGGATTCCCTAATACCAGCTATGGCGAGGACTATGCTTTAGGTCTTATCTTCTCACGCCACTATCGTATTGGCCGCATCTTTACCGAGCTTTATCTCTGCCGCCGCTGGGGTGGAAACAGCGATGCCGCCCTTTCGATTGATAAGGTAAACGCCAACAATCTGTATAAGGACCAGCTACGTTCACTCGAAATTATGGCCCGCCAGCAGATGCTACAAGGTAAGCAGGAACTGATAAACGACTCGCCACTGATGCGATTCTTTAACCGTCAGTTAGAGAAGTGGGACGATGCACGCCAGCGCTATCAAGACTTGCGCAATGTTAAGACACGCGAGCTGGTTGTGGGCACATCAACGATGAAGGTGCAGTTCAACCCCGCCCGAATCGTATCAACAGGTGCAAAGATTGACAAACAGACACTAGCAGAACGCCCCTGTTTCCTTTGCGAACAAAACCGTCCTAAAGAACAGGTAAAGAAACCTATTGACGGGCAATACGACTTATTGGTAAACCCCTACCCCATACTGCCTATACACTTCACTATACCATCTGTGAAACATGAACCTCAGCTGATTCGCAACTCGTACAGCGAGATTCACAGACTGCTGAACGAATACCCAAGCATGATGGTATTCTACAACGGACCTAAGTGTGGTGCATCGGCCCCTGACCATGCCCATTTCCAGGCAGGCACGTCAGGAGTGTTACCATTGCAGACGGCATGGCAGCGACTTTCTCGCAATCTGAAGCCCATACTCAATCTCAACGACGAGGAAGGCATCTCACTTATAGAAGAGTACCCTTGCCCGGCATTGCTGATACACAGCAAGTCGGAGTATAGCGACGAGCAACTATTTATCCGTCTATACGAAGCACTACCAGTGCCAGAGGGTGAACCGGAACCCATGCTGAACATTGTTAGCTGGCGCCACGATACCGATTACTATTCGGTGGTGTTCCCCCGCAAAAAACATCGCCCCGACTGCTATTATGCTGAGGGATGCAACCAGTATATCATTTCGCCTGGAGCACTTGATATGGCAGGTTTCATTGTAACTCCACGTAAGGAGGACTTTGAACGTATAACCCCAGAGGTGGCACTCGGCATACTCAACGAAGTATCGCTGCAGCCAAACGAACTCCAGCAGGTTATCGACCGCCTCAAAGCCACCCAATGTTCAATGGTCAATGGTCAATGTTCAATGAAAAAAGAGCCAAATGTTACCGTTGGCATCGTGAGTGGCGAGAAGATATCATTCAGTCTTAACAAGCCATACGTAGCTAAAGGCGAAGTGATAACAGGCGATCAAGTGGTTGAATTCAGCGAGGGTGGAATCTTATGGCGAGGCACTCAGTATCGTAACCTCACCTTTACCCCACAAGCCGAAGACGCATCGTTCTCGCTTAACGATGTTACCATAGGCGTAAACTTCCATTGGGAGCGCAAAGAAACTCAGACATTTGAGGGCACACTGCGCATTGTGGTAGAGGCCGACAAGATTGTAGCAATCAACGAGTTGCCTGTAGAAAAATACCTGACCAGCGTTATCTCGAGCGAGATGAGTTCAACATCAAGTCTGGAGTTTCTCAAAGCTCATGCCGTTATCTCACGTTCGTGGCTGCTGGCACAGATTGAGAAGCGTAAACAGCACGAGAGCGGAGGTGACAACTTCTTCTCGTTCACCAAGAGCGACAACGAGTTTATCCGCTGGTACGATCGCGAAGACCACACCATATTCGACGTGTGTGCCGATGACCACTGCCAGCGCTATCAAGGCATCACACGTGCCAACAACACCCACGTTGAGGAGGCCATCAGTCAGACGCGCGGACAGGTACTGATGTACGGAGATGAGATATGCGACGCACGTTTCTCGAAATGCTGCGGTGGTGTAACAGAAGAGTTCCAATACTGTTGGGAGGACACCCCGAAACCTTATCTGGTATCATTCCAGGATCCATACTGCAACACCAGCGACAAGCATATCCTATCGCAAGTACTTAACGACTTTGATCAGGAAACTCCCGACTTCTACCGTTGGGAGGTGAAATACACTCAGGCCGAACTATCGGAACTAGTCAATCGAAAGCTAAAAGACGACTTCGGCGAGATTGTAGATCTCATTCCTGTGGAGCGTGGCAAGAGTGGCCGCATCTGGAAACTTAAGATTGTGGGCACCAAGAAGACATTTACCATTGGTAAAGAACTCGAGATACGACGCGCCCTCAGCGAGAGCCACTTATACTCTTCAGCCTTTGATGTTGAAAAGGATGGCGACAAGTTCATCCTTCACGGTAGGGGTTGGGGGCATGGCGTAGGTTTATGCCAGATAGGTGCCGCCGTGATGGGCGAACAAGGACACCCCTACGACGAGATACTGTTATTCTACTATCGCAATGCTGAAATCAAGAAACTATATGAATAAAACCCGTTCACCCTGGGCTTGGGTGCCCACACTCTACTTTGCAGAAGGCGTGCCCTATGTAGCAGTTATGACCATCTCGGTTATCATCTACAAACGTCTCGGACTATCGAATGCCGACATCACCCTCTATACCTCGTGGCTATATCTGCCATGGGTTATCAAACCCCTGTGGAGTCCGTTTGTTGATATGCTACGCACCAAACGCTGGTGGATTCTTGCCATGCAGATACTGATAGCTGCGTCATTGGCGGGTGTAGCATTCACCATACCCGGCCCGTGGTGGCTGCAAGGTTCGTTGGCATTCTTCTGGCTGTTGGCCTTTAGTAGTGCCACCCACGATATTGCAGCAGATGGTTTCTATATGCTGGGACTGGAGCAACACGAGCAGGCCTATTTCGTAGGCATTCGAAGCACGTTCTATCGTATAGCCACCATTTTCTCGTCAGGATTATTGGTGGGACTGGCAGGTGTATTGCAGGTGCTAACCCGTAGCATAGCCTATGCCTGGAGTTTGGTGTTCTATCTGATTGCAGGCCTCTTTATCGCCTTGTGGTTATACCACAGCTGGGCACTACCTCGCCCCAGCGAGGACAACAATCGCATACAGAAAACTGCAAAAGATATCGTGAACGAGTTCTGGCAAACGTTAGTAACCTTCTTCCAGAAGCCACAGGTTTGGGTTGGCATCTGTTTCATGCTGTTCTATCGTATGCCAGAAGGACTGCTGGCCAAGGTGTCGGCCTTATTCCTTGTTGACAAAATAAGTAACGGTGGACTGGGCCTTTCGGATGTTGAGTTTGGTATGGTTCAAGGTACCGTTGGTGTTATCGGACTCACCCTTGGTGGTATTCTTGGTGGTATCGTAGCTAGTAAAGACGGACTGAAGCGTTGGCTATGGCCTATGGTTATGGCAATCACCATACCCGACTTGGTATATGTCTACCTCTCTTATGCACTACCATCTAGTTTGTTAATAATCAACATCTGCATCTTCCTTGAGCAGTTCGGCTATGGATTCGGATTCTCGGCCTATATGCTATACCTTATATATTATAGCCAGGGTGAGCACAAAACGGCCCACTATGCACTATGTACAGCCTTCATGGCCCTGTCGATGATGATTCCCGGACTCTTTGCAGGTGCCCTGCAGGAGTCGGTTGGCTACCAGGTATTCTTCCTCATCGTAGTAGGGTGCTGCGCCATGACGTACATCGTCTCGTCGCTACTCAAGATAGACCCAGAATTTGGAAAAAAGAAAACAGAGGCTTAGTCCTCTGTTTTCTTTTATATCCCCGCTCCTGCTTCGAAACCTGCGTCGATGGCTTTACTCTGCAGGATGCGTGAGTTTGGCGGCACACTATGTGTAAGCCAGATGTTACCACCTATGGTAGAATCGTGTCCAATGGTGATGCGACCCAAAATCGAAGCGTTAGAGTAAACAGTTACATTGTCCTCGATAATCGGGTGTCGAGGCACATTCAGCATATTTCCGTTCTCATCGTATTTAAAGCTCTTGGCACCAAGTGTCACACCCTGATACAACGTAACGTGATTACCAATAATAGTAGTCTCGCCAATAACCACACCCGTGCCGTGATCGATAGCGAAATACTCGCCTATCTGTGCGCCTGGGTGAATATCGATACCCGTCTTAGAGTGAGCCAGCTCAGTGATGATTCGAGGGATAACAGGCACTTCTAGCTGATGTAGTTTATGAGCCACACGATAGTGAGTCATCGTGTTCATTGACGGATAACAGAATATTACCTCACCATAGTTTGGTGCGGCAGGGTCATTATCAAACATCGCCTGTACATCGGTATACAGCAGTCTTTTAATCTCAGGCAGCGCATCGATAAATGACAAGGCCTTCTGCTCTGCCTCGCCATACACCTGATCCTTAGTGCGCTCGCCTTCACAATGCTCGCAGAACTGCAGTCCATGTGCTATCTGCTTGGTAAGCAGCTTAGCCAGTTCTTCCATTGCCACGCCTATGTGGTATGCCCGTATAGCCTCGTCAGGCTGTCGTTTCTCAAAATAGTCGGGGAATATAATGTTTTTCACCAATGCCACAATGCGTTTCACCATCTCTACCGATGGCAACGGTGCTACTGTGGCAGGCATCATGCTTACCTCTTTTTCGGTCTGTTTCGACAACTCCGCCACATTCCTACGCAGCGTCTCGTTTATTTTTGCTTTATCCATCATCATTCAGTCGATTAATCAAACATCGCCGCAAAGGTACGAAAAAATAGGCACGAAATGCACTAATTACAAGAAAAATATAAAAAAAGGGCTACAGTCCTTTCTTTTTATCGCGTAGACGGCATGGGAAATAAACAGTAACGGTGGTACCCTTACCCTCTTCAGACTTGAGTGAGATTTCGCCATTCATGCCATCTACGATAGCCTTACAAATAGACAAACCCAAGCCAGAATTCTTATTAAACATATTGAGCGACTCATCGCCCTGAAGAACGTTAGAGATATTGCCATGGAACTTCTGCGGAACACCATCGCCAGTATCGATGATACTAACCTGAAGACCATCGCGCTCAGCCTCATAAACGATACTGATAGAGCCTTCGGTGGTATGGCGAATGGCATTCTGCAATAGGTGCATCATAAGCTGATACATCAGGTTGGTATCGAGAGTACCTTTACAATGAGGCGATAACTTACTGCGAACATAGACCGCCACATTTGGGGCTACATTGCGTTGAGCCTCACGACGATAGCTAGCCATAAGTTCAGCCAGATTAACTTCGATAAGCGTGAAGGTTTGTAAACCACTCTCGAAATTAGAAAGTTCAAGTAACTGCGAAATAAAATACATCAGCTGATTGCCATCCTTGTTGATCTGGGCTAGCGAATCAGTAAGCTGGTTTGGTTTTGTATTCTCCACCCCTGTAGTGAGGAGATCATTACTCTTGGAAATAATGTTATTAAGAGGATTACGCAGTGCGTGACTTACGTTAGCAAGAAAAACCGTCTTGAGATGCTCTGAGCGACGCGCACGATCGACCTCCTTTCGCAACAACAACCGATAATAGTTACGAAGTACACAAAAACCCACTACTATAACAAGCAACAAAAACACAACGATAATCTGCCAAATATCCATAGGTGTAGTAATTAAATATAATACGGGTGCAAATATACAAATTATTATTTAAAACAGGAAATGTGGTTAACACTTGTTAACCACATTTCCTGTTATGCGATATCTATCTGTCGCGATAGTTTAACTTTCTCTTCAACCACCTTAGGCAACTCTACCGTTAGAACGCCATGTTCTACGCGCGCCTTGATGTCCTCCTTTTTCACATCATCAGGGAGAATCAGCGTCTGTTCAAACTTAGAGTATGAGAACTCACGACGCAGGTAGCGTGTATTCTTATCCTCATCCTTCTTTTCCTGCTTGCTCTCCATCTTGATAATCAGGTTTCCCTCGTCGTTGATGTGAACATTAAAATCCTCCTTCTTCATGCCCGGTGCTGCAAGCTCTACTGTGTAGGCCTTGTCGCTCTCTTTTACGTTGATAGCTGGTGCTGTGTAATTGCTCTTTGGAACGAAATCGGTATCGAACAAGTCACTGAATACACTAGGAATCCAACTGTTACTTCTCATTACTGGCATCATAATTTTTACCTCCTAATTTTATTGTTTTTAACTGATTAAACATGTTGTGAACTTTGGTACTTAATAACCGCGTTCATCATGCTAAAGGCAAAATAGGTGCCGAGGTAAAAGCCACGTCATAATGACAGAATTTGCCGACAGATTGTCAGAGCAGAAGCGACGGTTGGTACATCAGAGATAACCACAGAACGCTTGCCACTACCCTCACGGAAGTTGCATTGGCGAGGGTTATTGGATACATAATGGAGTATACGGCCAAAGGCATCGCTCTGGAAGTAAGGACTATCGTCGCGCGAGACGAAGTAGAAAAACATCTTCTGTTGCTTGAGCATAATCTTCTCGATACCCAACTGTTTACCAGCTACACGAAGCGGTACCACCAAGATAAGTTCCTCGCTCACAGCAGGTATGGCACCAAAACGGTCGACCAAACGCTTGCGATAGGCATCTAACTGAAGCTCCAGCTGAGTACTATTAGCCAAATTATCAAGTTCTCGATAAAGCAGCATACGCTCCGAGTCGCTAGGCACATACTGATCAGGGAAGTACATCTCGATATCGGAGTCAAGAGCACAGTCGTCGACCCAAGCGATAGAACTTGTATCACTAGCATGACTAGCCTTGCCAGAATCACTAGAGCCACTAGCTGCCGATTCGGCAGCTGCAAACTCTGGCTCTTCATTTTTCAGTTCGGCCATCGCTTGATTAAGAATCTTCTGGTAGGTTTCGTAACCCAAATCGGCAATGAAACCACTCTGTTCAGAGCCCAGCAGATTACCAGCACCACGGATATCAAGATCCTGCATGGCGATATTGATACCAGAGCCAAGATCGGAGAAATTCTCAAGAGCCTCTAAGCGGCGACGACTCTCAGGATTGAGTGCAGAGAGCGGTGGTGCCAGGAGATAACAAAAAGCCTTGCGGTTGCCACGTCCCACGCGACCACGCATCTGATGGAGATCGGAGAGTCCGAAGTTATGAGCCCCATTAATAATAATGGTGTTGGCATTTGGGATATCGATACCGTTCTCAACAATAGTGGTTGAGAGCAGCACATCGTAGTCATAATTAGAAAAGTCAAGGATAATCTTTTCCAACTGTTCGGGCTTCATCTGTCCATGTCCGATACAGATACGTGCATCAGGCACATACTTCTGTATTATTTCCGCGATATGCTCCAAATCGGCTATACGATTATTCACAAAGTACACCTGTCCGTTACGGCTCATTTCATAGTTCACAGCTTCTGAAATAATCTCCGGACTAAAGGTGTGTATCTCTGTTTGTATAGGATAGCGATTAGGTGGTGGCGTTTGTATCACACTCAAATCGCGCGCTCCAACCAGCGAGAACTGGAGGGTACGAGGAATAGGTGTAGCCGACATGGTAAGCGTGTCGACAGAGGTTTTCATCTGACGGAGTTTCTCCTTGGTAGAGACACCGAACTTCTGTTCCTCGTCGATGATGAGCAGACCAAGATCCTTAAACTTTATCGACTTGGAGATAAGACGATGGGTACCAATGATGATATCAATTTTACCATCGGCCAAGTCTTTCTGTATTTGAGTGGTATCCTTCTGGGTACGGGCACGGGTAAGGTAATCAACTCGTACGGGCATATCCTTGAGTCGACCTGAGAAGGTACGGAAGTGCTGATAGGCCAATACAGTAGTGGGCACTAGTACAGCAACCTGTTTGCCATCGACAGCAGCCTTGAACGCAGCACGCACGGCCACCTCGGTCTTACCAAAGCCCACATCGCCACAAACCAGACGGTCCATAGGACGAGCACGCTCCATATCAGCCTTGACATCTTGAGTGGCTTTCAACTGGTCGGGGGTATCCTCATAAAGGAACGAGGCCTCAAGTTCGTGTTGCATATATGAGTCGCGACTGAAAGCGAAACCTTTTTCGCGACGACGCTTAGCATATAGTTTAATGAGGTCGCGAGCTATCTCCTTGATGTGCGCCTTAGTTCGCTCCTTGAGGCGCTCCCACTGACCTGTACCAAGACTCGACAGACGTGGTGCTTCGCCATTATCTTGTCCCTTGTATTTTGCTACTTTATAGAGCGAGTGAATGGAAACATAGATGGCATCACCTTTTTGATAGATAAGCTTAATCATCTCCTGATAACCATTGCCCTGAGGCATACGTACCAGGCCACCAAACTTACCCACACCATGATCCACATGAACCACAAAGTCGCCAATTTCAAACTGTTGTATCTCCTTAAGCGTAAGAGCCATCTTTCCACTACGGGCCTTGTCGCTCTTGAGATTGTACTTATGGAAGCGATCGAATATCTGATGATCGGTAAAGAAACATGCCTTAAGATCATCATCGATAAAACCCTCATGTAGCGTTTTATCAACAGGTGTAAAACGAATGGTGCTCTGTTCACCTTCAGTCTCAGCACGCTGAGCAAAAATATCCTTTAGACGTTCGTTTTGCTTGGGGCTGTCAGCAAGTATATAGAGCTGATAGCCCTGCTGTAAGTAGTTATCAAACGCCTGAAACAGTAGTTCGAAATTTTTGTGGAAAAGTGGCTGTATCGTAATATTAAAACGGATAATGCTACAATCAGGCACTGAAGCCCTATGTCCAAACTCTATGCGACGGAAACCTTCGGCCTGCGACAGAAACTGCGGCCCGGATACAAGTTGCATTCCCTCTTGGAAGCAGGCATCGATAGCATCACGAACAAAAAGGTAATCTTTAGTAGCAATAATGGTATTGTCGGGCAGTAGCGAGAGAAAAGGTTCCTGTGCTGCTTCGCTAGCTTCAAGTTCGGGCACTATCTCTACCCTATCCCGAGTATCTAGCGAGAGCTGATCCTCAACCTGAAAAGTGCGGACTGAATCAACATCGTCGCCAAAAAAATCTATACGATAAGGATACTCACAACTGTATGAATAGACATCGAGGATGGAACCACGCAAAGCAAACTGTCCAGGTTCATAGACATAATCAACCTCAGAGAATCCCAACTCACGCAACTGACGAACAATATCGCCTACAGCCACCTGCTGACCACGCTCGACGACTAGCGTACGCGATGAGAGAGTCTGCTTGGGTACCACCATCTCTGCCAAAGCCTCTGGATAGGTAACAATGTATGATATACAATTGGCTACCGACAATTGTGTCATCACCTCTGTGCGAAGAATCTGTGAGGCAGGATCAAGCTGACCATACTTGATGGCACGGCGATAGCTACTCGGGAAAAAGAGCACTCGTCGCTGACCTAAAAGCTGAGTAAGGTCGTGATAGAAATAGCCAGCCTCTTCTGCATCCTGAAGAATAAACAGGAAAGGAGCGAAACACTTGGCAGCCAGACTACCAAACAACATAGGGGCACTAGACCCCAATAAACCTTCGAGGAAGACCCTGCGAACAGAGGGATTTCCCATCTCATGAGCCAAAGCTGACACCTGAGGCAACTTGGCATAAACTTTTTCTAAATCTTCTAACTTCATTGCGTTTAGACTGCAAAATTACAAAAAAATCCGTAAATAGTGCGGTTAGTGCCAAAAATTCAGTATCTTTGCAGCGTTTTAATGAAAATAAGATGTATCAGAGTGATAGTATTGTTATAATTCCCACCTATAACGAAAAGGAGAATATCGAGAAAATAATACGTGCGATATTCGCCCTGGAGAAAAGTTTCCATATTCTGGTTATCGACGACGGATCGCCCGACGGCACCGCTGCCATCGTACGCGGACTGATGGCAACTGAGTTTGATGGTCGCCTGTTTATTGTAGAGCGCAGCGGCAAACTGGGACTGGGCACAGCCTACATCGCAGGATTCAAGTGGGCTCTGGAGCACCAGTATGATTACATATTCGAGATGGATGCAGACTTTAGTCATGATCCCAACGACCTGCCTCGCCTTTATGCTGCATGCCACGATGAGGGTTACGACGTTGCCATTGGTAGTCGCTACGTTTCTGGTGTAAACGTGGTGAACTGGCCTATTGGACGTGTGCTAATGAGCTACTTCGCATCGAAATACGTGCGAATGGTTACTGGATTCAATGTTCATGACACCACAGCCGGATTCAAATGCTACAAGCGTCGTGTGCTGCAGACCATAGAGCTTGACAAGATACGCTTTAAGGGATACGCATTCCAGATTGAGATGAAGTATACTGCCTATAAGATAGGTTTTAAAATAAAAGAAGTATCAGTTATCTTTGTTAATCGCAGAGAAGGCGTGAGCAAGATGTCAGGCGGCATCTTTGGTGAAGCATTTTTCGGAGTGATGAAGCTACGTTGGGATGGTTGGACACGCAAATACCCCAAACCAATTGATAATTGATAATTGACAATTGATAATTATGATTACCTTGCTATATAGAATCTACCAATTTATTGTCTGCTTGCCTGGAATTGTGCTGATGACTATGATCACAGCAATCGAAGTTGGGCTAGGAACAACACTTGGCAATGGTCACTTCTGGGGATACTGGCCAGGCCACATGTGGGGAAAAATCATTCTGAAAATGTTCCTGATACCAGTAAAGGTTGAGGGACGCGAGAATCTGGAGAAAGATCAGAGCTACGTGTTTGTGGCAAATCATCAGGGCTCGTTCGACATCTTCTTGATTTACGGACATTTGAATCGCAACTTCAAGTGGATGATGAAACAGCAGTTGCGCAAGGTTCCATTCTTGGGATATGCCTGTGCTAAGAGTCACCAGATTTTTGTAGATAAGCGCGGACCAAGCAAAATACGTAAGACCTACGATGACGCTCGCGAGATTCTGAAGGAGGGTTACAGTGTAACAGTATTCCCTGAAGGAGCACGCTCGTTTACAGGCCACATGGCCCATTTTAAGAAAGGTGCTTTTGCGCTGGCCGACGAACTTCAGCTTCCTGTAGTTCCACTAACAATTAATGGTTCGTTCGACATTCTGCCACGCATGAAGGGCTTCAACTTTGTGAATTGGCACCCAATGACACTCACCATTCACCAACCAATATATCCCGTGGGGCAAGGTCAAGAGAACATAGATGCCACATTGCGTCAGGCATACGACTCAGTCATGTCGAGTCTTGACCCCAAATATCAGGGATTTGTAGAGAATCCTGATCAATGATAGCCCGTGCGCCATATCTGTTTCTTCTGTTGATCATTGTACCCGATTTGTACTTTGATCTGCACTATTGGCGACACAGGTACTCAGGCACAAAGCGCCTGATCTACTGGATACCAACCATAGTGCTCATAGCCCTGACACTTAAATTTACCTACGAGCAAGAATTCATACCCGAAGACACCACACTGATATTTTCTTATCTGCTGATGTTGGGACTGATTTCGGTGCCCAAGATGGTGTATATGCTATGCTCGATAGCAGGACTGGGCATAAGCAGACTGGTGAGACTGCTTAAAAGAAACAAGCACAGCAAACCCAAAAACTACGGTAACCTGGTAGGTTGGCTGGCAACACTATTTATATGGTATGCGGTGCTATATGGAACGCTTGTAGGGTTTTACAAATTAGATACAGGCTGGAAACACTGCTACACATCGCCCAACGTCCCCCATGCGTTCGCAGGATACAAGATAATACAATTCTCCGACTTACATGTGGGCACGATGAAGGGCGACAGACAATGGATTCTGAAACGACTGGTTGACAGCATTAACGCACAAAAGCCCGACTTGATTGTGTTTACTGGCGACCTGCAGAACGTAAGACCTAAGGATCTGTATGACCACAAGGATCTATTGAGCAGTTTGAAGGCCAAAGATGGTGTGTACAGCGTGCTGGGCAACCACGACTATGACAAATACATGCACCCAACTGACGACCGCGAGGTAAAGCAATGCAAGGAGACCATAGCACTGGAAAGAAGCTTTGGATGGCATGTATTGCTGAACGAACATTGCACCATCAGCAGAGGTAATGAGCATATCACCATAGCAGGCATGGAGAACGATGGCGACGGAAAGGTCTTCCCTAAGTTTGGCGACATCAATAAGACACTGAACGGGGTGAAAGGGTTTACCATTATGCTGGCACACAACCCAATAGCATGGCGCGAAAAGATTATACCTGACGGAAGAGCCGAACTGACATTGAGCGGACACACGCATGCCATGCAGTTCAGCTTCTTTGGATGGAATCCTATAGCACTACTGGGTAAAGAGTGGTACGGATGGTACGAGGAAGGCGCCCAATCGCTCTACGTTACCTCAGGTGCTGGCGCACTGATTCCTTGGCGCTTTGGATCTACTGCAGAAATCGTGACAATAGAACTACGCTCCAACCTCTAACCATTTACGGAGTACCTCCGAAGGTATTCCGCGCCTGCGGGCATAATCCTGTAATTGATCTTCACCAATCTTGCCGATTGAGAAATATTTAGCTTTGGGATTAGCAATCATCATGCCCGAAACACTGGCATGAGGTTTCATGGCACCACTCTCAGTGAGTCGGATACCTATCTGTTTCATATCCAGAATATCGTCGAGCACAAAATTCAGACTGGTATCTGGTAACGAAGGATATCCAACAGCTGGACGAATACCTTGAAAACGCTCTATCAACAAATCTGGGATAGATAAATTCTCGTCCTTAGCATATCCCCAGTACTCCTTACGTACTTGCAGATGCAACAATTCTGCTGCAGCCTCAGCAAGGCGATCAGCCAGCAACTGCACCATCATCTTCTGATATACGTCATCGTCAAAATCAGTCTCAAGACCAATGTCAACCGTCGTCGCAAATAGACCTAATTTAGAGGTACTTTCCGAGGAACGAGGAACGAGGAACGAGGAACAAGATATGTTTAGTGGGCGAATAAAATCTGCGAGACAGAGGTACGGAGGATTGCCTTGTTGCTGGCGCAGACAGGGAATACTGGCCACACGCACAGGATGCTTAACGCCACACTCCTGGCACATCATACTGCGATAAATCACAATATCATCGTCTTCACTACGCGCATCGAAGAGCTCAAAAACCGCATGTACTTGGTATTTATTTTCTAGTTCCTGCAGCTTGACCAGTGCCTCGCGCTGCATGCGCTGCTTCTCTACTTCGTCCTTCACTTGCCATGCATAGAAGTAGTAAACCCAATTGATATAGGGAGCGAGCTCAGAAATGCTATAGGTGATTTTCATCTGCACTCGACTTTGTCGTTTCGCCTGTCGAAGAATTCTACAGGCTGACCAATATAGTCCGTGTCCACCTTACCATCGCAGTATACAGTATGACCATTACAGATGGTACGCTCCACACGCCACAGATACATATGATTCTCCATGGGGCTCCATCCACACTTACTCTGTATAACATCCTTGGTAACTGTCCAACCAGTATTGGGACGAACCAGTACGATGTCGGCCTGATAACCCTCACGCAGATAGCCACGATTACGCACCTGGAACAACTCTGCTGGATTATGACACATCACTTCTACAAGGCGTTCGAGTGTGAGCACACCCTTATCCACAAGTTCAAGCATGGTTACCAGCGAGAACTGTATCATAGGCATACCGCTGGCGGCTTTGCTGCATCCGCCCTCCTTCTGACTGAGAAGGTGAGGTGCGTGGTCTGTACCAACAACAGCAATACGTCCGTCTGCCAGAGCTTGGCGCAAGGCATTACGATCAGCAGCAGTCTTGATGGCAGGATTGCACTTGATACGTGTACCAAGCGCATTGTAATCGCGATCGCAAAAGTAAAGGTGGCTCGGAGTAACCTCAGCGGTGATGGCTGGTGAGTGTTCTTTGCCTTGCAAAGCAGCAGAGCAGAGCGGGGTTGGGGGTAATAATTCCAATTCCTTAGCAGTTGTAAGGTGGGCGATATGAAGGCGAGCATTGTGCTTGATAGCCAGCTCTACTGCGAGCTTGGTACTCTGATAGCATGCCTCAACGCTTCGTATCTCAGGATGATGAGTCACCTTAGGATCATCACCATACAATCGCTTTGCCTCAGCCATATTGCGATTGATAATCTCAGTATCCTCACAATGCACCATGATGGGCATGATAGCTGTAGCGAATATCTTATCTAATGCCTCACGACGATCAACCAGCATATTGCCAGTAGAACTACCCATAAAAAGCTTGATGCCTGGAATACGATGGGGATCGAGCTTTGAAAAAAGTTCAACGTTATTATTTGTGGCACCAAAAAAGAAACTATAGTTCACATGGCTTTTCTGTGCTGCCAGTGCAAACTTTTCTTCAAGCGCCTCGAGGGTAGTTGTCTGCGGATTGGTGTTTGGCATATCGAAATAAGTGGTTACGCCTCCAGCTGCAGCAGCCCTACTCTCACTATCTATATCAGCCTTCTCTGTGAGTCCTGGCTCACGAAAGTGCACATGATCATCAATCAAACCTGGTAGTACGAAACATCCCGAAGCATCGATTACTTCATCGAATGATGCGTTCGGGATGGTGTTTCCTTCTACAATCTTAGTTATCTTAGAATCTTCGACGATAATAGAACCGTCGAATATGTTGTTCTCGTTAACGAGCGTTCCGTGTTGAATCAGGAGTTTCATCTCTGGTGTCATCTACAAGTCCGTTCTGGCGAGCCTGAATCTCGTTAGCAATCTGGTAGTACTGCTTAACATAAGGATCAGCCTTGAATTTCTTGGTTGCCTTACTCATAATGTCCTCAATCTGAGGTGTAAGGATAGGATACTGATAACTGCCAGTAACCATCATAAACACGCCTGGTCCCAACACATTATCAAAGTTATCTACGATAAAGTTGGTTACCAACGAGTCTTCCTGCATAGCGATGCGATTAGCCTCTGCAGCGAGTTTGCGATTGATAAGCTCTTCCTCAACACCTTCTAACAGCATCTGACTCTGTTTATGCGACAGTTCATTGAGCTCGTTATTCAGCTGATCGTGACGCTTCATAAACTCATAGAGTTTCTCGTTGAGAGGCGAACCTGTAACAGTTCTGCTGGTATTGTCGATGTGTATCTCGATATTGCCTGCCTCAACTACCACGGGCATCATCAGAGGTTCATCATCCATATAAAGATTAGCCAGCTTGATGGTATCAAGCAGACCTGTAAATTTGAATTTCCCATGTACTACGTCGCACGAGTCAAGGTTCTTAAGCTCGTCGTTAACCATTGTTTTCAGGTATAGTTTGCTTCCATCAAGGGCAGACACAGATGTTGACCCCTGGATGGTATATGACTCAGCACACGATACGAACGTAACTGCTGTTAGTAATGCGTAGAATATCTTCTTCATAACATATTGTTTTCGGCCGCGAAATTACAACTATATATTGAGGTATGAAAATAATTTTGCGCATTTTAAAACAAATGCGCAATCTTTTAATTATTTTTTTGCCTCTTTTTCAAGTTCATTACCAATTCTGTGCATAGAATAGAGTTGGAGCAAGGCTGCAATGAGCAGCACAATGACCCACTTATTATACACATATTCTATATAAGTAATATAGTTTAAGCCCAACACATTGCTCATGTTGGCAAACATAAGCAAGGCAGCAAGCAGAAAAAGCACATCGCTAAGTACCATCATGCGACGCAAACGGCGGATTGTAAAATTATTACCCTCATAACGCTGATACATCTGCATCGAGGCAAAGCCCAGAGCACCTAAGGCATAAATATAGGGGGCACTACCCCATCCCAAGAGTGTGGTACCTGCACCAACTGCCATCAATATACCACCAAGCAGGAATATGGCGGTTTGTATTTTATTCAACTCTCTCATTTGTTTCAAGTGGTTTTGCATCACGTTCGTCGTCGCTAAGAACAAATATGTCCTCATCGTCGGCCTTCATGTAATAACGTTCACGAGCAATCTTCTCCATGGCCTTCGGATTCTTCTGCAGTTCCTTTATCTGAGCCTGGTCGCGCTGAAAATCGGCATTATATTCGCCTTTTTCACGCTCGAGTTCCTCTATACGCTGGATATTCTTGAAGTGATTCCACAAACTATTGTCGTCGAGAAATCCCACCAGCAGTACGCCAAGGATGCACACAACGGCATATTTAAAATATACCGAACGCCACATGCGCAGAACGTAAGCCTTTATACTCGTCAAAACTTTCATAAATTAATTAATTTGGCTGCAAAGTTACAAAATTCTCTTCATTATTCATTCTTTATTATTAATTATTTTGTATCTTTGCACCACAAAATCAATAATTAGCAATATGGAATATATCGTTTCGGCCAGAAAATACCGTCCGTTAAGTTTCGACACGGTGGTGGGGCAGGCTGCACTGACCACTACGCTGAAGAATGCTGTAAAAAGCGGCAAGCTGGCTCATGCCTACTTGTTTTGCGGACCACGAGGTGTAGGTAAGACTACCTGTGCCCGCATATTTGCCAAGGCCATTAACTGCCAGAACCCTACTGCCGAGGGTGAGGCTTGTAATGAATGTGAGTCGTGCCAGTCGTTCAACGAGCAGCGATCACTTAACATCTTCGAGCTCGATGCTGCATCAAACAACTCAGTAGAACACATCAAGACGTTGATGGAGCAAACCCGCATTCCACCGCAGCTTGGCAAGTACAAGGTGTTTATCATCGACGAGGTTCACATGCTGTCAACAGCTGCGTTCAACGCATTTCTGAAGACACTTGAGGAGCCACCCGCACATGTGATATTCATTCTGGCCACTACCGAGAAGCATAAGATTCTGCCAACTATCTTGAGTCGTTGCCAGATATACGACTTTGAGCGTATGACCATACGCAACACTGTCGACCACCTGAAGCATGTGGCCCAGCAGGAAGGCATCACCTACGAGGAGCAGGCGCTGGCAGTCATAGCCGAAAAAGCTGATGGAGGTATGCGCGATGCCCTTTCGATATTCGACCAGGCAGCCTCATTCTGTCAGGGCAATATCACTTACGAGAAGGTGATTGAAGATCTGAACGTACTCGACAGCGAGAACTACTTCAAGATTATCGACTTCTCTTTAGAGAATAAGGTGAGCGACATTATGATACTGCTCAACTCGGTTATCAACAAGGGCTTTGATGGCGGATTGCTGATTCAGGGTTTGGCCAAGCATGTGCGTAATGTACTGATGGCTCGCGACCCACAGACACTGCCTCTGCTTGAGGTGAGCGACCAGATGCGTGAGCGCTATCAGGAGCAGGCCAAGCGCTGCCAGATACCATTCCTCTACGATGCGTTGAAACTGATGAACCAGTGCGACATCAACTATCGCCAGTCAAGCAACAAGCGATTGCTGGTAGAGCTTACTCTTATCGAGGTAGCCCAGATTACCCAGCCCGCTGAAGATGGTGCCAGCGCGGGGCGTAAGCCCAGAAGATTGAAATCCCTGTTTAGGACCCTGATACAGCAGAGTCAGCCCAAGAAGACCACGGCCCCACAGGTAGCCGCGGCTGCACCAGCTGTATCATCTAGCCAGCTGGGCGATTCGCCCAGCGCTAGCGCAGCTAGCAGCCCTAGTAATACTAGCCAAACTAGTACGGCTAGTTATACAAGTAAGGCTAGCACCGCTAGCAAACCCAACATCTCCCTTGATGGCATCGGATTCTCTTGGAACAAGCTGCGCAACAAGGGCGAGAAAACCACCAAGGGTGGCATGCAGATTATCCCAGGCTCAATAAACCTACCTACTGGACAGGAGAAAGAAACCAATGCCCAGTTCACGCAGACAGATTTAGAGTTCCAATGGATGTCTATGTGCAACCGTATGCCCCAGAAGTATAGCGGTATAGCCACCCGAATGAAGAATATGAACCCTCTGATTGTTGATTTTCCTGCTGTCGAAGTGGTTGTTGACAACGAACTCATCAAGCAGGAAATTGAGGATATTCAGGGCAGCATTTCTAAGACTCTGCAGATATATCTTCGCAACAATCAACTAAAGTTAAGTGTACGCGTTGCTGAACAAAAGGAGAAAGTAAAGATTCTTACTCGCAAAGAGCAATACGAACAGATGGCAGAAAAAAATCCTGCCGTAGCTAAACTACAGCAGGCATTCGATTTGGAGTTGGCTTGAGTCGTCACAGACCCAAGCCAATTTCTTTTTCATGATTATTCCCCAAGAATCTTCTTGAGCAGACTGATGCATTCGTCGCGGTTTACGGGCTTCGAAAGGAACCCTACGCATCCAGCCTTTTCAGCTGCAGCACGGTCGCTGTCGAATGCGTTGGCTGTGAGTGCCACAACTGGCAGATCAGGATGTGCCTCCTTAATCCTTTTTGTAGCCTCAAGTCCGTCCATCACTGGCATCTTGATGTCCATCAGTACCAGATCGTAAGAGTTGGTGTCTACCATTTCAACAGCCACCTGTCCGTTGTTGGCACGCTCAAACTCAAAATCCTTCTTCAGCAGATACGTCATCAATACGTAGTTGCTGTCATTGTCTTCTGCTACTAGAATCTTTTTCATAATAGTTTCACCTTTTTATTATTAATATCTTACTTCTCAAGTCTGTCTCGCCACATCTTGCTCATATCCTCCAGAGTCTTGCCCTTTGTCTCAGGCACAAGGCGCCAAACAAAGATAGCAGCTACCACGCAGATGATGCCATAGAGTCCGTAGGTAAACCAGTGTCCAAAGTCGTCGCCCTCAGTCAGATGCATGTTGAACATAGGCACAAACGAACTTGAAACAATGAAGTTAGAAATCCACTGGAATGCCACAGCGATAGCCACAGCACCACCACGGATGGTGTTGGGGAAGATCTCTGCAATGAGTACCCATGTGATAGGTCCCCATGAGAACATGAACGATGCAGAGTAGATCAACAGCGATACTGCAGTGAAGAGCCCCATACCCTCATGTCCAAAGGTAACGGCTACACCAAAGGCACCCAGAGCCATACCCAGCGAACCACTGATCAGCAGGGGCTTGCGACCCAGCTTCTCAACAGTAAACACTGCCACAAGTGTGAACGAGATATTGATGATACCCATAAACACCGTCAGCATCATTGGGTCGTCCATACCCATATCGCCAAAGATACGTGGAGCGTAGTACAGCACAGCGTTGATACCTACAGCCTGCTGGAATACACTCAGCATGATACCTACGAAGATACACAGTGCACCATAGGTCATCAGCTTCTCGGTCTTTACCACCATGGTATCCTTGATATCCTGCAGAATCTGCTGAGCCTTCAGCGTTCCGTTGATCTTAGCCAGAATACCCTCGGCCTTCTGATCCTGTCCGATTGAAACCAGGTAACGTGGTGTCTCAGGCACAAAGCAAATCAGCAGTGCAAACAGTCCTGCTGGCACAGCCTCACTACCAAACATATATCGCCAGCCTGTCTCCACCGTCCATTGGGCTGCGGGGGTCATTTCAGCAATCTGCTTACCAATATCCTCAACCAGCGGCTGGATGTGGTCGCCCAGGATAAAGAAGTTAACGAAGTAAACCACCAGCTGACCGAAGATGATGGCAAACTGGTTCCACGATACCAGCATACCACGTATGTTAGATGGTGCCACCTCGCCAATATACATGGGGCAGATAGCTGATGCCAAACCTACGCCAATACCACCAATCACGCGATAGAAATTGAACATCAGAGCTAGTGTATAAGTGGGCTGTCCATACTCAAAGAACAAGAACTCAGGATCCATTGATCCCAGTGCTGATATAAAGAACAGCAATCCCGCAATGATCAACGACTTTTTACGACCGAGGTTAGTAGCCAGGAATCCTGAGAGGGCCGAACCAATGATACATCCTATCAGTGCACTAGCTGATGTAAAGCCATGCCATCCATCGGTGTAATCAAAATCCTGCGCCGTTTTAAAGAATGCCTGTAGTCCCTTTTCTGCTCCGGATATAACAGCTGTGTCGTATCCGAACAGCAGGCCGCCAAGTACTGCGACCATTACGATTGAAATCAGGTAGGCCTTGCTACCCTGTTCTGTTTTTTGATTCATCATAATTATTCTGTTGTTTTAAGTTTAATTGGCAAGCTAAGTGTAAAGGTGGTACCCTTCTCCGATGTTTTATCCAGAGTCAGCGAACCTCCCAGTTTCTCTACTGTCTCGTGGCAGTAAGCCAGTCCCAGTCCCAGTCCCTCTCTGAATTGGTCAACCTTCACAAATCTGTCAAAGATGGTGCTGATTTTGTTTTCTGGGATACCACAGCCAGTATCCTCGATGGTGAAGTGGAAGAAGTCATCATCCTTCTTCAGCGTCAGTCGGATGTATCCCTGTTCAGTAAACTTGCAGGAGTTCTCCAGTATGTTACCCAGCATCTGCAACAGGCTGTCGCTGTTGGTCGACAGAATCTTGTTGTGATTACCTGTTTGGTCATCCAGTTCTATCTTCACGCGCGATGCGTCAACAGGTGGCATGGCGGCAATAGCTTTTCTGCAGATGTCGAGGGCATCAGTAGCCTCCACATCTTTCAGCAGATCCTTGGTATGCTCATTGGCCAGTGCCAGCATCTTGTTTACCAGCGATGTGATGTGGCGCGTGTTAATGGTTATTGTATCAGCAATACCCTTACGTTCTGAAGGTTCAAATTCCGATCCTTCATCAGTAAGCACCTGCGTAAATCCGTTGATGATGTTCAGAGGCGTACGTATCTCATGACTCACGCTACGTATAAACTCCGTCTTCATCTCGTCGGCAGCAGCCACCTGCTTGTAGGCCGACTTCAGTTCTCTGTTCTTTTTTACCAGCATGTCCTGATAGCGGCGCTTGCCATAGATGGTCATGGCCAGTCCGATAATCAGCATCAGCGCCATCACCATAGCTATCACCAGTACGATGTTCATGACGCGCGAAGTCTTTTGTCCTTGGCGCAGCAGCACCATCTCATCCTCCTGCTTCTGTATGTTTTCGGCTATCATCACGCCTGTTATCGAGTCGCGCTTGTGCATCAACTCACGCTGGGTCATAAAGGCTTTCTCGTTGTCACCTATATAGCGATAAATATCGCATCTCAACAGGTAGCGCTCTTTCATGTTGGCCTGTTTCGCCACATCGCTCAAGGCCTTCTGGGTGTTACCATCCAGCAACGTCTTATATATGCGCGCGTAAGGAAGAAATAGGTCTCCCACCTGATTCTTATTCTGTTTGTCGGCCTCTTCCGACTGTCTGTAATACTCCAAGAATCCCTTGTAGTCTTTCTGCTTGAACTTCACGATAGCCTTCATGGCCAGTGCGTCAGCCATTCCGCGCCAGTATTCCTTCTGGTCTTTGTGGCGTTCCAGCTCCTTCAGGTCTTCTTCAAGCCACTTCAAGGTTTCCTTCGTGTCGTTATTCAGCTGGATATGCGCCATGGCCAGGTACAGAAAACTCAGCCCATCGCGCTCGTATTTCGTACCTTTTATCAGCTCAATGGCCTTCTTCAGTTCCTCTACGGCTCCAGGTATGTTTCCGCATGCATTATAAATGTGCCCCAGCATCTTGGGTGCCAGAAACTGCTCTTCGGCGGCCTCGCTCTTACGTCTCACCAGATCGTCCTTCATCGTGTTAGCTATGTGGTAAGCATCACGAATATTCATACGGTCCAGATTAAACATAATACCACACGTCCACGAATCGTAGTATGCCTCGTTATCCTTATCTTCTATCGCATGAGCCTGATATGCCCAGCAGGCAGCATACACCACACTGGGGTTATCCTGCTGACAGGTACCCCACATGGCCGAACGCAATCTGCGGTGCTCTAGCGTATCTTTGCAATGATCAGTCTGCGCCCCAATCTGGGGTGTTACCAGCAGTGCAGCCATACCGATCATATATTTCGTCCAATGGTTGGTCATCTCTCTTTTGTTGGTTTTTAGAAAATCCTCTGCAAAATTAAGATTTTTATTCGAAAACTCCAAACTTTTTGAGCACTAAAACGTTATTTTTTTGTATAAACTACACCATAATCAGAATTTTTATGTATTTTTGTAGCCGCTAGCAACTAATTACGAAACGAAATATGAAGAATTTAACAACTATGCTTCTGCTAGCCGCCAGCCTAACTGCTGGGGCACAGACTCACATTTTCGACGTGAACACCAAAAAACTTGGGGCTCCCGTACAGCCTACGATGTACGGTATCTTCTTCGAGGATATCAACTACGCTGCCGATGGCGGACTCTATGCCGAGCTGGTCAAGAACCGCTCGTTCGAGTTCCCCAACGCTTTCACCGGATGGGACATCTCTGGCAAGGTAACGCTGATGAACGATGGTCCATTCGAGCGCAACCCTCACTATGTTCGTCTGGAGCCAGCCGACCATAGCGATCGCCACACCATGATCGAGAATCACGGATTCTTCGGTATGGGTGTCAAGGGTGGTCAGGAGTACCGTTTCTCAGTATGGGCTCGCGTTCCCGATGGCGGTAAGGCCAAGCTGTGGGTCGACCTCGTAGACAATGCTACGATGGACGATGACCAGAAGCTGGGCAACGCTGGCGTCGAGGTATCAGGCAAGGAGTGGAAGAAGTACACCGCCATCATCAAGCCAAAGCGCACCTTTGCCAAGGCTCACCTGCGTGTTTGGGGCGACAGCAAGGTTACTACCGACCTGGAGCACGTCAGCCTCTTCCCCGTCGACACATGGAAGGGCCGCGAGAACGGCATGCGTAAAGACCTGGCACAGGCACTTAACGATATGCATCCTGGCGTATTCCGCTTCCCTGGCGGATGTATCGTCGAGGGTGTCGACCTGGCCACACGCTACCAGTGGAAGAACACCGTGGGCCCAGTTGAGAACCGCCCATTGAACGAGAACCGCTGGCACTACACCTTCACCAACCGCTACTTCCCCGATTACTACCAGAGCTACGGACTTGGTTTCTTCGAGTTCTTCCAGCTCTGCGAGGACTTTGGCTCTGAGGCTCTGCCAGTCATTTCTTGCGGACTCTCATGCCAGTTCCAGAACCCCGACCCCACCAAGCCTGGCGTTCATGTAGCCCTCGAAGATCTTGAGCCATATATCCAGGACGCACTCGACCTCATCGAGTTTGCCAATGGCCCTGCCGATTCTAAGTGGGGCAAGGTACGCGCTGAGATGGGCCACCCCGCTCCTTTTGGTCTCAAGTTCCTGGGTGTTGGTAACGAGCAGTGGGACTACGACGAGGCTCATGGTGGTTTCGGCCCTGTGTTCACCGCCCGTCTCAAGAAGTTCAGCGATGCCATCCGCAAAAAGTATCCTAATATCAAACTCATCGGCACCACTGGTCCTAACTCCGAGGGATGGGACTTCGACCTGCTGCAGCCACGCATGAAGGAGCTCAAGGTCGACCTCTACGACGAGCACTACTACCGCAACGAGAAGTGGTTCCTCTCTCACGGTCTGCGTTACGACTCTTACGATCGCAAGGGCCCGAAGGTATTTGCTGGCGAGTATGCCTGCCACGGTAGCAACAAGCACAAGTGGAATCACTATTATACCTCTTTATTAGAGGCAGCCCACATGACTGGTATCGAGCGTAATGCCGACATCGTCCACATGGCCACCTATGCTCCTCTGTTCGCCCACGTCGAGGGTTGGCAGTGGCGCCCCGATGCCATCTGGTACGATAATCTGCGCATGTTCAAGTCAGTCAGCTACTATGTTCAGCAGCTCTATGCCACGAACAAGGGTTCGCATGTGCTCTCATTGACTATGAACAAGAAACCCGTAGCTGGCCAGGAAGGTCAGGATGGTTTGTTTGCCTCGGCCGTATTCGAGCAGAGCACAGGCGAGGTTATCGTCAAGGTAGTCAATACTGGCGATCAGACTCAGCCCATCAGTCTGCAGCTTCAGGGCATGAAGGGCGCCCGTACAGCCAGCACCCTCACCCTGTGCCACGATGGTATGGACGACGAGAACACGCTCGACAATCCTGAGAAGATTGTTCCACAGCCAGGCACCTGCCAGGTAGAGGCTGGCAAGTCGGCATCAGTTCTTACTGACAACCTGCCCGCCAAGAGCTTCCGCATCTATAAGATCAAGAAATAATTATCATAAAATCGAAAAAATTGCATTAATTGTGCGTTTTTTCGATTTTATTTGTATCTTTGCACCGTGATTCTGTAAAAGAGTCGCCCATGGAGGTGTGCTTAACCGCACTTAATTGGGAACGTGAGTGTAAATCTCCGACTGTCCCGCAGCAGTGAACTCCATTATGGCTCCTAAGCAACAACGCCATTGCCCCTTTTGGGTGAGAAGGCGCTTGGGAGTGGAGGAAAGTCTGAAGACCAGCCTTCGATTGGTAAAAATGCCGGTTGCTCTCGATGTAAGGGCATTCTTGGCGATACGTATTATTTGTTTTTATGAGTTATACTGACTCAGCGCTTACTATGCGCATACGTGTATTATTATATAAGTTCCCTGGGGGCGGTCTGTCGCGAAGACAACGCCTCCCCCTTTTTCAAGATTACTCATTATTTAAATATATTTCATTATGAACTACGTTATTGTCGTTGCTATCGAGTTTATCATTGCCATTATTGGCGTGGCCATGCTCATCCGTTTCTATAACCACAAAGCATAATTTTTTGAGTAGAAAACTTGTTTTCTTTCAGAAAAAGTTGTAATTTTGCAAGCGAATTACAACTATTATCACGTAAGTAATGAAGAAGCTACTCCTTACAATCGTACTTGCTTCTGCGGCTTTTTCTGGGGTAACGGCTCAGGGTAATAAGGCCTTGCAGATTGAAAAAGAGATCAAGGCCGATATAAATCGTGCTGCAGGCATGTTCTATGCCCGCTACACAGGCAAGGCGCCCAAGGATACGCCAGCGCCCAAGGGCAAAAAGCCATTCTACATTAATCACTATGGCTGTCCGGGGCCTTACTATCTCGACAAGAAGGAGTATTACACCGAACCTTATGCCATCTTTACCAAGGCCGACAGTCTGGGTAAGCTTACCAAGTTGGGTAAGGAGGTTCTCCACCGCATTACATTAATGTATCAGGATGCCAAAGATCGCGATGGCGAACTTACCGTTCGTGGTGCCCAACAGAGTCGCACCCTGGTCAAACAGATGATGGAGCGCTTCCCCGACATGTTAACTCTTCAAGGATATTACAGCGTTCGCAGCATTGTCGAAAACCGCTGCATTATGACTATGCAGGAAGGTCTGCTTCAGCTTTCGGCCATGCAGCAGCCCATTGTGGCGCGCAGCAAGGCATCTATGCAGGAGCTCAGGTTCATGAATCCTGTCGACAAGGAGTTAACCAGCCAGCGTGTCGACTCGCTCACCCGTATCGCCTACGATCGCTTTACCGATCTAAACACCAACGATAACCGCCTCATGTCATCGCTGTTCAACGACATGAACTACGTCATGAACAATATCGACGCCTTCTCACTGTGCAAGCAGCTCTTCATCCTGGCGGGCAATGTCCAGCATTCATCCTATGCAGGCCAGTTCTCACTCTACGACATTTTCACCCCCGAGGAGATTCACCAGCACTGGCGCAAGCAGAATGCGTGGCATTACATCAACTACGGCGGATGCAAGCTCAACGGCGGCTATCAGGCCTACCTGCAGCGCGCCACCCTGCGCAATATGATACACATGGGCGACAGCGTGCTGAAGCGCTACAGCCCCCTGATGCACCTGCGCTATACCCATGCCAACGTCATCATGAGCCTGGCATGCCTCATGGACCTCGATGGCTACGGTCTTCACACGGCCAACCTCGACTCGCTCGAGGATTACGGCTGGGCCAACTACCGCATTGCGCCTCTGGGTGGCAGCATCATGATGATTCACTATCGCACCGATCACGACGATCCCGATGTGCTGGTAAAGGTACTGCTCAACGGCAAGGAGGCCCGACTGCCCATCCCTACCGACTGCGCCCCCTACTACCATTGGCAGGATGTCAAGCTCTACTATCTGCGCAAGCTCTATCGCTACGAGAACCGTCGTTTCAATTTCACCCAAAAGAAGTAAGCCATGCGAAGAATATATATCTTGGGGTTAGTCATCTCACTCCTCGCTCCTCACTCCTCACTCCTCGAGGCTCAGACCGTGTCTGACATCATCGCCAAGACGCCCACCTACGCCTCGTGCAACTATCACGTCTACCCCGACTCCATCACAACCGTTCTCACGCCAGCCCCTGCCGGCAAGAAACCGTTCTACATCTCGCACTACGGTCGCCACGGCTCGCGCTACATCAGCAACCGTGCTGGCTACGAAACCCCATACGTCATGATGCAGCATGCCGACAGCCTCGACGAGCTTACCACCGTAGGCCAGCAGGTGCTTCACGAGATGAACTCCATCATGCACGACACCGAGAATCGTTGGGGCGAGCTCACAGGCACGGGCAAGCGCCAGCTCGAGAATATCGGCCAGCGCATGGTCAGGAATTTCCCCGAGGTACTCTGCCCTGGCGCCCATGTCAAGTGTGTCAGCACCATTGTGCCCCGCTGCATCGAGTCTATGGGTTCCATCGCCATGAAGATGCTGCAGGAGTGCCCCACGCTCCACATCACCATGGAGGCCTCAAAGCGCAACCAGTGGTACATGAACTATCAGGACCGCCAGCTGCGCCGTGGCTATATGACGCCCGAGGCCAAGAAAGCCTACGATGCCTATACCAAGCCCCGCATGGGCAACAGCCGCCTCATGGAGATGATATTCAAGAACCCCGACATCGTCAAGGAGTTTGTCGATGAAGAGTTTTTCAACTACTATCTCATGAAGATGGCCCTGTTTCAGTTCAACATCAGCTACAACCGCAACCCGCGCCTCATCAAGCTCTTTAATACCGACGAGTTCTACCGCATGTGGCAGATTGACAATGCCCTATGGTACATCCAGCACGGTGCCAGCACGCTCAACGGCGGTCGCCAGCCTTACAGTCAGCGCTACCTGTTGCGCCAGCTGATAGCCGATGCCGACAGCTGCATCCGCCTCGACCGTCCGGGCGCCCAACTGCGTTTCGGCCACGAAACGGTGCTTCTGCCGCTGGTATGTCTGATAGGCGTCAACGGTTTCGACCTCTCTACCAGCAACCTCGACGATCTCGAGGCCAAGGGCTGGTGGTGTAGCGATGTGTTCCCCATGGGTTCCAATCTGCAGTTCATCTTCTACCGCAGCAGCCCCAAGGATCAGGATGTATTGTTCAAAGTACTCCTCAACGAGAAGGAGGCCACCCTGCCCCTACCTACAGAGTGTGCCCCCTACTATCATTGGAACGACTTCCGCCAATACTGCCTCAACAAGCTCAACGATTACAAGTAATTATTTCCCCTCCATTCCACCCGATTTTCCCTCCTGAGTAGGAGGGGCATTCCACCCGTTTTCCCCTCCTAAGATAGGAGGGGCCAGGGGTGGTCTGATCAAGCGTTTATGAATAACACCTTCCTCCTATTATCCTTTGCCCTCACCGCAAAGTGCAGCCAGATGGCGCCATGCTTATTCTTGGACGAGCCAAGCGGCGAAGCCGAGCGGCGTTCTATCAACAGTTCATCAAAATCCTGCTGCCAGTCGCGGCTGATATCGAGCAGTATCGAGGCGTAAACGATCAACTGCTCTAGTCCACTTACGCGGATATCCACCGCGCAGCCAGTAAGATGATTCGACGTAGCCACCCCACCTATCGCCCGATTCAACTGCGGCGATCGATAGCCAGAGTTTATTATAATCGGTTGTAACCGTGCTTTAGTACTTGGCATGGTGTATTCCCCGCCCATATGAGGGGCGGGGTTAGGGGCGGGGTGGATAAACGCATTATACCGCTTTCTCAATTCCTCCAACCACGTGCACACCCGCTTCAGGTTAGCAATCGCCTCATGGCTAGGGATATTATAAATATCAGGATGACTACTACTCTTCGTCATCTCCCCGAGCGTAAAGTGCTCGGAGAGTCTTGCTTGACTGTTTAATTGAATTATCTGTTCCATATTAATGTATTTTTTCATTTTCCAAAATGAACTAATGTACCACTGTACCACCGTCAGAAGAGAATTGTTCAACTTCTGTCAGGGATAAGAATTTAGGTACCCAATAGGCATTCAACCTATGGCAGGGTTAAGTTAAAAATCATTCAACTTATTTTAGGGAAGTACAGGGCTTTGGATAAAGCAATAACCTTCTACAATAACGAACGTCCACACATGTCGCTGAACAACATGACTCCACATCAGGCAGCCTCTTGTATGGGTAAAATACAGAAAAAATGGATCAGTTTTAGAGAAAAGTATCTAGAAAATTTGGAAATTCAAGAAGGAGCATGTACCTTTGCACCGCAAACCCTGAATATGATTGAACGGCTTTCCGTGGAGCTTATTCAACAAAAACAAGGGTTAAAAGAGAATTGTTCAACTTCTGTCAGGGATAAGAATTTAGGTACCCAATAGGCATTCAACCAATGGCAGGGTTAAGTTAAAAACCATTCAACTT
>NZ_FRBD01000027.1 GCF_900142525.1 Xylanibacter ruminicola | reverse complement strand
CGTCAATCAGCGTGTTCAGGGCCAGATTCTGCAACTCTAACTCACGAACGCGAGCTTCGAGTGCCAGTACCTCAGGAGATTTCTCCTCTTTCTTTTTACGTGCCATATCTTCAAGCGGTTTGGTATCCGCCTGCAAAGATACAACATTTTTTGATTTTCTGTACCGGCTTACCCAACATCTTATCGTACTTGGCTCAACATTGTAGTACTTTCCCAACTCTTCATAACTGTTGGTACCATTCAAATAAGCAGAAATAATCTCCGCTTTCTTCTCTTCTGGAATCCTTGGATTTAAAATTCTCATAAGTCTAACACATTTATTAAGTTTCTAAATGTGTCAACCTATATCAGTATAAGACAGCTTTTTTGCGTGTTTATTTTGAAGTATTATTTGCATAACTAGCGAATTTTTCGTACCTTTGCATCGTCAAAATGAGAATGGAAATGGCGCCGCGCACGCGGAAAAACTTTTTCTCACGTGCACTAGGAAAAACGCCCACGTGTGGCAGCAAAAACAAAGTTCGAATGGCGACAATGAGAGTTAAGTAAAATTTTAAAACAAACTACGTAAAAATTAAAGATTATGTTGAAAGTTAAAGCACAAGAGAAGTTGCAGAAGATTGGCACCTATGCGGGCACCTACCGCTACATCATGATGCCGGAGCTCTATACCGCTCTGACTCAGGACAAGGTAATTAAGGAGGCTGCCCTTCGCAGCGGAGTAAGTAAGGGTGTGATGCAGGCATGCTGGGATGCAGCCGGCGAGGTGATCAAGGCGTGGGCCACTGAGGGCCACTCGGTAGCGCTGCCAGGATTGGGCACTATGCGATTCGGTCTGCGCGCCAAGAGCGTAGAGAAGGTAGAGGACGTTAAGGCAGGACTTATTTCAAGTCGCCGCATCATCTTCACCCCCGATGTAGAGCTGAAGGACGAGTTGTCCAAGACTGCCGTGCAGATTACCTGCTACGACCGCGATGGCAAAGAGGTGAAGCGCGTTACCAGCACCGACACGGGCGACATCGAGGATCCCGAGGACGATGGCCCAACCGGCGGCCTCACCCCTAACCCTGGGGATTAACCATTTAAAACATTGAAGACTATGACAAAGAAGGAAACTATCAAATTCATCGTGCAGATTATTGCATCTGTGGCTACGGCCATACTGACGGCACTGGGAGCTACATCATGTATGGGCTTATAAAAAAAAGAATCACGACAAGCATCAAAAACTTGCCGTGATTTTTTTTTTATGTTTATCAGATAGAGTTAATTATCTGATAATATGCGGTAAATCTGGTCGATGTCTACATGCTGGCGGACGTGGGCGGCGAGTTTATCGTACTGCTGCTCTTTGAAGGCTTGATAATCAAACTGCTCGGAGGCATGCTCTATCTTATCGGCAAAGGGACTGAGCAGCTTGTCGACAAACGCGGCATTATCTAAGATGCCGTGAATGTAAGTGCCCATGCATTTATCGCTGACCACATAGCCGTCTTCGCGACCATCATCCATGATAGTAAGCGGCTTGGCAGGGGCATCGCCAAACGGCACGGTCTCGCCCATATGGATTTCGTAGCCCGTACCATAATCGCAAGTTACCTGTCGGGTTCGCTTCTCGCCATTCATGGTGGTAGTGATGGGCAGCAAACCAAGTCCTGGCAGGCGCTCGATGTTGCCCTCCACACGATAAGGATCGCACACTTCCATTCCCATGAGCTGATAGCCGCCACAGATGCCGAGCACAGAGGCGCCATTGCGATGGGCCTTGACGATGGCCTGAGCACAGCCGTTACGGCGCAACTCATAGAGATCGTTTAAGGTTGTCTTGGTGCCTGGCAGAATGATGATATCGGCCTTGCTGATATCGTCGACATTATTGGTATAGAACAGATGCACGCGCGGATCGCGCTCTAAGGCATCGAAATCGGTATAATTAGACAGGTGTTGCAGCATGACCACAGCCACATTAATCTTGCCCTGCATGAGCTGCCACGACTTCTGAGCCAGCGCCACGCTATCCTCCTCTTCGATATGGATATCCTTGAAGTAAGGCACCACGCCCAAAACAGGGATGCCACAGAGGTCCTGGAGCATGCGGCGGCCTTCGTCGAAGAGGCGCATATCGCCACGGAACTTATTGATAATCACGCCTTTAATCAGTTTCCTATCCTCGGGCGACTGCAGGGCTATGCTGCCATAAACCGAAGCAAACACCCCTCCCCTGTCGATATCGCCCACCAGTATCACGTCGGCCTTGGCATGGCGGGCCATGGGCAGATTAACCAGGTCGGTATCACGAAGATTGATCTCGGAGATGCTGCCTGCACCTTCCATCACAATGGGATTGTATTTGGCCGAAAGGCGGTCGAAGGCCGTGCAGACTTCCTGACGATAATTGAGATTGTTCAGACCACCCCTAGCCCCTCCTGCCTCAGGAGGGGGAACTTGGCGGCGCCAGTAATCGTAGGCATGCTTGCTGCCTACGGGTTTGCCATGCAGGATGACTTGCGAGGTGTGGTCGCTCTGGGGTTTCAACAGCAGCGGATTCATATCCGTCTCGCAGGGCACGCCGGCAGCCTCGGCCTGAACAGCCTGTGCACGACCTATCTCCAAGCCATCGGGGGTGGCATAAGAGTTGAGCGCCATGTTCTGCGCCTTGAAGGGAGCCGGCTTGTAGCCGTCCTGACGGAATATCCTGCAGAATGCAGCAGCCAGAACGCTCTTGCCTACATCGCTGCCTGTACCCACGAACATCACGGGATGTAACTGCTTCATAGGTCACGACCAGGTTTAAGTTGTGCGGCATCGTCGAAACAGAGTATGGCGTTACAGAGTGTAGCTGCCAGATTGGAGCCACCCTTGCGACCTTCGACGATGATTTTAGGAATATCGCGGAAGGGCTTCACCATGTGCTTTGATTCGCGCACATGCACAAAGCCTACTGGCGCAGCGATGATGCCTGCCGGATGGGCCTTGCCCTTGCGAATCAAGTCGCAAAGCTCCATCAGAGCCGTGGGGGCATTGCCAAACGCAAAGAGTGCATCAGGGTGCTCCTCAACGGCCAAGCGGATGCCTGCCTGGGTGCGAGTGATTTGATTATTGACCATTTCGGCTACGCGTGGGTCAGAGAGATAGCACTTGGCCTCAACGCCCAGGCGCTGGAGGGCGCCCTTACGGATGCCGCTTGTAACCATGGTGACATCAGAAATAATAGTCTTCAGCTGGCCACTCTTCACCTTATTAAATAGCGTTTCTACGGCCCCCTCGTCAGTATAGAGAATGTTCTCCATATCAAAGTCGGCTGTAGTGTGGATGGCGTGCAGCAGCGCCCACTTGTGGTCTAACGGATAATCATGACGGCGGAGTTCGCCCTCGATGGTGCGGAATGACTCAATCATAATTTGTTGGCCTAAGCCCCCTAACTTAGGGGAGGAAGTATAGTAGCCACGGGGAGTGATGATTTTGCCATCGGAGATATACGATTGCGAATTGCCGATGATGATAACGGTAAACATATCAACATCCTCAGGGTCGAAATCGGCCAGCGTGGTAACCTTTACCACCTCCTCGTCTCGCCCAGCCTGACGGACATAGCCCACAGGCGTATCGGGCGAACGATGCTGTAGGAACAGCTCTACCAGGCGATACAACTGCCAATAGCGCCCGTGAGACTTGGGATTGTAGATAGCCGTTACAAAGTCGGCTACCGCTGCCGCCTGGATGCGGCGCTCTATCAACTCCCAAGGCGTCATCAGGTCGCTCAGCGAGATGATACAGGTATCATGCCCGATGGGCGCACCCAGCAGCGATGCTGCCTTCTGGAAGGCAGAAATGCCTGGTAGCGATACTATCTCAATATCAGCCCCTCGCTCCTTCTGCATTTCGTAAATCAAAGGCGTCATGCCATAGATGCCGGCATCGCCCGAAGAGATCACTACCACCGTCTTGCCCTGCTCGGCCAGTTCAAAGGCCAGCTCGGCGCGTTGGCGTTCTTTCTTCATGCCAGTATCAATACACTCACAATCCTGGCGCACATACTGCCGGATAAACTGGAAGTAATACTGATAGCCCACTACCGCGTCGGCCTCGCGTACTGCATCCAGTACAGCGGGAGTCATGTCTTGCGGACTGCCAGGCCCGATACCTGCTACGATGATCTTTCCCATATATCTGCTACTTAAATTTAACTTTTAATCCCACTACAAGCATTCGTCCTGGTGTATAGAGCGCATATTTGCGAGTAGACGAGTCGGCACGGCGATCAACCTTATCAAACAGGTTGTCGATACCGATGCTGGGCTGCACGAAGGCCCATTTAGCCACATCGAACGAGTGAGTGGTATTAAGATTCCACAAGCCAAAGCCCGGAGCATCCTCGTAACTGCCCGTATAATAGGTCTTTGACTGCAGGCGCCCGTTCAGGTTAACTGTAAGTCCGTATTTGCCCCACACGTGGTGATAGTTGGCAGCAACGGTAGCCGCATGACGAATGCTGCGCTCCAACACGATCCAGGTGTCGTCGCTAAGGGTGCGGGCGTAGGTATACACATAGTTGGCCGAGAGGTTGAAACCGCGGAACACATTAGCCGACACATTGACCTGCACACCCTTCACATTGCCCTTATCGCTATTCTGATACAGCGCATAGCTGATCATCTTGTCGGCCTGATCCTGCGTCATCTCAGGGAACTCGGCCATCAGCATTCTTCTAGTGGCATCGTCAACATCTACATTCTGCTTCACCACCATATCGTTGATGCGGTTGATATAGCCCGTGATGCTGAGGGCAAGCACCTGAGTGCGATACTCGGCATTCAGCGCGAAGTAGTGGCTCTTTTCGGGCTTCAGGTCCTGATTGCCGAAGCTGATCTGCGCCTTGCCACGGTTCACCGAGAAGTAGTGGTAGTAGAGCTCGTCGAGACCAGGCGCACGGAAACCGGCCGAGTAAGTGGCGCGGAAGCGGAAATCGCCTGGGGCATACATCAGCGTGGCCTTAGGCGTGAGCTGGGTGTTGAACGTCTCGTGGTGAGTAAGGCGCAGGCCGAGTGTAGCCGTGAAGTTGCTGAGGAACCTCATCTCGTGCTGCGCATAGCCCGCCAGCGAATACACATGCTGGTCGATATTACCGCTGGTAGCCGTGAGGTAATCCTTGCGCCAGTCGGCTCCGAAGATGGTGGTAGAATTGGTGGTGAGCCCCAGAATGGCTTTGAGCTGCCCCTCCATCATGAGTTGCTTCTTAGACTGCACATAGTCGCCTATATTATAAGTCTTTGTAGCCACATCGTACTCCTTGCCGTAGCGGAAACGGTCTACTACGAAATCGGCCTGGATAGAATTCTTAGAAGAGAACTTATAGATGCCGCCCACGTTCCAGCGCAGTCCCTTATAGCGCATCTCATAGTCGGTGCCGCCGGTTATGTCCTGACGGGTTTCAGGGCGGTCGGTAATCTTATATGAATAGTCTATGCCTGCATTCAGCGCCAGATGCTGATTGGGGGCATAGGTAAATTTCTGACTAAAAACGTCTGACCGATAGCCTGTAAATAAGGGGGCTATCGAGGGTTGAGTTTCTGTGTCGGAGCCCTTGATGTATTCCAAATCGTTGGTGCGATAACTATCTGCCCGATCGTAGGCAAAGGATGTGTACGAGCCAAAGCCGTTCTTATAGATATCGAGTCCTACCGATTCTGTCAATACGCCATGCCCAGAAACACGGGTATCGCTTGTTACACTTACCAGATTCTGTGTTGGCTGATCGGTGATGATATTGATGACACCAGCAATGGCATCAGAACCATAAAGCGACGAGGCAGCTCCATCGAGCACTTCGATTCGCTTGACACGAGCCATGTTGATGCGGTTCAGGTCAACATTATTAGATATGTCGCCTGAGAGTTTCTGACCATTTATCAATATCAGGATATATTTGTTTCCAAGACCATTCAGTCTGAGAAACGTACCCATACTACTGGGGGCCATCGAGGCCTGAGGCATCATACGGGTTAATGCGCCATCGAAGGTGCTGATGCCCTGCTCGCGTATCTCCTGACTGGAGAGTACCCGTACGGGCGTAGCTGTGCTTTTCAGTCGTTGGTGGTGACCAGAACCTGTTACCACCACAGGATTGAGGTTATACGTACGATGGACTGCAGATGAATCCTTACGCTCCATCCTATGAATTTGCGAAAAAGCGGTACTCCCCGAAAGGAGTACCACTAATAGAGAAAATAACTTATATTTCATTAAACGAAAATTTTAATAATTACTCCTCTGGATACATTGAGTGATAAGCATCCTCAAGGAACTCAGCATTCTTGGTATGGTTAATCCATACATTCAGTACACCAGAAAGCTCCAGCAGACCCTGTGGGTGATTGCCTGATACAGGAACGGTAGCGTTATAACCCTTGTGAGTGAAGAACTCGAACCAGCTGTTATCCTCGCTCTCCTCGTCGCTTGCATCCCAATACTCATCGCCTTCGCCTGCCATATCGTTGTGAGCGTGGTCACCAGCGATTGACATCAGGGCATGGAGATATACCTTACCATTGTTGAAACCCTTATCCTGCATACGAGCCAGAACGTCCTGCTTATAGTTATCTGGCATATCAACAGTACCTACGAAATAGCTAGGATTAAGCTTCTGCAGTTCTTCCTCAAGCTGCTGGTAACGCACATTTGCCTTGAAGGTATCGTAGGTGTCAGGGTTACCATGACCCATGAAAGCAACTACACCCTGCTGTGCCTCAGAAGCGTAGAGTGAATTCAGCTGCTTGGCTACCTCAGGAACGTCGACATCAGGATCGTTCAGCAGAGGCATGCCGAGGAAGATGGCTTCATTATCAGCCAACTTTGCCAGATAGGCATCGTCCAGGTGGGCATCGCCAAGATAACCATTGTTCATGAACTTCTTAACACTTGCTACTACAGCAGCAAACTCCTCGCCAGGGATAACCTGCAATGACTGTACGTAGATCTTGCTGTACTTAGCAGCACCGATAGCATGGAGCAGATAACGTGGCTCATAATAGTCGCGCTTTACGATGTTACCATTGTCGTCGGTATTCTCACCAACACTGGCACGGTTGATACAGATATCGCTTGAGAAACAAACATAGACATCGGCATTAGGGAAAGCCTGCTCGTAGGCTGCCTTGGTCTTGTCGAAAGCCAGGAAGGCATTATTCCATGTTGAGCCAAAAGCTACCAGCAGAACTGCAACATCTTTACCAGATTTTGCCTTCTGTGCAGCTACCATCTGGTCGTTGACAGCAAACTCTGAGATGATGTTTTCCTTGGTGTTGTCATCGTCGCTACTACATGCGGTGAAAACTGGGGCTACCAATGCAAATGCTAATGTAGCCACCAAAAATGACTTAATCTTCTTCATAATTACTTTTTTGTTTTGTTGTTATTGAATGATTATTTACACGTTTTCCGTATTTTAATCTGATGCTGAAGGTAGCATATACCGTGGTACCAGATGTGTTGTTGCCAAGATGGTAAGGACGCATGGTGCGATCTACATAATTAAAGATGTTGTCTACACCAAACTCCAGCTTGTATGCCAGCATCTTGTTCTGATTGCCAATATCGTGTGTGGTATTGATGCGCCATATCTGGAAAGCCTTTCCATCGCCATTGTTCTGATAGTAGCGCTTGCTGCTGCCTCGACCTGACAGACTAATGCCCAAGGCATAATTAGGACTGAAGGTATGGCTGAACATAGCCGATGCGTTCCATTTATGATGGGCTGTACCATCAATGACTACAGTATTCACCCTGTCTTTGTGCTCGTCGTAAAGATGCGCCTTAGTGTCAAGATAACTGTAGGCTGCATTCAGCGCCAGACCTTTCATCGGTTTATACGACATCGTCACATCTATGCCACAAGTTCTGGCATCATCCATATTCTTATACATGCGAGCCTGAACATTGCTACTGCCATCGCCCTGATAAGCGGTAGTGACGCCAGCAGGAATCTCGCCTGGCGACACATTTACCAGCGCTATCATGTTGTCGAGTTTGTTCAGATAACCAGTTAGCGAAGCTGTAAACTTGCGTCCGCGATACTCGGCATTAGCTGAATAATAGTTGCTGGTTTGAGGATCGAGACTGGTATTACCTATATTAAAGAAAGTGCTACTTCCCATCACATGCAGATAACGGTAATGCAACTCCTTAACGGTAGGCGTCTTAAAACCCTGACTCCAACCCAATCGGAAGCGAAAATCATCAACCGATAGCATAGCACTTATTTTGGGAGTAAGACGGAAGCCGAAATTACGGTTATCCACCAGACGAAGGCCAGCTGTTATGTTCAGCCATTTCTGTATGTCGAGTTCGTCCTGCAGATAGAGGGCTGCCGTCTGGTCGCTGGCAGTTCCTGTTTCAGTTCTGTCAGGCGCTTTCAGATAATCATAGCGGTATTCGGCACCAGCACTCAATGTGTTGTTGTAAGGCAGATAGAAAATACCCTTCAACTGTCCCATCACACGCTGCTGATCACTCTGAAGTTTGCTTTGTCCTGGCTTCATCAATACCGAGTACCATTCGCCGTCAAGAGCGCCATATTCTTCACCTTTCAGCAATATGTACTCGTAGGTGCCTTTGGTATAATCGTAATAGTAGGCGTGCTTGTTCCAGTCTACATCGAGTGTGATGATATCCTTCTTTCCGCCAGGATTCCATTTGCCGCCTATTGATGCCGAAGCGTTATTGTATCGCAAATCGTAAGTATACACATCGCAGCTGGGGTGCGTGCCATTCTGAGGACGAAGGATGTTCTTTTTATAGTACGAACCCTCGGCATAGAGTTGGGCGTTTGGTGCTAATTGATAGGTGATGCGTTCGGCTATCTGCCAATTTTTGAATTGATTGACAGTCTTGTTCTTGCTATCTGTCAGCACAGTTGCCTCAGCATACTCTTCTGTGGTATTCTGCCAACCGTCGTTACGCTGCAATTGGAAATTGGTTTGCGACGAGAGTTTTCCTACCCTGAACGCTACGCTGTTATGCTGGCGCAAATCATTGTGCGTGCCGTAGCGAGTGGTGTTATCAGCATAAAGTCCTTTCTCGGTATGTTTCTTCGTAATGATATTGATGACACCTGCCATCGCATCGCTGCCATAAAGTGCACTCTGGGCGCCCTTAACTATTTCTATCTTCTCAATATTGTGCGGATCAATAAGCCCCAAGTCGTTCTCGCCACCCACATCGCCATGAATACGTTTGCCGTCTATCAGAATCAGGATATAGCTGTTGCCTAAGCCATTGAGTTGCATCTGAGAACCCATATCACCTTCGGCAAAAGCAAACGATGCGGTTAAGCCTGCCAAGATATCTTCAAGGCTTTTACCGCCATAATTATGCAGCATTTTCTGAGTTATCACCTCCGTCTGCACAGGCGTATCTTTCAGCAGGTGCTGCGTACCAGTACCTGTAACTACCACCTCCTGAATGCTATCGCTACGCCAGATATCAGTCTGAGCGCTGGCGCAAACAGCAAACAGCCAGAGGCCAAAAGCCAATTTCTGTTTTAGTTTCATCAACATTTCATTTTTCCAACCGCTAACTCCTGAACGGTTTTTGTTTTTTCTTTACGGCATAACTCAAGCAAGCTTGGTTCTGCTCTCACTTCGGTAGGTCTTCTGACTTTCCTCAATCTACCTTACCTTCCCGACTTCGTTGTCAGTGGCGTTATACAGGCAGACCTCCTAAATCGAGGATTACAGCTGCAGGTACAGTTCCGGACTCTCACCGGATTCCCTTACATCATGGCGGCATCGACCACCAGATTGCCTTATTTTTCGTTGCAAAGATACAACTTTTTTTGATGAATAGCGCAATATTTGTGGAAATTTTATAAATTTGCACCAAAATCAACATGCGATGTCAAATAAACCAGCATTCCTAATAGCAGCACCAACAAGCGGCTCGGGCAAAACAACAATTGCCAGAGGACTGATGAAGTTGTACACAGACAAGGGCTATAAGGTTCAGCCATTCAAGTGCGGACCTGACTATATAGATACAAAATTCCACCAGTCTGTTTGCGGTCGCCCATCCATCAACCTCGATACGTTTATGGCTTCGCCAGAACATGTACGCGAGCTGTTCTGCCGTTATGGCAACGATGCCGATATCTGTATAGTAGAAGGCATGATGGGGCTTTTCGACGGATACGATCGCGAAAAAGGATCGTCGTACGAGATAGCCCGAGTACTCGATATCCCTGTGGTATTAGTGGTCGATGCAAAATCGGCTGCCTATTCTATGGCAGCACTTATTTCAGGATTCGTCAATTTCAGGAAAGACATCCGAATTGCAGGCATTATATTTAATAAGGTGGGAAGTGAACGGCATTTCCAAATGCTCCGTCAGGTTTGCGATGATTTGGGAATAAAGTGCTATGGCTATCTGCCAAAATCTGCCGCACTCGAACAAGGCTCACGTTATCTGGGATTAGATTTCTCGCAACATACTGAGAGCCAAAAGATTGTAGAACTATTAGAAGAAAAAGTAGAATGGGAGAAGTTAAAAGAACTCTGATTGCTCGCAATTCAGAATCGTTCTCGTTCCTCTACCAAGAGGTGATAGACAGCTTTGGCGAAGTGACATTCTTCGACCCAGAGACTGATTTCCCATCGTTCGATGATGTGGGCTTGCTCTATCTCCCAGGAGGCTACCCAGAGAAACATCTTGAAGCTCTGGTAGCTAATGAGTCTTGTCGCAAAGCCATCAAGGATTACGCAGAGCAAGGCGGACGCATCTTTGCAGAATGCGGAGGTATGATGTATCTGTGCCAATCAATCAAGACTGACGATGGCGAATACCCCATGTGTGGCGTTTTGCCCTACTCTATCTCAGCACGAAAAGCTGACAGGAAACTATCATTGGGTTATCGCCGCTTGATGCTGGACGGTAAGGAATATCGAGGACATGAGTTCCACTATACCCAGTTTGTTGGCGACACGCCAAAGAGCATCACCCAAGTTTATAATGCCAAAGGCGAGCCTGTGGCAACACCCATATTCAGACATATGAACGTGTTGGCCAGCTATACTCACCTTTATCAGATACCCGATTGCTTATGAAGTTCATTGTTATCGGAATAACAGACAATCCGCATCCCTGGTTTCCTCCTGAGGTGATGGAGATCATTAAACAAGGAAAGATATTCTCAGGTGGTAAGCGCCACCATGAGATTGTAGCATCATTGCTACCATCGGATGCAGAATGGATAGACATTACCATACCGCTGGACAACGTTTTTGCGCAATACAAATCTCTCTCCTCACTCCTCACTCCACACTCCTCATCCATCATCGTTTTCGCATCGGGCGATCCGCTGTTCTTCGGCTTTGCCAATACCATCAAGCGAAAGATGCCGGAGGCAGAGATAGTGGTCCACCCCACCTTCAACTCGCTACAAATGTTGGCCCACAAGCTGGTGATGCCTTATCACGATATGCGAATCGTATCGCTTACAGGTCGCCCTTGGCCTGAGTTCGACAAAGCCCTGATAGAAGGCAGCGAGAAGATAGGCATACTGACCGACCGCGAACACACCCCCGCCGCCATAGCCCAAAGGATGATTGACTATGGCTACACCTATTATAATATGTATGTAGGCGAGCACTTGGGCAATCCCTCTCTTGAAAAGGTAACGACTCTCACTCTCGAAGAAGCATCGCAACACGAATTCGCTAATCCCAACTGCATCATACTAACTATTTCCCCTCCTCGCTCGGCTATGCCGCTTGGCTTGTCCAAGAAGGTAGGAGGGGCCAGGGGTGGTCTGAGCAAGCGGTATGGCATCCCCGACTCCGAGTTCACACTTCTCGATGGGCGCGAAAAAATGATTACCAAGATGCCGATACGTCTGCTATCGCTACAGGCACTCGACTTACCCAATCGACACGTGCTGTGGGATATCGGTTTCTGTACAGGTAGCGTATCCATCGAAGCCAAGTTACAGTTCCCCCATCTGCAGATAGAAGCTTTCGAGATTCGTCCTGAATGCGAAGCCATTATCCACGACAACACCCGGAAATTTGGCGCTCCTGGCATCAGCATCCATATAGGCGATTTCCTGGAAACCGACCTATCATCCCTGCCCCGCCCTGATGCCGTATTCATTGGCGGACACGGCGGCAGACTGAAGGATATCATCGCCAAAGTTCTGACGGTATTGACCGATGACGGCTGCATCGTGATGAACAGCGTGACATCGCCAATGGTTCATACCGATAGTCATCAACTTTGGAACGAAGCCTGCCAAGAGCTGAATCTGAAACAAGAGGCGCCACTTAGAATACAATTAAACGATTATAACCCAATAGAGATATTGAAATGCAGCAAATAGCCATTATACAAATAAGCGAAGCCGGCAGCGAGATTGCCAGCGAGTTGCAGCAAACATACAGCGCTAAAGCCATCAAACGTACCGATGTAGGCAAATTGTGGCAGGAATACGACGCCTTTGTCTTTATCGGAGCCATGGGCATCTGCGTTCGTACCATTGCACCATTCATCAAAGACAAGCACGAAGACCCTGCCGTGATTTGTATCGACAGTACGGGAATGAATGTGATATCGGTTCTGAGCGGACATGTGGGCGGAGCCAACGATTTGACTCGCGAAATATCTGCCCTGATAGGCGCCCGAGAGGTGATTACCACCCAAAGCGACAATGCCGGACTATGGGCGCTGGATACATTTGCCGACCGCTTTAACTGGTCCATCGCCAGCGATGACGATATGAACGAATGCATATTTGCCTTCGTCAACAAGAAGCCTACAGCCCTGTTGATGAAAATACGCGATGAAGGAACCGACTATCTGGAAAAGTCGCTGCCGCCACATGTAACGGTAGTAAACAGTCTGGAAGAAGTCGACCCCAAGAAATATAGTCTTGTCATCATCGTATCGCCCTATAACCTCTGCGCGCCTTATGGCGTACTAGAACTGCATTTTGTACCCATGATTGCAGCATTAGGTTTTGGACTAGCCAGTCATCCTGATGATTACGAGGATATCTACGACCAGATAGACGAGACATTAAGCAGCATTGGCGTGTTACCTTGCTACAAGCGCTATTGCACCATCGACGTGAAGGAAGACGAAGAGTTTTGCGCGATGCTGGTTGATGAGTACAACGAGGAGTTGGTTTTCTATACAGCCGAACAGTTGGCAAAGGTGGAAGTACCGAATCCAAGTGATACGGTAAAGAAGCATGTGGGTACTCCCAGCGTGTGTGAGGCAGCAGCCATCTTAGGCTCTAACAACGGCAAACTCATAGTTCCTAAAGTAAAAGGCAAGAACTGGACAGCAGCACTTGCCATCGACTATAAATATCTGCGCGAACAAGAAGGGCACATCGAGATAGTTGGTGCTGGCCCTGGCGATCCTGATCTGGTATCAGTTCGCGGCAGAAAGATGTTGGAACGTGCCGACCTGATTCTCTATGCAGGCTCATTAGTGCCTAAGGCGCTTACAGAATGTCATAAGCCTGGAGCTGTGGTTCGTTCATCGGCCGATATGAATCTGGAAGAGCAATGCGAGCTGATGAAGGAGCATTACGATAAGGGGCACTTCATCGTTCGCCTGCATACTGGCGATCCCTGCATCTTTGGTGCTATCCAGGAACAAATGGCATTCTTTGATGCCAACAATATGAGGTATCACATCACTCCAGGCATATCATCGTTCTTGGCTGCTGCAGCAGAGTTGCAGAGTCAGTTCACCATCCCTGAGCGATGCCAGACCATCATACTAACTCGCGGCGAAGGCCGCACACCCATGCCGGAGAAAGAACAGCTACATCTGCTGGCTCGCAGTCAGAGCACGATGTGCATCTTCCTATCAGCATCTATCGTAGACGATGTGCAGCGCGAACTGCTTCAGGAATATCCTGAGGATACACCCGTTGCAGCCTGCTATCATCTTACTTGGCCCGATCAGAAAATCTATCGCGGAAAACTTAAAGACTTGGCGAAGATTGTACAAGATAACCATCTGACTCTCACCACAATGCTCGTTGTAGGCGAAGCAATAGATAATCGCCAAGGATTATCAGAATTATACTCAAAACATTTCACTCATCTATTTAGAAAAGGAGAAGCATGATACTAGTATTTGGAGGAACAACAGAGGGGCGCAAAGCCATAGAAGTATTGGAGGAAGCAGGTAAGGGCTATTTCTACAGCACTAAGACCGGCGAACAGGAAATTACTCTGCATCACGGGCAACGCATTGACGGAGCACTTGATGAGGAGGCAATGTTAGCTTTTTGCAGAGAACACAGCATCAGATTAATAGTGGATGCTGCCCATCCCTTTGCATCGCAACTACACCAAACAATCGAAAAGGTATCTGTGGCGCTGGATATCCCAGTAATACGCTATGAGCGCATCTATCCACCAAGAGACGAGAGTATCTGCTGGATTGATGACTACAGCCAGATACCACGAGATATCAATAGTCTGCTAGCAACAACGGGTGTTCAGAGTATCGCTAAGCTAAAGCCTCTAGAGGCAGAAGGCATCAAGGTTTATTATCGCATACTGAACAGAGAATCGTCGATAGCGCTAGCCCTGAAACAAGGAGCCAGCAACGAACAGCTATGCTATTATGAGAATCCCAACGACATGCCGATAAAAGCAGATGCCATACTGCTGAAGGAAAGCGGCATAAGTGGTGGATTCGTAGAGAAAGTGGAGGCGGCAAAAGCCCAAGGCATGAGGATTATCGTACTGAAACGCCCAGACTTACCTGATACATTCACCACAGTAAATGGCCCATACGGATTACGCAGATCAGTTGAGAAGCTGTTGCCGGAGTTCTATCCGCTACATAGTGGATTGACCACAGGCACTTGTGCTACTGCGGCTGCTGTAGCTCAGACTCTACGATTAAAGAAAGGCGAGACACCTGATGAAGTTCCTGTGGTTTTACCTAACGGAGAGACGATTAAGGTAGCTGTGGGTTATGGAGATGACTATGCTTTCTGCATTAAAGAGGCTGGTGATGACCCAGATGTGACGGATGGATTGGAGATCGGGGCAATAGTTGAAGACACGCTCATGATTGGAAAACGAGATTTGATAGAGATTGAAGGAGGTATAGGTGTAGGCGTATTTACACTCCCTGGCTTCGATTATCCTCCAGGCGAGCCAGCTATCAACAAAGCACCTCGCGAGATGATTGTTAAGAATATTATGCCGCTGACCAATGAGCATTCACCATTAAATATTACCATCTTTGTTCCGCAAGGCGAAGAGATTGCTCGCAGGACATTTAATCCTCGCTTAGGTATCGAGGGCGGCATCTCAATCATCGGCGTGTCAGGTATCGTAAAACCATTCTCAGAAGAGGCTTTTATCGATAGTATCCGCAAATGCATGACGGTGGCTAAAGCATCGGGCTCAGAACGAGTAGTCATCAACAGCGGAGGCAAGAGTGAGCGGTTTGTAAAAGCCCTCTATCCCACTCTGCCCCAACAGGCATTTGTAGAATACGGCAATTATATCGGCGAGACATTGAAGATAGCCAACGAACAGGATTTCAAGGCAGTTACACTTGGTGTGATGTTGGGCAAAGCTGTAAAACTGGCAGCAGGTAATCTGGATACTCACAGCAGGAAATCGGTGATGGATAAGGAGTTTATCAAGCAGATGCTGGATGAGGCAGTTTGCGACATCGACATCAGCAACATAACTCTGGCACGAGAAATTTGGGAGAAGCTACCAAAGGATAAACTCAGCGAATTTGCCAAGACTATCATCAATCATTGTGCAGATTATTGTAAGCCGCTATTACCTAACGGCCAACTTACCATCATGCTGATTGATGACGAGGGAAAAGTCTATCAATAACTTACTCGTTAACTTCGTCCTTTCGGCGACGGAACAGAACGGCTGCTATCACGGGAGCACCAACCAAAGCGGTGACAGAGTTGACAGGTAGAGCGCCCTCAAATCCAGGCATACGGGCTATCAGATTACAAACCAATGCTAATGCTGCACCACAAAGCATCGTGGCAGGCATCAACACGCAATGATCGCTGCTACGGAAGATGGCTCGGGCCAGATGTGGTACCGCCAGACCAATGAACATGATTGGTCCGCAATAGGCTGTAACGATAGCTACCAACACACCCGAGCTGACAATGACTAGCAATCGGGCACGCTTGATATTCAAGCCTAGATTAGCCGCATAACGATCGCCTAACAGCAGGAGATTCATTGACTTCACCAGCAGACAAGCCAAAGGCAACAGTACGCACATCAGCACCACAAAGAGTATCATCTCATCGCCAGAAACTCGAGAGAACGAACCCAAGCCCCAGACTACAAACGACTTTACGTCCTCTTCTGGTGACAGGAATTTCAGCACGCCGATGATAGCATTAGCCAGATAGCCTATCATCACACCTATAATTAATAAGGTGACATTGCCTTTTACCTTCTGCGACAACCATACTATCAGCATCAGAACAGCTAGTGCACCGATGATAGCTGCTACACTCATAGCCGCATCGCCAAGGTAGCCAAGACGACTTAAAGCCACACCGCCGATTCTGCCAGAAAGCAACACCACAAAGGCAACGCCAAGAGCAGAACCGTTAGAAATACCAAGTACCGAAGGGCCTGCCAACGGATTGCGGAAAACGGTTTGCATCTGCAGACCGCTAACAGCAAGACCCGCACCGGCAACTATAGCTGTTAATGCCTGTGGTAGGCGTGATTTCCAGATAATGTTAGTCCATATTTCGTTTGACTCGCCTCCAACAAGAATCCGGCATACATCAGCCACAGGAATCTCGACCGATCCCAATAGCAGATTAACAATCGCCAGAACAACGATACCAATCAAAAGGACTATAAATCTGGAGGCTCTCATAAATTAATCCGTAGGTTCTATTTCAATAACTGATAGAAAACAGGCTTATAATCAGACTCAATCAACTCTGGATGGAAGATGGCAACAAAGTCCTTCAACAGCACATCGGGCTTAACAGGCGAGATTTCGTAATAAGGCGTCTTCTTCATATTACAATATATCACCTTATTTTCCTTGAACGACTTGAACAGTTCGTTGCGAGGCTCTGAAGCTTTCAGGGCTTCGTAAGAGAACTCATCGGGATAGCTATTCAGAATACGCCAGTAATCGGCATTGGCTGCAATAGAGTAAATCTTCTCGAACTCCAGATTCTCTCCGCTTGTCTCATCGTCGTTAATCACATAATCGGCTCCTGCATCGCGGAATATCTGTGCCAGATAGTTCTTGCCGCCAACTGCATGCCAGTTGCCATAATGCATCTCGCCACTCAGTACCGTTGGGCGATTTTCAACCTTTTGCGTTTTCTCTTTCAGTTCGTTATATCGCTTTTCTATACCGGCAAACACCTCATTTGCTTCCTTTTCCTTGCCAATAAGCATACCCACAAACTTAATCCATTCGGCCTGTCCTAGTGGATCGAGTTCCTGATATCCCAGATGAGGAATCAATGTGATACCTGTTTCCTTGATAGCATCGTAGCCGCCACGCTTCGATGGCGAAATCAATATCACCTGCGGATTAGCAGCAAGCACCATTTCGGTATCGAAATTACCCTCCATGCCAATCTTAACAATCCTTCCATCCTTCACACGTTTCAGAATGTCCTTGTTAAACAGATTCTTTGTACCCGTGATGCCTTTAACCACATCGTGGGCATCGAGAATGGTAAAGTTTGATAGCTGTAGAGCCGTCATACAGATGGTTCGCTCGATAGGCACCTGAATCTTAGTATATTCCTTAGGAACATCAGCATCCGTCTTTGTCAACGCAAAATGATACTTATCGCCTATATCTACCAATCGGATACCAGCTGTATCACGAACACTAAATTCTTTGGCATATTTTACTGTGATGGCTGCCGCAGAATCAGCATTAGCATCGGCATTCTGTGTCTGGTTCTTGCCATTCTTACCCACACATCCGCAAAGCAAAGCCAGCGTTACTATAATACAAGATATTTTCTTCACCTTTTTATAATATATTGATTTCTGATTGCAAAAGTACAAAAAGTTTTTGTATCTTTGCCAACAAAATAGAATTATATGCAATTAAATATTGATCAGACGCATTGGTACGACCGCATTTGGGCGGCGCTGATATTCTTTACACGACTGCCCTTCTGGCGACTACATCAGCCACCAAAGGAGTGCTATCAAACGGTAGTAGAGCATTGGCCTCTGGCCGGATGGATTACCGGTAGCGCAATGGCAGCCACACTCTACTTTGGCAGTTGGTATCTGCCATATACGGTAGCCGTAGTGCTGGCCATCGTGGTAAGACTGTTGGTGACAGGCGCTCTGCACGAGGACGGTCTGGCCGACTTCCTCGACGGATTCGGTGGCGGCGGCAGCAATCGCGAACGCATCCTGGTTATCATGAAGGATTCGCACATTGGCACCTACGGCGTTATCGGACTGATATGCTACGAACTGCTACTGGCAGCAGCCTTGCTCTCGATGACACCCGAACTGGCAGCACTCACCATTCTGGCTGCCGATCCATACTCGAAGATGGTGACATCGCAACTCATCACGATGATGCCATACGCCCGACGCGAAGACGAGGCAAAGAACAAGACCATCTATCGCAAAATCAGTTGGCAGGCAGGCGTAAGTCTGGCTGTTCAGGGACTCTTGCCCATGGCAGCATACATCTGGTATACAGGCATTCGTTGGGACCTGATTATCTTCATCCCCGCTCTGGTGATGTATTTCCTCTACCTGCTCATCTGGCGCAGGATTCACGGCTATACGGGCGACTGCTGCGGAGCCGTTTGTCTGCTGGTTGAACTATCGATTTATTTAGTGGTTTGTGCACAATGAAGAAGATTATTTTGATTACAGGCGGACAGCGTTCGGGCAAGAGTACCAAGGCTGAGGAGCTGGCGTTATCGCTGAGTAGCCACCCTGTTTATCTGGCTACAGCCCACATCTGGGATGATGAGTTTCGCGAGAGAGTGAAGAAACATCAAGAGCGCCGAGGCCCTGAGTGGACCAATATAGAGGAGGAGATTCATCTGTCGAAGCATGACATGACAGGGCACGTGGTGGTGATAGACTGCATCACGCTTTGGTTAACCAATCTTTTTTATCAGCTTGATTCTGAAGTAGATAAGACACTTAGCGAAGCTAAGAAAGAGTTCGACGCATTTACCCAGCACGATGCCACCTACATTTTTGTGACCAACGAGATTGGGCTGGGCGGTGTGAGCACCAACCAGCTGCAACGCAAGTTTACCGACCTGCAAGGTTGGATGAACCAATACATAGCCCAGAAGGCTGATGAAGTGATACTGATGGTGAGCGGGATAGCGGTGAAGATTAAACATTAAACATTCTTGGCGATGCCAAGCGGCAAAGCCGAGCGAAAGATTAAACATTAAAATGCTGGTTTTTGATATACAACCTACAGACAAATCGCTGCAAACAGCAATACAGCAGAAGATAGACAACCTGAATAAGCCCAAGGGCTCGTTAGGTCGTCTGGAAGAGTTGGCTATGCAGATCTGCTTGATTCAGCAGACATTAGAGCCATCGCTGGCTCATCCCTGTCATTTGCTATTTGGCGGCGACCACGGCATAGAGCGCGAAGGTGTGAGCGTGTCTCCTCGCGAGGTTACCTGGCAGCAGATGATCAACTTTACCCACGGCGGAGGCGGCGTGAATATGTTCTGCCGACAGCATGGATTTAAGTTGCGAATAATAGATGTAGGCGTAGACTATGATTTATCAGGTATCGAAGGCATCATCCATCGCAAGATAGCTCGTGGCACTAAGAACTTTCTCTACGAACCAGCCATGAGTGAGGTAGAATTCGTCCAAGCCATCCAGATAGGTAGCGATATGGTGGATGATTGTATCGCCGAAGGTTGCAAGGTGCTATGTATCGGCGAGATGGGTATCGCCAACACCTCGCCCTCAAGCATTTGGATGCATCTGTTTGGCGACATTCCTCTGAAAGATTGTATCGGCGCTGGCGCAGGTCTCGACACCCCAGGCATCCGCCACAAATACGAAATATTATCAAAAGCTGTAGCCAACTATCACGCCAACACCAATCACCATTCCCCCAACACCCCACTCGCCTACTTCGGCGGTTTCGAGATGATTGCAGCTATCGGCGCTATGCTAAAAGCCGCCGAGAAGCATCTGGTGATACTAGTCGACGGCTTTATTATGACAGCCTGCGCGCTGGCCGCTATTAAGCTATATCCAGCGGCAAAGGATTACATGATATTTACTCATTGTGGCGATGAGAGCGGCCACAAGCTGATGCTAGACATGGTGGATGCCAAGCCTCTACTCCATCTTGGTCTGCGCCTTGGCGAAGGAACCGGAGCGCTATGTGCATTCCCCATCATCGACTCAGCTGTACGCATGATCAACGAGATGAACAACTTCAGCAACGCTAACATCACCAAGTATTTTTAACGAAGCATCTCCTGAACGGCGCGCTCCAGCTGACGGTCGCGACCGTTGATGTAATCCTCGGGGGTGTTATACACCTCGATATCGGGATAGAGTGTTGTATTCTCGCCGAACACACCACGCATATCGCGACAACCCACCTGAGGAATACCAAATATCATACCGTTCTGCAAGGTCTCCCACCAAACGGCAGTCATAGTACCAGCTACGGGTGTACCTATCAGCTTGCCTATCTTAAGTTCCTTATACACCCATGGAAAACCATGACCGTTGCTATAGTCATCTTCGCACATCAGCACGCACGATGGCTTTACCCACTTGTTATAGGGGTCGGAACCCACATACTTGCCATGAGGCACAAAATCCTGATACTGCTTACCGCTGAGCAGGGTGCACAGATCATCGTGCAACCAGCCGCCACCATTATGACGCTCGTCGACAACAGCTGCCACACGGTTGCGGTTCTTGTCGCTAAGCAGTTCGCGATAAACGGTACGATAGCTTGGGCTGTCCATAGCCTTTACATGCACATAAGCCAGTTTGCCACCTGAGAGACTGTCGGTCATCTCGCGCTGACGATCAACCCAGCGCTTATACAACAGCTCGTTCTGGGTACCACGACTGATGGCCTTGATAGTAACGTCGCTGCGCTTACCTGTGGCAGGGTTCAGTATGCTAAGGCGTACGCGCTTACCTGCCTTACCATCCAGCAATGGGAAGTAGTCGTCGTTGGCCTTGATGGCAACGCCGTCGATGGCCTCAATCACGCATCCTGCCACAACACCAGTCTTCTTCTGTGCCAATGGAGAACGCTTGATAACCTCTTCGATACGCAGTCCGTCGCCCTGATAGTTTTGGTCGATGAACACACCTAACGTGGCTGTACTGAGTGATGCACCGTCAGGATAATAGCGGGCGCCTGTGTGCGATGCATTCAGCTCGCCAAGCATCTCGCTCAACATGTCCTTGAAATCGTATTCATTGTTAATATAAGGCAGGAATCGGCGATAGTTGTCGCGATAGCCCACCCAATCCACGTTATGTATATTCTCTACATAGAACTTATCCTTTACCTGGCGCCAGATGTGGTCGAACAAGTAGGCACGCTCCTCGTAAGGGCGATAGTTGAACACAGTCTCAAAATCAACATTCTTGGTAGATTTCTTGCCAAGATCTAGTTTCTTGATGCCACCTCTCGAAGCCATAAACAGGTTATTAAACTTCTTGTCGGCATACATGCGACCGCCGCCAACGCCCTTCATCAGCAACTCAGTCTTATCTTCGCGCAGATAGTGCACCCAGAGGTCATAGCCACCTTCGAACGAAGCCTGATAATAAAGCGTATCGCCCTTAAGCACGGCATCGCCCATGTGAGCCGAATTATCCGTTACACGCACAATGCGATCGCGACAGTTGTCGAGGTCGAAGGTAAGCAGCTTTTCGGCCTTTGGTTTCTGCTCGGGCTTCTTCTTGCTATCCTTCTTCTTGGCGTTCTTTTTCTTGCCGTCCTTATCGTCTTTCTTCTCATCTTTCTTCGCCTCCTTCTCGGCCTCTTCGAGTATTTCCTTATCCTCCTTACTCATAGTAAAGCGGTCGTAGGCATCAACATCGAAGAACATCACGTAGTAGTCGCTCTCAGCGCCCCAGCTGCCATGACTGCGATAACCGGCACGGTCGCTCTCAAAGAGTATAGCCTTGCCACCAAGCACCCAACGGGCTGCGTCCTCGTTGTAGCCACTTTCGGTAAGATTGTGAACCTCGCCATTGCCGCTGGCGTTTACCAGGGCTATGTCGCTGCTGTTCCAACCACCAGTACCTATATAGCTAGCCAGCAGCCACTTGCTGTCAGGACTCCACTCAAACCAGATATCGCCATCGCGGTATGAGAAGTTGTACTTACCATCGAGCACCTTGCGCTCCTGACCTGTCTTCAAGTTAATAACCCAGAGTTCTGAACGGTTCTTGTAGTAAGCCACCTCTTTGCCGTCGGGGCTATACTGTGGCTGCAGCGAGGTCTCGTTGCTGTTGGTGAGTCGCTCCTCAGTCAGGGCGGTAGCATAGGTAAACAGCTTCTCGTCCTTATTCTTCAGTTTGGTCTGATATATCTGCCAAACACCTCCACGCTCGGCACAATACACCAGACTACGTCCGTCGGGTGAAAAGTTCACGCTACGCTCCTGCTGTGGTGTATTGGTAATCTGCTTGGTTGTCTTATACTCAACCGATGTTACAAAGATGTCGCCACGCAGAATAAAGGCCACCTCTTTGCCCTCGGGCGACAGACTGATTTCGTTAACACCGCTTGAACGCAGCTGGCGAATCAAGTCTTTATCCTGCCGGTCGGCATTAATACTAATGTTAACCTTCTGCGGCTCAGCACCTTCGCGCAAAGTGTAAATCTCGCCGTTCTGACTGTAACAGAGTGTGCCCTCGTTGCTTACAGAGAGATAGCGCACAGGATTCATCTTGTGGTGCGAGAGCTGCTTTTTGCCTGAGCCGTCGATATTTCGGCGATAAACATTAAAGGTTCCGTCTTCCTCGCTGGTGTAATAATACGAGTTGGCATCGGCCCAACGTGGTGTGCGGTCTTCACCCTTAAAGTCGGTCAGTCGGGTGTAGTGTCCATCCTGTACCAGCCAGATGTCGCGACAGATAGGACTCTGATGGTGCTTGCGGAAAGGATCCTCATAGCCTTTATAGTCGTGATACAACATACGACCATCCTTGGCAAAGCTGATATCCTCCATTGGCAAGGTTGAGAACATGCGTGGGCGACCACCATGGATGCTAACCTCATAAACCTGATCGTCGCCAGGAAAGAGAATAGACTGAGCCGATGGCATCCATGAAGCCGAGAAGAGCACGTGCTCGTTGTCGCGCCACACCATTGGCACCTCGTTAGAACTGTTGGTAGTAAGGCGCACAGGCTCGCTGCCCTGAGCATCCATCACATACACATCCATACTACCCTCGCGACTGGAAGCGAAAGCCAGTTTAGTGCCATCGGGGCTCCATACAGGGCAGGCATCGTAGGCCGCATTAGTGGTGAGCTGTCGGGCCTGACCACCAGAAGCAGCTACAGTATAAACATCGCCTTTATACGAAAAGGCAATAGTCTTGCCGTCGGGCGAGATGGCTGTGTACCGCATCCATAGCGGTCCTTCTTCGGCATGCGCGCTAAGCCCCGCCATCAGGAGGCCAGCAGCCAAAATTAATTTACCAGTTTTCATCACGTTTTTTAAAGTTTATTTGTTGTGCTTGTAATCTAACCAAAATCGTGTGCAAAGTTAAGCATTTATACGCAAAATGCAAATAAATACGTCTTTTTTCCACAAAAAAAATCCCCCGCCGTAGTTGGCGAGGGATTACTTGCTATGCGGTTGATTGCTTACTTAATCTCTTCGATTATTTTGGCACCTTCTTTAAGGGCTTCCATATTCAGAGGAATCAATCCGTGATGACGCTCAGGCAGAGTCTTGAACAGAGCCTTCTCAACACCCTTGTCGCTAACAACAGGAGCTACCTTGAGCAGTCCACCCAATACAATCATGTTGAACACCTTACCGTTCTTCATCTCGGCAGCCTTGTCCATAGCGTTGATCTCGTAAACGGTAATATCCTTACGGGTTGGCTTGTTGATGATACCAAAGCCATCGTAAATCAGAATACCGCCGGGCTTGATCTTTGGCTCGAACTTCTCGAGTGAAGGCTGGTTGAGTACTACTGCGATATCGTACTTGCTCAGGATAGGCGAAGAGATACGCTCGTCGCTAACGATAACAGTAACGTTGGCAGTACCACCACGCTGCTCAGGACCGTAGGCAGGCATCCAAGTTACCTCTTTATCCTCCATCAGTCCGCTATAAGCCAGAATCTTACCCATTGAGAGTACGCCCTGACCACCGAAACCTGAAATTATAATTTCCTTTTTCATATTTTTATGAAGTTAAAGGGAATTAAAAGGAAGTAAAAGGGAAGTTCTTGGACGAGCCAAGCGGCAGAGCCGAGCGAAAGGGACATTAGTCTCAAGATTGAAAGTATTGTCCCTTCCATTCCTTTTACCTTCTTTTCCATTCCTTTCCATTCTATTTATCCGTTGTGTCTTTGAGGTCTCCCTTTGGATAGAAGGGGAACATATTCTCCTTCATCCACTCATTAGCCTTAGCAGGAGTGAGCTTCCAACCGCTGTTACAGGTAGAAACAAACTCTACGAGGCTTGAACCCTTGCCAGCCATCGAAGCCTCGAAGGCCTTACGCAGCGCCTTCTTTGCCTTCAGAATAGAGGCAACACTCTCTACACTCTGACGAGTAACGTAGCAAGTACCCTCCAGCTGAGCAGCGATATCGGCCATCTTCAGGGGATAACCATGAATCTCAGGATCACGTCCGTAAGGACAAGTAGAAGTCTTCTGACCTATCAGGGTTGTAGGAGCCATCTGACCACCAGTCATACCGTAGATAGCATTGTTAACAAAGATGATAACGATGTTCTCGCCACGGTTCAGGGCATGGATGGTCTCACAAGTACCAATACAAGCCAGGTCGCCATCACCCTGATAGGTGAACACGAGGCGATCGGGCCAAGTGCGCTTGATACCAGTGGCCAATGCGGGAGCACGACCATGGGCAGCCTCCTGCCAGTCGATATCTATATAGTTGTACGCGAATACAGCGCAGCCTACAGGTGATACACCTACGGCCTTATCTGCCATTCCCATTTCCTCGATGACCTCGGCAACCAGCTTATGTACCACGCCGTGGCTACAGCCTGGGCAGTAGTGCATGTTGTTGTCGTTCATCAGCGTCGGCTTTTTGCAGACGATGTTCTCTGGTTGAACTATTTGATTTCTATCCATAGTCTTACATTACCTTTTTAAGTGCATTTACGATTTCCTCAGGATCGGGAACGATACCACCCAGACGTCCGAACTGCTCTACGGGCACAGCTCCGTTAACAGCCAGGCGAACATCCTGTACCATCTGACCTGCATTGATCTCGGCTACCAGGATACCCTTCACCTTCTTCGACAGCTCAGCAATCTGCTTCTCGGGGAATGGGAACAGCGTGATGGGACGGAACAAGCCAACCTTGATACCCTGCTCGCGAGCCAACTCTACTGATTTCTCAGCAATACGGGCTGCACTACCGAATGCAACGATAGCATACTCGGCATCGTCCATCTGTTTCTGCTCAAAGCGAACCTCGTTCTCCTGAATCTTAGCATACTTCTCCTGGAGGGCAATGTTACGCTTCTCCATAGCCTCTGGCTTCAGCTCGAGCGAGGTGATAACCACACGCTCGCGGTTCTTTGGCTTACCTGTAGAAGCCCAAGGACACTGCGCAATCACCTCCTCGTCGGTACGACGGGGCTTGAATGGAGGCAGAACAACCTTCTCCATCATCTGACCGATAACACCATCGCTCAGAATCATAGCGGGGTTGCGATACTTGAATGCCAACTCGAAGGCCAGATCAACAAAGTCTGCCATTTCCTGTACAGATGATGGAGCCAGAACAATAACCTTGTAATCGCCATTACCACCACCACGTGTAGCCTGAAAATAGTCGCCCTGCGAAGGCTGGATTGTACCCAGACCAGGGCCTCCACGCTGAACATTAACAAACACGCCAGGCACCTCGGCACCAGCCATGTAAGTGATACCCTCCTGCATCAGAGCGATACCAGGAGACGAACTCGAAGTCATGGCGCGCTTACCAGCTCCGGCAGCACCATAGACCATGTAGATAGAAGCCAGCTCGCTCTCGGCCTGAACCACCTGCATACCGGTAGTCTCCCAAGGCTTCAGCTCAGCCAGCGTCTCGATCACTTCACTCTGCGGAGTAATAGGATAGCCGAAATAGCCGTCGCATCCGCAACGAATAGCAGCGTGGGCAATAGCCTCGTTGCCTTTCATCAATACAACTTCACCTTTTTCTGCCATAATTATTCCTCCACTTTTTTACGATACACGGTGATACAACCATCTGGGCAGACAATGCCACAAGAGGCACAACCTACGCAGGCCTCCTCGTTGACTGCCTCCACGTATGGGTAGCCGTGCAGATTAACTTTGTTGGCAAGGGCGATTACCTTCTGAGGGCAGGCGATGATGCAGAGGCTGCATCCCTTACACCTCTCGGTATTCACCTCAATAGCGCCTTTCATTTTTGCCATATTGAGTATTTGTTATGGATTATACATATCTTTACAATAGAAAGCCATGATGTCGTCGAGCATCTTCTTAGCTTCAACGGCAGGACTCTCAGGGTCGAGTTCGATAGCCTTGATATAGGCATTGATGGCTTCGTGCCACTGGCCGCGCTTTCGCGCCTCATTCCCCTGATTGTAATACTCCTGCGCTGTCATGACTCCTCAACTCCTTCCCTCCTTATTTATAATACTCCTTCTTACCAGCTGCCAGCGTATTCTTCATAAGCGAGCAGATAGTCATAGGTCCTACTCCACCAGGAACCGGGGTGATATATGAACATTTAGGAGCAACCTCGTCGAACTTTACGTCGCCGTTCAGGCGGAAACCACTCTTGCGAGTAGCATCAGGAACTCGAGTGGTACCAACATCAACAATTACGGCGCCATCCTTCACCATATCGGCAGTAACGAAATCTGGCTGACCGATAGCTGCGATAATGATATCAGCAGCGCGGCACTCCTCTTTCAGAGTCTTAGAACGAGAGTGGCATACGGTTACTGTGGCATCGCCATACTGCTTCTGCATCATGAGCTGAGCCATTGGCTTGCCAACAATGTTTGAGCGACCCAGTATCACACACTTCTTACCGCTGGTCTCAATGCCATAGCGCTTCAAAAGTGTGATAATGCCGAGTGGAGTAGCCGAAATGAAACAAGGCAAACCGATAGCCATACGACCAACGTTGATGGGATGGAATCCATCTACATCCTTACGATAGTCGATAGCCTCGATGATTTTCTGCTCGTCGATGTGCTTTGGCAAAGGCAACTGAACGATGAATCCATCAACATCGTCATCCATGTTCAGTTTGTCTACACACGCCAGCAGCTCCTCTTCGGTGATGTCGTCCTCAAAGCGGATTAGTGTACTCTTAAAGCCGCAAGCCTCGCAGGCCAGCACTTTATTCTTTACATAAGTCTCCGACCCCCCATCATGGCCTACTAATACGGCTGCCAGATGGGGTTGTTTGCCTCCTGCGGCAACAATCTCTTTTACCTCTTCAGCAATCTCGGCTTTAATAGCCGCTGCTGTTGCTTTTCCGTCAATCAGTTGCATATATTTAGTCTTATTGTCTAAGTTCTTAGAACTTCGGCATTCCGCCGCGCATCTTCATGGCTGCTGCCATCTGCGCCATCTTCGATGAGTTCATACCGGTAACCATCTTCATCATCTTGCGGGTCTGGTCGAATTGCTTCATCAAGCGGTTCACTTCTTCGAGCTTTGTACCAGAACCCTTGGCAATACGCAGGCGGCGGCTCTGGTTGATGATATCAGGATTGGCGCGCTCTTTTGGAGTCATCGAGTTGATGATAGCCTCGATACCCTTAAATGCGTTATCATCGATATCCAAATCTTTAATCTGCTTACCAACACCAGGAATCATGCCAGCCAGATCCTTGATGTTACCCATCTTCTTAATCTGCTGTATCTGACCCATGAAGTCATCGAAGTCGAACTTGTTCTTACGAATCTTCTTCTCCAGTTTCTTAGCTTCTTCTTCGTCGAACTGCTGCTGGGCACGTTCTACCAAGCTCACGATATCACCCATACCGAGGATTCGGTCGGCCATACGCTCAGGATAGAATACGTCGATTGCTTCCATCTTCTCGCCCGTACCAACAAACTTGATAGGTTTGGTGACAACGGTACGGATAGAAAGTGCAGCACCACCGCGGGTGTCACCATCCAACTTGGTAAGCACTACGCCGTCGAAGTCGAGACGATCGTTAAACTCCTTAGCAGTATTAACGGCATCCTGACCAGTCATCGAGTCAACTACGAATAAGGTCTCGTTAGGATTGATGGCTTTCTTCAGCGTCTCAATCTCGTTCATCATCTCCTCGTCGACAGCCAGTCGACCGGCAGTATCGATAATTACCACGTCGTTAGCTTTAGACTTTGCCTCCTGCAGGGCGTGGTTAGCAATCTCAACTACATTCTTGTTTTCGGGCTCAGAGTATACGGGAACACCAACACTTTCTCCTACTACCTTCAACTGCTCGATAGCAGCAGGACGATAAACGTCGCAAGCTACCAGAAGTGGCTTCTTGTGGTTGCGCTCCTTCAGCATCTTAGCCAGCTTACCACTGAAGGTGGTTTTACCAGAACCCTGCAGACCACTCATTAGGATGATGGCAGGAGCACCGGCACGTCCCTCAACTTTCAGCTCAGCAGCCTTACCACCCATCAACTCAGCCAGCTCATCGTGAACAATCTTCACCATCAGTTGACTAGGCTTAACAGCTGTGAGTACGTTCATACCCAAAGCCTTCTGCTTAACTGTGTCTGTAAATGTCTTGGCTACCTTATAGTTTACGTCGGCATCAAGCAACGCACGACGCACGTCTTTCAGTGTTTCTGCTACGTTAATCTCGGTGATTTTTCCCTCACCTTTCAGTATCTTAAACGAGCGTTCTAGTCTATCACTTAAATTCTCAAACATATTACCTTACTTTTTTAGGGCGCAAAGTTACAAAATAAAAATGATACTCCCAAACTTTACTCGTCGTTTTTTCATTTTTCCTTTATTTCTGTTGACTTATCTCGTGTGCTAAACTCGCATCCGCAATACTGTTGATTATAGAATTTGTACTCTTTCAGTAGTTGATTGCGGCGTTCATATAATCCACCTTTGCGCCAATTCTGAGCCCAAAATAGAGGTGAGAGATTACTTTCTGCCTTTACAGATTCCTGAGCTATTTCGCCAGCACGGTTGATCTGGTCAAGATTCTTCCAGCGCGATGACGCCAACGTAGTAGTGAAATATGGAATACCTAACTCTTGAGCCTTCTTAGCGGCAGCTATCAGACGTAGTGTAAAACAACGTTCGCAGCGACGACCTCGCTCTGGCTCGTTTTCCAAACCGCATACGCCATGCAACCACTCTTCGTGATCATAGTCACCATCAACCCAAGTTAGCCCCAAGCTCTCAGCATGACGCTTACTCTCTTGCTTTCTGATTTCGTATTCCTCTCTAGGCCAAATATTTGGATTAAAATAATAAATCACAGGTCGAACACCATTTGCCATCATCCATTCAACGATAGCACTCGAACACGGGGCACAACAGGCGTGCAACAGCACATCCTTCAACCCCTCTGGTTTCTGTATAGCAGGTTGTTTCATCGGGTGCAAAATTACACAATATTATTGTTAATCTTCGCAAATCTTGCTTTTATTTCACATAAAATGTATATCTTCGCCGAAAAAATAATACTTTACTACAAAATATAACATTATGAATTTAAATCTGACTAACAACATCCAAATGCCCAACCACGAGTTGAGGCGCCAAGTAATCGAACTCTGTGAAAAAGTACAGAAACCATTGCTCAAGCTTTCTACCAAAGATTATGTAGAAAACGGCCTGGGGCATCTTGTAGAGCAGTTTGACGGACAGGCAGGTTTGGTAAATATCGAGGTATTCAATGAACTTCAGCACACCATCACCGGATGGCCTGGTGGAAAGCCGAATGTAGATGATTCAACACGTCCGGAACGCGCCAAACCATATCCCAAAAGAGTGATTGTATTCTCGCCTCACCCAGACGACGACGTAATTTCTATGGGTGGCACCATTCGCCGACTGATGCAGCAGCACCACGATGTACATGTGGCTTACGAAACATCGGGCAATATTGCCGTAGGTGATGAGGAGGTTCGTCGATTCATGCACTTCATCAATGGTTTCAACACCATCTTTGCCAATGGCAGCGACGAGGTGATTAAGCACAGCTACCAGGTGGTAAAGGCATTTATCAAAAATAAAAAAGAAGGCGACCTTGATACTGAGCAGATTCTGCGACTGAAGGGATTGATACGTCGTGGCGAAGCTCGTCTGGCCTGCGAATACAGCGGCATCGACAGTAAGCATATCCACTTTCTCGACCTACCATTCTACGAGAGCGGAAAAATTGAGAAGTTACCAATGACCGAGAACGATGTCATCCCCATTCAGAAACTCATCAGCGAGATTCAGCCACACCAGATTTATGTAGCTGCCGATCTAGCCGATCCTCACGGCACTCACCGTAAATGTACCGATGCCGTGCTGGCTGCTATCGACGAGGAGAAGAAAGCTGGTGCCGAATGGCTGAAGAACTGCCGAGTATGGATGTACAGAGGTGCTTGGGCTGAGTGGGATGTAGCCAACATTGAGATGTGCGTACCAATGAGTCCTGAGGAACTGCGCGAGAAGCGAAACGCCATTTTGCGCCATCAGAGTCAGATGGAGAGTGCACCATTCCTGGGCAACGACGAACGCCTGTTCTGGCAGCGAGCTGAGGACAGAAACCGCGAGACTGCCAAGCGATATGATAATCTCGGTCTGGCTTGCTACGAGGCAATGGAAGCATTTGTGGAATACAAGTTTTAGTTAACAATTGATAGTTGATAATTATGAAAACTTTAAGCCGTAAACCTAAGGTGATGGTGCTGGTGGCACTATTCACTTTTACCTGTTCGCTTTTCACTTCGGCAGTAGAGCCTGCCGACTATGAAGTAGTGCCCCTACCCCAATCGCTTTCACGAATGGACGGCACACCGTTTATCCTTGATAGTAAAGTACAGATTCTGACACCAGCCAGTTTGCAGCGTGAGGCGGAGTTCCTACAGCAATACATCCGCGATGTTACTGCCATCCAGTTGCCCATCACCCGGAAGCGCATCAAGAACCAGCGATACATCGAGTTAAAACAGGCCGCCGTTTGCGTCAATAAAGAGGGCTACCATATGAGTGTTAAACAGAAAGGTGTAACCATTACCGGCGATGATGCTGCAGGTGTGTTCTATGGTATTCAGACGCTTCGCAAAGCACTCTCCGACAGCAAGATTCTCTCGCCTGCCGAGATTGCCGACTATCCTCGATTCTCATGGCGAGGTATGCATCTCGACTGCTCACGCCATTTCTTCTCGGTAGATTTCGTCAAGAAGTACATCGACCTGCTGGCGCTGCACAACATGAATACCTTCCACTGGCATCTGACAGATGATCAGGGGTGGCGAATTGAAATCAAGAAGTATCCCGAACTCACTACCATCGGTTCGCAACGTTCAGGTACTGTTCTCGGTACCAATGCCGACCTGGACGATGGCATACCTCACGGCGGATTCTACACCCAGCAGGAGGCTCGCGATATTGTGAAATATGCAGCCGAGCGCCACATTACCGTAGTTCCTGAGATTGATATGCCAGGCCACATGCTAGCTGCTCTGGCCTGCTATCCTGAGCTGGGATGCACAGGCGGCCCATACGAGGTGGGACATTATTGGGGCGTTTATACCGACGTGCTATGTGTAGCTAATCCCAAGGTTTACGATTTCGTTGAAGGCGTGCTCACAGAGATTATGGATATTTTCCCATCCGAAGTGATACATATTGGTGGCGACGAGGCTCCTACCGATAAGTGGGATGCCTGTCCCAAATGTAGCCTGCTGCCACAGAAACAGAGCTACTTCACCAAGAAAGTATTCGACTTCATCACAGCTCACCATCGTCGTGTACTAGGTTGGGACGAGATTCTCGACGGCGCACCAGCCGATGCCATGATTATGTCGTGGCAGGGCATGCAGCCAGGAGCTAAAGCAGCTAAGCAGGGCCACGATGTGGTGATGTCGCCCACATCGCATGTATACTTTGATTATCAGCAGTCGGAAGAACCTGAACACGAGCCTTCACGCTGCGGTGGATTTATTCCCGTTGAGAAGGTTTATAGTCTTGAGCCAGCTCCCGATAGTATTCCTGCAGCGGCCCGCAAGCATATTCTGGGCGGACAGGCCAACATCTGGACCGAGTATCTGTTTACAGAGGGTATGGTAGAATATCAGGCATTGCCCCGCATGTCGGCTCTTGCCGAGGTGCTATGGACAATGCCTGAAGAAAAGAATTACCCTTATTTTGTGGAGCGACTAACCCGGTTCACTCATCTCTATGAGCTCTACCACTATCAGTATGCCAAGCATCTGTGGCCCGAGCGCCAACTCCCAAGTCGCTGGAGATTCTAATTGACAATTGATAGTTGATAATTGACAATTATCTTTTAATCTCGATGTCGCGTTTCACGTTGTTGCGTATCTTTGTCAGATAGCTCTTCATGCCCGCGGCATCTTTTTTGTCTATAATCTCCAGCAGTTCTTTCAACTCCGTACGTATCTGTGCCACCTGGTCGCCAGTATATGGGTTGAACAGAATTTCCTGCAACAGATAATCATCCTCATTCAGCACGCCTTTGGCAATACGCATATGGCGCTTGAATGTGGTACCTGGTGCATCCTGATGCTTCATGACAGCAGCAAAAACAAATGTAGACACAAAAGGAATTGACAGAGAGTAAGCCACCGTCTTATCATGCTCCTCGAAAGTGTACTCATAGATATTCAGTCCCAGCTTGCTGTACAAATCTTTAAAGAAGATGCGGCCCATGTAGTCGCCCTCGCTGATAATGATGGCATTCTCCTCAGAGAGCTGCTGCAGATTAGCGAAGGTAGGTCCGAACATCGGGTGAGTAGACACATAACGCATGCCAGTCTTCTCGTAGAAGTCCTTCAGATCGGTTTTCACGCTGGCAATATCACTAATGATACACTCCTTGGGCAGGTAAGGTATCACCTCTTCAAACACAGGGATGGTATATTTCAGCGTCACTGCGTTAATCAGCAGTTCCGGCTTGAATTCTTTAATCTCATCGAACGAGGTAAAACGCTGGCAGTTGTAGGTAAACCTCATGCGTTTGGGGTCTCTCTCGAACACCGCCACCTCGTGGTCAAAACTCAGCAGGTCGATAAAGAATGATCCCATCTTTCCTGCACCCATAATCAATATTTTCATTGTATTCAAATATTGTAGTTAACTGTAGTTATCAGGAGTTAACAGGCTTCACCTGTGGAGTTAATGGACAAATGTATGTTGAAAAGTATTGTCCGATAACTTCCGATAACTCCCGTTAACTCCCAATAACTCATTATTTATTAATAATCTCAATCTGCTGGCGAACACTCTCTTCGTGTATATTCTCAAACACGTGAGCCACGAACTCTGGGTCCATACCGCAGAGTGACCCCTGTGCACCACGTTTGTTCAGAATCTCGTTGTAGCGGTTAGCCTGCAGCACTGTCATGTTGTGTTCCTTCTTGTACTGACCAATCTCACGACAAACACGCATGCGCTTTGCCAACAGATCCATCAGCTGGTTGTCGAGTTCGTCAATCTGCTTACGCAGCTGTGTAATACCCTCGGTAGTAGTCTTCTCGTCGCGGATTACCAACAGACTCAGGATGTAATCCAACACATCAGGTGTAACCTGCTGCTTAGCATCGCTCCATGCCTTGTCTGGGTCACAATGACTCTCAACAATCAGTCCATCGAAACCAAGGTCCATAGCTTGTTGACACAGTGGTGCTACCAACTCGCGGCGGCCTCCGATATGACTTGGGTCGCTAATGATTGGCAACTCTGGGATGCGGCGACGCAACTCAATAGGAATCTGCCACATAGGTGCATTACGGTATATCTTCTGCTCGTAGCTTGAGAATCCACGATGGATGGCTCCCAGACGCTTGATACCAGCCTGATTCAGACGCTCCAGCGCACCAATCCACAGTTCCAGGTCGGGGTTTACAGGATTCTTAACGAATACGGGTATGTCAACACCCTGCAGCGAGTCGGCAATAGCCTGCATGGCAAATGGGTTAGCCGATGTACGTGCGCCAATCCACAGGATATCCACGCCGTGCTTCAAACTCAGCTCGACATGTTCAGGTGTAGCTACCTCGGTTGAAACCAGCATCTTGGTTTCCTTCTTCACCTGCTCCAGCCATACCAGAGCGGGCTCGCCATGACCCTCAAAACCACCTGGCTTGGTGCGGGGTTTCCATACACCGGCGCGGAAGTTGTGGCAGCCTTTCATAGCTAACTGCTTGGCAGTAGTCATCACTTGTTCCTCAGTCTCAGCAGAGCAAGGGCCTGCAATCACAAAGGGACGTTCATTGTCACTTGGTAAATTCAATGGGGCTAATTCTAATTCCATATTTATAATCAATTTTCAATGTTCAATGTTCAATTTTTCAATTCTCTCAAGCGCTTGTTGTATTTTCTCTTCCTTGGCACAGAGCGAAATACGGATGTAACGCTGGCCATTGCTGCCGAAGATAAAACCTGGGGTGATAAACACACGAGCCTCGTGCAGAATCTTCTCCGTCAGATCTTCTACGTTCTCAATATCAGCAGGTATTTTTCCCCAAAGGAACATGCCCACCTGAGTCTTGTCGTAGGTGCATCCCAACAGGTCCATAATCTTCTCGGCCCACTGGCGGCGACGTGCGTACGTATTAATATTGTACTCGCGATGCCAATCGTCGGTGTTGTTGTATGCCTCGGCAGCTGCCAACTGGATGCCGCGGAAGGTTCCACTCTCAATGTTCGACTGCACCTTGAGTATCCACTTGATAAACTCAGCGTTGGCCACGCACATACCTACACGCCAACCTGGCATGTTATGACTCTTCGACATCGAGTTTAATTCTATACAGCAGTCCTTAGCACCAGGAACCTGCATGATTGACAGATGCTCCTCGCTCAGAATCAAGCTATATGGATTATCATTCACCACCACAATGTTGTGGTCCTTGGCAAACTTCACCAGTCGCTCATAGGTAGCACGCTGTGCACGCCCGCCTGTCGGCATGTTAGGATAGTTGGTCCACATCAGCTTAACCTTCGATAGATCCATCTTCTCCAACTCGTCGAAATCAGGCTGCCATCCGTTGTCCTCGCGCAGATTGTAGTTCACAATCTTTGCACCCAGAATCTTGCTAAGCGATGTGTATGTGGGGTAGCCGGGATTAGGCACCAATACCTCTTCACCAGGATTCACAAAGGCTAGCGTAATATGCAGTATACCCTCTTTCGAGCCAATCAAGGGCAACACCTCCGATTTTCCGTCTACGTCAACCCCATACCAGCGCTTGTAGAATCCAGCCATAGCATCGCGCAACTCGGGGATACCCATGGTCAACTGATAGCCGTGAGTATCGGAGCGTTTAGCCACTTCACACAGTTTATTGATGGTCTCGGGCGATGGCGGCATATCGGGGCTGCCAATGGCCAGACTGATAATGTCCTTACCCTCGGCGTTCATCTGTGCCACCTCTTTCAGTTTCTTACTGAAGTAGTACTCTTGTACTAAATTCAATCTATCTGCAGGTTGTATCATTTTTAATCTTTAATCTTTTAATGTTTAATCTCAATTGGTCTGTCTTCCGTCCTTATACTCTCCCAGAATTTTCAAATCTTTTGTCAGCGGTATGATGGCATCAATACTCTGTCGGTATCTCGTCAAGTCATCGTACATCACATCCACGTAGAACAGATACTCCCACTCTTTGCCGATGATAGGTAGACTTTGAATCTTAGTTAGGTTAATTTTGTAGAACGAGAGAATAGCCAGTACATGACTCAACGATCCCTCCTCGTGAGGCAGCGAGAAAACAATGCTACTCTTGTTGGCTTCAGTCAGTGGGCGCAGCATATCTGCCTTGTTTGGATTGCTCACAACCAAGAATCGGGTAAAGTTGTGCTTGTTGTCCTCAATGTGATCCTCCAGCACCTTCAGTCCATACAGGCGTGCTGCCTCGGCGTGGCAGATGGCAGCCCATCCGTGTTTATGTCCTTCGGCTATCATCTTAGCTGATCCGGCAGTATCCTCTGCCTCCACATTCTTCAGTTGCGGATGTTGAGCCAGAAAGTTACGACACTGCATCAGCGCCACTGGATGTGAGTGTACCTCGGTAATGGTATCCCAGTCATCTTCAGGCAGACAACAGATGCAATGGGTGATGTGCAGCTTATGCTCGCCTACCACACTGGTACCGCTATCGCGCAGTAGCTCGTAGTTATGCAGCAGACTACCTGCGATGGTATTCTCTATAGCCAACATACCGATGGCTGTAGGGTCTTGTTTGATTTGCTTGAACACCTCTTCGAAGGTTGAACAGCAAATCAGCTGTATCTGTTCTCCCTCGAAATAAAGGTGAGCCGCGATATCGTGGAACGACCCTATCAATCCTTGTATTGCAATTCTCTTCATATTCTCACTTTCTTATTTTCTCACTTTAAAAACAAGTCCCGCTATCACTTTGTTGTGAAGCGGGACCTTGTTGTTTTATCTTCCTATTGTCATAAGTTGAATTCTATACGCAACTTCCCGCTTCACAGTTCTCTGCAAAGTAAAAATAAAAGCCGTAAAACCAAGCATTCAACATTGACATATTCTTTCTATTTTATTGATTTCGGCTGCAAAAGTATAGTATTTTTGCGAAACTACCAAATAAAATGCTACTTTTTTTTCGTTTTCGCTTACTAATTATCGAAAACACCCATATTATCGCACACAATAAAGCGCTACATCAGCTATATTTATGAATAATCCCCGCCATGAGCGAGGATTATAAATAAATTAAGGAAAACATGGCGATAATTAAAAAGTATCTCTTCTAATTTTGCCTCCACTTACGTGCCCCAACTGTTCTTCAGTAAGTTCTTCCCTCTCAATCTGTTGTTTTTTGTTTTTTTCTTCAATCATAATTAAAAAATATTAAGTTGACTAATTATATATTTGTAGGCTACGACTAATTTCTTTAATCAAATCTTCTAGTAATAAATAATATACCACATTTACCACCAGCGACATTGTCAAGTTGCTCTTCATTAAGCTCATAGGGCTTTTGGTCTTTTTCGTCTGCCATAATCGTTAAATTTAAAAAGTTATTATTGATTCTGCAAAAATACAGAAATTATTCGAAATAAAAAAGCGTTATTGAACTTTTTGCTAAAATGGCACAAAAATTTTGTAGAAATGGCACATTATTGCAATCTAGAATCGTTAAATAATATTTAATAAACATCAAATATCGGTAAAATAACGCATTTTAAACAACAAAAATCTATTATTGAACATAATTATCAAAATAAAGTATTATCTTTGCACCGACAAAAGATTTTAATGGTTAAGGTTTATGGTTGATTAATTTAGTTTTTTAAGTAATTGTTCAAAAGGTTCGTTGTGAAACGAGCCTTTTTGTTTTTTTATAATCCACCATCAAGGGATAAATTATAATTAAAAGACAAACAAAACTCCAATTATTTTCGTATCTTTTTAAAAAAATAATACCTGAAAACACTGCAGGGAGCGCCCCGCCTGCATCTTTGTCTCCTGCAGACAGAAGAAGTCGGCATCCAACTCGCGAAACACCTCACTAAATCCCTTACCCTCACAGGCCCTCAGGCCATTCACGTTCCAACTTATCAGTTTCATATGTTTATTATTTTTTAGTATTTCACACAGCGATACGATGCAAACACCGAGTTCAGTTTGTCGAGCGCCACTTTACGTCGCAATCCGAATATCTCTTTTCCAGTAGCATCATGTTTGTGGTTATCTAATTGCCTGCAAAGATAAGAATTTTATTCTTTGCAGGCAAGGATTAAACATTATTTCACGCATTTATAAAGCTTATTTTCCTTCTGTTATTAGAAGGACGCACCGCAAAGTGCAGCCAGATGGCACCGTAGCGATTCTTGGACGAGCCAAGCGGCGAAGCCGAGCGACGCTCTATCAGCAGTTCGTCAAACTCCTGCTTGCTTTCATCAGCATAATCCAGCAAGATCACTGCATATCTCAGCGCCTGTTCCATGCCACTCACTCTTATATCACACGCGCAGCCCGTCATGTGATTGCTATTCGCATTCCCATGAATTGCTTTATTTAATTGTGGGCTGCGATACCCCGAGTTGATCCGGATCGGTTCCCCTCCCCTCTTTCTCAACTCCTCCAGCCACCCGCACAATCGCTTCAGGTTCTCAATCGCCTCATGGCTCGGGATGTTATAAACTTCAGGATGACTTGCACTCCTGGTGAACTCCCCGAGCGTAAAGTTAGGCGATAAGTGAGAGCCATCGAGCTTGTTCGAATGGCCGAGCGCAGCCTCACTCGGCGAAGCCAAGTGCTCGGAGAGTTTTGCTTGACTATTCAATTGTATTATCTGTTCCAT
>NZ_FRBD01000022.1 GCF_900142525.1 Xylanibacter ruminicola | reverse complement strand
ATGTGATAAGCATCCTGACAGCAAAATGATAGGTGTTACGGCTATTATGCGTAAGATGCTGCTACTTATATACTCACTTTGGAAAAGCGGGGAGGAATACGATGAGACAAGGGATTTCTAACAAAAGTGGCTGAGCCTCGAGACACAGCCACACGAGATAGTACAAAACTGGTGGATAGCACCAAAGACTTCCCTTAATGGCTGCAAAGATACAACAAAATCAGTAGAACTGCAAAGGAAAAAGACAAAAACAAACTATATTGATATAATATAGAGTCTTGGCCACGGCCAAGAAGTATCCCTGTTGTCTCAAGGTAATTACGAAACCATATTGTTAAAAGGTCCTATTTTTCCTATTCAATATTTGGAAGTTTGCGCAGAATCTTGTAAGTTTGCCTTCCCAAGTGCCAATGATGTCAGCGCTGTAGTCCTCGGTGACTTTCTCGAATTTGGCGAATAGAACAGGATTAAGACCAGTGCTTGCTGGATCCTCCGGATGAACAATGACACCTTCAAATTCATTAGCGGTGATAGAACTCAAGATGATATTGTCTGTTATTGTCGTTTCATCTTTCTCACCAGTTAGCATGATGGAATTCTCGGCGATAGATACGTCAAACTCAGTCTTAGCACTCCATATGGACATATCTTCTGGATTACCCGAATTGTAAGAAGCCCTCAGATAGGCCTTAGTGAGCGATGTAAATTCGTAAACAAACTTCTGGTCTGTTGGCACAGTCTGACCATTAAGTTCAGTATTCATCCAAAGGCCTATAATATTCTGTTCTACCTCTGCCTGGGTAGGTACAGGCACTTTCTTCATCTCGAAGGTGGCGGTATAGGTGCTGCCGTCTTCCCTCTGGCGCAAGCCCGTCCACTTCATCACATCATTCTCGATGGTGATTTCCCACCACTCGCGGTTTTCTTTCTGTCCTTCGCCAGCGTTCTTCCAGCGGGTGCAGAGCAGATTGCCGGCTACGAAATAATCGTTAAGAACATCGTTGCTCAGCTGCCACTGATCGTTCACCTTATGGTAGTAACGGTAAGTGCCATCGGCCAGATATTCCCAGCGGTGGTTCTCACCGTCGTCGAACTCAGAACCTTCTTCGCCAGTGCTGCGCCCCTCCCACATACCAAGGATGGCCTCGGTGTAATCGGCATTAATCTTGGTGAAGCGGACGATTGAGCCTTCTACAGAATTAAGGATTTGTCCGTCGACAGTTACAGTAGCCTTGAGATTAGCAGTAAGCTCTTTGTCGTTGATGGCAGTAATGTTATATTCTTCTACCACAGTGGCGTGCTCATCGGGGTTACCACTGATGGTTACTTTATTGCCGCTGATGGCAACATCATATTCTACTTTATCAACCCATACATCGCCAACTTCTTCGTCGTTGTTGATTGATGCACTCACATAGACCTTAGTGGCTGAGACAAAATCGAGCGCAATCTTCTCGTTAGTAAACACGGCTTTGCCATCTGTTTCGGCTATTATCCACTTGCCGATAATGTTCTCAGCCACATTAAGATCAGGCAGAACAGGATTGTCGTCGTTGTCAGAACACGATGTAAATACGCCTGCGCTACAAATGATGATAGCGACCTGCATTAGGTAAAAATACTTTTTCATAATAGATATTGTTAATAGATTGATAGTTATTGATGTATATAAAAGCGTGTTATCTCTCGATACACGCCGTAAATATACGTTATTTTTGTGAATTATAACGTAATAATCAATAAAAATTATCCCTATTTGCCTATTAAAATAATAAAAACAAAAGGACAATCTGTTTTTTGGGCAGGTTGTCCTTTTGTTATAATTAGGAACGAATACGTTGGTTAAGCAGGTCGCAGATTTCTTGCGGTGTTTTAGAAAGCAAACTTACATAGATTTCGTAAGGATATCCCTGCATGGCGGCCTTTGAACGCCTTTTGCGATCATCTAACATATTCTCCTTACCAGCCTCCCACGTATCTTCCTTATAGCGTATGCCAATAAATGTACGACCGTTGAATTTGTCGACATAGAAAGATTCAACACCTGAGAGCCTGACTACCCATTCCTCCTTCGTCTTTACGATCAGAGAGGTATCGGTAATTATCAATCGAGTCCTTTTTGATATAAATTGGGGGATGAAACTGACAATCATCATCATGCTGAAAAAGGAAAGCATTTCTATGATGTTCTTCGTCCCTCTGGCGTTGTAGTTTATACCTATCAGAATTACTAACATTACGATATAGCCCCCAAACCACAAAAGCCATGCCTTATACGAAACATTGATTTTAATTTCTTCCATACTATTTATTTGTTTATGTTTGATTTTTATTCGTCTCTGTATTCAAGTATATCGCCGGGCTGGCAACCTAGTTCGCGACAGATGGCCTCGAGGGTTGTGAAGCGCACTGCCTTGGCCTTGCCCGTCTTCAAAATGGAGAGATTTGCTAATGTCAAGCCGACTTTTTCGGCCAACTCGCTGAGCGACATTTTGCGCTTGGCAAGTTCAACATCTAAGTTTACTATTATCTGTCCCATAGGCTATTAGATGGTTAAATCCTGTTCTTGCTGCAACTTCAGTCCGATAGCAAATACCTCAGCCACAATCAAGCTGAATATCCCAAATAGTAGGGTGTCAAAGTAATCATCGTAAAGTTCAATATCGTCTCCACCAGAACAGAGTTCGTTACCAGTTACTATTGTTGCAATAAATATTAAACCGTAAGCAGATAGACGTAGTAGCTTAACATTCTCCCAGACGAACACCTTGTTGTGGTTAACGTTGAGGATAAATCGGATGAAGCTAACAAATGAAACAATACATCCAACTATTGCAAACATTCCAACGAAAAACCAAAGAAGATTCACCCATGTAGCTTCGGATTCTGCCTTGCCACCCTTTTCCCAGCCTTCCTGAAATGCGTCGGCACCAACTACAAATAGCATTACTGCCTGTGATGCCATCAGCAGCAACATCAACACGCAGAAAAAATTCAGTCTCTTTTTCATAATTCTATCGTTTGTTTTTTTATGTTTATACAGTTAGTTCTTGCTCTTCCTGTAACTTCTGGGCATCCTTTAGGATTCTTGGAGTAAAGAAGTAACCGATTATTATCCAATGGAGAGGTCCGGTATATAGGCAATGAACTAATCTCTGATAATTATTTATGTACTCTGGTTCAAGGTGTTTAAACACATAATCTATATATGCTCCTGCAAACGCATAATATGCCAAGACTGATAATCCGACAAAATAAAACAACCTTACGCTCCACTTGGAGTACTGCTTATTAATATAAACAAGGTATACCATCAGCAAGAAACAGCTGAAGAAGTATGTCCTCGCTATGTTATCAATCAGATAGATTGCGTTTAGGTAATAGCCGTAGTTAGTGGTGGCCTCTTGCATTCTGTTTACATCGCCAACCATTAAATAGATAACAATAACTGCCAGAATTAGCAGAAAGATTAATGTGGCCACATTGCCCACCAATAATCGGGAAAGATTTGTTGATTTCATACTTTTTTTATCGTTTTAATTTGATTATTTATCGTTTGTCGATATGCAAAAGTATCTATTACTCTTGAATCTACCAAATAAAAACAATAAAACTTTATCGAAAAACGATAAATTTAACTTTCTGTAACGAATATCATGAGTTTATTATCCCTTGCGGAGGGCTTTTAGGGATTGCAGCAGGACGCTCAACAGGATAAGGGTGATGCCGAGGTAGAAGGAGAAGTTAATCTCGCGGCCCTCGCCAAAGATGAGGAAGGCAAGGATGATGGTGTAGCAGGGCTCGAGGTTGTAAGTAAGGTTGACGGTGAAGGCCGACAAACGTTTCAGGGCCTGGATCTGTAGCAGATACATGCCAACGGTACAGAACAACGCGTGGCAGAGCATGAACCACAGATTAGTACCACTAGGGATGACCACCACTGGCTGCTGGCTGGGGAAGAACCAAAGATAAACAGGGATGATGGCCGAGACAATGACCAGTCCGCCCGACATCTGATACATCAACACCGTGCGGCTGCGAACGCCCACGCTGGCTTTCTTGTTGCAGATGGCATAGATGGCGCAAACGGCCGACGACAGCACACCTATCATAATACCATAACGATAGCGCGCATCGAGTGAGAAGATGCACAGCACGCCAGCAACGGTTATCAGCGAGAAGAGAAACTCTAAGCCCGAAAATCGCTTCTTGAAGATGATAGGTTCGAACAGAGCGGTAAAGAAACCTATCAGCGAGAAGCAGATAACGCCTATCGACACATTTGAGGCCTTGATACTGCCATAGAACAGCATCCAATGCAGGCCCAGCAATGCGCCACAACCGCACAACTGCAGAAACTTGCGCCACCCTACGCGGGGCAAGCCTGTAAACACCAGCAGGATGCAGCTGGTAAAGAGCATGCGATACCAAACAATATCTACCTCGTTCAGTGTAATCAATCGACCGAACAAGCCTGTAAAGCCTGCTAACAGCACACTGAGGTGCAACTGAATAAATCCTTGTTTGGTATCGTTATTCATATTTTATTTCGTCTTTTTCTTCACTACGCGACGTTGGGGCTTAACAACCTTCTTTGCGGGAGCTGGTTTGGGTGCGTAAGGATCGCTGATGATTCTGACCTTCAGAATGCGGACATCGTTCAGTGGGCGATCGTTCTTATCGGTCTCAACCTTCATGATGCGCTCTACGATGTCGAGGCCTTGTGTAACCTCACCAAACACGGTGTATTGACCGTCGAGATGGGGCGTGCCACCTACAGTCTTGTAAGTATCCATCATCTCTTGTGTTAGCTTGACCTGGCCATTGGTGGCCGAATCGAGTCGCTCTTGTACCTTGGCCAATCGCTTGTCATCGTAGATCTTACCCCACACAATGTAGAACTGGGCTGCACCTGATCGGCGCTCGGGGTTAACCCTGTCTGACTCGCGTGCTGAGGCTATCACACCGCGACGATGATATATCTGAGGCAAACGGAACTCGGGCTCTATGGTATAATCCAACTCGCCTTCGCCAAGCAGTTTGCCTGGCTCGGCGTGTTTGCTATGCAAGTCGCCGCCCTGGATCATAAAGTCCTTGATAACCCGATGAAACAGCAGCGAGTCGTAGAACTCCATACGGACCAGCTTCATAAAGTTGTCGCGATGCTGCGGCGTCTCATTGAACAAGGCGATACGGATGTTTCCCTCGGTGGTTTGCAACTCTACCTCAGCTCTGTCCTGTGCCATCATATTGGTACAGAACAGTAGCATCAGTCCGATGAAAGCGTTTTTGATGTTCATATCTAATAGGATTAATTACTTGACGCGCCAAACATTGAGCACAATGCCTTTGAAATCGGATGAGAACGTTGGTGCACACAGAAACAGCGAGTTGTTAAGCCACCCATACTTGCTATCGGCAGGCGCCTCGAACTGTGGGGCTGCGCGGAAGTAGAAACTGGGTTTCCCATCAGCATCCTTTCCGTTGGCGATGATACCACGATTACGCACATGGATGTAGATGCCATCGTCGGTCTTGATGCAGTAGATAGCTTCAAGCTCTGTGCGACCTTCAGCATTGAGCTGATAGTCGGCACCACCATTTACGATGGTTCCCTTGATGCCTGGGCCTTCGAAGGTTCCGCCAGTGATGGGGATAACGGTGCGGCGACCATGCTGGGTGTTGTCGATACCAAATGCCTCGCCAAGAGTAACCTTGAGCTGCAGGGCAAACTCTAACTGTGGAGCCTCGGGCTCCTTAACCTGTGCGCTGATATTGAGCGATGCGACCATCAGCAGAGCCACAAACAATAGTTTCTTCATATATAGTTGATAATTAGGTTTGTTAGCTTAGATAAAGTCTTTGAAAGCCTCGTCGTATTCGGGACTTGGAGCCAGACGGCCATTAACGATGCACACCAGCTCAATGTCGCCCTTAAAGCACAGCTTTTCATCGCTGGCACGGAAGATAGCCTGATGGAATACATACTTGATGCCCTCCTTGGTGAGTGCAAGGCGCGAGATAAACTCATCGTCGCAACGCAATGGGGTTTTAAACTGTAGGTTCATACGGGCCACAACGGCATCGATGCCCTGCTCGTGCAGCTTAGCAAAGCTTACACCAAGGCTGCGTAAAAACAAGTGGCGGGTGTGTTCGGCATAGTGCAGATAGTTGGCATTGTTTACGATGCCCTCGATGTCGCACTCATAGTCGCGCACTTCCATTCGGGTTTCAAAAATATAGTTCATAGGTGCTTTAATATTTCGTTGAAATGGGTAATTTTTATCAGTCGCTCGTGCTCGATATCGTCAAAATGCTCGAGCTGCCAAGTAACGTGGAAGGGGATATGTATGGCCCACGCGCCGATGTTGAGTGCTGGGGCTATATCGCTCTTCAGCGAGTTGCCAACCATCAGCAACTGATGGGGTAGGATATCAAGATGTTCACAGAGGTTCTGGAACTCAGTCTCGGTTTTATCCGAGGTAATCTCTACATGTGAGAAATACTTGCCAAGACGGCTGCGATGAAGTTTGTTTTCCTGGTCCTGTAGCTCGCCCTTGGTAAACACTACCAAACGATAAGGATAAGCCTGCAGGCGTTGCAGGGTATGTTCAACCTCGGGTAGGGGGGTAGCAGGCAGATGGAGCAGCGATTTGCTATGTGCCAGCAACTCCGACAATTCTACATCGCTGATATGACTGCCACCAACACGTAGGGCTGTCTCTATGACGGATATGGTGAAAGCCTTACAACCATAACCCAAATCGGCCATGTTGCCCGATTCGGTATTGAAGAGTTCGCGGGCAGGATCGTCGCAATAGGGCTCAATCAGGCGGTAGAGATGTTTCTCTACAGTATCGAAATGCGACTGGCAATCCCAAAGCGTGTCGTCGGCATCGAAGGCTATCACTCGAAGATTCTGTAGGTCTATCATTTTTTGCAGTGTGGACAAGTTCCTTTAATCATGAAATTAGACGAATGCTGCTTGAATCCAGCAGGCAGCTGCACCTGGGGCATCTCGACGCCATCCAGACAGTACGTCTGCTGGCACTCTTCGCAATAGAAGTGGGGATGGAGGTCGTCGTCGTGGTCATCGTGATGGCTATGGCACAGCTCGTAGCGGGTGCCGTCACCAGTTCCCTCGATGGCGTGAACCAAGTGATGCTCGCGGAAAAGAGTCAGGGCACGGAATACGTTCGACTTGTCGATAGTTTCAATCCTGCTCTCCAGCTCGGCCAATGATTGCGGCTGGATTGATGAGGCTAAAGCCTTAACCACCACAATACGGTTAGCGGTAGGCTTAATGTCGTGCTCTTCGAGCAACTGTATGCATTTGGCTTCGTCCATAATAATGATGTATTTAGATGATTATCTGTCAGCCCAATCGCCTCGGTCCAGATTACGGTATCCGATGGCTTCGGCTATGTGGTGCGAAAGCACACGTTCTGTTCCCTCCAAGTCGGCAATAGTACGGGCCACCTTGAGAATACGGCTGTAGGCACGGGCACTAAGATGCAACTTCTCCATAGCCATGCGGAGCATGCTCAGGCTTTGTTCGTCGGGTTCGGCAAACTGATGAATCATACGCTCGGTCATCTGTGCGTTGCTATAGATGCCCTTAAAGTTCTTGAAGCGTTCTTCCTGACGCTTACGGGCGGCAATCACACGTTCGCGGATAGCTGCGCTCGATTCGCCTGGCTGCATCTGCGATAGCTGGTTGAACGGTACTACAGGAACTTCGATATGCAGGTCCATACGATCGAGTAGGGGACCCGAAATGCGGTTCATATATCTTTGTATCTGTCCGGGTGTACACACACAATGGTGCGTAGGATCGCCAAAATAGCCACAAGGGCAAGGATTCATCGAGGCCACAAACATAAACGAACAGGGATACTCGATGGTGTATTTGGCTCGACTGATGGTGATCTTGCGGTCTTCTAGCGGTTGGCGTAGTACTTCGAGCGTGGTACGGCTGAATTCAGGTAGTTCATCGCAGAAGAGTACGCCATTATGTGCCAATGATACCTCGCCAGGCTGAGCCTTCTGTGTTCCTCCAGTCATAGCCACTTGCGAAATGGTATGATGGGGACTGCGGAATGGGCGTTGTGATATAAGAGAGGTGCCGCTAGGCAGAATGCCTGCCACAGAGTGAATCTGTGTGGTTTCGAGACTCTCGGCCAATGAAAGCGGTGGCAAAATGCTGGGTAAGCGTTTAGCCATCATAGACTTACCGCTGCCCGGAGGACCAATGAGAATTACATTATGTGATCCTGCTGCTGCTACTTCCAGAGCACGCTTCACACTTTCCTGACCTCGTACATCTGCAAAGTCGAGATCGAATGCATATTGGTGTTCGTAGAATTCTTTTCGTGTATCAACGATGGTTGGTTGGTATTCTGTAGAACCATTCAGGAAGCTGATAACATCGGCCAGATTGTCCATACCAAATACTTCGAGCTGGTTAACTACAGCCGCCTCGCGCACATTCTCCTTTGGTACAATCAAACCCTTGAACTTCTCCTTGCGGGCTCGAATGGCTACCGATAGTGCACCGCTAACGGGTTTCAGCTTTCCGTCGAGACCAAGCTCGCCAATCATCATATAGCTTGAGAGCAGATCTTCGCTTATCTTTCCATAAGCGGCGAGTATGCCTATAGCTAATGGAAGATCGTAGCCACAGCCTTCCTTGCGGATGTCGGCTGGACTAAGGTTTATTGTAAGATCGGCGGTGGGTGACTTGAAGCCTATATTCTCAATAGCTGCCCTTATGCGATCGTAACTCTCCTTAACGGCAGTATCAGCAAGTCCTGACAAGTGGAACATAGTGCCACGGGCCAGATTTACTTCGATGGTTATGGTCGTTGCCTCGAGTGCTGTAACGGCTGCACAATAGGTCTTTACAAGCATCGTGTTATTTGATTAATTCTTCGATTTTCTTGTTTAAATCCTGATAGTTCAGTGTGCGGGCCAGTATCTTTCCCTGTCCATCAACAACTATGTTATCAGGCAGATATGACAGTCCGATTTTCTGTAGAACAGGCGTGTCCCACATCTTACCGTCGCATACATTACTCCATTTAATGGAATCTCTCTCAACAATCTTACGGCAATCTTTAACACTGCCATCTATGCTAATGCTGAGAACCTTGAGGTCGCCCTCGTGCTGTCTCTTGAGTCGAGCAAGCAGATTTTGGATGTTGATGCTTTCGTAGTTCCACGAAGCCCAGAGGGTAATAACATTTACCTTGGCATTAAGATCGGAAGATGAAATACCTTCGCCATTCAGGCCGGTAGCAAAGAATGATGGAAGTTTGTTGCCCACTTTTAAAGCTTTAAGGGCATCTAACTGCTTGCTGATTTTGGCTATCTTCTGGTTATCGGGCGAAGCTTTAAGAATGGTGTTTGCCAGATTCTGAGCCTTAGCATAGTCGGGGTCGGGAGTCTGGATAAAGTACTTGTTGAGTAGGTAGATACTAATAGGTGATGCTGGCTGCTCGTTGATGAACTGAGTGGCTTCTTTAATTACATCGGGAGGCACCATGTTGCTGGTCTTCAAGCGGAATTCTGTCATCGCCTTGTTGGTATCTGTACCCTTTATCTCGGTCTCTTTAAGATGCGATGCGTCGCCTTTTACCTTAATGGTTACACCTGGTTCGGCAAAAACAGGTAGCTCAGAGTAGTTCGGGAATACAACAACAAGTGTGGTTGGCTCGGTAATCGAGGCCTGATATACGAACTCCCCTCGGCTCACACCTATGGTGTCGAGCTTTCGGGGAGTATCTATGCTGTAGACGTAGAGTTCTCCTTGTTTAAAACCCTTGAAGCTGCCTTCGATCTTGAAGTTCTTCTGGCTATCGCCACAAGATAGCAGTAAGAGCGATAATAAACATAGAAAGAGACTCGCCTTCTTCATCTTATTTATTGATATTCTTCAATTCAATATCGTTGGCAGCATACTTAGCAAACGCAGGATTTTTCTTGATTGCCTCGCGCAGAGCCTCTGCTGCATCGTCGTTGTTACCCATGCGGGCGCTCATCAGAGCACGCAGATACTCAGTAGTAGCGTCTGGGTTCTGGATATACTTCAGTGTAACAGCGGCTGATACGTAGTCGTGGTTCAGGATCTGAGCCAGAGCGGCACTGTTAGAGTAAACCTCGGCAAAGTTCTCCTCGGCCTGAGCGTAGTTGCCTTTTGCCAGGTTCAGGTTACCCATAATCTCAGCAAGACCGTTAGCGTCTGTAGCACCAGCGATGTAGTTCTCAGCAGTAGCGATGTCGCCATCCTTCAGTGCAATCAGACCTAAGTTAGCCTTAGCCTCTGGCAGGTTCTTGATCTTCTCCAGATATCCTTTAGCAGCGGCGTAGTTACCATTTGCATACTCGAGTGCTGCAATGTTGTTGTAAGCGCGGTAGTCGTTAGGATAAACCTTGGTTGCAGTAAGATATACCTCTTTTTTCTCCTCGGGGGTAGACTTGAGTGTAGCGCTATACAGAATCTCCTCAATGCTCAGCTTAGCAGGATCGGCCTGGAGCTGCTCCAGAATCTGATCGTCGCTGCGACCGATTGTCTCGTAGTTGATAGTCAGACGAGCACGACGCAACTCTGGCAGAACACCATCGGCCAACTCGCGGAAAGCAGAAGAAATGTTCTTGATCTGCTGCTCGCGCTCCTGAGGATCCTTATACATAGAGAGAACGCGAAGGATAACCTCCTTGTCCTGGATGTTGCTAGCCTTTACCAACTCCTGGAATCCCTCCCAGTCCTGAGCGGTGTAGTTGGCATCAACAGGTGCGTCGAACTTAATCTTCTTAAGCTCCTGCTTTACATACTTCTCAGATACCTTCTGACGATCGCCGGCCAGCTTGTCGTTAATGGCGAAACCACCATCGGGCGAAGCGTATGCAGAAACCTCGATGTTCTCAAGATTCAGCTTCTCGCGGTCATTATTAATCTGCTTGAGCATCTTAACAAACTCCTGAACAGAGTTGTTCTTCAACTCGCTCTTACGCAGTGTAGCCTGCTGGATGAGGAACTTGATGTTGGCATCAAGCTTCTTCTTGGTGATGCGCTGATATGCATCGGTTGCCACAGCAGCCTGAGTAGAAACGAGTGTTTGCTGATAAAGCTCAGATGTAGCAATGATACCGTCGGCAACCTTAATGGCGGGAACCTCCATCTTCTTGTTACCAATGCGAGCATCGAAGGTTAGGAACATCTCTGCCTTGTTATCGCCAGCATAAGCAAAGCTGGTCTTCATGGTGTAGTTACCACCCATGCGGTAGTTAATAGTCTGATCGTTACCACGAACGCTTTCGCCCTGGAAAGTAGCTGTGGTACCCTTCTCAACAACACCATTTGAATAACGAAGCTCAGGAATAACTGTTACCACAGCCTTCTTCTTCATGTACTTCTCGGGGAAGTGACCATTGATAGTAGCTGGTACAACGCCCTGCTGAGTCTCAAGCGGATTTGGATTTACTGTGAAATTATCTGCTGATAATTCTCCTAGTTTAGAACACGATGTAAAAGTCATCAGCGTAGCTGCTGATACAATTAAAATTGTTTTTGTCTTCATAAATAAAATAAAATTGATTAGTGCCGCGAGCGGGACTCGAACCCGCACGACCGTTTAGATGGTCAAGGGATTTTAAGTCCCTCGTGTCTACCATTTCACCATCGCGGCTCCATTTTGCGGTGCAAAGGTAATTTTATTTATTGGAATAGCCAAACTTTTTATCTTTTTTTAATTCCAAACTCTCAGAATACCGCCATCCAGGGCTGCTTTATACCTGTAGAGCTCGATTCCTGGGGTTCCGTTTGCTACTACTCCGTTGTTTACATCGTATGTCCGTTTGCATTTGTCGCAATGCAATTGGGTACCGTTATTCTGCCAAGTCATAGGATAGCGGCGGCCTCCTAACTCCTTCAGGCAGTTGGAACATTGTCCCTCGTAGGCTACCAGCACGTTGTCATAACTGCTGATGCCGACAATGATGCAGTTGTTAGCACCCAGTGCATAGTTAAGTTTTGATTCGCGTTCTGTTGTCAGGCGTATATCCTCGGTGGTATCGTCGTAGTTACGGATGGTCTTTAAATGTCGCACACCTTGCTCCATACGGGTCTCTATCTTCATAAACGTCCCGTTTGAACTCATCGCAGCCGTGAGTTGACATGGTAGAGGATGCAGAAATGTATCGAATACAAAATAACATTCATATTCGCGATAGATATTCTCCTCGCCAACACAAGCCGTAAGCAGCGTGCAGAGTAAAAGTGTCAGCAGCCGTTTCATGCCAGCAGTTTCTTTTCTGCTTCAGTCATACGCTCAAAGTGGAAGCCATCCAGTGTCTGCTGCATCAGGGCCTCAATCTTATCATTGCAAAGATTGCCTATGCTGCCCTCATGGGTGTGGTGGATGTCGTGACTGGCTTTAAAGGTGCCTGCTTCGATGTCGAGACCAACCTTTTTGTAGGCATCGCGGAAAGGCATGCCGTTGGCTGCCAAACGATTCACCTCCTCGACCGAGAACATTGGATCGTACATCGGATTGTCGAGGATATGTTCGTTTACCTCTATTTTATTAATAATGTAGGCAGCCATCTGCAGGCAGTCCTTAAGATCGTCGAAGGCTGGCAGGAAAACTTCCTTGATAATCTGCAAATCGCGGAAGTAACCTACGGGCAGATTGTTCATAATCAGCATAACCTGCTGAGGCAGAGACTGCAGCTTGTTACTCTTGGCGCGAATCAACTCGAATACGTCGGGATTCTTCTTGTGAGGCATAATGCTTGAACCCGTAGTACACTCCTTGGGGAGCTTTACGAACGAGAAGTTCTGGGAGTTGAACATACAGGCATCGAAGGCCATCTTGGCGATGGTTCCTGCTATGGTAGCGATGGCAAAGCCTACGTTGCGCTCCATCTTGCCGCGTCCCATTTGGGCATAAACCACGTTATAGTCCATCGAATCGAAACCAAGCAATTCTGTTGTCATGGTGCGGTTCAATGGGAATGAGCTACCATATCCAGCAGCGCTTCCCAATGGGTTGCGGTTGGTCATCTTGTAGGCAGCCTGCAGGAACAGCATATCATCGGTCAGACTCTCGGCATAAGCACCGAACCACAAGCCAAAGCTTGATGGCATTGCTATCTGCAAGTGGGTGTATCCGGGCATCAGCACATCCTTGTACTGATTGCTCTTTTGTATCAACTCATCGAAAAGAATTTTTACTTCACCCGCTATCTCCATCAGTTCGTGACGGGTAAAGAGCTTAAGGTCAACCAGCACCTGGTCGTTGCGTGAACGGCCTGAGTGTATCTTCTTGCCCATATCGCCCAGCTTGCGGGTGAGCAGCATCTCTACCTGTGAGTGTACATCCTCAACATCTTCTTCGATAACGAATTCGCCACGCTCGCAGAGCTGATAGATATTCTTCAGCTCAGCCAGAAGCTGTGTAAGCTCGTTCTTCTCCAGCAGTCCGATGCTTTCGAGCATAGTGATGTGGGCCATAGAACCCAACACATCATACTTAGCCAGATAGAGGTCCATCTCGCGGTCACGGCCTACGGTGAAACGCTCAATCTCCTTGTTGATTTCAAAATTCTTTTCCCAGAGTTTCATCTCTCACTATTCACTTTTCACTATTCACTAAACGTAGTGCACCATAGCTAGGGCATCGGCTATTTTCTCAACGCCCTCCTGCAATGGTTTTTCTACCATACTCTTAATAAACGGATTAAGCTCGGCCTTAACCGTTACCTTCATCTTCGATGAATTCTCGTCTACAGGCAGCACCTGAACCCATACATTGAAGGGCACTGGGCTCTGTACAGTCTCGAACTTAACGCACTTTGGCTCTTCGCGATCGCAGATACGAAGTTTAAGTTCGCCAACTGGAGCTACATTAAGACTTACGGTATCCTGATCGAAGCTAAAGTCCTGAACTTTATCCTCGGGAACACGATCACGAACCTTTTCCAGATTACGCAGATCACTGATATTGTTATAAACTGCCTGCTGAGAATAAGGTATCTGCTTTACGCTACTCTCAAACTTACTTTCTCCTCCAAATAATCCCATAACTACAATTGATAAGTGAGAATTACTGTTTCCAGGTAGATGGACTCTTGCGCCACTCAGCGAGCACGGCCTTATCCTCTTCCTTAATATATCCAGTCTTGGCTGCCTCTTCAATCACAGCCTCATAGTTACTCAGAGTAATCAGCTTTACACCTGCCTCACGGAATGCCTCCTCAGCAACTGGGAAACCATAAGTAAACGAAGCTACCATACCGATAACCTCTACACCATAATCGCGAAGTGCCTGAACAGCCTTCAAACTGCTACCACCGGTGGATATCAAGTCTTCAACCACAATCACCTTAGCTCCCTTTTTGATCTCGCCTTCTACCTGATTACCCATACCATGATCTTTTGGCTTTGGACGAACATAGCTGTAAGGCAAACCAAGCTCCTCGGCTACCAATGCGCCCTGAGCGATAGCACCAGTAGCAACACCAGCCACAGCCTCAGCCTCAGGGAAGTTCTCCTGAATAGCGTGACAGAGCTCCAGCTTTACAAATGAGCGCAGACGTGGGAACGAAAGCGTCTTACGGTTGTCAGTATAAATAGGTGATTTCCAACCCGAAGCCCATGTAAACGGGTCATTTGGCTGCAACTTGATGGCCTCAATCTCCATCAGTTTCTGGGCAAATTGATTCTTGATATCCATAACGTTATTACAATTTTGGGTGCAAAGATAGTCATTCTCGCCCAAAATCCCAAATTTTTCTTAGTTTTTCTATTTGTTCTGGTGCATTTGTAATGCACAACTATAGTATCTCCCTTGCAATCCAAGCGCAAGCCTCAGCATCAGCTAAAGCATGATGGTGGTTCTCTAAGTGATAACCACAATATTCCGATACCGTATGCAACTGATGATTAGGCAATTGCGGAAATGCCCTTCGCGATGCCACACAAGTGCAATAAAACTTATAATCCGGATAATCCATCTGGTAGCAGCGGAACACAGCCTTCAGACAACTCTCATCAAACGATTTGTTGTGCGCCACAAGTGGCAATCCATCAATCAGAGGCTCAATCTGTTTCCATACATCAGGAAACACAGGCGCCTCCTCAGTATCCTGCCTCGTCAACCCATGCACTTGCGTATTCCAATAATTATAGTAGTTAGGCTCTGGCTGAATGAGCGAATAGAAACTATCCACTATCTCCCCATCGCGCACAATCACCACACCCACAGAGCAAACACTCGTCCGCTCATTATTTGCCGCCTCAAAATCTATCGCCGCAAAATCTCGCATTTATCATCCTTATATTTATCCCACATTAGTCCTACCTTATACCTCATTTCATAACGGAGCCAATCAAGAGCCAAGCTCAACATCGGGTCTCATAGAGAACAACTCCTATTGGAAATCCACAGTTGGCGTAGTTTCACTTCAAAAATACGATATTCATCATTTCTCTCTATTTCACGTTGAGTTTGGTGGAGCGTTAAGTCTCTAAGAAAGTATGCTTGACCTGCAGATACTTTTATTCTAACCTTTTCCACCTTATAATTATTATCTACAATTATGCCAAAACTATCATTAAACCTGAGTTCGGGATAAGTTTCTGTTTTGGACTATGTGGAAGCAAAGTCTGATTGTAAGTATTTTTGACTATTCGCTCTTATTATAATTGTCGAAATATTAGTGAAATAGGATTATTTTTTAAAACGTTGTAGTCGCTAAACATTACAAATTAATAAAGAATAATCCTATGCTAAGTGTCGACAAAGTTAGTGAAATTTACTGTATTGCAGACGATTATTGCCAAGAATTTGATCGTGAGATTGAAAATTTGTCTCTTCCCTTGGATGGATAGAAGTATCGCAGACGCAAGGGGCAGATGATGAGCGATAGCGAGATAATGACCATCCTCATCTGCTTCCATTTCAACATCTGTCTATATATAGTTTTTTTCGTTACACGTTTTTATTTATCAACAAAATCTTCATTATCTCAGTTTCTTATTCTTCCAACTGTCGGCAATACCTTGTGAAGTCAGCACCACAGGTGTTTGTTCCTTTCCATTGGTAACTATTGCCTGCTTGGTCACCTCGTCGCTGATATAGGTGCCAAGTTCACCAAGGGTACAGTCACCTTTGGTCTCACGCAGTTTTTTCAAGAGATAGTAGGTGAACATGCCATGACCTTTCTCCTCGTATGGATAGGCGGTCTGCTTGTCAGTAGCAGCAGTGAAGACCACCGTGTTACCCATCGGATTGTCAGCTTTTACCTTGATTGCTACGCCACGGGCTGTAACTATCATACCATTGCCTCGCTGGGCACCACTGAAGCAAGCATCGATGAAACAAGTCACACTTTTCACTTGCATATCTCCGAATTTCTTGTATAGCAGACTCAGCGGATAACACACCTGTATGTTCGACCCGTCAGCATCAATAGGTAGCAGGTAACCATCTCCTGTGGCTTCATCAGGGATACCATGACCTGCATAATAGAAAATGACGTTGATGTTACCCTTAAATGCTTTGGCTATCTTCTGAATATCACTCACGGCCCCAATCATTATGCCATAACTTGCGTTCTCGTACACTTTCACATTCTTCTCAGGTAAACCCAACGTTTTCTTGCAGTACTCTGCGAACACCTTCGCGTCGTTGTTAGCAAATGGTACATGTGCTACTTGCGTATATCGCTCGTTGCCAATAATCACGGCAAAAGTCGTGACGTTACTGTTGGGGGCAACAACAGGTACATTGAGGTCAAGGGAGTTGTCAAGGACTAATTTGGCACTTTCTCCTTGACTGCCATATTTATTGAACTTCACTTCAAGGTCTGGCAAAATTGCCAGTTCAGAATGACTACTTTCCACTACACTCTTCTCTGCTATGTATTGCTGATCGTCAAAACAAATCGTCAAATTCAATATCTGTGGATAGTTGTCTCCCATGACATAGCTGACATCAAACACTGCATTACTGAAAATTTGTTTGAATGTTGGAGCCTGCGAATGGGGTATCTTTACATATTTCTTACCATAATTCGTGTTCAAGACATACATTTCTGTATCAGCATCATACGAGCCAAGGGTTACCTGAATTGGGTTCTTGTCTGTATATTCCTTAATAGCTTCCGATAAAAAGTCTTGTACTTTTCGCTGTTGACTGTCCAGATTCACTCTTCCTTGCCATTCAGTAGTTGTTTCATAGTCACGCTTAGCTCTCCATGCTTTCAACTTAGGAATGATATTTGCCATTGAAAAGGCGAACGTATTTTTGTAGGCATTGTAATCAAATGAAGACCCTTCAAAAGCAATATTTACTCCAGAAATGCCGCTATGCAATCCTTTAATGGTCGAAAGATTGGGACAACCATAAAAAGTTTTTTCTCCTAAAGACTCGATGCTATAAGGCAGTTCAACTACTTTCAAATTGGAACAACCATAGAAAACACCTATTTCACTTGAAAGATTCTTCAACTTCAAATAAGGCAATGCCTTAACACCTTCAGGAATCTTTATCTCCTCTATTTTTTCACAACCAACAAAACATGCACCTCCTATTGTATCTAATCTTTCAGGTAGCTGAATAGATTTCAAACTGCTGCAATCGTAAAAGCAGCAATTACCTAAAGCTTTAACCGTATTGGGTACAGTGACTTGTTTGAGGCTATAACAATAAGAAAACATATTGTCTGGAAAAGCTTCCAAAGGAGAGGATATTTCAACCTTCATTAATTTGTCGCACCCATGAAATATACCATCAATATCATCACTTGTTTTTTCGACCTTGGTAATAGTTTTTGGCAAAGTTATCTCCAACAACTCACCTTTTTGATTTCTTAAAGGTCCATAAAAGGCCCAATTACTGATAGATGTCACTTCATATAGTTTATTTTTATATTTTATAGTTTCAGGAACAACTACTATACCGTTTTTCAGTTTTAAGTCTCTTCCTTCCAGCCTAACTGAATTGTCAGATGTTATAGAATACCAAAGGACATTTCCATTAACGTCAGTAGTTTTGAATCTATGTCCTATCTGCGCCCTGCAACCGCAAGCCACTATGCATAACACAGTAAATAGTAATAACCTCTTCATGTGTAACCTCATTTTTATTTAGTTAGTTTATAAATTACCTTTCAATGATTAAGGAAATTGTATATCTTACTAGCAGAATCTAGAAAGTTTAAAACTCCTTTCTTAATAATACGAAAATTATCAGATGAAAGAGTTTCTTCCTTCCCACAATCTGTAAATATTACTTTATTATATTCTTTAAGTAAATTAATTCTATACTCGGTCAAATCATCTAAACGTTTAATTATTGACCCGTAATCGGGTTTATAATAGTAAAATCGGATGGATTTTCGTTTACATCCTTTTTGTACTTGATTCATAAAGAAAGGACGTAATACTGCTTCATCGGTTTTTCCAAGTGAATGTCCAAAAACAACAAGTACATCACAATCTGTAATATATTTTTTTTACAATCCTTATATTCGCTATCATAAGACATCTTTAAAAATGAATAATCCTTTGGGATAATAGCATTGTCTTCCACTCCAAGGACAATGTTTCCTTTATCAGCTTTACCATGAACATGGTATAAACGTAAAGAATTACTACCCATATTGATTATAAAATTACCAAATTGCCCAACAAGAGAATGTGAAGATTCGTAAAGCAAATACTCAACAGAATTAGTATAATTAAAGATAAGGATCGTTACATTTTCTTGACTGGGAGGCAAAATTACATAGTTTATTGTATCGTTGCCTTTCCGTGAACACAGAACTTTTTATGAAATCGCTATACTTTGTCTTTAGTTCTAAACTTAAATCAAACCCGTTTCCGATGATAATTGTTATTCTTTTCATAATATCATTTACTGTTTTTGTAATCAGGGGGCTGTGAACAATTTTAGGGAGACTAGAATCTAAGAGCAGATTTTCATCCTATATTTTGATGCTATGCATCGAAATTGCTTTCGCTAAACAGACTCCAAACAAGTTTGGTATGTATTCGCTTTATCGCAATTTTAGTTATGTTTATCTTAGCCCATAGGCAATCTATTTTATAAGGTTCAACATCTAATCATTTGTTTTGCAAATATATGTATTATTTTTGAAACTTCCAAATATTTTGGAAAAAACTTCAACTAACAAGACTATAAAGGCATAATAGGTGTGTCGCGCTTGGACGCACCTTATGATATACACATCATTATTATGTTTTTCTTTTATCTTTATTCTTTATGAGTATGATAATGTAACGTGGATAAGTTGAAAGATAAACCTCCCAACCTCCCGTTTTGGGCTGAAAGCCGCATAAACACAGGGGCTGCGGGACGGGAGGTTTGTTTGCTAAACCTCCCGTATAACCTCCCGTCCATCATCCCGTTTTTGGTAATTTGTTGGCGGATAATTTTTATGTTTCAACGATAATTTGTACCTTTGCACCTCGATAAACATTAAAATCAAATATGCAAGAAAAAGAATTATTAGAAAAGGATATTCCATGGGGATATTCGTTATGCTTTAACGACGATTGTGCTAAAAAAGATAGGTGTATGCACTATCTGTCCAGATTGCTAATGTCGAAGGATCGTTATTCTGGTAACGCAATCTATCCTACAGCTTGGCAGGATGGAGAATGCAAGTGCTTTAGCGAGAAGAAACTAGTCCAGAAGGCTTGGGGTTTCAAGGGACTATATAAAAACGTTCCAAGATATCTTGTGGCTGAGGCAAGAAGAAGAGTTCGCACTTATTTTGGTAGCGGAATGAGTGTTTACTATCGAGTGAATAATGGCGAAAACATGCTTTGGCCAAAACAGCAAGAGGACATTATGAAGATAATTGCTGAGTTTGGAAGTACCGAAGGTGTCAAATTCGACCATTATGTAACGGATTGGAACTTTGAGTATTAAAATTATTCCCATACTGGGAATGAAATGTTCCCTTACTGGGAATAAAACATTCCCACACTGGGAATATTTTTTATCCCCTTAAGGGGATAACTTTAAGCCATAAAATTGTAAAAAACTAATTGTTAAAACTGAGAAATAATTCAAGAAAAGTTCCCGAAAAATTTGGAAACCGGGAAAAAATTTTGTATCTTTGCAGTCGCTTTTGAAAAACAGTGCTATGAGATATACCACTCAATTCATGAACCGAAATTATTAACGATAAGATTATTATAGACATGAAAGAAAACTTTATGATTAATGGCGAGGCGGTAAACGACTCGCTTGCAGGGACTCTCGCAGTCGTTGAGTTCCTGAAGGAGAACTACCAGTTCCGTTATAATGTACTTAACGGCAAGGTAGAGTTTAGAACTTTGAATGCTGAAACAGCTGATGGCCAGCAGGTTTGGCGACCTCTGACTGATAAGGCAGTTAACAGCATTGTGCTTAAAGCTCGTTGTGAGCAGATTACTAAGGGTAGTCCTAAGACGGAGATCTGCGAATATGTAGACTCTGAAGAGGTAGCCCTTTACGATCCTATCAGCGAGTATCTTGAGAATCTGCCCAAATGGGATGGCCAGAACCATGTGGCTAAGTTGTTTAGTCGCATTCCTGGCATCTCGTCAGAGCAGTTGGATTTTCTATGTGTGTGGATACGTTCGTCTGTGGCCCATTGGCGTAAGATGGATATGCTGCACGGAAACGAATGTGTTCCTACGCTTATCGGAGGGCAGGGTTGTGGAAAGACCACATTCTTTACCCGCCTGCTACCTCCTCAGTTCCGTCAGTATTTCATGGATCACCTGAATACGTCGAACCAGAACGACAAGAACATGACGCTGACGAACAATCTGTTTGTGAACATTGATGAGATGGACAGCCTCACCTCTCGCCAGCAGACCATCTTGAAGCAGCTCCTGTCTGTGAGCGTTATGAACTATCGCCCCATATATGGCAAGACTCAGCAGGTTCTGCATCGCTATGCATCGTTTGTGGCTACTACAAACAATCCTCATCCTCTGACGGATGTAACAGGTAGTCGACGATTCATCTGTATGACCGTGCCTGATGGTCAGTTTATCGACAATACGGGCGAGATTGACTACGACCAGCTGTATGCTCAGATAATGTATGAGCTTATAGAGCTGAAGGCGCCTTACTGGTTTAACAATGATCAGGTGGCCCGAATACAGGAGCTGAACCTGAACTACATGGCTCAGACAGATATGGGCGAGATGGTGAAGGCATGCTTCCGCAAGCCTAAGGAGGGCGAGAAGGCCAAGCCTCTGGGAACAGAGGATTTGCTGAAGGTGATTAAGAATGAGTTTCCCTCAGTAAAGACCAACCTCAGTACCAAGGGAATTCTTGGACGAACCATGAAAGAGCTTGGTTTCGAGAAGACCGAGCACTCGCATGTGGCCCATTACAAGGCCATTCCGAGGAAAGCTGCATGAGTAAAAACGGGAGGTTTGACGGGAGGTTGTACGGGAGGTTTCCAGACAAAACCTCCCGTCTTGCATCCCCTGTGTTTATGCGGGTTTCAGAGCAAAACGGGAGGTTGGGAGGTTTTAATTCAAAATAATCTTGGCTATTTCAGAAAAAGAGTGTACCTTTGCAGCAGATTAGAAACAAAAGATGAGTAAACAGAAGACCGAACAAGAAGCATATTTGCAATTAGCTGCCGTGTGTGCTCAGGCTGAGCATTGCGAGCAGGAGATGCGCGATAAGATGAAACGCTGGGAGATTGATGCTGCAACACAAGATAGCATCATTGCCCGACTTGTTAAGGAGCGCTATATTGATAACGAACGCTATGCACGAGCCTTTGTAAAAGACAAGATTCGCTACAACAAATGGGGCCGTCGAAAGGTTCAGCAAGCGCTTTGGATGAAGCGCATCAGCGACGACATACAGCAACGCGTGCTAGATGAAATCAACGAAAAAGAGTATCTCGATGTACTCATCCCGCTATTGAAACAGAAGCGCAAGACCATAAAAGCTAATAATGACTATGAGCAGAACCAGAAGTTGGTGCGCTTTGCACTAAGCAGAGGGTTTGACTTCGGTATTATCCGCCAATGTCTCAAAGTAGACGAGGATATGGATTATGGCGATGAAACCGATTAGTTTTTGGCACAGACTCCTCGATTTAATCTCACCACGCGTCTGTGTGGTGTGTGGTCGACGATTGTCAGCTACCGAAGAAGTACTATGCAATAAGTGCAACTTCCATCTGCCACGAACAGGATTCTCAAATAATCCCTATGAAAACGAAATGGCCAAACTCTTCTGGGGCCAGATACCCGTAGAACGTGCTGCAGCCCTATTTCATTACGAGAGTCATGCCGAAACAGCAAATATCATCTATCAGCTTAAATACAAGGATCATCCTGAGATAGGACCTTTTATGGGGCGCATGGTGGCTACAGAACTAAAAAGAGACGATTTCTTCGATGGAATCGACGAAATTGTGCCCGTGCCGCTAACCAAAGAACGACTACACCAACGCGGCTACAACCAAAGTGAGGAGATAGCTAAAGGCGTTTGCGAGATTACGGGGTTACCTATCAATAAAGATGTAGTGAAAAGAACGGTTTTTCAGGGCAGCCAAACTCGTAGAAGTCGATGGGAACGACAGGAAAACGTGGAATATGCATTTAAGCTGACTCATGGTGAACCAATAGCAGGCAAACACCTCCTGATAGTAGACGACGTTGTAACCACAGGTGCCACAATCATTGCATGTGCCAAAGAACTAGCAAAAGCCGGCAATGTAAAAATCAGCGTCCTCTCGCTAGGACTAACAAGGCATTAATTCTTACTGGCTTTGATGAATCTAGCTTTGCCAAATTGGTCGTTGATCTTCTCGACATCAGTGAAGCCTAATTGTTGCAACTGTTCTACGATGGAATCGGCATAAAGCGGATTGATTTCGAAATAAAGACGGCCTCCGCTTCTTAATGCAGAATAGGCATAGTTCATGATGTGACGGTAGAATAATAATGGGTCGTCGTCAGGAACAAACAAGGCGGTATCTGGTTCGTATTTCAATACGTTTTCTTCCATTTCATCGGCTTCTTTGCGACAGATATAGGGTGGGTTGCTGACGATGATGTCCCATTGGCTCGAGGAGTGAGGAGTGTGGAGTGTGGAGTGATGAATGTTCAAGGCGTCTTGATGTTCAAAAATGACGTTGGCACCTAATGCTTTGGCGTTGCCTTCGGCAATACTGAGGGCGGCGTCGGAGATATCCCAAGCGGTTATCTTTGAATCAGGAATGTTGAGCGCCAACGTGATGGCGATGCATCCGCTACCTGTACCTATATCGAGGATTTGGTATTCTCGTTCCTCGTTCCTCCTTCCTCCTTCCTCGATAATTCGGCACAATTCTGCTGTTTCAGGTCTTGGAATCAGTACGCCTGGAGCCACATGGAACTGACGGCCACAGAAATCGGCAACGCCTAAAACATACTGTACAGGCTCGGCTTTTTCGAGTCTAAGCATGATTTTTTCGAGTTCTGCTTGGTCGTTTGAGGATAATTGCGTAACTTTGCCACAGTAAATATCGGCTGTTGATAGTCCGAATCGGACATCAAGCACCCAACGGACGATGGCTTTGGCCTCGCCAGCATCATAGATGTTGCTGAGTCTTTGGCAGAGTTGTTCGTAATTCATACTGCAAAGGTAGGTATTTTAATTGATAATTGACAATTGATAATTGATAATTTTATGAATATCGACGAAAAATTCATGCAGCGCTGTATTCAGTTGGCTAAAAACGGCCAGCAGAATGCAAAACCCAATCCCATGGTTGGAGCTGTAATAGTACATAACGGCCGAATAATTGGTGAAGGTTATCATGAGCGTTGTGGAAAGGCCCATGCTGAGGTGAACGCCTTTGCCTCCGTGAAAAGAGAGGATGAGGCTTTATTGCCAGAGTCTACCATCTATGTGTCGCTTGAGCCTTGTTCGCATTATGGCAAGACGCCTCCTTGTGCCGACCTTATTATAGAGAAAGGCGTGCGCCGTGTGGTAGTGGGTTGTATCGATGAATTCGCCGAAGTTCAAGGTCGTGGGATAAAGAAAATCCGAGAGGCTGGGATAGAGGTAGAAGTAGGCATCCTAGAGGAAGAATGCAAGTCATTGAATCGTCGTTTTTTCACATTCCATCGCGAAAAACGCCCCTATATTATACTAAAGTGGGCCCAGACGGCCAATGGTTTTATCGATGATCATCACAAGCCCGTTCAGATATCCAGCGACTTTACTAAAATGCTATCGCACAAGCTGCGTGCAGATGAGGATGCTATATTGGTAGGCAGAATTACTGATGAACGCGACCATCCACTACTGAATGTCAGAGAGTGGTATGGCCCCGATCCTAAGCGAATGGTGATAGATCATGCACACCCGCTGAATCTTGAGAGTCTACATGAGCAAAATGTGCAATCGCTGATTATAGAAGGTGGTGCTGAGACATTACGTTCTTTCTTGGTGCAAGGATTATGGGACGAGATTCGTGTGGAAACGAATACGACGATGACGGTTAGTGATGGTACTCGTGCGCCACAGATTCCTGCGAATGCGGAGGTTGTAAACAGCAATATCTATGATAAAAACGTGATTGTGGTTTATCGGAAGAAATAGTGCTTGTTCAGACCACCCCTGGCCCCTCCTACTCAGGAGGGGAAATTCTTTATTTTCTGCCGAAGTCGGCGGGGACTTCGCCCCATTTGCTTGTTTCCCATTTGATGATGGGATTGCGGTATTGGTGGGTTCTCAGCCAATTCTCGGCTCTGGCAATAATCTGGTAGAGCTGTTCGGTTTGTGGTGTGCGCTCAAGGGTGGTTTTGCATTTGCCCTTCGACACCCACAGAATGGCGTTGTAGCTATCGGAATAAATGGTTTTGTTGTGCAATCCCTTTTGCCAACAAAGAGCCAAAGCATGTACGATAGCCAGGAATTCACCTATATTATTAGTACCGTGTATGGGACCGAAATGGAATACACGATATCCCGTCTGCAAATCGATGGCCTGATACTCCATCGGTCCAGGGTTGCCTGAACATGCTGCATCTACAGCCCAAGCGTCAGCCCGTACTTCCAAAGGTAATGGAAGTACGGTATCATGACGATTTGTTGGGGGATTAATAATTTTCAATTTTTAATTATCAATTGTCAATTATCAATTATTTTACATGCGCTCGGGCACTTCGATACCCAGCAGACTCATAGCGTTCTTAATAATCTTAGCCACATTCTTAGCCAGCATCAGGCGGACAGCCTTTTTCTGCTCGTCGGGCTCGTTAAGGATGCTATAATCGTGGTAGAACTGGTTGAACACCTTGGTAAGCTCGTAGCAGTAGTTGGCAATGCCGCTTGGTGAGTAATCCTTACCAGCTTGCTCTACAGCAGCACCAAACTCGTTCATCTTCTGAACAAGCTCTACCTCTTTCTCTGCGAGTGCAACCTGAGCTGCAGCAGGTTGCAAGCCCTCAGCTTCGGCCTTGCGGAGAATAGAACGGATACGTGCGTAGGTGTACTGAATGAATGGGCCTGTATTTCCGTTAAAGTCGATACTTTCCTCTGGATTGAACAGCATGTTCTTGCGGGCATCAACCTTCAGGATAAAGTACTTAAGAGCTCCCATACCAACTACGCGGGCGATTTCGCGGCGCTCTTCCTCGGTCATATCATCGAATTTGCCCAGTTCCATCGAGGTTTTGTAGGCATCTTCTACCATCAGAGCCATCAGGTCGTCGGCATCTACTACGGTTCCCTCGCGGCTCTTCATTTTACCGTTTGGCAGCTCAACCATACCATAAGAGAAGTGAGTGAGCTCCTTGCCCCACTTGAAGCCCAGGCGGTCGAGTAGGATAGAGAGCACCTGGAAGTGGTAGTTCTGCTCGTTACCTACTACATATATCATCTTATCGATGGGATAATCCTGGAAACGCATCTCGGCAGTACCGATGTCCTGAGTCATGTAAACACTGGTTCCATCGCTACGAAGCAGCAGCTTCTGGTCGAGGCCCTCGTTGGTAAGGTCGGCCCATACAGAGTTATCCTCGTGGCGCTCGAAAAGACCTTTATCAAGTCCTTCTTCAACCTTGGCCTTACCCTTCAGGTAGGTCTGGCTCTCGTAGTATATCTTATCAAACGATACGCCCATCTTCTTGTAGGTCTCATCGAAGCCGGCATATACCCAGTTGTTCATCTTCTCCCAAAGAGCGCGAACCTCAGGATCGTTCTGCTCCCATTTTACCAGCATCTCGTGAGCCTCCTTAATCAGTGGAGCCTCCTGCTTGGCTTTCTCTTCGTCCATACCCTGAGCAACCAACTCCTTCACTTCTTCGCGATAGTGCTTATCGAAGGCCACATAATAGTCGCCAATCAGGTGGTCGCCCTTCTTGCCGCTGGTCTCTGGTGTCTCGCCGTTGCCATATTTCAGCCAAGCCAGCATAGACTTACAGATATGAATACCTCGGTCGTTCACGATGTTGGTCTTTACCACCTTGTTACCATTGGCTTCCATGATCTTTGCCAGGCTCCAACCCAGCAGGTTGTTACGCACATGACCAAGATGCAGGGGTTTGTTGGTGTTAGGTGATGAATATTCAATCATGACAAGTGGCGAATTTTCGTTGGCCTGCTTCATGCCGAACAGCTCGTCCTTATCAATTGTCTCGAGCAGCTGCAGCCATGCACCGTCGCCTACACTCAGGTTTAAGAACCCTTTTACAACATTAAATTTCTCTACAGCAGCGCAATTGGCCTGTAGGTATTCGCCAATCTCCTGTGCTGTCTGCTCCGGACTCTTCTTGGCGGCCTTTACAAATGGGAAAACCACCAGTGTCAAGTTACCCTCAAACTCACTTCTTGTCTTCTGCAACTGCAGCATCTTTTCTGTGGCATCCATGCCATAGAGAGCTTTTACTGCCTCGCCTGCAGCCTTGCTGATTAATGCTTCAATATTCATATCTTTCGATTTTTGGGTGCAAAGTTACGAAAAATATGTGTAATCTTTGTCATAATTACAAAAATTTTACCATTACCCCATAAATAACAAAGAAAACCACTGGTCGTCCTCTCGACGGCCAGTGGTTTTTTAAAGAGATTCGTTTTTGTCTAGAAAATCTAACTAACTATTATCATCAATTTCTGTATGCAGGGTTCTGATAGAGCTTCTTCTCCTCCTCGCTCATCTCCATACCGTCAAGCTGATCTGATGGAATAGGACGAAGGTAGTAACCAGCAGGAATATCACGAGTTTCAGTTTTCAGTTCCATGTCGGTGGGACCGTTGCCAGCGATGCGATAAGTGCCAGCACGCTTTGCCCAGGTCTGTGTACGAACGAGATCGAACCAACGATAGCCCTCGCCCCAGAACTCACGGCTACGCTCGTCGAGGATGAAGTCGATAGTGATTTCATTAGGTGTAGCAGCAACCATCTCTGCACTCTTGTCAACAGAAACAGCAACATTATCATTTTGAGAGAATGTCTGCTTACCTGCACGGGCACGGAGAACGTTTACCAGTTCCTTAGCGTCGGCCTGCTTGTTCAGTTTTACAGCAGCCTCAGCAGCAATCAGGTAGAACTCAGAGAACTTAGCAATGTTCCAAGGACGTGGGCTTCCACCATTAACTTTTGAGCCCAAAGTACCTTCATTATCTGTACGGTAGATACCAATTTTCCAGTTGATGGGGTACTTCTTACGACTGATGTGATTTACAGCAACCACGAAGTCGGCGCGACCAGGCATCTCACCGAAACCGTGCTTACCATCGGCACCTGTATAGTTGATGTTTTCATCCTCGCTTTCAGGAACCCAGCTGAAATATACATCGTTTGGATAGATCTTCTCACCATTGGCACCATATACAAATGCATCGCTACCTCCTGCCTTATGCCAGTTGGTGTGATAACGCAGTGTGAAAGTTGCATCATAACGAGAGTCGATAGCCTTTACAGCATCTTCCCATACACCACCTTCCATGAAGTTGTCGGCGATAGGAGCCATACGTGTCCAAGGACGTCCAAGAGCCTGAACAGCCTCACGCTGAACGGGGTTGATATAAACAGTTTTACCCTCATCATTCTTTCTATCGGTCTTGGCAATCATCTCAGTGTAGTTCCATGTCTCAAACCAATAGGCAAAGTTCTCAGGAGCACCACCATTACCCCAACCGTAACCTGCGCCACCGTTACCATACTTCTCATCCTCACTATGGTCGGCATAGAGCATAACCTCAGAGTTGCGGTCATTAGTAGCTACGTTAACATCGTAGAATGTTGGCTGCAGTGCGTATGGTCCAGGATTGTCGATAGCCTGCTTAGCCACATCGTAAGCCTTCTGGAAGTAGCTCTGAGCCTGACTGGCATCGCGTGTACACTCAGGATAGGTTGGGATGTTGTTAGGATTCTCTAACCACCAAGCGTATGTAAGATAAGCCTTAGAGAGGAAAAGACGTGCCAGATTCTTGGTAGCAGTACCTGTGAGACGTGGATTCTCTGGCAGGTCAGCTACAGCCTTCTCCAGATCTTTGAAGATTGCAGCATATACCTCAGGAACAGTATTGCGAACAGATGTACGTACAGGAGAGGTGTTGAACTTCAGTTCGCCAGCACCCAAATCGAGGGGCACACCACCGAATGTCTGTACAAGCATAAAATAGTCGAAGGCACGGAAGAAATAAGCCTCTGCTAACAAAGCGTCGCTAATGCCTGCATCTGCACCATTCTCAATAATACCACTTGCAGTATTAATATTAGAGAATACATTTCCCCAAAGGCGTCCGGCATCGCTATTCTTGGCTGTTAGTGGAACCCCAGTGAAATCCATAGCTTTAAAGTTTTCACCCTGACCAGACTCTGCATAGGTATATTCATCGGTACCAGTTTCACTACTACTCAGGTAATAACCATCGCCATAGAAATAGCGCAAATGTGCATAGAGCGATGTCAAACCACCCTCAATACCCTTTTTCTCGGTAAAGAAAGTTGGGTCAAACTGACTGCGTGGCTGCTCGTCGAGGATACCAGAGCAGGATGTCATGGTTGTAGAAATACCACAGCATACCAAACCCGCAGCAAGGATATATTTAATATTTTTTGTTTTCATAACTCTTTATTCTTTATTGATTATTAGAATGTAACGTTTACGCCGAACAAGAAGTTGCGGGTAGCAGGAGTATTGTAACCAACGATTGGCATCTTATGCTTGCCTGTGTATCCAGATACTGCTACAGCGGTATTCTGGGTAGCCCATGAGTTTGTTTCAGGATCAAGTCCGCATTCGTTATTGTATGGTGAGAACAGAATAAATGGATTCTGAACAGTTGCATAGACACGCAGACGGCTGATTCCAAGATCCTTGATGGCCTTAATGTTCTGGAAGTTGTAACCCAGTGTGATGGTACGGAACTTCAGGTAACCTGCGTTGAAGTAACCAAGTGTAGAACCATATTTGGGGTTATCGCCTGATCTCAGGTCAGAACTTGGTTTAGGATACTTAGCACCTGTATTCTCTTCTGTCCAATAATCAACATCAAGTTGTCCACGGCGTCCAGAGAGCATGTTCAGATAACCATCTGAAGAGTGGAGGGCAGAAATCAACTTACCACCAATCTGGAAGGCGCCAATAACAGTCAGGTCGAAGTTCTTATAACCAACAGTTGTATTGAAACCTCCAATCAGATCTGGTTCCATGCTCATAATCTGACGGTCGTCGTTGTTGATTGCACGTGTAGGAAGACCATTTGCATCATAGTCACCGGTGTACTTCACCTTAATCATACCTGGCTTACCACCTGGCTCCAGAATGTTCAAAGCTGCTTCTTCACCCTGCTGCCAGATACCAACATACTCCCAATCGTAAATGACGTCGATAGGATGGCCAACGAACCAACGGTTACCCTCATCACGATCCTGACCAGAAGCTAATTCTGTCAGCTTGTTACGGTTCTGATAAAGATTGATACCAGCCTCCCAGTTCCAACCGTTCTTGTTGTCGATGATAATGCCGTTCAGAGAGAACTCCCATCCCTTGTTCTGAGTCTTACCGATGTTGCCGGTAAAGCTGTTTACACCAGAGGTAAAGGGCAGAGATACATCGAGCAAAATGTCTCTGGTCTGCTGTGTATAATATTCGAACGATCCAGACAGACGGCCGTTGAAGAGTGAGAAGTCAAGACCAAAGTTCCAAGTTCTTGAATACTCCCAGCCAAGCTCTGTGTTAGGCAGCGCGTTTACATAATAACCAGACTGCTGGCCAGCTTCATCAAGTCCGAAGTTATAATTGCGTGTAGCCAGACCGCCAAGTGTTGAGTAAGGAGCGATAGCCTGGTTAGAGGTCTCACCATAACCAACACGAAGTTTCAGGTTGTCAATCCAAGTGAGGTTCTCCATGAAGCTTTCGCGAGCAATGTTCCAACCAGCACTTACTGCAGGATAAGTGTGCCACTGGTGGCCCTTAGCCAGACGTGAAGAACCATCTGAACGTACAGCGGCTGAAAGCATATACTTATTATCATAAGAATACATAACACGACCCATCCAAGAGATTAAACCGCTCTGAGAATAGCCATAGCCAGTAAGATTTGACTGTCCAGTAGCCTTGTCGAGAGCATAGTACTGGAAGTAGTCGGCTGGAATACCCTGAACACTAGCACCGGTCTGCTCATAAGTAGTCTGCTCAGCAGAGTACATGGCAACTACATTCAGGTTATGCTTCTCAGCAAAGATGCGATCGTAAGTCAGCAGGTTTTCAACAGCCCAGTTGCGTGTCTGGTTCTCATAGACAGATCCGCCGTTAGTCGCACTCTCTTCAGTGTTATTAACACCTGTTCCAGTGAAACCACCCTGCTTAGAAGAACGGAAGTTCAGACCAACGTTTACGCGATAGCTCAATCCCTCAATCCATGGGCACTTCAATTCTGCAAACAATGTGTTGTATGAGCCAATACCCTTGTTCTCGTTGAGCCATACATCTTTCTGACTCTCCAAAAGGTCCTTTGTAACTACAACTGTCTTGTCGGCAGGCATATTAATATAGCGCTTCAGAGTACCATCTGCATTGTAAGGACTTGCCAGAGGGCTCATGCTCAATACAGCATACATATTATTAACTCCCTGAGTCTTGCGATAGCTGTTGTTGGTGCTCAAACCGAAACGGAAGTACTTGCCAACAGTCTGGTCGAAGTTACCGCGTATAGAAATACGATCGTAACCCTCAGTAGGAAGAACTGACTCGTCGTGATAATAACCGGCACCGAAGCTGTAGCTACCACCATTGGTTCCACCAGCAACGCTCAGGTCGTGGTTGTAACTAACACCAGTCTTATAGTAAAGATCCTGCCAGTCGGTGTTAGTGTTGTCATCTTCGTCCAGAGAATTCTGATACTGTCCAGCATACTTACGGAACTTAGAGAACGTAGGTCCATCCATCATAGGATATTTGTGGAACACCTTCTTAAAGCTTACATAACCATTATATGTAACCTTTGCAGGTGAACCCTGGCTACCCTTTACAGTTGTGATGATGATAACACCGTTAGCACCACGAGAACCGTAGATGGCTGTTGCAGAGGCATCCTTCAGAATATCCATCGACTTGATGTCGGCAGGATTGATATCTGAAAGCTGACCCATGAATGGAATACCGTCGAGCACAATCAGTGGGTCGTTACTTGCACTCAGTGAGCGCTGACCACGGATACGAATCTGCATCTCATCACCAGGCTTAGAACCTGTCTGTGTCATCAGCACACCAGCTACACGGCCCTGCAGAGCCTGAGCAGCGTTGGTTGCAGCAACCTGGTTCAGCTTCTCGCCACCGATGTTGGCAACAGAACCAGTAACGGCCTCACGACGCTGTGTACCGTAACCGATAACTACAACCTCATTTACTACATGACCGTCTTCTTTAAGGTTTACGCGTACGTTATCGCCAGCTTTGATTTCCTGTGATACGTAACCTACATAAGATACAACGAGTGTTGCACCCGGCTTAACATTGAGAGAGAACTTACCGTTGAAATCGGTAACAGTACCATTGCTAGTACCTTTCTCCATGACCGTGGCACCAATCAGTGGACCCTGAGAGTCGCTTACCTGACCAGTAGCCTGCTTCGTTTGCTGTACGGAAGCTACTGATTCGGTAGCTGCCGAAGCCTGCTGTGCAGAGATCATGCCCAAGAAGCACAATCCAACACACAAGGCTGTTTTCTTTGCTTTGAAACTCATACGTTTGGTTTGTTAGTTAATAATTATTTTTAAGAATAAAAAAATCTGCCGCAAAGGTAGGCAGATTCTTTTATTGTGGCTTCTACGTATGTTTCGTTTCATTTCATTTTTGTATCAGCCTTGATTTTTTTGTGCTTTTTGCTCTAAATAATCGGTAGGAGACACTCCAAACTGCTTGCGGAAAACGGTTGAGAAGTGGGCTAGATTACTAAATCCAACGGAATATGCAACCTGTGTTACATTGATTTTTTGCTCTTCCAACAGTCTTACTGCCTGCTCCAAACGTATGTTTCTGATGAACTCACTGACAGGCAGACCTGTCATTTCCTTCATCTTTCTATGTAGCTGGGCACGACTGATGCCAACCTCTTTAGTAAGGGCGTCAACATTAAATTCGCTATCGTCGAGATGCTCGTTAAGTACTTTCATGATTTTCTCCATCAGCTTCTCGTCGTTACCCTTTACTTGTTTCTCTTCTACTTTGTCTTTCTGCTGTTGTACACCAGAGAATTTTCCCTTCAGTCGCTGATTTTTTCTTATCAGGTTGTTGATAACCATGTGCAGTTCGTCCATATCGAAAGGCTTGGCAAGGAATGCATCAGCGCCCTTCTCAAGACCCTCAAGACGATTAGCAACAGCAGCTTTCGACGTGAGCATCACCACAGGAGTATGGTTGATGTTCATATTGGTCTTTATCATACGCAACAATGTAAAGCCATCCATTTCTGGCATCATCACATCGCTAACTACCAAGTCGAACTGCTTACCGGGTTCGGCGCCTAATAGTAGTCGTAGAGCATTGCGACCACTTGTAACGGGTGTAATATGGTAGTAGCTGCCCAGTTCTTGAGAAATGTAGCTACCAATTTCCTCATCGTCATCAACAATCATCACACGATAGTTGGATTGTGTTTTTATCTTGGCTGCTTTCTCTTCGGCTATCAGTATTTCTTCCTTTTTCAGATGAGCACATCCTAAAGGTATGCGTGCTGTGAATATGCTGCCCTGATCATCGTTACGATTAGCAGCCTCGATAGTGCCATGGTGCATTTCAACCATCATCTTGCATAGATTAAGTCCGATGCCAGTGCCTTCTATGTGCATGCTTCGAGAACTGCTGCCCTGATAGAATCGGTCAAACAGTTTGCGTGGATCGCCCTTGATGCCCATGCCATTGTCTATGACCTGAAGTACTGCATTCTTTCCTTTTTCTTCAGATACACGCACTTCTATCTCGCCATTGTCGTAGGTGTATTTAAAGGCATTTGAGAGTAAGTTGTCCACTATCTTATCCATTGCTTTACGATCAAACCACACATTCAACTTGTCTAGTTTTGACGAGTAACGGAATGTGATACCACGCTCCTTGGCTGTATATTCGTACGACTTGAGCAGATTACCTACGTACTGTACCATGTCAGTTTGCTGACACTGAAGATTCATCTGTTGCTTGTCAATCTTACGGATGTCGAGAATCTGATTAACCAGGTTCTGAACACGTTGGGCATTATGCTCAATCGTTTTCAGATCGTTTCTAATCTCTGGGTCAAAGTCACGCTTCAGTAATTTATGCAGTGGACTCATAATGAGCGTTAGCGGCGAACGGATGTCGTGGGTGGCGTTAATCAGGAATTTCATTTTCTCTTCATCAAGTTCCTGACGGCGACGACGGATATAGGTCCACATGAGCGAGCCAAAAACAATCGAAGCCATCATAATATATATAATGTACGCCCATGAAGAACGATACCATGGGGCTTTTATGGTGATGTAATATACCTCGGTATCGGTATATACACCGTTATCATAGGCTCTTACTTCTAGAATATATGAACCTGGCTGAAGATGCGTAAACGATACTACATTACGACCAGCTTCGGTCTGTCCCCATTCGCGGGCTCCGTTCAGGCGATATTCATAAACCACATTATCGGCATTGGCATAATTCAGCGAAGAGAACTCCATTGAGAATGTGTTGTCGATGAAATCGAGCGAAAAGTGTTTCTGTCCAGGTAGTGCCTTGCCGCCCACATAAATGCCCGTTAGGTGAATCTGTCTGATATCGTTGTTGGCCTGTTTTAAGTCTTCTGGGTTGAAAGAGGTAACACCATCGCTGAATCCGAACCATATCCTGCCGTCTTCTGTAAACATGGATACGCCGCTTACGTATTCGCGGCTTGCCAAACCATTACCATAGACATATCCCACAAACTGACGATCCGTATGTTTGTATTGCCAGATACCCATCGTGGTACTTACCCAAATATCGCCAAATTGGTCTTCAATGATGCCACCTACAACCTTATTACTTAAAATCTTGGCATCGGGGAATGGTTTTGCAGCTTTTTGCTGAGGATCGTAAACGTATAGTCCGGTATTGGTTCCAAAAAGGATCTTGCGATCGTGAGTCTCATATACGGTCTCGATGGCATTATAATCGAGAATCACATCCCAACCATATGGATGGAAATGATCTTCAACAGGATCATAACAGTTGATACCCGAAGCGGTACATATCCAGAGCTTTCCACGACTGTCAAATTTTAATCTGGTTACCCAGTCATTATGCAGTCGCCCACGTGGACCATCAGGATCGAAAAAGCTGAAATGTCGCAAATCACCACTATGTGTATCGTATGAAAAGAAACCGTTAGAATACACAGAATAGAAGATATGCCCATTTCCATCGTCAGTAATGGTGTTTATATAGCCGCTTTCAAAGGAAGTCTTCTGTTTTGATTCTCCAGTGATAGGGTTATAAGCGAAGAGACCTGTATTGGTGCCAATCCAGAATTGTCCCGTTCCATCGCGATAAATAAGATATGTACCCTCGGGAGATGAAGGATGAGCCACCAGGCGTCCTTGAGCATCGAAACCAAAGATACCATTATTCTGTACGGCACACCATGTTATGCCATTATCGCCTGCACATATTGAGGTGAGTGAACCGCCGGTTGTGATATGCTGATCGATAAATTTCCATGTTCGGAATGGTGACTGATGTTGGGGGATGAGCAATAATCCTCGTTTCTGACAGCCTATCCATAGGTTTTCCTGATTATCCTGAAACAGGGCCCAGATGGTTGCTGTGTTAAGGTCAACCGAAGCATTCTGGAAGTCGTAACGTCTCATCTGATGCTCGCCTCTTGGAACCCACCATAAGCCATTACCCATGGTACCTATGAATAGATTCCCGTTCTTATCGCACTTGGCCGTACGTAATAGCAGATCTTTTCCTCGTAGCTCACCGGGATCCAGATAGTCTGTCATCATCTGACCGTCGCGATAAAACAGTAGTCCATGATTACAAACCATCAGCACACCGTCTTCATAGCCAACAAAACCTGTTACAGTACCGTATGGCGATTGGAATTCTTCTATCTTTCCATTTAGCATGCGTCGTAAGATGACATTTCCATATCCTGATTTCCAGAAACAGCCCTTTTCATCGATATGGATATAGCTGAAGTAGTTATTGTCGGCTTTAGCGTAACCTTCCACTTTCTGTGTAGAGTTATTTCTTGTGTCAAGTCTGAATAAGCCATAGCCGGCAGTACCTATAAGAAGGTGATACTTGTCTTCCTGTGTGATGGCGTTAATACGTGGAATACTTGTAGCACCCTTCATCTCTACCGAGATAAATTTGTTTTCGGATGCATCATAACGGTCCAATCCCATCTGGGTGCCCACCCATAGTGTGCCGTTGGCATCCTGAAACAGATGCGATATGACATTGCTGCTAACAGAATTAGGGTTAGCCTTGTCGTGTAGGTAGTTCGTGAAACGGTAGCCATCATATTTGTTCAGTCCGTATTCAGTACCTATCCATATATACCCATCTTTATCTTGGCAAATCTGGGTAATCTGGTTACTCGACAGTTTTTCCGAAGTGTAGAAGTGCGACTGGCCTGATGCAGTCAGTGTTGATATTGATAATAATGTTAGAAGTAGTTTACGTATCATTGTTATTGTTTTGGGTAGTTACAAATAGAAAATGCTTTCAGGTCCCATGTTGAATAGAAGGTCTATAACCGATAGATTCGGCAGGAATCCATGTTTTGCCGAGTAGACCTGATAATATGTTTTTGGGGTGAAATCCATATCGGGTGCAGGGTGCTTGGGGTTTATTGCGATGCGATAGTCTGTCTTATCGCTTGGCTCAACTGCATAGTCGGAACTAAATTCCATATTGGGCTGGATGTCGATGAGTTCGCACATTTTTAGACAGATGGCCTCGTTGAAATCCAACAGGTAATCCCAGCGCTTTTCAAAGAATGGACGTATGTCGTCCTGATAATACTCGAAGAAGGGCGACTCTCCGTATGCACTTTGTAATGCATTCCAATGCAGATGGCGCCAGTTGCCGTGGTCGCTGATACGGATGTCCTTAATAAGTGGAGATTCACCACGAACCACGGGAACAGTAAGAGCCTGTACACCTTGTGTGGTGGCAATGAGACAGCGGTTACGATAAGTCTGCTTTTGGAAACTCTCCCACTTTTCTATCTGCACAAAGTCAGCCCGATGCAGTTTCTGATACCACTGCACCGGGCCAAAGTATGTTGTACTGAGCAAAACCTGCATGGTTTTACCTTATTTAATATTGTCTACGATGTTGCCGATACGGCTCCAGCGTATGCCTGAGAATCCGTTGCGGTCAGGATCGCTGCTCCACCAGATGAATATGGGCTTTCCCACGATATGATCCTCGGGTACAAAGCCCCAGTAACGTGAGTCGGCAGAGTTATGGCGGTTATCACCCATCATCCAATAATAGTCCAATTTGAAAGTATACTGATTAGACTCTTTGCCGTTGATGAAAATTTTGCCATCGCGAACCTGAAGATCATTCTCTTCGTAGGCACGAATGCATCGCTCGTAGATTGGCAGATTGTCGAGTGTCAGCTTTATGCTCTCGCCCTTCTTTGGAATCCAAATCGGACCGTAGTTGTCGCGAGTCCAGTGCATATTGCCGTTCTGTGGATACAAACTCCACTCCTCGGTGTCGTAATGGAATGAGATACTCTCCAGCAAGTCGTTGCATTTCTTCATCTCCTCTACTACGCGCTTTGTCAACGGCATATATCCATTGTTGTTAAGCGATACCAGTTCTTCGCGAGTAATGTTCCACTCTTCCATCTCTTCCTCGGTGAAGTGGCGCTTCAGCTTAATATTATATGTATACTGCACATTGTCTGGCTCCTTGTTGGCCTTGCCATCTAGGTATACAATATGATCTTTAATCTGGAGAGTTTGGCCAGGCAGACCAACGCAACGCTTTACATAGTTCTCACGACGATCGGTTGGGCGTGTGGCTATTTCGCCAAACTCCTGACGATTCGACATGATCACGTTCTTTCCCATGTCATACAGGGTGCTGAACACCTGCAGTCGTTTCTCGGCCGATAACGAGTCGAGATTAGGCATGTTGGGATAGCTGGGGTAACCATATCCATAACACAGGTTATAGTATTCTGTCTGATACTGCAGGGCTGTGCAGATGGTGTCGCCTGCAGGGTAGTTGAACACAACAATATCGTTTAGCTGTACCTGTCCCAATCCTTTTACACGACGATAGTCCCAATGAGGCCACTCGATATAGCTTTTGCACTCAACAACGGGGAGTGTATGTTGGGTTAATGGCATTGTCAATGGGGTCTGTGGTATACGTGGGCCATAGCTCACCTTCGACACAAACAGGTAATCGCCGGTAAGCAGCGATTTCTCCAACGAACTTGATGGAATCACGTAATTCTGGAAGAAGAACTGGTTGATGAAATAGACTGCAACGAGTGCAAAGACTAATGCGTCTATCCACGACATGACAAACTTTACTGGCTTTTCGGCCTCCTTCCACCATTGCCATTTTATCTTTTTTGTGATGTAGATATCAAAGATAAAAGGTATTACAAGCAGTCCCCACCAGCTTTCTACCCAATAGAGAAAGAGCAGGTAGAGCACTAGTACGGCGATGAATTTTGCCCACTGCTTTGTAGGATTGAATTCTTTCTTCTTCTCCATAATCAGAATTTAAACATATCCGAGATTGTTAACAGTCCCTGATGCTCCCTGGTGTATTCGGCTGCAAGTACGGCTCCTAAGGCAAATCCCTTACGACTGTGGGCGTCATGGGTGATGGTAATCAGGTCGGCATCGCTATCGTAGCGGATAGTATGAATGCCGGGCACCTCACCACGACGGATGTGGTCAACACGTAGGTACTGCTTGTCGGTAGTGTCCTCTTTCCAAGCCTCTTTGCGGTCGATATTCTCTACAATTTCCTCAGCCAGTGTGATAGCTGTTCCGCTGGGGTGGTCGAGTTTATGAACATGGTGGGTTTCTTCCATCTCAACATCATACTGAGGGAACTGGTTCATGATTTTGGCCAGATAGCGGTTTACAGCCGAGAAAATGGCCACGCCGATAGAGAAGTTTGATGCCCAGAAGAGTGTCTTGCCGTCCTCTGAGCAGGCCTTACGCACCTCATCGCCATGTTCTTTCATCCAACCGGTTGATCCAGAAACAACTTTTACACCTTTGCTCCAAGCCTTCAGATAATTGCCGTATGCAGCCTGTGGAGCTGTGAACTCGATTGCAACATCAGCAGAGGCGAACTCGGGTGAGTCGAAGTCCTGCTGGTTGTCAATATCGATGATACTTACAATCTCATGACCACGGTCGATGGCTATCTGTTCAATCATCTTACCCATCTTTCCGTAGCCGATTAAAGCTATTTTCATAATTAATTCGAATTAAAAAACGCCGCAAAGATACTACTTTTTGTCAACAAATCCCCATTTTCAACAGAAAATAACTAAAAAATTTGCTGATATTAAAATAATGTAATACTTTTGCACCCTTGAAGAGAGCAAAGAAATCTATTTCAGGAAATGAGAAAATCTATTTTTGACTTACTTGAACGTAAGGGGAAGCAGCCAGTCAGCATGCTGACGGCTTATGATTATCATACAGCCTGTACCATTGATGAGGCTGGAATCGACATGATCTTAGTTGGTGACTCGCTCGGTAATGTGATGCTGGGTTACGAGAACACATTGGCAGTTACTGTTGATGATATGATTCATCACGGTAAGGCTGTAGTTCGTGGTGCCAAAGAGGCTTTTGTTGTTGTCGACATGCCATTTATGTCATATCAGGCATCTGTAGAGGATGCTGTTCGTAATGCAGGTCGCATCATGAAGGAAACCAATTGCCAGGCAGTAAAATTAGAAGGTGGTGTAGAATATGCTGATCGTATCAAGGCTATTGTCGAGGCTGGCATCCCTGTAGTGGCCCACATCGGACTTACGCCACAATCAGTCAATGCCATGGGAGGATACAAGGTTCAAGGTAAGTCGCTTGAGCAGGCTCAGAAACTGTTAGCCGATGCTAAGGCAGTAGAAGAGGCTGGTGCATTTGCCATCACCCTTGAGTGTGTGCCCGAGGCACTGGCCAAGATGGTTACAGAACGTAGCAATGCACTTACTATTGGTATCGGAGCCAGCAGTGCTTGCGACGGACAGGTTCTGGTTTACCAGGATATGCTTGGCTATAACGCTGGATTTGTACCCAAGTTTGTGAAGAAGTATGCCGACCTGCATAGTGTAATGCTCGAGGCATTCCGTCAGTACAAGCAGGACTGTGAAAACCGCAGTTTCCCTGGTGAGGGGCAGACCTATAGCATTAGCGACGAGGTTTTGGAGCAACTCAAGAAAGAAGAAACAGAAAGACTATTATTTAAAAAGGTAATATGAGAGTAGTAAAGACTGTAAAGGAGGTAAGAGAAATTGTTGCAGAATGGAGAAAGGAAGGCCTTTCAGTAGGTCTGGTGCCTACTATGGGCTTTCTTCATGAGGGTCATCAGAGCCTCATCCGCAAGTCGGCCAGTCAGAACGACCGCACTGTGGTTTCAGTATTCGTAAATCCCATCCAGTTTGGTCCCAACGAAGACCTTGAGGCTTATCCACGCGACTTGAACCGCGATATGAAAGCCGTAGAGGAGGCTGGTGGCAATCTGATCTTCAACCCAGAGCCATCAGAGATGTACCCTGGTCACTTTACATCGTTTATCGATACCACCGAAACAACCGAACTGCTTTGTGGTGCTGTACGCCCAGTGCACTTCCGTGGTGTTTGCACCGTTGTTGGTAAGTTGTTCAACATCGTAACCCCTGATCGTGCTTACTTCGGACAGAAGGATGCTCAGCAGCTGGCTACCGTTAAGCGTTTCGTTCGCGATCTGAACTTCCCACTCGAGATTGTTCCCTGCCCTATTGTACGCGAGGACGACGGACTGGCCAAGTCAAGCCGCAACACTTATCTGAATCCTGATGAGCGTAAGGCCGCACTCATCCTCTCACAGAGCCTGAAGAAAGGCAAGGAGGCCATCGATGCTGGCGAGCGCGATTCACAGAAGGTGATTGACATCATCCGTCAGCACCTTGAGACTGAGCCAATGGCTCGTATCGACTATGTTGAGGTAGTTGACTTTGAGAACATCCAGCGCACAGCAAAGATTGAAGGCGAAGTGCTTGTTGCCATCGCTGTTTATATCGGAAAGACCCGACTGATTGACAATTTCATCGTAAATATATAATAAGGTATGGACATCACACTACTGAAAGCTAAGATACATCGCGCTGTAGTAACTCAGGCCGATCTCGACTACGTGGGTAGCATCACTATTGATTCTAACCTGCTGAGCGAGTCGGGCATTCTGGAATACGAGAAAGTGGAGATTGCCGATATCGATAATGGCAACCGCTTCGAGACCTATGCTATTGCTGGCGAGGCGGGCTCAGGCGTTATCTGCCTGAACGGAGCTGCCGCAAAATGCGTGAACGTAGGCGATAAAATCATCATTATGGCTTACGCTTATATGACTCCCGATGAGGCTAAGACTCACAAGCCCACCGTACTCTTTGTAGATGAGAACAATCGTATTGTCCGCAAGGCTAATTACGAGAAGCACGGACTGCTGAAAGAGCAGTAAAATAGCGAAATAGCCAAATAAAAAGATGCTTACAGGAAAGACCATCGTATTGGGTGTAACAGGCGGTATTGCAGCCTACAAGAGTGCCAATCTGGCTTCGATGCTGGTAAAGCTCCATGCCGATGTGCATGTTATTATGACTCAGAATGCTACGCACTTCATCACCCCTATGACGTTCGAGACACTTACCAACAATAAGTGCATTGTCGATACCTTCGACCGCAATTTCTCGTTCGACGTGAAACATGTATCGCTTGCTAAACGAGGCGATCTCTTCGTGGTGGCTCCCTGTACAGCCAATGTCATCGGCAAACTGGCTCACGGCATCTGCGACGATATGCTCACCACCACCATGCTGGCCACCAAGGCGCCTAAGCTGATAGCTCCCGCCATGAATACCGGTATGTGGGAGAATCCCATCCTACAGGATAACCTCACCAAGCTACAGGGTTACGGCTATCACATCATCGAGCCCATCATAGGCCGTTTGGCTTGTGGCGATACGGGGACAGGAAAAATGAACTCTGAGGAGGTAATTATCGAGCACATCCTAACCTTTATGGCTAAAGAGCAGGACCTGAAAGGTCGTAAGGTACTGATTACTGCAGGTCCTACCCAAGAGTCTATCGACCCTGTTCGCTATATCACCAACCGCTCTTCGGGCAAAATGGGCTATGCCATCGCAAAGATGGCCCGTCTGCGTGGAGCCGACGTAACATTGGTTTCAGGTCCAGTAAGCATAAAGCCCTTTACCGGTATCGATTTAGTGCCAGTTAAAAGTGCTGCCGATATGTTCGAGGCTGTAACCAGCCGTAGTACTGATAATGACGTTATCATTATGTGTAGCGCTGTAGCCGATTACACCCCAGCCACCTATTCCGATCAAAAGGTCAAGAAGCACGATGGTGAGCTATCAATTGAACTCACTCGCACCCAGGATATCCTAGGTTGGCTTGGAGAGCATAAGAGAGACAACCAGACATTGGTTGGTTTCTCGATGGAAACGGAGAATCTGATTGATAATTCGCGTGCCAAACTCATCAAGAAGCATGCCGACCTCATTTGTGCCAACTCCATCTCAGGCAATACCACAGGTTTTGCCGTTGACACCAACCAGGTAACGTTGATAACCCATGACGAGGTGAAGGAGTTGCCTCTGTGCTCTAAGGAAAAAACGGCCGACAAAATCCTCGATTTCATCGTAACCCTTTCCTGATATGAATATTCTCATAGATATTGGTAACTCTACTGTTGTGATTGCCTTGGCTGATAGTCAGGGTGATATAACTGCAACATGGCGTTTTAAGACCAAGAAAGAAGAGACTGCCAGTTTCTTCCGTTATGAGTTGAAACTAGGCCTTCGCAAGTATAATATAGAGAATGCCGATATCGAAAAAGTAACCATTTCATCGGTCGTTCCTGAGGTGAATGATGATATTGCCCAAGCCGTATCCGACCTGACGGGCATCACCCCACATTTCTTAAGTATCAACGATGCTAAGGGTATCATCTCTATTGATATCGAATCGCCCTCACAGTTAGGTAAAGACCGTCTGGCCGATGCCATAGGCGCTGCAACCTGCTATGGCGTACCAGCCATTGTTATCGATTTTGGTACAGCTACCACCATCGGAGTCATCGATGGAAACAGCGTTTTCAAGGGCGGCTTGATTATTCCTGGTGTCAAAACATCGCTCAACGCCCTCAGTTCTCGCGCCTCTCAACTCCCCTCCATCACTATTGAGAAGCCAGCCCACATGATAGGGCGCAACACTCTCGAGTGCATGCAGAGCGGCATCCTTTACGGCACCGCTGCTATGATTGATGGCCTCATCGATAAAATAGCTAATACACTCCCCACGCCCCCGCATATCATCGCCACTGGCGGCATGTCAAAGACAATTGTTCCCCACTGCAAACATCAAATAACCATTGATCCCTACCTACTTTTCAAAGGTATCTTTAACGCAACAAGAAAATGAATATTGTTTTAATAGGTTCTGGTAATCTGGCAACGCAGTTGTCGTTGGCTATGAAGGATGCAGGACAGCATATTCTGCAGGTGTATAGTCGTACCGAAGAACATGCTTGCGAGTTGGCAGAGAAGATAGGGTGCAGATATACGGCCGATGTCGATGAAATAGATAAAAATGCAGATATCTATGTCATCTCTGTGAAGGATGATGCTATCAGCGAACTGGCCGAGAGAGTGAGTAAAATGGTAGTAAAAGGGGTGCTGGTGCATACGGCAGGAAGCATCAGTATGGATGTATTCAAGGGTAAGGTCCAGCATTATGGAGTGTTGTATCCGATGCAGACGTTTTCGAAGAACCGTCAAGTTGACTTCCGTCCTATTCCTTGTTTCCTGGAGGCATCGGATGATGTGACACTCGAAACTATCCGGCAGCTAGCCGAAAGTGTATCCGATCATGTGGTATTGGCTGATTCGGCTAAACGAAAGAAGATACATTTGGCTGCTGTGCTGGCTTGTAACTTTACAAACCATTGCTATCGACTGGCTGAGAAAGTGCTGCAAGAAGAGCAGATAGATTTTAATCTTTTTCTGCCGCTTATCGATGAAACGGCGAAAAAAGTATCGGTTCTCTCGCCCAAGCAGGCTCAGACGGGCCCGATGGTACGCTACGATGTAGGTGTGATGAATATGCAGATAGACCTGCTCAACGATGATCGTACCAAGCAGATTTATCGGTTAATGGCGGATAGCATACACGAGGATGCTACATCAACAGATGATACATGCCGCCAGCCAAAGGCTTAACAACACCTTTCATCTCCAGTTGGAAGAGTAGGGCGGTTGCCTGGTTGATGGCAAAGCCAGCCTTTACACTAATGATATTAAGCTGTAGATCGTTGGTTTGTTGTAGCAGACTAACGATTTTTTGTTCTTCGGGCGAAAGTTCTGGGAAGAGTTGACGCTCGATGCCTTCGGCCAGAGCCTGTCTGCGCACGGCATCATTCTGCCATCCCATGGCCTTCACAAAGTCTTCGGCATTGCTTATCAGTCCGGCTCCGTTGTCGCGAATCAGATTGTTGCACCCTTCAGAGAATGGCTGGTTTACATTACCAGGGAATGCAAATACGGCCCTATCGTAGCTCTGTGCTATCTCTGCCGTAATCAGACTTCCGCCTTTAGCGGCACTTTCGATAACGATGGTGGCATCCGATATGCCTGCCACAATGCGGTTGCGACGCACAAAATTAACTTTGTCGGCATTGGTCTGAGTCATAAACTCGGTTAGCAGTCCACCATGTTCCACCATCTTGGCTGCTGTATCACGGTGATGATAAGGATATATCTGGTCCAATCCATGTGCCAGCACACCTAATGTGTCATAGCCATTAGCTAGCGACTCGCGATGTGCACAGATATCTACGCCATAGGCCAGTCCGCTCACAATCAGCACCTGAGGGCACATCTCATGCAGCTCTCTGATGAATTTGCGACAGATGTCTTTGCCATAACTGGTTATCTGGCGTGTTCCAACGATGCTGATAATCTTGGTTTGATTCAGGTCTGCATTACCTATATAATATAGTACCAACGGAGCATCGGCACACTCTAGCAGGCGTTGTGGATAGTCATCGTCAAGCAGCGTGTAGGCCCTGATTTTGTGCTCCTCCATATATTTTGCTTCTACCTCGGCTCGTTTCATGGCATCGCCCCAGTTCTTGAGTGCCTCAACGAGTCGTGGCGTGCATCCTTCAATCATATCGCCCACTTCGTTGCGATGTTCATATAGGTTCTGAGCACTTCCTGCTGCCTTATACAGTTCCAAAGCCTGTTGGAAATTAAAGTTTGTAAGGCGTGTGAGCGCCATAGCATAAAATGTCTCCTGATTCATTGTTTTATCTCCGTTTTAAGTATTCGTATCCAAAGCGACAACGCAAGCAGTCCTTTTTGTCGCAATATTCCTTTTTAAGTTGTATCAGCGCTTGTGAGTCGCCAGCAGTCTTTACAGGCAGACCAACTTGCTGCCACATGCGTATGATATAGTTGTTCTCTGCCTTTATCTGTTCTAGGAAGTCGAAAGCCCTATCGCAGAGTACTTCCTTGGTAGTATGTCGTCCGTAGGCAAACAGCATAGGTATAGCTGTATTGATCATCAGCAGATTGAGCGATCCGTACGACAGATGCTTCTCGTTCTTAGAACTTGTGGAGCCAAAGGTGTAGTGAGTTTCCCAATAGGGTGTTACCTGCGAACTCAACACACTTTTCAACTCATCAAGCGTATCACACTCCACGAGTTGACTTAGTCCGGCCTTCTGCTGATAATACAGGTTGGCCAGTTGCGATATGCGGATGTGTGGGAAGTTCTGCGGACGCAGTCTGAGGAACCTCCAAAGTTTGAAATCTATCGGTTTCATCGAGAATTTATGAGCCAGATACTGGTACTCATTACGTAGTTTGGCAAAATAGCCATCGTTGAGCGCCTCCTTCTGGTAATACTCCGGTATCGAGTCCAGCTCCAGCAATCCTGCTTGTCCCATAAAGATGGCTTCTATCTGGAAGAGGTCATCGCGATGATGGGCCACAGCGCTCAACGGCATATTATAGGCCCACTGCTCAAACACATCGCCATTGATACCAAAACCATAGTTTCTTGCTAAGGTTACGAAGTAAGCATCTTCCCACGAGCCATTGCACATTTCGGCACGTTTACGTATTGCCTCGGTCTTCTGCTCCAGACGTTCAGTCTGCAGAGCTGCCATCCACGAATGAATGATGAGTGACGATAAGTCTGGAATCACCTTGTAGCAGGGAGGATATTCGTCGGTTTTCTGTAGCTCGTCATAGTGTTGCATTACATCATCAGGAACGCTCAGCAGCATCTGAGGCACATACTGTCCGTTAGATTTCATAACTTCGGTATCCAGCAGACCTGCCACGTGCAGCACCACGTTGTCGTAGTGGCTGTCCTTGTCGTGTCCGTGCTGATACCAGTCGCTCGCCTTGTCATGAATCTCTACATTGCCCACCCACATGGTAGTGCCTATCCTGATTTTGGCGTTAAAGAAGTCTGGGCCGGCATTGCGGTTGTGCAATCCCGGGTCTATCACCTCTACTTGTTGTCCGTCGCTTGTCTTTAGTTCTTTAAGCGGATAAAGTTTATGTTTCCACACATAGTGGAGCAGTTGTTCCATTGCAAAATCCTGTTTTTTGACCACAAAAGTACAACAATCCTTTGAAACAACCAAATATTAGAGGAAAATATTGTATCTTTGCACCCGAAATGAAGATAGGAGAGATAGAATTCGGCGAAAAACCGGTGTTCCTGGCACCGATGGAAGATGTGACAGACATTGGCTTCCGACTGCTTTGCAAGCGGTTCGGTGCGGCTATGGTGTATACCGAGTTTGTTAGTGCCGAGGCATTGGTTCGCGATGTGAAGTCAACCATCCAGAAGCTAACCATCAGCGATACAGAGCGCCCTGTGGGCATACAGATCTATGGTCGCGATGTGGATGCGATGGTTGAGGCTGCCAAGATAGTAGAACAAGCTGGGCCCGATTTGATCGACATTAACTTCGGCTGTCCTGTCAAGAAGGTTGCTGGTAAGGGTGCTGGTGCAGGTATGCTGCAGAACATCCCAAAGATGCTGGAGATTACCCGTAAGGTGGTAGATGCTGTTAAGTTGCCAGTAACCGTCAAGACCCGTTTGGGCTGGAACCACGAACAGCTTATCATCACCGAACTGGCCGAACAGTTGCAGGATTGTGGTATCAAGGCTCTCACTATCCATGGTCGTACCCGTAGTCAGATGTACACAGGTAATGCTGACTGGACGCTGATAGGCGAGGTAAAACGTAATCCCCGCATACATATTCCTATTATAGGTAATGGCGACATCCACAATCTCGATGAGGCTGATCAGGCATTCGAAACCTATGGGGTTGATGCCGTTATGATAGGTCGTGCCACCTTCGGCTGCCCTTGGATATTCAGTCGCGAAGAGCTTGACTTTAATCAGAAACTGGATATTCTTGAAGAACTGCTGCGTATCAACGTAGAGCGTATAGACGAAAAACGAGGCATCCTCCATACCAGAAGACACCTCGCTGCAACACCTATATTCAAGGGAATACCCGATTTCCGTCAGACTCGTATTGCCATGCTTCGTGCTGAGACGATGGATGAGCTCTTGCAGATACTCGAAGATACAAGAAAGCTACTCGGATAATCCGTTTTTAATTCCATTTCATCAACTTGCGCAGATAGGCTGTCAGTTCGCCAGCCATCTTCTCGTCCATATATACATTTGGATGCCAATCGTTGCCGTACAACTCTTCGCTTGAGATAGGATCCATATCAAAGCGATAAACCTCCTTGTCGCCAGCTTTCTTGGCCTCGGCAGCTACCTCGTTGAGTAACTGCTTCTGCAGAGCCATCTCTTTATCATATAGCATGGTTCCCGTTAAGAATACAATCTTTGCCTTTGGGTTATGCTGGCGCACCATCTTGAGCAGTTTACGATAATTCTGCTTGAGCAGCTCCACATCGTAGTTGGGTGTCGAGAGGTCGTTAGTGCCTAAGTTGATGCAGACTACATCGGGCTGATAACGGCCGAAGTCCCAATTCTCCTTTAGGAAAGATGCTCCTTGGCGGAGTTCAGGCTTCCATGCATAACCGATGTACTCATACTGAGCCAACATGTTCGACTCTGGATTACCTGTTTTAGGACCATTATAGTTGCGATAGGCTCCTATGCCGCTGCGAGCCACCACCCAATGCTGCGCACCAAGACTGCGTGCTGTTATCGAGGCATAGCTGTAATAGTGGTTCTCGGTGGCATAATCAAAGTGTTCTTCTTTTTTCAGTCCCTCGTTGCCATAACCGCAAGTGATAGAATTACCGATGAATTCTATCTTTCTGTCAGGAAATGCAGGTGCATCTACCAGTTTCTTACCTTCGTCGAGCACAAATCCCCAGAATTCTGGGAACAGTTCGTAGCCCTCGATGGCATACATCAGTTTTACCAGATGCTTTCCTTCGGGCAGGGCTGTTGCAATGGTAACCACGGAGTCGCGCTGTCCCATAAACGAAACTTTAAAAGGTTCGGCATTGTCAATCTGTGCCATAAAATAGCCGCTCTTGGGTTTAGCCATCATGCGTAGCGATGTTCCTTCGAAAGCTGCCGTAATCTGGATGCCAGGGAAGTTGAACGCAGGTCGCTCAGGGGTGGTAAAACTGATACGTCCCGCATATTGTATATGTGGGTCGGCTGCACTTACCACGGTTCCTTTAATAGGTACTGTTACGATAGCCGAAACGCTTAGACTGGCCAGTGCCAGCAGTGCTGATAAAGCATACTTCTTCATCTCTTTTTTACTTATTTAGGTTTACTTTCTAGTTTTCAGGGTGCAAATATACATATTTCTGGCGAATTAAGCATTTATTTCGAAGAATTATTAGTAATTTTGCCGCCGTGAAAGTGAAAACTAGAAGACATATCGCATCATGGGTGTTGTTGGCAGTGTTCCTGCCAATGCTCATCATGTCGTCTGTTCACGTTCATGAAACAACGGAATCATTAGACTACGAATGCAGCGGATGTGTACAGCATCACTGTCATGGTCACATTGCCGAGCTGCCAGTTTCTATGCACGCCTGTGTGCTCTGTCAGTTCGTGTCGCTGCCTTATCTTATAGCAGCTGCAGTGTTACTGCCTGTTATATTGCGCCAGCATGTCGTAGCTGTTGTCGAACCCTCGGCACAACTGTCATCGGCAGTTTGCCGTTATCATTCCCCCCGAGCACCTCCTTTCTTATTTGAATAACACGGTATATTTAAGTATAACAATATTCAGATAAAAAAGGATAACATGAAGACAATATCATCAATATTGCTGATGTTGGTGTGCCTGTGCACATCGGCATTAGCCGAAACTACAACCAAGAAGGTTGTACTACAAGGTTGTGTAACCGATGCCATCGACGGTCAGCCCGTTGTTGGCGCAAGTATTTATTTCCCACAGCTAAAACAGGGAACAGTGACTAATGCTAACGGACAGTATATATTGAAGGATCTGCCCGCAGTTAAGACCACCATTCAGGTAACCTACGTGGGGCACCTTACTATCATACAGACCATAGACCTGCGTCATACCGAACAGTGCAATTTCGTATTGCAGGAAAACAACGCCATGCTGAAGGAGGTGGTGGTTACAGGACTTACTGGCTCTACCCGGGCTGACCGCTCTCCTGCCCCCATATCCGTTGTGGGTCCTCGAACGATTCAGGCCACATCGTCTACAAATATCATCGATGCCGTAGCACATCAGCCTGGCGTGTCGCAGATTACCACTGGTGGCGGCATCTCCAAGCCTGTTATCCGCGGACTGGGCTACAACCGCATTGTGACTGTCAACGACGGCATCCGTCAGGAGGGACAGCAGTGGGGCGATGAACATGGTATTGAAGTCGATGCACAGACTGTTCATTCGGTCGAGATACTGAAAGGCCCTGCCACACTCATGTACGGCAGCGATGCTATGGCCGGCGTACTGGTGCTGCACGAGACTCCGGTAATGCCCCAAGGCACAATGGCGCTTAATGTGGGCTCTGAATATCAGACCAACAACCGCCTGTTCGACTACACCGTCGACTTTGCCGGCAACCAGAACGGCTGGGTGTGGAACTGGCGCTGGAGCGACAAGGATGCCTCAGAATATAAGAATAAGGTAGATGGCCGCGTGCCTGGCTCGCAGTTCCATGAGCGCGCCGTAACAGGCATGCTCGGCACCAACCGCAGTTGGGGTTACTCACACCTCAAACTGTCGTACTACCACCTGAAGCCAGGCCTGGTAGAGGGCGAGCGCGATGAGGATACAGGTCTGCTAGAGCCATCCGAGGCCTTCCAGAAGATAGACCATTACAAGGCCGTTCTCGATAACTCGTTTCTGATAGGCGACGGCTCGCTGAAAGCCGTGGTAGGCTACCAGCAGAACAGACGTCGTGAGTTTGAAGAGGCCGATGAATTGGGACTCGACTTCCGTCTGCACACCGTTAATTACGATGTACACTATCTCAAGTCAACCGACTCCGATTGGCAATATGCGGCAGGCATCTCGGGCATGTGGCAGTATTCTGAGAATCTGGGTGAGGAATACCTCATCCCGTCATATCGCTTGTTTGATGTAGGTGCTTTCGCCTCACTCACACGCCAGTTCGACCGTCTCACGCTGAGCGGTGGTTTGCGTTACGACATCCGCCGATTGCATAGCTACGAACAGGAAGACGATGGCGAACTGCGTTTCACCGACTTTACCCGCAACTTCAGTGGACTCACCGGTTCTGTGGGTGCTATCTACAATATCACCCCACGACTCAACATGCGATTGAACCTGTCGAAAGGTTTCCGAGCCCCAAACCTGAGCGAGTTAGGCTCAAACGGCGAACACGAGGGCACGTTCCGCTACGAGCTGGGCAATTCGCAACTGTCGCCCGAACATAGCTGGCAGCTGGATCTGGGTATCGATTATTCGTCCGAGATATTCTCTACGCAGTTGTCGCTCTTTGCCAACCATATCTCCAACTATATCTTCTTAGAGCGACTGCTGTCGACAACCCAAGACAACCTCTACCAATACCGCCAGGGCACTGCCCGCCTGTTGGGTTTCGAGGCTATGGTAGATATCCATCCTGTTGAGGTACTGCATTTCGAGAACACCTTCTCGTATGTCAATGCCCGCCAGCTTGACCAACCCGAAGAGAACAGATGGCTGCCATTTACGCCTGCACCCCGATGGAACAGCGACTTGCGTTACGACATCATCCGCGATGGCCGCACACTCACCAATACCTTCGTGTCAATAGGCTTGGAGTGCTATCTGCGTCAGGATCATGCCCATACGGCTTATGGCACCGAGACTGCCACACCATCGTACACGTTGCTGAACCTTACGGCAGGTACCGATATACGTTGGCATAACCGCACGGTGGCTTCGGTATATCTCTCGGGCACCAACCTCACAGATCGTGCCTATCAGTCGCATCTCAGTCGTCTGAAGTACGCCGATGGTCCGGGCATCTGCAACATGGGACGTTCGTTTGGCATCAAGTTACTGATTCCAGTCACGTTCAAATAATTATTTTACTAAAAAATCCGTTTGCGTGTTACATCGTAACGGATTTTTTAGTATATTTGCGCCATGATAATTAACTAAAACTTGATAACTATGAGAGTAGGTATTCCAAAGGAGATTAAGAACAATGAGAACCGTGTGGGCATGACCCCTGCGGGAGTAGCCGAACTTACACGTCGTGGTCATGAGGTCTTTGTGCAGCACATGGCAGGCGAGGGTAGTGGCTTTAGCGACGACGATTATCTTAAAGTCGGCGCCAAGATCCTGCCTACCATCGAGGATGTGTATCAGCAGGCCGATATGATTGTGAAGGTCAAGGAGCCCATCGAGCCCGAATATGCTCTGGTTCGTAAGGGTCAGTTGTTGTTCACCTATTTCCACTTTGCTTGCGAGAAGGAACTCACCGATGCCATGCTGAAGAGTGGGGCAGTGTGCTTGGCTTACGAGACGGTACAGCTGCCTAACGGATCGCTGCCGTTGCTGCAGCCCATGAGCGAGGTGGCCGGCCGCATGGCCACACTCAATGGCGCCTATTACCTGCAGAAGACCAAGGGTGGCAAGGGCAAGCTTATCAGCGGTGTGCCAGGTGTGTCGCCCACGCGTGTGCTGGTATTAGGTGGCGGTGTAGTAGGCGAGGCTGCTGCTCGTATGGCTGCTGGCATGGGTGCCGAGGTAACTATTACCGATGTGTCGCTGCCCCGCCTGCGTCAGCTCGATCTAGAGACACCTCCCAATGTGCATACCCTCTATTCGTCCGAGCATAACATCCGTCAGCAGTTGTCTACGGTCGATATTGTTATAGGTTCTGTTCTGGTGCCTGGCGACAAGACGCCACACCTCATCACCCGCGATATGCTGAAGCTGATGGAGCCCGGCACAGTGCTTGTCGATGTGGCTATCGATCAGGGCGGATGCTTCGAGACTTCGCGCCCCACAACCCACAGCGAACCCGTCTATACCATCGATGGAATCGTGCATTATTGTGTGGCAAACATCCCGGGAGCTGTGCCTCACACCTCAACTCTGGCACTTACCAATGCCACCCTGCGTTATGCTATAGCGCTGGCCGATAAGGGTTGGCAGCAGGCGTGTAAGGACGATTCTGCCTTGGCAAAGGGCCTGAATATAGTTGAAGGAAAAGTAGTTTATAAAGCGGTGGCCGATGTGTTCGGCTTGCCTTACCAACCGATTGCCTAATCATTCAGCGGCAAAGAGTTATTTTTAGATTATGAGAAAAATTTTTGTAATAACATCCCTGCTGATGGCCTTAACGGCATCGGCACAAGAGAATTTGCAGCGTCAGGCCAGTGCCTCGGCTGCTAACAAGAAGTTCGCCACCATCAAGGAGTTACCTATCACCAGTATCAAGAACCAGTATCGCAGCGGCACCTGTTGGGATTATGCAACGCTTGGCTATTTTGAGAGCGAGATACTACGCAAGACTGGCAAGACCTACGACCTCTGCGAGATGTTTGTGGTAAACAAGGATTATATGGACAATGCCACCCATTATGTGCGTATGCATGGCTACAGCCAGATATCAGAGGGCGGCTCGTGCGATGATGTGCTTGAGGTGATTCGTCAGCATGGCATCTGTCCGGAGAATGCCATGCCGGCTCCAGGCTCACTCACTGGCGACTCGTTGGCCAACTTTAATGTGTTCTTCCCCGAGTTAGAGCGCACCATCAGCAGCATAGTGGTTAAGGGTGCCAAAGCACCTAAGGCTCATTGGCAGGATAGCGTTCAGGCTGTTATCGAGCGTTATGTGGGGCGCTGTCCCGAATCGTTTGTCTACGAGGGCAAGACCTACACACCCAAGTCGTTTGCCAAGAAGCTCGGACTTAACCTCGACGACTACGTCAGTCTCACCAGCTACACCCACCATCCCTTCAACCAGTGGTTTGTCATCGAGGCGCCTTACAAATGGCGACTCAAACCCAGCTATAACCTCCCCATCAGTCAGCTGATGGATGTGCTCGACAGAGCGTTGGATGCTGGCTACACCGTGGCATGGGGTGGCGATGTGACGGGCGACTTCACTCGCACCGGTCTGGCCGTGCTGCCCGATGGCGTAGTGCCAACCCAGGAACTGCGACAACAGCAGTGGGATGACTGGCGATTTACTTACGATCATGTGATGCTCATCTATGGTAAGGCTGTCGACGAGCAGGGTAAACCCTATTATATGGTCAAGAACTCATGGGGCAAGAGTGGTCTGTATAAAGGCATTTGGTACATGTCGCGCGATTACATCGCCCTCAATACCACCTACATTTTCCTAAACCGCCACGCCCTGCCCAAGCAGTTAATACTTAGCTTATGAAACATTCAAAATATACAACAAGATTAACCAAGTGACAACAGATATGAACAAAGAAGTACAGAGGATCGACCTGAACAACTATGTTCAGACAGGCGAGGGAGGAACATCTCTTACCTACACACATCAGACGCGCCATACGATGGCCAAACTCTTTAATCTGGTCAACGAGGCCGAGATGGCAGAACGGGAATTCCTGACCGCCCGTGCCGTATTCGAGATGGGCGTACCGACACCAGAGCCCCTCCGGTTGGTAACCGACGGGGAGCGCCGAGGCGTGGAATACGAACTCATCAGCAATAAGCGCTCGTTCACGCGTATCATCTCGCAGGAGCCGGAAAGACTACATGAAATCTCGTTGGCTTTTGCTTGCATGACGCGGGAACTGCATAGTACCAAGGTAGATACGTCGCGCTTTACATCGATCAAGGAGAGGCTCTGTCGCTTCTATCAGGAGAAAGGCGATAGGGTAACGGAGGAGTACAAAGCGCGCGCACTGGCATTCATCGACAAGGCTCCCGATGCCGACACCTGCCTGCACGGCGACCTGCATATCGGCAATGTCATCACCAACGGGCAGCATAACTATTGGATCGACCTAGAGCAGTTCAGTTATGGTGTGCCAGAGTGGGACTTAGGCTGGATGTGGACAATCTGTAACCATATAGACGGTCAGCGGAGCAACTTCATTCTTCATCTCACCCCAGAGATGCTCAAAGCCCATTGGAGCATCTTCATCGTTGCCTACTTGGGAACGGACGACCAGGCAACTATCGGTCAGTACACCAAACGGCTCATGGCCTACTATGCCGTCAGGCTACCCTATATGTTAGACCTACTGGTTCAGGGCCGACTCCCCAAAGAGGCCCTGCAGCAACTGCCAAAAGTAATAGGATAAATAAGACGAGGACAATGAAAAATAATGTATTGGGTGCTGGCCGCCCTGTAGGACTATGTTAAGGATGTGACGTCCTATAGGGAGAAAAACCACAGAGCCTGAAAAATTCGTTCATTGCATGTATTTTTGTTGCAATGAACGATTTTTATTAGTAAATGAAACATTATTTATTGTATGTGTCATGTCTTTGATGTACTTTTGTGGCAAAAATCTGAAACAATAAAATGAATAACTTTATGAAAAAGGTAATGACAACGATCGTAGCTGCAGTACTGATGGCGACCTCGGCACAGGCTCAGGTACAACCCAGGGTACTCGGTGATAACCATGTGATGGTTAGTATCGACACAAACTACAAGTATGTATTACTGCCTGTAGAAGAAAGGGCAGAGAATGCCAGTGTCAGGGTGATAGGCAAAGACAATCAGTCTTATCGCCGACCCAATGTCCGCTTGTCGGTAGATCATATAGATTATTATGTGCCATTAGAAATTAAAGACGGGCAGACACTTGATATTATTTTCCATGGCGATCGTCGTACAAAGGGTGTTCTTAAAGAGTTTGCATGCTGGAAGGAAATGAAATTCAGCAATACATTCGATACCTCAAACGTTGAACGATTCCGTCCAGAGTATCATCATTCTCCAGTATATGGCTGGATGAATGATCCTAATGGAATGTTCTATAAGGATGGCGAGTGGCACTTGTACTTCCAATATAATCCCTTTGGATCGCTGTGGGAAAATATGACTTGGGGCCATTCTGTATCAAAAGACCTGATTCATTGGGAGGCACTGCCAAATGCGATAGAGGCAGATGCCATAGGTACCATATTCAGCGGTTCTTGCGTGGTTGATACTCGTAATTCTGCTGGCTTCGGTAAGAATGCCATTATCGCTTACTATACCTCTGCTGCAGAGGCTCAGACGCAATCAATGGCATATTCTACTGATGGAGGCCGTACTTTTACTAAATATGAGAAGAACCCTGTGATAACCAGCGATATTCCAGATTTCCGCGACCCAAAGATATTCTGGCATGAACCAACTCAGAAGTGGATTGTGGTTCTTGCTGCCGGTCAGGAGATGCAGTTCTATTCTTCGCCCAACCTGAAGGAGTGGACCTTTGAAAGCAGTTTTGGTCGCGAATACGGCAACCATGGTGGCGTTTGGGAATGCCCCGATATGATGCAGCTGCCAGTTCGTGGTACTGGTCAGCAGAAGTGGATGCTGGTGTGCAACATTAACCCAGGAGGACCTTTTGGCGGAAACGCAACACAATACTTTGTAGGCCAGTTCGATGGTCATAAGTTTACTTGTGAGTCGAAGCCCGAGGTCACCAAGTGGATGGACTATGGTAAAGACCACTATGCAACAGTTTCGTTTAGTAATGCTCCTGAGAATCGCCATGTGGTTATTGCTTGGATGTCAAACTGGCAGTATGCAAACCAGGTGCCCACTCATCAGTTCCGTAGTTCCAACAGTATTCCTCGTGATTTGGATCTGTTTGCCGATGGCGAAGAAACATATTGCGGCGTTATTCCTTCTAAGGAGATGCTGGCTTTACGTGGCAACAAGGTAAAGAAGTTGACTGATGCCTGCGAGCTTGTTATAGATGTAAGGGGTTCTATGGAACTTACATTAGGTAATGCAAATGGTGAAGAGGTGACAATGCGCTACGATGCCCAGCAACAAACGTTCTCTATGGATCGCACCAAGAGCGGTGATTGTAGTTTCAGCGAGGCCTTTGCAACCGTTACAACAGCACCCACACATGGCGCCCTCAAACAGTTGCGTATATTCATCGACCGCTGTAGTATTGAAGCTTTTGCTGCCGATGGCAAGATGGCTATGACTAATCTGGTATTCCCTTCTATACCTTATACTATGTTAAAGGTAAAAGGCGGAAAGGCTACTATTTATGAGATTGTGAAATAGTAAAAAAGTTAAATAAATCTATGAGTAAAGTTAACAAATTAGCCCTGATTCCAGTCATGCTCTGCTTTTTCTGCATGGGTTTTGTAGATCTGGTGGGCATTGCTTCGAACTATGTGAAAGAAGACTTGGCGCTCAATGACTCGACTGCCAACATCTTTCCTTCACTGGTGTTCTTCTGGTTCCTGATTTTCAGTGTTCCTACAGGTATGCTGATGAACAAGATCGGACGTAAAAAGACCGTTCTTCTCTCACTCTTGGTAACAGTGCTGTCGCTGATGATGCCCATGTTTGGCAATAATTTCACCATCATGCTCATTTCGTTCTCGTTGTTAGGTATCGGCAATGCCCTGATGCAGACCTCGTTGAACCCACTGGTATCAACAGTGATGGGAGGTGGAAATCTTGCATCCACACTTACATTCGGACAGTTTATCAAAGCCATCGCTTCGTTCTTGGCTCCTTATCTGGCCATGTGGGGTGCTACACAGGTTATACCATCTTTCGGCTACGACTGGCGTATCCTCTTCACAATCTATATGTTTGTAGGTTTCCTTGCTACAGCACTTTTGGCAGTTACGCCAATTGACGAACCTAAAATCGAGGGTAAACCTTCTACTTTTGCCGAGTGCTTTAAGCTGTTGGGTACTCCTATCGTATTGTTGTCGTTCTTTGGCATTATGTGCCATGTAGGTATCGACGTAGGTACTAACACCACAGCCCCAAAGATTTTGATGGAGCGACTTGGCATGACACTGAACGATGCAGCCTTTGCTACCAGCCTGTACTTCATCTTCCGTACCATCGGTTGCTTAACAGGCTCGTTCTTCCTGCGCGTTCTGCCTACACGTACCTTCTTTATCATTAGCGTGGTGATGATGGCACTCTCTATGTGCGGACTCTTTGTGGGCACAGAGAAGTGGATGCTCTATACTGCTATTGCATTGGTGGGTTATGGCAACTCTAATATTTTCTCCATCTGCTTCGCTAAAGCTCTTACCTCTATGCCCGAAAAGCAGAACGAGGTTAGCGGTCTGATGATTATGGGCCTTTTTGGTGGAACCATATTCCCGCTGTTGATGGGCTTTGCCAGCGATGCTATCGGCCAGGCTGGTGCCGTAATCGTTATGGCTATCGGTGTCATTTATTTATTCACATATATCAAGCAACTTAATTCAGTAAAAGCATGAAACGTTATGTTGTAGGCCTCGGCGAGGCATTGTGGGATGTACTTCCCGAAGGAAAAAAACTTGGTGGCGCACCTGCTAACTTTGCATATCATGCAGCCCAGTTTGGACTCGACACCATCGCTATCAGTGCATTGGGTGATGATGATTTAGGCACCGAAACCATCGAGGCTCTGAAAGAGCACAATCTGAACTACTTGATGCCACGTGTGCCTTATCCCACTGGTACGGTTCAAGTAACTCTTACAGGCGACGGTATCCCTACTTACGACATTAAGGAGAATGTTGCTTGGGACAACATTCCGTTCAATTCCGAGATGGAAGAGATTGCCAAGTATGCCCGTGCCGTTTGTTTTGGCTCGTTGGCTCAGCGCAATGTGGTTAGCCGCGAGAATATCCGCAAGTTCCTTGATGCAACACCAAATGATTGTCTCCGTATTTGCGACATTAATCTGCGACAGCAGTTCTACTCGAAGGAGATACTCGAAGAATCGTTCTGTATCTGCAATATCTTAAAGATTAATGACGAGGAACTGGTTGTTGTTAGTCGTATGTTCGGATACGATAGCCTGGATATGCGCCAGACTTGTGAGAAAATAGTTCAGGACTTCCATCTCAAGATGCTTGTGCTGACCTGTGGAACCAATGGTTCTTACGTATTTACCGACGATGGACTGACTTCGTTCCAGGATACTCCTAAGGTAGAGGTGGCTGATACCGTAGGTGCTGGCGACTCGTTTACAGGTTCGTTCTGTGCCTCAATTATCAATGGCAAATCTGTTCAGGAGGCTCACAAAACAGCCGTTCAGGTGAGTGCCTATGTCTGCACACAAAATGGCGCCATGCCTGTTATTCCTGATAAACTCAAAACAGTATAAATTCCCGCAAAATGAGGTTCAGTTTCCCCACTGAACCTCTTTTTTTGGCAAATAATCATCATAAAGTTTGGAAGTAAAGGGTATTTTTCTTATCTTTGCCATGTTCTTTACTAACAATGACATAAAACCATGTGCAAAACCGTATTATACCTGATTGCCATTATAGCAATTATTACTTCTTGCTCTAAGAGTGAGAAAACTTATAAGATAGCCGTGTCGCAATGCTCCGAAGACATTTGGCGCAACAAGTTGAACGAGGAACTGAAAATGGGCACCTATGTCCACAACAATGTCGAACTTAGCTTTGCTTCGGCCGATGGTAGCGATGAGAAGCAGATAGAGCAAATACACCAATTTATGAAAGACGGTATGGATTTGCTTATTGTGGCTCCCAACCAGATAGCTACTGTGTCGCCAGCTATAGATGAGGTTTTCGACAAAGGCATTCCTGTTATTGTTTTCGACCGTAAGACTAACTCTGAGAAGTTTACCGCTTTCATTGGCGCAGATAACTTCGAGATGGGGCGCCTGATGGGAGAATATATCGCAACCAAGCTAAAAGGCAAAGGTAGGGTTTTAGAAATAATGGGTCTGAAAGGTTCATCGCCGGCCATAGAGCGGCATAACGGCTTCCTGAATGCCATCAGTAGTTATCCGGATATTGTGCTTGTAGCCTCACTGCAAGGTGACTGGACTGAAGAGAGTGCCATGAAGGCCATTAAGGCTTATCATGGTGACCTTTCAAACATTGATTTTGTGTTTGGTCAGAACGACCGCATGGCTGTAGGCGCCTCGAAAGTACTTTCAAAACTCCCCGCTTCGCACCATACCAAATATTGCGGTATCGACGGCCTTCCAGGTGAAGGTAACGGATTGGCAAGTGTTCGCGACTCTATCCTCGAGGCTTCATATATCTATCCTACCCATGGCGACGAAGTGCTTCAGCTAGCGATGGACATACTTGAGGGCAAGCCGTATAAAAAGGATAACCGCCTGATGGCATCGCTGGTTACCAAAGATAATGCCAGAGTGCTATTATTGCAATCTGAAGAGCTTACACGCCAAGGGCATAATATAGACTTCCTGCATGAACAGTCGGACAATTACTTGCAGCAGCTCGACACGCAGCGTGTCATCACATGGATGGCTGTTGGTATTATAGTATTGTTGCTCATTGCCATCGTACTGTTGTACCGTTACCATCTTAATAAGGTAACCATGCAGCGTGAGCGCGTTATTAATACCTTGTGGAACATTCCTGTTGAAGAGTTGCCTGCAGAACCAGCAGAACCAGAGCAACCTGCAGAGGTAGCCGAATCAGGAGTAGTAAAGCCTGAACCATCCGAACCTACTGTCGACTCACGTTTCCTTGCCCGTTTCAAGGAAGTAGTCGAAGCTCGAATGTCGGATAGTGAGGTGAGTGTTGAAGACCTTGCTGCAGATATGAACCTGAGTCGTGTGCAACTCTATCGTAAGGTGAAGGCTATCACCGATTCTTCGCCAGTGGAACTCCTGCGTACAGCTCGTTTGAAACGTGCATATCAGCTTCTGGCAACAACCGATAAGAATATTTCTGAGGTGGCATACGACGTAGGCTTTACTGCTCCATCTTATTTCACCAAGTGTTTTAAAGACGAATTTGGCATCAGTCCATCAGATCTTTCTTGATATAAAAAATCGTTCATTTATGCGCAAATTTGTTACATTGAAACAAAATTTGCATGAGACGAACGAATATTTAACCTCTCTTGTTTATAATTGGAGTACTTTTGCAGAAAATCAAATTCACAATGAGTACTAACCAATTTAAACATTCAACAATGGAAAAACTAAGAAAACTGATTCTGAGTTTCTTTGCTCTCCTTGCTAGTACTGTAATGTACGCGCAAACGGAGATCAGAGGTTCCGTGGTCGACGCCTCTGGCGAGTCCGTAATTGGAGCCACAGTAATGGAGAAAGGAACATCGAACGGTACGATTACCGATTTTGATGGAAACTTCACTATTAAGGTTAACGAGGGTGTTATTCTTGTCATCTCGTACATCGGTTATCAGACACAGGAGGTGCCTGCACAGCAGGGTATGAAGGTAACACTGAAGGAAGATGCCGAGATGCTGCAGGAAGTGGTGGTAACAGGTTATACTACCCAGCGCAAGGCTGATCTGACAGGTGCCATCTCAACTGTAAGTGTGGACGAGATTGCCAAGCAAAACGAAAACAACCCGATGAAGGCCCTGCAGGGCCGTGTGCCAGGCATGAATATCACAGCCGATGGTAATCCATCAGGTGCTGCTACGGTTCGTATCCGTGGTGTGGGAACCCTGAACGACAACGATCCGCTTTACATAATTGACGGAGTGCCTACCAAGGCTGGTATGCATGAGCTGAACGGAAACGACATCGAGAGCATCCAGGTGTTGAAGGATGCTGCCTCAGCCAGCATCTATGGTTCGCGTGCAGCCAATGGTGTAATCATTATCACCACCAAGAAGGGTAAGGATGGTAAGGTGAAGGTGAACTTCGATGGTAGCGTTGCCACATCATTCTATACCAATAAGATTGAGACAATGAATGCCAGCGAGTGGGGACGCGCCTATTGGCAGGCTTGCGTGAACGATGGTGTGAACCCAAGCAACAATAACCTAGGATATAACTACGACTGGAGCTACGACGCTAAAGGCAATCCCGTACTGAATAATATGACTATGAACATGTATCTGGACGAGAACGCCAGTGTACGTGCAGGTGATACAGACTGGTTTAAAGAGATTACCCGCACAGGCGTAGTTCAGCAGTACAACCTCTCAGTAAGCAATGGCTCTGAAAAGGGCAGCTCATTCTTCTCAATAGGTTACTACGACAACCAGGGAACCATTAAGAAGAGTAACTTCAATCGCCTGTCGGCTCGTGCTAATGCAGACTATAAGTTATTCGATGGTAAAGTTGTAATTGGCGAGAACTTCACAGTGAACCGTACAAAGGGTGTTGACGCTCCTGGCGGCGTACTGGAGCACGCACTGGAGTTTAACCCCAACTTCCCAATATATGCCGAAAACGGCAAGTACGCTCAGGCACTGGGTGCTTACTCTGAGCGCGAGAATCCACTGAGCATGATCGACAATGCAAAGGACAATGAATATACACAGTGGCGCTCATTCGGCGATGTACATCTGAGCATCACTCCATTCAAGAACTTCATGATTCGCACCACTCTTGGTATGGACTACACACAGAAAGAGCAGCGATTCTTTACCTACCCTATCGAAAATGGTAAGGTAAAGCGTACCGATAGTGCCGTAGAGAGCAAGCAGGAGCACTGGATGCGCTGGATGTGGAACGCCATAGCTACCTACAATCTTGAAATCGGCAAGCATCGCGGCGACGCCATGATTGGTACTGAGGTGAATCGTCAGGACTATAAGTGGAACAGTGCCAAGCGTTATGAGTTGGCTATTCTGAACACAGACTATATGTGGCCAAGTGCTGGTGCAGGCAAGCAGCTGGCAGAAGGATCGGGCGAAGGTTTCAGTCTTGTGTCTTTCTTCGGAAAGGTTAACTACACCTATGATGACAAGTATCTGGCTAGCTTTACTATCCGTCGAGATGGTTCGAGCCGATTTGGTACAAACAACCAGTACGGTACATTCCCATCAGTATCAGCAGGTTGGCGTCTCTCAGAAGAGAAGTTTATGGCTAAGACAAAGAGCTGGCTCGACAATTTGAAGCTGCGCTACTCTTGGGGACAGACTGGTAACCAAGAAATCTCAAACACTTCACGATACACCCTCTACAAGTCGGTAGTATCTACTGGACTATGGGGCAGTGGACAAGCAGGTTCATCATACGACATCAGCGGTAAGAACGGCGGCTACGATCTGGCTAACGGTTACGTGCGTAATCAGCGCGGCAACGACGATATCAAGTGGGAAACCACCACACAACATAACATCGGTGTTGATTTCGCAATGCTGAGAAACGAAATCTACGGTAGTTTTGATTGGTTCAATAAGAAGACCACAGACATTCTGCTCTTCATGGAAGGTATCGCTGCTATGGGTGAAGGCTCTGGTCAGTGGATCAATGCCGGCGAGGTAAAGAACAACGGTTGGGAACTGAGTATTGGTTATCGTCATCAGTTGGAGAACGGTTTCTCGTGGGATATCAACGGAAACATCAGTAAGTATGTGAATGAGATTACAAAACTGCCTGAGACAGTAGCTGCCAACGGTAAGTATGGTGGTAACGGCGTGAAGAGTGTTGTAGGTCATCCAATGTTCTCGCAGGTAGGCTACATCTACGACGGAATCTTCAAGAGTCAGGAGGAGATTGATAATCATGCCACACAGGAAGGTGCTGGCCTGGGCCGCATACGCTATAAAGACCTGAATGGCGACGGTGTTATTACCGAGGCCGATCAGGACTGGATTTACGATCCAACACCCGACTTCACTTGGGGATTGAACATCTATCTGCAGTATAAGGACTGGGATTTGACTATGTTCTGGCAAGGCGTACAGGGTGTTGATGTAGACTGTCGCGGATATAAGTCGCAGACCGACTTCTGGGCAAATTCAGCCATCAACGTACCTTATCTGAACAAGGGTAAGCGAGCACTCGATGCCTGGAGCCCAGCTAATCCTAGCAGCAACATCCCTGCACTCACCACATCGGATACAAACAATGAGGGACGTGTTTCATCTTACTATATAGAGAATGGTAGTTACGTGAAGCTGCGCACCATACAGTTGGGTTACAATCTGCCCAAAAAGGTTACTGAGAAGTTATGTATGGATCGTATACGCCTCTACGCATCGGCCCAGAACCTGCTCACCATCAAGAGCAATAAGTTTACAGGTGCCGATCCTGAGAACCCAGGATTCAACTATCCTATCCCCCTCAATCTTACATTCGGACTTAATGTTTCATTCTAAAATATAGCAACGATTATGAAAACGATATATAGAACAATCTGCGCAATCTGCGTAATCTGTGGTCTTACTGCCTGCTCTGATTTCCTGGAGGAACAGGTGCCACAGGCAACGCTGACTCAGGACGAGGTAAAGAACCCTGAGTATATCGACAACGTGCTGATTTCAGCATACGCTGGACTGGTTTCGATTGAGGATATGAACGCATCGTTCTCACTCTGGAACTACGACACACGAAGCGACGACGCATATGTTGGCGGTTCGGACTTCTCTGATGGAGAACCTTTCCACAGACTGGAAAAAGGTGTTGGTATTCTTACTACCGACTGGCCTTTCAGCTCTATCTGGACTCGATTCTACAATTACCTTAGCCGCGTAAGTCTGTCGATAGACATTCTGGCAAGTGCCGATCAGGAGAATGCTACCATACAGCAGCGTACTGCCGAGATGAAGTTCCTGCGTGCATACGGCCACTTCCAGCTGAAGCGACTATTTAAGAAGATTCCATTTGTGAACAAGCCAAACATGCAGGAAGAGGACTACAATAATCTCTCGAACACAGAGTATACCAACGACGAGGGGTGGCAGCAGATTATCAACGATCTGGAGGATGCCTACGCAGTACTGCCAGAAGCTCAGACTGAGAAGGGACGCCCAACAAAGGCCGCTTGTGCAGCATTCCTGGCTAAGGTATATCTGTATAAGGCATATCGTCAGGACGATGCCAGCAGCAATCAGGTAACAGCCATCAACGAGGCAGATCTGCAGAAGGTTGTAGATTACACCAATCCAGCCATCTATACCAAGGCCGGCTATGGTCTGGAGCCAGATATGCACAACAACTTCCGTCCTGAAGAGCAGTATGAGAACGGTAAGGAGAGTCTTTGGGCCATACAGTACTCTAGAAACGACGGTACCGTTTATGGCAACCTGAACTTCTCTTACCGCCTGATTGTGCCATGTATTCCTAAGGTTCACGACTCTGGTTGCGACTTCTACAAGCCTTCTCACAATCTGGTGAGCGCCTATCGCACCAACAGCGACGGTCTGCCAATGCTTGACACTTATGCCGACGAGGAATATACCGTTGGTTCACCCCAAACTGTAGATCCGAGACTGTTTGTAACAGTAGGCGTACCTGGTACTCCATATATGTTTAACCCAAGCTTTATGATTGCCGAGAGCAACGCTTGGAGCCGCAGTGGTGGTACATTCGGATACTTTGTATCGCTGAAGCAGAATGTTGATCCTGCGCTGACAGACAGCTATCTGTATCTGTGCGATTCACAGTGGGCAAGTTCGATGAACCGCATCGTTCTACGCTATGCTGACGTTCTGTTGATGCGTGCTGAGGCTCAGGCTCAACTAGGACAAACCTCAGAGGCCATCGCACTGGTTAATCAGGTTCGCGATCGTGCAGCAGGTATGGCAACAAACAGCATCGTTTCTAACTATCCTAATAAATATGGCGTACACTATGCAGTAGGTAAGTACAACGGTAACTACAGCAAGGACGAGGCCATGAAGATAATAAAGATGGAGCGCCGACTGGAGCTAGCTATGGAGAGCGAGCGTTTCTTCGATCTGGTACGTTGGGGCGATGCAGCTACAGTACTCAACAAGTACTACTCTACAGAGAGTGAGAAGATGAACTTCCTGAATGGATCGCAGTTTACAGCCAACAAGAATGAGTACCTGCCTGTACCATTCGAGCAGATGGCAGCATCTAACGGACACTACACTCAGAACTGTGGACAGTGGTAAGAATCGAGTTAAGATTTAAAAATTAAGAATTTAGAGTTAAGAGTTATGAAAACGATATATAGCATTATCTGCGCAATATGCATCGTATGCGGGCTCACCGCTTGTAACGATGATCATACGGGCAGCATCGACGTAAGCGGTTCATGCTTGGTTGAGAAGTTTGTCCTGAACGGACAATACGAAGGTACCATCAACACAGAGAAGCGACTGGTAAAAGTAAAAGTGCCCGTAGATTTCGCCCAGAAGGGTGATATGGAGATAACAAGTCTGACAGTATCTGCTGGCGCACAGACCAATATGAAGGTGGGTGACCACATCAACTTTGATGCCGATCGCAATCTTCACATCAGCAATGGCGACTTGGTAATGGACTATCAGGTAAGCGTACGTAACGACGAGGCCTTGATGTCGCTCTTCATACTTGAGGGTGTGAAAGGTGCCATCAACCAGCAGGACAAGACTATCACCGTAAGCGTGATGGCCAACAGCGGTATCGACCTTAGCAATGCTACTTTCGAAGTTGAATGCAGCGAGGATGCCACATGTAGTCCAGCTAGCGGCACTAAGGGCAACTTCACTGAGCCGTTCCAGATTACACTTAACGACAATACTGCTACTACAGTATATACGGTATATGTAACACTGATTGAGGATCCTATCGCACTGTTTGTTGGCGATGCTGAAAACATCGAACTGCTGAACGATGAGGAGAAGGCTGCTGCCAAGTGGCTCACTGGTAACATTGCAAGTGCAGCCTACGCATCATGGAGCGATGTAGCTGGCGGAAATATCTCACTTGAGAAGTGTAAGCTGATATTCTTCCACCGTCATTGCTCATCATACGGCAATTACAATGGATTTGCTGAGGCTGAACAGGGAGCAATGACAGCACTGGCCAAGATGAAGGAATACTGGCAGAAGGGTGGTGCATTCGTACTGGGTCGTAGCGCGGTGAACTACGCTATTGCTCTGGGTGCTATGCCTGAGGACGCTTATCCAAACAATGTTTGGGGCGGCGGAGGCGGCGAAGGCTCCGACCTGATGGGCGACGACCCTTGGCATACATTTGCTTACGACCCCACTCATCCACTGTGGAACAATCTGAAAACCTATCCAGATGCTCCAGACAATGCTATCTACACACTCGATAAGGATTACACCATCTGTAACACCACATCACAGTATGGATTCTGGGATACTTATCAGGGTGGTAAGGATGCTATGGAAGCTAAGACTGGTGGTCGCGCTCTGACTGGCGACAACAGCGTGAACGCATGGGAGTTGAAGGCTGCTAACGGCGAGTTTGGTAAGGGTGGTATCATCTGTCTGGGCTCAGGTCTATACGATTGGAATTCTCCAACTCCTTACGAGTCGAACTATCACGACAACATGGGCACTATCCTGCTCAACGCATTCAATTATCTAACCAAATAAAAAAAACTGTAAGTTATGAAGACAATGATATATTCAGTATTCGCACTCATGCTGTCAGCCTCTGTGCTGACGGCGTGCAGCGACGAGAAGTTCAGCGGCGATCCCGCAAAGGACTGGAACGGCACTGCCACATTCTTCGCTTCGACTGATGCTGCCGGCTTTGGCACATTCTATACACCAGCTGTTGGCCGTGTAGGCGACCCAATGCCTTTCTACGATCAGAAGAGCGGCGACTTCAAGGTGCTCTATCTGCAGGAGTTCATCAACAACATGACTTATCGCTTCCACCCCATTTGGGCAGTTTCTACCAAGGATGGTGCCAACTACGAGTCGCTGGGCGAGTTACTGGCATATGGTGCTAACGACTATCAGCAGGATGCGGCACTGGGTACAGGTTGCGCATACGAGAAGGATGGTACATATTATATCTACTACACAGGTCACAACGGAAACTGCAAGAATCGCGAAGTGGTGATGCGAGCTACATCTACCGACTTCAAGACCTGGGCTAAGGACGAGCTTTGGACTCTGAATGGTCCTGACTTTGGCTACTCAGGTAATGACTTCCGCGATCCACAGATATTCGTAGCCGACGACAACCTCTACCACATGGTTATCTCTACCTATCCCAATGGTGGTGGCGACCCCTGTTTTGCAGAGTTCAAGTCGAGCGACCTGAAGAACTGGGAGCATGTAGGACGTATCCGTATGATCTGGGACCGTATGCTGGAGTGTCCCGACATCTTCAAGATGGGCAACTACTGGTACATCGTGTTCAGCGAGAGCTATCGCGCCAACTGGAGCCGTAAGGTGAAGTATATGGTAGCCTCTACCTACGAGGACCTGAAGAGCTGTCTGAACGACGGACCAAAGTGGGCTCCTGACGGACACGAGGGTGTGCTCGACAGCCGTTCGCTCTATGCCGCCAAGACTGCTTCTAACGGCACAGACCGTTACATCTGGGGATGGTGCCCATTCCGTTCTGGTAGCGATATTCACGAGAAGAATACCAACGTAGGTGCTGGCGACGGCAATGAACCTAACTGGAGTGGAGCACTGGTATGTCACAAGATTATCCAGCACAGCGATGGCACTCTTACGCTTGGTGCTGTACCAGCAATGGCAACCAAGTATAATCAGACCGTTGACTTGAAGGTTATGGAGTCTAATGGATATAACAATGGTACGCTTAGCGGCGATGGAGCATACGTGCTCTACAACCGTCTGGGCACTGCCAATCACATCTCATTTACTGTAAAGACCTCGAACAACTTGGATAAGTTCGGTGTATCATTTGTACGCGGCACTGATTCAAAGAAGTACTATACAATGGTAGTTAACCCTGAGGGGGAAGATGGACGCGGACGCAAGGTTAATTTCGAGCAGGAAGGCGAAGAAGGCAAAGGTTTCATCGATGCTGCTGACGGCTACTGGTTCGAGCGTCCTGCCGACAACACTTACAATATTGATATCTACACCGACAATAGCGTGATTGTCATGTATATCAACGACACAGTATGCTATACCCAGCGCATCTATGGTATCCAAAAGAATTGCTGGAGTATCAACAACTACGGCGGGTCAATCACCGTCAGTGATGTAAAGGTTACACAGCAATAATCAATAGTATCCTAAAAAAAGCTGTTATCTTTTTCATCTTTCACAAAAAAAAGTGCTATATTTGCAGCATTAAATGTGTAGAAGATGAAAAAGATAACGGCTTTTTTGATGCTCATGGTCTTGCTGACAGCATGCTCTAAGCCAGACCATATCTACAAAATAGGTGTATCGCAATGTTCAATAGGCTTGTGGCGCTCAAAGGTGAACAATGAGATGCTGGCTGCACAGCACCTCTTCGACCAGGACGTGAAAGTGGAAATCGTAGACTGCTACGACCAGTCGGACGACCAGATACGACAGATAGATAGTCTGGTGGCCAGCGGTATCGACCTGCTGGTAGTAGCCCCCAACGACTATAAGATAGCCCCAGCCCTGAAGCGTGCTAAGGACAAGGGCATCCCCATAGTGCTCTTCGATCGCATGGTGGAGAGCAACGACTACACAGCCTTTATTGGCGGCAGCAATGTGGCCATAGGCGAGATGGCAGCAAACTATGCTGTACAGCTGGCGGCTGAATCGGAGGGACACAACGTACTGGAGATTGCCGCCCTGCAAAACACATCGCCAGCACGCGAGCGCCACCAAGGTTTTGAGCGTGTAATGAAGCAGCACCAAGACGCGAACTATCACTACATCATAGGCAACTGGGACGACAACAACACTCATGACATTCTGAAGAAAGAAATAGAAGCAGGCCGTATACCCGATGTAGTATTCTGCCACAGCGATTTCATGGCTCTGGGTGCCCACCGCGCTACCGTTGAGGCACGACTTGAAAACAAGATTAAGGTGATAGGCGTTGACGGACTGCCCATCGAAGGCATAAAATATGTGCAGAAAGGCTGGCTGGCCGGCACCTGCGTCTACCCCACCCACGGTGAAGAAATCGTGCGGCTAGCTCTCGACATCCTGAACAGGAAACCTTACGAACGCATCAACTACCTGAACAGTCTGATAATCACGCCCCAAAATGTGGACATGATATCCCGCTATGCCACAGAGTTGATGCACCAGAACGAAGACCTGGTGGTGATACAAGAGAAACTAGACAACTACTTCGGGCTCTACCATGTGCAGAGCAAGATTATCTGGGCCAGCGTGTTTGCCATCGTGCTGCTGGTGGTGGCCATCGCGATTACATGGCTTGCAGTAAAGCAGATACGTAAGGCACATCGCAAACAGAAAGCGCTCAACAAGGAACAGACACAATTCTATACCAATGCCAGCCACCAGCTGAAGACACCATTGACGCTCATCACAGGGCCACTGAAGCAGTTGTTGAAGCGAAACACGCTCAAAGACAGCGATAAAGAACTGCTGGAGATAGTTGACCGCAATGTTTCGCAACTGGAGTCGCTGGTGTCGGATGTACTAAACTTCCGACGTGAAGTTCAAAACACCGTCAGCGATGATAGTGTGCCCGACGAAAAGAGCCTGGCGGCATCGAAAGACATTGTCCACGAATCGCATCTCAACATGCTGAATCAGACAGATGCCGAAGAACTGCCCAATATACTGATTGTGGAGGACAACGATGACATGCGCCGCTATCTGCGCACGCTGCTAGCCGACAGATTCTACGTGTTGGAGGCCAGCGACGGACAGAGCGGACTCAAACTGGCCCGTGAGAGCGTGCCCGACCTAATAGTAAGCGACGTGATGATGCCAGTGATGGACGGTTTGCAACTCTGTAAACAGCTGAAAGAAGATTTAATCACCAGCCACATACCAGTAATCCTGCTGACGGCCCGCAGCGAAGAGCACCAGCAGATGGAAGGCTATGAGAGTGGTGCTGATGCCTACCTCACCAAGCCCTTCAGCGCCGAGTTGCTGGTGAGCCGCATCTACAATCTGCTGTCATCGAGAAGAAAACTGCGCAACCTGTTTGACGACAAACAAGAGAATGCACCAGCAGATGTAAAGCTGACAACACAGGACAAACTGTTTATGGACCAACTGAAGGAAGCCATCAACCAGAGCATGTCCAATCCCAACCTAAAGATGGACGAGCTGGGCGAGCAGTTGGGCATCAGTCGTGTGCAGCTGTACCGCAAGGTGAAGACACTGACAGACCTCTCACCAGTAGAACTGCTACGACAGATGCGACTACAGAAAAGCAAGATACTACTGAACACCACAACCAAGACAGTAGCTGAAATAGCATACGAGGTAGGTTTCAGTTCGTCGAGCTACTTCTCGAATTGTTTCAAGAAGCAGTTCGGCAAATTGCCGATGGAATTAAGAGAATAGCCTATAATACATTTGAAAACGCAACGATAACAAATATTATAAAAAGCATCGCAATATTGATACATGCAACATTTTTTATGGCGGTTTGAACGTTTTTTTAAAGGTTCAAGCCGCTTTTGTTAGTACTTTTGCAGCAATCAAATTCACAATGAGTACTAACCAATTTAAACATTCAACAATGGAAAAACTAAGAAAACTGATTCTGAGTTTCTTTGCTCTCCTTGCTAGTACTGTAATGTACGCGCAAACGGAGATCAGTGGTTCCGTGGTCGACGCCTCTGGCGAGTCCGTAATTGGAGCCACAGTAATGGAGAAAGGAACATCGAACGGTACGATTACCGATTTTGATGGTAACTTTAAACTAAAGGTAGAAGCTGGTAAAACGCTTGTCTTCTCGTACATTGGATTTAAAACCCAGGAGTTGCCTGCTAAAAATGGCATGCAAGTAACCTTGAAAGACAATGCTAAGGAGCTGGCAGAAATCGTAGTAACTGGATATCAGGCTCAGCGTAAGGCCGACCTGACAGGTTCGGTTTCTGTAGTAGAGACGAAAGACCTGAAGACATCGGCTGATACCGACCCCATGCGTGCTCTGCAGGGAAAAGTGCCAGGCATGACTATTACCAGTAACGGTTCGCCTGTAGGTGCTGGTACCGTTCGCATTCGTGGTATTGGATCGTTCAACTCTTCACAGGATCCATTGTTCGTTATCGACGGTGTGCCCACCACAACCAATCTGAACACACTGAACATGAACGACATTGAGTCGATGCAGGTTTTGAAGGACGCTGCTTCGGCTTCTATCTATGGTAGCCGTGCTGCCAATGGTGTGATTATCATCACCACCCGTAGCGGTAAGAAGGGCGACAAGGTAAAGATTGATTTCTCTGCAAATCTTACTGCACAGTTCTACAACAAGCAGAGCATGATGGATCTGTCGAATACAGCTGAGTATGCTACAGCTATGGCTCAGGCTGCTATGAACGACGGACTTGATCCTGAAGCTTATGCCAACAACTACGGTTTGACTCTGCATGCAGGCAGCGGCACACCAATCTCTGCCTATAACCCCGCAACAGAACAGATGGAGAACTTTACCGTAAATGGTCTGTACGACGGCTACATGAACTCGAAGAGAACCATGCGCTTTAGCGATACCGACTGGTTGAAGGCCATTTCTCGCACAGGTTTCTCACAGAACTACGACCTTTCTATCTCGAACGCAACCGATAAGTCGTCGGCTCTGTTCTCATTTGGTTATAAGAAGAACAAGGGTATCCTGAAGTACACCGATTTCGAGAGCTTCTCTGGTCGTATCAACACTAGTTTCAAGATTAACAAGTTGGTAACTATCGGTGAGAATGCTACAATTACATATTCTAATCAGGTTGACTTGCAGCCTCTGGAAAATGCCTTGAAGATGTCGCCAACACTCCCTGTATATGAGGAAGATGGTGTAACATTCTCAGGTCCTGTAGGTGGTATGAGCGACCGTCAGAACCCACTGCGTGAGTTGTATCACAACCGCGACAATCGCCTGAAGATGTGGCGCGTATTTGGTAACGCATTTGTTAACATTGAGCCCATCAAGGGATTGCTTCTCCGTTCAAACTTCGGTCTCGACCTCTGGTCGGAGAATATCCACAGTGTAACATATACCTGGCACTCTGATGTTGTAAACAACTCTACTCCATCGGCTAATATGGGCGCCAAGACATCGGTTAAGTGGACATGGTCAAACACCGCAAACTATAACTTCACCCTTGGTACCGATCATTCATTTATCGTACTGGGTGGTATGGAGCTTCACAGAGATATCAACGAGTGGTCGAATGCATACGCACAGATGTTTGCTATCGAGAACTACGACTATATGTATCCCGATGCTGCTACTGGCACACAGCGTGCAACCGGTATTCAGGAGGGCTACAACCTGGTATCGTTCTTCGGTAAGCTCGACTATAACTTCAAGGATTTGCTGCTGGCTTCGTTCACTATCCGTCACGACGGTTCTAGCCGCTTTGGTGAGAACAACCGCTACGGTACATTCCCAGCTGCTACACTCGGTTATCGTATTTCTCAGCACCTGAAGCAGAGCTGGATCGACGATCTGAAGATTCGTGCTTCTTGGGGTCAGACTGGTAACCAGGCTATCTCAAACTATGCTCGCTATGGTCTTTATGCAGCTACATACGGTGGCGGCCGCAACGAGTCAACAGCCTACGACCTGAATCTGGCTGGTAGCGGTATCTTCCCTTCTGGTTTCCGTGCCACACAGGCTCAGAACAACAATCTGAAGTGGGAAACAACCGAGCAGTGGAACCTGGGTCTTGACTTCCGTTTCTTCGGCAGCTCACTCTATGGTACAGTCGACGCCTATATTAAAAAGGTAAAGGATATGCTTATCAACCCTGCTTACCTGGGTTCGATGGGTGAAGGTGGTGCCAGCTGGCTTAACGGTCCAAGTCTCAAGAACTGGGGTATGGAATTTGCCCTTGGCTATCGTCATACAACAGAATACGGCCTGACTTACAATGTAAATGGTAATCTGGACTTCTATCGCAGTAAGGTTACTTATCTGCCCGAAACAACTACAGGTTCGTATGTTCACACAGCAAAGGAGAATCTTGTAGAGTCTGGTCATCCTTATGGTTCTATCGTAGGTTATGTGGTTGACGGACTGTTCCAGAATCGCGATGAAGTTCTGGCAAGCGGCCAGGATAACGCTCGCGTAGGCGGTCTGAAGTATGCCGACCTTGATGGTAATGGTATCATCAACGAGCAGGATCAGACTTGGATTTTCAATCCAGTGCCCAACTTCTCATGGGGTCTTAATGTTGACCTGAGCTATAAGAACTTCGATTTCAATATGTTCTGGCAGGGTGTTGCTGGACAGGACGTTTACAACGACCAGAAGTTCCAGACCGACTTCTATAGCATTACCGATGCTGGTTCTAACAAGGGTAACCGTATGCTTGGCGCATGGACCACTGCTAACACCGGTAGCAAGATTCCTGCTTTGACCACCAACAATACTGGCAACGAAAACCGTGCCTCTACCTACTTTGTTGAGAATGGCTCTTATGGAAAGCTCCGTCAGGTACAGCTTGGTTACAACATCCCAAAGAGTCTGCTCAGCAAGTTGAACATGACCAGTGCTCGTGTATACGTTTCTGGCCATAACTTACTCACCATTAAGAGTAGCTCACTTACTTGCTCGGATCCAGAGAACCCACGTTGGATGTATCCTAATAGCACCAGCATTTCATTTGGTATCCAGACTACGTTTTAATTAAGAGTTAAGAATTTAGAATTAAGATTATAGAGTTATGAAAACAATATATAAATCAATATGCGCAGGTCTGATCGTTTGCGGTTCACTCACTTCGTGCAACGATTTCATAGACGTGACACCCAAGGGCGTTATTAACGAAGATCTGGCCATGAGTCAGCCCGAGGAGATGGTTACAGCAGCTTACGCAAAACTTGGTGATGACTGGTACACCTATCCGTTTAATCTCTGGCCCTATGCCGATGTATCGACTGACGACGCTATGAAAGGCGGCTCAGGAACCACCGATACAAACTATCATCCAGTAGAGGTATGGTCTACTTTAACAGCTTCTACTCCCGACCACATGGATGAGCTGTGGTATCACTTATACTGTTCAATAAGCCGTTGTAACCGTGCCTTGGTTTCTTTGGCCAACAGCGAGAGTATGGATGCCCAGACAAAGGCTATTCGCGAGGGTGAGGTTCGTTTCCTCCGTGCTCACTTCTATTTCAAGCTGGTTCAGCTTTGGAATCAGGTGCCCTGGGTTGATGAGGAGGTTTATAAGAACCACACCGAGGAGCAGACTCGTAATGATGAGTTTACTCACGATGAACTGATGAAGAAGATTGTGGCCGACTTTAAGGCTGCCTACGATGTACTGCCAGCACACCAGGCTCAGGGCGGACGTGCCAATAAGATTGCTGCAGCTGCCTATCTGGCAAAGTGCTACCTCACAATGGCTTGGGGCGACGGATATGAGGCAAATACCGGCGTAAGCCACATCAACAGCCAGTATATGCAGGAAGTACTGAAGTACACACAGGACGTGGCTAACTCGCAGTATGGCTATCTTGAGGACTTTGGCGATATCTTCCTGCCTGAGTATAAGAACTCTAAGGAGAGCATCTTTGCCGTACAGCACTCTGACTATCAGGACGATAATACACTGTATGGTCGTGCAAACTGGAGTAACATGCTGAATGGTTGCTGGGGCATCTGGTCGTGCGGATGGGACTTCCACAAGCCTACACAGAACCTGGTAAATGCCTTTAAGACAAAGGATGGTCTGCCCATGTTCGACGACTTTAACAAGGAGATTGCTTATCCTATCAATGGTGTTCCAACAGCACAGAAGTGGGATCCACGTTTATTCCACACAGTAGGTATGCCTACATTCCCATACAAATACGAGGCTCAGTACACCATGACTACCGACAACTCTCGTACACCTAACACCTATGGCTACTATGCCTCTCTGAAGGAAGTGCCACAGCGTTCTAAGGGCGAGACCTTCGACAACCCATGGCAGGCATTCGCTATGAACGACTATGTACTGCGCTATACCGACGTGATGCTTATGCGTGCCGAAGCTCTGATTGAGACAGGTTCTCTTGAAGAGGCACGTACCATCATCAACAATATCCGTCAGCGCGCTAAGAATTCTGTTGCAAAGCACATTGCATACGCTGCCGACCAGTGTGACATCGCTCTCTATCCTACATCTTACTTCCAGGATAAGGAAACAGCACGTAAGTGCCTGCAGTGGGAGCGCCGCCTTGAGTTGGCTATGGAGAGCAACCGCTTCTTCGACCTTCGTCGCTGGGGTATCGCTTCTCAGACACTGAATGCATTCTTTGAGACCGAGAAGGACGTAACCTATGGCAAGCAGACATATGCACAGTACTACAAGGATGCCCACTTCACAGCAGGCAAGAATGAGTACTTCCCTCTGCCATATATCCAGCTCTACTATGTGCCTGGTCTCTACACCCAGAACAAGGGATACAATTAAGTAGTTAAGAAGTTAAGTAGTTAAGAAGATAATTAATACAGTTATGAAAAAAATATCATTCATTATATTGGCGATGGTAGCCTTAGTCCTGACAGCATGTCAGGACAAGGACATCGACCGCGAGGCAATGAAGCTCAGCGCTCCCGATGCATCACAGATAACAGGTTCGCTTTCTGGCGACGATTATATTTGGACATGGTCATCATCCAATGCGCAGGTAACGCAGATGTTGGTGTCGGTCTATCGTAATGGCACACTCTCTTCAAGCGAGATGGTTAGCGGCAGTAGCTATACCCATAAGAATGTACCAACCAATGTACCTTTTGAGTATGTGTTCAAACTTACTGATGGTACAAACTTCTCAACAGGTGTCATCAAGAACTATCTTCGCGAGGGTGCCACAAGCATTACTGGCGTACAGATGAGTCAGGTTGATAAGGATGGTGGTTACGATGCACTCGTAGAATGGGACAAGGCTGTAGATGCTACATCTATCTTACTGACAGCAACCAATGGCGTGCGCACCATCAATGAGACGCTTAACGGTTCTTTAACCAGCTATACCATCAGCGATGTAGAAACAGGCGACACATGGGATGTAACACTGGTTGCCCAAAACGAGAAGGGTACATCTCTGTCAACCAAGTCTTCACTCCGCATTGGTAAGACCGCTATCGGTTTCCTGAGCGTTTATGCTACACCTGAGGAGTTGATAGAGAATGGTGACGACGATGAGGCTTCGGCTTGGCTGTGGCTGCACGAGACCTATCCAACCGCTAAGTACGTTTACTTCGGCGATATAAATAGCACCGACGATATCGATCCATACCGTGTACTGTTCTGGCTGCGCGATCTCGAAGGTGTTGGCGAAGGTGAAGTATTTGCTATGCCAGAGATTGTAGAGGCTGCTACACCATTTATCAAGGAGTGGTATAAGGAAGGTGGAAGCCTGCTGCTGTGGAGCCATGCTACTGTTTATGCCGGACATCTCGGCCGTATCAGTCTTGATGAGATGAAGAGTAACGACCGTGCTATCGGAACAGGCTTTGGCGGCATCAACAACGATGTATGGAAGATGGCTGTAGAGCTGTATCCTGACCATAAGTTCAAGAAGGATCACTCATCACATCCTATCTATAAGGGTCTTGAGGTTGAGACAAATGCCGATACCAAGCTTATCGCCTTCAAGGGTCCAGGTTGGACTGAAGACCACAACTGTCTGTTCTTCAATCTTCCTTCACTCTGGACAGGTATTGGTAATACCGAGGAAGCCTGCTACACACAGTGCACACAGACCTTCGGCGTATATCCACTCGGCACCTGGGACAGCCAGATATGGTGGGTTAGCCAGATGAACGTTTGGGAGGCTCAGCAGGGTAATACCGAGTTCAAGGGTACATTGCTTTGCATCGGTAACGGTGGTTGCGAGTTCTCTATGAAGAATGCCGACGGTACTCCCGACAAGAGCGCTCATCCAAAGAACAATATCTATCAGGACAATGTCCTTACTCTCGCCAAGAATTCTCTTGAATATCTGAAGACAAGATAATAGATGGCATTGGTTTTTTGAGTTATATGAAGAAATTCTGGAATTTCTTTTCTGCAATGATGGTAACCGCTACAATGGCGGTTACCATTCTTGGTTGTACAAGTGATGATCCCAAGAAGGAGCCGCCTGCTCCCAATCCCCCCACGCCAGTGGATCCTGTTGATCCTCCTGCACCACCTACGCCAACACCAGGTAGCTACACCGAATTGTATCGCCCGCAGATACACTTCACGCCGGCTAAGAACTGGATGAATGATCCCAACGGTATGGTGTACGTTGGTGGCGTTTATCATCTGTTCTACCAATATAATCCCCAAGGCAACAGCTGGGGCAATATGTCGTGGGGCCACGCCACCAGCACCGATCTGATTCATTGGACAGAGCAGGCCGTAGCCCTGACACGCGATGAATTAGGCGATATCTTCTCTGGTTCGGCTGTCATCGATCATAACAACACCGCAGGTTTCGGTGCAGGCGCCATGGTGGCATTCTATACTTCGGCTGGCGATGCCGGACAGCAGCAAAGCATGGCTTATTCTACAGATGGCGGTAAGAAATTTACACGCTACGCCGCCAACCCCGTTATTAAGAATAATGACGACCGTCAGCGCGACCCCAAGGTGTTCTGGCATGCCGATTCCCAGCAATGGATTATGTCGCTGGCCAAAGGTTGGAGCAAGGGCATTGAGTTCTTCGGTTCTACCGATATGAAGACCTGGACCAAGCTAAGCACGTTTGTAGTCGACCTGCCTGGTCGTCCCGACTTGCAGTGGGAGTGCCCCGATTTGCTGCAGTTTGGCGATAAGTGGGTGCTGATAGTAAGTGTTAACCCAGGCGGCCCCGTATTGGGCTCAGGCACCATGTACTTTGTTGGTCAGTTCGATGGCAAGGAATTCAAGGCCGATGCACTCAAATATCCGCTCTGGCTCGACTATGGTATGGACAACTATGCTGGCGTTACCTGGAGCAATACCGGCGACAGAAAAGTGCTGATTGGTTGGATGAACAACTGGAGCTATGCTGACGCTGTGCCTTGTTCGCCTTGGCGTTCGGCAATGACTTTGCCTCGCGAGTTGAAACTTATCAACTACAACGGCACTCCTTTGTTGACAAACACTGTGGTTAGCGAAATCGATAAGATAGCCGGTAGTTGGCTGTCGGCAGGCTCAAGTCTTGATGTAAAAGATGCCTATCAGCTCAGAATCAAGCTCAATCTTGATAAGAACTCTACCATCACGCTGGGTAATTCGTTCGATGAGAAATACGTCATCGATATTGATGCTTCATCCAGCATGCTTACTGTTCATCGCACCTCTGCTACAGGTAAGACTAATTTCAACGGATCATTCTCAGTTCCTTCAATGCGAGCCCCTCTGAATGTTTCAGGTACTACTGTAACGCTCGACATCTACGTTGATCAGTCGTCGGTAGAGCTCTTTACAGAAAATGGCACCATGTCGATGACCAACCTCATCTTCCCCCAGAGCATTTATAACACTCTGACAGTGTCTGGTGCTGATTACGAGGCTCAAGTCCGTCAGCTCAGCAGAATCTGGTAATATTATCAGTCACAATAAAAAATCGTTCATTGCATGTATTATTGTTACAATGAACGATTTTTTTTATTTTTTGAATCATTTTTTATCGTCTTCCTATTGAAACTATCGTATCTTTGCCGTAGAAAATTTTGGGATACGTTAGTTATATTGTTTTTAGTTAGAGTAAAAGATTTAGTTTTGATTTTGTAGTAATTGGTTTTAGGTTTATTAGTAGTTGGTAAAGTAAAAGAAAAGGCGCCGCTCGTGATGAGTGGCGCCTTTGTTGTTGGGGGATTCTACACCACCATGAAGTCGGTTTTGCGGCGATTTCCTTGGGGCCGGACGGCAAAGTGGAGCCATGGCTTGTTATGGCGATTCTTTTCCATTAGTAGTTCGTCGAAGTCCTGATGGGTTTCGTCGGCGTAGTCTAGCAGGATAGTGGCGTAACGCAGTAGCTGCTCTTTTCCGTATACGCGGATGTCGGCGGCGCAACCGGTAAGGTGGTTGCTGGTGGGTTCGCCACCAACCTTGCGGTTGAGCTGAGGGCTGCGGTAGCCTGAGTTGATGACCACTGGTTCAGCATGACCGTACCTCTCGTTGTATCGCTTGCGTAGAACCTCCAGCCACACGCATAATCGCTTCAAATTTGCAATCGCCTCATGACTGGGGATGTTATATACTTCGGGATGCGAGTTTCCATTATTTCTTTCTCTTTTTCTTGTTAATATTCAACGGTGTACTATTAGGGAATGCCACGCTATACGCGGCGTCGAGGGCCTTGAGGTCAACCTTGCGCAGACTGATGCCGAGGCTTACGGCAACGATGGCGCGAAGCAGCTCGCGATGCTTGCGCGGGTAGAGCGATGGCGGTTTCAGGCCGAACCACACCTTCAACACATTGCGGATGCAGAACCGTTTGTACTGCCCGCCCAACATCTGCCTTGTGCGCTCCTGCCTACGCCAGTTCTTTAGCATCTGCTGAACGCTGTTGCGGGTAACACCAGCACCCTTTAGTGCTATCGAGAACTGCTTGGCTCGCGCCTCGTCGTTAAACTTAGTGGCGATATAGAGCGTCTCGGTTTTGGTGAGTTGGTAGTAGGGCATTAACTTCTTTCCACCATTCGGCAGATTGTAGGTTTTCTGCAAGAGCTGAAATTTCAGCCCTTGTACTTTTTCCCACGCGGGCTCCATTTTTTCGGATAGCCTGCATAATGTTTTTGTGTTGCTTACCAGTCAGCTCAGCAATCTCGAGCGACGTCATTGTCTGTTCTATTTTAATAATGTTGTACACCGTTGTCATGGATTGTCATTGTCATGATTGTCATTAAGG
>NZ_FRBD01000048.1 GCF_900142525.1 Xylanibacter ruminicola | reverse complement strand
GTTGAGAGGTTGTCCACACCAAACAGAGCGTGAATCTCTGTGGTGGTATTCAATGTCTTACCATCGATGTTGCGCAGATAGAGTTCATCGTAAGCACCACAAGCAACTACAGAGTACTCAACCTGAGTGATATTCAAACGCTTTGCCTTAATTACAACATCGTTCATATCATAGTCGCCTAGGTTGCGGTCCTCAAAGCAGAAAGTATATACATTATTGTTAATCTCCTGGGCAGCGTCAACCAAATCCAGACCACCATTAATTTCAACGATTATATCTACGAAGTTAACATCACTTCCGTCTTCAAACATCATGTAGGCTTTTTGGTTTGCACCAAAAATGGCAGCACGAGGGTCATTTAGCAACATACCTTTATCACTTACAGCCTCGTCAAACTTCGGATACTGATTAATCTGCTCGTTTAAACGACCATCAGCATATACCTCGCCATTTTCAATTTTAGCATATGATTTATTAGCATAGTTTGTTCCGTTATAGCCAGTAATATCGTTATTTGACATGTAAGTATCTTTATAGTCGTTCTTATTCTTTCTTAGCATAAAGCCTACATAATAGCCCGCAGGGATGGTGAAGCCCTGCACTTCAAGATCAGCAGTAGGACTACTCGTTACATCACCGAAATAAGGCAGAACATATTCATGAACCTTAAAGAATTCACCATTACCGCTAGCGATGCCGCTTGCTTCCTTTGTCTGCTTACCATCAACACATTTGAACTTAGGCAGGCTCTTCAGGAAAGTAAGTTGCTCTTCCTCTGACTTGCCCTCCAATTCGCTTGGATTAAAATAATAATAATACAAGGCAACGCTAGAATAGTCCGTAGTTTGTATCTGAACAGGCGTCAATGTGATTGGTGCTTTTCCGTCGGCAACCAAATAGTTCTTTGTCAGCTGATATAATGGAGAATTGCGAATTGTCTCCAAATTAACCTGTTTATGAGTATTATCGCGTCCACTCTTTCCACCAACATCTTTCAAGATCGTTTCTAGACCTTGTTTCTCCGCATCGGTTATTGTAACCTCACGGAAAATTGTCTGTCTTGCCACTTTCCAAGTACTGTTACCACCTTCATTATTAAACATCCAGAGACGCTCATTATCCCAATTGCTGTTCAGCCAAGGATTAATGCTGGCATCTTCACCATCCTGTCCAGCCTTTTGAGCACGAATAGCATTATATGAGAGAGCTGAATTTCTGTATTTCATCTTCAAGCCGCTTGTAGCTGGGAAAGCAGGAAGATCATAAGCAGCTCTTGTTCGAGCCTGGGCTGCCTTCTTGAAATTGACACTATTGTCGCCGGCCTTGAAACCTGCTACATAGTAGATTCCCTTGCTATCAACGCAAGCTGCTACCAAATCTGTGTATTCTGCAGGGCAATCGTATGTGATTGAGACAGACTGTCCCTTAGAAACAGTTGCTTCATTCAGAACTCTTGCGTCCTCATTAAAATAAGGAGCTTCTGTCAGAATCTGAACCTTAGCAATATCGCTCATTGGAGCATCTGCTGTGATTGTCACAGTATGCTTAGTTGTAGAACTCCAATCCTGATTGGGACTGAAGGTGGTTCCAAATACTTTAGCAACGTTGGCATTAATCTCTTCTTGAGTTGCCTTATTATTTGTTGGGGTTGGTTCTGGAGTTGGCGTTGGCTCTGGTTCCATACCTTCAAAACCCTTCGTACAGCCGGATAGAATTAATCCTAATACTGCAATTGATAATAATTTCTTCATAACATCAAATATTTAATCGATTAAATTGTATACTTTCTGCAAAGATACAACATTCTCCTTATAAACAAGGACAAAATAACTACAAACCTACTCAAATTAACATTTATTATAGAACAACAAGCGTGTGCAACTGATTGCACACGCTTGTTATATTAATAATAAAGAATGTTATTCTACAGAAACATTCATAACTTTCCCCTCGACTGGAGTCAAATACCAATCGGTAGACGTTACAGGATTTTCACCCCAGCTATTAAACGTAGTATAAGCATTCTTAATACAGGTTTTCTCAATTGGATACTTGAAATCACAAGGAATCATGATACCATGGGGATCCTCACCAGTCTGCGACATCTTCACATCATAGTCTTGAGTCTTGTTATAGATGTAGACTTGCTT
>NZ_FRBD01000051.1 GCF_900142525.1 Xylanibacter ruminicola | reverse complement strand
CTTCGAGAACTATCCCGTTCCGCAGGGCATGGACGAGACACTGGAGGAATGGAACTTCAGACCCGTACAGACAGAGGAGGAACCGTTTAACGAGCTGTCTATAGCCATCGGACAACACAGCAACGGCACATTTGAGATAAAGATAGCCTATGATCCCTCACTGTATCCGCAGGAGGAAATCGGAACCGTGGAGAATACCTTTACCAGCATCCTCCAATCCATGGCAGCACAGTCTGATGCCAGGATTAAGGATATCCGGATAGTGAATGAGGAAGAGCAGACTGAGCTCATCAAGCTCGGTATGGGTGAAAGGATGGAATATGCCCCACCTGAAACATTGGTCAGCCTGTTCCGTGCTCAGGCAGCTAAGACTCCTAATAACATTGCCGTCGTATTCAAGGACCGGCAACTGACCTATCGTGATCTGGATGACCTGACCGACCATTTAGCTGCATACCTTATTAATAAGTACCATGTACAGCCCGAAGAGGCCGTCGGCGTCATGATAGAACGTTCAGAACTGATGGCTGTCTATCCGCTAGCCATCATGAAGGCCGGTGGTGCCTATATGCCGTTGGACTTCACCTTCCCGGAGGAGCGCCTGCAGTACATGTGCCAGGATGCCAACATAAGGCTCATACTCAGTGAGGAGGATAGGGTAAAGCAGGCAATGACCGGATTCAAGGGAGAGGTTTTCATGGCTGAAGACTTACAATCCCTACCTGCAAACACTGACCGGCTGCCAAAGCCGTTGCCGTCACAACGCTTTGTCATCCTATATACATCAGGATCAACAGGCAAGCCCAAAGGTGTCATACTGGAACATCACAATATCGTCATTTTTTGCCATTGGTATATCAGAGAGGCAGCCATAACACAGGAGGACAGGCTATTGGCTTTCTCCAATTTCGGTTTTGACACACACATGATGGATATTTATCCAGCCCTCTTCACAGGAGCTAGTGTGCATATCCTTTCAAGTGACATTCGCATGAACATGGAAGCGATGAACAGTTATATGGAACAAAACCGAATAACCATTGCTTTCCTCACCACACAAGTGGGACACCTCTTTGCCACATCCTTTAACAACACTTCGCTCAGGTTACTTACAGTGGCAGGTGAGAAATTACAACCCTTGAAGAAGCCTAATTATAGCGTAATTAACGCATACGGCCCCACTGAGTGCTTTGTGTCAACTTTTTATAATATCACACATGACTATGATTCAGCACTCATTGGAGTGCCCATAGATAACTACCAACTATTTATCATCGACGAATCCATAAGACTGCTGCCGCGAGGTATGGCAGGAGAACTGGTTATCGGCGGCGAGGGTGTGGCAAGAGGCTATCTGCACCCTTTGGAAAATGATACCAACAAGTTCTTTATGTTCATGGGGCAGCGTTGCTATCGCACTGGCGACCTCTGCCGCTGGAACGAACAAGGAGAGTTGGAATACCTCGGCCGTATCGATACTCAGGTGAAGCTGAGAGGTTACCGCATTGAGTTGGGCGAGATAGAAAGCCAGGCTTTGAAGTATGACGGCATCAAACAGGCCGTGGCAACCGTACATGACGAACAGCTGTTATGCCTGTATTATGCAGCAGACTGCGATATAGATGAAGGTACATTAAAGGAGTTCCTTGCCCAATCGCTGCCCGATTATATGGTACCGGCTGCTTACATCCATTTGGACGAGTTGCCGCTTACACCCAATGG
>NZ_FRBD01000052.1 GCF_900142525.1 Xylanibacter ruminicola | reverse complement strand
GACATGACTCTGACGCTTGACACGCAGAAGTTGCCCATTGAGTTAACAGTCTGGCCCAATGGCAAGGATGGATACACGATAGGATTGTCCTACGAAACGGCACTATACAGCCGTCAGGACATGGAAGTATTTATCCATGCACTTGCCAACTATGCTGTTCATGCCACAAAGGAAGGTACAAGACTGTCGGACATCGAGTTGACAACGGATGACGAGCAGGAAGAGTTGATCAAACTCGGAACGGGTGAAAGGATGGAATATGACCCATCTGAAACATTTGTCAGCCTGTTCAGGAAGCAGGCAAGGCTTTACCCCGAGGCTACGGCAGTAGTGGATGAGGACAGCTCTATTACCTACGCTGAACTTGACAGGAGGTCGGACATCCTGGCTACGGCTCTGATTGAGGCTGGCGTGGAACAGGACGCTTTCGTGGCCGTCATGCTGCCAAGGAGGAAAGAGTTCATGCTGGCGGTCATGGCCATCTTCAAGGCTGGCGGTGCATACCTGCCGTTGGACTGCGACTATCCCAAGGAGCGTCTGCAGTACATGCTGGAAGATGCAGAAGCTAAAGTGCTCATCACAACCGACTTCCTTGAACAAATCGACTTCAACAGTGATTGTCTGCCAGTGGATAACAGCAAGCCTGAATCGCTGGCATACATGCTTTACACCTCCGGTTCAACGGGCAAACCCAAGGGTGTGATGGCCGAGCATCGGAACCTGAGGGCATTGGTGGGATGGCTTGCTAATATGCTTCGACTCTCTCATACCGACCGGTGTGCCGAGCATGCAAGCTTCTGCTTTGACGCTTCGCTGTTTGACTTGATGACACCTTTGACGGTGGGAGCACAGGTACATATCTTTTCAGACACCCTCCGACATGATCTGGAGGGCATGAACAGGTATATCCATGAGAAGAGTATCACGGGCATGACACTCAGCACACAGCTCGGCATGGAACTGATAAATACCTTCGATGACTTACCCTTGAGATATATCGTAGCAGGTGGTGAGGCCTTGCAGCCAACAAGACGGACATCAGTTAGGATCATCAACGGCTACGGCCCCACGGAGTTTACCGTCTGCGCTTCTTATCATGTTGTAGACCAGGAGAGGCAATATGAGACTATTCCCATCGGGCAGCCAGTCCCCGGAAGTCACCTCTTCATTGTTGATCCTAATGGAAAGCTTGTACCAAAGGGCATGGGCGGTGAACTATGTCTGTCAGGAAAGCAGATGGCCCGAGGCTACAGGAAACAGGAGGAACTTACAAGAGAGAAGTTTACCGACTGTCCATTCATAAAGGGAGAACGTATGTACCGTACAGGCGACCTATGTAGATGGAACGAGCAGGGAGAACTTGAGTATCTCGGCCGTATTGATACTCAGGTTAAACTACGTGGATACAGAATAGAGCTTGGCGAGATAGAAAACCAGAGCTTGAAGTATGACGGCATCCATCAGGCTGTGGCTTCGGTTTATGACGGACTGCTGTTGTGCCTGTACTATACAGCAGACAGCGATATAGATGAAGGAGTCCTGAAGGAGTTCCTTTCACAATCGCTGCCTGACTATATGGTACCGTCAACCTATATGCAGTTGGAGGCACTTCCGCTCACCCCCAACGGCAAGGTTGACAGGAAAAGGTTA
>NZ_FRBD01000054.1 GCF_900142525.1 Xylanibacter ruminicola | reverse complement strand
TTTTTTGTGCGTAAATATTTGCTTGGTTCAAGGAAAATAAGTACCTTTGCTCTACTAAAACCAAATAAAAACAGAATAGAACAATGAATATTATGAAGTTCTGAAAATGGGATGGAAGATTGAAATCGTAAAATAGTGAAGCTATCGCAGAATACTCAGAAACTCGTCAATATCAATAACCTCGATTTTGGGGAATGGAGTATTGCGGAGAACATCGTAATGATGGTCTTGGGTTACGATGTATTTTGCGTTGGCTTTAAAGGCACAATCCACGAACTTGTCATCGTCAGGATCGGCTGTGATAAGCCGAAGATGATAATACACCTGAACCATTCTAGTATTTGGAAGGTCGAGAAGGGCTTGAATGATGTTGGATGCAATCTGAGGACCAACCTTTTGGGTAAGAATCTCTTCGTATTCGGCCAAGATCTCATTGGTAACGCAAAGAGTATATTTGCCATCTACGAAATCTCGCCAGACGGGATAGTATTGGCTGCGACGCGAGAGAGACATCAGCAGACAATTGGTATCAAGAACGATGTTCATCATTGGTTATATGGCGTGCGCATGTGTTCGTTCTTCCATTCTTCAATGACGGTATCATTGATTTTGCCTTCGTCCCAAAGACGATCCATGGCATCTTCTGCCTGCTTGGCGAAATACTGTCCGAGCAAGCGGCGAATGTCTTTCATCTCCTCTTCTGATTTGACTCTGGAAATAAGTTCCAGCATCTCAATCTGGAATGGGGTGAATGGCGATGACTGTAAATTTGGTGCATCCATATTCAATCTCCTTTTATGTTATGTTTGGGTGCAAATGTACGATAAATATGCGAAATATGCAAATAATTAGCTAAAAACTTGAAAATATCGCAATTGATGAAAAAAAAGAACTGTTCACTTTGACTGAACGAATAACTATTATTATCCTGATGGGGATGAGGAACAAGCATTTCTGCCCGTTCCTCTCTTCTGGGTTGTTGTTGCTACATCCCCATACAAGATGTTGCTCCCAGTGCCGTCACAATGGCCGTAGCCACAGATGCAATAATCTGCACGATAAATTTAATGGTTTCTTTCTTGGTCATGGTTGATTTTGAATTTTAATGGTTAATACTTTCGGTGGTACCCCCGATTACTTAATCCCCCGGATTAGGCGTGTAGCCACCAGTTGGCCCATCGTCCTCCTCGCTACCCGAATCCTCTACCAGCGCACCTGCAAACGCCTCGGCATTCACGAACTCAGCCTTCTTGATGAACTCGCGACTGGAGATGTTCATCTCCTGTTCGCCCTCAGGCATGAATCGGATGTGCAGGGCCTTCAAGTTCTTCTGCACATTGAAGTCCTCCTTCTTTGCGCATCCACCCTCCTGGTTCTCGAGGGTGGTGAAGAAGGTACCCAGACCCTCAATCTTCACACGCTTGCTCTCCAGCAGCATCTCTACCAGACAGCTGCGGAACTTCTCCAGCACACCAAACACCACGTCGCTGGTGTACACGCTACCATGCTCACTGATGTGGTTGGCCAGCTTGCGGGTGTTCATGGTTTC
>NZ_FRBD01000055.1 GCF_900142525.1 Xylanibacter ruminicola | reverse complement strand
ACAGTTTATTGCTTTTTTCCTGATATAGTTGACAGTCGCTTTACTGAATAAGTTGACTCTTTACTGGAATCGTTGACACCTTTACTGAAAAGGTTGTCTTTTTCCTGAAAGAGTTGACAACTATGAAAAACACTGCGGTGGTTTGCCATGCGGCTGGAGGCGCAAAGCCTCCAAAGAGTGTCCTTCGACATTCCGCTTGCAAAGTTAGGGATTATTCTGCAAACTCTGTTCATTCTTGCGATAAATTTTATTCTTCCACATCTTTTTTTGTTCACCAGACTGCTCGTGAGCTGTATTTGGAGTCTGCATACCGATGCTGTAGTGAGGGCGTCTGCAGTTATAGAAATCAACGAAGCGTCTTATCTGCTCCAGTGCCTCTCCATACGTCGCAAACCGTCTTTCCTGACGATAGATGCTCTCATACTTGATTGTTTCATTCACGCGCTCTGCAACGCCATTATCAGTAGGTTTGTAATCCTCCGTCATCGATATTAATATGTTGTGTTTTTGCAGTTCCTCGACATAGAGGTCGCAGCAGTACTGCACACCACGGTCAGAGTGATGGATGAGTCCTGAGAGGTCGTCACCGCCAGCCTGTTCTATAGCCATACGGAGGGCTTTGAGCGTAAATACGGATGCGAGAGATTCTGCTAGATACCAGCCAACGATCTTCTTTGAATAAGCATCTGTAACGAGGTGCAGATAACAGCATCCGTTCTTGAGCTCAATGTAGGTAATATCGCTTACCCACAGCTGATTTGCCGCAGTAGGAACGAATCCTTTAATAAGATTCTTCCATTTGTGGTAGCGATGGTTGGAGTTCGTTGTAGAGCGGCTCTTGCGAGGTTTCTGCATCAGTTTATGGCGACGAAGTAAGTTCATAAACTTATCGCGTCCAGGCATCCATCCTGTATTAAACATCACGCATAGCATCAGCCAGAGTTTCACTCCTCCAATACCAGGATCAATCTCACGTATTTCACGTACTGCATCAAGAATACGAATCTCGCGGGCCAACTGTTCCGCCTCGTCCGTTTTCTTCTTATAATAGGCCTGTCTGCTATGGCCAAGCAGATCACAGGCAGCTGTTACCGTCAGGCCGTGCTGCCCATGAAGCTCATCTACTGCTTGGCCCCAGATTTTTTTCTGATATCAATGCCGTTCTTTTCAGCCACGTCAATCAGCGTGTTCAGGGCCAGATTCTGCAACTCTAACTCACGAACGCGAGCTTCGAGTGCCAGTACCTCAGGAGATTTCTCCTCTTTCTTTTTACGTGCCATATCTTCAAGCGGTTTGGTATCCGCCTGCAAAGATACAACATTTTTTGATTTTCTGTACCGGCTTACCCAACATCTTATCGTACTTGGCTCAACATTGTAGTACTTTCCCAACTCTTCATAACTGTTGGTACCATTCAAATAAGCAGAAATAATCTCCGCTTTCTTCTCTTCTGGAATCCTTGGATTTAAAATTCTCATAAGTCTAACACATTTATTAAGTTTCTAAATGTGTCAACCTATATCAGTATAAGACA
>NZ_FRBD01000056.1 GCF_900142525.1 Xylanibacter ruminicola | reverse complement strand
TGTACATCGAATGGCAGACAGATGCCTTCCCAACCGCGACTTACATTCTTCTTGGTGGTCTGCTTAAACTCGCGAGTGTAGCTGATCTTCTCGGCTGTAAACTCCTGTGGAACATAGAAGTTGTTATTGCCATCAGCATCCACCAGAACGATGTTCTTGGCCTTACCATCGACAACCACATTGTTCACTCCTTCTGGAGCCAGCGAATCTGCTTGTACATAAATCAGCAAGTTAGGATTGCCAAAGCCCTCAATGTCACTGCGAGTGATAGCCTCAGTACTGTTCCATACGATAGCTGCGATATCCTTAGCAACCACATCGCGACCACCAACCTGCTCCAAAGCCAGAGCCATTGTGGTTTGTCCAACAACAGTAAGGGTCACTCCGTCGAATGTGGCAGTAATTTCTTGCGCGTTCTTATCAGTGAAGTAACCTGGATTAGAAGGGCCACCGTCGATATGGGCGTAGCTGACATCAGTATGCTCAGGATCATAGACGGTACCTTTGCCACCAACGAGATTTGTGCATTCGCCAAACATACCTACACTGCTTGATACATTATCGGTTCTCCACTCATTTCCTGCATAAATGGTGACTAAATTAGAACAACCATCGAACATCCCGCTCATGTCTGTAACGTTGTCCGTATTGAAATTGCTTACGTCAAGGCTTGTCAGGCTAGAACAATAAGAGAACATCCCATTCATATTTGTCACATTGGTCGTAATAAAACTGCTCACGTCAAGACTTGTCAGGCCAGAACTAGTGAACATCCCAAACATGTTTGTCACGTTGTCCGTCTTAAAATTACTTACATCAAGGCTTGTCAGGCTGGCACAGGCGTTAAACATAGAGCCCATGGTTGTTACTTTGTCCGTCTTGAAATTGCTTACATCAAGGCTTGTTAAAGCTAAACAACCTAAAAACATCTCACTCATGTCTGTCACATTATCCGTCTTGAATTTGCTTACATCAAGGCTTGTTAGTGCATAACAACTAGTAAACATCCCACTCATGTCTGTCACATTATCCGTCTTGAGATTCTCAATGCCCTCAATAATGGTAAGTTTCCTGCACATGAAGAACCAGTAGGCTGTACTTGTGAGTGTAGTACAATTTGCAAATGAAGCGTCGAACACAGCCTTAGTGATATAATCTACAGATCTAAGCCAAGACTGATAGCCAGTATCGCTACTGAACGGCCCTACACTCATACCATTCCTAGCATCTTTCTGACTATCATAGTAGAACGTCAGTATGGTGTTGTTCTCACTTAGTACAGCATAAGGCTCAGGATTCGTAATCACTGGTGCGTTCTTATCTGTGAAATAACCAGGATTTGAGGTTCCTCCGTCAAGATGTGCATAAGTAGCATCCACATGGCTTTCGTTGTAAATGGTGCCTGCGCCTCCAACAAGATTGGTGCAGTTTACGAACATTTCCTCACTCTC
>NZ_FRBD01000057.1 GCF_900142525.1 Xylanibacter ruminicola | reverse complement strand
GCCTGTTCCGTGCTCAGGCAGCTAAGACTCCTAATAACATTGCCGTCGTATTCAAGGACAGGCAGATGACCTATCGTGAGCTGGATGACCTGACCGACCGTTTGGCTGCATACCTTATTAACTATTATCATGTACAGCCCGAGGAGGCCATCGGCGTCATGATAGAGCGTTCAGAACTGATGGCCGTCTATCCGCTGGCCATCATGAAGGCCGGTGGTGCCTATATGCCGTTGGACTTCAACTTCCCGGAGGAGCGCCTGCAGTACATGTGCCAGGATGCCGAAGTACGGCTCATACTTAGTGAAGAAGACTGGGTACATCATGCCATGCCGTCATTCAGTGGAGACGTATTCACGTCTGACAGCTTGGAGACTTTGCCTAAGTGTAGCAGTCCGTTACCTGATCCACTGCCTTCACACAGGCATGTCATCTTGTACACCTCTGGCTCCACAGGCAAGCCTAAGGGCGTAATACTGGAACACCATGGCATCGTCAACTTCTGCCACTGGTATGTCAAGGAGTTCCGCATGACAGCCGCCGACCATGCCCTGGGCTATGCCAACTTCGGATTTGATGCCCATATGATAGACATCTATCCGACGTTGTCCGTTGGTGCTTGCGTCTATATCATAGACAGTGAGATGTGCATGGACTTCATGGCTATGAACCAATATATGGAAGATAACGACATCAATATCGCTTTCATGACTACGCAGGCAGGTATCATGTTTGCAACCGTTATTGGCAATAAGTCGCTGCGTCTGTTGTCAACAGGCGGTGAGAAAATGATACCGCTGAAAAAGCCACCTTTCGACTTCTACAACGTGTACGGTCCGACAGAATGTTCGCTATTCTCTACATTCTACAGGATTACTGGTGACTTTAACTCATCAATCATTGGCCGTCCGCTTGACAACTACCAGCTGTATGTGGTTAATACAAACCTCCATCTGCTTCCGCAGGGAATAGCCGGAGAGTTGCTCATTGGTGGAGAGGGACTATCAAGAGGTTACCTGCACCCGTCAGATAAGGATGCTGCTAGATTCCTGACCTTCAGGGGAGAGCGATGCTATCGTACTGGCGACCTGTGCCGTTGGAACAAGCAGGGAGAGCTAGAATACCTCGGACGTATTGATACCCAGGTGAAACTACGTGGATACAGAATAGAGCTTGGCGAGATAGAAAGCCAGAGCTTGAAGTATGGTGGTATCAAACAGACCGTGGCTTCGGTTTATAACGGACAGCTGCTGTGCCTGTACTATACCGCAGACAGCGATATTGATGAAGGTACTCTGAAGGAATTCCTTGCACAGTCGCTTCCCGACTATATGGTACCTGCTGCTTACATCCATTTGGACGAGTTGCCACTAACCCCCAACGGCAAGGTTGACAGGAAGAAACTGCCGGCTCCCGA
>NZ_FRBD01000058.1 GCF_900142525.1 Xylanibacter ruminicola | reverse complement strand
GGTAGTGTAAGTTGAACTGTGTCAAGGCCATTTCCCTTATTATATTAACCTCAGATGGGGGACACGATTTTTAATCGTGTTTTCCAGATGAGGAGCCTTTCTAGCTGCAAAGTTACATAATTTCATACCTATCTCCAAATTTTATCGCTATTTGTTGTGAAATAAGTGCCCAGTTCGCCAGGGGCATAGTCCACTTCTCGCTAATGTTACGGTAAGCCAGGTAGACGAGTTTCTCCAAGGCTGTATCAGACGGGAATACGCCCTTGTTCTTCGTAACCTTGCGTATCTGACGGTGATAGCCTTCGACTGTATTGGTCGTGTAAATGAGACGACGAATCTCCTTGGTGTACTGGAAGAATTCCGTCAGACGCTCCCAGTTGTCACGCCATGACTTGATGACGATAGGATACTGTTCGCCCCATTTGAGTTCAAGATTGTCAAGCTCGGTCTCAGCAGCATCTTTGCTGACAGCGCCATAGACGAGTTTCAGGTCCTTCATAAACTCTTTCTGATGCTTGCTGCCCACATACTTAATAGAATTGCGTATCTGATGTACGATGCAGAGTTGTACGGCAGTATGGGGGAAAACGCTTTGGATGGCGTCTGGAAAGCCCTTAAGACCATCCACGCAGCATATCATGATATCCTCCACTCCTCGGTTCTGCAAGTCCGTAAGTACCTCCAGCCAGAAGTTGGCTCCTTCACTCTTGGCAACGTACATACCAAGCAGTTCCTTGTGCCCTTCCTTGTTGATGCCCAACACATTGTAGATGGCACGGGTGACAGCACGCCCAGTATCGTCTTTCACCTTGTAATGGATAGCATCGAGCCAGCAGATTGCATAGACCGCATCCAAGGAGCGGCACTTCCATTCCTTAATCTCAGGCAGCACGCGGTCTGTTATCGCACTGATAGTCTCTGCAGATAGCTTGGTATTGAACTCACGCTCAAAATAGCGGCTGATTTCACGGGTACTCGTGCCAAAAGCATACATGCCGATGATCTGATCGGCCATACCCTCAGCAAGAATTGTCTCTCGCTTACGGACTGTCTGAGGATCAAAACTGCCATCACGGTCACGAGGTGTCTCTACAGTTACCTCACCATACTGCGTCTGAACAGTTTTAGGCATTTTGCCATTACGACGATTCCCTGACTCACGGGACCCTTCACTCAAGTGAGCATCCATCTCACCCTCAAGAGCTGCATTCAAAATACGCTCCAACATTGGTGCCAATGCACCATCTTTTCCAAACAACGGCTTGCCTGTACGCAACTGCTCGGCTGCCAGCTTGTAATCAATTTCTTCGTTTGCCATCATAAAATAAACGTGTTAAACTACATTTTGTTGTAGCCTGACACAGTTTACTTTACATTCTC
>NZ_FRBD01000059.1 GCF_900142525.1 Xylanibacter ruminicola | reverse complement strand
CCGTTATAGTTACGGCCGCCGTTTACTGGGGCTTCAATTCAATGCTTCATCTTGCGACTGACATCTCCTCTTAACCTTCCAGCACCGGGCAGGTGTCAGGCTGTATACTTCATCCTTCGAGTTTGCACAGCCCTGTGTTTTTGCTAAACAGTTGCCTGGACCTATTCTCTGCGCCTCCCACAAGGGAGGACCCTTTATCCCGAAGTTACAGGGTCAGTTTGCCTAGTTCCTTAACCGCGAATCTCTCAACGCCTTAGTATATTCTACCCGACTACGTGTGTCCGTTTGCGGTACGGGTTCCACATGAGTTAAGCTTAGCGGTTTTTCTCGGGAGTCTGATTACCTGCACTATCAGCTTCCTCCGAAGAGGATGCCGTACTTTCAAGGTTCAGCTCGGAGTGTGGATTTGCCTGCACTCCTCATAACCTACACTCTTCAACGGACTGTTCCGTCAGTCCGCGGCAGTGTCACTGCTCCGTCACCACATCGCCCCATATGGAAGTCACGGAATATTAACCGTGTCAGCCATCGCCATCGCCGTTCGGCTTATGCTTAGGACCCGACTAACCCCGGGGTGATTGACATCGCCCGGGAAACCTTAGTCTTTCGGCGGGGGGAGATCTCATCCCCCTTATCGTTACTTATACCTACATTTGCTTTTCCATACAGTCCACCAACAGTCATCCACTGGCTTCGACCCGTATGGAATGCTCCCCTACCGATACTTTTTAATGCTATCCCGCGCCTTCGGTACCTGTCTTATACCCGATTATTATCCACGCCCGGTCTCTCGACTAGTGAGCTGTTACGCACTCTTTGAATGAATGGCTGCTTCCAAGCCAACATCCTAGCTGTCATCGAGACCAGACTTCGTTAGACTAACTCAGACAGGATTCCGGGACCTTAGACGGCGGTCTGGATTCTTCTCCTCTCGGGGACGGACCTTAGCACCCGCCCCCTTACTGCCGGACTGCAGACCGTGAGCATTCGGAGTTCGTCAGGTCTCGATAGGCGGTGAAGCCCTCTTGACCTATCGGTCGCTCTACCTCTCACGGTGACCATCCGACGCGGCACCTAAATGCCTTTCGGGGAGTACGAGCTATCTCCGAGTTTGATTGGCCTTTCACTCCTACACACACCTCATCCGGAAGCTTTTCAACGCTTATCGGTGCGGACCTCCATCCCGTGTTACCGGGACTTCATCCTGGACATGTGTAGATCACTCGGTTTCGCGTCTACCCCCACCAACTTGACGCCCTGTTCAGGCTCGCTTTCACTGCGGCTTACGTATCTTAAATACTTAACCTTGCTGGTGATGGTAACTCGTAGGTTCATTATGCAAAAGGCACGCCGTCACTAG
>NZ_FRBD01000060.1 GCF_900142525.1 Xylanibacter ruminicola | reverse complement strand
GCCTGTTCCGTGCTCAGGCAGCTAAGACTCCTAATAACATTGCCGTCGTATTCAAGGACAGGCAGATGACCTATCGTGAGCTGGATGACCTGACCAACCATTTAGCTGCATACCTTATTAATATGTACCATGTACAGCCCGAAGAGGCCATCGGTGTAATGATAGAACGTTCAGAACTGATGGCCATCTATCCGCTGGCTATCATGAAGGCTGGCGCAGCCTACATGCCGCTCGACTTCAATTTCCCGGAGGAGCGCCTGCAGTACATGTGCCAGGATGCCGAAGTACGTCTCATCCTGAGTGAAGGACTACGAGTGCATCATGCCATGCCGTCATTTAAAGGAGAAATCTTCACGTCTGATGCTTTGGAGACTTTGCCTAAGTGTAGCAGTCCGTTACCTGATCCACTGCCTTCACACAGGTATGTCATTCTCTATACTTCCGGCTCTACGGGCAGGCCTAAGGGCGTGGCACTGGAACACCATGGCATCGTGAATTTCTGCCACTGGTATAACAAAGAATTCCGCATGACATCTGACGACCGGGCTTTGGCCTATTCAAACTTCGGTTTCGATGCCCACATGATGGATCTCTATCCTGCAATGACTTGCGGTGCCTCCGTATATATCATTGACAGCGAGATGCGTATGGACATCGGCCGCATGAACCACTACATGGAGGATAATGCCGTCAGCATAGCATTCCTTACTACGCAGGTAGGACATTTCTTCGCTTCATCCATAGAGAATCATTCCCTGCGACTTCTCTCCGTCAGCGGTGAGAAGCTGTCAGCTGTCAGGAAGCCCCCCTACGAATTCTATAACTGCTGCGGCCACACCGAATGTTCCATATATACTACATACTACAAGATTGAGAGTGACTATGACACGCCTGTCATTGGCCGCCCGCTGGCCAACTACCAGTTGTATGTTGTAGACCCGTCTATGAGACTGTTGCCTTGCGGAGTGGCCGGCGAACTGATAATCTGTGGTAAAGGTGTCGGACGTGGCTATCTGCATCCGTCGGATAAGGATGCTGAAAAGTTCACGACCTTCATGGGATTACGGGCCTACCGTACAGGCGACCTCTGCCGCTGGAATGGACAGGGAGAGCTTGAGTATCTCGGACGTATTGACTCTCTGGTGAAACTAAGGGGGCTCCGCATTGAGTTAGGTGAGATAGAAAATCAAGCATCTCAATTCGATGGTATTCGTCAGGCCATAGCGAATGTTTATGATGGACAGCTGCTTTGC
>NZ_FRBD01000062.1 GCF_900142525.1 Xylanibacter ruminicola | reverse complement strand
TCAGGCCGCCCGCAAATTCGGTTGGAAAGAACCGTTGGAGTTCAATGGCTACGTAGAAGATTACTTGTGGTAAGTATCCCGCCAAGCTGATCTGTTGTTATGATTCCACCCCATAATCTCAAACATTATTTAAAGAAACTACAAAAATATCTCGTGTCTTTATCTATTGGCCCCAAATTATATTCGTCATAAAAACGGTTTACAATAGTTACAACATCCCTTTTAGCTGGCTGATAATTGTATCGGTCAGCCATCATATATGCATAATACAACATGAAAGCATACATAGTATCATTAGACATCTTCTCTTTCAACTTCTCGTAGTCTTTAATAGCCCCTTTGAGACAGCCTACTTTTAAACGTTGTATTTCAGAACTTTTATAGGTTATTTTTGGAAATCTGATTCCTGTTTCATTCGTTGGTATAGATTCAAAACGTTCAATAATTTGCTTACCTCTCTTATGTTGAGTACAGGATTCCCATTTTTTCAGATAATACAATGAAATCTCTTTCGAGTTCTTACTAATATTAGGATTGCTTAATGATTCAGACAAGCAACATGCAACTCTTATCTTTGCGACATCTAGTCCTAATCTATTAGCTACCACCAAGTTAAACAATAGTGATTCTGAATATACATCTGCCTCATTAAAAACATTTTCTAATTCAAAAAACTGAATGTTATCTGGAGTTTTTATTAGTTGTGTAAATTTCTCTAAGCAATGCCTATAATAGTAAGAATCAGCATCAGTTATATTATCCGGCTCAAGACTATGAGACGGGTTATTTGATTTTTGGGGTTGTACATTATCTGTACACCCTGTTTGTAAAAAAAGTACAAACAAAATACTACAAATAAATAACTTTTTCATTTTTGCCAATATAAATCTTGTGATGTTTTCTTCAAAAGTGTAGAATAATCAAATTCTCGTGTACCAGGAAGAGTGTTCCCAGGATATTCTTTTATAACTTCTCCATTTAAATATTCGCGCCAAACTCCAGCAATCACAGGGTCGGTTCTTCTGATCATCTTTATTGAATCACAACTTTTGTATAACACCAAACGAAACTCCCG
>NZ_FRBD01000063.1 GCF_900142525.1 Xylanibacter ruminicola | reverse complement strand
ACTAGCATCACTAGAAGACAGTCATTCTCTCCAGAAAGGAGGTGTTCCAGCCGCACCTTCCGGTACGGCTACCTTGTTACGACTTAGCCCCAATTACCAGTTTCGCTCTAGGCCGATCCTTGCGGTCACGGACTTCAAGCGCCCCCGGCTTTCATGGCTTGACGGGCGGTGTGTACAAGGCCCGGGAACGTATTCACCGCGCCATGGCTGATGCGCGATTACTAGCGAATCCAGCTTCATGGGGTCGGGTTGCAGACCCCAATCCGAACTGAGGAAGGCTTTAAGGATTAGAATGTACTTACGTACATCCAACTCTCTGTACCTCCCATTGTAACACGTGTGTAGCCCCGGACGTAAGGGCCGTGCTGATTTGACGTCATCCCCACCTTCCTCACACCTTACGGTGGCAGTATCACCAGAGTGCCCAGCATTACCTGATGGCAACTAATGAAAAGGGTTGCGCTCGTTATGGCACTTAAGCCGACACCTCACGGCACGAGCTGACGACAACCATGCAGCACCTCCACCAGCGCCCCGAAGGGCCTCAACATCTCTGTATCGTTCGCTGGCAGTTCAAGCCCGGGTAAGGTTCCTCGCGTATCATCGAATTAAACCACATGTTCCTCCGCTTGTGCGGGCCCCCGTCAATTCCTTTGAGTTTCACCGTTGCCGGCGTACTCCCCAGGTGGGATGCTTAACGATTTCTCTTGGCCGCTCACAGTATATCGCAAACAGCGGGCATCCATCGTTTACCGTGCGGACTACCAGGGTATCTAATCCTGTTCGATACCCGCACCTTCGAGCTTTAGCGTCAGTAAAGGCCTTGTTGGCTGCCTTCGCAATCGGAGTTCTTCGTGATATCTAAGCATTTCACCGCTACACCACGAATTCCGCCAACATCGAACTCACTCAAGATAACCAGTTCGCGACGCAGTTCAGCCGTTGAGCGGCTACATTTCACGTCACGCTTAATCATCAGCCTGCGCTCCCTTTAAACCCAATAAATCCGGATAACGCCCGGACCTTCCGTATTACCGCGGCTGCTGGCACGGAATTAGCCGGTCCTTATTCATACAGTACCTACAAAAAGCCACACGTGGCTCACTTTATCCCTGTATAAAAGCAGTTTACAACCCATAGGGCCGTCATCCTGCACGCTACTTGGCTGGTTCAGACTCTCGTCCATTGACCAATATTCCTCACTGCTGCCTCCCGTAGGAGTTTGGACCGTGTCTCAGTTCCAATGTGGGGGACCTTCCTCTCAGAACCCCTACTGATCGTAGGCTTGGTGGGCCGTTACCCCGCCAACAACCTAATCAGACGCATCCCCATCCTATACCGATAAATCTTTGATTCAACTTAGATGTCCGCATTGAATAACATAGAGTATTAATCCGACTTTCGCCGGGCTATCCTCTAGTATAGGGAAGGTTGGATACGCGTTACTCACCCGTGCGCCGGTCGCCATCATTAGTAGCAAGCTACCAATATGCTGCCCCTCGACTTGCATGTGTTAAGCCTGTAGCTAGCGTTCATCCTGAGCCAGGATCAAACTCTTCA